>CAWDWK010000070.1:0-46752 GCA_963805775.1 uncultured Solibacteraceae bacterium | reverse complement strand
CGTGACCCGCGGCGAACGCACTCCTGCGTAATGCCGCAAAGATTTTAAATAGGGCGTCCATGGATTACTCCTTCGCCGAGGATAGGATCCGGTTTTCGCCAGACCGCACGCGGGTAGGATGGGCGTTTTCGAGTGCGTTTAGGTAGTCTGGCTTGGCGGACATAATGCAGGAGTCGATCCGTGATGGCTTGGCATTCCTCCGGGGTTTGGGCGGCGGCAAGGAGCGGAGCAAAGGCCTGTATCAGGTGGACACGCGGCTGAAACTAAGCTGGTCGCGGCAGGCCCGCCTGTTGGGCGGCGAGGTAGACGACGGCGCGGATGAGGTTGTTCGCCGCCATGGCCAGGTCGAGTTCCTTCGCCACCATCTCTGGGGTAGTGCAGCGGAACTGCTTCCAGTGTAGAGTACCTTTCAAGTTGCGCAGCTCGGTCTCGACTCCCCGACGCTGTCCGTAAACCTCCGGTATCGCGTGGGGTGGCATTCCATGAGGTGAATAGAGCCAGTAAGAATGGCGTGGGGCCGTTGGAAGGTTGCCAGGCAGACCAGCAGGCGTCCATGCACGCAGGCATTTTGGGGCACATGGGATGACTGCTACGGTTCCGTCGACAGTTTTCCAGGTGATGGGTAGATCTAGCCATCCTGCAACGGTCGGCCTGCCAAAGGAATCGCGCGTTGTGCAGTGAAGCGCAGCAGCACCGCGTGTCCTCGTTGTTGGGCTGCATAGGCCACGGAAAGACCCCGAAATTGAGTCGCCCATCACCAGGGACGCCTCCGGGAGTCGTTCAATGGCAGCTTCCAATGATTGCTGCTCACTTACCGCCTGCGGGCCATTCAGTGGTCCCCATTGAGGGCGTAGAGCGACCCCGGTTTGCAGATCGTGTTCCACCGACATGCGCAGCAAGGGCCGATGCGAAGATGTGTTGATTCGATCCTGGGGGGTAGAGCCGACGCAGCTTCGGTAGGAGGCAATTCGACCGAGGTTCGATCGAAGATAAAGGCAGGCCGATCCAGCGACGGCAAGTAGCCGCGGGTTTCGGCCGTTAACTGTTGAAAGATGTGATCACAGCAGGATTCCACTACGACAGACGGCAACTGTTGCCTGGCCGTATTATAGGCTGCGGTATTGCCGGACAGGGAAGCTTGGTTGTTCTGACAGTCGAGAAGTCGTTTACAGGGATTAGGCCAAAAACTGGCGGGTAAGCCATGGAGTAATTCGGAGACCGCCCGATCCAGGGGTGTATGGCCCTGAACCCACTGGGAGATCATGAGCCACACGACTACAGCCAGAGTGTAGACGCGATTATTTTGGTGCAAATCGTTCTGGCGACAGAGGTGATCCCAAAAGGAAGCGGGTAGCAGCCGCTGGTACAGGGAGAGCGCGCCGGCGTTCCAAAGCTGTGGGTCGGAAGGGTGTAGGCAAGAGCTTGACATTGTCCTACAGTATTATTACCGTAGGACGGAGAGTCTTGCGAGAAGTTTCATGTCCAAAGCGAAGACATCGTCCTCCCCAGCGGATCGCCAAACGCAGCGCTTCGCCCAACTTCGCCAGCAACTCCAGGAGTTGTCCTATTTCTGCAAGGGAACGGTTCTAGAAAGAAGGATGAAATGCGGTCAGCCCAATTGCGCTTGTCACAAAGACGATTCCAGGCGTCACGGGCCCTACTGGGAATGGACCTACAAAGCTCAGGGCAAGACCGTCAATGTAAAGCTCACCCCGGAGGCCGGCCCACTCTACCGGACGGCCTCGAAGGAATACCGTAGGCTGAAGTCGCTGCTCACTCGTCTGGAGCGTGTCTCGCGCACCGCTCTGGCCGTTCAGGCCAAGGAGTCAAAAGCCCGTTCGCCATCGTGACTTTCACGCCCCTTCCCTCCAGAAACAAAAACTTTGCGGCATTACGCACTCCTGCGTGCCGCGTCGACACTCCTGTCGACGCCCGGGTGCCCCCGATAGCCCGAGCCCCGGCCCTGACGCCTCCTTCCCCTAAGCTTCGCCCCACTTCGTGCGAAAATAATGAAATCAGTTACGTACGGGAGACGGTCCTAAGGTCCGTCTGAGAAGCCGCTCGCAGGCAGGTGAGGTCTAATCGGGGCGGGTTGGGACACGCAGGGTTCACGCTGACTATGGCAAGCATACTCGAAGGTATCGATTCGCCCGAGCAGTTACGCAAGCTCTCCCTTTCCGAACTCGAACAACTGGCGGCGGAAATTCGCGAACGCCTGATCACGGTCTTATCCAGCAACGGCGGGCATCTCGGCCCCAACCTGGGCGTCGTGGAACTCACCATCGCGCTGCACCGCGTATTTCGCACTCCGCACGACAGTTTCCTCTTTGATGTGAGTCACCAGGCCTACGTCCACAAGCTGCTGACGGGACGCCAGGATCGCTTCCACACGATTCGCACGCCGGGAGGCCTCAACGGCTTCATGCTGCGTACCGAAAGCCCGCACGATTGCTACGGCGCAGGCCACGCCGGCACTGCCCTCTCCGCGGCACTCGGCATGGCCGTCGCCCGCGATAAGACGGGCGGCCGGGAACACGTCGTCGCCGTCGCCGGAGACGCCGCCTTCACCTGCGGGATCACTTACGAGGCGCTCAACAACATCGCCCACCACACCAAACGGCTGATCGTCGTCCTGAACGACAACGAATGGTCCATCGACAAGAATGTCGGTGCCATTGCCAGCTACCTGAACAAAATCGTCACCAGCCCGCGGTTCGACTATCTGCACGAACGCGCCGGAAAACTCGTCGAGAAGGTCGGCGGCGAAGCAGCCCTGCGCATGGCGCGTAAAGCCGAAGAGGTCGCCAAAGGAATGCTCTGGCCCAGCGTCATCTTTGAAGAGCTGGGGATCAAGTACTTCGGCCCCATCGACGGACACGACATCCCCACGCTGATCAAGACCTTCGAGTTCCTCAAAAAACAGGACCGTCCTGTGCTCCTGCATGTGCTCACCCAGAAGGGCAAGGGCTTCGAGCCGGCCATGCAAAAGCAGAAGAAGTTCCACGGCCTCGGCCCTTACGATCCAGAGACCGGCGAGACCAAACCCCTCGGCCGCCGCACCTACTCCGAAGTCTTCGCCGACACCATGGTGAAATTGGCCGATTTCGACCCGAAAGTGCTCGCCATCACCGCTGCTATGCCCAACGGCACCGGCCTCGACCGCTTCCAGCAGCACCATCCCGACAAGTATTTCGATGTCGGGATCGCCGAGGAGCATGCGGTTCTGTTCGCAGCCGGGCTGGCCGCCAAGGGCTTCAAACCGTTCTGCGCCATCTACTCCACGTTTCTACAGCGTGCCTTTGATCCCATCGTGCACGATGTCTGCCTGCAAAACCTGCCGGTTGTCTTCTGCATGGACCGCGGGGGTCTCTCCGCCGACGACGGCCCTACGCACCACGGTGTGTTCGACATCAGTTATCTTCGCTCCATCCCGAACCTGGTGCACATGGTTCCGAAAGACGAAGACGAGCTGGCCGACATGCTGTTCACGGCCATGGAGTGGAAAGGCCCCATCGCCGTGCGCTATCCCCGCGGCCTGGGACCGGGCACTCCGGTGAAAGATGTTCCCCGCGCCATCCCCAGTGGTAAGGCGGAACTGCTCCAGCACAGCGACCTGGATCGGGTGGCGATCTTCGCGCTGGGTGCGATGGTTCCCATGGCGGAAGAGATCGCCCGCAAGCTCGAGGGAGAAGGCATCGCCGCGGCGGTTATCAATGCCCGCTTCGCCAAGCCGATCGACGTCGAGATGCTGGAATTCTTCGGAGGCGCGGTCGAAGTAATCCTTACCCTCGAAGATCACGTTCTCCGCGGCGGGTTCGGCAGCGCCGTGCTGGAGGAACTGAACAACCTAGGACTGACCACGCCGGTGGTCCGCATCGGCTGGCCGGACGCCTTCATCGAGCATGGAAAGCAAGATCCCCTGCGCGCCAAGTATGGCCTCACTCCGGAAGCCGCGCTCGAAAAACTCCGCCCTTATCTGAAAATTCGCAAGCCACAGCCGGTCTAACCCCGCAGCACCGGCCGAAAACCACCGCTACGGTGCGTCTCCACCAGCCTGCTGCGCTACGAATGAACTCAAACGCCGCATTTTGAGCACGTTGGCGATTGGCACATCGAGTGCTTTTATGCGGGGCAGGAGGTAGTACAAAATGAAAACCAAATTAAAGCTACTGGCAGTGGCGCTGATCGCCGGAGGCACCATGTTTGCCCAGCCGCGAGTTTCCATCGGCATCGGCGTAGGCGGCTACGGTCCGGGCTATTACCCGCCTCCCTCTTACGCGCAAGCCGTGCCACCGTGCCCCGGTCCTGGCTACGCCTGGGTCGATGGCTACTGGGTACCGCAAGGCGGCCGCAATGTCTGGATCAGCGGATTCTGGCGTGCTCCGTCCGTCGGCGCCTACCGCGTTGCCCCGCGCGTCATAGAGCCGCGTTATTACAACGCGTATCGCGGCAACGATCACGTCCGTGCCTACTCCAACGGCTTCCGCCGCTAACCTTCCATGTTGCTCCGCGGCACGCGCTCTGCGTGCCGCGGCGAATCTAGTCTCACTCGATGCCCACCCAAGCTATCTCATCGACAAAGCCTGCGAAAGGTAGTGCCGCCACCCGCCGAAGCGTGTGATGTCGGTAGCGCCGCCCACGGCATATGGTTCGCAGATGAAGCTCTTCACCGTGGACCCGTCATCCAGCACAGCATTGCCGATTCCGAGCGGCGCCGGCACCCCCGCAACAAAGCTTCCGAACTGGTGCTCCGGCACCGCCCACACCTCCACCTCGATTCCCGGACCCCGAAACTGTTGGTCGCGCACTAACCCGGGCTTGGGCGGTATGCTGCCATCCAATGCATACAGCCGGTAGCCAGGCGCCGTGCGGCATGCCTTAATTAGTCGCGCCTGACGATTGGTGAGTTCGTGATTGAGCGGTTCCCCGCATAAGTGTGCGCCCACCACGGCAACCGCGATGCAGCCGGGCGGGCAAGCCGCCAGGTCCAGAACGTCGCCGGGCACCAACGTTTGCATTCGGTGGAAGCGATCGCCAAGAGAGAGCAGCGCTTCCTCGCTGAACGCGGGGCCGATCAGCGACACGCTGAACGGGAGTCCGTTGGCGCGCACGCCCGCCGGAACTGCGACCGCCGCCAGGTCCAGCAAGTTGACGAAGTTCGTGTAATAGCCGAGGTCGCTATCGAGTTGCATCGGCGCTACGGCCGCCGCTTCGTGTGTGTAGATGGTTCCTGTCGTCGGCAATAGCAGGACGTCCATTCGCTCCCACTCGGCTTCCGCCGCACGCCGCAGTTCGCGCAGCTCGTATTCGGCTGCAAAGCCGTCCGTCGCCGTGTAGCCACGCGAGCCTTCGATGATGCCGCGCACCACGGAATTCATATCGTCCGCATGCGATTCTACAAAGTGACGGATCGCGGCATAGCGCTCGGCAACCCAAGGCCCCGCGTCGAGCAGATCCCCCGCCGCGCGGAAGATCCCAAAATCGATCTCGACCCTACGCCCGCCCAGCGTTTCCATGCGCTCCACCGCCTCTGCATACAGTGCCGCGGCGGCATCGTCGCCGAAGAATACGAGTTGTCCGGCTGGCGCCACTCCGAAGCAGAATTCGCCGGCCACCCACGGCGCTGCCCCATCGCCCGGACCCGCGGTTCGCGAAAAACCGTCATCCGGATCGAACCCCCGCGCCGCGCTCCAAACGGTGTGCGCGTCGTGGCATGTCAGCGATAGGATCGACACGCAATCCAGGCTCCGGCAGGCGGGAACCACCCCGTGCGTACTGAGCACGCCGCGCGTCGGCTTCAGCCCCACCAGTCCGTTGAAGGCCGCGGGCACGCGGGTCTCACCTGCCGTGTCGGTACCCAGCGCGAAGCTGGCCAGCCCCGACGCCACGGCCACTGCCGATCCCGAACTCGATCCGCCCGCGATGTACCGGCCGTCGAACACGTTCGAACACGTGCCGTGCGGCGACCGCGTGCCTGCCAGGCCGGCGGCGAACTGATCCATATTGGTCTTCCCCACCGGGATCGCGCCGGCGTCCACCAGGGCCTGGACGACGGTGGCATTGCGTCCGGGCGGGTACGCGTAGGCGGGACACGCCGCGGACGTCGGCAGGCCGGCCAGATCGATATTGTCCTGAATCGCGAACGGGACGCCGTAGAGCGGACGTACAGCACCCACCGGGTCGCGCTCCAGTTTGCGGGCGCGCGCCAGCGCCTTCTCTCGCGGTACCACGGAAATCCAAACCGGTTCAAGTGATTGCGCGCTTAAGCGGTCGTACACGGTCGCGATCACGTCCGTTGGTGTGGCAGCGCCCGATTTGTATAACTCGCGTAGGGACCCCAGATCCAGCTTGATTTCCTGATGCATCTTGGACTGTCTTCTCCCAAAGAACGGAGTATCTTTCGTGCCAGTGGGTTGAGAACTATGCGGCGGCGGGAGCCCGCAGCACCAACATCACGGCCAGTATGGCAGAGGGTGCGGCGGTTGAGGCACAAAAAGATTCTATGGACCGCATCAACTGCGCCAATCAGAGCCGCGTCGTCGTGACTTCAATCCGAGCCGCGACCGTGAGGGAGCGGTGCCTCCCGCCTATCGAAACAACCTCGGCAGGAACTCCGCCAGACTGTGCCGCCAGACTTTTCCCGCTCATGTCAACGTCTCAACGGGCGGTGTATACTGATTGCCGGCTATGAAGAAACTTGTCTTGTTTCTGCTCACCTCGTGTGTCGCGTTGCCGCAGGCCCCGCCCTGGGAAGAACTGATCGCACTTGCCCGCCAGGGTCCGGCCGCGCCCGGCTTGAAAGATCGCATCACCAAGACGCTGTCGGCGCGCGGCGGCAACGCCGTCTCGGGCCAGGATTATCTCTTCGTCTCCGATTCACCTGCGCCCGTTTCCATCTCCCTGGACAATCAACCCGCCGTTCCCATGGCCCAGGTCGAAGGCTCCACACTCTGGATGCTGCTCACCAAAATGCGCACCGGCGTCACGCACTCCTTCCAGTACTTCTCTGCCGGGAAACCGCTCGGCGCTCGCGGCGACGCCGTCGGCTACAATCCCGATTCGTACGCCAGGCCCGGCGTGCCGCACGGTAAAGTCAGCGAGAAACAGACCATCGTCAGCAAAATTTACGACGGCATGAAATCCGATTACTGGGTCTACGCTTCGCCCGGAGTGGACCCTGCGGTTCCGTCAGCCCTGATGGTCTGGCAGGATGGCCAGGGCCTGATCGGTGATTACTCGCGCAGCCGGCTCTTCACCGTCACGGAAAACCTGGTCGCGCAAAAGCTCCTGCCGCCCATCGTGCATGTGATGATCTCGCCCGGCCAATCCCCGGACGGCCGCGCCATGCGGTCCATCGAGTACGACACCGTGAGCGACCGCTATCCGCGTTTTCTGATGGAGGAAGTTCTGCCCGAGGTGGAGAAGACGTATAAGCTGCGTCCCGACGGCTACAGCCGCGCCATCGGTGGGGAAAGCTCCGGCGGCATCTGCGCCTTCAACGTCGCGTGGTTGATCCCCGATAAGTTCAGCCGCGTGCATTCCGCCGTGGGTAGCTTCACGTCCATTCAGTGGCACCCGCAGGACAAGGTGGAAGGCGGCAACGTGTATCCCTTTAAGGTGCGCAAAGAGCCCAAGCGCAATATCCGTATCTGGATGAGCGACGGCGCCGACGACCTGGAGAACAATCACGGATCCTGGCCGATGCAGAACATCCAGATGGCGAATTCCCTGAAGCTGATGGAGTACGATTTCCATTTCCGCTTCGGCACGGCCGCGCACGGCGGCGCGCAGGCCGCCCTCGATCTGCCGGAATCTCTCACGTGGCTATGGCGCGATTACGATCCCGGGAAAACCTCGCAGGAATTCCACATCGAGCCCGCGGAAAAAGAGAAACCTCTTTTTCGCGTGACCATCTCCAACCGCGATCCCTGGTAAATCGCAGGTGGGACAGACCATCGCCTTCTGTGGTCTGTTGGGATGGGCGTCCCGCCCGCGAAACTTCATGAAAAACTGCACGTGGGACGTGCAATGGTGGGGCGGACCCCCTGGTCCGCAGCCGACGCCCCCGTCGGCTTGCTTCGTGCGGAAACTGTCGCGTCATGCTGGTTTTTCGACCCTGTCGTGCTTGCCAGTGCACTTGACCGAGATGCTATCGATATCTATACTAGATGTCGATAGCATGGCCAAGACGGACAATCTTCAAGGGGCTCTGGAACTTCTTGTGATGAAGATTCTCCGCCGCGGTCCTAACCACGGATTCGCAATTTCGTCCCATATCCAGCAAATATCGGACGAGGTCCTTCGCGTAGAGGCAGGCTCGCTCTACCCGGCGCTGCACCGTATGACGGAAGCCGGACTCCTGAAAGCCGATTGGCGGATGTCGGAGGCCGGACGCCGCGCCCGGTTCTACGCTTTGACCACAAAGGGGCGTCGCAAACTCGAAGCGGAAGAGAAGAGATGGCACGCCATTTCTGCTGCCGTCGCGAAGATTCTCCGCACGGCCTGAGAGGAGAAACGATATGGGGATGTGGTCCAGGATCCGAAAAACCCTTCGCGGCGATCGCCACATCGCCGAGATCCACGAAGAGCTCCAGTTCCACCTCGACATGGACACTGCCGACGGATGCGACCTCCGCGAAGCACGAATGCATCTCGGCCACGTGACGCGGATCGAAGAGGAGACGAGGGCGATGGGGATTGTCGAGTGGCTCGACTCGGCTCTGCAGGATGCCCGTTACGGATTGCGTCAATTGCGCAAGACGCCGGCCTTGGTGCTGGCCGTAGTGCTCTCGCTGACCATTGGCGTCGGCGCGAATACCGCGATCTTTAGCCTCGTCGACGCCGCAATCTTGCGGCCCCTGCCGGTGAAAGATCCGAATTCGCTGCGCATCGTTGAGTGGCTCAACCAGGGCTTTCCGCCCGGCGTAAACAACATCAATGGCGGCTTCAAACAGCTCTCCGCGGGACAGTGTCAGGGCACTTCGGTCAGCGCCAATCTGTACCGGCAACTTGCGCGTGAACAACACGCCTTCGAAACGTGGATCGGGTTAGCAGACCCGGATTCGGTAGCGATCGCCGCCGGTGCGTCACCTGCCGAACAAGTGAAACTGCAATGGGTCAGCGCCAATTTCTTTCAGGGACTGGGCGTGACGCCAGTCATTGGCCGGCCCTTTCGCGACGAGGAAGATCGTGTCGGCCACGAACCCGTTGTGATTGTGAGTCATCGTTTCTGGATGAGCCATTTCGGAAAGGACAGCCCATCGCTAGAAAGGCAAATTCGCATCAACAACGTGCCCGCTCGCATCGTCGGCGTGACCCCGCCCGGCTTCTTTGGTCTCCGGGCCGGCGAATGGAACGACGTCTATGCGCCCCTCGCGATGAGAGTTGCTTTCCAGCCGGCACCGAGCACTGCCCCGCCTCGGGGCGAGGACGACACCGATTGGTGGGTGCGTCAGGTCGGCCGTCTGAAACCGGGAGTGCCGGAATCGACCGCGCGGCTACAGATCGCCGCACTATTTCGCAACCTGGCGGCTCCTCAAGGCGCAAAGGCGGAACCGGATAAGCTTCCCGAACTGATCACTCTGCCGGGGCGCCGAGGCTTCGATGCGTTGAGTTCCAAAGATGCCGGCGCACTGTGGATTCTGATGCTCCTGGTGGGCCTCCTGCTCCTGATCGTCTGCGCCAACGTGGCGAACCTGTTGCTGTCCCGCTCCGTCGCGAGGCAGCGCGAGTCGGCTGTCCGCCTGGCCCTGGGAGCAGGCAGAATGCGGATCTTCCGGCAGCACCTGATCGAGAGCGTAGTGTTGGCGCTGCTTGGCGGCGGCACCGGACTTGCGTTGGGCTACGCCCTTGCGCGGGCAATCCATCTCCTGTTTCAGACCGCCCGCGATGCCGGCAGCGCATTCGATCTTCACCTTGATCCGAGGGTTCTCGGGTACACGGCTGCCCTTTCGGTCCTCACGGCACTGCTGTTCGGCCTCGCGCCCGCCGTGCGCGCCGCACGCGCTGATCTCGGTGACGCTCTCAAGGCACAGACCCGATCGGTGACGGGCGGCCGCTTGCGCCTGCCGCGCGTCCTGGTCTCTTTCCAGATTGCCCTGTGCCTGTCAGCGTTGGTGGCCGCCGGACTCCTGGGCCGGACGCTCGACAACTTGAAACGGACCGATGTCGGGTTCGACCCGGAAAACCTGGCTTACGCTTCGGTGAATCCCGGGCGCGCCGGCTACCCGGCGGAGCGTGTGGGACCGTACGCCGAACGTGTGCGCCAGATGCTGGCCACGCTGCCTGGAGTCCTCTGTGTCGGTACCGCCTCCTTCCGGCCGTTGTCCGGTATGGGAAACAACAGCCTCGTGAATTTTGCCGGACGCCCGCTCGCAGCGGCATAATCGCGCCAACCTGAACAACGTGGGAGTCGGATTTTTCGAAACCCTTCGCATCCCCTTGTTGGCCGGCAAAACACTGGAACTGGGTGACATGAGCCCCGGCGCGCATGGCGTCATCGTCGATCAGGTCTTTGCCCGGCGCTACTTCCCTCACGAGAACCCCTTGGGACACCGCTTCGGATTCGGCCCGAAAGAGAATAGCCGGTACGAGATCGTCGGCGTCGTCGGCAACAGTCGCTACAACAGCTTGCGCGACGATGCGTATCCCACCATCTATGAGCCCTACCGTCCGGCGGGCACGATTCATTTCGCCATCCGCACGACAATGGACTCCGCCCGTCTCGTTGACGCCGTTCGCAAGGCCGTTGCTTCTGTCGATCCCGCTGTCCCGCTCACCGAGTTTCACACCCAGACCGCATTGATCGACCGCGTGCTTCGAACCGAGCGGCTGTTGGGTTTCGTCTCCGGCGCCTTCGGCCTGATCGCCCTGGCCCTGGCCGCCATCGGACTCGGTGGTCTGCTCGCTTACGCCGTGGCTCGCCGGACCAACGAAATCGGCGTTCGAATGGCGTTGGGTGCCACTGCCGGCGACGTGATCCGTATGGTGCTCCGCGATTCGCTTCGGATGGTCGCCGTCGGCATCTTCATCGGGCTGCCGTGCAGCTACGCCATAGGAAGGGTTTTGAAAACCTCGCTATTCCGCCTTGAGCCCTTGGACCCGGCGACAGCGGCTATGGCGTTCGTCGCCCTGCTCGCCGTCGCTCTCATCGCAACGTGGATTCCCGCGCGCCGTGCCGCCCGAATTGACCCCATGACCGCCCTGCGTGAGGAATAATCCCTAGCCGACTCAAGGCCGCCCGATCACTTCTTCACGTATTTCTTCACGTCCTTCGGCCCCACCTCGGCGCCGTAGATATTGCCCTGCGCATCCGCAGCCACGCCTTCCGCCGCGCTCGTAATCGCTGTTCCCGGCGACGGGTCGGGAATGAACGCCGTCACCTTGCCGTCCCTGGCGCTGCCCACCCGGATCCCCCTCTTCCAGCCCGGATTGTGACCGTAGCCTTCCTTATCCGTCGACTCCGAATCGGTCACATAGATCACGTCATTCTTATCGATGAAGATTCCGCTCGGCCGGCTGAATTGCTTCCACTCTTCGAGAAATCTGCCGTCCTGGTCGAAGATCTGTATCCGGTTGTTGGCGCGGTCCCCGACAAACAGCCGCCCTTTCGAATCGAAAGCCAGCGTATGCGGAACTTCGAACTGCCCCGGCCCGGACCCGTGCCCGCCCCACTGCTTGAGGAACGTTCCCTCCTTGGAAAACTTGACGACGCGCGCATTCCCCCGCCCGGCGTTATGGCCGTCGGAAACAAAGATCGCGCCGTCGCGCCCAATCGCCACTGAATTCGGCTGATTGAACGTGTCCGGCCCGTCGCCCGCGACGCCCGCTTTGCCAAGTGTCATCAGAACCTTGCCATCCTGGTTCAGCTTGAAAACCTGGTGGCCCTTGCCGTCCTTCCCCTGGCCGTCCGTGACCCACAGGTTGCCCTCGTTGTCCATCAGAAGGCTGTGCGGAAACATGAACAGGTTCGCGCCGAAGCTCTTCAGTAGCTTGCCCGATTCATCGAATTCCAGGATCGGCGCCACGCTCGAATCCGCGCAGGTGTTCGCGCCGCATCTCTCCGCCACCCAGATGTGCCCGCCCGGGGCCACGAATACCGAACTCGTGGATCCCATCGTGCGACCTTCGGGAAGCGTGAACCAGTGCTCCACCGTGCGGTACGGATTGGGTTGGGCCGCGAGACATGCAGCCGTCCCAACCATCAACGCCAGCACCCTCATTTTCCCGCCTCCGGTCTTTCCGCCAGGAAGCGGATCTGCCTGAGCCGGTCCGTATCGCGCGCCAGTTCCGCCTTGCCGGCCGGAAACTGGTTGACGTTCAAGATGTAGGCCAGAATGTCGGCGTTCTGCTGCCGGCTCAGCGTGCCGGGCCGGCCTTCCGGCATCGATACGCGTATTCTCTCGAACAGATCGCCCACCGTCAGCCCGCTCCAATTTGCCATGAATGCCGAGCCGGTCAGCGGAGGCGCCGTCTCTCCGCCGTTCAATGACGAGCCGTGGCATGACGCGCACTCCTTGGTATACAGCGCTTGGCCGCGTCCGCCCTGCTCTTCGGTATACACGCCGTCCCACACCGAAGCCGTAGGTTGGCCGCACAGGGACGCCAGCGTGCCGGCGGCCGCGAGCGCGTAAATATAAAAGGACGGCTTCATCACTCCGCGTCCGGCAGCCGGAAGGCAAGATACTCGCCGGAGTAAGCGCCCCCACTTACAGCCACGATGATATATTGCTTGCCGTTCAACATATAAGTCATAGGCGACCCGCTCTGCGGCGCCGGCATATATACGGCGCCAACCTCCTTGCCTGTCGCCTTGTCATAAGCGCGCAGCATCGCTCCCCGCGGATGGTCCGTCGTAGTGGTAACTTGACCCTCGCCCGCGATCACCAGCGTCTTAGTGATCAGCGTGCCGATGTTATACCCGGACTGTCCGGTGCGCGGGATCGTCAGCCCCTTGAGCGCCGGGTTATTGCGGATCGCATCCGGTGTTTCTCCATGGGCGATTTGCCAGACGATCTCCCCCTTGTCCAGATTGATGGCGGAGATCGTGGCATAAGGCGGCTTCATCAGCGGGAGCCCCTGAATATTCAGGCCGCCACCGCCCCCTCCGCCGCCAGTCCGCGGCCCCGCCGACCTCGCAGGCAGCGGCGAATCCGCGCCGGCGTTCTCACCGGGGCCCGCGCGGAATACAACCTCCTGGCCCGCTGTCCCCGCGATGTAGTTCATGTCGGAAATTTCCTTCGGCGCAGGCACCAGCCCGATCGGCGTAACACATGCATTGCAGGCGTACGCGTACACCGTGTGCGTTTCGGGGTCGTAGGAAGCGCCCGGCCAGTTAGTGCCTCCGCTAGCCGTCCCCATCGTGAGCGTGGCCAGCGGACCGCCCACTTTGCTCACCACCGGCGGTGTAAAAACCGGTCCCAGTTTATACTTCGCCACCAGCGTCAGCGCCGCATCGTGCAGCGCCGGCGTGAAGTCGATCAGGTGCTCGACAAATACACCGTTCCGGCTGTACGCTCGCGGTCTGCTGGGAACCGGCTGCGTGGCCGAATACCACTCGCCAGGGACGTTGCCTTTCTCCACCGCCTGCTCGGGAATCGGCCAGACCGGCTTTCCGCTCACCCGATCGAAAACATACAGGAAGCCCTGCTTGGTAGGCTGCGCGACCGCTTTCACGGCCCGCCCCTCTACCGTGATATCGGCCAGGATCGGCGCCGAGGAAATGTCCATGTCCCAAAGCGGATGATGCACCAGTTGGAAATGCCACTTCCGCTGTCCGGTCTTCAGGTCCACGCAGACCAGGCTCTCGCCATACAGGTTGCCTCCCGGACGGTGGCCGCCATAATAATCTCCGGTGGGCGATTCCACCGGCAGGTACACCAGCCCCAACTGCTCGTCCACCGTAATCTGCGTCCACACGCCCGTGTTGCCGGTGTATTCGGCCGACCCGTTCTCCCACGTTTCGTAGCCCGCCTCGCCCTGCACCGGAATGGTGTGGAAGATCCACAGCCGTTTCCCCGTGCGTGCGTCGAAGCCCCGCATGTATCCTTTGTTGTTGCGCATGCTCCGCGGAGTCATGCCCTCGCGGAATGCCGCGCCTATCAGAATCACGTCCTTCGCCACCACCGGCGCCGATTGCAACCCGATCTCGCCCGTCGTGAGATCCGGCAGTATCGTCTGATCGTCGTTGAGCTTCAGGTCGACCGCGCCTTTATCGCCGAACGTAGGCACCAGCGCGCCGGTCTTCGCGTCGAGCGCAATCAGGCGGTATCCCGGCGTGACATAGAGAATGCGCGCATCCCTGCCATCGGTCCAATAGGCCAGGCCGCGACCCGAAAGTTGCCTCGGAGCGGCCGCGCCCCGTGCGCCCTCATGCTCGCCATGTACCCACAGCAGTTCGCCCGTGGCCGCATCCAGCGCGATCGCGGCGCGCCGCGATCCGGCGGTGGCGTAGACTACGCCCTTCACCATCAGCGGCGTGCCTTCCAGCTTATACTCCGGGCGATTGCCCAGGCTGTCCGTCTTAAAACGCCACGCCACTTCCAGCTTACTGAAGTTACTCGCATTGATCTGGTCCAGCGCGCGATACCGGGACCCTGCCAGGTCCGCGGCATAAGTGGACCACTCGGCATCCCTAACACGAAGTTGGCCCGGCGCGGCCGTAGCGGCCAGAGTTAGCCCGGCCGCAAGATGTACCCAGTATTTGCCACGCATTAAGCCAGCAACCCCAGTTCGCCCAGCTTGCTCTTGATCTGCGTCTTCTGTTCCTCGGTCACGTCCACATGCGGAGGCCGCTGCCACGTCTGGTGCGTTCCCATCATCAGGCTGAGTGCATACTTCATGGGGCCGTACGATCCCACTCCCATCGGCCGCATTGCCGTATTCAATTCGCGCAGCTTGTTGTAAGCCTCATCCACATCCTTGCCCGCGCGGTGCGCCGCAAACACCGCCGCGGCCTGCTTGGGAAAGAGGTTCGCATCGGCCAGTATCGCTCCCATGCCGGCCTGCAGCGCCGCCTTGAGATTGTTGCCCGTTCCCGTCATCATGTTCAACTTCGGGAATTCCTTGACGTAGCTCTGGTATTCCGCGGCATCGCCCGCCGAGTCCTTGATTCCGGCAAGATTGGGGTAATGTTCCAGTGCGTGCAGCAGCTCATTCGTGATCGGCACGGCGCTCGTACCCGGAATGTGATACAGATGCACCGGGATTTTGGAGGCCTCCAGAATCAGCGAATAATACTTCACCAATCCGTCCAGCGCGGGCTTCTTGTAATAGAACGGCGGAATGCAGAGCACTCCGTCGGCGCCGTTCGCCGTCGCGTGACTCAGCAAATCGAGTGTCTCCGGAAAATTCGTAGTGCCCACCTGGACGATGATCGCCAGGCCGCTCCGGTGCTTCAGCGCGGTCTCTGCCACCTTCTTCCGTTCCGCCACCGAAAATGACGGATACTCGCCCGTCGTGCCCAGCACCACCACGCCGTCGAGGCCCTTCTCCTTGAAGTAGGGCATCATCTCCTTGTAAACGCCCTCATCGAACTTCAGGGATTTGTCGCAGGGCGTGCACGCCGCCACGTACAGTTTCTGTGTGGAACCGTTGGCAGGCTTGGCCGGCCGTGGCGCAGCGGCCGCCGCAGCCACCGCTCCCGCCGCCCCCAGAAAGGCTCGTCGCGTCGTTTGCATGGGTTACCCCTCCTCGCTTGGTCAATCATTGTATTACAGTCCGTTGGATGCCGTACGGTCGGCATGTCTATCCCTCCATCCTGCGACAATGAAACCAAATGCACGAGACCGTCCTGTGTCCCGCCCGTATAGTCTGGGACTACCTCCAACTCAAACACCACCCCATTCCTGCTGACGTGATCGTCGTCTTCGGGACCAACGACCTCCGCGTCGCCCGCTTTGCGGCCCGCCTCTATCACGAAGGTTTCGGACGCACTCTCGTCTGCACCGGCGGCATGGCCCACCAGGGTGACCTACTGGCCACCAACTGGCACAAAACCGAAGCCGAAATGTACGCGGACGAGGCCGTCGCCCTCGGGGTCCCCCGTGAGCGGATCATGCTTGAGCCGCGGGCCGCCAACACCGCTGAGAACGTCCGCTTCACCCGCGAACTGCTCTGCCGCAACGGCGGTCACCCCGCAATGTTATCCTCGCGACCAAGCCCTTCATGCAGCGTCGCGTCTGGGCGACCATGGCGGTCGAGTGGCCCGAGGTGCCCGCCTCTCTCGCCTCGGAATCGATGACCTTGGATGAATACTTTACCGAAGACCTACCCCCCGACAAGGGGATTCCCATCATGCTCGGCGACTTGCAGCGCGTATGGATTTACGGCCGGCGCGGATGGTCCGCCGCTCAAATCGTGCCGCCCGACGTAATGGACGCCTACCGCGAGTTGAAGGCCCTCGGCTTCACGCAGCAACTACTCCCGGAAGACTGACCCTCCAACTGGGATTCTCAGATCTGGGCCGGGTTGCCAACCCGCGGCCGAATGGCAATCGGCCATCCGAGCGCAGCTCGGATTATCTGCCTTTCAAACAGCATGCCCCGTCATGCAAAAAACTCGTCAGTTCGCTCTCATTGGGTTGACGATCTTCATGCCCGCGAAGTGTCTTTCGTTTTCCGTAACAACCACGCAATCATTCGCCTCAGCGATTGCGGCAATGATCATATCGAGGGGACTCCGAGGCCGTCCCCTCGCAGTGCCGTCGGCCATCAACCGCGCCCAGCTCAGGCCCGCTCGTTCGTCGAACGGAAGAACCCGGCCGGCGAATAGAGCGAGCGGACCCTCAGGCCCGGAAAACCAACGCTCCAGCTCCCTGCGCTTCTTTCCGGCAGGCTTCCCGAGGATTCCGCGGCGAATCTCAGCGATTGTCAGCGAAGAGATAAACAGGTCCTCGTCGGCTTGCTGAGCCATCCACATGACGAGCGCATCCGATGGCACAGGCTTGGTGACACTGCTGATGATATTGGTGTCGAGGAGGCTCCGGCTCACAGGTCAACCCTGCGGCCCGGAGTCAGCGGGCGATTCAGTTCCAGATCGGCGCCGACCAGAGGCGACCGGCGTAGTGCTTTCAGAATACCGCCCTTTTTCCCTGTTCCCCCGAAATGGTACGGCGCACGGCGGCGCGAATACGCGCGGAATCAGCGCCTTCGCCGGCGAGTTGCCTTGCGAGTGACCGGATCAATTCGCGATCGGCCTCGAGCCCTAGAACCTCGAATCGGGCCATCCCTCGTTCGTTGAGGCGCTTCCGGTAGCGTTTCAACGCCCGTTTCTGTGGCGTTGTGCTCATCGCAGACTCCGTATATCCAGCAATATATCCAGATTTTAGCATTGTAGGCGTATGCGATGTTCCGTCAAGCCAATCTGTGCCGTGTCCCAGACTCCGCCCGCCGTGCAAGAGTGCCTGCGCCACAGGCACCACTCGCATGCCCTATCGGAAAACCCGCCGCCAAAGCCCAGGCGTCTCGAAGTTCTCCATCAGCCAAATGTCGCCGCTCTGGTGGACCGCGGTGGCGGCCACGCTCTTGCCGTCGGGCGACAAACTCATCTTCCAGCCCGGAATCCACATCGCCCCCAGTTGGACTCCGGACGGAATCCTCGCCGCTTCGCGCTCCTCGCCGCTCGCCACGTTTACCGCAACAATTCGCTGCTGCGAATCGACTCTCTCCAGGCCATACAGAACCGTCCCATCGCGAGACCACGTCATGGCAAGGAACGCGCCCTTGCGCAGCACGCGCTTCTGCTTCCCATCCGGGCTGACCAGAATCGTCCCCCCTTTGCCGGGGATCGCGACCCAGTCGCCCCTGGGTGACCACTCCGCCACGCACTGCAGCACCGAAAGATCCAGCGTCCACAGCATCTCGCCCGGTTCGTTCCCACCCACCCGTGCTTTCATGACGCCCGACGGGGGCCCCTGCGACGTGAACGCGATCCAGTTGCCGTCGGGCGACCACGTGGGCGCCCACTGCGCGCCTTTCACATCGGCTAGTGGCACCGGCACTCCCCCCGTCGAGGGCGCGATCCAGATTTCGGTGGCGTCGCGGTTTTTCGGGTTGGACCGGTTGTGCCGCACGAACGCGATCCGCTCCCCGTCCGGCGAGTAGGCCGGCGTCGTCAGAAACTCGTTGTCGCCCCGTGGAAAACTGCGCGGCGCCACCACCGGCTGCTCCCGCCCGGTCTCCACGTTGCGGATCCAGATCTCATCCACGCCGCTGCGATCGGTGACGTATGCGAACTCCTTTCCGCGTGGCGACCACACCGCCGAGTGCTCCAGCCTGCCCGTGGCCACCAGGTTGCGAATGGGCGAGCCATCCAACGGGATCTCCACAATGTTGGTGTCGTACGCCAACTCGGTGTAAGCGATCTGTTTTCCATCCGGCGATACCACCGGGACGGACTGCGATCCGATACTCGCCGCCAGCGGCGTGACGGTCCCACTCAAATCGGCCAGGTACAGATGGGAACGATACACGTATGGCGGAAGCGCTGCGGCCAATACCAGACGCTTGCCGCCGGCGAGCCAGTCGAAGCCCCGCACCGGGAAGGCATCCTGCAACGATTCCAGTACCCGCCGCGGTTTGCCTGCTCCCCCCGGGTAGGGCAGCATCCAGAATTCAGAGCCCCGGCCGAAGAAGCGTCCCCACAACAGAATCGAATGGCCGTCCCGCGCAAACAGCAGGCGCAGGCCGGTGCCCGTGTCCACGCCCTCGTAGGGCGCCGGCCCGTAATGCTTCGGCTCCGCCCCGGGGGGAGAGGAAGTCCACACCGAGATTCCCGTCAGGTCGCTGTTGCGGCGGATGAATGCGAGCGTATTGCCGTCGGGAGAAATAGCGTACGCTTCCGCGTCCGTCACCACCGGCTTCGGATCCCCACCCGCCGCACCCACTACCCAAACCCCGTTGTTGGACCGCAGAAAGATCTGCCGGCCGTCCGCGGACCACGCTGGACGATCGCAGTTCCCCGGACAATGCGTCACCTGCACCCCTGCCGGAGATTGCAGGCTGCGCGTGAAAATCTGCGAGCGCCCGTCCACCCTGGCGTAATACGCCACCACCCCGCCGAGCGGCGACCATGCTGGCCAATCCTCCAATTCCGATCCGGTGGCCAGCGGCTGGAAACGTATGGCCGCGAGATCCGGACCCTTGGGCGCCAGCCACACGGCGGCGCCTGCCGCACCCGCCAAAAGCACGCCTGCCAGCACCGCCGCCTGCGCGATCCGCGAAGGCGCGGCCTTTTGCGGACGCTGCTTGGGAATAGGCCCCGTGAACGTGCCGGTGACCTCCGGAAGATGCTCCCGTATGCCGCGAAGTTCGTGATACAGATCGAGCGTCGAATTGTACCGGTCCTGCGGATCCTTGGCGATGCACCGCTCGATGCACCATTTCAACGGCAAGGGCAACTCCACCGCCAGCGGCGGCGCTTCCGCGTTGATGATCGCTTCCAGCGTCTCTACCTTCGAGCGCCGCACGAACGCGCAGTGGCCGTTGACCATCTCAAACAGAATCAGCCCGAACGAGAAAATGTCCGAGCGTGTGTCCACCCGCTCGCCCCTCGCCTGTTCCGGGCTCATGTACTCCACCGTGCCCATCACCGCGCCCAGCGCCGACATGGAGACGGTGAGCGATTCCTGCGAGCCGCTTCCCGAAAGCGGAGTCAGGGATTTCGCCAGCCCGAAGTCCACGATCTTCGCGCGCCCCTCGCGCGTCAGCAGGATGTTCTCCGGCTTCAGGTCGCGGTGCACGATCGATGCCTGATGCGCGGCGGCCATCCCGTCGGCAACCTGCACCGCGATGTCCAGCAGTTTGCGCAGCGGCACGGGCCCCCGATCGAGCAGCTTGCGCAGCGATTCGCCCTCCACCAGTTCGGTAACGATGTACGGGTTTTCCACCTCCAGGTTGACGTCGAAGACCGCCGCGATATTCGGATGATTCAGCGCGCCGGCCGCGTTGGCCTCGTGCGCGAAACGGCGGCGCGAGTCGGCGTCGCGAATCGTGCTGCCGCGCAGGACCTTGAGCGCCACGTCGCGGCCCAACCGTGTATCGCGCGCACGATACACCTCACCCATGCCCCCGTAGCCCAGTTCGGAGATGATTTGATAGGGGCCAAGTATCGTGCCGATTTCGAGTGACATGTCCGGGGTCACTCAACTGTACTACGGAAGTGCCTTAGCGGCGCGCCTGCATCGTCCCACATCTGCCGGTACGCGTCTTCCAGCCCGCGCGTGAATGCGCGGCCGTCCAGCAGCGTGGAACTCCTCAGGCGGCGGCGCATTCCGGAACGCAAACCACCCAGCGCCTCGCGGTCGCCGCACACTTGGACCGCCAAAGCGACGTACTCCTCCTCATCGCGCGCCACCAGTCGCTCCAGTCCGATGCGCGTGAGCAGGCTCACGCCGACTCGCGCAACGTGGGTGCGTCCCGCCAGTGCGATGAACGGCACGCCCATCCACAACGTCTCGCAAGACCCGGCCGTGCCGTTGTAGGGAAAGGGATCGAGCGCCACGTCCACCTGGTGGAACCACTCCCAGTGGGCCTTCCAGTCGAGCGCTCCTGAAATGCCGATGCGGTTGGGTGCGATGCCGTGCGAGAAAAAGGCTTCGAGCACACGCGTCTGCGCGCTGCCCGTCGTGGAATGATGCAGCAGCAGGCGCGAATCCGGTACCTTGCGTAGAATTGCCGCCCAAGTCTCGATGACGGCGTCGTTCCACTTCGCCGGCTTGCTGCAGGACCCGAAGGTGATCGTCCCCCTGCCCAGGCTCGGAGGCTTCGCCACCGCCGGCGCGGAACCCTCGGGGCGATAGCACAGGAAGCCGCCCGGCAGTCGGACCAGTTTCTCCGTGTGCCACCGCTCCGTCATGCCGGGAGGGTCGGCCCATTCGTCGGTAATGCGATAATCCATCGCGGTGAGGCCGCTGGTGTTCGGGTAGCCCTGGAAATTCACCTGGACCGGAGCCGGCTTTCGCGCGAATGTGCCCAGCCGCGCAATCGATGTATGGCCCGCCAGGTCAACCAGTATGTCGATGCCGTCCTGGCGTACCATGCCCGCCAGATCTTCGTCGGAGACCTTCCGTACGTCGCGCCACCTGCCGGCCAGGCGGCGCAGGCGTTGCGTGAGGAAATCCAGTTTCGGCGTACTCGAATAGAGTGTGATCTCGAAGGCGCGCCGCCGATGGTTCTCCAGCACCGGCCAGAAGTTGTAGCTGACCGCGTGATCGCAGAAATCGGCGGAGACGTAGCCGACCCTCAGTATGCGCTTCGGACGCCATTGCGGCGGCGGCCCGGCCAGCCCGCTGAGACGCCTCCCGAACTCGCAGTGTTCCCGGAACACTTCTTCCGGGCTCGTTCGGTTGTCGAAATTCAGCGCGTACAGCAGGTTCGAGCGGAGAATCTCATCGTCGGGCGCCTGCGCCACCGCCTCGCGGAAGCAGTCAGTCGCCAACTCTATCCGTCCCTCCGCCAGGTACATCGTGGCCAGAGCGCCGTAGATCCGCGGTTGCACCGGCTGTATGCGGAGCGCCTCCCAGTAAGCCTCCACGGCGCGCGCGGATTGCCCCATCCGGACCAGCGTAGCGCCGTAACCCGCATGCGCGCGGGCGCTTCCGGGGTCCACGCGCAAGGCCGCCTCGAAGTGCGCCAAAGCCTCTTCAAGGCGGTTGTCCAAGCGTAGTCTGCGGCCCCGTTCCAGGTGAATCGCGAGGGCATTGTCCGTCGGCATTACCGCCGGCGGACCTTTCGACTAGGGTTCATCGACCTGGTCGTGCCAGATGTCGTGCTCGTGGGTCTGACGCTGCGTGGTAGGCACGGGAGGCTGAGTTCCTGTCGGAACCGGAGGTTGGGTTCCCGTCGGTGCTGGACCGCGAGGCTGCGTTCCTGTCGGAGCCGGCCCGCGGCGGGGCTGTGTTCCTCCTGGAACCGGGTAGCGACGAGGCTGAGTTCCTCCCGGGCGCTTCTTGCCGCCCTTCTTCGCGGGAGCGGACTTTTTGGCGGCCTTCTTGACAGCCTTCTTCGCCGGCGCGATTTCTTCGCGCTCTTCTTTGCCGGAGCGACTTTCTTGGCGGCCTTCTTCGCAACCTTCTTCGCCGGAGTACCTTTCTTAGCTGCCTTCTTTACCGGCTTGGAACTTTTCTTCTTTGTTGCCATTCCGATCTCCTCACTGACTTCAGCTAACTGGAACTGGGTGAACTTGCGCGATCTTACCACAGCCCACCCGCAACAGCGCCGCTTATTCGACGAATTCTTCCGGCTGGAAGATTCGCGGCTCCAAACTCGCGTTAGCCATGTGCGCGACCTTCCGCAAATCGCCAAACCTTGAATGCAAAATCTTCGCCTCGCCTGACAAAAATGCCGGGAAGCATAGCCTGGCATTATATTCGGGAGGCAGCACGCTGAACGAGACCCGGCTCTTCCACAAGGCACAGCGCAGCGCGGGTTGGTCCGGCGTGTGCTCCCCGGCGGACGCCCACCCTGCGTGTATCTCCCGGCACGTCCGCAATAACCGGCGGACCTTGGAGCTGTTCCGGCAGAAAATCACTCCGGAGTTCAGTTCCGGAAATGCCGCCGGTACTCGTGGCAGCCGCGGATCGTCCGGCCGAAACCCGTCCGCGAAGCGGCACGGCGCATGGGCGCAGGCCAAATCGAACCGGTTGAGAAGATCGAACGCCTCGCGCAGGCCACTCACCACGTACGTATCGGTGTCCAGATACAGAACCTTTTCTTCCCCCACGCCCGACAGGAATCGAAATTTATCGACGAACGTCTGCTCCATGTCGCGTACCCGCACCACGCGATCGAAAACGCTCCATCGTTTACCCACTGTCGCGAGGGAGGCGGTAGAGGTAGTCGATCCGCCCACCTTCAGATAGATCGCAATATCCGGCATCGCGCGCCGCACTGACCTCGCCGATACCAGCGATTCCTCCGCGCACGACCGGGTCCAGGCCACGTAGACCACCGCACAATCCCGGTACGAAGGCATTTTGCAGTCTTCTATAATACCTGAGTGCCAAAATGGTCCACCCTCGGCCGGCGCCTCATTTTTGTGATCTCCCAACCGCGCTCCGGTTCCACTCTGTTGCAGAAGGTTCTCGCCTCGCACTCGGCCATCCACACGCTCTCGGAACCCTGGCTGGCCCTCCAGCCCCTGTTCGGGCTCCGCGAAACCGGCATCGCCGCCGATTACAGCGCCCGTCTCGCGCTCATCGGCGTCCAGGATTTCCTCTCGCACCTGCCCGAGGGCGAAGAGGCCTATTGGCAAGCCGTGCGCCTCATGCTCGGCCACCTCTACAGCCGCGCACTCGAAGAATCCGGTAAACAGTTCTTTCTGGACAAGACGCCGCGCTACCACATGATCCTGCCGGAGCTCCGCCACGTCTTTCCGCAAGCCCACTTCGTGTTCTTGATCCGCAACCCCATTGCCGTTCTGGCATCCGTCATCGACACCTGGGCACCCGACGATTGCGTCCACTGCATACGCCCGTTCCGCAAAGACCTGACCGTCGCGCCCGGCCGCATCCTCGAAGCCATCCGCCGGCCGGACGGAAACTCTACCGTCATCCATTACGAAGATCTCGCCGCCAGGCCCGCCCCCGCCGTGGCCCGCCTCTGTGAGCGCCTGCGCATTCCCTTCGAACCCGCCATGCTCGAGTACGGCCGCTCGCCAGCCGGACAGGCCCGCTTCCGCTATGGCGACACCCTCACCGTCCACCAGAAAACCCGGCCCGTGGCCAGCCGGATCGCCCGCTGGAAGAGGACGCTCGATTCGCCCCTCCGCCGCGCGTGGGCGCACGGCTGCCTTCAATCCCTGGGCGCCGCCACCGTCACCGGACTCGGTTACGATTTCGACGAACTGTCCGCCGCTTTTCCGCCCCAGCCCGGTTTCGAATCAGCCTGGGACGAAATCGTCATGGCCGCCGCCCCCCAAAACGCAGCCTCAGAATCGCGGGGCTCAACGTAGCCGGCGCCTGAGCCCCCGCGGGCGGCGTCAGCGGGACCACGCCCGCCAGCGTCTCCACATACATCTCGCTCGGAAAATTGAGATCGCCCTCAATGCCCGGACGCTTTTCGATCACTCCCATCGTGTCGAAGTTCTCCACCATGTTCGTCAGTTGCTGGATCCAGGGTGTATTCGGTTGGAACAAGTTGCGCGTCCAGTCGCTCCGCCGGTTGAAAGCCGCAATCCGGTCCGCCAGCGGTCGCGCGGTGTCCATCACGATCTGGTAATCGCTGCAGGCAAGCACCTCATTCGGCGCGCGCGGCGCCCAGAACGTGGGCAGGTAGGGATCTACGTTGAACGGTCCGCCCTGCGCCGTTTCAAACCCGGGATAGCCCTGCAGGCAGCTTGCGGTGTCGGCGTGCCAGGGCACCGACATCCACTTGGTGAGGTCGCCGGGGCCGCTCGCCGAAAGCGGACCGCTGTCGCCCAGCACGGTCACCTGCGTGAGATAGTCCCCGTAATCCGGGTCCGTGTACCCCGGCGGATGGCGGCGTAGGCGAAACTTCCCGCGATACATCGACGCCACCCGCATCGGCCACGTCATCTCGCTGCCCGGGTGGAACGGGCCTCCCAGGCAGAACGTCAGCGCGGCGCAGTCGAGTGTGTCCGGCTGCTCTTCCACCGGATAGCCATCGAGCGTAAGTACCGGCTCAAAGTCCGGATCGTAGTCCGCGTCGAAGTTGCCGTTCTTCCAGCTGACAAGATGGTTGTACTGGGTGGCGGTCAGAGACAGCGCACCGCGCGGACTAATCGGCACGCCCGGTACGAGCTTGAGCGCGTCGCCGTAAATTGGCGGCCATTGCCAGGGCTCGAAGGTCGTAGCCGAGGGATTGCGGAACATATATAAAATCTGGTTGCGCAATTCCTGGAATTCCTTGCCCCCGGCGGCGAGCCGCGCCAGCAGGTCGGGCCGCAGCAAATCATTCGGCGCCAGGAATCCGAACTGCACGAAGAATCCGGTATTGACCCACTGTAGATTTGCCAGACGTTGGAAGATCGGCAGGATATCTTTGGTGAAACTGGGCTTGCCGGGGTAGGGAATTACGCCGCCCGCCAGCGCATCGAAAATCAGGTCGTACATCGTGACCACGCCGGCGATGTCCGGTGCGAACGCCGGTGGCGCCGTCACCACCCACGCCGCGTCGCAAAAGATTTGCCTGCCGCCGATCGTCACCGTGGCGTCCACCGGTCCGTCCGATGTATCGTCGTACCATCCCGGATTGTTGCTGTAGGTGACGAGCGTATAGCCCAGGAAGGGCGAGGCCGCTTTGCCGTATCCGCCCAGATACAGCAGCCGCCCGGCATCGTCCGTGCGGAGTTCGCCCAGATACACCTTCGTCCCGTAGAACTCGCCGTCATCGAACGGCGTCGAAGTTTGATTGTTGCCCGAAATCGTCTGTTCGCTCGGTTGAATCGTCAGCTTAGTCCGATCCTGGTTCTGGACCTGCGAATTACGCCGGGCGGACTGTATCGCCGACGCCTCGGGCTTGAGATCCAGCGCCATGTCGAACTGATACCATGACGCCTTCTTGTTGGCGATCTTCACCTTCCATTCAATCGCGGCATCGGCCGAAGTGATTTCGCCCACCACCTTGCCGGCTTTGTCATACCCATAGATACGGAATCGCGCGGCCTGCCGTTTGATGCGTCCCTGGGCGTCGCGATAGCTGCCGGGGGGCGGACCGGCGGGGAAGGGAACTTCCGGGCCAACATAGTATTCGTCAGGGCTGTTGCCCACGCGGGCAATCCCAATTGCGGGGTGAATTCGTGCGGTGACGATAGAGTCCATGTTCATGAGGTACCTCGCTTAGGTGGCTGACATTATAATCGATAAATGTCAGAGCCCTTCGATGCGGCGATCGTGGGCGCAGGTCCCGCCGGCGCAACCGTGGCGTTGTGCCTCGCGCGCCGCGGCTGGAAAGTCTGTCTCTTCGAAACCACCGCCTTCGACACCGCACGCTACGGCGAGACTCTACCGCCCGAGGTCAACCCGCTCCTCCGCGAGCTCGAATTATTCGACGAGTTCCGCGCGCTCACGCCGCTGGAGTCGCCGGGAATCGTCTCTGTTTGGGGCGGACCGCCTCAGGAACAGGACTACCTGCGCAATCCCCACGGTCCCGGCTGGCACATCGACCGCAATCGTTTCGATGCGATGCTGTGCCGCCAGGCCGTCGCCGCGGGCGCCGTGTCCTTCGAGCGATGCCACGCGGATGCCGCCGAAAGAGACGCAGGCTCGTGGCGCGTGGGCGAGATCCGAGCTCGTGTCCTCGTCGATGCCGCCGGGCGCAACGGACTGCGCATCGAGCCGGACGCCGGACGCGAAACCGAAGACCGCGTCCTGGCCGTCGTCTTGCGCCTGACCCACCCCCATGGCGTGCCAGCCGATCTGCGCACCTACGTCGAGACAGCCCCGGCCGGGTGGTGGTACTCCGCCCCCCTGCCCCAGGGCGAGACCATCGCGATGTTCTTCACTGATTGCGGCATCTACGCGCGCCACGGCATCGTGCTCGAAGAGCAGCTCCGCCACGCCCCGCTGACCCGCACTCGCATGCTTGGCGCGCAAGTCATCGGTACGCGGACCACCTACGCGGCGTCCTCATGCCGCCGGAAGATCGCCGGAGAAGCGTGGCTCGCCGTGGGAGATAGCGCCGCCTCGTACGATCCACTCTCGGGAATGGGCATCTTCAAAGCGCTGCGCCAAGCCACCAACGCCGCCATCGCCGTGGACGCCTGCCTGCAAGCTAATCCCGCGCTTCTACCTGAATACGCAGCGCTCGTTCGCGCGGAGTTCGACGCTTACGTACTCCGCCGTCGCGCGCATTACGTCGCGGAGCAACGCTGGATAGGCCACGAATTCTGGGACAATCGACGCGCCCTGACTACTTCTTCTTCGTTGCAGTCGGTGCGGTAGGAGGCGTGCTCGATGGCGTCCCGCCCGTCTTGCTGTCGTCCACCACGTCGCCGAACTTGATGGTGGATCGGCCTTCGTACTTCTTGTAATCCTGATACTTCACCGTCATGCGGATCGGCACATTCTCGCCGCTCTTGAAGTGCAGGGTGTCGGTAGCGCGCGTGTAAGTCGGGAACCAGTACTTTTTATCGATCTGTTCCCGATACGTCTCGAACTTCGGGAACGCCTGGTCGCCCTTCACGATCCCCACGCCTTTGCCGTACGTCTTGACGATCTGCAAATCCTGATCGTCCACCCAGATCTGCCCCTCGAAATAGCGCTTCCCAGCGAGCATCTTCTTCGGCTTGACGGAAAACGTGTAGCAGCCGATATCGTCCACTTTTTCCTTGCCGAGGTACTGTATATCGTAGGCCGGGATCTCCGGCGTCGTCAGCACGAACGGCTGGACGTTGCGCAAATCCTGCACGTCCTCGGGGGACAGGCTGATCTGCCGCAGGCTGATCACTGGGGCGTAGATCACCTTTTCGATGCGCTTGCCTTCCGGCGTGAAGATGATGTCGTCAATCTCTTCCCACTTCCCGCCGCCGTTGACTTCCTCCATCTTCACGCTCTGACGATAGGTATAGTTGTTGCGCGCCTGCTGGAATTCGAGTTCCTTGGCGGCAAATTTCTGTATGATTTCAGCCGGATTCACGTCATCGGCCGCCCACGTGGGCAGACACACCGCCGCCAAAGCTGCGGAAACAACGATTACGCGCATTTTTCCTCCAAGTGGAGAGACGGACTCACTTGCCCAATAGTTTCTTCGCAATGGTGACGAGCTGTATGTTACTGGTTCCTTCGTAGATACGCCCGATCTTCGCATCGCGATACAGCTTCTCGACGGGGTAGTCCCTGGTAATTCCGACCCCGCCATGGACTTCGATGGCTTTCGACGCCACCTCTTCCGCGATCTCAGAACTATAATACTTCGCCATGGCAGCCTCCGTCAGGAACGGCAGCCCCGCATCGCGCAGGCGTGCGGCGTTATACACCAACAGGCGGGCCGCCTCCACCTGGATCGCCATCTTGGCAAGGTCGAACTGGACGCCCTGAAAATCGCCGATCGGCTTGCCGAACTGCTTGCGTTCGCGGGCATAAGCCACCGCGTGCTCGAGCGCCCCCCGCGCCAGTCCGATCATCTGCGCGCCGATGGCAATCCGCCCCTCGTTGAGCGTTTCGATGGCGATCTTGTAGCCCTTGCCCACATCGCCCATGACGTTTTGGCGCGGCACGCGGCAGTTGTCCAAAACCAATTCGCACGTGGAAGAAGCGCGCAGCCCCAGTTTGTCTTCTTTCTTACCCACCTGGAATCCCGGAAATTCGCGCTCCACCAGGAACGCCGTGACTCCCTTATATCCAGCCTCCGGGTTCGCATTGGCAAAGAGCAGAAAAAAGCCTGCCTCGCCTGCATTCGTGATCCACAGCTTGCGGCCATTCAGCAGGAAATGGTCGCCATGGTCCTCGGCGCGCGTAGCCATGGCAAAGGCGTCCGAGCCCGACCCAGCCTCGGAAAGCGCGTAGGATGCGACAGTATTCCCGGCCAGCCGTGGTAGGTATTTGGCTTTCTGTTCGGCCGTCGCCCACCGCAGCAGCGCGTTATTGCAGATCGTATTCTGCACATCGACAATCACCCCTGCCGAAGGGTCCACTGCGGAAAGCTCCTCGACTGCCAGGATGGCCTGGAAGAACGTGCCGCCCTGGCCGCCGTATTCCTCGGGGATCTCGATCCCCATAAGACCCATCTCGAAGAACTGTTTGATGATTTCCTTACGGAAGACGCCGGCCTCGTCCATCTCGCGCACATAAGGTCTTACCTGTTGCCGCGCGAACTTGCGTACCGTACTCTGAAAGAGTCGTTCGTCTTCGGATAGCGCCGTCAACGGTGGAGGAGGCGTCTCCAGTGATTCGAGGGCATTCATGTCCGAAGCTTACCAAAGAAATCCGCTTCCTACGCGACGCTAGCCATAGCCCGCCAATCGCGTCCCTGCGATTCGCCGACCCCTTTATACGTCACGAAGCCCCGATAAGTATTTACCCCTTCGCGCAGCGCCGCGTGGCGCTCGCAAGCGCCCTCCAGCCCGTGATTGGCCAGTTCCAGCAGGTACGGGAAAGTCGCGTTGGTGAGCGCCAGTGTGGACGTGTGCGGAACCGCCGCCGGCATGTTGGACACGCAATAGTGCAGCACCCCGTCCACGAAATAAATCGGCTCGGTATGCGTGGTCGCGTGTGACGTCTCGAAGCACCCGCCCTGGTCGATCGCGACATCCACCACCACCGCCCCGCGCTTCATCTTCGAAATCATCTCCCGCCGCACCAGCCGCGGCGCCGAGGCGCCCGGAATCAGCACCGCGCCCACCACGAGATCGGCAGTCTTCAGATTCTCGCTGATCGTCCAGGTGTTGGAAGCCAGCGTGACCACCTGCCCGTTGAAGATGTCGTCGAGCTCGCGCAGGCGGTTCAGGCTGCGGTCGATGATGGTCACGTGCGCGCCCATCCCGGTGGCGATCTTCGCGGCGTTGGTCCCCACGATGCCGCCGCCCAGCACGACCACGTTGCCCGGCGCCACGCCAGGCACTCCACCCATCAGAATGCCGCGCCCACCGCTCGGGCGTTCCAGATATTGCGCGCCCACCTGCACGCTCATGCGTCCGGCGACTTCACTCATCGGCGTAAGCAGGGGCAGCGAACCATCGCGCTCGCGGATGGTTTCATAAGCCACGCCGCTAACCTGTGTGGCCACCAGTTTGTCGGTGAGCTCCGGCAGTGGTGCGAGGTGCAGATAGGTGAAAAGGATGAGGTCGGGGCGGAAGAATCCGTACTCCGCCTTTTGCGGCTCTTTGACTTTGACGACGAGATCGGCGCGCTGCCAGACCTCCGCCGCGGTGCCGAGAATCGACGCGCCGGCCTCCGCATATTCCACATCCGTCAGCGAACTGCCTTCGCCCGCGTGAGTCTCCACCAGAACTTCGTGGCCCGCCTCGCGTAGCCCGACCACGCCGCTGGGCACGAGGCCTACCCGTGTTTCGTGGTCTTTGATTTCCTTCGGAACTCCGATGATCATGTGCCGCTTCTCCGAAATTAGGTTAACACCACGACACTGTTGCATTCCTGAAACTGGCCGCGACATACTCGTGGTATGCGTCTGTGGCCGGGGATTGCCTTCCTTCAACTGTTTTGCCTTGCGGCGCCAGCCGCGCCAGGAGTAGTCCTGCCCGTGATACCCGGCGATTCTTCTCGCGGTGCGAAGCTCTTCGAGGCCGAGCAATGCATCCGTTGCCACGCCGTCAATGGCCGCGGCGGCAAGGTCGGCCTCGATCTCGGGCGCGTCGTGCATCGCAATTACACGCCCGCGCACCTGACCTCCGCCATGTGGAATCACGCTCCCACCATGTGGGGCGCCATGGAAGCGGCCAAAATCGAGACGCCGCAGCTCACTCCGCAGGGCGCCGCCGATCTCTTCGCATTCTTCTACTCCGCCCGCTTCTTCGACAAGCCCGGCGAGTCCGCCGGCGGCAAGGCATTGTTCGAGAGCAAACAATGCGCCACCTGTCACGGCATCACCGATTCGCGCGCCGAAGGCGCCACGCCGGTCGCGAAATGGGAGTCGCTAGCCGACCCGATACTCCTGGTCCAGCAGATGTGGAATCACAGTTTCCGCATGCGACAGGCCTTCGCCCGCCGTGGCCTGCAATGGCAGGTGTTGACCGGCAGCGAGCTGAACGACATCCTGGCCTACCTTCGTGACCTGCCCGAGACCAATCAACTGGTGACGCGCTTCTCCAACACCAGCGGTGCCGGCGGCGAACAGCTCTTCCAATCCAAAGGGTGCGTCAACTGTCATCACGGCGACCTGGCGCTGGAGAACCGCCTGAAGAACATGACCCTGACCGACATCGCCGTGGACATGTGGAACCATGCGCCCCGCATGCTGCAGACGCCGCCGACGTTTACCCAGAATGAAATGCGCGAGCTGCTCAGCTATCTCTGGATGCGCCAGTTGGTGTATCCGGGCGGCAGCATCGCCGCCGGCCAAAAGGTGTTTTCCGAACAGCGCTGCTCAGCCTGTCACGCCGGAGGCACCAATGGAGCCCGCCAGTTACCCGGCCAGGCCGCCAAGTATTCCGAAGTGACCATCATTTCCGCCCTGTGGCGTCACGGTCCGCAGATGCTGCGCCGCATGAAAGCGGCCGGCGTTTCGTGGCCGCGCTTCAACAGTCCCCAGCAAGTCGCCGACCTCATCGCCTATCTGAATTCAGTGCAGTAAGGCCGGTTGCCCACAAGCAATGTGTTCGCCCCAATCAGAGCCGCGACCGTAAGGGAGCGTCAGGCCCCACGCGTCCCCTACTTCTTCCTTCTCGCCACCACCCGTCACCTTCCGGGTCTGCGAAATCGCACCCGCAGTCAGCGCGTCATTGACAATCTCCGCCTGCTCCTGCTGGTGCCGTTTCCCCGATCCCGTGGCCGGGCTCGCGCTCTCCGAACGACCCACGTACCGCACTTCCCTCCGCGTATCGTCCAACAGGGGCTGAATGTGATCGTGCACGAAATGCCACGCACCCATATTGCGAGGCTCCTCCTGCGCCCACACCACTTCCGCCGCCGGACTGTACCGCGCCAGAAGATCGCGCGCCTGCTCCGCTGCAAAGGGGTACAGTTGTTCCACCCGCAGCAGTGCCACATGGTCCGCCTTGCGATCTTCGCGCGCCGCCAGCAAATCGTAATAAATCTTGCCGGAACAGAAGACCACGCGCGAGATGCGCGTATTGTCCGTAGCGCCCGGGTCGCTCAGGATCTCCGTGAACCCGCCGGTCGTAAAATCGTGAAGCGTCGACACCGCCCGGGGATGACGCAGCAGGCTCTTCGGCGTGAAAATCACCAGCGGTTTGCGTGTGCCGCGCCGGTCGGGCCCGCCATACATCTGGCGCCGCAAAAGGTGGAAATATTGCGCGGGCGTCGTGCAGTTGCACACCTGCATATTGTTTTCCGCGCACAGCGTCAGATACCGTTCGATGCGCGCGCTCGAGTGTTCCGGCCCCTGGCCTTCGAAGCCGTGCGGAAGCAGCATCACCAGGCCGCTCGGCTGTCCCCACTTCTGCTCGCAGCACGAAATGAACTGATCGATCATGATCTGCGCCCCGTTGGCGAAATCGCCGAACTGCGCCTCCCAGATCACCAGCGCCAGCGGCTCCGCCACGCTGTAGCCGAACTCGAAACCCAGCACCGCGTACTCGCTGAGTGAGCTGTCGAACACTTCGAAGCGCCCCTGGTCGGGCGAAATGTGCTGCATCGGCACGTAGCGCTTGCTGGTCTCGGTGTCGTAGAACGCCAGGTGGCGCTGGCTGAAAGTGCCGCGTCCCGAATCCTGCCCGCTGAGCCGCACCGCCGTGCCTTCCAGCGCCAGCGTGCCGAACGCCAAAGCTTCGCCGAAGGCCCAATCCAGATTGCCGCCCTTGGCGACGACCTCGCGCCGCTTATCCACGAATGCTCGCAGCTTCGGATGCAAATGGAAATTCTCCGGGAAATGCGTGATGCCCCGAATCACCCGTTCCAGCACCTGGTGGTTGACCGCCGTCCGCGGACAGAATCCGCCGATCTCCTCGCCCGGCACCGCGCTCAGTTCCTGTAATTCGTACCGTTCGGCGCGCTCCTGCGCCGCGTCGTACGCCGCCGAGAGGCGCGCCGCGATCTCCTTGCGCACCGCGTCGCACTCGGCGTCCGTCGCCGCGCCCTCGCGCACCAGTCGCTGCTGGTAGAGCGTCGCCACCGAGGGATGCTCCTTGATCTTGCGGTACAGCAGTGGCTGCGTGTAGCTCGGATCGTCGCCTTCATTGTGCCCGTGGCGGCGATAGCAGATCATGTCGATCACCACGTCCTTCTTGAACTGCTGCCGGTAGTCGAAAGCAATCTGCACCACCCGGATCGCCGCATCGGGATCGTCGCCGTTGACGTGGAAAATCGGCGCCTGCACCCCGCGCGCGATGTCCGTCGAATAAGGCGTGGATCGCGATTCATCCGGCAGCGTCGTGAAGCCGATCTGGTTATTGATGATCAGGTGGATGGTGCCGCCCGTGGAGTAGCCGTCCAGCTGCGACATATTCAGCGTCTCAGCGACCACGCCCTGGCCCGCGAAGGCCGCGTCGCCGTGGATCAGCACCGGGATCACGCGCTCGCGCGCCGTATCGCCCAGCCGGTCCTGCTTCGGACGCACAATGCCCTCCACCACCGGATCCACGGCTTCCAGGTGGCTCGGGTTGGGAGAAACCGAAACCACAATCTCCCTGCCGCTCGAAGTCTTGCGGACGCCCGTGGCGCCCAGGTGATACTTGACGTCGCCCGAGCCCTGCGTGCTGCTCGGGTCGATCTCGCCTTCGAATTCGCTGAAGATCTGTTTGACGTCCTTGCCCACAATGTTGGCGAGAATATTGAGCCGCCCGCGGTGCGCCATGCCGACCACCAGTTCGTGGACGTTGCGGGCGGCGGCGCGCTCCAGTGTTTCTTCCAGGATAGCCAGCGCGGTCTCCGCGCCTTCCAGCGCGAATCGCTTCTGGCCCACGAAACGCGAGTGCAGAAAATGTTCGAACTCTTCGCCCGCCATCACGCTGCGCAGAATCCGCATGCGCGTTTCACGGTCCAGCGGCCAGTTGTTGGCCTCGTGCTCCATCCGGTGCTGCAGCCAGCGCTTCTGCTCCGGCACCTGTATATTCATATACTCGCAGCCGATCTTGCCGCAATACGTCTGCCGCAGCGTCTCCAGAATCTCGCGCAGCGTCGCTACCGCCTTGGGTGCGCCCTCGCCGATCGCTTCGCCCAGACTCCCGGTGAGGAATTCGCGGTCGAGATCCCAGATGGTGAGACCGTAAGTCTCCGGATCCAGTTCGGCGTGGTAGCTCGGTTCCGCGCCCAGCGGGTCGAGATCCGCGATGAGGTGCCCGCGCACGCGGTAGGCATTGATCATCTGCATGATCCCCGCTTCCTTCGCGATTTCGGCGTTGCGCGCGGCGTTCATGCCGGGCAGCGCGGGCTTGCGGTCTGTCTCCCACCGCACCGGCATGTGCGGCATGCGCAAATGGTTGAACACCTCTTCGAAAAATCCGTCCTTGCCGTCCAGCAGGGCCTGTACGCGTCCTAGGAACATGCCGGATTCCGCGCCCTGTATGATGCGGTGATCGTAGGTGCACGACAGGGTCATCACCTTGCTGATGCCCAGCATGGCGCGCGTCTCGTCTGCCGCCCCCAGGTATTCCGCCGGGTAGTCGATCGCGCCCGCAGCGATGATCGCGCCCTGGCCCGTCATCAGGCGCGGGCTCGACGACATCGTCCCCACCGTGCCGGGGTTGGTCAGCGAAATTGTAGTGCCCTGGAAATCGGCCGGCGTGAGTTTGTTGCGCCGGGCCCGCGCCACCAGGTCGTCGAAGGCGCTGACATACTCTTGGAAATTGAGCGCCCCGGCATTCTTGATATTGGGCACCATCAGGCTGCGCGCGCCGTCTTTGCCCGGCACATCGATGGCGATGCCGAGGTTCACCTGGCCTCGCACCAAGCGGAACAGCTGGCCGTCCCGCTCGGCATACGCATGGTTAAGCCCTGGGATTTCTTCCAGCGCTTTGACAATCGCCCAGCCGATCAGGTGGGTGTAAGAAACCTTGCTCCGGCCCACGAGCGTGCGGTGTTGATTGATGATCCGCCGGTTCTCATCCATCACCTTCACGGCGATGGTGCGCTGCGAAGTGGCCAGTGGAATCGAGACGCTGGCCGCCATGTTCTCCGCGATGCGTCCCGCCGCGCCGCGCAACGGTAGAAGTTGCTCGCCGGGAGATGGCTCGGGCGCCGGAATTGCCGTAGGGATCGCCGCTGTCGGCGTGCCGTTAGCCGCCGGCCGTGGTTCCTCGAAAACGGTTTTCCAGCTTTCGTCAACCGCGGAACGGTCGTGCAGGTACTGTTGATACAACTCGTCTTCAAGCCAGCTGTTGATGCCCATTTCCGATTCGGATTGCGATGCCATTTTGGAGGGAAAACCTTCGCCTTCCATGATACCAATCCTGGTAGGACAGGCCTCCTGGCCTGTCCATCCGAGCGAAGCTCGGACTCTTCTTTCCTAACTCGATATCAACTCGTCATCAACCGGTCTGCAACCTTGACCGCGCTGCTTAAATCAGGCGCAAATCCATCCGCGCCGATATCCGCCCAAAGCTCGGGCTTTGCCCGAAAAGCCGCGCCGCCGATCATCACGCGCACTTTCGGTAAACGCGCGCGAAGGTCTCGAATCAGCCCCACCACATGCGGCACGTTGAAGAGCATCGTAGCCGATATGCACAGCAGGTCCGAATTCTCCGCCAGCGCCGCCTCGACGATCCCGGAATGCGGAGCATTTGTGCCCAGAAATTGTACGTTCCACCCGGCATCTTCCAGTACATCGGCCACCATGTTCGCGCCGATCTGGTGCAACTCCCCGGCGACGCCTGTCACAATGCACTGGCGTGGTGGAACAGATGGTTGCACCGCCGCGGCGCGCGCATAAATTCCCGCCATTACAAACTGCGTGATTGCCGTTGCCCTGTGTTCCACGCTTACCGAAATCGTGCCATTCTCCCAAAGTCTTCCGACCTCGTACAGGCATTCCTGGAAGACTTGGGAATAGATATCGAAGATGCCGGCGCCGTTCCGTAGCGCCTCGTCCACGATCTGTACCGAACCGGCTCGCGCGCCGATCAGAATGGATTGCAGATAAACGCTCCGCGTCAAACCCAGTGGGCCGTCCGGTGGGGTGGGGCGCGCCTTCTCCCGGCCGCAAGCCGTGCGCCCGGCCTGCATCATTAGCGCCACCACAGCTTGTGCCTTCGCGGGCAAGCTCCAACACACCGCGGTCTCGATCTGCATCAGGTTTTCGACCAGGAAGTGACTGCCGATCCCGCGCGATTTCAACAGCCCGGCCGCCCACTCGCAGTAATCTTCGAATGCTTGACTGCTGCCTGCCTCTATCGCGCCTCTCAGGAAATCAATGTGAAATTGTGCATCCTCAATGCCGTACTTGCGAGCTCTCTCGCCATACTTCAACAGCCACTCGGGATGTCTTTCCAGGAACACTTGAGTGACCTGTTCCGCGACCTCGGGCTTCAGTTGCTGCAACCGGTCTGCCAGTGCGGTTCGGTCACTTTGAAGAAAGTCCTTCATTTCGCGAGCTCACCCCGCAGGGCGGAATCCGGCTCGCCCAGTAATGCAAACGCGTTTGGTTGGATGTCGAGGTTGCACAGCAGCAGTCGCTCGCTTGAACCTGCGCCGCGGAACGTCAAAGGCAGCAGCAAATCGGGGCGGCGGATTCCCGCCTCTACCCGCCTCCGCAATTCGCTTGCGGATTCCGCGGCCAGGAACTCCCACAGCGGCTGTCCGCTAAGGCGCCCCGGCTCTCTGCCCAGAAGTTTCTCCATCCTGGCCGTGGCGCCCAGTATGTCGCCGCACGTGGCTGCGATCACGCCGTGCACCGCGGCGCTCGAAGCCAGATGCGCCAGGGCCAGCGCACCCCAGTCGCCTGCGAAGTGCTCCCACCCCGCCTGGTATCCCTCCGCCTCCACACGCTCCAGAATTCGAAGCTCCGTAAATGCACTGTCGAGCTTCAGCCCTTTCGGCATCAGTTCATGGGAGTGCTGATGCGCCGGACTGGAATGCCAGGTTCGAAACGAGGGAAGATCGCTCCACCGGGTCACCAGGTAGAAGACCGCGCCATCCGCGGGATCCTGGAATACCTCGAGCCCCAAAAAGCCGGCCTGGTCGTCCACCAGCCGCGGCCGGTTCAGAAATGCTTGCCGGACGTCTTGTTCCCGATCATTCTTCACGCGGAAGCGCGACATTGCCACAATCATGCCCATCCGGTTTGCTCCAGCGTTCTCATGAGCGTTTCGAATTCTGCCACTGCGCGGCGCAGAAGTTCACCGAAACCATCCAATTCTCCGGCCGCCGCCGCATGCTCCATCTCCATCGCCACGGCGCGTACCCCGCCCGCCGAAACCGTGCCCGCCGCGTCCTTCAGCGTATGAGCCTGCAATCGGGCGCCTCGCCAATCCTTCTCGGCAAGCCGCTCCCGCAGATCGTTCAATTGCGACGGAAATTCCTCGAGGTACTTGTTGATGACCGTGCCGGCAAGCGCGCGGTCCCCCATCAGCCGCTTCAACAGGGTCTCTGAATCGAAAATCGCCGGAGCCTGTGCCGGACCGGCCGGTCCGGCGGTGTCTACCTCGACTCCGGCGTTGGTCGCCTGGAGCCACTTCGCCAGTATTTCCGCAAGCCCCTGGAAGTCGAGCGGCTTCGCGAGAAAGTCGTTCATTCCCGCGCGAATGCACTTTTCCCGTTCATCCGCCATCGCATGGGCGGTCACGGCGACAATCGGCAGCGGATTGCCCGAATCGCGAATTCGGCGCGTCGCCTCGTAGCCGTCCATCCCGGGCATCTCGCAATCCATCAGGACCACGTCGTACTCGCCCTGTTGCAGCGCTTCCACAGCCTCGGCGCCGCCGGAGACCGCATCGGCCTTGTACCCAAGTCTCCCTAACAGCGCCAGTGCGACGTACCGATTGGTCGGATCATCGTCCGCTACCAGAATGCGTGCCCCATTCCCGCGCCCCTCCATCCGCTCGCTTCCGCTCTTCCCGCGGCTCGCCGGTAGCGGCTCTGTTGTGGGCGCCACGGCCTTCTCAGCCGGCGTCTCGAACACCGCCGTGAACCAGAACGTGGAACCCTCGCCTTCCCGGCTCTCCAACCCGATTTCCCCGGACATCAGCTCCACAAGCCGCTTGGAGATACTCAACCCCAGGCCGGTGCCGCCGTATTTGCGCGTAGTCGATACGTCCGCCTGAACGAATGGCGAAAACAGTGCGGCGGCCTGTTCCGGCCGTATCCCGATACCGGTGTCGGTGACCGCGAAGCGAACCCTGGCCTTGCCGTCGGTCTCGCTCAAGAGTTCCACACTGATCGAGACTCCGCCCCGTTCGGTGAACTTGATGGCGTTGGCGGCCAGGTTGTTCAAAACCTGGCGCAGGCGCTGGCAATCGCCCCGCAGCAGGTCCGGTATTTCCGCCGCCACCCGCGAGCTCACAGTCAGCCCTTTGGCCTCCGCCTGGAATCGCAAAGCCCCGATCGCGTCCTCCAGCGTACCGCGCAGGTCGAAGTCCAGCTTCTCGAGCACCATCCTCCCGGCTTCGATCTTGGACAGGTCCAGGATGTCGTTGATGATAGCCAGTAGCGCACGTCCGCTGTTCAGGGCCACATCGACGTATTGCCGTTGCTCTGCGGAAAGGTCGGAGGTCAGAAGCAATTGCACCATGCCCAGCACCGCGTTCATCGGCGTCCGAATCTCGTGGCTCATCTGCCGGAGAAATTCGGACTTCGCCTGGGCGGCCTGCAGGGCTGCGGTCCGTGCTTCCACAAGTTCCTCGTTCGCCCGCTGCAACTCGCAGTTCTTGAGCTCCAACTGCTTGCCTTTTCTCGCGTTCTCGCGGCTCAGCGTAGCGAAATTGTTGTTCAACCGTATCCATGCAAGTTCGGCGTCGCCGGCCGAATTTCGCGCGCGCGCGCCGACAATCGCAAAATGTCCGCCAGGCATCAATGCCAGCCCGCAATCCAGTGTCGTCGGTGTGTGGTCCGGCGATACGAAGTTCAGCAGTAGAGGCTCACTGCTAAGCTGTGGCTGCTCTAATCGCTCCTTGAGCCTCGCACCGTCGGCCGCCGTGAGCTTGTCCCAAAGACTCTCGACTTTGTCCTCATTCCGGCGCAAACCCAAAAGGTTGGCCATGGCATCGTTCCACCCCACAATCCGGCCATCGGAGTCCGCGGAAATGAGGTACGCTTGCCGGTTGCGATTAAGACAATCCACCATTGCACGGCAAACCTCGCCGGCCCGTTCGCTCCACCAATCGTGTCCCGGGCCCGAACTGTCTCGTCTGTCCATCGCGCGCTAATCAACCAACTATAGCTGGAATCCTCGGTGGGGCGGACCCCCAGGTCCGCGCGGGTCCCCCTGGACCCGCTGCTCGCCCTTTGGCCATTCTCCTGAAGCAGTGGCACTTGCCGCTATGCGGGACGCGTTGCCAATCCATCCGAGCGAAGCTCGGCCATCCCAGCGAAGCTCGGACAGGTCATCTGTAAGCCGCCGCCTGAATCCGGTACAGCTCCGAGTACTGACCATTCTTCGCCATCAGCTCATCGTGCGTACCCACCTCCACCAGCCGCGCCCCATCCAGCACCACGATGAGATCCGCCATCCGCACCGTCGAGAAACGATGCGAAACCAGAATCGTAATCCAGCCGCTCTCGCCCCTGCCGCGCGCCGCCGCCGCGTAGCGCTCGAACAGCGCGTGCTCCGTCTCCGCGTCCAGCGCGGCCGTCGGCTCGTCCAGCACCAGTAGCAGCGGCACATCGCGCATGAAGCCCCGCGCCAGCGCCAGCTTCTGCCACTGGCCGAACGACAGTTCCACCCCGAGCGGCCACGTCGGACCCAATTGTGTATCGAGTCCCGACGTCAGGCGTGCCACCACGTCGCTGGCCCCCGCGCGGTCAACAGCCGCCGCTACCGCCACATCATCGTCCAGCCTCGGGACATCGCCCAAGCCTACCGTATGCCCCGCGCGGAATTCGAAGCGGAAAAAATCCTGGAATGCGCCCGCCAGCCGCGCTCGCCAGTCGGCCGCCGGAACTCGCCCGAGCGGCGTATCGTCCAGGAAGATCGAACCAGATGTCGGCTCGTACATTTTGGCCAGCAGTTTCACCAACGTCGTCTTGCCCGCGCCGTTCTCGCCGACAATCGCCACCACCGCGCCTGCCGGCAGTGTCACTGACACATCGTCCAGCACAACCCGCGACGTGCCGGGGTACGCGAACGATACGTGGTCGAATCTCACCCCGAAGTGCAACACCGCGGGAACCGGCAGATCCGCCGACGCGGCCACGGAGGCCGCATAATCCTCGAGCCAAGCCAGCCGCCGCGAGCCATCCATCCAGAACCCGCGCAGGAACCCGATCTCTCCCACGGTCGCGCCGATGTACGCCGACAGCCGCGCGCCGGCGGCCAGCACCAGCAGCACCGAACTGGCCGGCGCGCCCAGGCCGGAAGACACGAATACCACCGCGCCGGCATACGCGCAGCCGAAGATCGCCCACGCCAGCGCGTGCCAGAATGCCGAACCCCACCGGGCCGCTGCTACCTGTCCGTACCACCGCTCCCACGCCGCCCGCCGCTCCGCAATCAGGCGTTCGCCTATGCCGGTGACCCGCACCTCCTTCCCGGGCGGCGCCGTCGTGGCAATCATGAACAGGTGGCGCGCCAGCCGGTTGGCTTGCGCCCCACGCTCCTGCGCCGATCTCTCCACCTCCGGCCGCCACGTCGATGTCAACACGGTGGGAATCGCGAAGACCACCAGCAGCAGGAGCGCGGGATGTATCGACGCCAACAGCGCCATCGTCACACCCAGCCGCAAGATCCACCCGAGCGTCGAAAACAGCGACGCGTACATGTGGTCCAGCACGAACACCTGGTTGCGCAGCATGGCCAGCCGGTCCAGATACTCCGGCCGCTCCTGGTGCGCGATCGTCGCCACCGATGCCTGCAGTCTTGCCACGTGCGATTCCAGCGCGATCGTCACCTTGTCGCGGAAGCGCCGCTGCACACGCGTGCTCACCGTGCGCAGAAACCACGTCGCGGCTACCGACACCGCGAGTCCGATCGCCGCGCCCAGCACCATGCCCGGCCGGTGCGCCAGCACACCCTTACCCAGCAGCATCAGCCACAGCGCGAGCAGCGCGTCCGGTAGCGCGGAAAGCTGCGACAGCACGAACGCCGCCATCATCAGCCTCGGCTCGTGCCGGTACCCGAGCTTGCACAAACGCCACATTGATGACAGCGCGGGTGGCAGCGGCGCCATCCCCTGGTCCCGATCAGGAGAGGACTTCATACGTCGTTCCCTCCTCCTCCCCCGGGACTTGAAAGCGCTGCGCCTGCAGGTCGAACATCGTCCGGTAGCGCCCACCCAGCGCCATTAACTCATCGTGCGTGCCCAGCTCCATGACCCGGCCGTGCTCCAGCACGCAGATACGGTCGGCGTGCCGCACCGTGGAGAAGCGATGTGAGATCAGGATGGTGGTGCAATGCCTCGTCGCGGCCAGCAGCCGATCGAAGATTTCCGCTTCCCCGCGCACGTCGAGCTGCGCCGTCGGCTCGTCGAGCAGCACCACACCGGCGCCGAGCCTGACGGCCGCCAGCGCCCGTGCCAGCGCGACGCGCTGCCACTGTCCGCCCGAGAGATCCGTGCCGTCCGTGTACCCGCGCGCGAGCACCGTGTCCAGCGCGGCCAGGTTCGCAGCTCCGGCCGATTCGAGCGCCTCGCGCACCACATCGTCCGGCGCGCCTCCCGGCGCCACATTATCGCGCAGCGGCAGCTCCAGTCGTATGAAATCCTGGAACACGGCCGCGACGCGCGAACGCCACGATACCAGATCGAACTCGCGCAAATCGACGCCGTCGATCTCAATCGCGCCCGCTTGCGGATCGTACAACCGGCACAGCAGCTTCGCAATCGTCGTTTTGCCTGCGCCGTTCTGTCCCACGATGGCGAGCGATGAGCCGGCGGGAATCGTAAGGTCGAGGTGCTCCAGCACAGTAGGGCAGGCGCTTCCGCCTGACAATGAGGCAGGCGCTTCCGCCTGCCAACCCGCCCGGGTACCCAAACGTGACATCGCGCAACCGAATCTCCCGCGCCGGCCTCCCGGCCGCGCGCCTGTCGCCAGACTGCAGCGCGCCGGCGGGACGCATCGCCGCCTCGAGCCGCAGCACCGCTGCGACGGGCGCTGCCGATCCGTCGAGCGCCCAGCTGAATCCGCCGAACGCGATCATCGACACACCGACGGCGCTCTGCACATAGACCACCGCCTCCCCGAGACTGATGCGCCCTGCGGCGGCAGCGCTCGCCAGCACCCCGAACACCACCACATTCGCCGAAACCACCAGCAGCAGGCTCCAGATCACGGGACGCTCGCGCAGGCGTGTGGCCGCGTACTGCAGTTCGTGCAGGCGAGTACGGCGGGCGATGAAACGATCGATCGTCCAGCCGGAGAGGCCGAACAGCCGCAGTTCCTTGCTCGCCGGCGGATCCACCGCCAGGCGGTACGCGTAATCGGCATCGCGCTGCGCGCCCCGCACCTCCTGGGTGTTCCGGTCATGCCAGATCGCGCTTTCTCGCAGCAGCCAGTGTGTCGCCATCCACGCGCCCACCAGCACGATCGGTGCCCACCATGCGTATATGGCAAGGATCGCGGCGGACGCCAGACCGCCCACCATTTCCACCATGCCGGTCGCGATGAAATCCATCGAGATCGCGAGCGGCGGCCCAGTCATTGCCAGGTCGAAGTCGCGCGCGACCGTGAGGTCGCTGGTCAGCGCCGGATCCTCCAGGTGCCCCATCCCCGGCGGACGCACGCAGGCTTCTGTCAGCCGGTCGTAGAGCCAGGCGGCGGTACGGTCGCCCAGGTTAGCGCTGAGCGCCTGGTGAATCGGGCTGAGCACCTGAAGCAGCACGAACACCGCGCCAACAAGCGCGAGCGGACCGGCCAGCGAATCGTGATGCTGCACGGCGCCCACAAGCACGCCCATCGCGATCGCAAAGCCAGCCGGCAGCACTCCTCGCAGCAGTAGGGCCGTCCACCAGGCGGCTGCCAGACCTCGGTCCGCCTTCGGCAGGACGCCAAAAAACTTCCATTCCTTGCGCTCGGTGAGCCGCTGGAGCACCACAGTATTCTGCCACAGAACTATAATGACGTTATGTTCTTTCGTCGACCGCACGTGCCGAATCCGACTTTTCAGGATCGCCTGAGTACCCTGCAGAGTGCTGGCTTCACGGTGACTCCGCAGCCCGGCGGTGCCGTGCGGGTGAGCCGCGGAATTTGCGCGGTAGATCTGAAGGAGACCGCGGGAGCGCTCCACATAGAGGATCGCGCCGGCATCCTGATGGGCGAGGAGATTGCCGTACTGGTGGACGCCGGATATCAGAAATTCTTCCGTACGCCCAGCGGCATGAAAAAGCCCGCCCTGGCTGAAGAACTCAAGGCGCTCCACGAATTCGAAGCCGACCTCAAGGAAAAACTCGGACTCGAGAGCCTGTACAACGAAGGGCTCGGCACCGTGTCCACGCTCTACCAATACGACCGCGTCAAAGATCGCGATCGCGGAGTCCCCAAGCGAGTCTGGGAATAATTCGTGGCGCACGCACTCCTGCGTGCCGCGTCGAGTCTCACTCGACGCCTCTTCTTCTACTGCTTCTTCTCCACCGTGCCAGTCTGCTTGCGCACCTGCTCGAAGTACTGCTGCACATAAGGCTGCAGAGCCACCGGAACTTCGTCGCGACTAATCTGGGCGCCCGCCTGTGTATGCTCCGTGCCCTTCTGCGCATAAGGCGTGTGCAGCTGCTGATTGGTGGTCTGCACCTCCACCGTGGCCTCGCCACTGATCGTCGCGGCGCGCTTGCCAACGATCTCGCTGATCTTGCCCATGGCGGCGAGTTGCTCGGCGTTGCGTATCGCCTTATCGCCATCCTGGCTGCCGATGCCGCTGCCGGGCTGCTTGCTCGATTGCTGCGAATCGCTCTTCCCCTGGCCTTTGCCCTGCTGCGCATTCTCCGAGTTCTTGGCTTCCTGCCCGTCCTCGCCTTCCTGCGCGTCGCCCTGCTGCCCGCCCTTCTGCGGTTGGCCATCTTTGCCGTTCTGCTTTGCGCCCTGCTGCGATTTGCTTTGCGCTGCTTTTTGGTCCTTACCCTGTTGCGGCGAGCCTTGCTGGTTCTGCTGCGGCTTGGCCTTCGAGAGCAAATTCTGGAAGGCATCCTTCATCTTGCTCATCAGGCTGGAGCTTTCGCTGGCGTTCTTCGCGTCCTGCTTGTCGCCGTTCTGCTTGTCGCTCTGCCCGCCTTTGCTGTCGCCCTGCTGTCCGTCTTGTCCCTCTTCGCTGTTCTGGCTGGCGGCGCCTTCGCCCTGCGAATCGGAATCGTCGGAGGCCATTTCGTTGTCGCCCTGCTCGCCGGGTTTCTGCGTGGGCATCGATTTGGCATCCATCTTGGCGATGCTTTCGGTTTGCGATTCGCCGGGCTCCTTAATCTCCTGGTCGGGTTCCTGCCCCGGATTCTGCTGCTCCGGATTCGCGGAGGTGCTGCCGTCGTCCGGCGTCTCGGGTGTCTGTTTGGGATTGCGGCGCGCATTCTTCGCCTGGCGTGCGGGCTTGCCGCCGGTGATCGAGTCGGGCAGGAAGTTGGCCAGGGGTTGCTTGAGGTCCAGCCGTCGCGAAAGGCCGTAGCGCAACGCAAACAGGCTGCCCGCCACCAGCATCAGGCTGGCCATCACATAGACCGAGCGCGGCATCGTGTAGGGCATTGCGCGCCGTACATCCACGGTCTGCGCCAGCCGTCCCGCCCGTTCGAACTGGGCTTGGCGGATCTCGGGAACCACGGTCGCATTCGGGTCGACTTCGCTGAAAAAGAGCGCCGTCGACAGGTGGTCGTCCAACCCGAGGCGGCGGTCGATGAGTTGCGCCACCGCGTAGCGTGAGGGCATCTGGCGCCGTACGCGGTAGAGTCCGAAACCGGCGGCGGCGAGAGGAATCAACAGCGCCACCTGCCAGCTCAGCACCTGGGTGCCAAACAGCAACAATAGAATGAAGGCGATAAGCGCAGCCGTACCGGCGTTCGCCCCCTGGGTTAAGAGTTGGTTGCCGAGAATGCGGCGTCGCGCCTGACGGACCAGATTTCCCACAGTCATTCCTCGTGCGTTTCGGTACCATTTCGCGAGGCCACCCGGTCGCGAAGCCCGAAATTATCTCAATCTTATCATTATCTGTAACCCCTCCGAAGCCGACTTTGCGGTGCCGGGCGGCGTAAAATGGGTTATGATAGCGGATTTTTCTTGAGGAACATCGCCTTGAACCAACGCTTGAAAGTTTTGATTGTGGACGACGAATCGAGCCAGCGCACCGGCCTGGCGGCGATGGTCTCGGCCTGGGGCATGACCCCGGAAACCTCGGCCGACGGCAACGAAGCCCTCCAAAAACTCAACGAGTTTTCCGCCGACGTGATTCTAACGGATCTAAACATGCCGGGCCTCGACGGCTTCGGCTTTCTGCAGCGTCTCCGGGAAAACGGCGACATGCCGCCGACCATCGTGCTCACCGCCTACGGCAATATCGAGACGGCCGTCAAGACCGTGCACGAACTGGGCGCCTACTGGTTCCTGGAAAAGCCCATCCAGCCCTCTACTCTCGAGGTGCTGATCCGGCGCGCCGGTTCGCATGCCGAGCTGCGTTCTGAGAAGCGCGTTCTGGAGCGCAACCTGCTCTACAAAGGTTCGATGGGTGAAATGGTAGGCGTGGCGCCGCGGATGCAAGAGATTTTTGCGCTCCTGCAGCAGGCGGGCCCCAGCAAGGCGTGCGTCCTCATCACCGGCGAAAGTGGCACCGGAAAGGAACTCGTGGCGCGCACGCTGCATGCGCTGAGCCCCCGGCGCGAGGGGCCGTTCGTGGCTATCAACTGCGCGGCGCTGCCTGAGACGCTCATCGAGAGTGAACTCTTCGGGCATGAGAAAGGCAGTTTTACCGGAGCCAGCGAACGCCGCGCGGGATGTTTCGAAGTGGCGCAGCACGGCACGCTCCTGCTCGACGAGATCGGCGAGATGCCCATGTTGACGCAGGCCAAACTGCTGCGCATTCTGGAAGATTCCAAAGTGCGGCGCCTGGGCGGACGAACCGAGTTCGAAGTCGACGTGCGGGTCTTGGCCGCTACCAACAAATTGCCCGAGGAAGCCGTCAGCGGAGGGCATCTGCGCGAAGATCTTTTCTACCGGCTGAATGTGTTTCACATCCACTTGCCTCCGCTGCGCGAGCGCAAGGAAGACATTCCCGCCATGGTGGAAACGCTCATCCGCGACATTAACCGCAAGCACGATTGCCGTGTGGTCGATGTCTCCCCGGAAGTGCTGGAGTGCCTGCAGCGGCACCAGTGGCCCGGGAATGTGCGCGAGTTGCGCAACGTGTTGGAACGTGCGGTGATTCTGGCGGGCGAAGGCACTATCGAAGTCAAGAATCTGCCGGCTTTCATGCAGCACCGCCCCGCCATGGCGCCCGGTGTGATGGCCGCCGCCGCGCCCGCGTCGGCGGTTACGGTGGAAGATCCCGATGCGGTGAAGTTCCAGATCGGCACCACCGTGGAAGAGGCCGAGAAGGGACTGATTCTGCGCACGCTCGAACACACGCGAAACAACAAGACACGCGCCGCGGAGATCCTGGGCATCAGCCTCAAGACCCTGCACAATAAGCTGAAAGAGTACGGCACGAAAGAGTTGGGGATCGGGGTTTAACTCACCTTGATCCCGCCGCACCTCGCTGCCATGACCGCGAGTGGCCTTTCCGCTGTGCAAGACCCGGTGGAACGCGCCGAGCTTCGCGCCGTGACGGATGTCATCGCGCAGGCAACCTTCGAGCGCTGGCTCAGTCGCCGGACTGCCGAAGACAACCGCGTCGAACACGAGTTCGTCGTTTTCGGTGCCGCCATGCGCATCGCCGAAGCCGAGCGGCTTTCCCTATCCGGCAAACTGGTGGTCGTCTGCGCGACCTTTCTGCACGATACCTGGCCTATCGCGCGCATCACGGAAACGACAATTCGCGATTGCATGAAAAAGGATCCTGAGCTCGCGGCCGCGCTACTGGAGAAAAAAGTCCGCCAGCGCATCGAGCACATGCAGGGCGGAGCACAAAATGCCGCCCAATTGTTGCGCGAACTGCCCATCGTGTCCGCCGA
>CAWDWK010000069.1:0-298289 GCA_963805775.1 uncultured Solibacteraceae bacterium | reverse complement strand
CGGCCGTCCCTGGGAATCCATCGTCAAGTCGTCGCAAAGTGCGCTCTCGTCCTTTGCCAGCCCGATTTTCGTTTTGCTTGCAGTAGGTGCACTGATTGGCGCCTGGAACATGTCCGGTACCATCCCAACGCTGGTCTTCTACGGCATTCAGTTGCTCCGGCCAAGCTATTTCTATCTCGCGACGGCCCTCATCTGTAGCGAATCGCTCGGCACGGAAGCCGCTGGACAACGGCAGGGACGTTTGGCGTCGGGCTGGTCGGAATCGCGTCCCTGGTCGGTGTCTCGCCGCCATCCGCGCCGGAGCCATGGTTTCCGGCGCCTACGTCAGCAACCAAATATCCTCTTTTTCCAACGACCCTCCTGGCCGCCCAGCTCGCGGAGGTTGACATTCACACCCACATACGCGCCGCGATCTGGACTTCCGGGCCTGCCTTCATCGTCGGCTTCTCGTCTTTGCGATTCTCGGCGTGCGGAGACGGGCGTCACCGGCGAGCCCACATAGCAGTCGTCTTGGCTCAACTGGATCAGATTTTTTTGATTACGCCACTGAACCTGATCCCGCTGATCGTTCTGCTGATACTCTCGCTTTCGCAGAGCGCCGGCCTCGCTTGCCGTCATGGGGTCCGCGCTGCTCGCCGGAGTCATGGCGGCGGCATTACAACCGCAGACTGTCCTACGCTTTGTCAACGATTGGGCTCTTTCCACCCCTCTCGCCTACATCAAAGGTATCTGGATGGCCCTCGCAACTGGGTATCGTTCGCAGTCGGGCGTTCCGGAGGTGGACCGGTTGCTGTCCCGCGGCGGCATGGCCAGCATGCTCAAAACTCTCTGGATCATCATCGGCGCGGTCACCTTTGGCACCCTGCTCGATGAATTCAATCTGCTCGCCAAACTCACGCTTCCGATGCTCGCGCGTGCAAGAACCACTGGGCGTTTGATTGCAACGGTGGTCGCCACGGCGATTGGGCTGAACATCATCGCCGCCGACCAATACATCGCGATTGTTCTGCCGGCGCGCCTGTTTCGCGCGGAGTTCCGGAAGCGGGGACTGAAAGCGCAGAACCTGTCGCGCGCGTGCGCCGATGCGGGAACCGTGACATCGCCCCTCGTGCCGTGGAACTCGTGCGGCGCATTCATGGCCGCAACACTCGGCGTGCCTACCCTGCTCTATTTGCCGTTTTGCATCTTCAATATCGCATCCCCACTGATATCGCTATTGTGGGGGTTCACCGGTTTCAAGATCGAGCGCATCCAGCCCGCCGGGGCTCAGACGGAACCGTTACCAATTGACCGATCGGCTGCGTGACGCTGCGCCGTCATCTCAGGGCGGCGGGATGCCGAACGCATCGCGCACATGAGCTGAGACGCCTGGCGCGCATCCAATCGCCGAGCACCTGTCGATGCGCCGCGAACCATCCAGCGCGAAAAAGTCCCCGCCGGCCTCTTCGATGATCGGCTTCATCGCGGCCAGGTCCCAGACCTCGAGTTTCGGTTCAAACCAGATCTCCACCTTGCCGGCGGCAAGCAGGCAGGCGTCCAGCGGGCCGCCATACGATCGAACCGCCCATGACTGTTGCATGAATTCCATCACTCGCGGCAGGTAGGGGCCGGCCTCGATGAGATGCAGGCCGTTGGGGCTGAACACGCAGGAATGGATGGAGTCAATGGTGGAGACGTGCAACCGCTCGCCATTGAGAAACGACCCGCCGCCGCGGACCGCCCAATAAGTCTCATCGAGCATGGGAAAGTGCGCGACGCCCACCACCGGCTCGCTGCCTTCTTCCAGCGCGATCAATACGCACCAGAACCGGTTTCCCCGCACGAAGTCTCGCGTGCCGTCGATGGGGTCCACGACCCAGCGACGCCGGCCGCACCCCGCTTTTGAGGAGCCTTCTTCGCCCAGGATGCCGTTTTCAGGGAACTCGCGTTCGATCGCCTCGCGGACAATGAGCTCGTTCTCCCTGTCGGCGATGGCGACGGGCGAAGTATCCGGTTTGGTCTCTGCGAGAACCCACCGGCCGCGAATGCCCTTTGCGTTTGCGCCCGCCGCCACGGCGAGACGGCGGGCGAATTCGAGTTCCCGCTCGTACTGCATTCGACCGGCTAGGCCAGATTTTCTACGGTCTCCACAGGAGGCGTATATTCCGACGCGCCTTCGAGCGACAACACCTGCACCGGCATCCCTTCCCGCAAATCCTGCAAGCGGACCTCACACCCGCCGGGAAAGCGAATGGCATCGCGATAGCTGTTGAATTCCGAGCTGATCTGCGTGAACACCACCGCCTCTTCCTGGCTGACATGGAACCGTCGCTGCAAGTCCGTGGGGATATTCCTCACGATGAGACGGGCCCCGGGCGGGATGCAAACCGCCGGAGGGGTTGCAACCTGGCTCGGTTGTTCAAAGAAGGCTTTCACCTGTTGCCAAAACGTCTTTCGCGGAATGGCCTTCTTGATCTGTTCGCACACCCGCAGATCCGCCATCGATGCCAATCCCATCGAACCAGTCGAAAACCTGTGGACGACGAGTTCCTCGCTTTCGACAGCGAGCCGGTTGGGAATTCCGCATAGAGAGTAGTCACACATAACATCTCCTTACTTCAAAAATCTTTCGAGCAGGTTAGTTCGGGGATTCTCCACCCCTGAGAAACGAGATGCTCGTTCTATCTGGGCCGTCTTTTTATTTTTCGAAGTGAAGCCGGAAACCGTGCAGTCACGGCTACGATACCCTGACGCGCTCGGTTGCGGAGAGTCGAATGCCTCCGCCCGCACCGATGACGAATTCGTGAATGTGGAAACTCCCACGATAAATTCCTTCCCCTTGGGAGCCCATGGTCACGGACGGCGCGGAGCACAAGACCACATCCTGGCAAGTTCCGATCCAGTCCCTGTGCCGGTGGCCGTGGAGTACCAGGCATCGCGACGCATGCGGTGCGATTGCTGCCAGAACGTCCGGCGCATTGACCAGCGCGAGGCCGATTCGGTCGGTGAGGCTGATCGATGCCACCGGATACTCCACCACCTGATGATGGAGCAAGATCATCCACGCGCTATGCGGCGAACCTCGCAGCACCAACTTGAGCGCTTTCAGCTGCGATGGATTGACCACGCCGATCGCGTTCGTGAGCGAGAAGTGGCTGCGTGCATTCGAATTGAGAAGGATTAGTCCGTACGCCTCGTCTGAGGCCGGAGGTTCCACCAGCGGGAAGATCGCGTCCCAGACCTTCGACACTTCCCGACGTCCACGCACAGTACCGCCCTGCGCCAGCGCACGCAGGCGTTCCGCGCGTCCGTCCTCCCGCAGATAGTCCGCAAGCGATGGTCCCAGCGCGCCGGACTCGCGGTCCACGACGTGTGCGCGGCTGCCCTGCAGCGCGTCCAGCGCAAGCACCACGCGTAGCTTGCGTAGCGCTTGACTCGTGCTGCCGGGCAAATCGAATCGTCCCGGATTATTGCGGTCGACGATGTTCACGTCGTGGTTGCCCGGCACGAACGAGGTGCGCGCCCGCACTTCGGGGTACTTTCGAAACAGGTCGATGAACTCTGCCCATTCCGCGCGCGTCCCCGCATCGGTAACGTCGCCCGTCACCAGGATTCGATCCAGCGGACGCGACGCCTGCATCGCGGTGAGCTTGCGCAACGCGCGCCGTATGCACCGGTTGCCTCGCGGGCCGTGCGTTCCCGACTCCATGCGGCAGCCGTACCGCTCGCCGACGAAGTGCAGGTCCGATAGATGAGCCACCCGTCTGGCCGGCGCCGCGGGTTCCAACGGGCTCGGCGCCCAGTCGAGCACCCGGCCGCGGAAACCCGAGTTCGCGCCAGACCCAATAGAGACTCTCGACTGCTGTGGACACTCCCAGAACCACCGCCGCATTGCCCAACGCTGCCCGCGCCACCGCCCACGGCCGTACACGCTCGACATCCACCAGTTGCAGGCCGATGGACAGATCGACAGTCAACGCCAGAGCCACACCTCCCCCGGCGAACAGCAACGCGCCGAGGACGGTGCCGGTCCGTCGCCTGCGATCGAGCTGTTCTGGACTGCTTGTCTCACCAGCGAACCGTTCGGCAACCGAACGTAAAATCTCGCGCACTGCGACGAATACTGGAAAGACCAGCGTGTAGTGAAGGTGCCAGAAGTTCTCAAGGGCTTTCGGAAGAAGCGGCCGGCCGATCCACAGGGCGGCCGCTAGCAGAGCCGCCAGGCCGATTACCGCGACGACAGGATAATCGCTTACCGAAGTCGCTGCACCGAACTTCAGGCGGCCATAGGTGACCACAACGGATGGCACGATGCCGAGTAACAGAGCCGGTCCGATGATCAAAACCCAAAAGCCGATCGCCGCCTTCAGGTAATTGAATTCCAGGGCGGCCGAAAGAAGAACTCGTCGCAGGCCGCCGCCATGCGGGCTGGTACGGTTATCGTCGTAGTCGCCGCGCCGGAAATCCCATATGCGCAAGGCGATCATCCTCCGGGTGGGACAGACCAACGCCTTTCGTGGTCTGTCGTGCGTTGCTAAAGCAGTTGTGCATCAGCGCCAGCGGCCCGCAACGAACGTGTAGCCCCCGCGAGTGGAGCGCCAACGTGGGGCAACCCAGACCGCGCCGGTGCGCGGCGCGCGTCTCCACCTGCCCGGCACCCACGCGTACCCTCCTCTTCTTCCTCTGCGTCCCCGGCCCCATCTCCAATAGCCGCCCGTCCAAACGAATCCAGGACCGGGCGATCTCCCGACCACGCCGACTGCCCGGGGACGAGGAGGAGGCGTCCTGACTACCATAGCCTGGGCGATTGGCACTTCGCCTGCCAGCATCGCTGCGAGTGCAACAGTTGCTAGGATTGGTCCTTTCATAAGATACTCCGTTAACCGCTTGGCCCATAACGGATATGAGCTTCTATATTTGTAGATGCCCGCCTCTTTCCCACAGGCTTAATTTGTGCCGGACCGGTCAGTGTTTCTTCGAGAGCAGATTTTTGTAGACTTTGCCGTCTTTCATGATGACGACAAAGCTCTTTCCCGGGTCCTCGATGAGCTTGATGTCTTCCAGCGGATTGCCATCCACCAGCACCAGGTCCGCGAGTGCGCCCGCCTCAATCACGCCGAGCTTTCCGGGATAAGGATTGATGGTCCCGGAGAGAGCCATTAACTCACCGTTATCGCCGGTGGCCATCTTGAGCGCTTCGGCAGGCGTGTACCAGCGCACTAGTTTGGCGAGTTGCGCGCCCTGCCGTCCGGTAAGTTTCGCATCGAACAGAATGTCGGTACCAAAAGCCGTCTTGACTTTGTACTTCTTCGCCAGCTTGTAGGCGTTATCCGTTCCGGCGAACACCTGCAGCGCTTTCTTCTGAGACACCGGGTTCACTAGCGGAGACGCGTCTTCATCATCCAGGAAGGGCTGTAAGCTCCACCAGATGCCTTTATCAGCTAATAATTTGGCCGTAGGCTCATCGATTAGGTGACCGTGTTCGATGCACTTCACGCCCGCGGCAATCGCCTGCCGGATCGCGCGCGGCATGTACGCATGCACCGTTACGTAGGTGCCCCAATTGTCGGCCGCTTCAACCGCGGCACGAATCTCCGGTTCGGTGTACTGCGTCGATTCCAGCGGATTATAAGGGGATGCGACACCGCCGCCGGCCATCAGCTTAATCTGACTTGCGCCCAGCCTCAACTGCTCTCTCGCCCGCAGTCGGACCTCATCGGGGCTATCTGCGATCGCTGCGACGCCCTCCATTTCGGAGTGGCTCAGCGGACCGCCCAGCTTTCGCGGAAGCTCGAAGGAGAATCGAAAGTCCCCGTGTCCCGAAGTCTGCGAGATGAAAGCGCCGGAGGGATAAATTCGCGGGCCAATCATCACACCTTCGTCAATCGCGCGTTTGAGCCCGAACACGGGGCCGCCGAGGTCGCGTACAGTTGTGAAGCCCCTCATCAGGGTCGCCTCCGCCTGTCGCGCCGCCAGCAATTGCAGGTACGACGGGTCGGCGGTCATGAGAAGCATCTGGGGCACCGACGCCATGAAGGCATGCCAGTGAGCGTCGATCAGGCCGGGCATCAGCACGCGGCCTCCGCCGTTGATTACCGTGACGTTCTTGATCGCACTTGCGTCAATGGGGGATGTCGACACACGCTCGATCAGGTTGCCCCTGACCAGCACGCTGGAGGATGGGGAGAGCGCGCCGCTCTTGCCATCGAAAACCCGGACGTTCAGAAACAGTGTCGCGTCCGCGGCCAGCGGTTGTTGCGTTTGTCCCGGCATGCAGAGTCCCATTGCGATGGTCACCAAGGCGGCGAGTTTCATACGGCTCCGTCCCCGTGTTTGGAGACTGAGCCTCCAAACGCCCGATTCATTTTTTGAGGTCCGTAACGTCTTTAAGGCCAAATTATTAGATCGCCACGCAGTTGGCGACATCCCCGCCAGTATGTCCACGCGAATACCTTGGATCGTTCCGGCCGTAACGCTCCTCGCGCTCGTCGCCTGCCACAAGCAAAACCCAGGCGCCACTAACTCTGCAAATCGTGAGGCAAGCGACTCTTCCGCGATTGCCAGCAAGCCGGGTCCGCCCCTCTCCTACGCCGATATCGTGGATCACGCTTCACCCGCCGTCGTGACCATTCGCGCCGACCGCCGCGTGCGTGCTCCCGAACAATTTCCGTTCGCGGAAGATCCGTTGTTTCGCCAGTTCTTCGGCAACCGCTTCCCGGGTGGCGGACAACCCGCGCCAAGCCAGGTCGAACACGCGTTGGGTTCGGGCGTGATCGTTCGCGCCGATGGACACATCCTGACAAACCATCACGTGGTGGATGGCGCCGAGGACATCAAAGTCGACCTCAACGACCACCGCACCCTGTCCGCGAAAGTTGTGGGCGTGGATCCGCCGAGCGATCTCGCCGTCTTGAAAATCAGTGCTAATAATCTGCCGGTGCTGGCACTGGCCGATTCCGATCGCGTACGGGTAGGCGACATTTGCCTCGCGCTGGGAAACCCTCTCGGCGTCGGGCAAACGGTCACCGCGGGAATCATCAGCGCGAGAAGCCGCAGCACCGGCTTGAGTACCGGAAGTTTCGAAGACTTCCTGCAGACTGACGCCCCCATCAATCAGGGCAATTCGGGGGGAGCGCTAATCAACACCAAGGCCGAGCTGATCGGCATCAACTCGCAGATCCTTTCTCCAAACGGAGGAAACATCGGCATTGGTTTTGCGATTCCCTCCGACCTGGCGAAGAATGTCATGGACCAACTGGTCACTAACGGCAAGGTGCACCGCGGCCAACTGGGCGTCAGTGTCCAACCCCTCACTTCCGACCTCGCATCCGGCCTCGGGCTAAAGGAAGTCCGCGGCGTCCTGGTCAATGCGGTGACCCCGGGCAGCCCCGCCGAGAGGGCAGGGCTCCGCAGCAGCGATGTGATCACAGCTATCGACGGTCACCCCGTGGACGATCCCAACGCGCTGAGGAATCGTGTCGCCACCACCGCGCCGAATTCCCAGGTGAACCTCTCGATTATTCGAGATGGCCGTGAGCAGCAGGTAAGTGTCAAGCTCGGTGAGCTGACTGCGGAATCGGCTAAGTCGGAACGCTCTTCAGGCGGATCCGGCAGCACCGCCGGGGACCGGCGCCTTGGCGTCAGCGTCGAGCCCCTGACTTCCGACCTCGCGGAACGACTCGGCCTTCGCAAGGGCACGCAGGGAGTGGTTGTTCGTGGCGTCGAAGGAGATGGACCCGCCGCGCAGGCCGGAGTGCAGCCCGGAGATGTGATTGTCGCCGTAAACCGTCAGCCGGTGCGGTCCGCATCCGATATCGTCGCGGCGCTCAAGGGGTCATCCTCCCGGCCGAGTCTGCTACTGATTAATCGAGGCGGACAAAATCTGTTCGTGACAATTAACCCGCAGTAACCCGGGCAGGCGCTTTCGCTTCTTGTCGACCGCGTCAAAGTGGGCGCACGTACTCGTCCGTGCCGCGTCGAGTCTCACTCGACGCCCCGGGGCGCTCAAGTCTACGCCGACAACTTCCGCACCACCGTGCGTAGCTCCGCGACCAGGCGGGGAACCTCGCCCTCGCCATCGTTGCCCTCGTACTCCAGCCCGGCGTATCCCTTGTACCCAGCTTTCCCCAATATTCCCAGCAGTCGACCCCAGTCGGCCGCTTCTTTCTTCCCGTCCGCGTCCGAGACTTCCCTCTTCAAATGGAGACTCGTGGCGTAAGGTGCAAGCGCCGCGAAGTTCGCATATCCGTTGACGCGCAAATTTCCGGAATCGGCGTTCACCCCCGCCCATGGCGACGCCGCCTGCTTCACAATCTCGATCGTTGGGCCGGCGTCGACCGTCAACCCATAATCATTCTCGACTCCCAGGATGATCCCCTTGCTGCCCGCGTATTCCGCTCCGCGCTTCAACACTTCCGCGGCCCAGGCGATCGCCTGCTGCTCCGTGGCCCCTTTGGGCACGTTCCCTCCAAAGACGCGCATATGGCTGGCGCCAAGCCGGTCCGCCACGTCCACCCATTTCCGTATGTTCTCGAACTCGGCCTGTTGCAACTCCGCCGTAGGCTGCGACAACTGCACGCGCACGCCCGCATTGTAAATCTGTACGCCGTTCTTGTAAGCCGCCTTGCGCAGCGACGCCAGGTATCCCGGCGAAGTGTCGGGGAACCAGTAAACCGTGCAATCCAGTCCGTCCAAACCCCAGTCGGCAATCCTGCGAATCAGGTCCTCATACGACAATGATTTCGCCGCGAGTTCTTTTCGATAAGAATATGCCACCAGACCGGCGCGAAAGTGGAAATTCGAAGCCGCCTGGGCGTTGAGTTGTCCGGTCGCGGGAATGGCCGCGAGAGTGGTGAGGAGTTCTCGCCTGTTCATTCTTAGAGTCTGATCGCGCATCGTGTTTCTCCGTTTGGCGGTTAGTATAGCCCACCGCGCCTGAGCGAATGCCCTCTCGGCGCCTGTCTCTACTCCGGACTCTCCACCCTTGGGTACAACGGACTCAGATCCTGCCAATCGAAACTTGCGTTTTGTGCCGGCAACCCGTGGGCTGAGGCGTACTGGTTGCGAGCGCTCCGCACCTGCTCGACCCAATCGCCGAACGGCAGCAGTAACTCGCGGTAGACCAGGTAAGTCATATCCACGGTGCGGTCTGGCAAGTGATCCTTCACATCGTCCAGTTCGTGCACAAAGCGCCGCCCGTTCGCTTCGGCGACTCGCGGCAGCCACGATTTGTACCACGTCTGGGTGGCATCGGCGAGCGCCCGGTTGCGCGAGTACCGAACGAGCTTCGCTTGCTGCAGCACTTGATCCAGCGAAGCAACTGCCTGCTTCGCCTGATTCTTGCCTGCGGCGTCAGCGGCCGATCGCAGCAACCCATCCATGCGAGCCACGATCTGCAACATTTCCAGATTCTGCCGGTAAAGCTGCGCGATAGAGAGAAAGACTTCCAGGTTGTAGGAATTCAGATCCGACCGCGGGAGATTTTCGCGAAGAAGCCCCAGCAGTTCGTCGTTCTCCGCCAGAAATCCGGAAGCCAATTGCAGACGGCTGGAATTCTGCGCCGGCCATTCGGAGCGGTAGCTGAGATCTGCGGCCGGAACCGGGGGCAGGGGAACGTTCTGATCGCGGGCGGGGCGCGGCTTTTCGTACACCCCGTTCGAGTTTCCCCAGATCGGCTTGCGCGCGTTCGACGGAAACGTTTCCCAACTGTCGGACCAGAATTGCGCCTGCGTGCTCATGAGTTGGTACAGCCGATCCATTTGCGAGACACGATGTCCATAAAACAGGGGATAAAAGGCCGCAACGCTCTCGGCGGGATCGGGCGAACCGGGATGCCACGCGGCCGCTGCCGCAGTGGCGTACCCAAGCCAGAAGGTTTCCGGGTGTAGGCCCATGTCGGCCCAACCCGCGTTAAGCGAACCCATCAGGTCCGCACTCTTCCGCGCCGGGTCGAAAGCGATCTTCTGAAACGTGTCGGCAACGCGGCGGCTGGCGGGCCCGCCCTGGTGAAGGCGGCGCGAAGCGGGCAGCGGAAAATACTCCGGGAAGAACTTCTCTTCACCCTCCGAAGAGCTATAGATCATTTCGCGTATGCCGTACTTACGAAATACGGGGTCAAATTGCGGGCCATAAGTTTCGCCGTTCACGATATGAGCGGGCAGGCTCGCAACATCGTCCGGCTTCATGGGAAACTCTCCCCAGAACACCACCGTCCGTCCGCGATCTTGAAGATACTTTGCCGTCCTCGTAACAAACTCCGCGAGCAGTTTCCCCACGCTGCCGAGTTCTTTTGCGTGCGCTGCCTCCCGGCACTGCGCGTTGTTGGCCATTCCAATGTAGTACGGCTCGTCGGTAGACAAATAGAAGTAGTTCACGCCCTTGTTGGCATCCAGCAGATCCTGGAACATGCCGAACAGCAGCTTGTAGGACCCCGGGTTAGTCGCGCATAACTCGTAGTTACTCTCGGGATACTCGCGAAGGCCGGCGTATTCAGGGTGCTTCAGGATGAATGCGATGTGGCCCGGAGCGTCCAGGTAGGGGATGACCTGCACGTGATGCCGCAGACCGTAATCGGTCAGCTCCTGCAACTGCGCGGGTGAGAGCGCGTAGGGCTCCACCAGGGCCGGAGCGCTCTTGTATCGGAAGTGGCCCTCCAGCTTGATCACGAAGCCATTCATCTTGAAAAACGCCGCCTGTCGGATCGCCTGCTTCAGCACTTCGATGCGTTCGAGATGGTGTGCATCGTCCCAGTAGAGCAGGCGCATCTGTAGGTCGGGCCAGTCCTCGATCTGTCCTTCGGGCAGCATGAGGGCGCCGTCGCGCGGCTTCAACAATTGCACGAAAGTCACCACGCCGTAATACAACCCGGCGGGCGCGTTGGCGGCGATCGTCACCCGACCGCGGGTCAGATCGATCTTGAACGCTTGCTGCGCGAGCACCTCGCGGTCGCGATCCTGCGCCTCGCCGACCCTTGCCGAATTCGGCGCCACGACCAGGCGCAGCGTGCCGGCGCCTCCACCCGAATTCGTCAGCTTTACGTGGTATCGCCGGGCAAGCTCGTCATTCAGCACCTCGACCGCCGCGTCTCCCGGGGCGACTCCCTGGCGCTCCACCACCCAGTCCCGCGTAAATTCGAAGTCGGATGCGCCCAGCCGGACCGCCTGCGGCTGCGGCATCACGACGTGGCCCCGTGCGAGTAACGGCGACACCGTGTCTCCCCAAGCCGGCGAAACAAACATAATAACGAGTGCTGCAACCCGGGCAGAGTTGGTCATATCAAATTCCCACGGCGTTCTTCGCAACGTATTCGTCCACTTTGGTTCTCGCAGGCGGACGATGATCTATATAAAGGAACCGCTCGGCATATTGCAGATTGTGGCGCCGGCCGTAATCCCTGTGCTCGTCGAGTAGGAACTGGCGCACGTATTCTCGGTTGGCCGTACGATCTTCGCTGCCGAGCAGCGGAAGGCGCTTCCCCCCTTTGGCGAGCCGCGCACGAAGTTCCACCCCACGCGTGCCGCCGCCCTGGGACTGACACTCGACCATGGCGTCGATTTTCCTTTCCACGTGCGGACCGATATCCACGACACGGTTGAACGGCTGATCGGGATGGGTGTGGAAGTAATATCGTTCGACCACCGGTCGGGCCGCAAACCCGGCTTCCAGATGTTCTTGAAAATCGCTCTCGCTGGCCGCCATGTCGCAGGCCTCTGCCACCGCGCGGCCGGTGGCAGCGTGATCTGAATCCTCCTCGCCGGGCGCCGAAGGATGAAACGAGATCACCGTGTCCGCCTTCAGCATTCGCAAGAGCAGGATCAGCCGCCCGCGGATTTCTGTAGGCGAGATTTCGGTCATTCGATGCGCCCGGTAGTATAGGTCGATGACGTCCTTGAAGCCGAGAACAGCCGCCATCTTGAGATGTTCCTGCTCATTGCTCAGGATGTTTTGCGCGATCGTGCGTCCGCCATACTTCTCATCGTTGGTAGTGCGCACCAGGTAACCCGTATAGCCCTCGAGCATCAGCTTCGCGCACAGTCCGCCGGCATAATAGGGAAGGTCCTGAAGATGGGCGTGTACGGCAACGAAGACTTTGCCTTTCCCGGGTTGGCCCGCGCGAGCTTTTTCCACCACGACACCGGCGCTGCCTGCCCGCGCCGCCGCGAGGCTCTCAGAATGTACATCCATGGCGTCTCTCCTCACAACGTCCTCACAACGGCACCGAGTGCTCGCCGGCGTACTTCACGATGTTCCCGACGTAATCCGGTTCCGGTCCGATATACCGGAATGCCTCGGCATATTCCAGCCCGAACTGCCGTCCCAGCAGTTGGAAATCGTCCATCAGGAAATGCTTCACGTAAGCGAAATTGGCCGTCTCGTCATCGTTTCCCAGGAGCGGTAGTTTCCTACCTTGTTCGGCCAACTGCCGTCGGAGTCGCGCTCCGGCCGTGCCCGCGGGACCTTTCCCCTTGTTAGCCATGTTGGTGCGCACCTTGTGATCGATGTAAGAGCTGATGTCCACCACCCGGTTCACCAGGTTGTGTCCCTGCGGCGACCGCGCGTGGTAATATTTTTCGTGAATATGCGCCGGCTTCAGCCCGGCTTTGTAGTGCTCCGGGTAGTCCTTGGCGCCTCCCGACATCCAGCACGCGCCTTCGACGGCCTTGCCGGCGACCAGGTGATCCGGGTTTTCGTCGTAGTGGTCATACGGATCCATGGCAAACACTGTATTCACCTGCAGCATGCGGAACAGAAAAATCAACCGCGCGCGGATCTCGATGGCGGCGTTGTCATCCATACGATGATTGCGGTAGTAGAACGAGTAAGTCTTTTTCAGCCCCATGGCCTTGGCGGCTTCCTGTATGTCGGCTTCATTTTGAACCACGCCGTGACCGAGCGTAGCTGCCCGCATGCCTCGTCATTGGACAGGCGAATCAGATAGCCGGTGTACCCTTCGTCGATCAATTTGGCGACCGTGCCCGCCGCGAACAGCGGGATATCGTCGGAGTGTGCCTGTATGGCAGCGAGCACCTTGCCCTGGTGCGGTTTGCTCGGGACGTTCCGCTCGATCGTGAGGTCGTCGGCAAATGTGTAGTAATCCGGAGTGGTAAAGGGACTGTAGTGCGAGTGCGGAATCGAATGAGCCGACGGCGCAAATTTCGGCGGCAGGTCGGAAGATCGTCCCGGAGTCGATGATTGCCCGTGTGCCGGCTTGAGGGTGGCGCCGAGTCCGGCCGCCATGCCTCCCGCCATCGATCGGGTCAGGAATTTTCGTCGTTGCATAGATGGGATCCTTGTTGGTGCAGCGATCGGACCAAAGGTACTATAATCATCCCGGCCCGGATATGCAACCACGACCAAACTTGACCAGCCGCAGAAATTTTCTCAAATCAGCGACCGCGTCGGCCCTGGCCGTCCCCGGAATGTTGGCATGGACCACCCGGGCGCGGGCGGCCGCGGACAGCGCGGGTCCGATGAAGATCACGAAGGTGGAGGCGGTCCGCTTCCGCGAGGACCTGAAGATCCAGGGCATCTCGCCGAACTGGATGTGGGTCCGTTTGCATACCGACAAGGGGATCGTCGGGGTTGGTGAATCGTACCCCGGGTACGACGCCCATCGCGGCGCGCTGAAAGAACTTGCCCCCGCCATTCTGGGAAAGGACGCAACCCAGATCGAGCGGCTCTGGCAGGATCTCTTCTATCGCATCTCGTACCAGCCCTGGGGCGGCGCCGATTTTCGCATGCTGACCGCCATCAACATCGCCCAGTGGGACATTCTCGGCAAGGCCGCCGGACTCCCCGTCTACAAGCTGTTGGGGGGCAAAGCGCAGGAACGCCTGATGGTCTACAACACCATGAACGGTTGGCCCATCAACGGCATGCGCGAGCACACACATCCCGAGAAACTCGCCGAATTCCTGTTGGAACGCGGTATACGCGGAATCAAGATCTATCCGTACGATCGCGGCCCCGTGAACGCTCTGGCCCAGCACGGCGGCACATTCATCACGCAATCCGAATTGAAGAAATCGCTCGACCCGATTCAGCGCATACGCAAGGCTGCCGGAGACGAGATCGAAATCGCCCTCGACTTGAGCAGTCGCTGGAATCTGCCCTGCTCGATGCAGATTGCGCATTCCCTGGAGCCGTACGGGATCATGTGGCTGGAAGATCCCATGCTCGCGGACAATCTGTCTGCCTATACGTCGCTGGCCCGGGCGACATCGATACCGATTTGTATCAGCGAGCGCCTGGCCACGCGCTATCGGTTCCGTGAGATGTTCGAACAGCATGCGGTGGGAGTGGTGATGTACGACGTCACCTGGTGCGGCGGGATTTCAGAGGCCAAGAAGATTTCGGATATGGCGGACACCTACAAGATTCCCACCGCGCCGCACACCGGCGGCGGACCCATTCTGTGGTACTCCTCGATTCATACCGCCGCGTCGCTGACTAACTTCTACATACTGGAGAGCGTGTACCACTTATACAACGACGTGTATCCGCACTTCCTCAAAAACGTTCCCGCGCCGGTGAACGGCTATGTGACGCCGCCCGAGGCGCCCGGCCTGGGCATCGAAATTCGCGAGGAGGCGTTTCGCAATGGCGATGCCGTGATCGAGACGGTCGCCGAGTTATGAGGCTGGAGATAGTCAGGAGACGCCGGTTTTCAAAAGCGAGCCTTGCGCCGCGACCCGGGCACCTTGCCGATCCGGGGATCTGCCGCGAGGATGCGCTCGCACGCACGCAGGGCCGCCTCTTCGAAATCCGGAGCGTCGACCGGGAGTACCTGCCAGCCCGTTAGACCTTTTCCCAATACCTCAATGGATCGCATGTTCGGGAACTCACGGCGCAGACTGTCGTGATGATCTTTGGTCGTCGCCAGCCATACTCCGTTATCCGTAGTTCCGTCGCGCTTGTCGCGGAGTATCAGAACAATCTTGTCCGCAACGTAGACAGCCATGCAGCCGAACATCGGGCGGGTGGTGGGCGACAACGCGGCAATGGCGTCGAGCACGAACTGATGCGGAACGGCCTTGCGAGGCTTGACCAAAGAACCCGTCGGCCGGCGACAGAAAGTGGCGCATCGCCTATTTCTGCTTCAGGATCGCCGCCAGCGCGTGCATCCGCTCCGCATTTGAGGCGACCTTCGACTTAGCCGCTTCCTTGTCGAGCGTCTCGGCCATCGAATGGAACTGGGCGGACGCCTTGCGGTCGGAAGACGCAGGCTCGCCCTTGGCGATGGCCTCGTTCAAAGCCGTAAGTTGGTTCGCGGGAAGCGCGTTGCTGCGGGTGAGCTGGTCCACATATGCACGGGCCACCACGAGATTCGCCGGCCACGTGACCTTCGGTTGGTTCTGCACGTTGAGCTCATCGAAATGCACCTGGTTGGCGGCATCGATCTCGTTCTGCGTGATGAACTTGTTGGGCACCAACTTAAAGACGTCTACGCCACGTGCGATTTCAGAGCCATAGATGTATCCGTTGTACCAATACGTGGACCACTGTCCGCCCATCGCGCGCTTGGCGCCGTCCACCGGTCCGCGATCGAAATAGGCAATCTCAAAAGGATGCGCGGCATCGCTGAAATCCACCAGCGAGACGCCTCCCTGGTACCACGCCTGCACCAGTATGTCGCGTCCGGGAATGGGGACCAGCGATCCATTATGGGCCACGCAGTTCTCGAATTCCGTTTGTGGCGCGGGCATCTTATAGTACGAAGCCAAGGTCAGCTTACCCTTCGACAAGCTGAAAATGGCGTCCGCGCCCCAGTTCATGGGATCGCTCGCACGGCAGCGGGGTTGCCCGCCGCCACCCCATTCGTCGGTGAAGAGCACTTTAGTGCCGGCGTTATTGAAGTTGGCGGAATGCCAAAATGCGTAGTTCGGATCGCTAACAGCCGCGATGCGGACGGGGTTGATCGGGTTGGAGATGTCCAGCAGAATTCCGTTGCCGGAACAAGCTCCCGCCGCCAACCCCAAAGCCGAATAGATCGTGATGTCGTGGCATTTGTCCGTGCCGGAGGTGGTCTGCGTCCCTTCCCCGTGATTGCCGCCCTTCCAGAGGCCGTTCATGGTCCCGCTTTGCGCGTCGGTAAAGATGCGCGGGCTCGAGACAATCTTGGCGAGCTCCGGGTGCGCCAGCGGGACCTTGATGATATCGATGCGGAACAACGCGGTGTTCGGATTCTCTTCGGGCTGCCCGCCCGTGCATCCAGCCAGTTCTTCCTCTTGACGCACATTTCCCGTCCCGGAAATATAGATGTAGACGTTGTCCTTGTCCTTCGGGTCGATCAGCAGCGAATGCGTGTGAGAGCCCCGGCAACTCTGCACCGCGGCGACTTGCTTTGGATTCGAGAGGTCGCTGATATCGAAGATGCGGACGCCGCGGAACCGGTCCGGGCTGGGAGGTGGAGGCGGACGGCGCACGCGCGCGGGCTGTCCGTCGGCGCTGGCTGGCGGAGCCGGCGGCGGTGGCGGCGGCGTGTAACCGGGCGGCAAAGGTATGCCCTGCGTGCCGCAATCGATGCGGCCATTCACCGCCTCGGCCGACATGAAGAGCAGGTGGCCATACACCGATACGTCGCCCTGGCCCCCTGGGCACAGCACGGACGTTCGGAGTTTGATCTGCATCGGATTATCGATGTCGTAGAAATTGATGCCGTTGTAGTTGCCTACGAACAGGTGGTTGCCGGAGAAGGCCAGGTCTGAATTGGTGGAACCATATTGACCGGGAGGAGGGCCCGGAAGTGGTTGCCCATCGGGTCCGGTGAGCGGCTGAGGAGGCGGACCGGCCGTGTCGCCGGGCGCGAAGCCGGGAGGCTTCGGCAAAGTGGCGAGCTTCTGCAGGCCGAATGCGGCTTCGCCTGCGTCGTACAGTCCGCCCTTAAGTCCCACGCGGGGATCGTCGGAGGCCGAGCGGGGATTGGAGAAGACCGACGTGTTGGTGGACGGAGGCGTGGCGGTCTGCCCTGCGGCGGAAACCGGGAAGAGGACGCACAGTGAAAGTGAGACCGCCGCCGCGATGCGTAACGACCGTGAGATTCCAATTGCGATCATTTGTTCTCCTTCAGCAAATTCTTCATGATTTCGATTTCCGCGCGCTGCGTATTGTCCACGTCCGTGGCGAAATCGTACAACACGTTGTCCTGGCCCGCGCTGGCCGTGTCGAAGAGATCTTCCACCATAATCAGTGCGCCGGTATGGTGTTGAATCATACCTGTCAAAAACAGGCGGTCGAATGCCGGCCCGCTGGCTTTGGCCAGGGCCCGCATCTGCGCCTGGGTCAACATGCCGGGCATCATCGGCATGGAGCCCATATCCATGCCAGCCATGCCCTTCATGTCGTGGCCCATGGCGGCATGATCCATTTTGGCGTGCGGCATGACCGGTTGGCCGCGATCCTCCAGCCACTGTTTCATGTATTTCATCTCATCGGTCTGCGAGATGCTGATGCGGTTGCCTAATGCCTGAACTTTCTTGTTGCGGCTCCGTGTGCGCAGCAGGTCCACCATCTCGACCGCCTGCGCGTGGTGATGGATCATGCCCTGCATGAAGCTGATGTCCGCCTCCAAAGGCGCTCGCCGAGTGATGACGACGCTGGCAGCCGCAAGCGTCTTGCTGTTCTGCCCGGGCGCTCCCGGTTGCACAATCGGCGCGCTGCCGGAGGAGGGACTTGCCTGTTGATCGGATGCCGTTGCCCCACTCACAACAAGCAAGGCAAGGGAATAACCCAAGACTCCAAGTGCCATGAGCAAATATACAACATGCGCAGCGTTGCCGTACAGGTTTTGAAGTTTTTTCTAGTAGACGATTTGGCACGCCGGCAAAGCGGCACGGATTCGCGCCACGGCCTCTGCTGAAAGGCTGCTGTCCTTTACGTCCAGCACGCGAAGTTGCTTGAACCCCGCCAGCACCGTCGCCGCGTCATCACGTAGTTTCCGGCAGCCCTGAAGATTCAGCCGTTCCAACTTAGGCAGCGAAGCGAGTAATCCCAATCCCCGGCCGCTTACCGCCGTTCCCCCCAGCCGAAGTTCGCGCAACTCCGTGACGGCCGCGACCGACTGCATTCCGTCATCTGACAACAGCAGCGACCACAAGCCCGAATCCGTGCGCTGTGTTCCGCCCAGATCCAGATACTCGATCTGCGGCGTCTGCCGCAGAAATTGCAGCGACGTGTCGGTGAGCTTGTTGCCGCCCATGGCGAGGTGGCGTAGGTTCGTGAGTGCCGCCAGGTGGCCGAGCCCGGTATCGGTAACCTGCGCCCAGCCGATGTCCAGCCACTCCAGCGACGGCACACCGGAAAGGAATTCCAGTGTGGCGTCGGTAATTTTGGTACCGCGCAGGTTGAGCCGGCGAAGATGTTTCCAGCCTTTGACCGTGGCGGCGCCCTCGTCGGTGATTTGCTCGGCGAATGAGAGATCCAGCTCCTCGATGGACTGCGCGCCCTTCAGTGCACGCAATCCACGGTCGGAAATTCGCGTGAGCGAAAGGTCGAGCCGCTTCAACTCCTTCATCTGTGCAAGCAGCGGCATATCGGAATCGGTAGTCCAACAGGCCCGAAGGTCGACAGCTACCGCCTGGCCGCCGACATCGCGAGCAACGGTTCCGCCGGCGTGTTCGATCCAGCCGGTATCCGCCATCGCCCACGCCGCGCATACGAACGCGACCACGGCGAAGCCGCGCAAGAGACCGTTCCGCATCACGTCTTCCTGCGGTTGGGCCGCGCGGAATCGCGATCCCAAACCACCTGGCATTTGGGCAGCTTCTCTTTCAATCGCTTGACGCCGTTCTCCGTGAACATCGTGTGGTAGAGGTTGACCACACGAAGGTTCGGCATGCCGGCCAACACGTCGACGGATTCATCGCCGACGTCTGCGGAATCCAGGTGGAGTTCGCGAAGCTGCGGCATCCCCTGGAAAAGAGCGAGGCTCTTCGCGTCCACGGTAGTGTAATCCAGGTTCAGCACTTCCATGCCACGCAAGGTCGCGACGGCCGCGAGACCGGCTGCCGCCGTGCGCGTGCGGACCACTTCCAAACGTTTCAGATTAACGAGGGGCTTGAGAGCCTCCAGGCCCTTGTCGGAGAATCTGCCGTAATTGAGGCCGAGCTCGCGCAGGTTCGTCATGGCGCCAAGCTGCTGCAGTCCGGCATCGGAGATATCCGTACTGTCGAGGTTGAACGATTGCAGCGCGCCAAGTTTGGCCAGCGGCGTGAGCGCGGCATTCGAAATATCCGAGCCGCTCAACGAGAGCCGCTCAAGCGCGGTCAGGCCCGCAATTTCCTTCGCCCCCTCGTCGTTGATCGGGCAGGCCGTGAGATCGAGTTCGACGAGAGATTTCAACCCGGCCAGTCCCGCGAAACCAGAACCGTTCACCTGTGTTCCGCTTAGCCGTAGCACGCGCAGACCGGCAAGAGGCCCGAGGTGCGCCAGTCCGGCATCGGAAATAGTGGTGTGGCCGACGTTCAGCTCTCGCAGATTTCGCAATCGTGCAAGTTGTTGCAGTCCAAGGTCGCCGACTTCGGTGGCCTCCAGATCCAGCTTCATTATTCCCATCGCGCCGGAGAGCGCTGCAAGTTGCGCATCGCCGATCCGCAGCGTGGCGAGCGATACTTCGCGCAGCTTGCCACCGGTGACCACGGCCTTGCCGCCCAACGATGTAATCCACGTGGCCAGCGCCTTGTCGCCGTTTCCGGGGGGCCGCGCAGCCTTGGTGTTTGCAGGCGCAGGCACGGCGCCGACGAATTCGATTTCACAAGCGGGAACCGCCGCGCGCAGGGCATCGACGCCGCTCGAGGTTACGCGGCTATACCGGAGATCGACCGCGCTCAACTCGTGTAGCGCCGCCAGCCTCGCGAGCCCGGAATTGGTGACACGGCTACGGTAGAGGTTCAACTCGCGCAGATGAGGCATCCCGGCCAGCACGGGGATGCTCTCGTCCGTGATAGGCGCGCCAAGGAGAATTAGCTTGCGCAGTTCCCGCAGGTCCTTCAAATAGCCGATGCCTCGGTCGGTCACCTTCACGCCGTAGAGATCCAACTCTTCAAGCTTCGTGAGACCGCTGATGTGCTTGAGCCCTTCGTCGGTGACGCTGGTGTCGCGCAGGTACAGGCGCCGCAAATTGTGCATGGCCGCCAGGCTGGACATGGCGTTGTTGCCGAACGTGGAGTAGCTCATGTCCAGCGACTCCAGGTTCACGAACGGATCGAGACCGCGCTTGTCAATTTTGCACTGCTCGCAGCGCAGTTCCTTCAGATTCGTCAGATTGCTGAAAGTGGCGAAGCCGGCATCGGTGACGTTGAAATAAGGAAGAAAGTGCAGCGAGAATTGAAGGCGTTCCAACTCCCTCATTCCGGCGATCGCCTTGAGTTCCGCGTTGCCATCCAGCTTGCTGCCCGCCCCCGGCGTGAAAGCCGATCCGGGAAGGTAGAGTTCGCGGACGTGTTCCAGGCCTGCCAGGTGCTCAAGTTCCTTGGGCTCCAGCACCGTCCCGGTGAGATCGACACCGGTGACCTGCAACGCGCCCGCCGGTAAGTCGGCCAGTAGCCCGATGGATTGCCGTCCGCCATCCACCATGACCCGCCCGCCCTTGCGGATCACCCACTCGGCGGCCTCGCGATCGGTCGCCGCAAAAGCGGTAAACGCAACCAACGCCGCGACGCATACGATGACTAGCGACCTGTGCATGTGGGTACCCAGAACGGCTGGGTTCAGTATACGGCGGCGGACCAGCCGTTTTCAATCTTCACAACTTCTTTCCGGGCCCCAACAAAATCGCACCGGGCCGGAGTCCGCTATGGCGTCCATGCTCCAGCACGATCTTCCCATTGACGACTACAAACTCCACGCCGCTGGCGTATTGGTGGGGCTTCTCGTAAGTCGCGTTGTCGATGATCGTGGCCGCGTTGAACACCGTAACGTCGGCCGCCATTCCCGGACGAAGCAATCCGCGGTCGTACTGGTGGATCTTCGCGGCATTGGCCGAAGTCATTTTTCGAATTGCCTCTTCCATCGTGATCACGCCTTCCTCGCGCACGTAGCGGCCCAGCACGCGTGGAAACGTTCCGAAATATCGCGGATGCGGATTCCCGGCGGCCAGCGGCCCTTCGGTAGTAACCGCGGTGCCATCGGAACCGATGGAGACCCACGGCTGGCGCAGCGCGTACCGCATATCGTCTTCGGAGTGGTGAAAGTAAACCGTAGGCACGCTCCCGTTGTTATTGATCAGCAGCTCGAAGAGCGTGTCGATGCCCGGCTTACCCACTGCCTTGATCACTTCGCTCATGCGCTTGCCCTCGAACTGCTTGTACTTCGGGTTGGAGAGCGAAACCAGCAGCATGCCATCCCATCCGCCGGTGGCCGTGTAGTGGTTGTACCAGTTGGTGCCGGCGATGCCGTGGTTGATTTCATTTTCCAGCCGCGGACGCAGCGCGGCGTCCTTGAGCCGCGCGATCATCGCCTGCGAACCACCTTCGTGTGCCCACGGAGGCACGATGCTGGCGAGGTTGTTCTGCCCCGCACGATAAGGATAAACGTTGGCCTGCACGTCCTGGCCGCGAGCCCGGGCGGCCGCAATAGACGCAGTCAGCTCGGGCATCTGGCCCCACATCTCGTGTTCCGCAATCTTGAGATGAATAATGTCCACCGGCACCCCGGCCCGCCGCCCGATCTCGATAGCCTCGGCGACCGATTCGAAAACGCCGCGCCCTTCGGTCCGCATGTGCGTGGAGTATATGCCGCCGTACCGCGCGGCTACCTCGCACATGGCGACCAGCGTGTCCGTGTCGATCCACGAGCCCGGCGGTCCGCTCAAGGAACTCGCCACGCCGAGTGCGCCCTGTTCCATGGCGTCTCGCACGAGACCGCGCATCCGCTCGAGTTCCGCCGCTGAAGGAGGTCCCGCCTTCTGGCCGTGCACCCAAGTCCAGATCTCGCTCGATCCCACGTAGCTGCCGACATTCGTCGCAATCCCCTGTTTCAAAAGCTGCGCGAAATACGCGTCGAAATCCTTCCAGCGTTTGCTGGGCGCGGCCGACCCGCCCTCGCCGAAAATCATCGAGGTCACGCCCTGGCGAATCATGCTTTCGGCATTGCCGTCCTCGACGATCGTGAAGTCCGAGTGATTATGGATGTCGATGAAGCCGGGCGCCACGGTGAGGCCCGCGGCGTCGATGGTGCGCGCCGCCGTGCGTCCAGCTAACCGACCCATCGCCGCGATTTTCCCTTGCCGGATGGCAACATCCCCGACGTACGCCGGGTTGCCAGTGCCGTCGACGATACGGCCGCCGTGAATCACCAGATCGAAATCCTGCGCCGAGGCCAGCACCCCCATTTGCAGCAAGAGCATCCCGAGTTTCATAAGGCGAGTGTACACCGGCTGGCATGAACCCCGTGGAGAGATATAATGGGACCACTTTGACGAGGCTGCTGATCTGGGTATTCGGCGTCTGCGCGGCTACTGGGATGGCCGCCGAATCCGCGTCATTTTCCAAGACGCTCTACCCTGTCTTCGAAGAGGCCGGATGCCGCGCGTGCCACAATCCCGATGGCGTGGCTTCGGCCACCCGCCTGCAATTTCCAGAACAGAGCGCGCCCGCGGACCGGATTGAGGCCTTCGGGAAATCGCTCGTGCTCCTTGTAGATCCGAAGAACCCGGCGAATTCGCTCCTGCTCAAAAAGCCCACGGCCCGCGTGCCCCATGCGGGCGGACAGCGCGTACAACCCGGCACTCCCGAGGAAGCCGCACTGCTGTCGTGGATTGATGTGCTCGCGCAGCTGAAGGGCGACGAGTTGTCGAAAGCGATGCACTATCGCGACGAGGAAGCCGCCGGCGGCGGCGCCGTGAGCCCGCGAATCGTGCTGCGCCGGCTGACCCACAGCCAGTACAACAACACCGTGCGCGACCTGTTGGGCGACCGCAGCCTACCCGCCAACCAATTCCCGCCAGAGGACTTCGTCAACGGCTTCAAGAATCAGTACGCGTCGCAGAACCTTTCGCCGCTGCTCGAGGACGCGTACAGCGCCGCCGCGGAGAAACTTGCCCGCGCGGCGTTCCGCGCCGGCAACCCGCATAACCCGCTGACCTGCGCGCCCTCGTCCGCGTGCCGGACCACGTTCATCCAGACCTTCGGCTTCCACGCCTTCCGCCGTCCACTGGAGTCCGCGGAATTGCGCCGTTACGAAGCTCTGTTTCAACAGCAGCCCGACTTTGCCGCCGGTGCGCAGTTGGTGGTGGAGGCGATGCTGCAGTCTCCCAACTTTCTATTCCACCTGGAAGACACTGCCAACCCGAAATTGCGCTCCTACGCCGCGGCGAGCCGGCTCTCTTACGCGCTCTGGGATTCAATGCCCGACGACGCCCTGCTGTCCGCGGCCGGACGCGGCGAACTGGACACACCGGAGGGCGTGGCAGGTGCCGCCCGCCGCATGCTCGACGACGCTAAAGCGCGACAGGCGCTCGACGAGTTTGTCGCACAGTGGCTGCGCTTCGACCGCGTCCTCACCGCCACCAAGGAACGCCGCGCCTTCCCCCAGTTCACTCCCGATACCGCACTCGCCATGACGCACGAAGCGCGCCGCTTCGTCTCCAGCCTCGTGTGGGGGAATCGCGATTTCACCGGACTGTTCACCGCCGCGGACGCTTACCCCAACGGCGACCTCGCCCGTATTTACGGCGTCGAGCCCCCGGCCAACGATTTCGATCGCGTCCCGTTCCCCGCCAACTCGGAGCGTGCGGGCTTGCTTGGACAGTCGCTATTCCTGGCGCTGACCACCAAGCCTGCCGAGACCTCGCCCACCGCGCGAGGGCTCTTCGTGCGCGAGCAGTTCCTCTGTCAGCACGTGGCCGATCCGCCGCCCGGCGTCAATACCAATCTGCCTCCCGTTACGGAGGCCCAGCCCATGACCAACCGCGACCGGATGGCAGTGCACGCCACCAACAAGACTTGCGCCGGTTGCCACAACCTGATCGACCCCATCGGCTACGGCTTCGAGAAGTTCGATGCCATCGGGCAGCGGCGCGAGAAGCTGAAACTCACTTTTGGCGAGAGCTTCGGTGAGAGCAAAGGGCCGCGGCGTAAACTCTCCACCGTTGAGCTCGATCTCGACACCAAAGGCCAGGTAGCCGGAATTCCCAATTCCAGTTTCGCGTCGCCCCGGGAACTCGGCGCCGTGCTCGCCGCCAGCCCGCAGTGCCAGGAATGTCTCGTGAAGCAGTATTTTCGCTATGTGGCCGGCCGCAGCGAAACGCCCGCCGACCGTCCACTGATCCGCCGGGTCTTCGAGGACTTCCGCAGCTCCGGCTTCCGCTTTCAGGAAATGATAATCTCGATGATGAAGGCCAGGGAAATGCCGCGAGCCGGAGAGTTTCCCATGGCAGGAGGGGCGAATGTCGCAGGTAATCACTAAGCGCTTTCGTGTGTCGCGCCGGCGATTCCTTCAAGGACTCACCCTGACCGGCAGCGCCGTGCAGGTAGGTCTGCCGCCGCTGGTGAGCATGTTCAACTCCACGGGCACGGCTTATGCCGCCGATGGCGTGGTTGCGAAACCCATCGAGAGCCGCTTCGTTTTCTGGTTCAACGGCAATGGCATCCCGGAGCGGTATTGGATTCCCAGCGAGACCGGTGCCGATTATCACCTCTCGCCGTGCCTCGGGCCGCTGGCTCCGTTCCGCAACGATATCCATGTTCTCAGCGGCCTCGACAACCAGGCGGCCAATACCTCCGGCCCTGGCAATGGCCACCACAAGGCGGTGAGCGGCGTCACTACCTGCACTCCGTTCACCGGCCACGGCGCCGGCGGACCATCCATCGACCAGGTCATCGCTTCCAGAATCGGCCGCGATTCGCGCTTCAGCTCGATCCAGATCGGCGTCTCGCAGGAATCGTTCGGCGAGAGCATCCAGCGCAACATGAGCTGGGCCGGGTACGACCGCCCCTTGCCGCCGCAGATGCTGCCGAACAAGCTCTTCGACTACCTGTTCGGCGCCCGCGACGCCGGCTGGGTGGCCCGCAAACGCAGCATTCTCGACGCCGTGCGGCAGGACGCCGCGGACCTTCAGAAACAGGTGCCCAAGGACGATGCCGTCCGCGTCGAAGAGCACCTTTCGGCGATTCGCGATATGGAGCGTGCCATCGCCGGATTGCCCGTCGAATATCGCCGTGTCGACCCACCGGACTACGACGGAGATATGAAGGACTGGCCGCGCATCGCCAAATTACAAAGCGATCTTCTCGCGCAGGCGTTGGTCACGCGGCAGACCCGCGTAGCGTCCTACATGCTCACCAAGGGTCAGGGGCTCGCCCGCTTCCCGTGGCTCGGCCTGACCGCGGCGCGGCACCACGACTACACCCACGCCGATGGCAAAGCGCCCGGCGCCGATGGGGCCGACGGACAGCGCGTGCTCCGCGACATCACCCGCTGGCATGCCGAAGAGTTCGCCTATCTTTTGGCAAAACTCAAATCGATTCCCGAAGGCGACGGCACGGTGCTCGACCACTGCTGCCTGCTCTACGCCCACGAGCACGCCGAAGCCAATCCGCACAAATGCAGCGGCCTGGCGATGATCGTCGCCGGCCACTCCGGCCGCCTGAAGACCGGCGCTCACACGCGAGTCATGGGCACCATCGGCGACCTTTACCTGACCTTGGCTGACGACATCATGGACGCAAACCTCGGCCGCTTCCCCACCGCATCGAAGAAGATCGGCGAAATCCTGGCATAGAGTTTCCGCCCTCATCGCATCCAACGCGAGCGTCAGGTTTGCCACTAGAACGGAGCTCGATGAGCATGACTCGTTACCTTCTTTGCGCCGCGATGCGCTGCGCGGCGGATCAACGTCCAGTCGCGACCCCGCTTTGGCGGCAAATTGTATCGCGTCCTGCGGCAACCGCTCGCACTCGGCGGGGACTCGCTGCGGATTGTGGTGGCGGGTCAACTGGAGGGCAACCGCACATCGAGATCGGATTGGCGAGCGGGCCCGAAGTGGTGCAATTGTACGTTGAAGATGACGGCATCGGCATCCCGGAGGCGCCGATTCCACGAGTGTTTGAGCGATTCTTCCGCGCCGACCCATCGTGTGAGGAAGTGGAGGGGAGCGGCCTGGACTGGCGATCGCGGTGGATAGCGGAAGCCCATCGCGGAACGTTGACGGCGGCCCCGCGCTGAAAGGCGGCACAGTTTTCACGTTGACTCTAACGCGCTGCGGTCCGGCGAAACCAACCTGGTCCTTCACACGGACCATTAAGTTGAAGGTGAGTCGTTTGGAGCAGGTTTCGCCCCGATTACATCGAAGTACGCAGCGCCGGGCTTCTGTGCGTGGCCAAATCGGCATCGGCACCACTTCGATAGCTCCGATAGACACAGTCTGGTCTGTTAGAATCACTTGACCGAAAACGCCCGACTCGTCGCCCCACCTCGCTAGATGACCCGGAACAGGCGCTTGAAACCCATCTCCATATGCATTTGCTGATGGCAATGGAATAAAGCCAAACCCGCTTCCCGCGGGACGAAGTCGACCTCCGCTGTCTGATAGGGTTGCAGCGTGATGACATCCTTCCTCACTCCCGCGGTTCGATGTGCGCCGATCCGGACCAGTTCGAAAGTGTAGCGATGTAGGTGTAAGGGATGAGCCTCGGGGGTCCGGTTGTTAAACGCCAGACGATACCGTCGTCCGCAGCTCAACGCCTTTGGCTCCTCCCGATCACTGTAGATGCGGCCGTTTATCGACCATCTCTCCATGCCATGCTCGTCGGGAGCCACTCTCAGGATCCGCATTGGAATGACTTCATCCGGCGCCGGACTCTCCTTCGGCGATAGGCCGAAGCGGAGATAGTCCCACGGTTCGTCGCCCGGGGGAGCGTATTGGGGTTCGCCTCGCCTGTATGCGTATTCCACCAGGATGCCCATTCCACTTCGTCGCACGCTGTCGGCAACGGCGCCGAAAACCCACACGCCGGGATTATTCATATCGACAAGTGCGTCCACGCGCTCTCCTACCCCGAGTTCGAGCACGCTCACAGGGCTCGGGTGTGGCACTGGATTGCCGTCCAACGCGACGACGTGAAAGCTGTGCCCGGGCAAATGCAACTGAACGTTCTCTGTTGCGCTTGCATTCAGGATGTGAAAGAGGATGCGCTGCCCTTGCTTTACCTGAAGCGGCCTGCCATGGCCCAGAGCTTTTCCATTGATCGAGCGCACGGCATATCCGATCTCCATGGATCTCTGCTCCATTTCGTCCCCATCTTCCCCGGCGCTTTCATCGTCTGATTCCATCGTCAAGCGCGGCTCCCATTCGTGCGTCGTGAGAAAAATCTCCTGGTCGTAGCGGCCCGGATTTCGTTTGGGCTCCACGTAAACGAACACAAACTGGCCGCTGTAGACACCGCGCGACAGATCGTTCATGGTCATGGCGTGGGAGTGCACGTAGCGCGACCCGGGCTGGAGCGGCGTAATCTCGTATTGCATCCGGCCCCCCGCGGGAACTGCGAGGCTGCCCTCTTCTTCCGTGCCATCTAACTCTGGCGGTATTTCGAATCCGTGCCAGTGAACATACTCCGCCATTCCGGTGCGGTTGATGATGTCAACCGTGGCAGGCATTCCTTCCCGCATGCGGATAAGCGGTCCTGGCGCCGTTCCATTGTACGTCGTGGTCGTGATTGTGTGTCCGGGCGCAACATCGATCTGCGCCAGCTCGATGCTCAGAGTCATGTCGGCCGGCCGGTTCGAGCCGCTGGTACTGCGATCCTGCGCCGGCAGAAGCCGTACTCCGGCCAAGCCGGTGACGAATGCGCGGCGTGTGAGTTGCGGTCCGCAATCCGATTTCTGATGATGGTTGTCGATAGTGCTATTCCACCACACTTAGCACCGCCATCTCGCATCGAATCTTAAAACGACCTTAAGAACACGGCCTCCTTTTCGCGCTCGTCTGGAATCTGGGCCGTTGCTGTCATGAATCTGTGATCTGGGGTAGTGATAATAGCTGGATATGTCAAAGCTTATTTCTGCCGCTGCATCGCTACTTGCCACCGCAGTGCTATTGAGCCAGACTCTGTCCACTCCGGATGCATTTCTGGAGAAGCCTTATTTGCAACTGGGCGATGCGCCCACGCTCTCCGAGAGCCTCGTGCTTATGTGGCATACCGAAAATGTTCCTGAAAAGTGGGAGGCTGAGGTGCGGACCTCCAGGGATTCGGCGTGGCGCAGTACTGGGGCGGTGCAATCGCAACTAGTCTCGGCTCCAGCCGGCGAGCCGGCCATAGCCGGCAAGAATGGCGCTAAGAAAGATGCTCCCGCGTCTCCCGCAATTGCGCCGCATATCGTATACCGTGCGCGGTTGACCAAACTGGTTCCTGGCCAGGAGTTTCACTACCGGTTGTTGAAGGCCGGCAAGCCGGTATTCGATGCTACGGCCCACGCCCGCAAGTCCAACGTCCAAGCCTTTCGATTCGCGCTTTTTGGAGATTGTGGACAAGGGACTCCTTCCGAGAACGCCGTTGCGTACCAGGCCTATCTCGCCAAGCCGGACTTTGTTTTTATTCCCGGCGACATCGTTTATGGGTCTGGACGAATCAGCGAATACCGTACGAAGTTCTTCCCGAACTACAACGCGGATGAGCCCTCTCCGGCGACCGGTGCTCCCCTCTTGCGGTCCATACCGTTTATCGCGGCGCCGGGCAACCACGACACGGCCCTGGCTAACTATCCGCGGTTCCCGGATGCACTGGCATATTTTCTCTATTGGGACCAGCCGCTGAATGGACCGGTCCCGTCGCCGGACGCGGCGAAGGCCGCGCACGCGCTCACCGGCAGCAAAGAGGCGCAACCCATCTTTCTCGCGGGCGCCGGGCCGCGGTACCCGCGGATGGCCAACTTCTCCTTCGATTATGGCAACAGCCACTGGACGGTCCTCGACGCGAATACCTATATGGACTGGAGCAACCCTTCCCTCCGCGAATGGTTGACGAAAGACCTGGCAGCCGCCCAGTCGGCAACGTGGCGGTTTGTGGCGTTCCATCAACCGGGGTTCAACTCGTCCAAGGAGCATTTCACCGAACAGCAGATGAGGCCGCTCGCCCCGATCTTCGAGGCCGGACACGTGGATATCGTGTTCTCGGGACACGTTCACAATTACCAGCGCAGTTTTCCGCTCACATTCGTCCCCGCCGCCCGGCCGGACGGCTCACCGGCGGGGCCCAAGGGCGAGATAGCAGGGGAGTGGAAGCTCGACAAGACTTTCGCCGACGGAGCGAATTCGAAGCCTCGCGGCGTGATATACATCGTGAGCGGCGCTGGCGGAGCGGAGCTCTACAATCCCGAACAACAGGCCGATCCAGCCAGTTGGCAGAGTTTCACCGACAAGTTCATCTCGCAAGTCCATTCGTTGAGCGTGGTGGACATAGATGGCAAAACTTTCCGCCTGAAGCAAGTTTCGGAAACCGGTGACACCGTCGATACTTTTCAGGTTTCCAAGTAGTTTGCAGGCAGCCCGGAAGCGAATCGATTGGTGAAGCCCGTATTTCGCAAAGGCGCGGAACTGAAGCTGTAATCAGCGCGCCGCGGCCCGTTCAATCACCATCACGCCGAACGAATCGGGCAACACCGGCGGCCTGCCGTTTCCCCCGGGCGCCGGACCGAACTTCGCGAAGGCTACAAACAAGCGGTGATTGCTGGGGTCGAGCCCCATATTCCGCGATCTCTGCGGCGTCTGCACGGTCTCGGCGACATGATATTGATCCGGACCGTCCTGGTGGATCACGGTGAGGGTGCCATCCGCGTTCGAAGCAAACACATCGGCGGAGGCCGGATCGTATCCCGCGCCGTCAACCCCCGTTCCGATCGGCAGGGTCGCGACCACTTTGCCGGACTTGTAGTCGGAGACAGCCAGAACACCGCTGCGGCAACCGCTGAACAAACGATGCCTTGCCGGATCGATGGCCATCGACACCGGCTGCTTGCACCCGGTTGTGGGCCAGCGTCGGATCACGGCCGCCGTCTTAGCGTCGATCTCAACCACCTCGCTGGTGTCGGTGAGATTAGCGTACAGTTTGCCATCGCCTGCCGACGCGCCGTATTCCGGTTTGCCGCCGAGCGGAATGTTCGTGATCAACTTCCCCTCGCGTGGATCGATCACGGTGGAAGAGTGTGCGTCGCCATTCAACGTGAACACCCGGTTCGAAGGTTTGTCGTACACGATCGCATCGGCGTCTTCCGCCGCCGGGATGCGGCCGAGTACCTTGAAAGTCTTCAGATCGAACATCACCACCGACTGGTCGTTGCCCGAAGTAGCAAAACCGTGTCCGGTACCTTCCGCGATTGCCGTGCCGTGCGCGCCCTGAATCCCGGTGACCTCGCCGAGCAGCGTACCCTTGTCTTCATCCACCACCATCACGCGGTTCTGTCGCGCGACGAACACACGGTGACTGGGAGGATCCGGCACAACATAGTCCCAACTCCCCTCCCCGCCCAGCGTGTACGTGTGGGTCACACGATAGGATGACGAGGACTGTGCGAAGAGCGCGGTCAGCGTGACAGCCCCGAAAATGATCGTTAGGTCGCGCATCGTGGATTCCTTTCGTGCGCCGATTCCAGCGCACCTTTGCAATAGGCGAGACACTTCTTCACTTCGTTCCACGGGTCGGTCGCCCCACCGTAATCGTACTCGATATCGGCCACGATCGGGTACTTCCCCGCTTCAACAACTGCAGCACTTCCCGGACGGGGACATCGCCCGTGCCCCACGGCACGTTGCCGTGCTGGACCCTGATGCCGTCTCGAATATGGCGCAGCGCCCGGGGGCTCTCCTGCTTCGAAAAAGGCTCGCGCTGCTGTTCACGGCAGTCCTGTACCGCGTGTTGAATCGCCGCTGCGCCAGGGCGGCGCGTCGATTTTGAATAGCGGATTTTCCGCCCACTCGGAGGTCTCCCGATCGAGTTCGTCGGAAGCCCGCACGGCAGCAGTGGCCGATCCGGGCAGCGGCTCGGGACTAGATTCACGATGGAGGAGACATTCTACCGATCGACTCCGGCAGCATTTTGCGATCCAGAACATCGCGCCGCGTGGCAACCGATCGGCAGCCCGTGCACGATGCGATTTAGAACGAACGCTTCACGGAGTGATCCGCGACTAGTCGCGTGCCGCATTCAAGGCCGTCAGTACAAGGCGGGCAGTCGGTGACTCTGGGTTGCTTCACTTGATTCCCGGTTCGAACAGTTGTAGCTTTGCATAGGTGAATTATGCTTGGCTATCTTGACACGTTGATCGGATTTGCCGTGGTAATGCTCGTAGTCAGCTTATTGATCACGATTCTCACCCAACTCGTCTCCGCCCTGATCAACCATCGTGGAAGCAACCTGAAATGGGGGCTCAAGACTCTGTTTGCCAATATCGACCCCAAGCAGTTTCCGAACCTCACGGCGGGCGCCGATAAGGTGGCGCAAGCGGTGTTGACGCATTGCCTGGTTTCTGATTCCTGGTTCTCGGGGAACAAAGTGGCGCAACAACTCGGCAAATTCCCGCCGCTCGGGAAATTGTTCCGCCGGTTCCAACTCGCAACGGCGATCCGGCCCGAAGAGTTGACCGCAATACTGAAACACCTGTCGAGCAATACTTTCGCTGAGGATTATAAGGAAATAGCCCTTGAAATCCAGAAACTGCTTGGCGTCGCGGATGTGGTTTCCGCGACGGCAGCCGCAGGAAGCCGGCCGGTGGTGGCCAATCCGATGGTTGACGTCGAAAGGGCGCTAAAGGATGCCGCCGCAAAATCGGAAGAGTCCGCCAAGAAGCTCCAGGCCTGGTTCAATTCGATGATGGATAGGGTCTCGCAAAAATTCACGATGTACATGCGCATCTGGACGGTCGCCTTTGCCTTCTGCTTTGCATTCGGACTAGGGCTGAACACGATGAGCCTGATCAGCGACCTGTACAGCAACAGCACGCTTAGAAACTCCCTGGTCGCGGCGGCGGACCAGGTAATGGCATCCGCTTCGAAGGTGCTCGATTCGAAAAACTTGCTCGCCGCGAGGTACAGCGCATCCCTGCAGCAGGCACTGAAGGAGGCCGGCATAACCCCAGGCCAGCAGGTTCCTCCGACTCTCGATACGCCGGATGACGCTGCCAGGTGGGTCGAACAAAATGTACCGGACGTGAAGCGGGCTGATGTGCTGAAGCGCTTCAGCATCCTGGCAGTTGCGGCATCACGCGAAGCAATCCAGAGTTCCTATGCAGAGGCGAATATGCTCGCCGCGCTGACGTCGAAATCCGGATTTGGCGTATTGGACTTCCAATTGCCATGGAGGCGGACTTGGACGTGGCCTGGAATGATCGGCGTACTTGCGACCGCCGGACTGCTCAGTCTCGGGGCGCCGTTTTGGTTCAATGCTCTGAAGTCGCTCACGAACCTGCGCCCTACAATTGCGGCGAAACAGGATTCTCAGCCCCAAACGGCGAAGTAATGAAATAGCTTTGCCGCTCGTTAATTGCGGCCCGTAACAGAGCCGCGACCGTGAGGGAGCGTATCTAGTCTCGCCCCTGACGCCGTCTGTAACGGCGTACGAACAGTTCGTAGCCTGCAAGAGCGATCAACGTCATTCCGGCCAGTGGGCTGGTCCAGTCCGAGAATAGAACTATCGAGACGTATAGCAGACCGGCCAATCCAATCGCCAACTCCCTGACTTTGCCCATTCGCCTGTCCGTCAGCGCAGAGCTCCGATGGTGTATTGCAGGGTGGCGTATTGGCTCTGATAATCGTATTTCGCACTGAGGTTCTCGATCGCGGCGGAGGTCACATTGAGTTGTGCCTGCGTAAGCTCCACAATGTTGGAGAGGCCGAGATTGTAACGGCCTTGCGCCAGATCCAGCGCCAGGACCGCCTGGCGTAGGAGTTGAGCCGTCACATCGAGCCGCTGATAAGCGATGGTGGAACTGGCCCACGCTGTTCTCACGTCGCGCGCAATCGCCTCCGCTTCGTCTCGCAGTCGCTGATCTGCTTCGAGCGCCCGGAAGTGTGCCTCCTGCCGCCGGGCTCTGTAAAGCCCGCCGTTCAGAAACGGGATCTGTACGTTTACTGCCATACCTTCGTATTCAGCGGGAATCGTGCGGGGCGGCGTGATCTGGTTGATGTAAGGCATGTAGCCTGCCACCCCGATGAAACTCGCAGTCGGATAAGACAGGTCTTTTTCGGCCCGCTCGAAACGATAGGCGGCGTCACGGCTCATTTGCAAGCTCAACAATTCCGGGCGGTCGCCGATTGCCTGCCTCACCAAATCTTCCGGATTCTTCGGAGGGCTGGGAGGCAAGGGTTCCTCTACCAATCTGTACGTAGCCGCCTGCTGCGAACCAAGTGCGCGGGTCAACTCGGCGAAAGCGCCCTGCACCTGATCCTGGGTTTGAAGTAGCAGGAGTTGCGCCTGCGACAGGTTCACGTCGGCGAAGCTGACATCCAGTTCGGAACGAAGCTTGTTTTGGAATAGCGCGGTGACCTGATCCACCAGTAACTGACGCGCGGCTACCGTCTCCTGCGCCACTTTCACCAGAGCCTGCGCGCGCAGAGCCACGAAATAAGCTCGATTGACGTGCAGGAGGACATCGTACCTTGTGGCCTGGGTAGTCTGCTCGGCGGCGTTGGCTTGCAGGCGCGAAGTGGCTACGAGGTTGGGTGTACGTCCGGAGTCGCTGATCAACTGGTTGAGCGTAATGCCTTGTCCGATGCGATTGAAAAGCCGGGAGTCAGTCAGGTACCCGGCTCCAATGCGGCCCTGAGGGTTGCCCTGCGACCCGGTAATATCCCCCGCCAGGAGCGGATAGTACGCCGACCTGGCTTCGTCGATCCGTTGGTTCACGGCGGCTGCGGCGTGTTGCGCCGCTTGCACCTGCGGATGATTCTTCAACGCCAGCGCCTCGGCTTCGTGCAGACTCAGCTTTACCGGCGCCGCGGGCTGCGCCGGAACGTATCCGGCGGTACTTGCCAGCAGTAGGAGCAAGACAGAAGGGTGTCGCATAACGGAATTCCAAAACATAGTTACGATTGCGAATTCGTAGCAGTGCGCCTCCTGCCGTACACCAGCAGGTAGGCAGCGGGCACGACGAACACGGTGAGAAGGACCGATGATGTCAACCCGCCGATGATGGCGCGGGCCATCGGAGTGTATTGTTCGCCGCCTTCGCCGAGTTTCATAGCCATAGGAATCATTCCGATAATCGTCGCAAGAGAAGTCATGAGAATCGGTCGCAGGCGCACCCTGCAAGCCGTAACTACTGCGTCGATTACCGGCATTCCCTGCTCCTCCAACTTATGCGCGAAGTCGACGATCAGAATGCTGTTGGAATCGGCGATGCCGATCAACATGAGCACTCCCATGAGCGACATTACGTTGAGGGTGGTGTGGGTCAGCGGCAAAATGATCAGCACGCCCACGAACCCCATTGGTATTGCCAGCATGATAAGGAGCGGATCGACAAAAGAACGGAACTGGGCGATCAGGATCAGGAATAGCAGGGTGAACGAAATACCAAAACCGATGGCAAAGCTTCTAAACGACGCATTCATGCCTTCTACCATTCCGCGGAGGTCGACGCGGATTTTCGCGGGCAGTTTTGCGTCTGCGATCGTCTGCTGAATGGCGCTGGTCAGGCGGCCCAGATCCTCCCCCGATGGCGTGACGTAGATATCTACCACGCGCTGAATCTGGTAATGATCGATTTCCGTTGGAGACTGGAGGTTTACCAGTTTCACTACGGAATCGAGAGTCGTCGGCTCTTTCAGATTTGGCGCTCGCAACGGGATCTGCTTCAGGTCGATAGGTTGTGAATCGCGGCCCGCCCCTGCTCGGATATTGAACCGTCAGAAAGTAGTCGTTGCCGGTCTCGTAGTCTACCCAATAGTTGGGTGCGATCATCGTATTCGAGTTCAATGCCGTGATGACATTGTTGACGATGTCCTTTTGCGAAAGCCCCAGTTCCCCCGCGTGAACCCGGTCGACGTCCAGGCGAATGGCCGGATAATTCATATCCTGCGGAATATAGATCTCGCCCACTCCGGGAAGTTGCCGGATCCTGCGCGAAAGATCCTGCGCCACGTTGTAAGTGGTTGTCAGGTCGCGACGTGTTCACTTGAACGTCTATCGGCGCCGGCATGCCTGAATTGAGGATCGCGTCCACCATCGAGCCGCTCTGGAAGAATGCGCGAACATCGGGGAACTTAGCCGCCACTTCGTCCTTGACCCGGTCCATGTAGACCAGGCTGCTGACGGCATGCCCCTCATTCAGAGCTGCCTGAATGGTCGCCGTATACTGTCCGGCATTCGTGGTGTAGAGCGCGGAGAAATCGTTGACCACTCCAATGTTGGAAACGATCATCTTCAGGTCCGCGGGGGGAACCACGTGCCGGATCAGATCCTCGATTTTCGCGACGTACTGGTCCGTGACCTCCAGGCGGCTCCCGGTGGGCACCTTAATGTTGAGCGTGAATTGCCCGGCATCGGTCTGCGGGAAAAAGGCTCGCCCCAGAAACGGATAGATCGCCAGGCTTCCGACGAACATGCCGAGGAGCAAAGCGAGCGTCAGTGCGGGACGGCGTAAGGCCCAGCGCACCCAGCGCTCGTAGAAATCGAGCACCCGGTTGAACTTCGCATTGAACCATGTATTGAAGCGTGCGCCCCCAGGACCTCGTTTCACTCGCGCCGTCGCCGTGATCGCGGCGGACTCCCTTCAGAAACCTGGAGCAGAAGAGCGGGATCACCGTCATCGCCACCACGAATGAAGCCAGCAACGAGAGACAAAACGCGAGCGCCAGTGAGGAAAACAGGAACTTGCTCACGCCGACCAGCAGTGTGACCGGAAAGAAATCCACCACGTCTACCAGGGTCGCCGCCAGCACGGCCAGATTTACCTCGGCCCCTCCCTGCTCGGCGGCGACCACCGGGAGTGCTCCCAGCTCCAGGTGGCGATAGATGTTTTCCAGCGAGATCACCGAGTTATCGATCACGCGCGAGAAAGCCAGCGCCAGGCCGCCCAGGATCATAGTATTCACCGTGCTGCCCAGCATGTAGAGAACAACAAACGTCGCCAGCGCGGAAATCGGAATGGACAACAGCACCGCGAAGGTAGCCCGCATGCTTCCCAGGAAGATCAGGATCATCATGCTGGTGAGTACCAACCCGATCATGCCCTCGTGGAACACCGTCTTCAGTGCCTCTTTTACATAGACCGACTGGTCGAAGACAATGCTCGTCTTCAACTGGCTGGGAAGATCGAAGAGATGAGCGGTGAGTTTCCGGACGTCGTCAACCACTTGAACAGTGTTCGTATCACCGCCCTGCTTCATGATCGGAATATAGGCGGATTTCTGGCCGTCGATGCGAACGATGTTGTACTGCAGCTGACTGGCGTCCTTGGCCTCTCCGACATCTCCGACCGATACCCACTTCGCCCCAACCGTCTTCAACGGTACGTAGTTCAGGTCCTTGATGTCCTTGACGAGACTGTTCGAATAGACATAGTAGTCGCTGGGGCCGATCTTGACGTCCCCCGCGGGTAGAATCAGGTTGCTGTCGTTCACAGCATCGACTACATCCATCACACTCAACTGGCGCGAGAATAACTTGTAGGGATCTACATAGATCATCGCCTGACGATACTTACCGCCGAACACGCCCGGAATCTCCGCGCCTTTCACTACCGCTATCTGGTTTCGGATCTGGAACTGAGCAAGATCGTGAAGCTGAGTTTCGTTGAGTCCCTCCCCTTTCACCGTCACCAGGCAGACCGGCAGGCTGGAAGCATCGAATTTCAGCACAACGGGCGGTAGCGTACCGGGCGGCAGGCGCTTCAAATCGGCTAACGCCAGGTTGGACAACTGCGTCACGTCCGCGTCTGCATTGGTTCCCGGCTGGAAGAACACTTTGATCATGCTGACGCCCAAGAGAGAGCGCGACTCCATATGGTCGATGCCGGAAGCGAGCGTGAAAAACCGTTCCAGCGGATTGGTGATATCGGTCTCGATATCTTCAGGGGGCATCCCCGAATAGAAAGTCGCCACGATGACTTCCGGCAGGTTGATAGTCGGGAACAGATCCATCGGCATGCGGGCAAGGCTGGTGATCCCGATCACGGCCGAGCGCGAGGCAGACCACGACGATGAAGTAGGGATTTCGAATTGAGAAACGTGGCATCGGTGCTTACTCTGCTGGAGCAGTCCTCCCGCGATAAACCAGAAGGTAGGCTGCCGGCACAATGAACACGGTGAATAGCACGGAGGACGTTAGCCCGCCGATGATCGCTCGGGCCAGCGGCGCGTACTGCTCACTTCCAGTGCCGAGTTTCAAGGCCATCGGCACCATTCCAATGATTGTGGCGAGCGAAGTCATCAAAATCGGCCGCAGTCGGACCCGGCACGAAGTAATCACGGCATCCTCCACTGAATGTCCCTGTTCCTCCAGGCGATGCGCAAATTCCACGATGAGAATGCTGTTGGAGGCCGCGATCCCAACCAGCATCAGGACACCCATCAGGGACATCACGTTTAGGGTAGTGTGCGTGAGCGGAAGTATCAGCATTACGCCGATGAAACCCATTGGGATGGCCAGCATGATGAGAAACGGATCTTTGAACGAACGGAACTGCGCGACCAGAATCAAAAAGAGCAGAACCACGGATAGCGATAAGCCTACTGCGAAGCTGGTAAACGACTCGTTGCATAGCCTGCACCATGCCGCGCAGATTGATGCGGATGTTGGCCGGCAAGTTTCTGCGCCGCCAGGAGGCTGCCGATCTCGCCGGATACCTTGCCCAGGTCCTCGCCCGAGGGAGTGACGTACACGTCCGCCACGCGCTGAATCTGGTAATGATCGATCTCGGTAGGCGACTGTACGAAATCCACGCTGGGCGACGTTTGCCAGGGTTGTGACCGGCCGCGTGCCGTCTGAGCCTGAAAGTCGTGGCCCGGCGTCGCCGGACGGCCGCTCGTTCGTGCGGCTGCCGCAGCGGGATTTGCGCCAAATCCACGAAATTGTGAATGGCCGGCGGACCGTTTTCGTAATACTGCACGGTCAAGAAGTAGTCGTTACCGGTCTGGTGATCCACCCAATAGTTCGGGGCGATCATGGTATTCGAATTGAGGGCGGTAATGACGTTGTCCACGATCTCCTTCTGCGTGAGGCCGAGTTCTGCGGCGTGAACGCGATCGATGTTGAGTCGAATCGCCGGATAGTTCATGTCCTGCGGCACGTAGACCTGACCGATCCCGGCAAGTTTGCGAATCTGCGAGGCGAGAGCCACAGCGGCGTTGTAAGTGGTTTCCAGATCCCGGCTGCTGACCTGGACATCGATAGGAGCGGGTGCGCCCATATTGAGAATCGCATCGACCATCGAGCCGCTGGAGACGAACGTGCGCAGGTTCGGGTACTTGGCCGCAATCTGGCGGCGCAACCGGTCCATATACTCGAAGCTGCTCACCCGGTGCGAGTCATTCAACGCCACCTGAATGGTCGCTGTATAAGGTCCCGCATTGGTGGTATAGAGCGCGGAGAAATCGGGCACGATTCCGATATTGGAAACGATCATTTTAAAGTCGGCTTTATCCACCACCTGGCGGACCGAGGTCCTCAACTTTGGCGACGTAGTCGTCGGTCTCCTCGATGCGCGTGCCGGTCGGCACCTTAAGATTGATGGTGAACTGGCCGGCATCTGTTTGGGGAAAGAAGGCCACCCCCAGCACCGGATATATGCCGAGGCTAGCCACGAATAGGAGCAGCAACCCTCCTACTGTCAGGGAAGGCCGCCGTAGCACGCTGCGAACCGAACGCTCATAAAGATCGAGCAGCCGCCCGAAGGCCCGATTGAATCGGGCGTTCAAGCCGCTACCACTCCGCTGTTCCTCGGGTGAGTGGTGAAAGTCCTCTCAGGAAGCGGGAGCAAAAGAGCGGGATGACCGTCATCGCCACAAAATACGATGCAAAAAGCGAAATGGCTACTGCTACCGCTAAGGCGGAAAACAGAAACTTACTGACGCCGTACAAGAACGTTACCGGAAAGAAGACCACGACGGTGGTGAGAGTGGCGGCCAGAACCGCGAGGCTTACTTCCGCGCCGCCTTGCTCCGCGGCCACTTCGGGCGCGGCCCTCATTTCAATGATGGCGGTATATGTTCTCAAGCGCGATCACCGAGTTATCGATCACACGGGAAAATGCCAGCGCCAGTCCACCCAGGATCATGGTGTTGATCGTGCTTCCCATCATGTAAAGCACCACGAAAGTTGCCACCGCGGAAAGCGGGATCGAAAGGAACACCGCCAGTGTCGCGCGCAGGCTTCCGAGGAAGATCAGAATCATCAGGCTGGTGAGGGCCAGTCCGATCAGCCCTTCCTCCACGAGCGTCCATATCGCTTCTTTAACAAACGCAGACTGATCGAACACGACGGCGGCCTTCAGTTGTTTCGGAATGTCGAAAAGCTTTCCGATCATTTCGCGGATGCCGTTCACAACCTGGATAGTATTCGTGTCGCCGCCCTGCTTCATGATGGGCAGGTACACGGAGCGCTGGCCGTCCACGCGAACGATGTTGTACTGGATCTGGTTGGCGTCCTTGGCCTCGCCGATGTCGCCGATTGAGACCCAGCTCGCCTTTTTCGTCTTGATCGGAATCTGATTCAGATCCTCGACCTTCTTCACCAGACTGTTGGAGTAGACGTAATAGTCGAACGGTCCGATTTTCACATCGCCGGCGGGAAGAATCAGGTTGCTTTGTTCAGCGCGTCGACTACATCCATCAGACTCAGTTGCCGCGAGAGTAGCTTGTAAGGGTCGACATAGACCATGGCCTGGCGGTACTTTCCTCCGAACGGAGGTGGGATCTCAGCTCCCTTCACGACGGCAATCTGGTTGCGGATGGTAAACTGTCCGACGTCGTGGAGTTGCGGTCTGGGAGAGCCCTTCACCCTTCAGCGTCACCAGGCAGACCGGAAGACTGGATGCATCGAACTTCAATACCACGGGTGGCAAAGTGCCCGGCGGCAGCCGTTTCAGATCGGCCAGCGCGAGGTTCGAAAGCTCGGTGACATCGGCGTCCGCGTCCGTTCCCGGCTGGAAATACACCTTGATGATGCTCACGCCGAGCAGTGACCGCGATTCCATATGATCGATGCCGGAAGCCAGCGTGAAGAACCGTTCCAGGGGATTGGTGATGTCGGTTTCGATATCCTGCGGCGGCATGCCCGAATAAAATGTCGCCACCACAACTTCGGGAAGATTGATCGTCGGAAACAGATCTACCGGCATGTTCGCCAAACTGGTGCCACCGATCACCATCAGCGCAAGGCATAGCACGATAATGAAGTGCGGATTCCGAATCGAGAATCGTGACATGACAGCCTGTTCCGGTAACTCACCTACCTGTTCGTCTCGGATTGATATTGGACTATGTCGATAAACTGCGGTTTGACATGCATGCCGCTCTTCAGGCCCGATCTGTCGCTGACCACCACGCGGTCTCCTTCGCTGAGGCCGCTCAAGACTTCGGCGTCGTTGGCGGTTTGCAGGCCAAGCGTAATCTTACGTTCCTGTAAGGTATCGTTATGATCGACCAGAAGAACTGTAGCCTGATCGTTCGTTTGGCTAATCCCTTGTAGCGCTAGGATGAGGGCGGAGTCCTTCCGCTGCAGAGTGAGAGAGGCCTCCGCGTACAGGCCCGGTATCAGGACGTGCGAAGTGTTGAGCACATCCACCTCGGTGTGCATGGTTCGGGTATCGGCAGTCACGTCCGAGGAGAGGCGCGTTACTTTGCCGGGAAAGGTCTTACCCAGGGACGTCACACGCACCTGCACCGGGTCGTTGACGCGGATGTACTTTACATATGATTCCGGCACGGGGATGACGAGGCGGAATTTGTCGTCCTGGGAGAGTCGCACCAGAGGCATTGCCTGCGTGCTCGAATTCGTCCCGGCTTGCATCAGGGTTCCCAGGTTGGCGTACCGTTGCGTCACCACACCCTTAAAGGGAGCGGTAATTCTGGCATAGTCGAACATCACGCCGTCACGCTGTAACTTCGCCTTAGCTTCCTCCAACTCACTCTTGGTGGACTGAAGAGTAGACTTTCCGGCTTCCATCTGAGCTTCCACCGCCAGGTCCTTACCTTGAGCATCATCGATCTCCTGCTGTGCCACTAGGCCGGGCCGGGTCTTCGCCACGCCGTTCAGCCGCTCGGCTTGCAGGTGAGCGACGCGGTGTTCCGCCTGCAGCCGGTCCACCTCGTGTTGCGCGTGGCCCACCCGTTGCCCGGCACTCTCAATGGCAGCGGCGTCCTGTTTCAATTGCACTTCCAATTCAGGAATTTCGAGCACAGCCATCAACTGTCCTTTTTGTACCCGCGAGCCGTAGTCCACCAGCAGGTCCTTCACAAAGCCGGCCTCCTTTGCGTAGACATCGATCTCCTGGAACGGGACGAGTTCCGAGGAAAGCGTGATCTGCGTCCTCATTGCCTTTCGGATGACAGCCGTAACTCCGACCGTCGTGACTGATTCCTCCGTGTTTCGATGACCAGCGCGCACAGATTGGGATCTGGAACAGGCATCCAGCCACACCAGCAGGGCCAAGAGCACGAGTAAGGCAAACAACGGGTGGCCGTCCCGACCCGCACTATTAGCCACATCAGCCGCGTGGTCGGTGCCAATTGTGCAAATCCGCACGTCAAGGCTCCCGGTCATAAGATCTTGCTTCCGCGGCCGAGTGTTCAACCGTTCGATGGCATTGGAAAGGCTGCGAGTGGCGAACTGTTTCAGCCTTTCCAATTGCTGGCATGAGTTGTTACCGATGACGTATTAATAAGCCAGGTTCATAAGCCATCGTCAGGAATGTACGTTCGGGAACTGTGACTGCGGACTCCAAATGGCGTATTCTTCGGGGCGAGCGCACGGTAGGCCATCAACCTGCCGAGTGCTGCCGGCGAAAATCGTCCAGGCTGGTATCCGAAACAGCGCGGGGAAGGGCGTCGCGGCCACCGCCGAGGGGAATATAACAGATTAACAGGCCTTATTAATGCAAAGAGCCCTTGTATAGGCGCGTGCGTGCGATTACACTGTGCGTTCGAATTCGCATCGAGCGAGCCTAAGGAGCAACGCATGGATGGTTGGAGCCGTAGAGATCTGTTGAAGACTGGCATGGTGGCGCCCGCCGCCGCTGCCGCAATGCCGCCGCTGTCCGAAGAGCAGCAGGCGAACGCGACCTCTGCCAATGAGACTGAGCAAGGCACAGCCCACCGGCAACGCTTGTCACTCGATTCCGGATGGCGTTTCCATTTCGGCCACGCCAACGATTCCGCTAAGGATTTCAGCTTCGGTCGCTCCGGCACGTTTTCCAAGACGGGGAATTTCATAGCGCCCGGCCGCGCGAACTACGACGATGGCTATTGGAAAGCCGTGGACCTGCCGCACGACTGGGCTGTCGAGTTGCCCTTCCAGAACGATCCGGCCCTGCAGAGTCGCGGCTTCTACCCCATGGGGCGAAACTATCCCGAGACCAGTATCGGCTGGTACCGCCGTGTGTTCGAGCTTCCAGCCGCGGATGCGGGCAAGCGGCTCTCGATCGAATTCGACGGCGTTTACCGCCACGCCACGGTGATCTTCAACAACTGCTACGTCGGCGAGCACCAAAGCGGCTACGCACCGTTCCGCTTCGATGTGACTGATTTCGCCGTACCCGGCGGCCGCAACGTGCTGCTTGTGCGCGTGGATGCCACGTTGAGCGACGGCTGGTTCTACGAAGGCGCGGGATTGTACCGCCACGTCTGGCTGGTGAAGACGCAACCGGTCCACGTACGCCAATGGGGCACGCTGGTTTGCTCGCAGGTGCGCACCGGCGAAGCCACCCTTTCCATCCGCACGGAAGTGGACAACGAGGGCAAGGGCCGGCAGAATACCCGCGTGATTTCGAGCATTCTGGATCCCGCCGGCAAGACCACGGCCAAGTCCGCGACGACGCCCGCGGCAATCGCGGAGTGGGATGGCCATACCTACGAACAACAGATATCAGTAAGGAATCCGGCTCTGTGGTCGCTGGAGCAGAGGAATCTGTATAAGCTGGTGACCGAAGTGGAATCGGGAGGCGCCGTTGTCGACCGGTACGAAACCACCTTCGGCATCCGCACGCTGGAGTTCGACGGGGAGAAGGGCTTCCTTCTGAACGGCAAGTACGTGAAGGTCAAAGGAACCTGCAACCATCAGGACCACGCGGGGCTCGGGACGGCGCTGCCCGACGCGGTGCAGTATTACCGCGTCCGCAAACTGCAGGAGATGGGTTCGAACGCCTACCGCAGCTCCCACAACCATCCCACGCCCGAACTGCTGGACGCTTGCGACCGGTTGGGGATGCTGGTCATGGACGAGACGCGCATGATGTCGTCGAACCCCGAAGGCCTCAGCCAGTTCGAAGCCCTCGTCCGCCGCGACCGCAATCATCCGAGCGTGTTTCTCTGGTCGATGGGCAACGAGGAAGGCGAGGCGGCGACGGAGCGTGGGTTCCGCATCCTGACCGCCATGAAGCGCATTGCCATGGAGCTGGACGGCTCGCGCCTGGTGACCATCGCGCCGCTGGGCGGAAACAACATGAATCGCGGCGGATTCGCGGCGTGCGATGTGCAAGGCTACAACTATGCCGACCCGGCGGCGGAGAGATTCCATGAAGCCACGCCGAAGATCCCGGTGATTGGCACCGAAACGGTGAGCGCCGTCGCCACCCGCGGCATTTACCAAATCGACCGCGAGCACGGCTACGTCGGCTCCTACGACCCCTGGACCACCACCGGCCGCGCATCGGCCGAGGGCTGGTGGAGTTTCACCAACGCCCGGCCCTGGCTCTCGGGAGGTTTTGTGTGGACCGGCTTCGACTATCGCGGCGAGCCTTCGCCTTACGGGTGGCCGAATACCAGCTCGCAGTACGGCATCATCGACACCTGCGGCTTCCCCAAGGACACCTATTATTATTACCAGTCGTGGTGGGGCGCCAAGCCCGTGCTGCACGTGTTTCCGCACTGGAACTGGCCCGGGCTCGAAGGCAAGGACGTGATGGTGTGGGTCCACTCGAACCTGGAGAAGGTGGAGCTCTTCCTGAACGGCAAGAGCCTCGGAGCCCAGCAAATGCAGAGAGACCGGCACCTGGCGTGGCGCGTGACCTACGCGCCGGGAGTGCTGGAGGCGCGCGGTTTTCAGGGCGGGCAGCAGGTACTGACGGCGAAGCGCGAGACTACCGGTCCGGCGGCGAAACTCGTGCTCCGCGCCGATCGCCTGGAGATTGCGGCGGACGGCGAAGATGTGGCAATGTTCGCCGTGGAAGTACAGGACACGCAGGGCAGGGTAGTGCCGCTCGCCGACAACCGCGTAGCCTTTAAGGTTGCTGGCTGTGGACGCCTGATCGGCGTGGGTAACGGTCAGCCTTCGAGCCTTGAATCGGACAAAGGTGCCGCACGAAAAGCGTTCTGCGGACTGTGCATGGGAATCGTGCAGGCAGACAGACACTCCGGCAACGTAACGGTCGAAGTGACCTCGTCAGGCCTGACCCCAGCCACGGTGACAATTACCACCAAGACGGCTAAGCTCCGTCCCGCGGTAGCGGAGTGGCGCCGCGACATTCCGGCCGGAGCCGGTATCACCGGGTTGTGGCGGCCAGTACCGCCGGCCGTTCCCGCGGGTGGCGGAGGCTTCGGCATGGGCGCGGGCACCGATAGCGTATTCACGCTGAAACAGGAAGGCAGCAAATTGACGGGCACGGTGGAAGGAGGAGCCGGCGGCTTCGGTGGCGGCGGCAGCGACCAGCCGGCGCCGATCGAGGACGGTAAAGTGGACGGCAGCAGCGTCTCGTTCCGCGCGGGCATGACCACCTACACCGGAACCGTGGAGCGCGGGGAACTGCAACTCCAGCGAAGCTTCGCGGGAGGCCGCGGCAGCGGATTCGCTCCCGGCGGAGCGGCCACGCCGCCTGCGGGAGCCATCGTCGCCTTCGGGCAATCCGCGGGCAGCGCGCCCCCGGCAGTTGGCCCTCTGCCAGACGGGTCCGATCCCTCGAGCGCAGCGTTCGTAGGCGGCGGAGGCGGCCGTAGGGGTCAGCAAACCGGACCATTGGTGCTCCGAAAAGCCGCAGGGTAGCCAATCCGAACCAAAGGAGCGTTGAGGGGCAGGCGCTTTCGCCTGCCAACTCGCTCCCATTTGAAGCCGCGACCGTACGGGAGCGGTCGCCTTGCAATCCGAGACTGTACTCGTGAAACGCTGTATCCAATTCGCGCTGCTTTCCGTTGCATTCCTGGCGCCCGCCCAGCCGCCACAGCGCATCGTCATCGATTATCCCGAAGAGGGATCCATCTTCCCGCCCGATTTTGCGCCGCCCACCTTCCTCTGGCGTGATTCGGACGCAGCCGCCACAGCCTGGCAGCTTGAAATCGCCTTTCCGGACGCCGCGCCCGCGATTCATCTGACCTCTCGAGGCGAACGCATGACCATCGGCGAGATCGATCCGCGATGCGTCGCCGAATCGAACCAGTTGCCCAAACTCACGCCTCAACAGGCTGCCGCGCACACCTGGAAGCCGGACACGGCGACCTGGTCGGAAATCACGCGCCGCTCGGCGGGTCGTCCAGCCACGGTGACCATCGCCGCGTCCGGCGGCGCACGCGCCCAGGTCCGCATCTCCACTTCCACGGACCCTGTGGGCGCGCCCATCTTCTATCGCGACGTTCCGCTCATGCCTACCGAAGTGGAAAAGGGCGTGATCAAGCCCATTATTCCGAGCGCTGTGCCCCTGGTCGGCTGGCGCCTGCGCAACGTCGCCGAAAGCGGCAGTCGTCTGGTGATGGAGGGACTCCCCACCTGCGCCAACTGCCACTCCTTCTCCAGGGACGGCAAGACCCTCGCTCTCGACGTGGACGGCCCGCAGAACGACAAAGGCACGTACGCCATCGTCTCGCTCGCTCCCCGAACCCTCATTCGCAGCGAAGATGTTTTCACCTGGAACGACTTCCCCGACAAGCCGCCCGGGCAACGCACCATCGGCTTCATGGCCCAACTCTCGCCCGATGCACGCTACGTCGTGACCACCGTGAATGAGGACGTCTTCGTAGCCAACTTCACCGACTACCGTTTCCTGCAGGTGTTCTATCCCACCCGTGGCATCCTCGCCTGGTACGACCGTTCCACCGGCCGCATCCGCGGCCTCCCCGGCGCCGACAACCCCAACTTCGTCCAGACGAACGGTTTCTGGAGTCCCGATGGAAAGTATCTGATCTTCGCGCGCGCATCGGCCCGGGACGCTTATCCGAAAGGCCGCAAGATGGCCGAATACGCAGGCGACCCGTTGGAGCCGCCGATTCAATACGACCTCTACCGCATCCCGTTCAACGGCGGCAAAGGCGGCCGTCCCAAGGCCATCGCGGGGGCTTCGAACAACCACATGAGCAACGCCTTCCCGAAGGTCTCGCCCGATGGCCGCTGGATCGTCTTCGTGCAGTCGCGCAACGGCCAGTTGATGCGCCCCGACGGCCAGCTTTACATCGTGCCGTCAGAAGGAGGCGAGGCCCGCCGCATGCGATGCAACACCACCCTCATGAACTCGTGGCACAGTTTCTCGCCGAACGGCCGCTGGCTGGTGTTCTCCTCCAAGAGCCGCTCGCCGTACACGCAGATGTTCCTCACCCACATCGACGAGCAGGGCAACGATAGCCCCGCCATCCTGATCGAGAACTCCACGGCCGCCAATCGTGCCGTCAACATTCCGGAGTTCGTCAACATTCCCCAGAATGGCCTGGAGCATATCGATGTGCCGGCGGCCGAGTTCTACCGCCTGTTCGACAGCGCCTGGAACCTTGCCGAGAAGGGCCGCTTCGACGAATCGATCGTCGAGTGGAAACGCGCGCTCGCCATCAGCCCGGAAGATGCCAAAGCGCACAACAACCTCGGGCGCGCGCTGGCGGGCAAGGGCGATTTCGATCAGGCCATCGTCCACTGGCAGAAGGCCCTGGAGATCGACCCGCGTTACTGGGAAGCGCACAACAATCTCGGCGCGGCGCTCGCTGGAAAAGGAAAGCTGAATGAAGCCGTCGCCCACTTCAAACAGGTGCTGGAGGCCAACCCGAACCTCGCGGAGGTGCACGGCAACCTGGGGCGTGTGCTCGCCCTGAAAGGCAAGTCGGACGAAGCCATCGCAGAGTGGCGCAAAGCGACGGAGTTGAACCCCAACTACGCGCAGGCCTATAACGACCTCGGCACCGAGTTGTCCCGCAAGGGCAGGGAAGGCGAGGCGCTGACCGCGTGGCAGCGCGCGACCGAGGCGAACCACGCTTTCGCACCGGCGTATTTCAACTTGGGTAACGCGCTGGACGCTCGCGGAAAGGCCGCTCCGGCGCTGGCGGCGTGGCGCGCTGGCTTGGCCGTGGACCCGAACCACTTGCCCACGCTGCACCGGGCCGCGTGGCTGCTGGCAACCAGTCGCGACCCGGCGCTGCGCAACCCAACCGAGGCCGTGGCGCTGTCCGAGCGCGCCGCGCGTCTCACCGCCGACCAGAACGCATCCATGCTCGATTGCCTGGCCGCCTCTTATGCCGCGGCTGGACGATATGCGGATGCCGTCGATACTGCCACCCGCGCGCAGCGCCTGGCGGCGCAGCAGGGCAAAATGGAGCTGTCGGCACAGATCCAGGCGCGCCTCGCGTCGTATGCGTCCGCGGTCGCGGCCACGCATCCCGTGAAATGAACGGATTCCCACAGGACCTTCAAATGCTGCACGAAACGCCGGCACCGTCCCCGTCACCAATACCCAGGACTGGGAAAGCACTGCCCTCGGCAGGACAACGCCACATCTCCGCTTGTTGAATCGTCGCAGCACCCGCACCCGCTCGCAATCCAGCCCGGCAACAAGGAATCTTACAAGAGGTTTGCATGGAAGAGCACGAAGTCACCCGGCTTCTCCGTCGATGGCACGAAGGCGAGCACGGCGCGTTAGACCGGCTGGTACCGTTAATCTATTCCGAGCTAAAGCGGATTGCCGCCGGGTGCCTCAACGCCGAACGCCCCACCGCAAGCTTACAGGCCACCGCCCTGGTCCACGAAGCCTATCTCCGCCTCGCTGACTATCGCGAACCCGATTTCGAGAGCCGCAAGCACTTCTACGTGATGGCGGCGCAGGTCATGCGCCGCTTCCTGATCGATCATGCGCGCCGGCGAAATGCCGCCAAGCGCGATGGAGCGCCGCCCCGCGACGCGTTCATCGTGCCGCCGCTCGATATCGACGTGCTCGCTCTCGACCGTGCCTTGCACTCACTGGCGCTGAGCGACCCGGAGAAGGCCCGCCTTGTCGAATTGCGCTATTTTGCTGGCCTTGGAATTCCGGAGATCGCCGGAATCATGGGTACCTCTTCCGCCACCGTAAAACGCCAGTGGGCAGTGACCAAGGCGTTGCTGTATCGCGCCCTGTGCATCGAGCCTGTTCCATGAGCCTGCACCTGAGTCCACAGGCCGAGGCCCTGTTTGCGGCCGCATACGAACTCTCCGAACCAGAACGCGAATCGCTCCTGGACCGCGAGTGTGCCGCCGACCCGGCCCTGCGGGCCGAAGTCGAAACTCTGCTGCGCAGCTATCGCGCTGCCGGAACCTTCCTGGAAACCGATGCCAAAATTCCGGCCGCCATCGGTCAGTATCAGATCATTCGTCTGCTTGGCGAAGGCGGAATGGGGCTGGTCTACGAAGCCGAACAACATCAACCGCGACGGACCGTTGCTCTCAAGGTGATTAAGGGCGGTTTCGCCGGCGCGGAGAAGCTCCGCAGATTCCAGCAGGAATCGCAGACGCTTGGCTCTCTGCAACACCCGGGCATCGCTCAAATCTACGAAGCCGGAACCGCGGACAGCGGATTCGGGCCGCAGCCCTATTTTGCGATGGAGTTCATAGGCGGCGCCTCCCTGCTTAAGTATGCCGAAGAGCGCCGCCTGGGCACCCGCCAGTGCCTGGAACTCATGATCAGAATATGCGTCGCCGTCCATCACGCTCACGGGCGCGGAATCATTCACCGCGACCTGAAACCGGGCAACATCCTGGTCGATGAGACAGGCCAGCCTAAGATTCTCGATTTCGGCGTGGCCTGCGTGACAGAACGCCAGGCGCAAACCGCACGGCAGACGGTTCCCGGAGAGCTCGTCGGAACCCTCGAGTACATGAGTCCCGAACAGGTATCGGCTGATCCCTCGGAGGTCGATATCCGCAGCGACATTTACGCGCTCGGCGTCATTCTCTTCGAGCTTCTCGCGGGCCGCCTTCCCTACCACATCGGCCGCGATCTGCACGAGGCCGTCCAGTCCATCCGGGAACGCGAGCCCGCGCGCCTCGGCTCCATCAATCGTAGTTGCCGCGGTGACATCGAAACCATCGTCGCCAAGGCGATGGAAAAGGACAAGACCCGCCGCTATGCATCCGCCGCGGAACTCGGTGACGATATTCAGCGCTATCTCATCGATGAACCGATCGTCGCCCGGCCGCCGGACAGGCTGTACCAACTGCGGAAGTTTGCCCTCCGCCACAAGGCGGTGGTCGCGGGAACCGCCGCCGTGTTCGCCGTCTTGAGTGTGGGGCTCGTCTTCAGTGCGCGCGAAGCCCTTCGTGCCCAGCGCGCGGAGCGGGCGGCATTACTGGACCGCGATCGCGCCGCCATGGCCGAGCGCCTCGCCACCATCGCGAAGGAACATGCCGTCACCGCGGAGCGCACAGCTACCGCGGAAAGAAATCGTGCCGTCTCCGAAGAGCGCCGTGCGGACACCGAATCGGCAGCGGCCCGCGCAATCAATGAGTTCCTGCAAAACGATCTCTTAGCCCAGGCCGGAGCCACCGCCCAGGCGCGCGCCCGCACAAAGCCCGATCCGGACCTCAAAGTGCGCACCGCCCTGGACCGTGCCGCCGCTCGCATCTCCGAGGCATTCGGAACTCAGCCGCTGGTCGAAGCCTCAATCCGCCACACAATCGGTAAGGCGTATAAAGATCTGGGCCTGTATCCCGATGCACAGCAGCACCTCGAACGTGCTGTCCAGATCCGCCGCGAGCTCCTCGGTGAGAATCACCCGGAAACTATCCGCGGCATGAGCGACCTGGCGCTCGTGTATCGCTATGCGGGGAAGTATCCCCAGGCCGAGTCCCTGGGCGCGCAGGTTCTGGCGCTTCAGACCCGCATTCTCGGTGAGCAGCACCGCGACACCATGGCGGCCATGAGTTCTCTGATGGAACTCCTCCGCAGCCAGGGCAGGTACCCGCAGGCTGAGTCTCTCGGTACAAGACTCCTCACCCTGAGGCGCCGCGTCCTCGGCGAAAACCATCCCGACACCGTGGAATCGATGAATAATCTCGCGCTGCTCTACCTGTCCGAAGGTAAGTACGCGCTTGCCGAGCCGCTGCTTGTCCGCTCTCTCGAGATCGCACGTCGTAGCGAAGGCGACGATCATCCAGACCTGATGACCGGCACGAATAATCTGGGCATCCTCTACTATCGTCAGGGTAAGTATGTGCAGGCCGAGTCCCTGTTCGACGACCTTTTGCAGCGCCAGCGCCGCATACTCGGTGAAGACCATCCATCCGCCCTCCTGTCCTCCAGTAATCTTGCGATGACTCAGTTACGGCTGGGTAAGTATCGCCAGGCCGAGCAGCTCTACACGAAGACTCTGGAAAACAGGCGGCGCATACTGGGCCCGGAGCATCCCAGCACCTTGATCGTCGCCAACAGTCTGGCGCTGGCGTACCTGGTCCAGGGCAAGCTCGCCGAAGCGCGGCCGCTGATCCTCAGCGTCCTCGATCTCAAACGGCGGGTGCTCGGCGCCGAACATCCCGATACTCTCAACAGCCTCCAGTCTCTCGGCCTGCTGTATCTTGCCGAGGAAGACTTGCCCGCGGCCGAAGGGCTGCTCGTCAAGCTGCTTGAAACCCAGGAACGCGTATTGGGCCGCGAACACCCCGACACGCTGAACACCATGACCGCCCTCGCTCGCCTCTACTCCCGCGAAGGCAGGTACGCACAGGCTGAGCCGCTTGCCGCGAAACAGTTGGATGCGCGGCGTCGCGCGCTCGGCGCGGAGCACCCGGTCACGCTGACCGGCATGGCCCTGCTCGGCGGAATCGAGCTCGCGCAACAAAACTACGGCAGCGCTGAGTCGGTCCTGCGACAAGCGCTGAAAGGCTTCGAGAAAACCGCACCCGGCGGTTGGGAACAATACGACACCGAGAGTATGCTTGGCGCCGCCTTGGCGGCACAGGGAAAGTTTGCGGAAGCCGAGACTTCGCTGAGGTCCGCCGATCATGGACTGCACGCAGTCGCTGCCGCCATTCCCTGGGACCGCCGCTCCGCACTGGCGGCGTCGACCGCGAGGCTTGCCCAATTCCATCAATAAAAACCCTGAGCCGTTTTCTATCCCGATTGCGCCATGTTGCCAGGAGGATACGAAAATGAAAACGTTCACCCAACTCACCGCCTCATTTGTCCTGGCTATCGGCGCGTGCTGCGCACAGTGCCTGGTCATAGATGATTTCACCACGGGCAAATACAAGGTACAACTTAGTACGCCCAACGCGACAACCAACAATTACTCCGACCCAAACCGCATTCAAAACGGGAACATGCTTGGCGGCTCACGCGAGACCGCGTTTATGATTTCCGGTAATCCTTTCAGCCAGGTCGGCGAGCTCAGTGTTGCCCAAAGCGGATCGGCTCTGGTGATTGGCTCGGGTACCAGGGAATTCTTTCGCCTCGACATGGTCTACGGACAGGGCCTCACCGCGCCCTTGGGTTATCATCCCAACGGCTGCGACCGTTTCCGCGTGACCTTCGATTCCAGTAGCCAGCAGGGGCTAAATTTCAATCTCGTCGTCTTTCAGCCAGGCGGGCCTAACTATTCCGAAGGCATCAACTTATTCCCTACCACTGGCGGCGCACCGTTCTGTGTCGACTTTCCCTTTAGCAGTTTCGTTACTAACTCGGGGCCAATCCCGCAGTCCTTCGCAACCAAGGGCATCGATTCTATAGACGTCGTCCTGCAATCCGGCGCCTCCGTCGGAGCGAATGCCTTCGCCATCACGAAATTCGAAACAGTGAGCGCGGCAACGGCGGCCGGTAAGCCGTGCGCCTTTGTCGCCAATAATCAATAACCTTCCAGGCGCACCCAACTTAACCAATTTAAACGGAGGAACAAAATGAACCCCAATCGAAATCACTGCCTGTTGTGCGTTACGCTGATGTTCGCGTGCTGGCCGGCACCCGCGCAGCAGCCGCCGAAACTAACTCCCAAAATCGCCGGCGGAGGAACCGATTTCTCCGGCCCGGAAACCGATGTAGTCGTCAAGATTGCTTCCAATATAACGTGTACAGGAACACTGGTCACTCCTCTGGCTGTACTCACAGCTCGACACTGCGTGAACGGCGATACCAGCGGAAATCCGCCGCTCCAATACCCGGTGACCATTTATGTCGGCAATCAAAATGGTAACTGGGTCCGCCAATATACAAGCAGTAACATCACGCCGAGCAAGACCTGGGCCGCCGGTCCTCAGACCACCGGGAATGCGGGGAATGATATTGCAGTGATCTTCCTCGATCCTCCCGGCCCGAATGCTTCCGACCCCAAGCCGGCCTGGGACTACCCCCAGATCGTCCATCCCTCATTGACATCGCCCTGCCCCAATTCAGGCTGCGGCGACGCGAACGGCGGCACGTATTCACCGCTCTTGGGAATGGCTGGATGGGCTCCCCAGGATGCCCCGGTATACCGCCAGGTCGCCTACGATTCCGAATTCAATCACTACCCCGGTCTCCCCGATGACCGAGGCCAGTATTGGACCCACGTGCAAGGCTCCATTCATGACGATCCTGGCGATTCCGGCGGCCCATTATTCGTCCGGCGCCCCGACCCGAGCCGCCCGGGCTCGTTCTATCGCGATGTCATCGGTGTTTTGAGCGGCGTCCAGCACAACACTCCGGGCCACGACTATGACCTGTGGGCCGACATCACTCGCGGCGCCATCGCGGATTGGGTTCGCGGCGCGCTCGCCGACCCCATCCCCCGCGGACCCAACTGGAAAGCCGCCCACCCGAACATGATCTGGTACGGAGACGTGGACTACCTCGGCGGCTGTCAGTCGTCTTCCGACACGGATTGCGATCACATCTACGACTACCACGACAACTGTCGCAACATCTTCAACCCGGACCAGAGGGATACGCTCGACAACGGCGTCGGGGACGCCTGCCGCACGCCGCCGCCTCCCCCGCCGACCGCGTGGTGTTCCGCTCAATGGACGTGCTTCGACAACTACACGGGAGCCGCCGTGATCTCCTGCCCCCTCGGGCTTCAGGGACTAACCCTCCAGCGCTTGGTTAACGGTGCCTTCCAGACGATCACGGCCAATACCACCCAGGCTCTCAACGCCTTCGTTGCCGATTACGGCACGGCCCCGAATACCGTCCTCACATATCGCGTGCTGCGCGACTCGGTACCCGGCCCCTCAATGCAGGTGACCGCAACCGATTGCTCCTGTCATCCCAGTAACTACTGCGGGTATGGGGGAATCGAGTGCGGAGTCGTCCCCAACAACTGCGGCGGTACCGAAACATGCGGTCAGTGCGCCACCGGAATGGCCTGCAGTTCGAACCACTGCTGTCCCCAGGGCCAATCGTGGGACAACATCCGCAACATATGCACAACCAAGCCGAAGCAATGTCCCGTGGGCTGGGGCGATTGCGGCGGCTATTGCTGCAAATGTACGAAGGAAACCTGTAGTTAGTCCGTACGATACCAAACCCGGCGATAAGTCCTATGTTGAGTTAGATACAAGTCCCTTCCAGGATTTACAAGGGCAACAAAATCGCGAAAGTATAAAAGTATAATCGTGCCATTGACACTTGACGTGCCCCGACGTCGAATCAAGGGCCGGAGGAACTATGCGCCTGTCCCGAACATTAGTACTCGCCGGGTTTGCCTTCGCGGGCATTGCTCCCGCAGCCACGATTGGATATTTTCAATCCAATTTGACCTCTGACATTGCCGGATTGGCGGCCAACCTCGATCCCCTATTGAAGAATCCCTGGGGAATGTCGTTCTCGGCCACCAGTCCATTCTGGCTCTCCGATCAGGCCTCGAATGTCGCGACGCTATATAACGGAGAGGCGTCCCCAATGGATTGGTAGTCTCAACACCGCCAGTCCCCGGCCCGGGACCCACGGGACAGGTCTTCGCCGGCGGTCTGGGATTCGTCATCAGTCCGGGTGTCAATGCGAACTTCATCTTCTCCACGCTGGCCGGCACCATCGACGCCTGGAACTCCGGAACCAGCGCGGTACAGAAATTCGCTGCGACCGACGGTGCCGTTTACACCGGGCTAGCCCAGGCCGGCAGTTTGCTCTACGCAGCCGACACCGCCAACGGCAAGATCGATGTGTTTAACACCACGTTTCAGAAAACCACAGTTTCCGGCACTTTCGTTGACCCGAATGTCACCCCCGGCTTCACTCCTTACGACATCCAAAACGTAGGCGGCAAATTGTACGTTGAGTATGCCCAACGCGGTTCGCCCGGGGGATTTGTCGCCGTCTTCGATACCAACGGAAATCTGCTGCAACACATCAGCGATCCGCACCTGAATTCCCCCTGGGGAGTCACTCTCGCTCCCGCAGGTTTCGGCCAGTTTGGCAGTGATCTGTTGGTCGGTAACTTCGGGGATGGCACGATCAATGCCTTCGATCCGGTGACCGGCGCGTTTCTAGGCACACTTTCGAATGCGAATGGCACGCCGATCGTAAACAACAGCCTTTGGGCAATCAATTTCCGCAGTCCCGGCTCCGGCTTTGATCCCAACACGCTGTTCTTCTCTGCCGGCATTAACAATGAGGTCGATGGCTTGTTCGGGTCCATCGAGGTGGTTCCCGAACCGGCGACACTGGGCACATTTGGATTCGCGCTAGCCGCCGCCGTCCTGCTAAAAATGCGCCGCCGCTCGAAGACCACGTAGATCCACCGATGCCGCAAACCGGGGACTGACATGAATTTCCGGCGCCGTTTGCCGAAAATTCGCTGTCTGTCCCCGGTTTGCCCCGGTGAACATACGCTTAAGACTGCGTAAGCCCCCCCGCGCTGTTCCGTAGATCGCGCTTACTGGCATAATCAGAGTATGCTGTCCTGGTTGCCGTGGCTGTTGTTCTGGCCCCAGACGAACTCCGAGGCGCTTCTCCAATTGAAAACGTGCTCCGAGAGTCTGCAGAAAAACCAGGCGCAACAGGCCGTCAGGGATTGCAAGAAGGCCGTGGGTCTCGACGGCCAGTCGGGTCCGGCGCACCTCCTGCTTGGCCAAGCCTATCTCGCCCTCCGCTCCGCCTCCATGATCGCCGAGGCGAAGGCTGAACTTCAGCAAGCCCTGGACTTGGACCCCACCATGGTGTGGGGACGTTTCTACCTGGCGAAGGTGTACCTCGACATCGGACGCCCGGATAAAGCCAAGGCGGAACTCGAGCAGGCCCTGCAAACGCGGCCCGGGGTGCCGCATTTCCTCTCTCTGCTCGGAGAGGCGGAGCGCAAACTCGGCAATCCCGAGGCCGCGCTCGTCTTGCACCGCAAAGCGCTCGCGGCAGATCCGAAGATGAACACGGTGCATTATTACGCCGCCCTCGCGTACATCGACCTTAAGAAGGAAGACGAGGCGATTAGAGAGCTCGAGGCCTCGATTCAGTCTCCGTACGTAGTGCCCGACCTGTACCTGACCCTCGGATCGCTCTACCTCCAGCGAAAACGCTACCGCGAGGCCGAGGACGTGTGCCGCAAAGCCATCGCGTTGGATCCCGATCGCTCCGAGTCCTACCTGAATCTCGCCCAGCTCTACAACGCGCAGGGACTCGGCGGCAAGGCCCTGGATGCCCTCCGCCTCGCCTTGCCGCCCGGCAAGACATTCGGCTCCTCTCCTTATTACCAGAAGTTGCTGGCCGATATTCACTTCGAATTCGGTCGCGCCTACGCCTCCAAGGGCAGTCCGCGCGATGCCATCGCCGCCTACCACCGATGCCTCGCGCTGGACGCCGCCCGGCCGACCGCCCATCGCAATCTCGCCGCGTTGTACAAGGCGCAGGGCGACGCGGTGCATGCCGCCGAACAGACGGCCCTCGCGGACCAACTGGAAAGCCGCCAGTAGCTCCAAGCGGTGCCCCACTTTGTGGGTGATTGACAACGTAAGCGATTACAGATAAACTCACCTCGAACTATCAAAAGGGGGTCTTTGTGGGTCGTAGTTCCTTAAAAGTACTGCTGCTCCTTGCTTTTGGAGCAGCCGCGCTGCTATCGCAATCCGATCGTGCGACACTTCGCGGCACCGTGACCGATCCGTCCGGATCAGTTGTTCCTAGCGCGCAAGTATTAATCCAGCAGGTGGGCACGAACGTTGATCGCAAGCTCACCACGGACGAGAACGGCAACTACGAGGCGCCGGCTCTCATCCCCGGCCACTACCTGATTAAGGTGGAAAACGCCGGTTTCCGCGCTTTTCAGGCGGAAGACGTCCTGCTCGACGCCGGCCAGACCAGGCGTTTTGACATCACGCTTCAGATGGGCTCCGCGTCTGAGTCCGTCACGGTAACCGGCGGCGCTCAGTTGATTCAGACCGAAAACGGCGCCATTTCGGGCGAGTTGGACAAGAAACAGTTCCTCGATCGGCCGGTGGTGGACGTATACCCGTCCCCATTTGCATTGATGACGACCATGCCCGGGATTCAGGGCAACGGTTGGGCCATGGTCATGTCGGGCGTCAGCGACCGCAACAAGCAGGCCTACCAGATGGATGGTGTGGCCAACGATACCACAGGCGATCAGCTCGATAACCCCGCGTTTTTCGAAACCGTCCAGGTGAACGAAGTTTCCAGCGGTTCCGATGCCTCGCGCGCCACCAGCTTTAACATGATCTCCAAGCACGGCGCCAACGATTGGCACGCCAACGCATACTACAAGCACGAGAACTCCGCGTTGAACGCCACTGAAACCTTCGCCAAAGCGGCAGGCGTCAGAAAGACGCCGTACATCCTGCATGAGGCCGATGCCGATTTCAGCGGGCCGATCATCAAGAACCGCACGTGGTTCTTCGTAGCCTGGATTCACCAGGCGATTCCGCTGGGCTCCTATACTCTGCGCAACACCCCCACCATGCAGGAACGCAATGGCGATTTCAGCCAGTTTGGCGCCATCAGAGACCCCTACAACAACAACTCGCCATTCCCTGGCAACCAGATCCCCACCAACCGGTTCAGCCCCGTCTCCGTGGCGCTGCTGAATACCTATTACCCCAAACCGAATCTCGGCGGAGCCAACACCTTCACCAATAACTACGGCTGGTTCTTCCCCTACAACTCCGACCTCTACAAGGGTGACTGGCCCTTCTTCCGCATCGACCAGAAGATCTCCAACAAGAACAACCTGTACGTGCGCTGGATGCGGCGCGCGACGCCTTACATCCGGCCCGGCTCGGGATTTGAATGGGCAACCTACACGCAGGCGCGCGATCACCGGCAAACGGTCGTTTCCGATACTCACGTGTTCTCGCCCACCCTGGTCAATATCTTTACGGTCGGCCACCAGACAGACCATTTTGTGCAGGGCGAACAGGAAAAGAATGTCACGCCCATTTACGGCGACGACGTCGTGAAAGCCATCGGGCTCCAAGGCGTCAATCCCAACAGCTATCACACCATGGGGTTCCCCGAAATCCAGATCCAAAGCCTGAGCACGCTCTACAACGCCGACGGCTACGACAAGAACCTCATGAACAATGACGGCACCAACACCTTCAGCGAAAACCTGACCTGGAACAAGGGCAAGCACGTCCTGAAGGTCGGCGGTGAGTTCCGCCACTATTGGTTCTTCTCCGGCGCCCTCCCGGCCGGCGTCTTCGGTAATTTCACCTTTAACGGATCGGACGCAGGCAACGGCTTTGCGGAGTTTCTGCTGGGTGTTCCTACCAACTCCACGCGCCTCAATCCCATCCCCAACCGCACCAGCCACGATAAGCAGGGCGGCACGTTCCTCTCCGATACCTTCAAAGTGACTCCCAAGCTGACGCTGGATTACGGCATTCGATGGGATTACTACGGTGCCGCCACCTACGACGACGGCCTGATGTACAACTTCGATATGGCGAAGGGCGCCGTGGTCGTGTCGCAGGACAGTCTGGGCAAGATCAACGCGCTGTACCCCAAGACCATCCCGATCGAGGTCGGCCAGGTAGTGCCGAATATGCCCTTGACCAACATTCATCCCCGCTTTTCGGCAGCGTACCGCGTAACCGACAAAACCGTTCTACGCGGCGGCTACGGCGAATATACGGATAGCTGGAGCTACACCCAGCTGCGGCCGGGCGCCGCTCCGTTCCAGCTGTCGGAGTCCTACAACCAGCCCTTGAACGTCACGCCGCTCTTCAACTTCCCCAATCCGTTCCCGGCAAGCCTGTCCTCCGCCACCGTCCCCGGCCAGAGCGTCACCTCCCTGCCGCTGAACCCGAAGATCGGCACCATCCGGCAGATCAACGTCACCATCGAGCGGCAGATTCGCGATCTCGGCCTGCGTCTTTCCTACGTCGGCATGCGCAATTCCGGGCTGCTGTATGGCAGTTACAACATGGATAAGCCGCAACCGAGCACCAATACGTTCGTGCAATCGATGCGTCCTTACAACAACTTCACTGGCGTCAGTGTGTATGGCAACAACGGCGAGGTGCGCTACAACGCGCTGCAAACCGAAATCCAGAAGCGCATGGGCGCCTTCAATTTCAATTCGAACTTTACCTGGTCGAAGAACATGTACAACTGGGCGGACCTCGAAAATCCCTACAACGTGAACCAGTGGACAAGGGACGGCAGCAACCGCAACCTGTATTGGGTCACCAGCTTTAACTGGGATCTGCCCTTCGGCAAGCAGCAGAAATTCTTCTCCACTGCCCCCAAGGCTGTCAACGCCGTGATTGGCGGGTGGACCACGCGGTTCATCTCCACCATGGCCTCGCCTACCTACGTCTCACCCAGCTACGGCGGTTCGGATCCCTCCGGGACCAACACCGTCGGCGGCTTGCCCGACGCCATCGCCAATCCGTACTCCGGGGCCGGCTACACCCGTACCACCAACACGTGGTTCAACCCGGCCGCGTTTGCCGTACCGCAGAAGGGCCATTTCGGCGACGCCAGCCCGAATTCCCTGGAAGGCTACGGCATTAACGTACAGCACATCAGTTTCGCCAAGAGTTTCCGTATCACGGAACGCCTCCGCACCACCTTTACGGGATCGTTGTCGAACATGTTCAACCATCCCCACTTCCAGAGCATCAACACCAACATCTCCAACCCGAACCCGGGGATGTTCACCTCCACCAGACCCAACTACGAACCGGAAAAGACGAGCTACCGCCAGGTAGATCTGAAAATGCGGATCGCGTGGTAATAACGTAGGACAGGCCTCCCGGCCTGTCCAGCTAACCCAGGGGAGGCGCAAGCCTCCCCTTTTTTTCGCTAGCCTGTAACTAACACAGATGCTCAAGACCGCCCTCATCATCGCCGCCCTCCTGTCGGTCTTCTGCGCCCTGCGCCCGGCCGCTTCCTCAGAGCCGCGAGTCCAGTTCGTCAACGTGGCGCGCGAGGCCGGAATCACCTTCAAACATGAGAGCGGCGCGTCGAAAGAAAAGCTCATGCCGGAGACGTTCGGCTCCGGCGTTGGCTGGATCGATTTCGATAACGATGGCCTGCCCGATCTGTTCTTCGCCAATGGCGCCGATCTGGCCCACGGCAAGCCTTCGCCCGGCAATGTCCTCTACCGCAACCTGGGCAACGGCAAATTCGAGGACGTCACGAAAAAAGCCGGCGTCTCCGGCAATGGCATGTTCGCCACCGGCGTCACCGTCGGCGACTACGACAACGACGGCTTCCTCGACCTCTTCATCACCGGCTACAATTCTCGCCAGCTCTTCCACAACAACGGCGACGGCACCTTCACCGACGTGACCGCCAAGGCCGGCGTCTCCGGCGGCGGCTGGAGCTCCAGCGCCGCCTGGGTGGATTACGACCGCGATGGCTATCTCGACCTCTACGTCGCGCGCTACCTCGAATACGACATCAAGAACGCGCCCTACTGCGGCTATAAGCAGGAAGGCTACCGCATGTACTGCGACCCTCAGCAGTTCGATGGTGTTCCCGACCAGTTGTTCCACAACAACCACGACGGCACCTTTACCGACGTCTCCGTCAAGGCAGGCATCGCCAACCGCGCCGGGAAGGGGCTCGGAGTCGTAGTCGGCGACATCGATCTCGACGGCTGGCCCGATATCTTCGTCACCAACGACGGCGTTCGCAATTTCCTCTACCGCAACAAGGGCGACGGGACCTTCCAGGACGTCACCTACACCTCCGGTACGGGCTTCGACATGAACGGCAAAACGATGGCCGGAATGGGAACCGAAATTGCCGATTTCGATGGCGACGGCCTCCCCGATATCTTCCTCACTGCCTTCTCGCGCGAGTACAACACGCTCTATCGCAACCTCGGTAAGCTGCTGTTCGAGGACGTGACCCTGAAAGCCGGACTGCAATCAGGTTTCCTGACCCTCGCCTTCGGCACTAAACTATTCGACTACGATAACGATGGCGATCTCGACATCTTCTGCACCAACGGTCACGTCACCGACAACGTCGAGCTCTACGACCCGCAGCTCAGCTACAAGCAGAGCGATCTCCTCTACGAAAACATCGGGGGCGGTAAGTTCAAGGACGTCTCCGCCGAAAGCGGGCCCGCGTTTCGCATCAAGCACGTAGGCCGCGGCGCCGCCGTGGCCGATTTCGACAACGATGGCGACCTCGATATTGTCATCGCCGATTGCGGCGGCCCAGCCCTGCTCTATCGCAACGATGGTGGCAATCGCAATCACTGGCTCGCCATCAAGGCGCGGGGCAGGGAAAGCAACCGTTTCGGCCTCGGCTCCAAGGTGCGCGTCACCGCCGGCGGAGTCACCCAGTACCGCGAGGTCAATCCGTCCGGTAGCTACCTGAGCACTAGCGACATGCGCCTCTACATCGGACTAGGCAAAGAGGCGTCCGCCGCCCGCCTGGAGATCTTGTGGCCCAGGGGCAAAAAGCAAGTTCTCGAGAACGTTCCCGCCAATCAGGTCCTGACCCTGGATGAACTCAACGCCCACTAACCGTCTGTCAACCAATCAGCCTCTAAATAAAAAAAGCCCCGCTATCTCTCGATAGCGGGGCCTTCCTGCACGGTATTAGAAGCTGAATCGGAGAGCCAGTTGCAGAGTCCGGGCATCGCGATACGAACTTGCCTGCCCGAAATTCTTGTCGCTGGTCGAAATCGTGCTTCCCGGATTATCACCGCTGAATCCGGTGTTGATGCCCCACACCTGCGGATGATTCAACAGGTTGAAAACCTCGCATCGGAACTGCAATTTCACGGCTTCCGTGAAGTTGAAGTTCTTGACAAGGTTCACGTCCACGTTCCGGACTCCGGGCATGCGTAGCGCGTTCCGGGCCAGAGAGCCGTAAGAGCCATCCGCCGGACGCGTGAAAGCGGCCGGGTTAAGCCATTGGAAGCTGTTCTGTCCCGCATAGGCGTCGCCGGTGATATTGGCGTACTGGCTGCCCGCATTTACTCCCATCAGGTTCCCGTTGGACGTGATGGTGATCGGCATCCCCGATTGCGACCGGATCATGCCGCTGAGTTCCCACCCATTGAAAGCCTGTCTCAGGATGGGCTGATCCAGCGATCCCTTCACTTTCGGCAACATGTAGACGAAGTCCAGAGTGGCCACGTTCGGCTGGTCGTAGCCGGCTGGCGCGTAGTTCTGGCGAATGTTGAAGGGATTGTTGATCGAGTCGGAATCGTTGTCCACGATGTCCATGATCTTGGAGTAGGTGTAATTGAAGTTGACGGAAAGATTGTTGGCGAACCGCCGGCTGAGTCGCAGCATCATCGCGTTGTAGCGCGAGTAACCGAGCGTTTCGACCGCGTTCAAATTGCCCCACCCAAGATATGGCAGAAGCGCGTTGTTGTAGAAATTTACCGACTTCGACAGGTTCGGGTTGCTGATGAACGTGCCAGCCGGTAGCGCGTTTAACTGCCGCTGGTCCATCAGGTGCACGGCGTGATTCCCGGAATACGAGAGGTCCAGGGAGAACTTTGCCGGCAATTGCCGCTGCACGCCCACGTACCAGGAGTAGATGGTCGGCATCGTGTTGTCGGACGGCCAAGCCGTCATCCCGGGCGGCTGGATCGGTGCCGACGGGTCGCCCACGCCGGCCGTGTTGATCGAAGCCACGTTGCTGTTGTACACACTGCCCGAAATCAAATTAGGCCACTGTGCGCCCGCCCCGAAGTTGAAATTGTTCTGACGCAGGCGTTCGCTGAACAAGCCCATGCCGGCACGCAGTGCCATCTTTCCATCGCCGAAAACGTCGTATGCAAACCCGACGCGGGGCTGCGGAAAAGTCTTGGCCGGAGAGAATCCGGCGGGTGTACCGGAGCAGGGGTCACAGACCAGTCCCAGCGGTGCCAGCACCGTCCGGGGATCGCCCACCAGGAAACCGTTGTTCAAATTGATGGCAGGTGCCTTGGCGGCGTTATATTTGCTGACATCCACGCTGTACAGCGTCCACGTGCCTTCGCCTCCCGGTGTGCCGCCCCGTACCTGTGTGTAGGTCGGCGTCATGTGGGCGAATCGAATGCCGTATTCAACCGTCAACCGCTTGCTTACCTTCCAGCTATCCTGGGCATAAACGTCCAATTCCCAGAATCGGAACCAGGGATAAACGTGCCCGCTGGCTTGGGTAAAGTTGTTGAAGTTGCCCAGCATCATGTTCGCAATCCCATTGCCGGTGTCGTTCGGCATTGAGGAACTGGAGCCGAAATTGATGCTGCCTTCCAACCCCCAATTGCCGGTCTGCGTTTTGAAGTCGCGGTTGTAATACATTCCGAATTTGAGGTTGTGCTGTCCCTTGACCATCGAAAAGTTTTCGGTAAGGGCATAGTCTTTGCCCGTATTGTGCCATCCCGGGTTACCCAGCGAAAAGCCAAGTCCGGAATTGGTGGTCACATCCTGGACCGAGTTCGTAATGTTGGTCTGCGGGTAGAGCTGCGTCCAGTTGGCGCCGAGCGCGGTTCGATCGAGCGGATTCGTGCCCGCGATCGACAGCGACTGCGACTGGTGATTGTAAGCCAGAATCGTCTCCGATGCCAGCGTGGGCGTGAATGTCGTCACCAGGTTCCACGACCATGAACTGCCGGGCTTCGGCCGCAATTGTGGCTGGATCGGGAAAGGTTCGCCCGTCCATATCCCAGTCTGGATTTGCTCTTTCTGGTAATCGTTCACCCAGCGGAAGAACGTATTCATCTTGCTGTTGATCGCGTAGTCCACGCGCAGCAGGTCCTGATTTTTCACCAGGTTGTCGGGATTGTTGTAGAAATACCGCGAATACCCCGGGTTCGGCGCGGCCGGCAGGCTCGCATATCCGGGAATACCCGTGTAAATCTTCAGCAGGTTGGCGCTAAGCGGCTGCCACACAGATTGGGGAACCACGTTATTCGGGAAGGGCGTGCCCCCAGTGACGTTGCCGGCGCCGTCGCGTGTGATCGTACCGGGCTGGAAGACCGTACCGTTCTTGAACTGCGGCGCATACGTCATGTTGGTGGAGAGCAGCCAGGGGCTGAAGTCCCCACTCAGGATCTTCGCGTTGGGGACGTCCGTGTAAGAGCTGGAGGGAAGGTTGCGGCGCGTCATTTCGCGGTTGTAGAAGAAAAACAATTTCTTGTTCTGGTTGGTCGAGACCTTGGGTATCGGCACCCATCCGCTCAGGTTGCCGCCGAACTGGTTGTAGCGAAGTTGCGGCTGCAGCGTGTTGCACAACACGCATTTGGCATCCAGCGCATTATTGCGGAAATACTCGTACGCCGTGCCGTGGAACTTGGCGGAGCCCGACTTCGTCTGCACCGCGATCACCATGCCGGAGTTGCGGCCGTACTCGGCATTGAAGCCGCTCTGCAATACACGGAACTCCGCAATCGTGTCGATGCTGGCTTGCGTGTACTGCGACTGGTTGTCGCCGGCATCGATATTCGGTGATCCGTCCAGGTAGAAGTTATTCTCGGATCCGCGCCCGCCCAGCGAGTGGAACTGCGACACATCGTTGAAGTTCACGTTGAAATCGCTCTGGGCCGCACTGCTCATGCCCGGGATCGTGTTCATCAACGAGGTAAAGTTCCGGCCGTTCATTGGCAGCTCGGCCATTTGCGTCCGGTCTACCAGAAACGCCTTTTCCATGGTGTTGGTCGTCACCACGGGGACTGTGTCCCCTTCCACCGAAACCGCCTCGGTCACATTGCCGACTTCGAGCTTGATCTGCCCCACGTCCATCTTGGAGTTCACGTCCATCGTGACGGGGAGTTCAGCTTTCTTGAATCCTGTCTTCTCGACGCTGATCAGATATCTGCCCGGCTGTATGTCAATGGCGAGGAATCGGCCGGAGTTATCAGTACTGGTTTGCCGTGCGGTGCCCCCCTTGGCCACGTCGACGATCCTGATCGCGGCCCCCGGAACGATGCCGCCGGAAGCATCCACAACGGAACCACTGATGTTCTGTGATTGCGCCATTATCGGTTGCGCAATGAGCGCGAGAAGAATCGCTGCGAAAAAGGCGACATTCACGCTGTTCCAGCAACTTCTTACATTCATATAGCCTTCTCTCGGTACAGGTTTAAGAGTGCCCGTTCTTCACAGGCGCGATGAGCAGACGCTCCCGCTGGTCCTGACGCGGTACAGCAACCGCGTCCACCCCAAAAAGCAATCTGGTTTCCTGGTCTAAACCCTAATCTAAATCTATTAGAAAAACAAGGCCCATTTATCCCAAGTTGTGACAATCGCTTCTTTCGTAGTGTTCTAACACGCGTTCGGCTCCGGAATTCTCCTTCGGGAAAATACCCGATCAGCGGGCGCCCGCCACTTTTCCATCGTCGAGCGTCGTGGCGTCGAGCGCGGCAGCCCTCAACTCACGAACCCGTTGGAGTGCGCGGCGCGCTTCCACCTCTCGTCCGCAAGCCTGCAGCGCCCGTCCGAGCTGATAGTAGGCCGACGCCTCGTCCGGGTTTAACTTGACTGCCCTTTGGAGCAGTGGCACGGCCTCCGCCGCTTGCTCCAGTCGGAGTTTAGCCCTCCCCAAATAGTAGTACGGCGCCCAGAAATCGGGCTTCGCCTTTCGCGCCCGTTCCAGGTGTGGAATCGCCTCCGCGTAACGGTCATTTTGAGCCAGCAGACCGCCCAGGAAATAGCTGGCATCCGCGTCGTCCGGGTTTTCTTTCAGCGCCAGTTCCAGTTCCCGCGTTGCGTCGTCGTTCCGCCGCAGGCTGATGTAGACCTTTCCCAACTCCAGGTGCACTCCCGGAAATTTGGGATTGAGCCGCAACACCTCCCGAAAGCTCTCCTCAGCCTTGGGAAACAGGGTGGCCTCATAGTTGGCTTTACCCAGCAGAAACTGTGCCCGCTCGGCGCCCGCCGCCTCGAACATCAGTCGAAAGATCGCCTTCGCCTTTTCGGCATCGTGGTTTTTCAGATAGGCAAATCCCAGCAGAAACAGAATCCCGTCGTCCCGGGGAGCGCCGGCATGCAGGGTCTCGAGATCGTGAATCGCCGGCGCCAGTTGGCCCGTGTAGACGCGGCAAACCGCTAGCAGTTGCCGGGCCTGCAGGTGCTGCGGATCGATCGCGACCACGCGCGCAAACAGCGGCAGCGCCCGCGAATGAGCCTCCTGCTTCAGGTACACAAGCCCGAGGTTCAACAGAATCGCCTTATCGTCCGGACTCAACTTCAAAGCCCGTCGGTATACCGCGATCGCCTCGTCCGCCCTGCTTGTGCGGGAGTAGATCACCCCCAGGTTGCTCAGTGCGGCGATGTTGCCCGGTTGCTGGCGCAGCACCGATTGGAATCCCCGCTCCGCGGTCTCGTAATCGCCGGCCGCGAGCGCCTTTGCCGCCCCGTCGAACACTTCCTTCGCCGGATCTGCGGCACAGAGTAAAACAGCGCAGAGACACAGGCACGCAGCGGATTTCATACCGTCATAATTCTACCTGAATATGACGATACAATAGCAACGAAGATGAAGGAGACATGAGGCGCGCCTTCTGGCTGGTCGCAGTACTGTCATGGCTTTTCTGGCCCGTTCTATCCGGCCAGAACTCGCCGTCGCCCATTCATTTCACCCACAAACCAGTCGATTTCAAACTGGACAGTTCCGAGACACCCCAGCGTCATGCGCCCGAAACCATGGCAGGCGGCGTAGCCCTGTTCGACTACAACAACGATGGCTGCCTGGATATCTATTTCACCAATGGGGCCGACATCGCGACTCTGAAAAAGAGCGCACCCAAGTACTCCAATCGACTCTTCGAAAACGATTGCCACGGCAACTTCAAGGATGTTACCGAAAAGGCCGGTTTGTCGGGCGCCGGTTTCGACAATGGCATCGCCATTGGTGACTATGACAACGATGGTTACAAGGATATCTTTGTCGGCGGTGTTCATGAAAACCGGCTCTATCACAACAATGGCGACGGCACCTTCACCGATGTCACCGCGAAAGCCGGGCTCAACCAGCAGGACAAGCAGTACGGACCCCTCTGGTCGGTCGGCGGGGCGTGGCTGGACGTGAATAACGACGGCCTCCTGGACCTCTTCGTAGTCAACTATCTCGCGTGGGACATCAAGACCGAGCCCGCATGCGAAGCCGCCCCCGGAAAACGCGATTATTGTCATCCGAAATTCTATAAAGGCACGCCGAATCAGTTATTCCTCAATCAGGGAGACGGAACCTTCAAAGATATCTCTGCGGAATCAGGAATCCGTACCCATCCGGGTAAGGGGATGGGAATAGGTGTGGCGGATTTTGACTTAGACGGCCTGTTGGATATCTTCGTAGCCAATGACAAAGTCTATAACTCATATTTTCACAACAAAGGCCACGCTAAGTTTGAAGAGTCTTCATTCGATGCCGGCGTGGCTCTAACGGAAGACGGTCAGTTTATCTCGGGCATGGGAGTGGACGCTCGCGACCTCGACAACGACGGCCTGCCCGATATCGTCTTCGTGGCTCTTGAGAACGAGACTTTTCCCTTATTCAAAAACCTCGGCAAAGGCGTCTTCGCAGACATCACCGGCAAGAGCGGCATGGCGCGTCTCTCCGTTCCGATGGCCGGCTACTCACCCACCATTGCCGATCTCGACAACGATGGCTGGAAGGACATCTTCGTCTCACGCGGCCACGTTCAATCCCTGGGCTATGCATCGAGCGTTCCGGTCGAGCAGCCGAACACCGTCTTCCGGAACCTCGGCGCCGCAAAGTTTCAGGCCCTCACCGCAGAAGCCGGTTTGACCGCGCAGTCCCCCAGTCGCCATCGCGGCTCGGCAGTAGGAGACCTGAATGGCGACGGGCGCCTGGACGTAGTGGTCACGGCCCTCAGCGCACCCGCCGAAGTGTGGCTGAACGACAGCCCGGGCGGCAATCACTGGATCGAATTCGCCGTCGAAGGCTCGAAAAGCAACCGCGATGGAATTGGGGCAAGAATCAAAGTGGTGACCGGTACAACGACGCAGTACAATCACGTCTCTTTCGCCGCCGGCTACGCCTCATCAAGCGCCGGCCCCACCCACTTCGGTTTGGGTGTAAACAAAACGGTGGATCTCGTCGAAATCTATTGGCCATCCGGAACTGTGCAGGAACTCAAAAACGTACCGGCCGACCGCATCGTCAAAGTCCGCGAGCCCCGCTAATCACATGTCCCAAAGTCCAGGTGGGACAGACCATCGCTTTTCGTGGTCTGTTGGGATGGGCGTTCCGCCCGCGAAACTTCATGAAAAACTGCACGTGGGACGTGCAATGGTGGGGCGGACCCCCTGGTCCGCAGCCGACGCCCCCGTCGGCTTGCTTCGTGCGGAAACTGTCGCGTCATGCTGGTTTTTCGACCCTGTCATGCTTGTCGGGTATTCGGACGTTCACACCCTAGTATCTTTATAGTATTCGCGAAATCTTCAGATCAGGATACAATCAGGTTGCTTGATTGGGTCCAGGTGGTCTCAGTGGGTCTATTGATCCTTCTCATTCTGGGTCTGCCGGTGGGGGCATCCGCGCTGTCGGGTGCATTCCTTTACACCGAAGCTCCGCAGTATGATGTTGACGCGATGCTCCACGGCGCGGAACGCTTTCCCGCCGGAGCCGCAGTGAAATTGTTCGCCGCCGGAAGCCCGCGCCTCCTCGCACCCTCCATCGCAATTTCCGCCGATGCCGCTCTATCCCCCGACGCGCAGTTTGTCCTTCTCGCCGGCAAGCAGCGTGCCGGCCAGCCCTGGCAAATCTGGGAAGTGCCTCTCGCAGGCGGGCCACCCCGACAGGTGACATCCGGCGCGGACGATTGCATCCGCCCCTTCTACGCCGCCGGACGCAAATTCGTCTACGCCCGCAAAACGCTACAGGGATTCCAGATCGAAATTGCGCCCCTCGATGGCGGCAATCCCCTGCGCCTCACCTGGCTCTCCGGCGACTTCATGCCCGACGCCATCCTGCGCGATGGACGGGTCCTCTTCGAAGCCGCATTCCCCACCGCGCCATCTGCAGTTCGCGACCTGTACACCGTGTACACCGACGGTTCCGGCGTGGAAACCCGCCGCTGCGATCACGGGCCCGACCGCCACTCACCCGCCGAACTCGCCACCGGAGACCTCGTCTTCCAAACCGGCGCCGCGTTTGCGCGCTTCACTTCGGCGCGTGCCGCTCAAATTGACCTGGCGTTGCCCAAAGGCCAATACGTCGGCCCGGTGGCCGAACTCGAAGGCGGCGACTGGCTGGCCGCCTGTCGCGCGAGCGCGGATTCCGCCTACTGGATCTGCCGCTTCCCGCCGCGCCCATCCGCGCAGCCTGTAAAAGTGGCCGGGCCGAACGCCTTTCAGCCCGTGCCCATCCGCGTTCGGCCGGCTCCGCCCTACCACCCATCGAGTCTGGGCGATCGCGATGGCGCGAATCTACTCTGCCTGAATTCCTACGTTTCGAAAACTCAGCAGATCCCGAAAAACTCCGTGGCCGAAGTGAAGGTCTGGTCGCGCGACGCGCGCGGCGCCGCTATACCGTTGGGCAAAGCGCCGGTAGAATCCGATGGCTCCTTTTATGTCCAAACTCCTTCGGAATCGCCGCTGCGTTTCGAGCTTTTAGATCGCGAAGGCAAAACTATCGCCGCGGAAAAGGGTTGGTTCTGGGCTCGAAAAGGTGAGCAACGAGTGTGCGTTGGCTGTCATGCCGGCCCCGAACGGGCGCCCGAAAATGTCACGCCGCAAGTGCTGTTGCGGACGCGCACGCCCGTTCGTATGTCCAAACCCGTAGATTGAGGAGATGCAATGGTGACTCGCTGGTTGATCCCGGTTGTCCTCTTCGCGGCCGCCGGGCAGCCGTCCTTCGGACCGATCCGCTTCGAGGACGCGACGAAAAAGGCCGGGATCGCGTTCACCCACAGTTTCGGCGCCGAACAGTTGGGGTCATTGCTCGAAAGCACTGGCGCCGGGGCCGTCTGGTTCGACTACAACAACGACGGCTATCAGGACCTGTACGTGGTTTCCGGAAGGCCGCTCGGGCCGGGAATGCATCCATACCCGTTGCGCAAACAGCCGGACGTCGCGCCCCACAATCACCTCTACCGCAACAATAAGGATGGCACCTTCACCGATGTCACCGCCGCCGCCGGCGTAGCACCCGATCTCTACGGCATGGCCGCCGTGGCCGCGGACTACGATAACGATGGCAACGTGGACCTCCTCGTCACTGGCTACGGCCGCGTCGTCCTCTACCGCAACAAAGGCGACGGCACCTTCGAGGACGTCACGGCCAAAGCGGGCCTGAACATTCCTGGATGGTCCATCGGATCCGCCTGGCTCGACTATGACCGCGACGGCTGCGTGGACCTCTTCGTCGGCCGGTACGTGAAATTCGACCCCGAATATCGAGCCTACTATGCGGCCGACAACTATCCGGGGCCGCTCGACTATCCGGCCCAAACCAACGTCCTGCTGCACAACAACTGCGATGGCACCTTCACCGACGTCACCGCCAAGGCAGGCATCGCCGCGCTGAAAGGCCGCGCCATGGGCGTCACCGCCGCGGATTTCGACCGGGACGGATACCCCGATATCTATGTCGCCAACGACAAGAGTGAGAATTTCCTCTTCCACAACCAGCACGACGGAACCTTCCGCGAGATCGCTACCGTTGCCGGCGTAGCCTTCGGACAGAACGGCGAGAATACCTCCGCCATGGGCCCCGTCTTCGCCGATTTCGACAACGACGGCAAGGTGGACCTCTTCATCTCCGATTCCAAATACAACCGCATGTACAGCAATCTCGGCGGCCTGATGTTCGACGACATCACGCAGCCCGCCGGAATCTCCCAGTTGGCCGCTCAGTATGTCAGTTGGGGAATTGGCGTGCAAGATTTCGATAACGACGGACTGCTGGACGTCTTCATCACCCACGGCGGACTGATTCACATGGTGCCGCAGGAACACTCCATCTTCCGCAACCTCGGGAAGGGAAAGTTCGTGGATGCGTCCTCCAACGCCGGGCCGTTCTTCAACGCCCGCACGGGCGTCAAAACGGTGGGACGCGGTGCCGCCTTCGCAGACTACGACAACGATGGCAAAATGGACGCCTTTCTGGTGAATCTCGGCGCCCCCGCCATTCTGCTGCACAACACCTCGCCCGCCGCTGGTCAGTGGATCGGCGTTCATCTCGTGGGCAAAAAAAGCAACCGCGACGGCATCGGAGCGCAAATTGAAATCGTTGCCGGCGGAGTCCACCAGCAGCGCGAGCGGACCGCCGGCTCAGGCTATCTCTCGCAGGACGACGGCCGAGTCCACTTCGGCTTGGGCACCGCCGCCTTCATCGACAAATTGACAGTCACGTGGCCCAGTGGCACGGTACAGACACTCGACAAAGTACCCACCGACCGCGTCGTCACCATCGAGGAGAAATGACCAACCGTGTAACCAAGTTTGCCATGATGCCACGCATGGTGGGGCGGACCCCCCGGTCCGCGGCCGACGCCCCCGTCGGCCTGCTTCGTGCTGGCAGACTCTTTCCCCTGCTGATCATTTTCTGCCTCATAGCCGTAGCCCAAGCCGCGAATCCGACCCACAACCCCGAATCCCCCGCCTACCCCTCCCCCATCGAACTGGCCATCTCCGCAACCGGAACCCGCCTGTACGTCGTCTGCGAAGGCACCAACGAAGTCGTCGAAATCGATCCCATCGCCAATTCGGTCCGTCGTCGCGTCCGCGTAGGCCAACATCCCAAGAGCATCTCCCTCTCCACCGACGGCCGCTTCCTCTACGTCGCCAACTCCTGGAGCGACACCGTCTCCGTCATCAGCGTCGAAACCCTGAAAGTTCTCCGCGAACTGCCGGCGGGGTACGAGCCCAATGCCGCCCTCGCCGACGCGGAAGGACATTTCCTCTACGTCGCCAACCGCATGAGCAACGATGTGTCCGTGATCGACCTGGCGCGTGGCGTCGAGACCAAGCGCCTGCTCGCGGGCCGCGGCGCCGCCTACTTGTCGCTCGCGCCGGACGGCCGACGCATCTATTGCTCGCACATCTATCCGCAGCCGACGGCGTTCCGCACGCCCCCCGAATCGGAAGTCACCGTGATCGACACCCGCCGCCAGGTCGTCGTGGAGCGCGAACGGGTAGTCAACGCCGCCGGCGTCTTCCACGTCGCGACGGCGGACCACGGCCGCCTCGTGATCGCCGCCCAACTGCGGCCGAAAAATCTGATCCCGCTGGCGCACGTCGAACACGGCTGGGTGTTCGGAAATTCGCTCTCCATCTTCGGCGCGGGACTAGGCGAAGTCGTCCAGGTCCCGATCGACGAGCTGGACCGCTACTACACCCCACCCTTCGCCCTGGCGATCTCGCCCGGCGACCAGCACCTCTACGTCAGCACCACGGGCTCCGACAGCGTAACTGTGATCGAGCTTCCCAAACTGCTCGCCTTCATCCGCGCAGCCGGGCCCGAACAGCGGCGAGCCCTGGCGAACGACCTCTCCGCCTCGGCCAATTACGTTTCCGCGCGCATTCCCGTGGGACGCGCGCCCAAGGGACTGGCGCTCTCGCCCGATGGCAAGCGCCTCTACGTGGCCAACCGCACGGACGACACCATCTCCGTCGTCGATACCGCCGCACACCGCGTGACCTCCACCATTTCACTGGGCCGCGCGCCCCAACCCACGCCCGAGCGTCGCGGGGAGCGCCTATTCTATTCCGCCCGCTTTGCCTTTCAAGGACACTTCGGTTGCGCCAACTGCCACATTGAGGGCACCTTGGACGGCTTGTCCTGGGACCTGGAACCCGATGGTTTCGGCGTGGACATCGTGGATAACCGCCTGCTGGAGGAAGTCGCCGACACGGCGCCCTATAAGTGGAACGGGGGCAACCTCGACCTCGAAACCGAATGCGGCCCGCGAACCGAGAAGTACTTTTATCGAGCCCAGAGTTACTCGCCCGCCGAACTGTCCGACTTAGTCAGCTTCATTAAGTCGATTCCTTCCCGGCCTAACCGCTACCGCAGGAAAGACGGCGACCTCACTGCCCAACAGCAGCGCGGCCTGTCTATCTTCACGCGCACCCTGACCAAGGGCGGCAAGCCGATCGATTACAACAACCAGTGCGTCGTCTGCCACAACGGTCCGCACTACACCAACCTGAGCATGGTAGATGTCGGCACCGGCAAACCGACCGACCGGTCACCCCTCGTGGACGTACCCCAGTTGAACAACGTGGTCCTTAGTGCTCCCTATCTGCATGATGGATCCGCGCGAACCCTGGAAGAGATATGGACGGTCTTTAACCCGCACGATCGGCACGGCGTGACCAATGACCTGTCAAAGGATGAGTTGAACGACCTGATCGAATATCTGAAGACTTTATGAATACACGAACTGCGGTATTGATGGTCTTCGCGGCAGGGGCCTGGGCACAAGCCCCCGCTCAGATGCCGCGCTACCGTTGGGAGAACTTCACCACTGAAAACGGCTTGCCGGACAACCACGTCTTTCAGGTCAAAGTGGATGGAGCCCGCGTCTGGGCGGCCACCGAGAACGGCCTGGCCCTCTATCAGAACGGCAAGTGGAAAGTCTACGGCACCGCCGATGGCCTGGTACATCGCGCCGTCCTGTTCGTCGATGTGGACCCGCGCACCGGCGACCTCTGGGCCGCCACCATGGGAGGGTTGAGCCGCTTCTCCGCCGGTCGCTTCGACAATTACACGCAGCTCAACAGCGGCCTGCCCAACGATGTCGTGTACGGTGTGGCCGTACAGGGCGATTCGGTTTGGGTGGCGACCGCCGCCGGCGGCGCCCGGTTCGACGTCAAGTCCGGTCAGTGGCGGCATTTCAACGAGCGCAATACCCCGATGTATGAGATCTGGACCTACGCCGTCTCCGCCGGCGACGAAAAGGTCTACTACGCCGTATGGGGCGGCGGCGTGCTGGAGTACGACGTGCCTACCGGCCGGTGGAAGGACTACAACGATCCCGACGGCGAGACTGAAATCGTGTTGCTCAAAGACCAGGGACTGATTCACGAAGTTACCACATCGGTAAGTTGGGCCGAGAAGGATCATGTCCTGTGGGTGGCCACTTACTTCGGCGCCAGCCGCTACGATGGCCGTTATTGGAAGAATTACCTTGAAAAAGATAGCGGACTTCCCAGCAATTTCCTCAATCAGGTGAGAGCCGTCAACGGCACCCGGGCATGGTTCGCCACCGACAAGGGTCTCGCCTACCATGACGGCACGAACTGGGCCGTGTACCGGCCCGCGCTTGACACGCACGCGCCGGAAATGATCGTCCGCGACGCCAAAGGCGTCGTATCGCGCATTCCCGTGGACACCGCTCCGTCCCATCACTACGTTCTGGGATTGGACTTTCAGGGCGACGATCTCTGGGTGGCCACCGCGCACGGCTTGAGCCACGGAATTCGGATAAAACCAAAGGAGACAGGTACCAAATGATCAACATTTCAGAAGCGTTGGCCGAAGTGATGAGCGCAGCCACCATCGAAAAGAATGCCGTGTGCGCTCCACGGGCACTCAACGAAGCATATGATTACGAGCGGCCGAGCTCGTTCTCCCGCGCCTTGCGTCTCGAATTCGGAAACATCGTGGTGCTGCTGATCTCCGGCACCGCCTCCATCGGCGCCAACGGCGAATCCCTGCACGTCGGCGATTTCCGCGCTCAATTGCGCCGCACGTTCGACAACATCACGGCGCTGCTGGAGTCGGAAGGCGCCACTTGGAAGGACATCGTGCGCACCACCTGCTACCTTCGCGACATCGAGCGCGACTACGCCGTCTTCAACGAAGAGCGGACCGCTTTCTATCGCGAGCAGGAACTCGATCCGCTGCCCGCATCCACCGGAATCCAGGCCATCCTCTGCCGTCCGGAGTTGCTGATAGAGATCGAAGCCATCGCCGTCTTCCGATCCGAGCCGCGACCGTAAGGGAGCGAATGATGCCCCAATCTCTCCGCCGCCTTCTGCTCGCCGCCGCATTCGTAGCGGCCTTGCGAGCCCAGACTCCCGGCACTTGTGCCTGCGGCGCCGATCCGCCCGCCCCGCCGAAGAATCGCGAGAATCGTCCCTACGCCAACACGCCCGAAGACCTCCGCCCCTACGGCAAATTCACCGTCCCCTACGATGAGTTCTATCAAAAGCAGGTGGAGTACAACGGCGCCGCGCGCGACGCAGTCACCCTCAAGCCGAAGGACGTCGAGGAGGTGCGCATCGGCTTTCTGGGCCCCATCGAAAACCATCCCGATGAACCGCTCGGCCGCATGATGCTCAACGGAGCGCTGCTCGCCATCGAAGAGGCGAACGCCCGCGGAGGCTATGGCGGCACGCCGTTCAAGCTCATGGTGCACAACGACCAGGCGCTCTGGGGAGCTTCCAGCAACGAGATCGTGAAGATGGCGTATGACGAAAAAGTCTGGGCCATGCTCGGATCGCTAGGCGCCGATTCCACCCACATCGGCCTCCGCGTCAGCCTCAAGGCCGAGCTGCCCATCGTCAACTCCGCCTCCACCGACCCGACCATTCCCGAGACCATCGTCCCCTGGTATCTGGCCACCCTCCAGGACGACCGCGTCCAGGGCTACACCCTGGCCCGGCGCATCTACACCGACCTGGGATTGACGCGCGTCGCTCTCCTGCGCGTCAACGATCGCTACGGCCGCTTCGGCGTCCTCAAGTTCAGGGACGCCGCGCGCCGCCTGGGACATCCCGTCACCATCGAACAAAAATACGTTCCCGGATCCACGGATTTCAAGCGCTCGCTGGGCATCATCGCCGATTCCAACGCCCAAGCCATCGTGATCTGGGGAGACCAGGCGCCGGCCGCCGCGATCCTCAAACAGATGCGCGAACTCGGCATGAAGCAGCGTGTCTTCGGCAGTTTCCGAACCCTCGGTCCCACGCTCTTGGACGCCGCGGGACCGGCCGCCGAAGGCATGGAGGCCGTATTCCCCTACGATCCGAATCGCGACGACCCTGCCTGGACCGGCTTTCGCGCCCGCTTCGCCAAACGATTCGACCGCCAGCCCGAGGTCTTCGCGTCCCTCGCCTTCGACACTATGAATATTCTGCTCGACGCCGTGTGCCGTGCCGGATTGAATCGCGGAAAGATCCGCGATGCTCTAGCGGGCCTCGAAAGCTACAAAGGGGTGACGGGCGAGATGACGTTCGACCCCAACTCCAAAAATATCGTCCCGATGTACTTGGCCGCCGTCCGCAACGGCGCGATCCAGTATCGCCGCTACGGGATGGAAAAGCCCTACGCAAAGGTCGGCGAAGGCGGCGTAGCCTATGCGGGTCCGCCAATTCCCGATGCGCCAGCCGGACCGTTGCGCCTTGTCGTCTTCGGGCCGGCCGCCGATCGCGCGACGTCGGACGCCAAAGTCCGCGCCGTGCTGGAACCTCTCGGCGAACGCTATCTCCTGGCGCCCGTAGATGCGGACAAGCCGTGGGGACAGGCCTCCACAGAGTTGGTCAATCTGCTCTACCAGGGAAACGCTGTAGGCATCATCGCAGTGGGCCGCAACGCGGCCCACCTGGCGGAACAACTGGCGGCCAAGGTCTTCGTTCCGGTGGTCGCGATTTCTTCGGACTCCGCCCTGACGTCCGTGAATCTCCCCTGGATCTTCCGCCTGCCGGCGGACGCGTCGCTGGAAGATGCGATTGCCGCGATGACCTCGGCGGCCGAAAAGTCCGGCCCCAACCGGGGACGCCTGCGCGATGCGCTGGCCGCCGGCGGCCGCTTCGACAATCGCGGAGAACCGCAGCCTTAATTCTCGGATAACTACCGGAAGCCCCGGGCGTCAAAGTATGCCAAATGGACTTGCTGTCCGTTCGGCACGTTGAATCCGAACCTGGTATCGGCAAAGCCGGTCGCTTTCAAATCAGCCAGCAGTTCCAACGCGGTGCCTCTCTGTAGGCTGACTCTGGCACCATCCAGTCGTGTCACAATCTGTATCGCGTACCAGTCCGCCTTCGGCACGCCCTTCTTACTGGCGAGTAATTCGATCTTACTGTCCGTGACGCGCTCAGCACGAAAGCCATCGTCGTCGATGACGCATTGGATATAGTTCTTCTCATTCACGTAATGCATAAGCCAGTGAGCATAGCTCTTTCCGCCTTGCGCGTGGACTGAAAACTGGACAAAACTCAGCGGCTTAGGGAAGAGAATAATTCCGCCGCCGTTTCTTTCGAAGGCCACGCCTTTCTTGGTCCACGGCGCCTTCTCCCAATCCGCGATCCCAAACGGAGGCAGCGCGGGTTCCTGCTTTAGGTCGATCACGTGGGCGTTATCCCAGGATATGCGCTCGTTTGAGATGCGCTCCCCATAGTTATCTGCCCTGGCCGTGAACGTATATTCGCCTTCGGGCAGATCCTGACGCAGTCCGCTAAAGGTGCGAACCGTCGGATCTCCAAGGCGAGTGTAAGTCACCCTACTATCAGGAGGCGTCTTCCTGATCTCCACCGGAACCGGCAGCGCCGTCAATCGTAAGTCGAGATCGACCGATTGGCCCGCGGTCACTTCGATCGTCTTTAAGTTTGCTTGGAATTGCTTTCCTTTTTCCGCCTTGAAAGTGTGCGCCCCCTGCTTGAGGTTCTCCACCAGGCGAGTGTCGCCCTGCGTCCCCATCGACGTGCCATCCACGAATAGCTCCGAACCAGGTGTCAGTGTCAAGCGGACCTTCCCGGGTGCAGCCTGCGCCTGCCGTCGAAATTGGAAAGTTACCGTCTTGTCTTCCCCCTTTTGGATTTCCGCCGCTTGCTCGGCGATATCGGCGTCGAAGCCCTCTTTAACGGCCCGCACCAAATACTTGCCTGCTTTCAAATTGCCTACCCGGAAACCTCCCCTCTTGGAATTGCCGTGCTTGACCTCTTTCTCGTTGAGCAGAACGGAAATCGCTGCGTCGTCCTCGTTCGTCTTCACCAGCAGCGTCCCGGTATTCGGATCGGAACCGATGACGGCCGTCAGGGTTCGCTCCGGTCCGATCTCGATCGAGTGCTTTCGCGCATCCTTGCCCGCTCCAACCTCCAATTCATGGCTCGTTGGTGTCAGCTTGGGCAACTCGAGTCCGTTCTTGTCAGTTTGACCGAGAGTCTGGCCGTCCACCCTCACATCCAGCGATGACCCGCCGGTATAGATCCGCGTCTGGTCGCCAAAGTTACTGATCAGAAGGGCAGAGACTTCTTGCGCCCGCGGGGGCTCGGTGATCACCGCCGGCCCATCCGCCCGGACTTCGAACGCAAACGTGATCGTGCCGCTACGCCCCGTAAGAACCTTTACGGCATACGTTCCCACCGAAAGATCGCGTAGAAACTGTCCGTCTGAAACCACCGCCGGCTCCTCGTTGTTAATCGCAACACGGGCCTCGGAAGGCACCTGAAGTTTCAGCGCAAGCACCGGTGCGAGCGTCAGCGGCACCGAAAGTCGCGCCCCCGCCGCCAGGCTTACCGTGGTCTTCGCCGTTTGATAGCCCGGCATTCGTGCTTCGATCTCAACCCGTCCGGGATTCATCGAAAGTGTGCCCCGACCAGTAATCCCGCTCGGTTTGCCATCCACAAAGACTGCCGCGCCCGCGGGCATCGTCGTGATCTCGAGCGTCCCCGTTTGTGCAACCACAATAGGCTTGTTCGAATCCAGCCGCTTCGGGACACGAGAGGCGATGACGATGACCGCCGCCGCCGCCACGACGGCGAGCACCCCTGCGCCCCAGACCTTCGGGCGAGCCTGGACCAGTGAAAGTGCGCGTTCCCAGGCAGGAGCCGTACGCACCGCCGCAGGCGTTGGCTTTACCGCCGGTGGCTGCACCGCAGGCTCAATCCGGGTCTCCACCTGCGCCGGTTCACTGACCGGTTCCTGCACTGAAACCGGCATTCGCTCCAAACTGCGCCGGACGCCTTCCGCCGCCGCGCGGAACTCCGCGTCGTCCCCGTACACCTGCGTAATGTCATCCAGGCGGTCGGCGTATGACTTCAGCGTTGGTTCGTCAAGCACGGTCCCCGCATCCTGCCGAAGCCTCTTGACGTCTTCAAGGTCCCGCCGGCGAACCTCCTCAAAGCCCTTCTTCAGCGAAGTCTGGAGTTGCACCAGCCGCGCCTCGCTCGGAAATGTCTGCAGCCCCTGCTCCACAATCCCCGAAGCCGCGCGAAGATCTCCCTGCGATTGTAGTTGGCGTACTTCCGAAACGCAGCGATCCACGGCCGCTTGGCGGCGACGGTCCGCAATCAGGCTCAACAGGCTCTTCGCCCCACCATCTTCCGGTTCGATTTTCAGAGCTCGCTGCAACAACTGCTCGGCCGCGGCGGGGTCGCCATTGATTAACCCGCGTGCTTGTTCGACAAGCGCCTCGCGCAGTGCCGTAACCACCGCCTGGTTGCGATCGTCCAGCTCATACGCCCGAGTGAGTATCGCTACGCCTTCCTCGTGGCGTCTCGCGGAACAGGCTTCCTGCCCTAGCGAAACCAGGCGCCGGACCTCGGCCGTTTTTTCCAGCCCCTGGCGTGCCAGTTTTTCGAGTTGCGCCAGTTCGGTATCGCCCTCGTGCTCCGTCTGGGCCTTCGTCAGCAGCCCAAGTGCTCGCTCGTAATCTCGCGTTTCCAGCATCCGGTCGATTTGCTCGACCCATCTGTTCCTCGCCTCCAGCCGAAGGTGCTGATCCCGGCGGCGAACCACACGGTCCACCTCCATGCTCCAGCCCGGATACTGGTGGTAAATCGTTTTCACGATCTCCCATTGCGAAAGCGCCTCGCTGAATTGCGCCTGCTGTTCGTGCATCCGCGCCCGGACCACGATCGATTCGATCAGGTTGTGTTTCTCCCGGGTGCGCTGCAGCAACTGTTCGAAGTGGCGCTCTCCGGGGTTCGACCTCACCGCGTCTTCCGCGATCGTGATACGCCGTTCCAGGTCCGGTTCCCCGTCCACCTTGCGGTCCGTCTCGGCAATTCGCGCCGAGAGCGCCTGCCGGTGCTGTTCTTCGACATCGATCTTCAGCGCCTGGAAAAGCGCGTTGTCCGGGTATTTCGCCAACTGGTCGGCGCAGATCGAAAGCGCCGCCGGGAAGTCGGCCGCCTCCAACTGGTGTTTCGCCTCCGCGTAGGACCGCTGCATGTTCTCGTGCTCCGAGCGGACCTTGTTATAAAGGTTCTGATAATTCGTGGCGCGTTCCGGCGCCGCCGCATCGGGCACCCTCCGGTCCAGGTCCAGTACCCGCTCAAGCTTGCTCAGCGCCGAACTGATGTCTCCGCGCTGATCGGCCGCCACGGCCGCCTGGTACAGCTGCTCCTTCTCCCGCCGCGCGCGCGTGTGTTCCTGTTCCAAACGTCCCACGTCCGAGAGCATCTGCAGCGCGCGCGTTTCTTTCGGCCTGAGTTGCAAAACACGCTGTAGTGCCTCGCGCGCGTGGCTGAAGTCAAACCGCTCCAGGTGCTGGGCGGCCAGGCGGAACCATTCTTCCATGTCGCGCTCGGTCCGCTTGTTTTCGACTTTGCTCTTGAGGCTGAGTGCTTCCGCATTCGCCGCATCAAGCTGCAGCACTTCGTGGAGTTTCTGCAGCGCCAGCGGATATTCCTCCGTCTCGATGCGGCTGTGCGCCGTGTCCAGCAGCTGTCCGATCGTCTTTCTCCGCGTGGCCTCGTCGATCTTCTTTCGCAGCTCGCTGATCGCCGGGTCAAGATGCCCTTCACCCTCCAGTTCGCCGACAATCTCCGCCGCGTACTGGCAATCCCCGCGTTCCAGGGTCTCCATCGCGCGCTGCAGCCTCGGGCGCATGCGCGCCACGTTGAAGAGTTCGATCGGTTCGTTGCGGAGAGCCTTCTGCAGCGTCTCCGCGAATTCCTTGGCGGCGGAGTAGCGATGCCACGGCTGTTTGGCCATTGCTTTATGAATCGCCTGGCTCACCGCCAGGTTGACCGCCGGATTGAGCTCCGTGGCGGGCACCGGGATGAAATGCAGAATCGCGTCGGCGACGGAGTTTTCGCTGGTTCGTTCAAACGGCCGGCGGCGGGTCAGCATTTCGTAACAAACCACACCAAGCGAGAAAATGTCCGAAACCGCCGATACCGGCTTCATGTCGACCTGCTCGGGCGACATATAAAGAAGCGTTCCCTTGCGCCCCGCCGTTCGCGTCGCTTCAATCCGGTGAGCCACTCCGAAATCGATGATCTTGATCGAGTCGTCTTCCAGCACGAAGATGTTACTCGGCTTGATGTCCCGGTGCACCAGCCCTTTTTCATGAGCCGCCTGCAATCCCCGGCAAGCCTGGCAGGCGATGTCGATCGATCGCTCCACTGTCAGTCTTTGGCTCGATGTGCGTATGAGTTTATCGAGCGTAACTCCGGGCAACAGCGGCATCACTAAGTACGGCCGCGAAACCCCTTCCTCTTCGAACTCGCCTACATCGTAGATTTCGATGATGTTAGGGTGAGTCATCGAAGCCAGAACTTCGCACTCCTTCTGGAAGAGCTGAAGTCCCATCGCATCCGTAATGTCCAGTAGGGTCTTAATCGCGACCTGCCGTCTCATCACCCCATCGACGGCCCGGTACACCACTCCCATCCCGCCTTTTGCAAGCACTTCTTTCAACTCGTAACGACCCTTTAGTTTGGTAGCGGCTGGCATAGGCTGGTCAGATTATATGGCTCGAATGGGCCAGAAGTGAAGCACCGAAGGCTTAGCGCTTCTTTTCCCCAGCGGGAGGTTCCATGCCGAAATCGTATCCCTTGCCATAGTTTCCCTTGGGTGGTTCTGCGGTACCAATCAGAAAAAACATATACTCGCCTTTGACGAGCGACGCCGGGGTAAGTCGAAATAACCCCGCGCCTACCTCTAGTGAATCGAATGGCCGTATCGTGTCGTGGTTCAGCTCGGGTTTTGGTGCTGGCGGACCCATATCGAGTTCCCGGCGATCTTTCTTCCGGTCGAGCGCCACTAGCACAACCTCCTCGACGCCTTTCCCATCCGCCATGCGGATGTAAAATATCGGCGCCGCGTCCGTCAGCCGGGTTCTTGCCGCCGCTCCGGCAAGATATGCCACCGCCTTCCCCTTCTTCAGGAGCACCTTACCAAGCCCCGCTCCCTGCTGCTGGCCCAGGAATAACTTGAGGTCCATCTGCACCGGAGCGCTTTGGTAAATCCGGTATAAGCCGGGTTCAGGCGGTATCCGCGCAGCGTATGGATCTGCTGGATACTTCTTGCCTGGGATGCTCGGTTTTGGAGCCGGCGGCGGCGGTTGCGGCGGGGGAGGCGGAGCGTAAGCTTGTGTCGGATCGAGAAGCACCTTGATGACGCTATCCGAAATTCCCAGTTTCTTGAGTTCGACAATCTCATCCGGACTCAGGTCGAACGCCTTGCCATTCTTCTTGATTTTGGTGACGAGCACATCTTCGGAGATTCCCTCCTTAGACAACTTGACAATGTCCTCGACACTCAGCGGCGCGGTGGTCTGCGCTGACTGAGCGTTGCTCCGCGGAAGGATGGGCGCCAACAGGAGTACTAGTGTAAAGACCAATCGATGTGCAAGCATAGGCCCACCGTAGAGGTTAGATCAAACCGTCCATTCTTGCAAACCGCATCGCATTAGGTGTAAGGTGACTTGCAAGGATAATGGCGGTGCAACCGAATTCTCCGGAGTTCCCCTTTCACGATGGAAAACCGCCAGTCGAACCTACGGGTTCTGTCGAGAATCTCGCTCTGCTGTACCAGAGCCTGCTTACCGGTATCATTCGTCTGAAAGGCCAGCGGCAAACTATTCCCGATAGCGAGACCTTCCGGAAGCGCACCAAGGCCACCTTGCAAGAGGTTGAACGGGTGGCGGTGGCCACCGGTTACGATGTCCGCGATGTACGCGATACCCACTTTGCTGTGGTGGCGTTCCTCGATTCCGTGATACTCCACTCCAAAGATCCTGTGCGGTCAGAGTGGGAAAGAAGGACCCTGCAGGAGGAATTATTCGGCCAAACCGACGCCGGACTGGTGTTCTTCGAGAAGCTGGATCAGTTTCGTTCACGGCGCGATTCCGAGCAGTTAGCGGACATCCTGGAGGTCTACTTACTTTGTCTGTTGCTCGGCTTTGAAGGTCGCTATTCGGGAGCACAGCGCGGTGAGCTCGAAGGCATCACCGACAGCTTGCGGATGCGCATAGAATACATTCGGGGGCGCGACGATCGCCTCTCTCCATCTGCAACCCTGCCGCCTGCGACCGCGCCTGTCGCGGCCCCGAAGCAACAGAAAAACCAAGTTCGCCTGTTAGCCGTCGCCCTGATTCTATTTGCTGTGTTTTGTTTCGTGGTGTTGAAGCTTGACCTGGTCTCGATGAGCGAAGACGTACGTAGCCGGCTTTTCTAGCCGGCTCTTTTGAGGGCTGAGAAGTGACTATCAAGAGTCTCTTATTTTGTCTGTTTTTGTACGTATGTCTCGTCTGGGTCGGCGCCGCCTACTTTAACACAGGCCCCGACATTCAACATTACGGACTTCTCTGGACCGCGATTGGGTTGATCGCGGTGTTGGCATTTATGATCGGCGCCCGTCTGTTTGGCTGGTGGCGGTTATGGCGTGCTAAGGCAGCAGCACGGCCGGCGCCCGTTGCTAAGTCCGTTCCCGCGATGCATCCGGACGACGAGGCAATGAGTTCCCTGATCGCCGAGGCCAATGCGGCTCTCGCCAAGGCACCCTCTCTCACCGGCCGGCGGGAAGCGGCGTCGTTATCGACCATGCCGCTGTATCTTTTGATAGGAGCCGAAGGTAGCGGCAAGACTAGTACGTTCCTGAACTCAAGTACTGAACCTCAGTTACTCGCGGGGCAGGGAACTACTCCCGTCTCCGCCACCAAACTCTGCAATTTCTGGCTCGCCAAGGACACGATCTTTGCCGAAATCGGCGGCCGTAACTTTACCGCCGACCTGGCCCGATGGAATCAGTTACTCGCCGCGTTGCGCCCGCAAGCCGCGCCTCCCCTCTGGCGGCGTCTTTGGGGCGTGACTGTATCCCGCATAGACCTCCGCGGAGTCATTGCCTTTTGTGATTCCAAGGAACTTACCGGTGCGTCCTCTGACCCACAACGCCTCGAGCGTGTTAGCCGCGACTGGCAGGAACGCCTGCGGGCGATTGCCGCCCATTTAGGCGCCGGATTACCGGTCTATGTTGTGATCACCAAGTGCGACAAGATTCCCTTCTTCTTGGACTACTTCCGCCGCCTGCCGGAATCTGAGGTGAATCAAGTCCTGGGCTGCACGCTTCCCCCTCCCAATTCTCAGGCAGCGGTCCCCACCGACGTCTTTGTCGAGGCGGAAGCCAAGCGACTTACTGCTTCCTTTCGCCCTCTTTATCAAACCCTCGCCAGGCGGCGCCTCACTCAACTGGCCCACGAACCCAATCCTGCCCAACGGCCGGGAGTCTACGAGTTTCCTCGCGAGCTCAAGCGGATTCGCTCGCCCCTGGTGCAGTTTCTCACTGACGTGTTCCGCCCCAACTCGTTGGGACCCAGCCTCGTGCTACGCGGTTACTATCTCACCGGCGTCCGTGAAATCGAAGCACAGCACGCCCGGGTAGGCCGCATATCGGACGCAGTTACTCTCGGTTCGCTCGAAACGACACGCCTGTTTCGTGGCGACGCTACGCAAATGTTCCAGGGCCCCGATCTCGCCAAAACCCCCAGCCCCGCGGGCCGTAGAACTACGAGTTGGATTTTTGTCGCCGATCTGTTCCACCGCATCATCCTTCCCGATCAACCAGTCCGGCCGGCGTCCCCCCTCACGATCGACCACCGCCTCGAGCGGTATCGCAAGTTGACATTCGCCGCCGTGTGCGGGCTCTGCGCGTTCTTGTGCCTGGCATTCGTTGTCTCCTGGTGGAACAACCGGAACTTACTCTCTGACGTTCGAGCGGCCGTCAACAGCCAGACTGTCCCGAAGGAAAGGGGGACATCGCTCCAGGACTTGCAGGCGCTCGATGCGCTGCGCTTTCAGGTGGCGCGGTTGCAAAACGGTTTGCCGCTCCGCTTTCATTGGGGTTTGTACACTGGAAACGGGATTCTTGACAAAGCCAGGAGTACCTGGTTCCGGCAGTTCCATCGCCTTCTCCTGAGTAGTCTGAACGGTCAGATGGTGGCCGGCCTCCAGGCGCTTCCGCCGAACCCGGACGCCGCCGCGCCCTATGATCCAGCTTATCGCGACCTCAAAGCGCATCTGATCATCACCTCCGGCAGTTGCCCGGTGGACACCCCTTTTCTCTCCCAACAGTTGAAGGATGTGCGCGCTCGCGTTGCCCCCGCCGTCGGCTCGGATTGGCAACAACTGGCAGACCGCCAGATCGAGTTTTACGCTGCCCAGTTGGCCCAAGGGAATCCGTTGCGCGTGCCCGAAGACGTCGAAGCCCGTGACCGTGCACGGCAATACCTGCGTCAGCTCAAAGGCATCGATAGGTTATACGCCGCCATCCTGGCCAACGCCGGGAAGAGCGTGGCTAAGACTACCCGCCTCCACGACTTAGCCTCTAACTACACCCAGGTGTTGAGCGGTCCGGATGAAGTCAGCTCCGCCTTCACGCCGGCCGGGTGGACCTACCTCGAAAAAGCCTCCAGGGATGCCAACTCCGCCGCCCTCGGCGACCCATGTGTCGTCGGTGGACCGTCGGGCGTAATCGGAAATTATAAGCAGAATAGCGAGACCGCACAGGCCATCCAGCGTCTGTACCTACGCGACTACGTCGATCAGTGGCGAAAATTTGTAGAGGGTTTCTCGGTGACTAAGTACTCCAGCGCGGCAGATGCCGCCCGAAAACTGGAAATACTCGCGGATCACAAGTCCCCGCTCCTGGCAGTATTCGCCATGACGGCTAATGCCACCAATTTCCCGCCGCCGGCCGCGCCAACCGATGTCGTGAAGCAGAACATTAGTAAACTGGTCGCCCCTTTCAAGAAGGCTGAGACCGACGCCAAAGCGATGGCAGGCGCTCCAGCGGCAACTCCAGACAGCTTGAATACCCCCGTCGACATCGCAAAATTCTTCCAGCCCCTGTACGTGGTGGAACCGCCCGGCAGCGACACCTGGGTCGTGGACAAGAACGCCGCCTACATCGAAGCGCTCGCCCAACTCCGCCACTCCATGCAGGATATCGCCGACGGAGGTAGGAGTGTCGATCCGGCGGTCATCCAGGTTGCCGGTCAAAACTACGAAAAAGCGCTGGAGACGGTCCGTCCGATCACGAGAGGATTTAAGCCTGTGGGTGTCGGCGGCCTGGACGCGACAATGGAGCGTCTTCTGGAAGAACCGATCCGATCTGCGCTCCGTTTCATCCCCAAGGTCGGGGACCCTGTCACTGAAGCAGCTAATAAGGCGAATCAAAACCTGCGTGCGTTTTGCAACAGCAATAAAGCCACCCTCAGTAAGTACCCGTTCCGGCCCTCATCCGGCGATGATGCTGGCCTGGAAGAATTTGGCAGAGTGTTCCAGCCCGGGACGGGGGCAGTCTGGAAGTTACAACAGTCTCTGGCTGACTTTACGGTCAAGGAGGGCCCGCTCTGGAAGCCTAAGGATCCCGCCAAGAAGCCAGCTGGTAACACCGGAAATGCTTGCGTTTCTCAATCGCGCACAATCCATCACGGACGCCTTCTACCCTGCCGGCGCGAGCCAGCCCCAGTTCACTTATACCCTGCGGCCGAAATTGGACAGCAGTCTGAAAGAGTTCACCCTGGAACTCGAGATCGATGGTCGGCCCTATCAATGGACCGCCAGTCTTCAGCACCAGTTCAACTGGCCGACCAAGAATCCCGGCGCCGTAGCCCGCCTCCGAACCTCCGCCAATGTTGGAATCCCAATTGCTTCTCGCGCTGGAGTGTGGGGAATCTTCCGAATCCTGGGTGATGCTGAGTCGCGTGATTTGAACGCCAAGCTCGTGGAGTGGAAATACACTAGCTCCGGTGTCGGACGGCGCGAACCGATTCAGCCCGCTCCTGTGCAACTGGAGATTGTCGTCTTTCCGGGAAACCAGGATGTCTTCAACCCCAAATTCTGGGAAAGCTTAGGTTGTCCTTCCGCTGCCGTAGCTGCAGGAGCTGATAAGTGAGATATCGTACAGTCGAGAACATAGCGCCAGACTGTGGCGAAACGATTGCTTGGAGTCCGTCACTTAATATGCGTATGACTGCCCTCACCCCTAGGGATTTACTAAGCGCAAAGGACGTGATAGACTCCTTCCGGACGAAAATGAACATGTCGGTTATAGAAATGAACCAATCGGTTCACCCTTCCAACGGAGTCATAGAAAATGCCTAAGGAAAGCCTCCAGAAAAAAATTGGCCGGGTGCGTCCACCCCGTGTACAGATCACTTACGATGTACAGGTTGGCGACGCAATCGAGAAACGGGATTTGCCATTCGTCGTTGGCGTGCTGGCCGACCTCTCAGGTATGCCGACCAAGCCGCTTCCGCCGATCGCGAAACGCAAATTCGTCGCCATCGACCGCGACAACGTCAACGACGTCATGAAGAAAATCGGCCCACGGCTGGCTTTCAAAGTACCCAATCGTCTCAACGAGGACGATACCAAAATCAACGTCGAACTGAATTTCGAAAGCATGGACGATTTTCAGCCGGCCAGGATCGCTCAACAGGTCACCCCTCTCCGCAAGTTGCTCGAATTACGCACCAGCCTGGCCAACCTCCGCGCCAGCCTCATCGGAAACGAGAAGTTGGACAACCTATTACAGGAAGTGATCCAAAACCAGGAATTGCTGCGCCAGGCGGGCGCCGAAGCCGGTGTCCACGCTGGTGAGGAGAAGGAGATCTGATATGGCAGCCGAACCCAAGCCTGTAACTGAATCTCAATCCACGGTCGAGGCCGTGGTCGAATCCCGCAGCCTCCTGGATCGTATCGCCGAGGAAGGCCGTATCGGCCAAAGCGCCGAGGAACGAATCAACGGGAAGGTGTGGCTGAAGGACCTCGTGCAGGATGTAATGGCCGGTCAGATGACCGTGTCCAAGGACACGGAGTTGATGATCAATAGCCGCATCGCCGACCTCGACGCCTTGATATCCAGACAACTCAACGAAGTCATCCATGCCGAGCCCCTGCAAAAGCTGGAGGGCGCGTGGCGCGGTCTGGACTATTTCGTAAAACAGACCGAGACTTCCAGCAGCCTCAAGATCAAGCTCATGAACATAAGCAAGCAGGATTTGTTCAAGGACTTGGATAAGGCGGTCGAATTCGACCAGAGTCAGATTTTCAAGAAGATCTACGAGGAAGAGTACGGCACCCTCGGTGGCAATCCGTTCGGCGCGCTCGTAGGGGACTATGAGTTCGGCCGCCATCCGCAAGACATCGCTCTGCTCGAGAAAATGTCGGGTGTGGCCGCTACATCGCACGCGCCGTTTATCGCCGCCGCTACTCCGGCGATGTTCAATTTCGAGAGCTTCACCGAACTGGCGGGACCGCGCGATCTCGAAAAGATCTTCGACAGCGAGACGTACCTCAAGTGGAATATGTTCCGTAAGAGCGACGATTCGCGTTACGTCGGCCTCTGCTTGCCCCATGTGTTGATGCGCCTCCCCTATGGCAAGGACACCATCCCTGTGGAGGAGTTCGATTATGAGGAAGGTGTGGACGGGCGGGACCACTCCAAGTACTTGTGGGGGAACGCTGCCTACGCCTTTGCAGCGCGCCTGACCGATGCCTTTGCTCGGTATGAATGGTGCGCAGCAATCCGTGGCGTCGAGGGCGGCGGCTTGGTAGAAGGCCTTCCGGCCCACACGTTTAACACGGATGACGGCGATGTGGCAACCAAATGCCCGACCGAGCTCGCGATCACGGATCGCCGGGAGAACGAATTGGCGAAGTTGGGCTTCATCCCCCTCTGCTATTACAAGGGCACCGATACCGCTGTGTTCATGGGCGCGCAGTCCACCCAGAAACCGCAGCTCTATCTCGACGACGACGCCAACGCCAATTCGCGGCTGTCGACGCAGCTCCAGTACATCCTGGCTTGCTCGCGCTTTGCCCACTTCTTGAAGGTGATGATGCGCGACAAAATCGGTAGTTTCATGTCGCGGGACCAATGCGAGGCGTTCCTGAATAGGTGGATTGCCAATTACGTGCTGCTCGACGACATGGCTCCGCAGGAAATGAAGGCCAAATACCCGCTCCGCCAGGCTCGCATCGATGTGGCGGAGATACCGGGCAAGCCGGGTGCCTATACGGCGGTCGCTTACTTACGTCCTCATTTCCAATTAGAGGAACTGGCCGTTTCGTTGCGCTTAGTGGCGAAACTTCCGGCGGCGGCGAAATAGTCGCCATAGTAGTTGGGTAAAATACTCAGTCACTGCAACGTGCGTTGCAAAATCAAAGGTGTAGCTCTGCCTCTCGGAATTCCCCGGGCGGCGCAGGCGATAACTAACAAAAGAAGGAGGCTTTCAATGCCATACGGCGTATATCTGAAATGCGATAAGTTTAAGGGCGGTTGCAAGGCGAAGGGCCACGAGGACGCGATCGAACTAATATCAGTCAGCCATTCCATGACACTGCCGACGTCGTTCTCACAAAGCCGCGAGGGCGGTTTAAGCGCAGGCGATCCGAAGCACGCCCCGTTAACAATCACTTATGAACTCTGTTCTGCCTCGCCCAAGATCAACGAGGCCTTGAACAAAGGCCAGCACATAGATAAGTTGGAGATCGCGTTCGACAAACCAGGCGGTGACGCTCTGAATTTCTTCAAGATAACTCTCGAAGACGTTGTCGTCAGCAGGCATGATCTTGTCGCAAACTCCAAGGGCGACGACCCGTCCCCTGTACAAGTAGCTGACCTGACTTACAACAAGATAACGCACGAACACAACACCCAGGACAACAAGGGCGGTAAGGCGGGCACGGTCGGGTCGAGTTATTCGGTGACACAAGTAGCCGCGGCCTGACCTTTCCGGTTGCGTAGCCATGCCCACGGAACAGTTACTTAGCGATGATCTCCTTGATCCGATCACGGCCGAACAGCCGGCCGGGGCGGATTTGCGCTGGACTCCCGAGTGGGATCGGATCAAGGATGCGCGGCGGGCGGACGACAGCCTGGACTCCGGACAGTGGGCCAAGAGGGAGCGTAAGGCATCGGATTGGCCGCTTGTCAAAGACTTGGTAACAGCTGCCCTCCGGGAGCGTTCCAAAGACCTGCAACTCGCCCTGTGGCTGACGGAATCCAATATCAAACTGTACGGCTTTCCAGGTCTTCGGGACGGCCTTCGGATCACGCGCGAGTTAATGGTTCGGTACTGGGATAAGGGTCTCTACCCGACCCTGGAGGATGGTCCCGAAGACCGGGCAGGCCCGTTTGAGTGGCTGAATAGCAAGTTAGTGGATTCCATCACTGACATCCCTATCACAGTTCGCCTGGATGGAGGACCGAATTATAGTTTTCTTGATCTCAAGGATGCCCGCCTCGTCGGATCCGAAAAGAGCTGGAGAGCGGAGGACGACGCAATCGACGAGAGGAAAAAGAAAGCCTACGATCAGGCCCTTGCCGGCGGCCACGTCTCCATGGAGATGTTCGATCGGGCTGTGAAGGAAACCCCGCGCGCTCCATTCGAGGAGCTGAATGCGGATTTCCAGCAGACCTACGACGAGTTCAAAGCGCTTGACAAACTCATGGATGAGAAATTCGGGGACGCGGCGCCGAATCTATCCGACTGCCGGACAGTCTTGTCGGAGCTCAAACAAGCGATCTCGGATATTCTCGACAAGAAACGAAAGGAGGAGCCGGATGCTCCGGTGGCGAGCTTGCAAGCAAGCGCCGAGGGTTCAGTGGAGCAGGGGGAAAGTTCGATGGATGCCGGCCCTGTGGTCGTACGGTTGCCGCTCTCTCTTCCCAACGTGCAGGGGTTGCAACCCGCCATGAGTGGCTCATGGCAGGACGCGGAAATGCTCATTCGTTCCGGCCAGATCGAGAAGGGCCTGGCCGAAATGACCCGCCTGGCGGCCAACGAGACCAGCGGACGCAACCGGTTTCAGCGAAAGTTGCTGCTGGCCGAGGTGTGCCTGGCCAGCAAACGCGAGCGCCTCGCACGCTCGATTCTGGAGGAACTGGCCGAACAGATCGACAAATTCCAACTGGAATTGTGGGAATCGTCTGAGCTGGTTGGCAGCGTCTGGACCAGGTTGTATGAATTGTACACGCGGGGAACAGAAGGGTCAGATTCCGATCGCGCCACCAAGCTGTATGAACGCCTCTGCAGGCTCGATCCATGGCAGGCGCTCGCCTGCCGCGGGGTGTAGATCATGGCGCTCTCCCTATTAGATCGATTGACGGATCTCGAGCCCGATTCCAAAAAGGAGGCTCGATCGACCTATTGGGAGGAGTTGCGCCGGCTCAAAGTCTCGCTCTGCCGCGATCTTGCTGTCCTCCTGAACACACGCCGCGCCGAAAAGGACTTCGCGCCAGGCTATGAAGAGGCATCGAACTCGCTACTGAGTTTTGGCGTGACCGACTTTACCTCGTACGATCTCAAGGGCGGCGCCGACCCGGATCGCGTCCGCCGCTCCATCGAACGGGCCATCCGCCAGTTCGAGCCGCGGTTGGCACGCGTTTCGGTGACGATTCAGGAACCCGACCCGCTGAGACCTGTCCTCCAGTTTCAAATTGAGGCTCTCTTGCGAATTGGCCCCGCTGACGAGCCGGTCACGTTCGACATCTCCTTGTTCCGTGAATCGCGCCGCATGGCTGTCTCTGGGGGGAATTCGTGATTGACCAGTTACTGCCCTACTACGAACGCGAGTTGAAGTTTATTCGCCAGATGGCCGGCGAGTTCGCGGAAAAGTATCCCAAGGTGGCGGGGCGCCTGCTGTTGCAACCCGATACCTGCGAAGATCCTCATGTCGAGCGCCTGATCGAAGCCTTCGCGCTCCTGGCCGGCCGGGTGCACCGCAAGCTCGACGATGAGTTCCCCGAAATCACCGAGGCGCTTTTGGATGTGCTCTACCCGCACTACCTCAGGCCCGTGCCTTCCCAGTCCATCGTCCAGTTTCAGCTCGATCCGTCGCAAAGCGCCCCGGCATCCACCAAGGTGAAATCCGGCCTCCCGATCCACACCAGGCCGGAAAATGGAAGTGTCTGCTCCTTCCGTACCTGCTATCCGGTCACTCTCTGGCCATTGCGCGTCACCGGCGCCTCTGTGTCGGCGGTGAATCGCTTCGCGATGCCCGGCATGCCCGCCGACGCCGCCGCTGTGATTCGCATTGGCATGGAGTGTCTGGCCGGGCTCCGCCTGGAGCAATTGCCCCTCGATTCCCTTCGCTTCTACCTCAACGGAGAAAGTGCCGCCGTCCACACTCTCTACGAGTTTCTGTTCCTCAATACTCTCCGCATCGCCGTGCGGGCCTTGCCGGCCCGGGAGGGCACAGCCCAGGCCATTCTGCCCCCCGGCAGTTTGCAGCCCGTCGGCTTCACTTCCGCCGAGGGCACTCTGCCTTACTCCGACCGCAGCTTCCTGGGTTACCGCCTGCTGCAGGAGTATTTCACCTTCCCGGAAAAATTCTTCTTCGTCGATCTGAAGGGCCTCGACCGCCTTCCGAAGCGGGGATTTGGCACTGCCTTCGAAATCCTGATCTTCCTCAAACAACCCGACCAGCCGCATCGCCTCATCGCCCTTGAGCAAAGTGTCGGCGGCGAGACCTTTCAGCTCGGCTGCACTCCAATGGTCAATCTGTTCGAGCGCATCGCCGAGCCAATCCGTATTACCCAAACCAAGGCCGAATACCACATCGTCCCCGATCAGCAGCGCCAGTTGGCCACTGAGGTCTACTCGGTCGATCGCGTCGTCTCCGCCAGCTATCTCGAAGAACCCAAGGTCTACGCGCCGTTCTATTCCTTGCGCCATACCGCCGCCGGCGAAACTCAGAAGCACTTCTGGTATACCCACCGGCGCCCCTCCTTCCGCAAGAACGACGAGGGTACAGACGTTTACCTCTCGCTGGTCGATCTGGATTTCAAAGCGGCCCTCCCACCGGTCGAAATGCTGACCCTGCACGTGACTTGTACCAATCGCGATCAGGCCTCGCTCCTGAAGCTATCCGGCGAATTCGGAGAATTGGAGCCGGAGGGTGCTCCCCTGGTGCGTGCCCGCTGCCTTCGGAATCCCACTCCCAGCGTGCGCCCGCCGTCCCGCCGGGGCCTACAGTGGCGTCTGATCTCGCATCTCTCGCTCAACCATTTGTCGATCGTGGAAAAGGGAACGGAGGCGTTGCAGGAAATCCTCCGCCTGTACGATTTTTCTGACGATCCCGCCGTCCGTAAGCAGATCGCCGGTATCACCGCCGTGACCAGCCGTTCTTCCATCAGCCGGGTCACGTCATCCACCGGCGTCGCCTTCTGCCGCGGCACCGACGTAACCCTGGAGTTCGACGAAGCGCAGTACGTGGGCGCCGGTGTATTCCTACTAGCTTGCGTGCTGCAAAGATTCTTGGGATTGTACGCCGCGGTGAACTCGTTCAGCCGCCTGACCGCGAGAACCAGAAAAGGAGTGCTTAAACAATGGCCGCCCCTGGCCGGCGAACAGATCCTTCTCTAGAAGAAGCTCTGTTCCAACGCGGTTACGACTTCGAATTCTTCCAGGCCGCGCGCCTGCTCGCCCGTATCTTCGCCGGTCGAAAGACCGTGGGCGGCACCGCCAAGCCCCACCAGGAGTTCGCCCGCTTCGCCGCGCGCCTGTCGATGGCATTTCCGCCCAGCGCCGTGCACGATATCGAGCGAATGCCCGAACCCGGCGGCCCCGTTCGTATGACCGTGGCCTTCCTCGGCCTCACCGGAACCCAAGGCGTCCTGCCATTCTGGTACACCGAATGGATGCTTGCGCGTAAGGCCGCCAAGGACGATACTCTCGCGGCCTTTCTCGATCTCTTCAACCATCGCCTGTTGTCGTTCTTCTATCGTGCCTGGGAAAAGCACCGCCCGCCGGTCCTCTATGAACTCAGCGCCGCCCGCGATCAGCGGCCGGATACATACACGCACTCCCTCTTCGACCTGATCGGCATGGGAACCGAAGGTCTGCGCGGGCGCATGCGAATCCACGACGAAAGCCTCTTATTGTACGCCGGCCTGATCGCGCAACGCCCCCACTCCGCCACCGCCCTGCGAGGCATTCTGCGCGACTATTTCGGCGTGCCCGTCGAAATCGACCAATGCGTCGGCGACTGGTACGATCTCGACGAGGCTGACCGCTGTTATCTCTCTCCGGAGCTGGAACGCAATCAGTTGGGCGAGAGTGCATTTCTCGGAGACCAGGTCTGGAACCAGCAGGGCCGCTTCAGGATCCGCGTCGGTCCGGTCGGACTGAATCGTTTTCTGGACTTCCTGCCGCAGGGACGCGCCATGGCCAAACTCGTGCAGTTCACACGGTTCCTCGCCGGCCAGGCTCATGGCCTTCGACGTGCAAGTTCTTCTGCGCGCGCATGAGGTTCCGTATTGCCGTCTGGATGACGAAGGCCTCGACGCGCCTCGTCTGGGCGAGATGGCCTGGCTCAAGACCCGCGAGTTCCTGGCCGACGCGGACGATGCCGTTTTTGGATGGGTGAACTGATGGCCATTGCGCAACAACACCGCAGCATCGCTATCTCGACGCCTCTTGGCAAGGACGTCCTGTTGCTCCGTGCCTTCACCGGTTCCGAAGCCATCTCGCAGCTCTTCCATTTCGATCTGGAGCTCCTCTCGGAAAACGATTCGATCAAGTTCCAGGACGTCGTGGGCAAGAACGTCACGCTCCGCGTTTACGACACCGAGGGCGCGCAGCGTTATTGGAATGGCTTCATCAGCCGCTTCTCTCAGGGAGGGCAGGATCGCCGCCTGACCGCTTACCGCGCGCAGATGGTCCCCTGGCTTTGGTTCCTGACCCGCACCGCCGATTGCCGCATCTTCCAAAACCAGAAAGCTCCCGACATCATCCAGAAGATTTTCAGTGACCTCAAGTTTCACGATTTCGAGCTGCGTCTTTATGGCAATTACACAGCGCGGGATTACTGCGTGCAATACCGCGAGACAGACTTCAACTTCGTCTCACGTTTGATGGAGGAGGAAGGGATCTCCTACTACTTCGAACACCAGGATGGCAAGCACGTCCTTATTCTCGCGGACGACTCGACGGCGCATAAGCCGTGCCCGAATCAGGCAACCGCGCGGTGCGGCTCTTACGGCCAGGGCATCACGTATACAGAGGACCTGGTAACCGACTGGCACTATCATGAGGAGTTTCGGCCCGGAGCGTGGGCTCAGACGGACTACAATTTCGAAACACCCAGCACCAGCCTGGCCGTCACCGCAAATGGGAAGAACCCCTACGAGATTTACGAATATCCCGGTGAGCATCGGGTACGCTCGGACGGTGACAGACTGGCGCGAATCCGTCTACAGGAGCAGACGGCGCCCTGCTTGGTGAGTCAAGGTGAGAGCATGTGCCGGCACTTCAGCAGCGGCTTCCAGTTCACGCTACAAGATCATTACCGGAAAGATTTGAACCAGGCCTACCTGCTGACCACCGTTCGCCACATGGCGACCCAGGCAGGGACCTACGAAGTCGGCGGCGACGGTAGCGCCCAGGAGTCCACCTACCGCAACAGCTTCGAGTGCATCCCATTCTCTACGCCCTACCGTCCGGCGCGTGTCACGCCCGAGCCCTTCGTGCAAGGCTGCCAGACCGCGGTAGTCGTCGGACCCGGCGGCGAAGAAATTTACACCGACAAGTACGGCCGCGTGAAGGTCCAGTTCCACTGGGACCGCGAAGGCAAGAAGAACGAGAACAGCTCCTGCTGGATCCGCGTCTCCCACCCCTGGGCGGGCCAAGGCTGGGGAGCCGTCTCCATCCCCCGCATCGGCCAGGAAGTGATCGTCGATTTCCTCGAAGGCGACCCCGACCAGCCCATTATCGTCGGCCGCGTCTACAACGCCGAGCAGATGCCCCCCTTCGGCATGCCGGCGGGCGCGATGATCAGCGGCATCAAATCGAACAGCACCAAGGGCGGCGGCGGCAACAACGAAATCTCGATGAATGATACGAAGGGCAATGAGCTGATTAACATTCACGCCCAGTACGATCAGCAGAAAAAAGTAGAACGCGACGAACGGGTAAATATTGGGCGTGATCGAACGGAAGAAGTGGGCCGCGATGAAAAGATCACGATAAAAAATAATCGGACCGAAAAGGTCGGGGCGGACGAAAAGATTACCATTATCGGAAACCGAACCGAAGACGTAACTAAGGACGAGACGATCACGATCACCGGCAACCGGACGGAGACGGTCAAAGGTGACGAAACCCATTCGATTAAGGGTGTTCGAAGCCATACGGTATCCAAAACTGAGGATGTACTGGTTAAGTTGACTCGGACTCACAACGTCCTGATAAATGACATGCTCAACGTCGGCGCTGCGCAGGAAATCAACGTGATCGGTGCGCAGACTGTTACCGTGGGAGCGCTTCGCACCAAGACAGTGATCGGCAGCGAAATTGACACGATCCGTGGAAGCCAGACGATCACCGTAAAAGGAACGGTGACCGAGACCACGATCAAAGACCACAATCAAACGGTGACCGGGGGGCGCAGCGCGAACATCACGAAAGACGACGGCCTGAAAGTGGGTAAGGTGCTCACGATCGATGTCGGAGAGACGATTTCGATCAAGTGCGGTAAGTCGATCATCGCGATCAACAAGGAAGGCGAGATTGAAATCCAGTGTAAGAATATCAAGATCAATGCAACCGCGGACGCCCAGATCGAAGCTAAAGGCGAGGTCGATATCACGGCAAAGAAAGATATGACGCTAAAGGGCAAGAACATAGACCTGAATCCCTAAGAGACATGAAAAGAGAAACTCGCCAATTAATGAAAAGCGCTGGCGATTTGCCCGGCGCCGAAACGGGTATTCTGGTAGGCTTCACCGAGGCAGGCCAGCCCTTGATCGATTATCCCGGCAATCCCGCCGGTGGTGCGATCGAAGCACGTACTACGATAGACTTGGATGAAACCAGGACCGGCTCCGAAGTGGTATTGGTCTTCAGGGGAGGCGACCCGCGCAGCCCGATCATTCTTGGATGCCTGATCGAACCCTCCCGTCCGCCAACCACCACCCAGACGGTCTCCTACCGGGAAGGCCGGCTTACTCTCACCGCCGAGCGCGAGATCGTGATGCAATGCGGTGACGCGGCCGTCGTCCTCACAAAAGCAGGGAAGGCCATAATCCGCGGACGCCACGTGGTGAGCCGTTCTTCGGGCGCCAATCGCATCAAGGGTGCTTCGGTCCAGATCAATTAGGGCGCCGCAATGAACCTGGTGAACATGACGCCCTTTTCCGCCGGCCTCAGCGTCGCAACCGACAAGTATGGGCGCCAAAGCATCGTTGCCGTTGCCAAGGGTACTTTCGCCGTGAAGCCCGACGGAAGTACCGCCGTGGCAAACCAGCAGCAGCCTCTAGTCGATGCGGACGAGTTCGCCGGCGAGCCCGGCGTCTCTGCAGTGATTTACGAGACGGACTTCGCACCACGGAAACCGGTATGCGACGTGCTCCTTGACGGCTGCGCGCACGCTCCCGGCGGTAGGTCGGTCACCAGCGTGACGGTGTCGCTGGAAGTCTCATCGGTCCACAAGTCGTTCAGGGTGGTTGGTGATCGTCTCTGGCATTGGGATCCATTCGGTTATTCCGCGACCGAGCCGGAGCCGTTTACGATCCAGCAGTTCTCCTACGCGACCGCCTTCGGGGGCGCCGATCTGTCTCATCCCGACCCCACGCGACACCGCACTTTCCAGGAGAATCCGGTCGGCGTCGGCTTCCACGTAAATCACTCTCTGAAAGATATGGATGGTAAACCGCTTCCGAACACCGAGGAAGCCGGCGCGCCGGTCACAAAGGCGGACGGACATTATCGCCCAATGGCGTTTGGCGCCATCGGCCGGAATTTCAAGTCGCGCATCTCTTGGGCGGGTACTTACGATAGTGACTGGCTCGAGAGTAGCTTTCCGTTCCTGCCCGCGGACTTCGACGAAAGATATTATCAGGCTGCTCCCGCGGACCAGCAGTGTCCGTATCTCTCGGGTGGCGAGGTCGTCAGTCTCACCAACCTCAGCCCTGATGGCCGCCTCTCCTTCATCGTTCCGGCCTACGATGTGCCGGTTCGCATCATCCACGCCAAGGGCACTCAGCTCGCCCGTTCGGTTGTCGACACGTTGGTTGTAGAGCCCCAGAAAAGCAGGTTCATGATGACTTGGCGTGCTTCGATCGAGCCGGAGTGCAAGCTGACGCGGGTGCGCGCGGTTTGGGTCGGAACGCCCAGTCCTGGACGGCTGCGCGCCTCGCAGAAACACAAGCGATACTTGGATTGGTCAAGCTAAAATGGCCTTACGCGGTGACATCGAGAGTATAAGCGTGGCAGCGGTGGGTATGGCCTGTTCGCTGGGTGCCGACGCGCCGTCCGCCTGCGCGGCGATCCGCGCCCGCGTGAGCCGCTTTGAGGAGATCCCGTTCCGCGATACGGAAGGGCGGGTCATCATAGGGGCGCCCGCTCCCGAAGTGGTGTCGGGCCGTCAGGGTTTCGGGCGCGTGCTTGCGTTATTGAACCGGGCCATCGTCGAGTGTTCCGAATCCTACCTGAGAGATCGCTCAGGACGCGCGGTCCGTCTGTCGCTGCTGATCAACCTGGATAGCCCCAACAACCTTCCTCCCGACGCCAGGAGCAGGATTCTCGGCGAGTTGGCTCGCATTCCCGCATTGGCACAAGCCGAAACCCGAATCTATACGGCCGGCAACACGGGCGTTTTCCAATGTATTGCGGCTGCCCGTGAGTTGCTGGCCGGCGGCGCAACTGCGTGCATCATCGCCGCTGCGGACTCGTTACTGAATGCCCGAGCATTGCTGGCCCTCGAGACGAACGAGCGATTAAAAACGGAGACGAATTTCGATGGTGTGATCCCGGGTGAAGGCGCCGCGGCCTTCGCGCTTGAGAGGTACACGGACGATCAGGACAGCTATGCGCGATTGACCGGCCTTGGATTCGGAAACGAAGAGTCGGTCCAAAAGAAAACGCCGAATCTCGCCAAGGGACTGGCACGAGCGCTAAAGGGTGCACTCGAGGATGCGCGTGCGGATTTGTTCGATATGGATTTCCGGGTTGGATGCGTCACCGGCGAGCAGGCCGGGTTTTCCGAGGCATCCACTGGCTTTGCCCGCATCCAGCGCAAGCACAAGGATGAGTTCGCCCTCCTGCTGCCCGCGGAGACACTAGGGGACGTGGGCGTCGCGCTTCCTGCGTGCGCGCTCGTAAACACGGCTATCAGTTTTCGGCGCCGGTACGCACCCGGGCGGCACGCGATTGTTTTCGGGTCGTCGTCGGGCGCCGAACGGGCAGCCTGTGTGATGGTCTGTTGAAAGTAGTGGCATATGTCGTCAACCGTTTTTGCGAATGGTAATGCGATTGCCTGCAAGTCGGGATCGGGCAAAGTCGTGGCCGCGGCCCCGGACGTGTGTCTCTCGCCTCCTTCTCCACCGGCCGGCCCCCTGCCCGTGCCTTACCCGCTGTTCTCCAATTCAGGAGACACAACTTCAGGTAGCAAGAGCGTCAAAATCGCGGGTGAAGAAGTGATGTTGCGGGATAAGTCGTACTATAAAACCTGCACCGGCGATGAAGCCGCAACCAAGTCCCTCGGCCAGGGACTCGTGACTCATACAATCACCGGGAAAGTCTACTTCATCGCCTGGTCGATGGACGTGAAAGCGGAAGGCGAAAACGTGGTCCGCCACATGGACATGACCACGTCCAACCACGCGAGTCCGATGGCAAACGATTCGGCTCCCTCGCCGGGCCTGGAGACGATGACGGTCGCGGTCACCGACACGTGCACGGAAATTCTCGTCAAGTTCCCGGTAGTCCCGTACAATCAGGGCTGTCCTGACACGGCCAACGGCACACCAAGAACCGGCCACCACCTGATCCCGAATAGCGCCTTCCAGGTAGTCAACGGACGTGCCTACGGAATGGCCGGCAACATCGCCGGCGCTCCTCATCCGGCGGCGGACTACAGCACGGGAGCGGCACCGACGGTCTGCGTGTCCGGCGAGGACAAAGGAGCCGGCGATCACGCCGCCATTCACGACGCGTTCGATCCGAAGATGCGCGCCGGCGGCGCCAACTCCAAATGGACCTGGAGCGAATGCCGTCAAGCCGCCAAAGAGGGCCTGATGGAATCGAAAGGAATGTCGGACGCACAGGCCGAGTGCATCATGGAAGAGATGGACAAGTACTACGAAGACGAGTTGGGCTGCAAGCCGGATACGGAGCTGAGGGCCAGCGACCAGGGTCAGCCCTCGTCTCTATCGCCGGGAGGCGGAGCACCCCAGGTTCCGACCAACCCGCAGCTGCCGGCGCGCTATCCATCCTTCGACCGTGGCTTCGCCGCTGACTTTATGAGGAACTTTGGGAGGCTGCCCTGATGGAGCCTGTATTTGATCCCGACCACTTGCGTTACCTGGGGGGCCGATGACTCCACTATTCCGTTCCGTTCTGCCCAGGCAGCGCGATGTAGTCGTCCTCCTGGTTGTCTACCGGGAATTCCAGGAACAGGAACGCAGTCTGACATCCGTCGTCATCTACCACGAGGGAACCTGGGTAGCGTCTCATTGCCCGGATGACCTGGTGTCTTTGTGCTCAGGCGAACCCGGCGTGGTTTATTGTCTTGGCTCTCTCGGTACCGTTCACCGGCTCGATTCCTCGGCAGGACGATGGAACGTGGAGCGCGCCCGGCCAGTGGACGCAAGCACCGGATACCTTTGGAAGATCGTGCGCCTCCACGATAACAGCGTGGTTTGCGCGGGCACTTTCGGAGAGGTCTACTGGCGTTCGCCGTCGGGATGGACCCCGGTGGGCAGCGTGCGGGACGACTGCGGGCTGGAAAAGCCGCCGACCTTCTGGGCATTGGCCGGGCGGTCTTTGTCGGAGCTGTATGCGGCCGGCAACAAAGGACGAATCTTCAAGTTCGACGGCCACAAGTGGCACGAACTGGACAGCCCCACGAACTACACGCTTCACAGCATGATCTGTGACCAGGACGGCACGCTCACCTGCTGTGGGCAATCCAAAACCATCATCCGCGGTATCGAAGACTCCTGGACGACTCTGTTATTCGAACCCGAGGGCGAAGACCTCTGGTCGGTTGTCTCCATGGATGGCGCGATCTGTGCCGCCGGTTGGCGCGGCATCTACAAAGAAGGGCAGAATGGGTTCGAAGACATCCGGCCAGACCTGGAGGGATTCGGGACAAAGTCTCTTGGGCTTGCAGGGCCGCAGTTGTGGTCGGTAGGGGAGCGATTTATCGCTTACCTGGAAGATGGCAAATGGACACGGGTCTCTCCTCCAGAGACGCTAGGCATGGATATTCCGGGGGCCGTCTAGGCGCGAGGATATGAGCCGGACATGATCGTTCCCACCGTCGTCTCCCAATATGCCGAAGAGGTCCCCTTCCTCTGGACTCTTCGGGCGCATGCGACCGGTGCTCCGCAGTATGCGCTCTCCGATCTGGCGCGGCTGGATGAACGCATCGAAGCGCATCTGGACGGGTTGCTGATTGCCGGTGGGGACGGCTGGTTGGCGTGCGAACGCGAGCTGGAATGGAAGGAAGCAGGCGAAGTCTTCACTGCCGCGGTTCTCGCGATTCAACTCGGAGGGCAGCAACGCTTCGTCTCCATCCGCGAGGTATCCGCCCAGGGATGGGACCTCGCCAGGGGTCTGGCTGCCGCGCTGGAATGGCTGCCGGCAAACACGGCTGCTCCGTATCTGGCTGATCTTCTCCAGTCGGATGCTGCGGTTCTGCGGGCCGCGGGGATGGCGGCGGCGGCGCTCACCCGGCAGGATCCCGGGGCGCGTCTGGACGTCGCTCTGCAGGACCAGGCGCCCGTAGTCCGTGTCCAGGCCTTGATTGCGGCCGGAGAACTGGGCCGCCGCGACACGATCGCAGCGGTGGCGGAAGCCTCCACAGATGAAGATCATTCGTGCCGTTTTGCGGCGGCGCGATCCCTGGTTCTGTTGGGCGACGAGCGCGGCATCGACCGGTTGCATACGATCGCCGAACAGCTCGGCAGCGATGCAGGGAATGCGTGCGCCATCGCCGCCAGAGCCATGCCGCGTGCGAAAGCCCTGGAGTGGCGCGAGACGCTCGCAGCCAAGCCGGAATTTGCGCGGCTGGCCATTATCGCCGCCGCCGCTTGCGGCGATCCCGCTCTGGTACCTTGGCTAATTGAGCAATGCCGGAACGTCGAACTCGGCCGGCTTGCGGGCGAAGCGATCTCCTACATAACGGGCGTGGATATCTCGTACGAAAACCTGCATCAGAAAACGCCGCCAAGAACCGCCCTTTCGGGGCCGAGCGACAATCCGGAAGACGACAAAGTAGATCTCGAAAGCGACGACGGGCTACCTCTGCCCGACGAAGCCAAAATGGGACGGTGGTGGGCCGGGCACGCATCTGCCTTCGAGAGCGGCGCCCACCTTCTGGCAGGCCGGCCCTGCGACCCGAACTCACTCCAGGGAGTTTTAAAGACCGCCAGGCAGCGTCAACGGGCCGCCGCAGCGTGGGAACTCGCGCTCCAATCTCCAGGACTGCCACTCTTCAACGTCGGCGCTCCCGCTCGCCGTCAGCGAAAAGAGCTCGGACTTCCCCTGACCTGGGACGAGCATTAAAGCGAAAGGACACATCACTTGTTCGTAGATCACTTCCCCAATCAGCTACAATATCTACCCAGGATGTTTTAATGCCAGGAGCCTCTCATGGATAACCCGGCCGCACCCGCCGAATCCCTTAACGTCGAGCAGCTACTCCATCTCCACACCCTCACCAAGGACGTCGCCAAGGTCTGCCAGAAGCAGCTTCGCGCCTATCTCGATACCTTGGCCCTTCTCTTCCGTCCCCGCCGTATCCTCGGCGACGCCATCGAGGGCGCCGAGCGCGAATCCGTCGGCGGCTCCGAGCGCACCCTCGCCGAACTCCGCGATCTCTACCGCAAAGTCGCCCTACGCCCCTTCGATCTCCGGCCCGAACTCACCATCCCCCTCGAGTCCATTTCCACCCAGATGCAGCTCTACGAATGGGAGTATCAGCATCAGATCAAGACCGATCGCGGCTGGCGTAACATCAAAGTCATCTCCCCCCTCACCTGGGTGGTGGCTTACTCCTCCACTTACTCGCTTCCCATGCTTCGCCAGGTCCTCGCCGGACAGGAGGAGCGCGACGCCGAAGCCGTTCGCGCCTTCGTCCTGCGCTCCTGCCTCATGCACCTCCATTTCACGAAATTCCCGGCTATCGCTGAACTGCTCGCCGGCCTGCGCTACCGCGTCGAGGTCCGCCAGTCGCCCGAAACCGGCGACCTGCCGCTCGTCACCATCTCCGCGCCCTTCTCCACCCTGCGCCCGCCCGATAGCCTGGTCATCGTCGCCAGCGGTCTCGCCGGAGGCACCAGTTTCTCCGAGGTGCTCGATCTCGCCACTGTGCAGAGCCTGAAGGACCCCCTCCGCGACCAGATCGCCGCCGTCCTTCACAGCCACGGGCAGGAGTTGTAACTACACATGAGAAACCGCCATCGTGTCGTCTGGACAAAGGGGATGTTTCTCACCCCCCAGCAATTCCAGACGCAGGACCAGTTTTTTGAAGACGCCCTCCAGTTCCGGTTCGCGGCGTCACAATTTGCCAACTGGGGCGTCACCGCGTTAGATATCGATTCCGACGCCCTCGGCAACGGCCTGTTCCGCCTCTCCAAATGCACCGGCGTCATGCCCGACGGTGAGCCCTTCGACATGCCGGACACCGATGAATTGCCGCCTTCGCGCGCTGTCACCGACCATTTCCCGCCGAATCGCGAGTCGCTCGATATCTTCCTTGGAATCCCCGAGATTCGCCCCCGCGCGCGCAATATCAGCATTCCGGAAACGGAAGGCGAAGACTCCGACGGCGCTCTCCCCACCACCCGCTATCTCGCGGAAACCCGAATGTTCACGGATGAAAATACGGGCAACGAGGAGAAGCCCGTACAGGTCGCGCGCCGCACCTTTCGTCTGCTCTTCGAAGATGAATACCGCGATGGCTTCTCGTCCTTCCGCGTCGCGCAGGTAACCCGCAACGCAGCGGGCATCCCGATCCTCAATCCGCGTTTCATCGCGCCGTGCCTGAATCTTGCCTCCAGCACTTATCTCGCGGGATTGCTGCGCCGCCAGATCGAGATTCTCGCCACTAAGAGCGGTTCCCTCTCAGGGCCTCGCCGCCAGCGCGGCAAAATCACCGCCGAATTCTCGCCTTCCGAAACCGCCAACTTCTGGCTGCTGCACACCGTCAATTCCTATCTCCCCGAACTCCAGCACATCTGGAAAGTGCGCAAAGGCCACCCCGAACCTGCCTACGTGGCCATGCTGCGTCTTGCCGGAGCGCTGTCTACTTTCTCGCTCGAGGCGCGCCCCGAGAACCTCCCCGATTACGACCACAACGATCTCGGCCGCTGCTTCACCCTCCTCGATCAGGCCATCCGCGACTTAATGGAAACCGTGATTCCGTCTAAGTTCGTGTCCGTCCAGTTGGAAGTCAAGGACCGCTTCATCTGGGGCGGCGCCGTAACTGAAGATCAGTATTTCCGCGACTCGCAATTCTATCTCGCCGTAAGCGCGAAGATGGGCGTAGACGATATCATCCGCAAAGTGCCTTACCTGGTCAAAATCTCATCCCAGGACGATATCCAGCGCCTCGTGCGCAACGCGCTCCCCGGCCTGTCGATCCGTCACGTCCCCGTACCGCCTTCCGCAATCCCCGTGAAGCTCGACAATCAGTATTTCGCGCTGAACCAGGGCGGCGAACTGTGGAACGCCATGATGCTCTCCCGCCAGGTCGCGGTCCACGCTCCGGGCGAAATTGTCGACCCTAAGATGGAACTGCTGATCGTGCTGGAGTAAGTGCCGCCGTTACTCCGTCTTCTTTACCGCCAGCGCCACGTCGCCCCTGAACCCAAACTTACCTAGCGGCTGGGCACGATCCGGCCGCTGATATTGATCCAGCGTCTTGCCCTGCGCATCCTTGATGAGAACCCGCTCCGTGCTGATCTCGATCTGAATTGTATAGCTTTCGCCGGCCGGTACGCCGGCCGGCAGTTTCACCTTGCTGGACTCGGTCTTGCCATCCACCATCACCCGGCGTTCCAAAGTCCCAAAGTCGAATGAGTACTCGATCCGGTTAGCCGCGTCCTTCTGATCGACCACCCATTCCACGTGCCGCGTTCTTTTGATGGGTCCGATCTTAGTAACCTGTCGCTGGAATTCGATTACATGGACGCCCTGATTGCGCCGCACCCAGCCCATAGCCCCGCCCTTATGACTCCACCACGCGCCGTCCTTGGTCCAAGCGGCCGGATCCTCAAAATAAGGAGGTGGAGGCGGCAAGGTCACCCCTTTCTTGGCTTCCTCGACCGGCGCCAACGCCCACTCAACTGCCAGCGATTTTCCGAACTCCACCGCGACCGTTTCCGAACGTGGTCGGTAGCCCGCGGCCGTAGCAGTCACCAGATAGCGTCCCGCTCTCACCCGCACACTCCTGCTATTTTCGGCACTGTGCGCCTGTGCTTCGTCCGCTCGCTTGTAAGTGATGTTCGCGCCCGCCGGCGTCACCCGGAACTCGAAGCTGCCGAACGACGATATCAACTGCCCCTCAGCTCCGCCGATGCGGACCGTCTGTCCCGCCGTGAACCCCCGCGGAATTTGCTTATCTTCAAACTCCGCTTTCCGCAGCGTGATCGTGTGCTCCCCTGGCGATAAGTCATTCAAACTTAGCGAGCCATTGGCGCCGACTAATCCCCGCGATGCGCCGTCAATCAACACCTCCGTATCCCGCGTAGCACTCTCAATCGTCAGCGACGCTTTTAGCACCACCGCCTTCAGTTCAATAACACCCAGCGCCAGCGTTTCGCCCTTCTTCAGTTCCACCGTCCGGTCTACGGGCTCGTAACCATCCTTCGTAATATGCAGAACGTGCGGACCAGGCTCCGAACTGACGCGGTTCTTCCCCGAACGCAGAGGCCGCGACTTACCCCGATCGAGTGACCTTTCTGCTCCAGGTGGCCGGACCTCCACTTCGAGCGCTCCCAGGCTTGGATCGCCTGCCAGCCAGATCGTGAGTGTGGGCGCGTTGCCCACCTCCATCGGGAGCGCGCGCTGGGACTTGCCGTCATCCAGTATCAGCTCGCTGTTTGCCGTGATCCCGCCAAGTTCCAGTCCCTCTGCCGGAATTGGTTGCGGCGTCGAATCTTTCAACCCGCCCTTCATTGAACTGTCGCTGGCATACACGTGCGCGCTGGACCCCAGACTCGCGATCACCACCGCATTGACGTCCTTCGCCTTGACCGGCCCGAAGAGTGTAACCAGTCCGCCGGGCTCGGCCCGGAACGAAAACGACAGGGACTCCTTCCCCGCCTGGCTCAACACAAAACTGTGCTCGCCGGATAAACTGATTCCGTCATTCACGAAGTTCCCGTCTTGCAGCTCGACCGGCTCCTTCTCGTCCAGCTTCACGTTCCCGCTCTTCAAATCGGACGCCAGCCGCAGCCGCACCAGTTCCGGCTCCATCGTGAGTGAAACCAGAAACGGTTTCGCCACGCCCGGTTCCAGCGTGAAAGATTGCCTGGCTGTCTTGTAGCCCGGCAGAAAAGCCTCGAGCGTGTGCGGACCCGGTGACAAGCGCGACGGCAGGGCGTCCACCGGAGTGCCGTCCACCCGGTACTTCGCGGTCAACACATTCGATCCGAGACTGACCGAATATTCGGTAACCGCTGGCGCCGGCGTCGGTGGCTTCGGGTGAGGACGCATGAGGAAGGCCAGCACCAAAAGTATCGGCGCCGCGGCAATCAAGCCCCACTGTAGTTTGGAAAATCGCCCTTGCGGCTCGGCCCAGTCCTGTAGCACCTTCGGTACGCGGCGGAATCCCTCCGCGGAGCGCGCCACTAGTTTCCCGGCGCCGGCCAAAAGCATGTTCGGCGCGTGCGCGGGCCGCACGGCGGGTAGGGTCACCGCCGCCGGTTGCGGCGCTCGCGTAGCCACACTGCGATCGAGCGTGAGCGTAAAGTCGGAGACCGGCGGCCGCTCCGGCCGAACCGGCGGAGGCGTTTCCGCTCCCGGCGTTAAGGTCGGAGCATTCCGCAGCGCCGCCGGCATAGGTGTCGGCGTAGATGCGGACACCGCGCCCAGATTCCGCAGCGTCGAGCGAAGCTGCACCAGCCTCACTTCGTTGGGACACGACACCAGCACTTCTTCGACTTTGGCGAGCGCTCCGCTCAGGTCGCCGTTGGCTTGCATTTCCCGCGCCTGCGAGACGCACTCGTTGAGTATGTCCTGTCGCTTGTAGTCCAGCACCAGCCCCTGCAGGCTCTTCGCTAAGGGATGGCCCCCGTCGATGCTGAGCGCCTGCTCGATCAGCGGTTCCGCTGCCCGCCAGTCTTGCCCCAGCACAGATCGCGCCTGTTCCACCAGCGCGTTTAACAAGGCCGCGCGTATGACCGCGTTCCGGTTATCTAGCGAAGCTGCCTTGCGCAGCGCTTCCAGGCCCTCGCCGAACTGCCGGTCGAAGCACAGCTTCTGGCCGCGTTGCAGCCACTCTTCCGCCTCCGCGGCGCGCCCCAGAGCGCCCTCCGCCACTCGATCCAACTCGGCGAATTCCTTATCTTCCGGAAATTCGGCCAACGCCGTTCGCACCAGTTCCTTTGCGCGTGCGTAGTCGCCCCCGGCGATCTGCCGGTCGATCTGCTCCACCCACCGTCCCTTCGATTCCTCGCGAACCTGGGCGTCGCGGCGGCGTTTGAGCCGCTCTGTCTCGAACTCGATTCCGGGATATTGCGCGTAAATGTTGCGTAGAATATCGAACTGGCTGAGAGCTTCGTTGAACTGTCCGCGCTCCTCGTATTGCCGCGCCCGTTCCACAATCGAATTCACCAGGTCGCGGCGCTCTCGAACCAACCGCAGGGATTGCTGCAGGTGCGATTCTTCCGGATACCGCTCGACGGCTTCTTTGAGAATGTTGACTCGCCGCTCCAGATCGCGCTCCGCCTCGGCGCGCCGCGACACCTCCGCGATGAACGCCGATTGGTCCTGCCGCTGCTGTTCCTCGGCCTCCAGCTTCAGTGCCTGAAACATCGGGTCGCCCGGAGCCTTCTTCAGACATTCGTTGCAGAGTTCTAGCGCCTTGATGAAATTGCGGTCGGCTAGATATCGCTGCCCTTCCGCATACGCGCTGCGCGATGCATCACGCTCCGTGCGGATCTGGTTGTAGAAACTCTGGTACTGCGCGTCGCGGTCGGGAATCGTGGAATCCGGAGAGCGCCGCGTCATCTCCAGAATGCGCTCCAGTTTCGTCAGCGCGGAACTGACCTCGCCCCGCTGGTAACACTGCATTGCCGATTGGTAAAGCTGCTCCGTTTCAATTCGCGTCCGTTCCACTTCCTTTTCCCGCCGGTCCACTTCCGCCAGAAGCCCCCGGGCCTTGGTGTCATGCGGATTCAGTTTGAGAATCTCCTGCAGGCCCTGCCGCGCCTGCCCGAACGCACCATTGTGAATATGTTGATCCACCAGTCGAAACCAGTTCTCAGTTTGACGCTGGCTCCTTTGCTTTTCGATGGCGCTTCGCAGGCTCACTGCGTCCGGATTGTGCGGATCGATTTCGAGTACCTCCTGGATCTTCTGCAGCGCCAGCGGGAATTCGTCCTCTTCCAATCGCGTGCGTGCGCTCTCCAGTAACTGCCGGATCGATTTCTGCCGGATGGCCTGATCGATTTGTATGCGTAACAGGCTCATCTCGGGGTCGATGTTCCCCTCGGCCTCCAGTTCGCTCAGAATCTCCGAAGCGAACTTATGATCCCCCCCTGCCTGCGCTTTCTTCGCACGATCGATTCTAGGTTGAATCTTCCCGCGATCGAAGCGCTCCAGCGCCTCGCCGCGCAGCGCCTTTTGCAGCGATTCGGAGAATTCCTTCGCCGTCGAGAAGCGGTGCCAGGGATCCTTTGCCATTGCCTTGTGGATCACCCGGCTGACTAACTGGCTGACCAGCGGATTCAAATCGCAGATGGCAGGCGGAATGTGGTGGCGAATTGCGTCTACTGTCTCCACTTCATTCTTGCGGGCGAATGGTTTGCGGCCGGTCAAGGCCTCATAACATACAACCGCCAGCGAGAAGACATCCGAAGCCGGAGAAGTCGGCTTCAGGTCCACCTGCTCCGGCGACATGTAGTGTAGTGTGCCTTTGAGCCCCTTCACCGAGTCCGCGCCCACCAGATGCACAATCCCGAAATCGATGATCTTCACCGCATCGTCGTCCATGACGAAAATGTTGCTCGGCTTGAGGTCGCGGTGTATCACGCCCTGTTCGTGCGCCGCCTGCAGACCCCGGCATGCCTGTGAGACGATTCCCACAATGCGTTCCAGCGTGAGCCGCGTGCTGGCGCTCTGCATCAGTTGTTCGAGTGTCGAGCCGGGCAAAAATGGCATGACGAAAAACGGCCGGCGCTCGTTGTCCTGCTCGAACTCTCCGGTGTCCAGCACGTCCACGATATTCGGATGGCTTAGGTGGGCTAGTACGGACCACTCTTTGCTGAAGAGTTCCAGGGCAGACGGGCTCAACCTCCCCCGCATGCTTTTGAGCGCTACATGACGTTTCGTGGCGACGTCGTAGGCTTTATAGACAACTCCCATTCCTCCCTGCCCCACTGGCTTACCGGTGATTTGGTATCGGCCGTGGATCACTAGTGCGGGGCTCGCCATGATCGGAGATATAGAATACCAAGCCCACTGAGGAAATAAAAGATCTAAAGCACAATCGGCCTGTGAATCGCGTCGCAGCTGGCTTCGTTACGTTCCTCGCGGTGGTCCAAAAGGTGCTTGAAAAGTGTCATGCCTCAGACGACAATCCCCACGCGGCTGTTTGACAAAAGCGCCGTTCAAGTCTCGGTCTTAGGTTTTGGCGGCCATCATTTAGGCGATGCCGAGGACGAAAATGTCGCCGTACGGCTGGTGCGCGACGCAGTCAGCGGTGGCATCACATTCTTCGATAATTGCTGGGAATATCACCGCGGAAAGTCCGAAGCCTGGATGGGCAAGGGATTAAAAGGGGTGCGCGACCGCGTCTTCCTGATGACCAAAGTCTGCACACACGGCCGCGACAAAGACCTCGCGCTTCGTATGCTCGACGAGTCCCTGCACCGCCTCCAGACCGACCACCTCGACCTCTGGCAGATCCATGGCGTGGCCTTCGACAACGATCCGGACTTTTTCGTACGTAAGGGAGGCGCGGCGGAAGCCCTGGAGCAGGCCAAAAAGCAAGGCAAGGTACGGTTCGTTGGCTTCACCGGCCACAAGCATCCCGATATCCACTTGAAAATGTTGGCTACCGGTTTTCCCTTCGACTCGGTGCAAATGCCGCTCAACGCTTTTGACGCCAACTTCCACAGTTTTGAACAAAAAGTGCTTCCCGAACTGAACCGCCGCGGGATTGCGGCGCTGGGCATGAAGCCGCTGAACGGCCACGGCGACGCCATCAAACAGGGGGCCATCAGCGCCGAAGAAGCGCTTCGATACGCCATGAGCCTGCCGGTAACCACCACCATCACCGGTATGGAGACGCCGGAAGTATTGCAGCAAAATCTGCGCGTGGCGCAGGGTTTTCAACCGATGTCGCCCGCTGAAATGCAGGCCTTGCGCGACCGTGTCTGCACCTATGCCGCCGATGGCCGCTTCGAGCTCTACAAACTCTCGTTGAAGTTCGACAATCCGGAAGCGCGTCTCGCCCACGAATTTCCGCTCGACATGCAATCCGTGGAAGTACGTGAGATGACGGCCGCCACCGAGAACACCGGCCATCCCTATCCGGAGCGAAAACAATGAGGCTCAGCAGAAGAGAATTCATCGAATCGGCAACCGGCATGGTTGCCGCCGGAGGAGCGCTTATGGCACAAAGTAATTCCTCGGGCTCCATTCCACAAAGACCGCTGGGCCGCACAGGCCTGCAGGTCTCCATCATCGGAGTGGGCGGATATCATCTCGGGTCGGCGAAAGATCTCAACGAGGCGAAAGCCATCGTCGATGGCGCCCTGGATGCCGGCATCAACTTCTTCGACAATGCCTGGGACTATCACAACGGCACCAGCGAAGAGTGGCTCGGCGCCGCGCTCAAGGGGAAGCGCGACCGCGCCGTGTTGATGACCAAGGTTTGCACCCACGGCCGCGACAAGAGTGTCGCCATGCAGATGCTCGAGGAATCCCTGAAGCGGCTCCAGACCGACCATCTCGACGTCTGGCAGATCCACGAAGTAATTTACGACAATGATCCCGATCTCATCTTCAAACCCAACGGCGCCGCCGAGGCCCTGCTACAGGCGAAGAAAGACGGCAAAGTGCGCTTCGTGGGATTCACCGGGCACAAAGATCCGGCCATTCATTTGAAGATGCTCGCGCACGATTTTCCGTTCGACACCGTGCAGATGCCGCTGAATTGCCTCGATGGGACATTTCGCAGTTTCGAGCAGCGAGTGCTTCCCGAAGTGAACCGTCGCGGAATAGCGGCCCTGGGCATGAAAAGCATGGGCGGCAGTGGCGAGTTGATTCAGCACGGCGTAGCGACGCCGGCCGAGGCGCTACGCTATGCCATGAGCCTTCCGGTCGCCGTCACCATCAGCGGCATGGAATCGCCCGGCGTGCTGCACCAGAACGTGGAAATTGCCCGCGGCTTCCAGCCGATGACCGCGGCCGAACTTCACCAACTGCGGGAGCGCTGCCGCTTCACCGCATCCGACGGACGGTTCGAACTATTCAAGACCACCAAGAAATACGACGGGGACGTAGGTCGCAAACAGCACGGGTTTCCTTCGGCGGCCGAACTTCCCGCGTAATCGCACCGTTCCCTCCGAAGAAGCTAACACTTCAAGCCAAGTGTCCGATACGGGTAAATAGAATGTCTACTAAGGCTTGTGGTGTTCGATATTTCCGGAGGCATCTCTGGGCGTCACTAGGGTTCCTCTTCCTCAACACAATGCCGTTGACGGCGCAGGAGGGGACCGATCTGAATTTCGGCGTCGAGCAGCGAGTCCGAAACGAGAACTGGAATAACCTGTTCGATTACAGCGGGCAGCGTGACGACCAGCGGAACCAGATCCGCTACAGGAGCCGTGGATGGGCGCAGCTGACGCTCGGCACGGTGGAGTTCAACGTCGGGCTGAACTCGGAAACCAACCAGAAGATTGGTTTCAACAACGCCATGGATGAGGCCATATTCGACGCGCTGAACATCAATATCCACAAGCTCTTTGTGAAAGGGCTATCGTTGAAGGTCGGACGGCAGGATCTGATTCGCGGCGAAGGGCTCATCCTTCTCGAAGGCACATCGGGCGACGGCTCGCGTTCCACCTACTTCAACGCCGTGGACCTGGCGTATGCCGTCGGGAACTCCAAAATCGAGGCCATCGGAATCCTCGACCCCCGGCAGGATCGCTTCTTGCCCCGCATTAACGATCAGCACAAGTACCTTCAGGATTGGGACGAGCAGGCCCTCGGACTCTACTACACCGCCAAGCCCCTGCCGAACACCTCGCTCGAGGCGTATTTCTTTCACAAGAAGGAACTGCACGACCACCTGGCGCCCTCGGATCCCCAGTTCCAGCCCGACCGCCGGATCGAAACCGCCGGAACGCGCATCAGTCAGCGTCTGGACAGGCAATGGAGTGTGGCCGCCGAGTTCGCCGGGCAGTGGGGGCTCCAGCATCCCAACACGGGCATCCGCGCCTGGGCCGCATACGCGCATGTCAAACGGGAGAGCACGGCCAAGGGGAACCCGTACGTGCTGGCGGGCTATTACGCCTTATCGGGGAACGATTCGTCACGCCCCGGCGAGGTGCGCGGCTGGGATCCCCTGTTTGCCCGCTGGCCGAAGTGGGGAGACCTGGAACTCTACAGCGCCGTCCCCGAGAATGGTGTCGGATACGCAACTAATCAGACGCGATGGCAGTTAGAGAGTGGCTTCTCTCCCGCCAGCCGGCTGAAATGGAGCTTCACATATTACAAGGTGGGCGCGTTTTATCCCTTCGGGCGGAGCCCCGCCGTGTTCGGGACCGGCACGGATCGCGGAAACAATTTGCAGACGCGCCTCGATTTCAAAGTCAACGATCACCTGCGCGGCCACATCGACTATGAAACCCTGCTCCCCGGCGATTTCTACGCACACAGTGACGCAGCCTATTTCCTGCGCTTCGAGATGATCGCCGATGCCGCCACCAGCGTGAAGAAACTCAAGCACCGGTTCAGTGGTGACCCCGGAACAGATCAAGGAGCCGTTTCCAAATGAACGCCCGTAGAAAGTTGTTGTATAGCGTCTCGTCGCTCGCGGCAGCCGTTGTCGTGCTCGGCGCCACCGGACTCGTCTCCGTACACCGCCTGGGCGCCGAACTGGACGAATCCGCGAATATTACTAGCCGCAAGCTGATTCTTTTCGGTGCCTTCAAGGGCAATGTCCTCGATATGAGGTTGGCCCTGCGGGAATGCATGTACCACTCGGCCGCCACAAACGCGTCCGAATTCGATTCCAGCGCCGCAAAATTCCTGGACCGCTTGAAACAGGCACAGCAAGTGGCCGAACAGATCAGGCCCTTGCTTGTCACTGAAAAGGGGAAAAAACTGGTAGCGGCGCTGGCAAGCGGCGTTGCGGAGTACGGCGATGCAGGCGGCAGGGGCATCGCCCTGATGAAGGGCGGAAACTCCGCCGAGGCCGAACGGCTGGTGGCTGAGCGGATCGGGCCAAACGGCGAGCAGATCGTAAAACAGATCGACGGCTTCATGGACGTGCAGGACACCTACGTGAGAAACGCTTCGCTGGAATCGGCTTCGTCCGTAACCCTTGCGAAGCAGATGTTTCTCCTCCTGCTTGGGGCCGGAATAGCTGCTTCCGCGGTGGCCTTGGCGGTCCAGCGCGGACTCAATCGGCAACTGCGGCAAATGTCCGGCGAGTTGGCCCGGGGGGCGGAGCAGGTCTCTTCCGCGGCCCGCCAGGTCGCCTCTGCCAGCCAGGGCCTGGCCCAGGGTGCTTCGGAGCAGGCGGCCGCTGCAGAAGAGGTCTCGTCGGCAGTCGAATCGATCGCAGCCATGACACGGGACAACCTCGAGTCGGGGAAGGAATCGGCGCGGCTGATGGGCGACGCGCAGTCTACCGGCGTCCTGGTTCGCAACGCCATGGAGGGGACAGCCCTTGCGGTGACGGAGATCGTCGAGGCAAACGGCAAGATCGGGCGGATTCTGAAGTCGATCGACGAGATCTCGTTCCAGACAAATATCCTCGCCCTGAATGCCGCCGTGGAAGCGGCGCGCGCCGGCGAAGCCGGTGCGGGATTTGCCGTGGTAGCCGACGAGGTCCGCAGCCTGGCGCAGCGTTGTGCCGACGCTGCACGGGAGACGGCGGAGTTTGTGGAGCGCAACGGGGCTTCGGCCGGTTCGGCGACCGCCCATCTGGATGAGGTTCGCGCGACGTGGCAGCAGAGCGGTACGATCCGCGACCGCGTCAAGCACCTCTCGGACCAGATCGCCACCAGCAGCGCGGAACAGAGCCGCGGCGTTCAGGAAATTGCGCAGGCCCTTACCGAGATGAACGGCGTCACGCAACAATCTGCCGCGCAAGCCGAAGAGACCGCGGCAGCCAGCCAACAACTCACCGGGCAGGCGGAAGTTCTCGCCTCCGCCTCGGCCCAACTCGAGTCCCTGGTCGGCGCCTAATCGTGTGTGGGGCGGACCCCCCGGTCCGCGCGGGTCCCCCTGGACCCGCCTCCCGGCAACGAAGTCGCTGCGCAACTCCGCAACAATTCTCACGCCGCTCCCAACCTGGACCCGCCACTCGCTACGCCGCCGACTTCCCGCCTGGCCGCTCACTGCTGCTGAGTGAACGTGGCCCGCGGATCCAGCGCCGAAGCCTTCCCGGCATGGAAGACCGCGAACCGCAGCGCCAGGCCGCCGAGCACGCCGCAAATTCCCGCCGCGGTGCGACGCCTCCCCGGCATCAGTGTCAACACCAGGCTGGCAGCGGTCAAAACCTTCGCCGCTTTCCAAAGCGCTCCCGAAGCCCCCTGCCGCAGCGGCAAACCAACCTGGGGATTCGCGCACGCCTCTCGCTCCACCGCTTCGCCGGCTGCCAGTTCCGCCACCCGCGCCACCGTGGCGAATCGCCGGACGATGGTGCGCTCGCGCTTGTGCAGCGGCATCAGTTCTAACACCGAAGCCAGCGACGCCGCCGACGAAGCGCCGAACAACAGCGGCATCGTGGTCCGCGTCGCCAGCCAGACCGGCACCGCCGAATTGCCCAGTAGGACCGCGGTGTAAGTAGCCAGCGGCATCCCGAGAATGCCAGCCCCGACGCCTGCTGCGTATCCCACATCCCAAAGTCCGCCGCGTGTCATCGTAAGCAGAGCCGAGCCCGCCGAAAGGGGCGTTGCCAGGGCCAGTACCCACGAGCCGATACTCATCGGAGAACTGGGACGCAGCACGCGGAGCATCGCCAGGAAGCGCGTTTTGCGGCCCAGGTCGGCGATCAGCAGCGCGCTTCCGATGCCGCCCCCGATCGCGCCTATCCATCGACATCGCTCGTCGAACCGCCGCAGGTCGCGCCCGCCCACAAGCTGGACGGCAAGTCCCATGGTCATCGCCGCGCCAGCCACTCCGCCCACAAAGAAGTAAGCCGGCACCGTCCAGATCCACACCGGAGCTTTGAGCACGGGACGGTCGTAATAGGTGATCGCGGTGGTCGCGCTCACGCCCTTCCTCCGCGGGCGCTGGCCACCGCACCGAGAGCCGCGGCCAGCAGGCCCAGCGACGCGAGGGCCATGGATTTCCAACTGGCCGCGACGCGTTTTGCCGGCGCCACGGGGTCGGGCGGCAGATTGTACACTTCGGGCTGGTCCACCAGCAGGAAGAATGCGTTCAGTCCTTCGGTTCCCGGCTGGGATGCCGCGTCCGCGCCATACAGATAGGCTTCTTTCACGCCGCGCTCGTGCAGCTGCGCCACGCGCGCTTCGGCCTTGATGCGAAGCTCCGCGACATCGCCAAAGAGGATGGAATCGGTGGGGCACGCTTTGGCGCAGGCCGGCTCCATATGGTCTTTCTGCCGGTCGTAGCACAGCGTGCATTTCCAGGCGCGGCCGTCGGTGGGGTCGCGATCGATCACGCCGAACGGGCAGCCCACCACGCAATATCCGCAGCCGTTACAGATGTCGGGCTGCACGAAGACGGAATCGAACTCAGTGCGAATGATGGCGCCCGTGGGACAATTTTCCAGGCATCCCGCGCTGTGGCAATGTTTGCAGACGTCCGACAGCATCAACCAAGAAAAGCTGTTGACGGGCTGTTCGGAAATAGGCGCCGGTTGCTCGATGAAAGCTACGTGGCGCCAGGTGGAAGCGCCCAGTTCCAGCGTATTGTCATAGGACATTCCACTGAACGTCAACCCGTCTCCGGGCAACTGGTTCCACTGCTTGCAAGCCACTTCACATGCTTTGCAGCCGATGCAGACCGTAGTGTCGGTGAAGAATCCGTTGGCCATCGCTACGTTTCCCTCCGCTGGCCGCGGCGGCCTGCCTGAATATTTCCGGTGAAGGCTTTGGACTCCTGGATCGACACGTTGGGGTCGGCGACGAATGATATGAGATCGTTGGCCGAATCGCCACGAACCAGGCCGTTGCGGCCCCAGTGATAGGGCAACCCGATCTGATGGATCAAGCGGCCGCGTATGCGCAACGGCGTTATGCGCCCGGTCACCAGCACGCGCGCCTCGATCACCGCGCGCGCGGTGGAAATGGTGGCCCACCCGCCATTGGTCAAACCTTTTTCCGCGGCTAACTCCGGCGACACTTCGCAGAACATTTCCGGCTGCAACTCCGCCAGCCACTCGAGCCATCGCGACATGCCGCCGGCGGTATGATGCTCAGTCAACCGATAAGTGGTGAGTAAGTAGGGATAGGCCGGGTCTGCCCACGCGCGATGGTACGGGTTCTCGCGGCGCACCCATTCCATGCGCGCAGGGTTGCACTGTTGTCCGTACAGCGGATTTTGGATCACTGACTCCTGCGGCTCGTAGTGTGTTGGCAGCGGTCCGTCCCGCAACCCTTGCGGCGCGAAGATCCAGGACTTGCCGTCGGCATTCATAATGAACGCGTCTGTCCCGCTGATTGTGTCGATGCCCGTCGCGTCCTCCGCGGGACGATACGATGGCGCGCGATCGGTGATGAAATCGGGAACGTCGAAGCCCGTCCACTTATGCTGCGCTTCATCCCACCAGACGTATTTCTTGCGCTCCGACCACGGCCTCCCTTCGGCATCGGCCGACGCGCGGTTGTACAGGAGCCGCCGGTTCATCGGCCACGCCCAGGCCCATTCGGGAGCCACCCAACTCTGCTCGGCGCCCGGCTTGCGGCGTGCGGTCTGATTGACTCCATCTTTGTAGCAGCCCGAATAGATCCAGCAGCCGCAGGCTGTCGATCCGTCGTCCTTCAGGTTGGTGTAGCCGTCCACCAGTTTGTGGTCCGCCAGGGTGCAGCCATTGATTTCCTTTAGCACCGCCTCGGCGGTCGCTGCTTCCCAGGTGACTTCCTGGATCGGCAGATCCTTGGGATCGTTCGATGCAAGATAGAGCGCCTTCATGCGCCTGCCCAGTTCGTAGACGAAATCCAAATCGCTGCGGCACGCCCCGGGTGGCTCGACGGCTTTGTGGTGCCACTGCAGCAGTCGCTGCGTGTTGGTGAACGTGCCGTCCTTTTCGGTATGCGCAGCGGCCGGAAAGAAGAAGACCTCGGTGGGAATGTCCTCCGGCGTAGTCTTCCAGAATTCGGCGGTTTCGATGAGCTGGAAATCGCGCACCACCAGCCAGTCCAATTTGCTCATCGCCTCGCGCTGAAATGGGCCATTCATCGATCCCACCACCGGGTTTTCGCCCATGACGAAATAGCCTTTCACCGCGCCGTCCGCCATGGCGGCGTAGGTGGTCATGTGGGAATGGTCGCCGGTGAGACGCGGCAGATAGTCGTAGCACCAGTCGTTCTCGGGGGTGGCATGGCGGCCGAACCAGGCCTTCATCAGCGACACCATGTACTTCGGAAATTCGGTCCACCATCCGCCAGCGGCGCGGTGGTTCTCCATGTACTTCTGGAAAGTGACATCCGTTTTGGCCTTGGGCATCGGAAGATAGCCCGGCAGAAGATCGTAGAGAGTCGGAATGTCGGTGGAACCCTGTATGGACGCGTGACCGCGCAGCGCCATGATTCCGCCGCCGGGCCGGCCCATGTTGCCCAGCAGTTGTTGAATGATGGTCGCGGTGCGTATGTACTGCACTCCGACCGTGTGCTGGGTCCAGCCCACCGCATAGCAGAACGCCGACGTGCGCTCGCGCCCCGAGTTGTGGCACAGCGCCTCGGCCACCTTCATAAACAGAGCGCGCGGGATGCCGCAAACCTCTTCCACCATTTCCGGCGTGTAGCGCGCAAAGTGGCGCCGCACAATCTGGAAGACACAGCGCGGGTGCTGCAGCGTTTCGTCGCGATGCTTGTGCTGCGTCTGCCCGCGCTCAGAGATGGGCTCGCCGGTGGTCTGCTCGCGCGCGCCGGCCGCTGGAGTCGGCTCGGCATCCTGGTACGACCACGACTTCACGTCGTACCTATGTTTCTCGCTGTCCCATCCGCTGAACAGGCCGTCGAGATCTTCGGTGTCGCGAAAGTCTTCCGAGATAATCGCGGGCGCGTTCGTGTAGTCCACCACGTACTCGCGGAAGTACCGCTGGTTTTCGATGATGTGACGTATGATGCCGCCCAGAAACGCAATGTCCGATCCCGCGCGGATCGGCACGTGGATGTCGGCCACGGCGGAGGTCCGCGTGAACCGGGGATCCACATGGATGATGGTGGCGCCGCGCCGTTTCGCCTCCATCACCCACTGAAAGCCCACCGGATGGCACTCGGCCATATTGGAGCCTTCGATGACGATGCAGTCCGAGTTCGCCAGGTCCTGCTGGAAAGTTGTCGCACCGCCTCTGCCGAAAGATATCCCCAAACTGGGGACGGTGGAGGAGTGTCAAATGCGGGCCTGGTTTTCGACCTGAATGATACCGAGCGCGGTGTACAGTTTCTTGAGGAGATAGTTTTCCTCGATGTCCAGCGTGGCGCCGCCAAGGTGCGCGATGCCCAGCGTTCGGCGCAGTGGAACACCGTTGCTGTCGCGTTCTTCCCAGGTCTCCTCGCGCGTACGTCGGACGCGTTCGGCCACCATCTCCATGGCGCGCTCGTGGGGAATCGCCTGCCATTCGGCGCTTCCGGGCGCCCGATAGAGAACCCGGTGCTCGCGATGCGAACCGGTCACCAATTGAAAAGTGGCGGAGCCTTTGGGGCAGAGGCAGCCGCGGGAAATCGGCGAGTCCGCATCGCCCTCGATATCGATGATCTTACCGTCGCGCACGTGAACATCCTGCCCGCATCCCACGGCGCAGTACGGGCAGATGGACTTCACCACTCGGTCGGCGGAGCGGGTCCGCGGGGCCAAGTGGTGACTGCGCCCGGAGACCGCCGCCTGCGACGCGTTCCAATCGCCAGAAACTATTTGTTGGAGGAAGGGCCATACAGGAAGGTTCACGATTTCATCGTATCGTCACCTCTCGGTCGCGCAAGGTGATCGACCGCACGCTCACTGAAAGATGGTCTGCAAATTGCACATCTTCACACTGAAATGGCACTGGAAGAATACCGCCGCAAACGCGATTTCAAAAAGACAACCGAACCGCAGCCGGATCGTGGGTCGATTCACACAGATACATTGTCGTATCTCATTCAGAAGCACGATGCGACGCGGCTGCACTACGACTTCAGGCTGGAACTCGATGGAGTGTTGCTGAGTTGGGCTGTCACGAAGGGCCCTAGTCTGAATCCCTCGGACAAACGGTCTGGCCGTGCGAACGGAGGACCATCCGCTCTCCTACGGCAGTTTTGAGGGGACCATTCCGAAAGGCCAATATGGCGGCGGCACGGTGATGCTTTGGGACACGGGGATCTGGGAACCGGTCGGCGATCCGCACGAAGGCCTGAAGAAGGGACACCTCTCTTTCGTGCTTCATGGCAAGCGGTTGAAAGGCGGTTGGGACCTGGTTCGCATGCACGGCGACGGAAAGCGCGAAAACTGGTTGTTGATCAAGAAAAATGACGAGGCGGCTCGCAAGAACTCCAACGGGGACTTTCTGGAGAGTCAGTCGTCCAGCGTGAAATCGGGGCGCAAGATGGGAGAGATCGCCGGCAAGCGCAGCGATGGGTTGGATGCACTGGTGCGGCAATACCCCGGGGTTCAATTGGCGACGCTCGTCGACCGTCCGCCCGAAGGTGACGAATGGCTGCACGAAATCAAGTTCGACGGATATCGCCTGCTGGGATTTGTGTCAGGCGGTGAAGTGCGTATGATGACCCGCAACGGCCAGGACTGGACTAGTAAGTTTCCCTCCGTCACCGCCGCGCTGGCGAAGCTGAAAGTGAAGGATGCCGTGCTCGATATGGAAGCCGTAGTTCTCGACGCGGAGGGCAAGAGCAGCTTCCACGAATTGCAGGCGGCGCTTGGCGATGGCGGGACCCCGGAAAAGATCATTGCGTATGCCTTCGACTTTTTGTATCTGAATGGCGAGGACCTGTGCCGCTTGCCGTTGATTGAGCGGAAGGAGAAGCTGCGGGCATTGTTGGGCGGGTCGCAGCGGAGCTCCCTTCGCTACAGTGAACACGTTGACGGCCAGGGCAAGGAGATCTTTGCCCAGTCCTGCGAGAAAGGGTTGGAAGGAATTATTTCCAAGCAGCGCGATGCCCCTTATCTGGCCGGGCGGCAGCGAAGCTGGCTCAAGACGAAATGCATTCAACGGCAGGAATTTCTCATTCTCGGTTATAGCAAGGCCCGCAGCGGGAAACGGGCGCTGGGCGCGCTGTATCTGGGCTATCGGGAAAAGGATGGCCTGCGTTATGCAGGGAAAGTAGGCACCGGATTTTCGATGAAGAGCGCCAGCGAACTCGCCGGCCGCCTCAAAAAGCTGGCCATCAAGAAACCGACCTTCACGCGCGCGGAAACGGGTTTGCCCGCGCACGAGTGGGAATCCGTGCAGTGGGTGAAACCTGTCCTGTTGTGCGAAGTCGCTTTTACGGAGTGGACCACGGATGGCCGCATACGCCACCCGTCCTTCCAGGGTTTGAGGGAAGATAAAGATCCTGACAGCGTCAGAAAGGAGACGCCTGTGCCCGCACCAAAATCTGCCGGACTTGTCCTGGGAGGCGTCACTATCACGCACCCGGATCGCGTGATCTCCGAAACAGGCAACATCACGAAGGGAGCGCTGGCCGAATATTATGCAGGCGTGGCCGCTCTGATGCTTCCGCGCATTGTGAGGCGGCCGCTCAGCCTGTTGCGATGCCCTTCCCGTATCGACGAAAACTGTTTTTATCAGCGCAATCCCGGCCGCGGGCTGGGACCCGACGTAAAGCCATTTGAATTCCGCAACAATGGCAAGAAATACGAGTACCTGTATATCGAAGACGAAAAGGGCCTGCTGGGACTCGTGCAGATGGGCGCCATCGAGATCCATCCGTGGGGCGCCACGATCGATGCCATCGATTACCCCGACCGCATGATTTTCGATCTCGACCCAGCGCCCGACGTGCCATTCGAAGCGCTCAAACTAGCCGCCGAGGATCTGCACCGGCGGCTTAAGAAGAGAGGAATGGAATCGGCGCTCAAATGCACCGGCGGCAAGGGACTGCACGTAACGGTGCCTCTGGAGGGCAAGGAGAAATGGGCGGAGGTCAAGTCGCTGGCAGCCTCGATCGCCGGGCAGATGGTGGCCGCGGCGCCGGACGCTTACATCGCGACCATGAGCAAGGCGAAACGCTCCGGGAAGATTTTCATCGACTACTTCCGCAACGACTACACGGCCACGGCGATCGCCGACTATTCGGTCCGCGCGCGCCCGGGAGCGCCGGTGGCCGCGCCTCTCGAATGGAAAGAGCTGAAGGGTTTGAAAGCCGCCGATCAGTTTCGGATGGCAGACGTGTTGAAACGCGTTTGATCGCCGGACGTCAGAAGGCGGCGGCGCCGGCTTCGGCCACGGCTTGATCCTGCTTGCCTAAGCCGCCGCTGACACCGACGGCGCCCACTACCTCATCGCCTCGCTTGAGCGGCACGCCGCCGGCGAAGATCATTACGCGTCCGTTATTTGAAGCGTGAATCCCGAAGAACTGGTCGCCGGATTGACTCAGCTCCGCCAGATCCTTCGTCGCGATGTCGAAGGCCCTCGACGTCCACGCCTTCTTGATCGAGATATCGACGCTTCCAAACCAGGCCTTGTCCATACGGACATGCGCCACCAGATTGCCGCCGGCATCCACGACGGCGATGTTCATGGGCTGACCGATCTCCTCCGCCTTCTTTTCGGCGGCAGCGATAATTCGTCTTGCGTCTGCGAGTGTGACCATAGTCCTAAATGCTACACCAGCCCGAGGACTTTGGGGTTATAGCCGGGGAAGACGGTCTGCAATGACGGGTTGCCGAGGTGGCGGGAAACGAGCTCGCCGAGGACGTCGCGGAAGTCGGTGGTGAGGGCGAGATCGCGGCCTTCGTAGAGCTGCTCTTTTTCGAGGCCGGGCCACTTGCCATAGACCTTGCCGCCTTTGACGGCGCCGCCCATGACGAACATGCTGTTGGCGTGGCCGTGATCGGTGCCGCGATTGCCGTTCTCTTTCGCGGTGCGTCCGAATTCGCTCATGGTGACCACGACGACATCGTTCATGCGGTCGCCCATGTCCTTCCAGAAGGCGCTGAGGGACTGGCCGTATTCGCGCAGCAGGTTGGCGAGCACACCTTCACTGGGGCGCGGACCGAGTTCGTTGACGTGATGGTCCCAGCCGCCGATATCGGCGAACGCCATCTCCACGCCGACATCGCTCTTGATCAGCTGGGCGATCTGCTGCAGGCTCTGGCCGAATCTTCCGCGCGGATAATCGGCTCCGGCGGCGGGAGTGTACGGGCGGCGCTGTATGGCTTGCAGCATGGCGACGGCTTCGAACGTTTCGCGCCCGGCCGCCTGAATGAGCGGATCTTTGGAGGCGGTGTACATCTGCTCGAATTGTTTCGACGCCTCCGCGTTGCGCACCTGGAAGCCTTCGATGGTCTGCATGGCGACCGCGGGCGCGCTGCCCCGCATGGCGCGCGGCAACACGGGTCCGAGCGAAACGGCGCGCACGGGCGATACTTTGCCCTCCGCTTTGGGCAGCGCGCGATTCATCCAGCCATCCTGTGTCGCTTTTCGGCCGGGAGTGCCGGATTCCATGTAATCCTGCGCATCGAAGTGAGAGCGCGTGGGGTCGGGCGAGCCCACGGCATCGACGATGGCCAGATGCTGCTGGTCGAACAGCGGCTTCAGGGGCGCGAGCGAAGGGTGGAGTCCGAAAAAGCCGTCGAGATCGATGGCGGCATCGTCCTTTTTGCCGGGGTCGCTGGTGGGGCGGGGAATGGCGATGGTGGGGCGCAGGTCATAGTAGGCCTTCTCGCCGTGAGGCACCACGACGTTGAGACCGTCGGCGGCGCCGCGCTGGAAGATGGCGACGAGGATTTTCTTACGCGCCCCGGGGGCGTCGGCGGCGTACAGGGCGCGCTCGAGCCACAGGGGTGAGGCGCCGACGCCGACCATGGCGAGGGCGGAATTGCGCAGGAAGAATCGGCGAGTCGGCATGATTACCTCTTCTGAAATTCGGGCGAACCCAGGGCGATCCCGGCGACGGGATCGGGGTGCGCGGCTTTGTTGGAGTCCACTTTCACGCCCGGCACCTTATTATCGGCCAGTTGCAGGGCGAAATTCATGCGTGCCAGGAGGCCGCCGGAATTGAGCCACTCCTGGCTGGAGTTGGAATAGCCGGTGGGTTCCTGCTTGCGGTAGAGGGGCTGGCCCAACTGGGCGACCTGGTTGGCGAGGGGGAAGGCGTAATCGATTTCGCCGTTGACGGAGCGCACGGCGCTGGCGACGACTTCGAGGGGGCTCTTCAGCTTGGTGCGGTAGGCGCCTTCGCTGAAGAATTCGCGGCTCTCCAGCATGGTCTTCATGACGGCGCGCAGATCTCCGCCGGTCTTGAGGAAGGTCTGGGCCATGCGGTCCACGAGGGATGCCGGGGGATCGTCGGCGACGAAGCGGATGGCGAGTTTTTTGGAGATGAAGTGCGCGGTGGAGGGATGGTGGGCGACGATATCGAGCACCTTTTCGCCGTCGCTGATGCCGCCGCCGGCGGGGATTTGGACGCCGAGGACGGTCTTGGGGCCGTCATCGTGCACGCGCTTGTTGAAGGCGAAGGCTCCGGCTCGCTGCGGCTGGAGGATGGTCCAGCCGGTGAAGCAGCGGGCAGCTTCGGTGACATCGGCCTGGGTGTAGCCGCCATCGACGCCGAGGGTGTGGAGCTCGAGCAGCTCGCGACCGTAGTTTTCGTTGAGGCCGCGCGCGCCCTTCTTGCCGCGGGCTTGTGGGGCATTGGGGCCTACGGACTCCCAGTTATCGAGGTAGAACAACATCGCCGGACTCTTGGCGGTGGCTTCGAGGAGGTCTTTGAATTTGCCGAGGACGTGGGGGCGGATGACGTCGCGTTCGTATTCGGTGACCAGGTAGCGATCGGCGCCCTTGTCGAGGTAGATGTTGAAGTGGTTGAACCAGAAATCGGCGAGGACTTCGTCGAGCTGGCGATTGCTATAGACGGCGCGGAGGAGTTTGCCTTCGGAGAGATCGCGGGCGACCATCTGCTGCGGACCGTTGGCCATTTCGAGGCGGCGGCGGAGATCGGGCGGGGCGACGGCGAGGAGGCCCTGGCGGAGTCCCTGGGGCATGGCGCCGATGACGTCGTCCTGCTTCTCTTTGGGGATGGCCTGGAACGCAGCGAGGCGCTCCTGGGGCGTGCCCTGGCGGAAGGCGCGGATCTGCTCGCGGGTGAGGAGGTCGGCGAGGGCTTTTCCGTTCGCCATGTTCGGTGCGGGCGGCGGCGTCCCCTCCTTTGGCCTGCCGCTCCTCATACTTCTCCATTAATTTGGTGAGCATGAGTTTGCGGTCGGGGTCGGCGGGGAAGGGAAGCTGGCCGTTGACCATCTGCTTGACCATCTGCGGCGTGGGGTAGTTGCGTACGAGGTCGCTGCCAGACATTTGCAGGGTGTCGAGGGTTTTGAGCTTTTCGGTCAGGACCGGATTTTCGGGGATGGTTTCGGGGTGGAGCTGGCGATCGATCCACTTTTTGAGGCCGATCGACTTCACTTCCTGGACGTCGCCAGGACGGGGGCCGTAGGTCAGGCGGTTGAGCGCCTGGAGAATTTTCTGATCGGCCGCCAGCTGTTTCTGAAACTGGCGGGCTTCAGCGGCGTTCTTCTTTTTGGCGTAGGCTGAAACTCCCGGGCCTACAGCCAGACACAGCGCACCCGCCAAGACCAGCACTACTCTGTTGCTCATCTGCACCCTCTTGAAAGTCTAAACTCCCATGTTAGGGGCAAGTTGCGGCGTGCGCGGGTAAAAGTGTGTAAGTGGGGACGGCTAGTCGATTCCGGGCTGCAGGAGGATCATGCGGAGTTCGGTGGCGACTTCGAGGATGAGCGGGGCCCAAGAGTCAAGCGGGCTAAATTTAGCCCGCTTTGCCGTTACTGCCCACTCAGGGGGCGCCCACCCCCTTGATTCCATACTACGACTGCGGGTGTGCGGGACGGGTTGCGCCGGAGGAGGGGAATCTACGGCAAGTGATTGGGGTGGAGGGGGTTAGAGGAAAAGAAGGGTATTTTATGTTTGTGTGACAGGCGGGTGGGGGGAGTCGGTTTTCCCCCATTTGGGGGTGGCGCATAACTGTTTGGAATGCAAGTGGGGGCAGTGACGATGTACCCGCACAAGACCATTTTGTGAAAAGCAGGAGTTCGGATAAAGTTACTCCAAGATGACTCAGAAGCGTGTCTGCCTGACTTGCAAAAACAAAGGATGCGTCAATTACTGCCGCTTCCAAACGCCACCGGCGCCGGCGCCAAAAATCGTACAACTGCGGGGATAATGTATGAGCTCTTGCGGAAGCTGCCAACGAGGTACGGTCCCGTCGCGAACGGTCGCACCGTTGCTTCAGATCCGGCACGGCTACCGGGCGGAATGGAACCGGATGGCTTTCGCGGTAGAGACGGACTCCGACCAATGGACGCTGCGCGTGCGAGATGTCGTAGGGAGCGAAACGTTGTATACGGCGCATCGCTCGGGGGCTCGTGCGGCGCAGGTTGCGGCGGCGGAGTTCGCGATTGTTCGGGAGTTGGGCTTCGATAGCAGGGTGAGTCCCGACCGGCTGGCCGGGGAATTGAAGTGGCAGGAGTATTGGTAGGGACGTTGTTGGCGACGATCCCCATTGATTTCATTACAGCTTGCTGTACTCTAGCTAGGGGGATCGCCCATGGCAAAAGCAAGCATCTTAGTCGCCGCGGTTCTGTGCTGCGGGCTCGCAACTGCCCAGACTTCTTCGAGCGTCACTTCCAAGATAGTGGCCAGTGCAAACGGCTTTCTGGGTTCGCTGGATGAGGGACAGCGGTCGAAGGTGTTGTTCGAGTTCAACGACGCGGCGCAGCGTGTGAAGTGGTCGAACCTGCCCACAACGATGGTGCCACGGGCAGGGCTGAAGATGGGCGATCTGAGCGGGCCGCAAAGGAAAGCGGCGATGGATCTGCTGGCCGCCACGCTGAGCAAGCGCGGTTATGAGAAAGTGCTCGCGATCGTCGAAGGCGACGAGGCACTGAAAGCCGCCAGCGGCGGACGCGGCGGGGCGATGTTCGGGCGCGACCTGTTCTACATTTCCATTCTTGGCAAGCCTAGTATGAAGGACCCCTGGATGTTGCAGTTCGGCGGCCATCATCTGGCGCTGAACATCACGATGGCGGGCCTGGATGGGATTCTCACGCCGAGCCTGACGGCGGCACAGCCGGCGAAGTACATGGTGGACGGCAAGACGGTGCGCCCGCTGGGAGCCGAGAACGATAAGGCATTCGCGCTGATCAATGCGCTGGACGAAGGGCAGCGCAAGCAGGCGATTCTCAATTACAAGGTGGCCGATTTGGTGCTGGGGCCGGGGCAGGACGGAAAGACGATCCAGCCCGAGGGCATCAAGTGTTCCGCGATGAACGCGAGCCAGCAGGCTATACTGCTGGACCTGGCGGGTGAATGGGCCGGGATTATCAACGAACAGGCGGCGGCGGCGCGCATGGCGGAGATCAAAGCGAACCTGGCAGGAACATGGTTCGCGTGGAGCGGACCGACCACCAATGGGATGCCGGCGTATTACCGGATTCAGGGACCGACCCTGGTTATCGAGTACGCGCCCCAGCCGCTTGGGGGCGACCCGACGATGCACATCCATACGATTTACCGGGATCCGACGAACGATTACGGGAAGAAGTCAGTGGGGCATTGAGTACCGTCAGGATGAGGCGAACGGGAGTGATCGCGCTGCTAACGCTGAGTCTGGTTGGAGGCGCGGCCGCACACCGGCTGGACGAGTATTTGCAGGCTACCCTGATCGGAGTGACGCGGGGCGCGATTGAGTGGAGATCCGGTTGACGCCGTGCGTTGCGATGCTGCCGGTATTGATGGCGACGACAAGGGCGCCGTGGCGCCATACACTCGCAACTCCACCTCTCGTGCCACCCGGTCCATGCAGGAGGGATTGGGCACGATCGTGATCAAGCTGCGCACGGCGCGGCTTTCCGACCGTCGAAGATGCCAGTTATCCGGCGATGATACTTCGTCTGTGGTCAAAGTATGATTGTTGACGCCGACTCCGTTTCTTTGCCGCGAAACGATCGCTGCCCGCGCTGGCCTGCGTTGGGCGACAAGGAAGGAAACGCCTCTATCGATCGGGGCTTACCCGCACATCAACCTCAGGACCCATTCCAAAATAGACACACGCGTCCGCTATTTGACCCAGAGTGAGGCCGAGGCCTGGAAAAGCGCTAACCAACAGATCCCGAAACGGCGATTTTCCAAAAGATACCAGCACCGGGCGCGCACGCGTCTTCAAAGCACGTTCAAACTCTTGATACTCCAGGTGAGGTCCACCTTCTGTGATCACAACAAAGGTTCGACCGGGATAGCCGGTCTCCAACCTCTGCGTGATCCGAGCGACTGGACCAACGTTCGCGCGAAGGAGGTGTCCCGCCCCATAAATCACCAGCGCCTTGCCGTGCGTCTTGAGCACTTGCTCCTGCAAAACGGAGAAAGCGGAAGCGTCGCGACCCAAGCCGGAACCGGTTGGGGGATCGCCACGCGAGAACTCGAACTTGTGCGCCTGCGGGCAGCTTTTTGTTTACTTCCCGGACGGCCGCGTAAAAATCCGCATATACCGATGAATCCCAAATTCCGTTAGTCTGTGTGGTGGTCTTCCAAACCTGTTGAAGCTCTGCGAGCGGGACATCTTCGCCCCGGATATAACGGTCAAGAGTGGGTTGCTGCGCGGTGCTCCCGAACTCCACCACGATGAAGCGCACTTTTTGGGCAAATTCGGGATTACGAACCAGGGCGATCCGGAGGTCGGAGTCCATCTTGCTCCAGTGGTTTTCGCCTAACGCGACAATGTCGACATGATCAAACGCAGAAACCAGGGTCTGGACAATCCTGTCAAAACCCGCGGTTTCATCGGGCAGGAATAATTTTGACTGCTGCTGACCAGGAAGGCTTGCGCCAAATAGCAGTAAGACTAGCCAAGCTCTCATTCCGTTTCCGTTTATCAGGTTGCGGATTTTGCTCATTTAGCGAGACGCGACACGTTCAATTTTGTAGAGTACGCGTCCAAGGCTCCATGAACGAACTGGATACGACAGCCGCGCGTCTCGATCAATGACCCAATATGGCGGATTGCCGTCTGCGTTGGGGATTAGCTTCTTGATTAGGACCCAGTCGGCGATCACCGGAAACGTATACTGCTTCTCTTTCATATACCCGGACGCGTGCGTGTAATCGTAGTCGCGGCAAAATGTCAGCACCTGAATGTTTCTCGTGTGCCTCGCCTCGTCATAGAACCGCTGCACTTCCGGAAGATTCGACAGGCCGGGAATAACTTCACGGAGGCTTGCATTGTGGGCATCGACCGCACGAGCCTCGAACGTGTTCCAAATATAAACGAGTGTCAGCTTCCCGCGCAGGTCATCAAGGCGCCACGTTCGACCAGCTATGTCCCTGGCCTCAAACGGCGGTAGTTGCGCCTCGAAGCGAAGCCCTTCGGAGATCGGGGGTATTGACAAGAAGGGCGATCCATTTTCGGTGATTGGCAAGGATGCCTGTTGACCGAGAGCAGCAGCGACGGTCATGATAAGCAGCCCGGGAAGACGCATAGGGGAGCCCTCCTGCTACGGATATTAAAGCAGAAATTCTATGCGGTCGCGACCAAATCGACCCCAAAAATATTGACTCCAAACGGCAGCAGGGAGCGCATCAGGCCCACAAGGCAAAATACGGAGCACACCATGCCCCACAGTTCGACTCACCAATCGCCGTACAAGACATCCGGCTCGACATTACGGACCTGTACGTGTTTCGCGGCAAGACAGGTACCGTGTTCGCGATCAATCTCTGCCACTCTATATTCGGCCCAATTCCCGTGCCGGGTTACCATCCGGAAGGCATGTATGAATTCAAGGTCGATCTCGATGGCGATGCCGTGGAAGATCTGACTTACCGGTTTACCTTCGACCAGCGCGACGCGAAGCGGGAAGCAGGGCTACGTTGTGCGCCGCATCAGGGGCGCAGATGCCACTAACCCCGATGCGCCCGGCGACATCGTGGCACGCGGAATGACCGGCGAGACGGTAACCACGCCGGCCGGTCTCCGCATCTGGGCGGGCAAAGCGGGGGACCCGTTCTGGATTGAGCCTGATGTACTGCATGCAGTCGGCCATGCGCTTCAGGACGGCACGACCGTGAACCTGTCCAGATGGGATCCAGGCCCCGCGAAAAACCTCTTCGCCGGCCATACGGTCTATTCAGTCGTGCTGGAAGTGCCCGATGGAGAGTTGGTCGACGGCGCGGGCGGCCGGCGCCGGATCGGGGTATGGGCTATGTCGAGACTCGCTACCGATGCCGGGGGAGGGCGATCGATCAATCGTGTGGGTCTTCCGATGATTCATCCGTTGTTCACGCAATTCAACGAAGATCTGGGCAACAGTCTCAATGGCGGGTGTCCGGCCGGCGACCTGGCAACTCATGGAAAAACGGTCGCCAAGGCAATTGCCGGAGTTGTGTCCGCAACCGGAACCGCGGAAGACCCAGGGGCCTACGGGGAGAAAGTGGCGCGCCGGTTCTGTCCCAACTTCCTGCCTTACGAGGTCGGCACGGCGGCCGTGTTCGGCTTCGCCGAATGGAACGGCCGCTCGCTTACCGACAACGCGCCGGATGTTATGTTCTCCATCGCGGCGAATACGCCCGTGCGCCTTGGGATCGGCAAGGAGTCGGTCACGTCGAAGCCGTTGACCACCTTCCCGTACGTTCCCCTAGCGAACTGAGCGGTGGGGCGGACGCCCTGTCGGCGCATAGGCATTAAAATAAGCTCGTTTCCCGGAATACCCACCGAGCTTTTGGTTCCGAACGGCAACTTCCCAGATGACTTCTGAGCCGCGCGGGGCACTTTCCCATAATGAAGAGCATTCTATCGGTGGTGCCCGCCCCAAGAAAAATCCGCAGAGTGGGCAAGGCGTGGGGGCGGGCACTACCGATAGAATTCGTTGAACTGAGCCGGACCGAGAGCTATGGGTATTGAATGACGGTCTGGTTGACTGGAGTCCGGAAAAACGCCTGGTGACGGGACGACTCGGCGATAGAAATGGTCACCCTCCACTTGGGAGGGTGACCTTTTCGTTGGCGGCAGCCGACGCCAACGTTTCTGGAGTGCCAAAACAACGCTTTCAGACAGGGATTTTGTGATGCCCTTAGGAAGGCCAACGAGCTGGTCAGCGGCTTGGTTGACGGTTTGCTCACGGTGATCATGAGGTATCTGCGATTGTAGGCGCCGGTAAGCACGCGCAAGCCGCGGCAGTGAGGGCCTGTACGCGGATCAGCCGGCCGGTCTGGCAGACCGGGCATCGGCGGTGCTGTTCCGCGAAGTCTGAATCGCGGCTGCCGGGGGAATCTGCGCAGGGTTTGTTGACAGCTTGCGGGGCGGCAAGCAAGGACCGGCACAGCGCCAGTTTTTCCTTTCTTTTGCGGTTGGCCAGAAAGCCAAAATGACGGATGTGAACAAAGCCGGAGGGCAGCACGTGAAGGAGAAAACGACGAATGAATTCGACCGCCTCCAATGTCATCGTCTTGGTCTGATTACCGTCGGCATAGTCCTTCCATTCGAAGGTGACTCGACCATCCTCCATCGATAACAGGCGTCGGTTGGATATGGCGACACGGTGCGTGTATCGGGCCAAGTACTTGAGAACCTGTTCTGGCCCGCCGAAGGGACGCTTGGCGTATACCACCCATTTCATGCGACCGGCCTTCTGACACAATGCCTCGAAGGCCACCGGGTGGCCCAACGGTTCCAGTTCGCCATGGAACTGGAGTTTGCCCTTCTGGAACGACCTTCGCAAATGAATCAGGAACCTCTTGCGGAAGTAGCAACCGAGGACCTTGCCGGGAAGGAAGTACGATTTGCGATATCTACGACAAGGGATCCATCGCGAGTTGTCGGGGCTGATTCCCCCACCCGGCACTACGCAATGGATATGCGGATGATGATGGAGGGTTTGACCCCAACTGTGAAGCACGGCGAGGAAGCCGATCGCCGCACCCAGATGCTGGGGATCTGCTGCAATCGTTAACAGGGTCTCCGCCACGGCCCGGAAGAGAATGCTGTAGATTCTCCGGGCATTCTGTAAAGCCAGCCTGGCGATCTGCTGAGGCAGAGTAAAAACAACGTGAAAATATTCTACCGGCAACAACTCAGCATCCCGTTCGGCCAGCCATTGGACGCGGGCCGCCCCTTGACACTTCGGGCAACTGCGATTGCGACACGAGTTGTACGAGATGGCGCAATGTCCGCAATCGTAATACTGCAAATGACCACCCAAGGCGGCTGTGCGGCAATTACGAATGTCGTCGAAGGCTTTCCTTTGTGGGCGGGAGAGTACCCGCTCCCACAAAGCCAGAAAGTTATCTCCGTAAGTGCGGAAGACATCGGCCACTTCCAGCCGAGGTCCACTCATTCCTCAGGTTGATAGATTCTGGCCGCTTGGACGATGTCGAGTGGGTCCAGGAGTTCCAACGGACTGGTGGTCGAGCGCACCCTGGTGTTGGCGACGTGCAAATAGTGTGCAGTAGTCTCCAGCTTTGCATGCCCGAGCAAAATCTGAATGGTGCGCAGATCCACGCCCGCTTCCAGCAGGTGAGTGGCGAAGGCGTGTCGCAAGGAGTGCGGATGAACCGCTTTGGAAATACCGGCCTTCTGGGCGGTCTTCCTGCAGGCTAAGAAGATGGATTTGGTGGAGATGGGCTGGTCAGGTTTGCCGCCGGGGAAGAGCCACTCTTTAGGGCGCTTCCAACGGAAGTAGATTCGCAGCAACTCCAGCAGCTTGGGTGGCAGCAGGACTTGGCGATCCTTGCGGCCTTTGCCGCCGCGAATCCAGATCACGCCCCGGCCGCTGTCGATATCAGACGGCTTGAGCGTAGCTACTTCCGACACTCTGGGGCCGGCGGCGTACATGGTGGTCAGAATGGTCCGGTGAGAGAGATTCTTCGGCGTCTCCAACAGGCGTTGAACTTCCGCGGGGCTCAAAATCACCGGGAGTTTCTTCTCGTACCGAGGCAACGGGATGCGGTCGATGCTCACGGAACGGTGCAGCGTGTTGGAGTATAGAAAACGGAGCCCGCAAACCGTCTGTATGTAGGACGATAGCGAGACTCCTTTCTCTTTGATCAGGTACAGTTGATATTCCCGGATCTCCTCCGGGCCGAGCAATTCCGGCGATTTGCCAAAGTGTTTGGCGAACTCGGCAACTCTACGAATGTAGGCGGCGACGGTATTGGGCGAGTAGTTGCGAATCTGGAGATCCTCCAGCATTCGGGTTCGAAGTGGGGTCATAACGAAAGCTCCTTTCGTCTTTGACCACACCACCAAAAACTGCCCGCTGGAAGGGGGTTAACCGCCGGAGCGCAGGCGGCCGTCAGGCAGCCGAGCACGCCGGCCAGCGCACGAGGCGACGCCCGTTAGGGCGGCGACCCGTGCGCCATTCCCCCCTCCCTTCCAGCGCCCAGCGGTCGGAGTACGAACCCGGCCACACAACTGCCGCAGAGCGGCTTAGTTCAATGCCGTATATCGTCCGTTGACTCTGGGCGCTCCGCCGCAGTGATGGCCCCGTTGAGCTTGGCAGCGGCGATAATGTTTATGTGCGCAAGCGAGTTCTCCTGCAGGTCCTTCAAGGAACGGCGGACGCAAACATCCGATTCGAAGACCTGCGGTCACTACTTGGCGCGCTTGGATTCGCCGAGCGCATCAGGGGCGATCATCACATCTTTTCCAAATCCGGCGTAGCCGAGATTCTGAACCTGCAGCCGCGGGGTTCTCTGGCGAAACCGTATCAAGTGAAGCAGGTTCGCGCTGTGATTGTCCGGTATAAACTAGCGGAAGGGGCCGAATGACTAAATACGAGATCATCCTATATTGGAGCGTTGACGATGAAGCCTTCATCGCGGAAGTTCCTGAGTTGCCCGGTTGTGCGGCTGATGGTCCCACTCGGCAGGAAGCGCTGGCAAATGCCGAAACCGTGATTCAGGAATGGATCGAAACCGCTCGGGAGTTGGGGCGTCCTATACCTGAGCCGAAAGGTCGGCTCTTATTCGCCTGATGCCCTAAACGCGTCACAGGCCCCAAGTTTCCGAGATCGCCGTTTTACTGCCGCGAGGTCGCTACCGGAGTGCCTTTGGCCCACGACCAAGCGGCAATGCGCCAACCGTCTTCATGCTTCCGAAGCGCGGCCGTAAAGATCGCACCCGATTGGGTAATCTGCTTGCCGTGTACTTTGAACGTCATGGTCGCTGGAACAACCACATACGCACTATCGCCGGTAACATTGGCATGCAACGGGGTGCCAATCGTGACCGAGTAGTCTGTCGCCCCTTCGTGTTCGCCTGCAACCAATACATCCCTATACCAGTCCTCACACGCTGTAGGCCCGTGCCAGACATGTGGCGCTAGTCCGTCGAGGATTGATCCGGGAACCGCGAAAGACGCCGCCATTGCCTTCACGTCGCCTTTGTTGAAAGCGTCTATGTACTGGCGCACTGCGGTCACGGGATCTGCGGTTGGTCTGGCGTGTGCCATTGTGGAGGTCTCCCTTAGTGATGATTCTTCCGGGTGCGCTCGGGTACATTTTCATTCGCCAGCAGCCCAGAATCTTGGGCCGATCCAGTCCGCGCCTGATAGGTTGCTAGCGCGTAGAATGCCGATTCCCGCGCATTGGCTTTTTAATGCTTTCCGATACCTCCTGGCAAGTGGCGTTCGCGTCCATTACCCAAATTTATGGTGGGGCCGAATGCCATTAATGGACGACAACGCCGTTTTCCTGGCGTTATCGGAGGGTCGTTGGAGTTGCGACTCTAGTGGACAAGCCAGCCCCCAACCCGACCCGACTCGCAGCGGGGTGCCGTGCATCGATATGTGAATGACGACGTCGGGCTGGCATTGGCATTCACTCCCCGTTCCACCCAGGCGAGTTCGCAGCCTCTGACACATCTAATATTTGTTTCCCCTCCCGGCGCATCTACCACGAACTCAAATACAGGCGCGGATGCCTGGGCCCTCCCGAGGACCCAACCAAAGAAAACCAGAACCACAGCGAGCGCGATTTGGACTTTAGTGCGTGCCATCGTCTTCATGGAAACCCTCCGGAAATATTATCCGCCTTGCCGTTCCTCCCGGCCTGGAATATACGCGAGCCGCATCGGATTCATTAAGTGATCGCGGTGGTCGGACAGGGAGGGTACTCGGTTTATGGACGTAATGTGGTTTTAAACCGGCCAAGTTGTGAGAGACGGTTCGCAACCGATTGAAAGGGTGTATTCTTTTTTCGTTTGAAGCTGACTTAGTCGGGAGGGTGAAGGCCCGACCAGCTGATCGAAACTTGCCAGGGACGGTCGCGGCGGGCCTTCACGCCAGCCGTGATTCTCTTTATCGCACTGCCAGAGACGAAAGACAACAACGAGCCGGGGTGATCCCGTTGGATCTGCTTCCGAGGCGATGCCCGGTTTGCCGGCAGCACACGATCATCGGGCACGGACAGCGGCGCCGCCAAACTCACGATGACCGGCACCAACGCACCTGGGTGCGCCGCGGATTCTGCCCTCCGTGCAGGAAGACCTTTACAATTTTGCCGGACTGGCTCGCGCCTTCGGCGCCCTTCTCGTTGCGTTGCCGGGAACAGGCCTGTGAGCACATTGCCGCGGGTGACGCTGTGGAGCAGGCCGCTCCGCACTGCCAGGATCCATCGCGTTCGCCCGATCCGTCCACTTTACGCCGATGGGCCAGTCGGCGACTGCTCAGCGTCTGCTGCTGGGTGATGGCGGGAGCTATCGGCCCACACTTTTTGCGGGCGCCCACCATCGTTGCCTGGGATCTGGTCGCGCTCTGCCGTATTCTGCCGATCGAGGCAAGAAGTCCGTGAATCGCCAAACTCTCGACGATTTGAAACAGCAGATTCCTCTTATGGGTTATCTTGCAAGCGCATGACTGGCAGCCCGCACGGCCGCTCAGCCGGGGCCGATGGATGGGGCTATGCCCTCTGCATGGAGATCACAAACCAAGCTTCCTGGTGGACTCAAACAAAGACCTTTTCTACTGCTATGGCTACGGTCGCGGTGGCGATGTGATTCGCTTTGCCGAACTCTATCACCAGGTGAAGTTCTCGCAAGCTCTGGCGTTACTGCGCCAATGGCGCGGCGCCGAACCTCTGTTGCAGGAAGTGGCACGTTTTTATCGCTTTCGCGGCCTCTACTTTGTGCTTTCTTCCCTCCAGTTTTCTCGGCCGCGAAACTGAGCAAACCTTTAACAGTGAACTAAACCGCTGACGCGGTAGTTGTGCCGGATGCTGGCTGGCGTTTGGTGCGAGGCTCCTCGAAACTGGGTTTGTTAATCCCCATTGAACTAAGCCGCTCTGCGGCAGTTGTGTGGCCGGGTTCGTACTCCGACCGCTGGGCGCTGGAAGGGAGGGGGGAATGGCGCACGGGTCGCCGCCCTAACGGGCGTCGCCTCGTGCGCTGGCCGGCGTGCTCGGCTGCCTGACGGCCGCCTGCGCTCCGGCGGTTAACCCCCTTCCAGCGGGCAGTTTTTGGTGGTGTGGTCAAAGACGAAAGGAGCTTTCGTTATGACCCCACTTCGAACCCGAATGCTGGAGGATCTCCAGATTCGCAACTACTCGCCCAATACCGTCGCCGCCTACATTCGTAGAGTTGCCGAGTTCGCCAAACACTTTGGCAAATCGCCGGAATTGCTCGGCCCGGAGGAGATCCGGGAATATCAACTGTACCTGATCAAAGAGAAAGGAGTCTCGCTATCGTCCTACATACAGACGGTTTGCGGGCTCCGTTTTCTATACTCCAACACGCTGCACCGTTCCGTGAGCATCGACCGCATCCCGTTGCCTCGGTACGAGAAGAAACTCCCGGTGATTTTGAGCCCCGCGGAAGTTCAACGCCTGTTGGAGACGCCGAAGAATCTCTCTCACCGGACCATTCTGACCACCATGTACGCCGCCGGCCCCAGAGTGTCGGAAGTAGCTACGCTCAAGCCGTCTGATATCGACAGCGGCCGGGGCGTGATCTGGATTCGCGGCGGCAAAGGCCGCAAGGATCGCCAAGTCCTGCTGCCACCCAAGCTGCTGGAGTTGCTGCGAATCTACTTCCGTTGGAAGCGCCCTAAAGAGTGGCTCTTCCCCGGCGGCAAACCTGACCAGCCCATCTCCACCAAATCCATCTTCTTAGCCTGCAGGAAGACCGCCCAGAAGGCCGGTATTTCCAAAGCGGTTCATCCGCACTCCTTGCGACACGCCTTCGCCACTCACCTGCTGGAAGCGGGCGTGGATCTGCGCACCATTCAGATTTTGCTCGGGCATGCAAAGCTGGAGACTACTGCACACTATTTGCACGTCGCCAACACCAGGGTGCGCTCGACCACCAGTCCGTTGGAACTCCTGGACCCACTCGACATCGTCCAAGCGGCCAGAATCTATCAACCTGAGGAATGAGTGGACCTCGGCTGGAAGTGGCCGATGTCTTCCGCACTTACGGAGATAACTTTCTGGCTTTGTGGGAGCGGGTACTCTCCCGCCCACAAAGGAAAGCCTTCGACGACATTCGTAATTGCCGCACAGCCGCCTTGGGTGGTCATTTGCAGTATTACGATTGCGGACATTGCGCCATCTCGTACAACTCGTGTCGCAATCGCAGTTGCCCGAAGTGTCAAGGGGCGGCCCGCGTCCAATGGCTGGCCGAACGGGATGCTGAGTTGTTGCCGGTAGAATATTTTCACGTTGTTTTTACTCTGCCTCAGCAGATCGCCAGGCTGGCTTTACAGAATGCCCGGAGAATCTACAGCATTCTCTTCCGGGCCGTGGCGGAGACCCTGTTAACGATTGCAGCAGATCCCCAGCATCTGGGTGCGGCGATCGGCTTCCTCGCCGTGCTTCACAGTTGGGGTCAAACCCTCCATCATCATCCGCATATCCATTGCGTAGTGCCGGGTGGGGGAATCAGCCCCGACAACTCGCGATGGATCCCTTGTCGTAGATATCGCAAATCGTACTTCCTTCCCGGCAAGGTCCTCGGTTGCTACTTCCGCAAGAGGTTCCTGATTCATTTGCGAAGGTCGTTCCAGAAGGGCAAACTCCAGTTCCATGGCGAACTGGAACCGTTGGGCCACCCGGTGGCCTTCGAGGCATTGTGTCAGAAGGCCGGTCGCATGAAATGGGTGGTATACGCCAAGCGTCCCTTCGGCGGGCCAGAACAGGTTCTCAAGTACTTGGCCCGATACACGCACCGTGTCGCCATATCCAACCGACGCCTGTTATCGATGGAGGATGGTCGAGTCACCTTCGAATGGAAGGACTATGCCGACGGTAATCAGACCAAGACGATGACATTGGAGGCGGTCGAATTCATTCGTCGTTTTCTCCTTCACGTGCTGCCCTCCGGCTTTGTTCACATCCGTCATTTTGGCTTTCTGGCCAACCGCAAAAGAAAGGAAAAACTGGCGCTGTGCCGGTCCTTGCTTGCCGCCCCGCAAGCTGTCAACAAACCCTGCGCAGATTCCCCCGGCAGCCGCGATTCAGACTTCGCGGAACAGCACCGCCGATGCCCGGTCTGCCAGACCGGCCGGCTGATCCGCGTACAGGCCCTCACTGCCGCGGCTTGCGCGTGCTTACCGGCGCCTACAATCGCAGATACCTCATGATCACCGTGAGCAAACCGTCAACCAAGCCGCTGACCAGCTCGTTGGCCTTCCTAAGGGCATCACAAAATCCCTGTCTGAAAGCGTTGTTTTGGCACTCCAGAAACGTTGGCGTCGGCTGCCGCCAACGAAAAGGTCACCCTCCCAAGTGGAGGGTGACCATTTCTATCGCCGAGTCGTCCCGTCACCAGGCGTTTTTCCGGACTCCAGTCAACCAGACCGTCATTCAATACCCATAGCTCTCGGTCCGGCTCAGTTCAACGAATTCTATCGGTAGTGCCCGCCCCCACGCCTTGCCCACTCTGCGGATTTTTCTTGGGGCGGGCACCACCGATAGAATGCTCTTCATTAACACCCAATTCGAAAGGAGCCTACGCATGACACCACTACGTCAACGCATGATCGAAGACATGCGCATCCGCAACTTCGCGGCCACTACGCAGCGAAGCTACATTCATTATGTCGCCCAGTTCGCCCAATACTTCCACCGCTCGCCCGCCGAACTCGACCTCGAAGCTATCCGCCAGTACCAACTCTTTCTGACTCAGGACCGCAACCTCTCCCCTCAATCCGTCAATACCTTCGTCTCCGCCGTCCAGTTCCTCTATCTGGTCACTCTGGACATGCCCTGGGATAAACACGATTTTACGCGCGCCCGCGTGCCGGAAAAGCTCCCCGTCGTCCCTGCTCCCCTGGAAGTCCAATACTTCCTCGACCACGTCCCTGGCATCAAACACCGTGCCATCCTGCTCACCTGCTACGGCGCCGGACTCCGCATCTCCGAAGCCGTTTCCCTCAAACCTTCCGATATCGATAGCCAGCGCATGGTCCTGCGCGTCGAGCATGGCAAGGGCGGCAAAGATCGTTACGCCATGCTTTCCCCCTGCCTGCTGAAGATCTCCGCGCCTACTTTCGCGCCCTCCGCCCCCCTGCTCCCTGGCTGTTTTCCTCCTGGCGTCCCCAGAAGCACGTCACCGCCGGCGCCGTGCAGACGGCTTGCCGCGAGGCCTGGAAACGCAGCCGCCTCGGCAAGCACGTCACTCCACACAGCTTGAGGAACTATGCCGCGTCCCGGACTATGCCGCGTGTGGATGCGCGAGCCTCTATTTATGGGCCTTTGAGCTGGGGCGACGCGGCATAGAATTGGTGCACGCCGGTCGGCACAAAGCCTATTGCCCGTCGCGCACTCGGCCGCGCCTCCACTCCGTTCACGAAACCGTCAAACTGCTTAAGGCAGCAAAGAATCGACGCCGGGTTGCAGTCCAGAATCGCTGCACTGGTCTCGCGATCGTGAAGACCACAACTGGCCTTCCTTAAGGTAACGTTGATTCAAAGTCCCCGGACTATGCCGCATGTTGAACGGCACATGCGCACGCAACCCCATATTCTACAGGCCTTGGAACACTACGGTTAGATCTTCGCGGCATAGTCCGGGACGCGGCATAGTGTCGCCTATGCCGCATGCGGCATAGGCGCCACGCCTTCGCCACTCACCTGCTGGAAGCGGGCACCGACACCCGCGTCATCCAGGCCCTGCTGGGCCACGCCCGCATCGACACCACAGCCCGCTACACCGCCGTCTCCCCGGCCACCATCGGCAAGACCATCAGTCCCCTGGACCTGCTGCTCAAACCCGTCAAGGGCAAGGCAACCAAACGCTGATGCCCACGCCAACCCTGGAGTTGGCCGACATCTTTCGACAATACGGCCCAGCCTACCGGCAGTCCCACGCGCTGCCCCTGCATCACCACCGGGTCATGCAGGCGATCGAAGCCTGCCGCACGCCGCTGTTGGGCGGTGTCGTCGAATGGTGCGACCGGTGCCAGTACACTCACACCCGGTTTCGCTCCTGCCGGGACCGACATTGCCCCAAGTGTCAGGGCGCCCCCCGCGCCAAGTGGTTAGAGCAACGCACCGCCGAGTTGTTGCCCACCGAGTACTTTCACGTGGTCTTCACTCTCCCCGAGGAGATCGCCGCCATTGCTTTCTACAATCGGGAGATCGTCTACGACATGCTCTTCCGCATCGTCGCCGAAACTCTGCTCTCCATTACCGCCGACCCCCAACGCCTGGGCGTGGAAACCGGGTTCTTCGCCATCCTCCATACCTGGGGGTCGAACCTGCACTTCCATCCCCACCTACACTGCGTCGTCCCGGGTGGCGGTCTCTCCCCGGACCATGACTGCTGGATCGCGGGCCCCCGTAAATTCCTATTGCCCGTCAAGGTCCTCAACGCCCGCTTCCGCCGTCTCTTCCTGAAAGCTCTCGCTCACGCGCATACCAACGGAGAACTCCACTTCTTCGGCGACCTCGCACCACTAGCCGACCCAATCCCTTTTGCCCGCTACCTGGCGCCGCTCGAACATAAGAAATGGGTGGTCTACGCCAAGGCCCCATTTGGAGGACCGCACCACGTCCTGGAGTATCTCGGCCGCTACACCCATCGCGTGGCCATTTCCAACCGCCGCCTGCGCGGCATCCAGGGAGGCCAGGTTTCCTTCGAGTGGAAAGATTATCGCGATGCCGGCAACTCCAAGGTGATGACCGTCTCCGCAGAGCAGTTCATACGTCTCTTCCTCCAGCACGTAGTGCCGCCGGGTTTCCAGCGCATCCGCTACTACGGTTTCCTGGCCAACTGCCACCGCAAAGCCAAACTCACTCTCTGTCGCCAACTGCTCGCCACGGCCTGCTCCCAGCTGCTACCCCGGCCTGCCGACTGCCGCGACTTCCTGGCAGCGCTCACCCGCACCAACCTCCGTCTCTGCCCACAGTGTGGGAAAGCCATCCTCATCCGACTGCTGTCCTTCCCGCCCTGTCACGGCCCCGTTCCGCTCCATGTGGACACCTCATGATGTCTTGCGGCGTCAATCTGCTCGCACCCCAGCACTGCCCTTCCGGCAGGGCATGCTCTTCGTGTGCACCCGCCCAATCCGGCACCGCTGCGGCACCCATTGGCACGCCACATGACCTGTCGGAATCACGCTTTTACCGTCTACCCAATCCGTTTCGCCTTCCGGCCATCCCCTCGGCAGTTTCCTCCCTCTCGCTTTCCGCTCCCCCGGATTCCCAAAGTGCCTTCCGAAGAGAACAATACCCAGTAATGATCGACCTTCCCGCCAAGGTTTAGTTCACTGCACGGTTTGCTCACTTTCGCGGCCTCTACTTTGTGCTTTCTTCCCTCCAGTTTTCTCGGCCGCGAAACTGAGCAAACCTTTAACAGTCACAGCAACATTCAGAACCATAACTCATTATTTATTAGTAACTTAGTATTAATACCAAGCCAATTCCAAACCTCCGCCGTGCTAGCGTCGAAGTGGCAGTACTCATGACACCTATCTCGCCAGTCACCACGCGACCCGCAAATTCGACCCAGGGGGCCAACAACTTATTTGTTTGCAACAAAATTCCGCAAGTTGCCGATCCCAACGAACCCAAGGAACCCAAAGAAAGACCACCCCTCCCGGCGGCATTTTGCCTCGGAACTTCGCTAGCCCCAATGGGTTATAGTGGGTTAAAACAAATGACAGCCTTTCGGCCACTGCTGCTTGTTTTGAGCGCCATGCCGTGCCTTGCGGCCACGTTCGGCACGGTGGTCCCGCATGCCCAGCCGCTGGCGGATCTGGTAATCGACGAAGCCCGCAAGCGCCTCTACGTCGTCAATACCTACTCCTCCACAGTGGAGGTTTTCGTCACTAACGTCAGTCCGCCCCGGCTCACCAACACCATCAAAACCGACGCGACGCCACTATCGATAGCCCTTTCCCGCGAAACCCCCACTCCCCGCTACCTATACGTTGCCTGCTACGACGGATCCACCCTCGACATCATCGACCTCAACTCGGCGAACTTCACTTACGTCGCCAAGCAGCTCGACGCCAAACCGCAGGGCGTGGCCGTCGGCTTCAACGGCAAAGTCCTAGTCAGCACCGTAGGCACCGGCACGGGCGCCGAGGTACTCGTCACCTACGATCCGGTCCTCGGCGCAACCCAAGCCTTGTCCGTGGCTCCCCCTGCTCCGGTGGCCCCGGCGCTGCCCCCGCCAAACGGCATCATGTATCTCGCCGGAAAGAGCCGCTTGCAGGCATCGCAGGACGGCAAACTCATCATCGGCGTCAATTTGCAGGCCGCCACCCGCACCGTCTTCGTGTTCGATGTGGCGTCTTCCATCGTCCTCAGCAGTCGCGTAGTACCCGTAATTTCGCCCACCCTGGCAGTCTCGCCCGATGGCAGCAAGTTCCTCAGCGGGCCCATGCTCTTCGATACCCAGACGCTGGCCGTGCTGGCGCAGCAGAACACCACCAACTCGCCCTACGTCTTCCCCGCCACCGCCAATTTCAACGTGCAGACCAGCCAGGGCGGAGCGGTATTCCTGCCCGATGGGTCCGCCCTGCTCGCCGCCTACAACATCGTTCCCACCGCAATGCCCGCGGCCGCCGCCAATTCCGCCCAGATGACCGTGAACACGCCGGACACCATGCTCATTCAGTTGGGCATCAAGCTCCAGGAGAACCTGGGCGGCAAAATGGTGATCACCAGCGACGGCGCCACCGCGTATGCTATCTCGCAATCCGGCTTCATCGTTCTGCCCATCGGGACCTTGAAAAATCAGCCGATCGGGATGCCCGATTCCAACGTGGCCCTCCTCGCCAGTGATCAATGCGGCGTGACCGCCGCGCTCAATTCGGCCACCATTCCAGTGCGCGATATCGGCGGCGCCAGAATTACCGTCACCGCCCAGGCACTCGCCACCGTCACCACCACTCCCATCGTGCGCGCCACGTCCAAGACCTACGGCGGCGATGTGACCGCGCAATTCAGTGCCGCGGCGGCCCGCACCCTGGGCACCGCCGCGGCTGACCAGTTGCTCATCCAGGCCAATGAAGCCGTCAATATCATTCCGGCGGTGCGTGTCTTTCAAAATACCCGCAACGCCGAAGCCAGGGGCACCATCCTGCCCATCGATTGGGGCGCCAGCACCTCGGGCCTCGCCGACATGCTGGGCGATACCGCCCGCCAGCGAATCTACATCGCTAACCCGGGCCTGAACCGCCTCGAAGTGTTCGACATGCAGAAGCAGCAGTTCCTGACCCCCATCCCGGTGAGCCAGTTGCCCCGCTCCATGGCGTTCGGCAACGATGGCAACACGCTCTATGTCGCCAGCGGCGGCGGCGAGCTGATCAGCGTCGTGGACCTGACGCAGGGCCAGGTCACCGGCCGCGTGCTGTTTCCTCCCCTCCCGTTCAATGCCACCTTCGGATTGATTACGCCCGCGCTTCTCGCCAGCAGCCAGCGCGGTCCCCAGGTGATCATGAGCGATGGCACCTTGTGGAAGATCGTGGGCAATCAGGTGACGCCGCGTCCTTTGAACACCAACGTCTTCGGTACCACACGGTCGATTCCCGCGCCGCAGACCATGGTGTCCACGCCCGAAGGCAGCTACGTGCTGATTCTCGGCGGCAGCGGCACCGCGTATTTATATAGTTCGGATGTGGACGATTTCGTCGCCGCGCGCAGCGTGGTCCCCACGCCGATTAGCGGCTACTACGGTCCCCTCGCCGCCGGACCCAACGGTCAGTATTTCCTGGTCAACGACCAGGTACTCAACGTGGCGCTGACGCCCAATCCCCTCTCCGGCACCGGAGCTACTCCCGGCGGCGCATTGCCCTCTCCGGGCGGTCCCTCCACCTCCGGACGGCCCGTGGCGGCCGTAGCCGCCGTCGGCGCGTCGACCTACGCACGCTTTAGCATCCCGGTCACCGCCGCTAACGCCACTCCCTCGGATACCGGGCTCGTCGAAGTAGTCGATTTGAACACTCTGCGTACCACCGCCACGGCAGGCGCCCTGGAGACGCCATCGGCAGTCGTGCGCGCCGGGGCCCGCGTCAACGTCATCGGCCGGAGCATGGTGCTCGATTCCGCCGGCACCACCGCCTTCGTGCTCACCGCCTCTGGTCTCAGTGTGATTCCGCTGGCCACCTCCGCTACGCCGAATGTTCCTCAAGTCCCGGCCAGCGGTGTCGTGAACACGGCGAATTTCCTGAGTGCCGTGGCTCCCGGCGGTCTGGTTTCCTTCTTCGGCTCCAACCTGGCATCGGCGGCTACCTCGGCGAACACACCGCTACCCATCGTGCTCGGCGGCACCTGCGTTACCCTCAACAACTCGCCCCTTTCCCTGCTGGCCACCTCTCCCACCCAGATCAATGCCCAACTGCCTCCCACCCTCGCCGCCGGACGCTATCCGCTGGTGGTCCGCTCCATTACCGGGCAGTCCGCATCGTCTTCCGTCACCGTGACAATATCGAAGTACGCCCCCGCGGTCTTCATGGACGCGCAGGGCGCCGCTCTCTACCACGCCAATGGAACCCGGGTAAACAAAGATCACCCCGGCACGCGCGACGAAGAGCTGACTCTGTATGCCACCGGACTGGGTCTCACCACTGGTGGAAAAGTCACGGTGGGTACTCCCTCACCGGCCAGCCCGCTCGCGGTCACCGCGCCGGTTTCGCTTTATTTTGGAAATCCGCTGATCAAAGAGGCCGCGATTATCGTCGATTGGAGCGGCCTGCTTCCAGGCTCCATCGGTGTCTACCAGATCAATTGCCGTATTCCTGGAGCGCACATCAACGGCGACGCCATGCCCATCACTTTGAAAATCGGCGGCGTCAGCAGCCCCACCACCGGAAATAACGTCCCCCTTGTCTGGGTTCAGTAGGAATCCAGCTAGTGCCGCAAACTGGGGACTGACATGAATTTCAGGCGCCGTTTGCCGGAAATTCGCTGTCTGTCCCCTGTTTGCCTACCCAGCAGAGGAGGTCTAGTACGTTTACTAGTACCTGTTATAATACTGAGGTTTCACGGTTTCCTCCATAGGACTCTGGAATCCGTAGTGCGTCTGGCATAAAGTAGAGAAGTGTCGGTAGTGTGAGGAGTTCATGCGTTCCATCCGATTAATCGCGATCATTGTGGCAGTTCTCATGGGATTGGCGTCGTGCAGCCGCGATCCCAACGTAGTGAAGAAGCGCTACCTGGAGAGCGGCAACAAATATTTCGACAACGGTCGCTATAAAGAGGCTTCCATCCAATATCGGAACGCCCTGAAACGCGATCCGAAGTATGGAGCGGCGCACTACAAGCTCGCCATGGTCAGTATCAAGACCGGCGATTTCGGCGGCGCCGTGTCCGCGTTGCGCAAGGCGGTGGAACTGATTCCCGCCGACCAGCCCGATCACTGGGATGCCGTCGTCAAGCTTTCGGAGATCTATCTCGCGTACGCCAAGGGCGAGAAGACCTACATGGACGAGGTCGAGAAGTATTCCAAGGAACTGCTCAAACGCGACCCCAATTCCTTCGATGCGCACCGTTTGATCGGCGATCTCAACTACTCCCGCGCCACCGACGCCTTCAACCACAAATACCCCGAGCAGGGCCAGGCGTTCCTGGACGTGGCCACCGCCGAATATCGCAAGGCGGACAGCATCAAACCCGGTCAGGTTATGGTCTTGATGCAGTTGGCCCGGGCCGCCGCGGCGAAGGCCGATTTCGCCTCGGCCGACACCATCTACCGCAGCGTCATCCAAAAGGACAAAACTTACCAGTTAGCCTACACCGAGTTGTACCGGTTGTTCCTCTTCCAGAGAAAGCCCGAGCAGGGAGAAGAAGTTCTCAAATTAGGGTTCGCGAATAACCCCAAACAGTTCGCATTCCTGGCCCTCCTCGCCATGCATTACTACGGGCAGCAGCGTCGCGATGACATGGTCAACGTCCTCAACCAGATCAAGAGTCATGCCAAAGAGTTCGAACAGGCGTACCTGACGGTCGGCGATTTCTACCTCCGCATGGGCGACGGCGATTCGGCCATCCGCGAGTACAAGGAAGGCATGGCCAAGGATACGAAGAAAAAGGCCACCTACCAGAAGCGCGTCATCGAAGTGCTCATGCGCCAGGGCAAGCGCGGTGAAGCCGCCGAAATCAATTCGGCGATCCTGAAAGAAAGTCCTAACGACAACGATGCCCGTGGACTCGCGGCCACCTTCCTCCTCGACAAAGGCGATATCGCGAGAGCGCTCGCGGAATTGCAGGCGGTCGTAACCAGCGACTCCATGAACCCGGTTGCCCGTTTCAATCTGGGCCGCGCGCACGCCGCGCGTGGTGAATACGAACAGGCTCGCCAGCAGTTCCAGAAGGCCATCGAAATCAAGCCGGACTACATTCCGGCACGCCTCGCGCTTGCCCAATTGCAGCTCAGCCGCTCCGAGTTCGATGCCGCGCTCAAAACCGCCGAAGCCATTCTCGGCATCGACAAGGGCAACGTGAACGCCCGCCTCATTCAGTCGGCGGCATTGATGGGGCAGAAGAAGTACGGCGATTCCCGTAACATGCTCGACGGTATGCTCAAAACCTACCCCGGCTCGCCCGATGTGCTCTTCCAACTCGGCGTGGTCAATCTGGCGGAGAACAAGTTTAAGGAAGCCGAAGACGCTTTCCGCCGCGCCTACCAGTTGAACCCGGCCAACTCCCGCGGACTGATGGGCATCGTCGAAACCGACATGGCGCAGCACAAGACCGACGAAGCGCTCAAGATCCTGCAGACCGAAAGCGATAAAGCCCCCAACCGCCAGGACCTGCTGCTGGCGGTCGGCAATACCGCGGTCCGCGCCGGTAAATTCGATCTGGCCATTCAAACCTTCAACCGTCTCCTCAGCCAGACCGAGAAAGGCGCCAAACAGGGCGATATCTACCTCCGGCTCGGCGAAACTTACCGCCGCAAGAACGATATCAACGGCGCCATCCAGGTATTGCAGAAGGCGCGCGAAACCCTGCCCGACAACGTCATAGTCCTCAGCACGCTGGCGCTCGTATTGGATGGAGCCTCTCGCAAGCCCGAAGCCAGGCAGGTCTACGAGGCCACCCTCAAGCTGGACCCGAACAACCCTGTAGTGCTGAACAATCTCGCCTTCCTGATGGCCGAAACCGGCGGAGATCTCGACGACGCACTCACCAAAGCACAGCGCGCCAAGCAGCTTCAGCCCAATCTGTACGAGATCTCAGACACCTTAGGCTGGATTTACCTGAAGAAGAATCTCCCCGACAGCGCCATCGATATCTTCAAAAATCTCGTGGCGAAAGAGTCGAACCACTCGACTTATCATTACCACCTCGGCATGGCATATCAGCAGAAGGGCGATAAGACCAGGGCCCTCGACCAATTCCGCGAAGCCCTGAAGTACAATCCGCCGAAGGATGAGAAGGACGAGATCCAGCGGCTGATCACGCGGATCGGGTAAGTCTCGTGCCCACTCACGTCGCCCTGTTGCGGGGCATCAATGTCGGCGGCAAGAACCTCTTGCCCATGCAGCATCTTGCCGGCATGTTTCAGGACGCCGGATGCGCTGAAGTACGCACCTACATCCAGAGCGGCAACGTGATCTTTAAATCCAGCCAGGCTCAGTGCGGCAAACTACCCTCGCTGATCGCCAAGGGTATCGCGGACCGGTTCGGATATCGCACCCCCGTGCTGTTGCGTTCGGTGGAAGATCTCGCCGCGACCATTCGGCACAACCCTTTTCTGCAAGCCGGAGCGCCCGAGAACTGGCTCCACGTCCTGTTCCTCGAGAGTCAGCCGGATGCCGTCCGCGTCGCCGCGCTGGATCCCCGTCGCTCGCCCTCGGATACCTACGCCGTGCGAGGCCGCGAGATCTACCTGCAGTGTCCCAACGGCGCGGGAAACACGAAGTTGACCAACGCCTGGTTCGATTCCAAACTCGCCACCATCAGCACCGGCCGCAACTGGCGGACCGTCCTCAAGCTCCTCGAGTTGGCGCAGACCCTTTAGTGGGTGCATTGACAACGGATCTACTTAGCGCTACAACCGAAACGGAGTCATTTGTCCGTATCTGGTGCCTGGCTCCGCCCGAACCGTCCCCGTCCGCTGATAACCGGACTGCGGAACTGCAGCCGAACCCGCTGGCGCGCATGGCACGGACGCTACGCGGTCTGTTTCCCGCGAGCGGTAAATGTAGGAGGCAAGAGAATGTCGTTCACGAACCGAAGGAATTTCAGCGCACGGCGTTGGACAACTGTCGCGATCGCGCTGTCGATCGTCGGCCTGCTGGCTGCCGGCACGTCCTGTTCGAGCGGGCCCCAACCGCCCGAACCCGGTACCCCCGCCTTCTACTGGGCCGCCGCCAACCAGACCTATCGCGCCGGCGATGTTTTGAAAACCGATGAAAACCTGCAGAGAATCATCGCCACTGACAACGAGTACAGCGCACGTGCCCGCGCCTGGGACGCCGTGATCTCCGCCGGCCTCACGCAAGCCTACATCGACCTGGCCGACACCTGGGAGGCCGGCGCCCGCGCCAACCGCAACAACCCGACGCCTTTCCGCAAGCAAGTCTCCGCCCTGCGCAGCCAGGCCAGCGCCGCGGCCATCCAGTTCACCGAAGACATCCACAAACTCGTCGCCGTAGATAAGGACCCGACCGTACTCCTCGCCTTCGCCTATCCTGCCGGCACAGTCGCCCAACCCGCGGGCCTGAAGAGGGTGGCCGGAGGAATCCTCGTGCAGGATTCCGAGGTCGAACTGCTGCACGCGGCCATGCTGCAGCGCGGCGTTCTGTTAAGTGTCTGTCGCGCCGTGGGCAGCCCGGACGACGCGGCAGCCGCCCAGGAGAAATTGAAGACCGGGGAATTTCGCGTACCGCGCGACATATTCCTGTTGAGCATAGCCAAGAGCATGTCGGACCAGTCGGAGCTGTTCACCGGAACCAAATTGGATCAGCCCAACCGGCTCAAACTCATGTCGCAGGAAGCCCTGAAGGTGATTGAGGCGATTCCACCCACCAAGGAAACCAAGATAATCACCGACAAGATTCAGGCGCGCCTCAAAAAGGCCAACATCACGTAGGACAGGCCTCCTGGCCTGTCCATTCTTCGAAACATTCCTACGTTCGCTTAGCCTTTGCGCGATCCATATAGCGCAGATTTTCGATATCCAAACGGATGGTGTCGCCAGTCTTCACAAACTGCGGCACCATCACCTCCACGCCGTTATCCAGCGTCGCCGTCTTGAAATTCGTGTCCTGCTGCTGGTGCGCCGGCGGTGCCGTACTGGCGATCTTCACTTCCAGCACATCGGGAAACAACACATTAATCGGCCGTCCCGCCACAAATTCCACTGCCAGCCTCATGCCCGCTTCCAGAAACCGCGCCTGCACCCCAACCAGCGCACTCGGAATCTCCGTCTGCTCGAAATTTTCCGGATCCATGAAGCAGCAATGATTCTCATCGGCGTACAGGAATTCCAGCGTATGCTTGTCGAGCGGCAGCTCTTCGAGCTTCAGTTCCGAACGGAAAGCGTGCTCCCAAATCGTGCCGGTGTCCAGATTGCGCAGCCGCGCATGCATCGCGCCGCTCATTCTGCCCTGGCCCGGACGATAATCCGTCCCGATGACCTTATAATCCTGCCCTTCAAACCTGACCACCACACCGACGCGTAGTTGCGATGCGGAAACCATCTTTGCCTCCCGTGATAGTCCAGCTCAATTCTAATCCCAATCGGCCCCGGTGGCGTTGGAACCCCGCGCCCGGCCGCGGCGTTACTCTGTAAGCATGACGAGACTGCGCCGGGCGTTGATTACCTTTGCCCCGCCGCTCATCTATCTCGCCCTGATCTATCTGGGAACGCGCCTGCCGAAGGCGGTCTACAAGTATGCCACTCCCACCGTCATGACCGTCACGGATCACAGCGGCCCCACTGTTCTGCACTCTCCTCCCGTCGTCTACCCGCCCCAAGCCTTTCGCGCCGGAGTGGAAGGCAGCGTGACCCTGCAAGTCGACATCGCCGCCGATGGCACCGTGACGCAGGCCGTACCCGTTTCCGGACCGCTCCCCTTGCGCCAGGCCGCCGTGGACAATGTGCGGCAGTGGCTGTTCGAAGCCAAGCCGCAGCAGGCGCGCATCGACGTCGGCTTTTCACTTCGCGAAGCGACGCGCTCCCTGGCGTTGCCGGAAGCAGTGCGGCGCATCACGCCGGCCTACAAAGGACGCGTTCGCGGTTCGGTCCGCGTGGTAGCCATAGTGGATCCCCACGGCCGCGTCGAGTTCGTCCAACCCGTGACCGGGCCCGAGAGTCTCGTGCCCTCCGCCGTCGAATCCGTCAGGCGTTGGACCTTTCGCCCGATGCTGCGCGACGGCAAGCCGGTGCGTGGTACGGCAGTAATAGACGTGCCGGTCGGATTGTAGGGTGCAGCCCACAAACCTCACATTTAACGTTAATTCTGATTGACAAGCACCAAAAACCGTACTATAAATCTCTCAACCGGGGACCACGCTGTTCTGACAATCGAATTCTTAGGGGGAATTCAATGGCACGCAAATCCAAGTTGATTCCGGCCTTCCTGCCGGCACTTACCTTCCTGATTCTAGCCCTGCCGCATGCGGCCCGTGCGCAGGCCGTAGCCGTCGCCGAAGTGAGCGGCACAATCACCGACCCCAGCGGCGGAGTTCTGCCCTCCGTGCAGGTCGTCATGACCGAAACCGACAAGCAACTGACCCGCACCACGCTCACCGATACCAGCGGCCACTACACTCTGACCAACCTGCCCGTCGGTCCGTACCGCCTCGATGTTAAGGCCGGCGGATTCAAGAACTACGTGCAGTCTGGCATTGTCCTCCAATCCAACAACAACATCCAGATCAACGTGACTATGCAGGTCGGCGCCATCACCGACCGCGTGGAGGTGACCGCCAGTGCGGGCATGGTGGAAACCAAAGAGAACTCCATCGCCACCACCATCGACCAACAGCGCATCAATGAGTTGCCTCTCAACGGACGGCAGGCCACCCAGTTGATCATGAGCCTCGGCGCCGCCTCCTACGGCGATGCCGGGGACACCGGGAGCAAGACCTTCTACAGCTCCACCAGAATTTCCGTCGCGGGCGGACAGAGCAACGGCACCGCCTACCTTCTGGATGGCGGCGACAACACCGACGCCATGTCCAACGTCAACCTGCCGTTCCCTTTCCCCGACGCCATTCAGGAGTTCAGCGTGGAGACCAGTGCCGTCTCTCCCCGCTTTGGAATTCACCCGGGCGCCACTGTCAACGTGGTAACTAAATCGGGCTCGAATGATTTCCACGGAAATCTGTTCGAGTACCTTCGCAACGGCGATCTGAATGCCCGCAACTTCTTTGCGCCGGTCCACGACAGCCTGAAGCGCAATCAGTGGGGCGGCACCGTTGGCGGCAGGATCATCAAGGACAAGCTCTTCTTCTTCGGCGGCTATCAGGGCACGCGCAACCGTTCTACGCCGCCGCAGTTGATCACCCACGTTCCTACCGCCGCATCGCTCACCGGGGACTTCTCCGCGCTCGCCTCCGCCGCCTGCCAGTCGAGCGGCAAGGCGCTGACCCTCTACAACCCGGACAATCACCTGCCCTTCGACAACAACCAGATCCCGCAGAGCCTGCTCAATCCAGCCGCCCTTAAAATCGCGCAGAATTATCTCCCCACGGCCTCAGCCGACCAGTGCGGCAAAGTCACCTACGGCATCCCGCAAACTGGCGACGAAGACCAGATCATTGGGCGCGTCGATTGGGTGCAGAGTTCCAAGCACACCCTGTACGGCCGCTACTTCATGGCGCAGTATCAGAACCCCCCGGTCTACGACGGCAAGAATCTGTTGACCACCACGCAGCCCGGCAACTACGAGCGCGCGCAATCCGTCACCATCGGCGACAATTACACCTTCGGCCCGTCCACCCTTAACGCCTTCCATTTCACCTTCAACCGGCGGCGCGACAATCGCGGACCCACGGACACGCCGATCAATCCCACCCTGCTCGGTGTGAACATGTACAGCGCCGTGCCGAATTTTCTCCTGACCGCCGTCACTGGCGCCTTCAGCACTTTTTGCGGCACCTGCGCGCCCGGACATTTCAACGTCAATGCCTTCCAGGTGGCAGACGACGTCGACGTCATACGCGGCAAACATCAAATGGCCTTCGGCTTCAATCTGGTCCGCGTGCAGAACAACACCATCTCCGGCTTCCAGGAGAACGGCAACTTCTCCTTCAACGGCACCCTTACCGGATCCACCGCCTCGCCGGGCTGCTCGAACTGCGGCCTTGGCCTCGCCGATTTCTTAATCGGCCGGCCCAACGATTTCTCGCAGACCAACGCTACGCCCGACGACCTGCGCACCTGGATCATGAGCTTCTACGCGCAGGACACCTTCCGCATCAGCAGTAATTTCACGCTGAATTACGGCGTGCGCTGGGAGCCGATGTTCTCCGACCCTGACAAGTACGGGCGCGGCACATCCTTCAGCGCTGCCGGATTCTATGCCGGTCAGTTCAGCAAGGTGTATTCGAACGCGCCCGCCGGACTGTTCTTCAAGGGCGACGCGGGAATTCCGGACGCCATGTGGAATGCCAAGAAGGCCAACTTCGCGCCGCGCATCGGCATCGTATGGAATCCGCACGGCGATGGCCGCGACACGCTTCGCGTGGGCGGCGCCATCCTCTACGACGTCGTCGAAACCTGGTTCAACGAACGCGAGACAACCAACGCCCCGATCGGCACCAATATCGATACGCCGAACCCCGTCGGCGGGTTCTCCAATCCCTGGCAGGGCTATCCTGGCGGCAATCCGTTTCCGCAGAACGGCAAGGCCTTCTTCCCCACCGCCGGCGTTTACGTGAACATGCCGCTCAATCCCAAGCCCACTTACGTGGGGCAGTGGAACGTCACTTACCAGCGGCAGGTCGGCAGTTGGGTTGCCTCCGCAAGTTATCTGGGCAACAAGTCCACCCATATTTGGAGTGGCAACGGCGAGATGAATCCTGCCGTCTTCCTGGGCCTCGGCTCGTGCACCATCAACGGCATCGCCTACTCCACCTGCTCCACCACTTCCAACACCAACCAGCGCCGGATCCTCTACCTGGCCAACCCCGCGCTAGGCGCCGCCTACGCCAGCCTCAACACCAGTGACGATGGAGCCGTGTCCCGCTACAATGGCCTGCTGATCTCCCTGCAGCACCGCTTCGGCCACGGCATCTCGTTTAATGCGAATTACACAGATTCCTACTGCGTATCCGACACCGAGTTCGGCGCGGCACTGGCCACCCCTGGTAACTCGCAGCCATTCAACCGGCACGCCGATTGGGGTCCCTGCGTCTTTGACACCCGCCACAATTTCAATACTTCCCTCACCGCCGCCAGTTCCGTAAAGAGTGCCAACCCGTGGGTGGGCCGCCTCCTGAGCAACTGGCAACTGGCGCCGCTGTTCCACGCCGCCAGCGGACAGCCTCTGGGAACGACCGTGGGCAAGGACAATTCGCTAACGGGACTCAACAACGACAGGCCGGTGCAAATTCTGTCGAATGCCTACCCCGCCAGTGAGACCTGCTCCTTTGCGCCGTGCGTCCAGTGGCTGAATCCGCAGGCGTTTCAAGCCAACGCGCTCGGCACCTACGGCAATCTGGGACGCAACGCGTTGCGCGGCCCCGGAACGGTAAACGTCGATGTCGCCCTCAGCCGGATCTTCAAGTTCAAAGAACGCTACGGCCTGCAAATCCGCGCCGAAGCTTTCAACGTCCTCAATCACACCAATTTCGTGGGAGCGCTATCGCCCGCCGGCCAGCCAAGCTTCACCACGATGAACACGACGTTGAGCTCTTCGACCTACGGACAGGTGCAGGCCGCCTTCGATCCCAGAATTCTGCAATTCGCCCTGAAGCTATCCTTCTGACCCTGCCCGTTGTTTTTGTGGTTCGTCAGAAGGAATCGTGGGTTGATTCCGGCTCAGGTAGCCGGGTTCTGTAAATCCCTCGATAATTACACGCTACCTACCCACAGGCTTTACCGCCGCCATCTATTTCGCGCTGATGTTCACGCTAGCCGAGACATTCTCCCATTCCAGCGTCAGCGTGCCTTTCTTGCCCTCGCCGGCCAGAGTCATCTTATACGTCTCCACCAGCGACGCCGGCTTGCTCATCTTCATCGGAGTCCGCCCAATCGCCTTACTCTCATCCAGCGAAGTGCTGCCGTCCCGATTGATTCCCCACTGTCCGGTCTGCTTGCTGACGATCAGTTGCCACCCCTTCGGATCCAGGTACACATAAAGCGTGTAATCGCCCGCCGGGACATTCAGGTTCCCGATCATGATATCGCCGTCGGTGTGCAGCGCCGTGGCGTTATTCGCACCCGCGCGCCACACGGTGTTGTCGGGCTGCAGCGCGCCGCTTCCACCGAAAATCTTTCTGCCCTTCACCGACGGGGCCGAATACTTGATCGTGACATTCTTCCCGCCGATAACGGCGGACGTCTCTTTGGGCGGACTGGCCTGTGCGAACGCAAAACCCGCTACGACGGCGAGTGCCAGCACGCCTGTAATTGCGCGATTGATCTTCATTCGATCTTCAGATTCCTCTCACCTGTGAGTATATTACCCCTTGCGCTCCACCCCGGCCTGGGGCATGTTAAAAATGTGGTTCCCATCGAACTGTTACGTGTGATTCTCGGCTTGATCGGCGTCGGCAGCGCCTTCATGGCCGGCAGCACCCTGGCCGCCGTGCGCAAGGGCACGGTCAAAGCGGGCCGCCATTACGCCTGGATGGTTCGCGCCGTGGTCTGCCTGGCTGCCATCGCCTTCCGTCACACGCTCGATGCCGTCATGATCGGCGGTTGGGCGCTCTCCATCGTCGCCTTCGCCGGCGGATGGTGGCAGGCCTCCCATCAAAAGCCGCCCGAAGATCTCTCCCACGACATCGTTCCGCGCGATCAATGATCCGCCGCTGCTATCCCTCGCTTGCTGGAATTTGGTCGCGTCCGATGTAGTGCGGTTATTCCGCCGGGACAAGGGGGGCCAGGACGCGTTCACCCATCGCGAACTTCAGTTCTTCGATGCCCTGGCCGGTGGCGCTCGAGATTTCGAAGAATGGCAGGCCGCGTTCCTTCGCCAGGTCGCGCAGCGCGTCCACGCGTGTGCGGTCCTGCGCCACGTCCATTTTGGTGGCCAGGACGATCATCGGTTTGGCCGCCAGGGTCTCGCTATAGCTCGCCAGTTCCCGCATGATGATCTCGAAATCTTCCACCGGGTCGCGCCCGCTGGATTCCGAGACGTCCACAAGATGGGCCAGCAATCGCGTGCGTTCGATATGGCGCAGGAACTGTATGCCCAGGCCGTGACCCTCGTGCGCGCCCTCGATGATGCCGGGAATGTCCGCCACTACATAGCTGCGGAACTGCGGCATTTGCACCACGCCCAGGTTCGGTTCGAGGGTAGTGAACGGGTAGGCGGCGATCTTCGGGCGGGCCGCCGAAATGCGCGAAATCAACGTACTCTTACCGGCGTTGGGGAAGCCTACCAGGCCGACATCAGCCAATAGTTTCAATTCCAGCCGTAAGTGCTTCTCTTCGCCCGGCTTACCCGGTTCATGTTCGGTGGGCGCCTGGTGCGTGGGTGTGGCGAAATGCTGGTTGCCGCGGCCACCTTTGCCGCCTTTTGCCACGCGAAACTTTTCGCCCGGATGGGTGAAATCGTAGAGGCGCTCGCCGGTAGCTTCATCCCAGACAACGGTGCCCACGGGCACTTTGACTTCGAGCGACGCACCCTCGGCGCCGGTGCGCTGGCTGCCTTCCCCATGGCGTCCGCGCTCCGCCTTGTGTTCGGGGTTGAAGCGGAACTGCAGCAGCGTATTGGCATGCTCGCTGCAGACCATGATCACGTCGCCGCCGCGGCCGCCATCGCCGCCGCTAGGACCGCCGCGCGGGACGAACTTCTCCCTGCGGAAGGCAAGGCAACCATTGCCGCCGTCGCCGGCCTTTACGAGTATTCTGACTTCATCGATGAACATAAGAAAAGCCAAACACAGAAAAGCCGCCGGCGTGCTCTCTCACCGGCGGCCAGTTCGACTTAAAGGAGGGTTATGCGCTTGCCTGTATGCTGACGAACTTGCCCATCCGTCCACGATCTCTGAACTCCACAACGCCAGTCACCTTGGCGAACAGAGTGTCGTCCTTGCCCCAACCGACGTTGGTGCCGGGCTTCAGTTTGGTGCCGCGCTGGCGCACGATGATACTGCCGCCCGGTACCAGCTGGCCGCCGAAGACCTTGACGCCGAGCCGCTGCGCGTTTGAATCGCGCCCATTTTTGGAACTGCCTAGACCTTTTTTATGTGCCATACGTTACCTAGACCACCACGTCGCCAATCTTGACTTCCGTGTACGATTGACGGTGTCCGATGGTTTTCTTGTACTGTTTCTTGCGCTTGAATTTGAAGACCAGGATCTTAGCAGCCCGGTCGGCGCCGACGATGGTGCCCGTCACTTTGCCGCCGGAAACCAGTTCGCCGCCTTCCTTGAAAGACGCCTTAACGGCAAGCTCTACTTCGGAGCCGATGTCGCCGGCCAGTTTTTCGACACGGATCACATCACCGGGTGCTACCCGATACTGCTTTCCGCCTGTCTCGATGATCGCGTGCATGCAAACCTCAGGTTGGGAGCCGGAACACACGGAGTGCGTCGGAACCACAGGAGTAAAGAATAAGTGTACTACATCGGGGCGGATGGTTCAAATCGGGTGTCCGCTCCGAACAGCGCTCCGGCGAACAGGGCGGAATGCGTTACGCTGGTAGTATCACTTATTATGCCAGGATTCGCAGTGCTTGCGCTCTTTGCCGCGGCTCTTCCCACCGCCGTCGTGTTACAACCCGTGGCCAATATGTACTCGCGTCCCAGTGCGGACGCCGACGTGGTATCGCAGGCCATCTACGGTGCTAACGTCGCAATTGTGGAAGAAAAAGACGGATGGGCCCACATCCGCACGGCCGACGATTACCTGGGCTGGACCCCGCTCTCCGCGTTGCTCCCCGGCAAACCGTATGCCTCCGGCGGGCGCGTCGCCGAGGTGCAGAGTCTTTTTGCCCATATCTACCGCGAGGCCAGCGTTACCAAACACGCACCGCTGATCACTGTGCCCTTCGAAAGCAGACTCGAAGTGGTCGCCGAGCCGAAGGACGAAGCACGCTGGCTGCAGGTACGCTTGCCCGACGACCATGCCGGCTGGGTGCAGGCGGGCGACGTCTCGCTCGACCCCAAACGGCTCACTGTCCCCGAGACCCTGGAATTCTCCAAGCGCTTCCTGGGTTTGCCCTACACGTGGGGCGGCACTTCGAGCTACGGCTACGATTGCTCGGGCTTCTCGCAGATGCTCGGCAGGCGCCGCGGCGTCAACATGCCGCGCGACGCGCAGCCGCAGGCCGAATGGAGCGGTGTCACCACCGTAGATCGCAAAGATCTGCAGCCGGGCGACCTGCTGTATTTCGGCGCTTCCGAGAAGAAAATTACTCACACCGGCATCTACATGGGCGACGGAAAATTCATCAACGCCACGACGCACCTGACGCCTATGGTACGCATCGATGACCTCAATGATGCCCATTGGACCAAACTGCTGGTAGCCGCGAGGAGACTGAAATGAACCGCCGCAAGTTTCTGCAAACCGCATCCGTAGTGCCGGTCGCCGGGAGTGTGGCTCTGGCGGCCCCGGCCGCCGCCGATGCCGCCGCCCTCACCACCAAAATCGAGCGGCTCAACCTGCAGCACACCTGGACGACCACCATGTCCTCCAGCCAGTACCGCGATACCCTGCACACCACGTTCACTCGCGGCGGCATCACGGGACACGGCGAGGGCGCGCCCATCGTGCGCTACCACGAGGATGCCGTGAGCGCGCAGAAGGCCGTGGACAGCGTGCGCGATCTGCTGCTGACCTCCGACCCGCTGCAGTTCGCCAAGATCATGGCCGAAGTCTTCAAGCGCGTGCCGGGCGAATGGGCGGGCAAGGCCGCGATCGATATCGCGCTGATGGACTGGGTGGGCAAGCGGCTGGGCATTCCGCTCTATTCGTATTTCGGACTCGACCCCAGGGACACGCCCCTCACCACGTTTTCGATCGGCATCGACACCCCGGAGATCACCAAGCAAAAGACGCTGGAAGCGGCGGATTACCCGGTGCTCAAAGTGAAGGTCGGGCTGGCCACCGACGAGCCGACCATCGAAGCCGTCCGCTCCGTCACTAAGAAGCCGCTACGGGTGGACGCCAACGAAGGCTGGAAGGACAAGGAAGAAGCGGTCCGCAAGATCAACTGGCTGGAAAAGATGGGCGTGGAGTTCATCGAGCAGCCGATGCCCGCCGAAATGCTGGAAGAGACGCGCTGGGTGCGCTCCCGGGTCCACATCCCCGTTATCGCGGACGAAGCCTGCCAGCACGCCTCCGACATTCCGAAGCTGAAGGAATGCTTCGATGGCGTCAACGTGAAGCTGGACAAGAGCGGCGGCATGCTGGAAGCCTACCGCATGCTGCAGATCGCCAAAGCGCTCGGCATGAAAACCATGCTGGGGTGCATGATCTCCAGTTCTGTCTCGGTCACCGCCGCCGCGCATCTCTCGCCGCTGGTCGATTACTCCGACCTGGACGGCAATCTGCTGATCTCCAACGACCCCTTCCACGGGGTGCGCGTGGAGAAAGGCAAACTGATTCTTCCCAAAGGTCCGGGCCTGGGGCTGACCGCGGCGAAGTAGTTCAGCTTTTTCATGACTGCGCCCCGCTGCTTCCGTGCACCGTACCACACCTGCGCGGTATCTGCCTCCCGTGCCCTGCAGCCTGCAAGTGCAAAACAGCCGTTCGTTCAACCCTGCCGCAGAGTTCCTACCTTAAGCCCCGCGCCTTCCCAAGGCAAATCGCAACTCCGGAAAGTATTCGTTTTCGGATTAGCCATCCAAGCCCTAGCAAAGCGAGAGTGCTCGCAGCGGGTTCGGGCGTGGTGGGTGGCGGTGCGAATCCACAGTTCGGACCACACGACAGCCGTTCCACCGAGTCGGTCTGCGATAAGAACAAGGTCCCGTTGTTGAGATCGACGCCAACAAAGTCGCCTCGGCTACCCCCATTCGCGATCGCGACTACAGAGGTTCCCGCCGGATTGACTAGATCAACAATGCCACCGTTGGTATTGACGACCAGGTAGTTGGAAAATAGGCTGGTGCCTGGCTGAATGATGCCAACGCCGTCCGCTGTCATTGCGGAGAAGGTTCAGGACTTCCCGCCCGGCGAAGGGTCTACGGGTCTGTCGTCCGGCACAGTCTGAATGGTGGCGACGGAGTAGGGGAGCGCGAGGTCCGTGCCAGAGCTACGAACGCCCACTTGTGCGAAGCGCAATATGTGAATTATTTCGATCGGTTAACGATTAACGAATCGGAGACTGGCTTCTGCGGCACTTCGATTAGCAGCAGGCGGTCCGACGAGGATCGCGGGCGTCAGCAGTACGGTGCGTGAGCCGTCGCTGGTTACGGGTCCAAAGTTCCGTTATTTGGGATGCCGCTCGCAAATACTGAAAGGCTGAATCCATCGGTGACTCCGGCCGCAGTTAGAATCAGGCTGGCATGGGTTTTCGGCGTGATGCCGAGTAACACGAAAGCGATACCGCTACAGAGCCAATGTTTGCATCTTTCCACCTTGGGCTTGGTTGACTAAGGCGAACGTTTACCTTACGTCAGTCTACACGCCTTCCGTTTCAGGCATAAGAGGATATTTCCCAATCAACCTTGAGGAAACCGTATGTTTCATGAACTCGAATTAGGTGTCAGAGTCGTTTGCACTTCTACTTAAATGCGTCAGACACATTCAGCTCCCTCTCAGCCCGTTTTGAATGATCCCGGCGACGACGTCTTACTTGGAGGCGGTCGCGCATCGATCATCCGAGCCTCTCGTGAAGCAACCACAATTCCGCTGGAGCGGAGCCGCTAGACGGCCGCGCAGTAGAGCATGACGGCTTCCTGAGTCGGCGTGTCTTCCGTTTGGACAATATTTTTGAGAACTCGCGCTAAACATCAAAACACTCGCCTGGCGCATTGACCTGTCGAATCGAATCAATCGTATACGTCAATACGGTAGAATTGCGTTTTCATGAGTCACTATCTAGCCATTGATCTCGGCGCCGAAAGTGGGCGCGCGCTGCTGGGCAGCCTTTCCGGCCACAGGCTTTCCGTGGAGGAGCTCCACCGATTTCCCAATACGCCGGTCCGCGTCCAGGGCGCACTCTACTGGGATATCCTGCGCTTGTGGCACGAGATTCAACACGGTATTGCCGTCGCCACTCGTGAGCGCAAACTCACGCTCGACGGCATCGGCGTCGATACCTGGGGCGTCGATTGCGCACTGCTGGGCAGCGACGGGCTGCTGCTCGATAACCCGCGCCACTACCGCGACGCGCGCAACAACGGGATGATGGAGAAGCTCTTCGAAGCCGTGCCGCGCGACCAGGTCTTTGGCTACACCGGCATTCAGTTCATACAGATCAACACGCTCTATCAGTTGTATGCCATGCGTCTCGCGGCAGCACCCACGCTGGGCGTGGCGGCGCGCCTGCTGAGCATTCCGGATCTGTTCAACTACTGGCTCACCGGCGTCGCCCGTTCGGAAATGACGATCGCCAGCACCACGCAGTTCTTCAATCCCGCATCGATGACGTGGGCCGCCGAACTGCTCCAGCGCCTCGATCTGCCGGACCACATCCTCGCCGAACTCGTACCGCCGGGCACGCTGCTTGGCAAGATGCTGGAGCCGCCGCACGCGCCGGTCTACGCCACCGCGGGCCACGATACAGCCGCTGCCGTGGTCGCCGTACCCGCCCAGGGCGGCGACAACTGGTGCTACATCAGTTCGGGCACCTGGTCCCTCATGGGACTGGAACTCGACCGGCCGGTGATCAACGCGCAGACGCTGGCCGCCAACTATACCAACGAGGTGGGTGCCTCCGGCAAGATCCGCTTCCTGAAAAATATTGCCGGGTTATGGCTGCTCCAGGAATGCCGCAAAGCCTGGATGCTGGAGGGCAGGGAATACAGCTACGAGCACCTGACCCACCTGGCGGCCGAAGCCCGGCCCTTCAGCGCCGCCATCGATCCCGACGCCTTCCTGGAGCCCGGCGGCATGCCGGAGAAGATCGCCTCATGGTGCCACTGCAAGGGTCAGGCGCCGCCCGCCACCGACGGCGAATTTGCGCGCGCCATCCTGGAAAGCCTCGCCCTGCGCTATCGCAACGTCGTGGAGAACCTGGAAACACTGACGGGCCGCAAAATCGAAGTGATTCACATCGTGGGCGGGGGCTCACGCAATGCGCTGCTCAATCAGTTTGTGGCCGATTGCACCGGCCGCCGTGTAGTGGCGGGCCCGAGCGAAGCCACCGCGATCGGCAACATCCTGGTGCAGGCCATGGGCGCCGGCGAACTGGCGAATCTCGATGAGGCGCGAGCCGTGGTCCGCAACTCGTTCGAACTGACCACCGTGGATCCGCACCCCAGCGCTGAGTGGGAACAGGCGTACCAGCGATACTTCTGATGTCGTAACAGAGCCGCTAGTGTCGTAACAGAGCCGCGACAGTAAGGGAGCGGTAAACGAACTCTGCAAAACCGCAGCCTAGTGCGCGCTGAAGAGCGCAATCACAGCCTTACCTTCCGGGAGCCGGCGCAGCGTTGAACTTGCGGGATCGAACAGCCATCGATTTGTACAACGGCTCGGCGGATCCGGCCCAATCACGATGTCTCCCGCATCCGTGACTCCCGAGACAGCAACCTCCGTGCCGCACTTTGACGTGGGTATCTGCCTGCGCGCTTTCGCGATGTCGAACAGTTGTACCTTACCATCGGCAGTACGGTAATCGAAAAGCGTTGAGTCGGGAGCGCGGCCGCTCTCCGAAATGCTACCGAAAGCCCGTTTGCCATCCTGCGTGAAACCGTCCAGGTGAAGCGATAGCTTTCTGCCCCAATCACCGTAGCTGCTGAGGATATCAGCGACCACCACCGCGCCCCCGCCGTCGGGCGAGATAGAGAGTTGGTACTGAGCCATGCAGTCGTGTGAGTTCTTGCTATGGTCGTCCGCTCCGGAAACTTTGAGCACGGCGGACACTCCGGCAGGTCCTCGAACGGCCGGAGTTTGGGCGGTGCGTGGGTCCGCGCATTCCGTGGAAGTTTCCTGCGCGGACAAGAGCGACGCACCAAGCAAAAGCAGTTTCCACATACTCAAGAGGGTAACTCGACGCACGGAGCCGTGTCTGGCGCCCACCACCATTAATTCCGGCCGATGCGGAGCAGCGTAGGAATGCGGGGGTTGGCGAGGCGGAGGTAAAAGTAACCGATTCCCGCCGTTCCCAGCATCAGCCCCGCAGTCTCGCCCACGCCCGGAAGACCGCACGGCCAGGGCAGCCGCCGCGATTCAAACTGCTCGATCCCGGCACAACCGATTTTACCGGCCGCGTCGACCGCATCTGTCGCGTCCAGGCTTACAGCGGCTTCCAGCAGCACGTCGGCATTGCCGGCGCATCCGTGGCAGAGCGAGAATCCGCCTCTCGCCGCATCGGGAGCCAGCAGCGAGCGCGTGGTGGTTCTTATCGCCGCCTCAGCCTCCTTGCGCGCCTGCGCACTCGCCGTCAATTCCCATGCGCGCAACCGCGAAAGGGCGATACCCGGCGCACCGTGGCACCAGGCCGTGCCGAATACAGAACCGCTGCCTCCCGGTGGGCGCAGGAAATCGCGAAAATCCGGCCAGTTCTCGTGTTCCGGGCTGTAGTGCGTGCGTTCGTAGCGGAACGCTTCGTCCGCCGCTGACCGGAACCGCTGTTCTCCGGTGGCCTCGGACAATTCCAGCAGCGCCCAACCGATTCCGGCGGTTCCATGCGAAAAGCCGGTGAGATTCCGCATTCCCGCCTGTCCCGGGATATCGATGGTCTTCCACGACCAGCCTTCGGCACTCCGCACGGCGGCGCGTTCCAGTTCCTCACCGCAACGGAACGAGAGTTCGCGCCACTCGGGACGCGCGCAGCGCTGCGCCAGCGCCAGTAGTGCCGGGATGGCGCCGGCATACCCGCTCATGACGTCCAATCCGGCGCCGGGAATGCCGTCCTCCACGCCTTCGAGCAACCTCACGGCGCGCTCCGTCCAATTGCCATCGCCCAAGACCCTACCGGTCTCGAGTAGGCTCCAGGCGATGCCGAGCGTTCCCGAATACACGCCGATGCGCTGTTGCGGGGGAAACTCTTTCGCGTGCGCAGCGGCGTGGCGCGCCGCGCCTTCCGCGGTCTTGCGAATCAATCGGTCGTCTGACGCCTCGGCGGCCATGGCGAGGAAGAGGGCCACCCCGGCGGTTCCCGAATAGAGCTCGGGCCCGAACGATTTCTGGCGCACATCCCACGCCTGGAATGAATCCATGAAAGGGCCTACCCAATTGCAGCACCCGTCCGCCCAGATGGCATCGCGCGAGATGCGCCGCGCGATGGCGCAGGCAGTTTCCAGAAATGGGCTCACGCCGCCTCCGTCTGTGCTGCTTCAAACTGAAACTCGTCAGCCGATCCGGCATTGAGCCACGGCCGCGACAGCGAAATTCCCTGCGATTGAAACTGCTGCTCCACGATTTTCAGCCGCTCTTCGGTGCTATGCGCGCCCTGCGCGTGCGCTTGCCAGATGCCTTGCGCCAGAATCCGGCTGCGGCACATTCCGAAGCTCTCCTGCGTGCCCGGATCTTCCGCAAACGCCAGTCCGGGCGCAAGGCGCAGGGTAAAGAGCGGCACCTCGTCCCTCAAGAGAGGACGGATCTCAGAGTGGATCTCCGCTACCAGGCCGCGTGTGAAATGAGCGTAGCGCCGCGGCGCATACAGCACGGCGGTATCGGTTCGCGCGAACATCCCCGGATGGCTCGGACTCTTGAAGCGGAAGGGGACTTCCCAGCGATTCAAATCCCCCGAGATCCGATGCAACAACTGCGCAGCTCCCTCGGCCGGAGACGTTCCAGTAAAAGCGCACCACCGAGAGCTCGTCGTTGGAGTCGGGCAGCGTCTCGCCGAAAGCGAAGTAGTAGCCGGCCTGCACGGTGCGCGATTCGCGCGGAACGTAGACTCTGACAAATGTTCCCGGCGATAGCACCATGCCGGAGCCGCTGAGATTGATGAACTCGCCCGGCGCCAGTGTGCGCGTCGTCTTGCCGCGCTGGGCCACGACCCCCCCGTTAGGCATAGTGTGCAGGATGCGCCATTCGTCCTCCCACCGCTCGCGGCTCTGATTGGCGCGCGCCAGCGATCCGACCCATTCGGGGTCGTTGGCCGTAGGCGGCGGTTGGCCGGACACGGCCTGCCCGGCGAAGCGGTTGGCGAAGCAGTGCTGGTACAACTGCATCACCAGCTCGTTCATCAGTGGAGGCATGTCCGGCGTGAGGTGGAGCCCGATCACCGGCAGCGCGATTCCACTCGAAGGCCGCCCGCCCAGCGTGAATGCCGCGGGCGATTCGATCGCGACCGCATCGACGATCCGGGCCAGCTCTTCGCGTAACGCTTGCTCCCCGGTCATGGCTCGATCCCCAGCAGCTCGCGGGCTGCTTCATCCGGATTCGCCAGCACGTTCATGCTGAGCTGCAACAGTAGCACGGTGCCCGAATGGGCCTGCGGCAGGGTTTGCAGCGTTTCGAACGCGGTCTGTATATTTCGCGCGCCCGCGTAGCGCACCGACCGCTGCAGCAGATCTCTGGATGCCTGGCCGGAAACGCCGCGGCACTCCTGGTAGGTGCTCCAGAACGCTCGTATGGCGGGGTGCATGCGTTCGATGGGAAAGCGCGTCTGCTCCACGAGCGCAGAAGGGTTGGCCAGGCCGTTGGACGGCAGCGACTGGACCCAGAAGAAGAGATAGGCGCTGAAGATGGCCGCCACGTCCCAGCAGGAATCGCCCCAGTCGGCCATTTCCCAATCCACCACTTTCAGCTTGCGGGTTCCGTCGGGGCCGGTGTACAGCAGGCAGTTGTCCCACTTGATGTCGCTGTGGATCACCGCGTCGGCGCGCCAGGCGGCGCGCAACTTCTCGAATGATTCGGCAAATTGCGGAAACTGCCGGATCATTCCGAGCATCTGGTAAATGCCGCCGCTGGCATCCTGTACCGATTGCGGCGGCATGTCGTGCAGCGAGAGCGCCCACGCAGCCCGGCGCGGGAACAATCCGTTGACCGGCGGGGGACCGCTGGCCGCCGCCTTACGGTGATAGCTGCCGAATGCGCGGCCCAACTGTTCCGCCACGAAGACCGGAAACGCATCGTTGCGAAAATGATGTTCCGTCACGGTCTCTGCGCCTTCGAGCAGTTCGGTCACCAGCACGGCGCGCCGCGGATCCCAGGAGTGGAAGCGCGGCACGATGTCACGCAGGTCGGCGAAAACTTCGTGTTCGGTGGCGAGCTGGTAACACTGCGCCTCCGCCTGCAACGTGCGCAGTGGTTCGGGCTCCCAGCGGCGCACCTGCTTCAGGAAGTATCCAGGCCCGTTGCTCTGCCTCACCTTGAAATTGCGATTGCGCCGCGCGATCTCACTGATTTCGACGCACCCGTTGACCACGGACTCGCGGGTGGCGAGTCCTCGTTCCAACAGGTAGTAGACCAGATTGTCGGGACTCAGTGTCACGCTGGCGCCGTCATCTGAATTGCGGGCAACCCGGCGTGTGGTGCGGACCGCAGCCGTAAATCGTGGGACAAGCGTTCCAGCTATACCAGCAGTGGGGAGCGTAGGAGCCCGCTATCCCTGGCGCTCCTCCCTGGGCGGCCGCGGCGGCCGCCGGATCCTGGGCCTGCGCCTGGAACTGCGGGCAACCCGGCGTGTGGTGTGGACCGCAGCCGTACATCGTGGGACAAGCGTTCCAGCTATACCAGCAGTGGGGAGCGTAGGAGCCCGCTATCCCTGGCGCTCCTCCCTGGGCGGCCGCGGCGGCCGCCGGATCCTGGGCCTGCGCCTGGAACTGCGGGCAACCCGGCGTGTGGTGTGGACCGCAGCCGTACATCGTGGGACAAGCGTTCCAGCTATACCAGCAGTGGGGAGCGTAGGAGCCCGCTATCCCTGGCGCTCCTCCCTGGGCGGCCGCGGCGGCCGCCGGATCCTGGGCCTGCGCCTGGAACTGCGGGCAACCCGGCGTGTGGTGTGGACCGCAGCCGAACATCGTGGGACACGCGTTCCAGCTATACCAGCAATGGGGAGCGTAGGTGACCGCTATCGCCGCTCCACCTTGCGCCGCAGCGGCGGGATCCTGGGCCTGCGCCTGGAACTGCGGGCAGCCCGGCGTATGGTGTGGACCGCAGCCATACATCGTGGGACACGCGTTCCAGCTATACCAGCAGTGAGGTGCGTACGTGCCCGCCACCGCGCCCGCCTGAGGACCGGCGGCAGGCATTGGCGCCTGTGCCTGGACCTGCGGACAGCCAGGCGTGTGGAAGGGCCGCAACCGAACATGGTCGGGCAGGCTCCATAGCTGAACCAGCAATGGGGCGCGTAGGAGCAAACCAGCGACGGCAACATCTGCGCCGCCGCGGCAGGCGCCGCCATCGCGGCCTGGCCTTGTACCGCCCCGCCAACGCCAACCTGGCAGGCGGTGGAAGCGAACGGGGGAGTGACGCACGCCAACGAGCATTGGACAACGGTTAGCGTACAGAAGCGGGTCAAGCACGGGATCTGTAAGCTGTGGCATTGGTAATTCGTGCAGGTGAGCGTCGGGTGACACGCGACGTAAAGGCTGAGGGGCAGATTGGCTACCCCGCCAAACCCCGCCGCACCAGCGGGTGCCGCGCCGAACTGGGCGCCGTATGCCGCCATCAGCGGCCCTTCAAAGAAACTGCCGATCATTGGATTCCCCTCCCTGGCCTCCGAAAGGCCCCCTCGTGCTGCGCTGCAGCCAGTCGTTAAACCACTCGGTGGGAAGTGCAATTTGGGTAACAGCTCGTAGGCCCGCCCTAGACTATCTGCATTCCCTTGGGAAATACTGTAGGTTTTTCACCGCGCCGTCAAGCGAAACGCGAAAGCGACTTGGGCGTTTCGGCACGCTCCGCGCCGGTCGTCGCCAGGGATTACCGCCAGGCAACCTGATTCTCTTCGCACCAATCGCGGGCGATCTCCGCCAGAGCTTCACTGCGGAATGCATACCATTCCTTCTCGATTCGGTGCCGCCGGAGAGTGTCCTTGAAATACCGGAATGCACCCGAACCGTGAATGGCGTTCAGCAGATCTTCGGAGATTCTTTCGGAGGAAACAGAGTTCGCGAAGTCCTGCATGATCGACCACTCGTGAACATGGAACTTGTCGGCAAGTTTGGCGAAGCGGTCCGAGAAGATAATTCGTTTGGCGAGCTCCCATTCGGGCTGCTGCCACTGGGGAACATCCAACTCTTCTTCCTCGTCTTCAGCTTCTTCGGCTGCGCTTAGAAGATCTCGCGTGACGCTTTCGACCTCGCCCGTGTCGAGATCCACGAAGGACAACCAATCGTCGGACTGCATCTCCAGCGCATCGACGATGTCCTTTAAAAGAACGGTCGCGGACATAGCTCTGAGACGCTATTTTAGCTGGTTCGTCAATTGCCGGCGCAGCCCCCTATCGGGAGCAGCAGATCTGGCTGGACACCAGGGTTGCCGGAGTCATGGCTTGCGCCGCGCGAAAGTAGTTTTTCTCGCCCAGCCTTCTGTACACGTCGCCTGCGATACCTGCCGCCAGCGGCCCGATCGCCGGGCGTCCGCCGGTCAGCAGCACCACCACCACCAGCTTCCGGTCGCCCACATCGTTGAAAGACCCGAACCATCCCAGGTGCGTGTGATTCTCGCTGCACGTTCCGGTCTTACCCGCAATTGCGCCGTCGTCGCGCGCGCGATGCGCCGTGCCGAATTCCACCGCGCCTCGCATCCCCGGCTTCACCATGGGAATTACGGTCGCGATATCCAACCGCCGCTTCACGCGCGGCACAAAACCCTGCACTTCGGCCTGGGTGCGCGGGTATTGCAGGTAGTTGAGTGTGCCGCCATTGGCAATCGCACTCATCAGCGCCGCCAGTTGCAGCGGCGTCTGCTGGATCTCCTCGCCGAAGCTGGTCAGCATCCCCACCCCGCCGTTCTTCGGTGCAGCCGAAGGGTAGCGTCCCGGCTGCTCGCCGGGAATATTGAGCCCTGCCTTCTCGCCATACCCGAAGAGCCGCGCGTAGTAGGCGACGCGCTCAAACCCGAGCTTCTCTCCCAACGTGGCGAAGTAGTAGTTGTTTGAGTGGGCCAAGGCGTAGGTCAAATCCATCCTCATGCCGCCGAGGCGATACTTGGTCGCAGGTTGGATGATCTTCTCGCTGAGCGCCGCCAAGGCCACGGAGACCTTCACCGTAGAACACGGCTGGAACCCCGAACTGAGCGCCACCTTCTGGTTCACCATGCTCAGGATTCGCCCACTGTTGGGATCTACCACCACCACCGATCCGTTGTACTGTCCCAGGGCATCCACGGCGGCGCGACGGATATCCATATCCTCCCCGTCGATATTGTCGCCATTGGTCGAATCGGCATAAGTCGGGCTCGTCCAAGGGCCGCCCGCGATGATCGGAGCAGCCGGCGCGACGGGTCGCGGACCAGCCACGGATGCTCTCTGAACGGCCGCCACCCTCACGGACGTGCGTGAGGCTAGCGCTGCCGCCGGTTTAATCGCCGGCCGTTTCGCCGCGGCTGATTTGTGCGCTGCATTCACCCGTCGATGCTTGCGCTTGGGCGGTACCGTGCCGGTAACGCCAATTGCAGCAAATAGATGGAGTGTCAAAATGAAAGCGATGATTCTGGCTGGTGTGGCGAGGAATAACCTGATCATAGAAGTACTACCACTTCACCTTACGGTGAAAACGGGGAGGATTGTTGGCCAGAGCTGTAATGCAACATCCGACCGGAGCAGCCGGATACTTAATCTTGTACACTGGGACCTGGCCCCGTCAAGCGAATTCTAATTTTATTATACCATTTAGGTCATCTTTGCTCGAAGTTCTCAACCAGGAGATAGTATCCTGCGGACGTTGTCCCCGTCTGCGCCGGCATTCTGCGGAAGTCGCGCAACTCAAGCGGCGCGCCTACCGCGACCAGACCTACTGGGGACTCCCCGTGCCGTCGTTCGGCGACCCGGCCGCGCGTGTCCTGATTCTGGGACTCGCACCGGGCGCTCACGGTTCCAACCGAACCGGCCGCATGTTCACCGGCGACCGCTCCGGCGACATCCTCTATAGGGTCCTCCACAAGACCGGTTTCGCCTCGTGCCCCACCAGCGTTTCCCGCGACGACGGTTTGACGCTGCACGATCTGTACATCACCGCCTCCGCCCACTGCGCCCCGCCCGGCAACAAACCCACGCCGCAGGAGCTGCGCAACTGCCGTCCCTACTTCGAGCGCGAGTTGGAACTCCTGCCCAACCTGAAGGTGATTGTCGCTCTGGGCAAGATTGCCTTCGATATCTACCTGGACGTCCTGAAATCCCGCGGCGTGATCGCCAGCCGGGCGCCTTTCGTCTTCGGTCACGACCGGCAGTTCCGTACCGGACCGGGTCAGCCAGTCCTGATCAGTTCCTACCACCCGAGCCAGCAAAACACCTCCACCGGCAAGCTGACCGAAAAGATGCTGACCGATGTCTTCCGCCGGGCCAGAAAACTCGCTAACAGGAAAGTGGCCGCCGATGAACGCCGATAAACGCCGATAAGCACTCTGTGTTCTTATCGGCGTTCATCGGCGTTCATCGGCGGCCCAACCTCTTTTTCACCGCTCCAGCGGAAACATGCCCCGCACCAGATCCATCGCCTCATCCTGGCTCGCGATGCGGCCCTCGAGCTGGGCGTCTTCCAGCACCGCCAGAATCTGCGAAAACTGCGGGCCCGGCTCGTAACCCATGCCGATCAAGTCCGCCCCGGTCACCAGAGGTTCGGGCCGCAAGTGTTCCGCAGCTGTATTCCAGGAACTTCGCCTTGGCCAAGTCGTAGTTCTCCAGCCGTTTGTTGCTGCTCATCACGTCCAAACGGTGCAATTCCAGGTGCTCCTCAAATTGCGGTAAGCGTAAGAAGCGCTTCAAAGTGCTTTCTTTCATGCGCTTTACGTCCTTAAACCTCATGTGATTGTCGATCAGGGCCTCCACCTGTTCGATCTCCTCGCGCGAGAAGCGCAATCGGGTCAAAATGCCCCTCGCCAGCCGGACGCCTTCCTCGACGTGGCCGTCGAAGCGGATCCTGTCGGCCACCCGGAACGTGGGCGGCTTTCCCACATCGTGCAGCAGCGCCGCCAGCGCCAGCGTCGGCGTGGGCTGGCACAACTGTTCCAGCAGCAGCAGCGTGTGCTGCCAGACGTCTCCCTCGGGATGGTATTCCGGCGGCTGCGCCACACCCTTCATGGCCGCCACCTCCGGCAGCAGGTCCGCCATCATGCCGCTGCTGTCCAGCAGCTCAAAGCCGCGCCGCGCGCCGCCCTCGGTCAGGATGCGCACCAGTTCTTCCCTCACTCGCTCCATCGCGACATTCAGGATCAGGGCATGATCGCGCCGCATCGCATCAAAAGTCGCCGCCTCGATTTCGAACCCGAAGCGCGCCGCAAACCGGATGCCGCGCAGCAGCCGCAGATGATCCTCGCGAAATCGCGCGTACGGGTCGCCGATCGCCCGGATCACGCCGCGCGCCAGATCGCCGCGGCCATCGACGAAATCCAGTACCCTGCCGGTGTCCGGGTCCATCATTAGCCCGTTGATGGTGAAATCGCGCCGCAGCACATCCTCGCGCGGGTCGTTCTCAAAACGAACCTGCTCGGGATGCCGCCCGTCCAGGTAATCGTGATCGCTGCGGAAGGTGGCCACCTCCACCTGGTCGAACACGTCGCGCACCAGCACCACTCCGAAGTGCGCACCTACGCGGCCCGAGCGAGGAAAGAGGTCCATGATGCGGTCGGGCCGCGCATCGGTCGCGACATCGAAGTCCTTAGGTCTGACGCCCAGCAGCAGGTCGCGCACACACCCGCCGACCAGGTACGCCTGGTGTCCCACGCCGCGGAGCTTGGCGATCACCTCGCGTGCAAGCGCTTCCGAGTCCACCTTCCTATGCTAATATGAAGTCGCCGAACTCCACCTGGAGACGGGGGACCCATGTATACGGGGCGCAGTCCGCAAGGACGGAGTACTTTCAAGCTCTAGCCCGTCAGCTAACCTCGCAGGCGATATTTGAGAGTCACCGCGGTATGGGTGATCCTGGAGAAAATTTCGTGCAAACCGAGCAACGGGCAGCAACCGTAAAGGTCGTCGTCGCGACCACTGTCATGCTGTCGTTTATTTCCTTCTGGCGCGCCGCCGCCATCGTACTGAGCGATCTTGCGTCCAGCGCTTATTACGTCGGCGGAATCGCGGAGACAGCGGTCGGCAAGTCCGCTCCATGGTTCATCCTGGCCATCATGCTGTTCTCCTACGCGGTGCGCGCCATCTACATCGAGAGTTGTTCGATGTTCGTGCGCGGCGGCGTATATAAGGTGGTCCACGAGGCCATGGGCGGGACGCTGGCCAAGTTTTCGGTCTCCGCCCTGATGTTCGACTACGTGCTCACCGGCCCCATCTCCGGCGTCAGCGCGGGCCTGTACCTCGCCGGTTTGATCAACGAAGTAGGCGAACATGCCCATATCGCCTCGATGAAGGTTTACCCGCCCTATTTTGCCGCGGTGTTCGCCGCCGTAGTCACCCTCTACTTCTGGCGCAAGAACATCATCGGCATGCACGAATCCAGCGAGAAGGCGCTCCGCATTATGCAGATCACCACCGTCATGGTTGTGATTCTGATCGTCTGGTGCGTGGCCACGATTCTCAAAAACGGCTACCAGCCGGTGCCGCTTCCCCTGCCTGAAAACCTCAAATTCAACCCGGATGCCCTGGGCTGGCTCAAGGGCACGGTGGCTCCTTCCATCACCTTCATCGCCATCCTGATCGGCCTGGGCCACTCGCTGCTGGCCATGAGCGGCGAGGAGAGCCTGGCACAGGTGAACCGCGAAATCGCCCACCCCAAGCTGAAGAACCTGGAGCGCGCCGGCTTCGTGATCTTCATCTACAGCATGCTCTTCACGTCGCTGGTCTCCTTCTTCGCCGTGATGATCATTCCCGATACCGCGCGGCCCCAGTTCCTGGACAACCTGATCGGCGGCCTTTCCATGTACCTGATCGGTCCCATTCCGCTGCGCCTGCTGTTCCACGGATTCGTCGTGCTGGTGGGCACGTTGATCCTCTCCGGCGCGGTCAACACGGCGATTATCGGTTCCAATGGCGTGCTCAACCGGGTGGCCGAAGACGGCGTGCTGCCCGGCTGGTTCCGGCACCCGCACAAGACCTTCGGCACCACCTCGCGGCTGATCAACCTGATCGTCGCACTGCAGCTTCTCACCATCTTCATCAGCCGCGGCGACATGTTGATGCTCGGCGAGGCCTATGCATTCGGCGTGGTCTGGAGTTTCGCCATGAAGGCGCTCAGCGTGCTGATGCTGCGCTACAAACAGCCGGGCCACCGCGATTGGAAAGTGCCGCTCAATTTCCACATCGGGAAAACCGAAGTCCCACTCGGCCTGATGATGATCACGGTCACCCTGTTCGCCCTCGCCGTGATCAATGTGCTCACCAAGAAGACGGCGACCATCTCCGGCGTTACCTTCACCATCATCTTCTTCATCGTTTTCGAGCTAAGCGATATTTACAATCGCAAGCGCAAGGCCGCGCAAGGGCCGGAGACCGAAAAGTTCCGTCTCGACACGCACACCGAAGTTACCAAAGAGGCAGTTCACGTGCGTCCCGGCAACCTGCTGGTCGCCGTGCGCAATCCCAACCGCCTGCAGCACCTGGAACGCATCCTGCGCAAGACCGACACCCGCAAGATGGATATCGTTGTGCTATCCGTGCGCATGCTCAAGGCGGGCGCAGGCGAAGGCGGTCTGGATCCGGACCAGATGTTCGCCGATGCCGAGACCGCGGTATTTTCCAAGGTCGTCAACCTGGCGGAAAAGGCAGGCAAGCACGTCGAGCTCATGGTGGTCGCGGGCACCGATCCGTACGACGCCGTGGTGCAGACCGCGGCCCGCCTGCAATCCTCGCGCATCGTCATGGGACTCTCGCCCAAACTCACGCCCTCGGAACAGGGCGCGCAGGTCGGCGAGTATTGGGAGAAACTCCCCGAACCGCGTCCCTCCCTGTCTCTCGAACTCGTGCTCGAAAATCAGAAAGACGTAGTCTTCTTCAATCTGGGCCCGCATCCTCCGCGCCTCTGGCCCGAAGATATCGACTTGGTGCACCGTCTCTGGCTCGATCTCAGCGCGCGCGGTCCCGGACCCAAGCTGCATCACCGGGATGTCCTGAGCGTTGCCCTGCGCCGCATGGCCGCAGAGTTGGACGGCGAGCGCGCCGGCGAAGTGGTGGGCGACATTACTCGCGAAGCCGCCGGCCGCAACCATCACGACGAGCCCGCTGTTTGATTGGTGGGGCGGACCCCCTGGTCCGCGCGGGTCCCCCTGGACCCGCTTCTTCCCGCGACCGCCCTGCTATGCTATTACAATGTCGTTGAGCTCCGTCTGCCAGCCCATCAGCTGACCTCGTAAGACACAGTCGCCACCGTATGCGTGATCCAGTAGAACCTTCCGTGCAATCCGAGCAACGGACAGCCACCGTCAAGGTCGTAGTCGCGACCACCGTGATGCTGTCTTTCATTTCCTTCTGGCGCGCCGCAGCCATCGTGCTGAGCGACCTTGCCTCCAGTGCTTACTACGTGGGCGGGATCGCCGAGACCGCCGTCGGCAAGTCCGCTCCCTGGTTCATCCTGGCGATCATGCTGTTCTCCTACGCGGTGCGCGCCATCTACATCGAGAGCTGTTCGATGTTCGTGCGCGGCGGCGTATATAAGGTAGTTCACGAGGCCATGGGCGGGACCCTCGCCAAGTTCTCGGTCTCCGCGCTGATGTTCGACTACGTGCTCACCGGCCCGATCTCCGGCGTTAGCGCGGGCCTCTACCTGGGCGGCCTCATCAACGAGATCAGCGAGCACCTGCATCAGCCCTCACTGCACGTCCACCCGCCTTATTTCGCCGCGGTCTTCGCCGCCGCCGTCACCCTCTACTTCTGGCGCAAGAACATCATGGGCATGCACGAATCCAGCGAGAAGGCCTTGCGGATTATGCAGATCGCCAGCGGCATGGTGGTGGTCCTGATCGTCTGGTGCATCGCAACGATTCTCAAGAACGGCTACCAGCCCGTCCCGTTCCCCACCCTGCACACCATCCGCTTCACCGACGATTCCGTAGGCTGGCTCAAGGGCACCGTAGCGCCATCCATCACCGCCATCGCCATCATGATCGGCCTGGGCCACTCCCTGCTCGCCATGAGCGGCTTCGAAACCCTGGCGCAGGTCTATCGCGAAATCGCCCATCCCAAGCTCAAGAACCTGGAACGCGCCGGCTGGGTGATCTTCGGCTACAGCCTGATCTTCACCTCGCTGGTCTCCTTCTTCGCGGTGATGATCATTCCCGATTCCGCGCGGCCCCAGTTCCTGGACAACCTGATCGGCGGCCTGTCGATGTACCTGGTCGGCCCGCTCTCCCTGCGCCTCGCGTTCCACGGCGTGGTCGTGCTCGTGGGTGTGCTGCTGCTCTCGGGCGCCGTCAACACCGCCATCATCGGCTCCAACGGCGTGCTCAACCGTGTCGCCGAGGACGGCGTGCTGCCCGATTGGTTCCGCCACCCGCATCACCGCTTCGGCACCACTTCGCGCCTGATCAATACCATCGTGCTGCTGCAACTCGTCACCATCGTGATCACGCGCGGTGATATGACGCTGCTCGGCGAAGCCTACGCCTTCGGCGTGGTGTGGAGCTTCTCCATGAAGGCGCTCTCGGTCCTCGTGCTGCGCTACAAGCTTCCCGAGAACCGCCTCTGGAAGACGCCGCTCAATATCATGATCGGCAAATCGGAACTGCCGGTCGGCCTGATTCTGATTACGCTATCGCTTTTCTCGCTGGCCATCATCAACGTGCTCACCAAGAAGGTAGCCACCATCTCAGGCATCGCCTTCACCATCGCGTTCTTTATCGTCTTCGAGTGTTCTGAAATCTACAACCGCCGCCGCCATAAACATGAGGGTCAGGAATCCGAGAAATTCCGCCTGGACACGCATACCGAGGTCACCAAAGAGGCCGTCCACGTGCGCCCCGGCAACATCCTGGTTGCCGTGCGCAACCCCAGCCGGCTGCAACACCTGGAGCGCATCCTCCGCAAGACCGACACCCGCAAGATGGACATCGTAGTGCTCTCCGTGCGCACGCTCAAAACCGGCGCCGGCGAATTCGGCCTGGACCCGGACCAGATGTTTGCCGATGCCGAGACGGACGTCTTCTCCAAAGTCGTCAACCTCGCGGAAAAGGCCGGCAAGCACGTCGAACTGATGGTGGTTGCCGGCGCCGACCCCTACGACGCCGTCGTGCAGACGGCCTCCCGCCTGCAATCCTCGCGCATCGTTATGGGACTCTCGCCCAAACTGACGCCCTCGGAACAGGGCGCGCAGGTCGGCGAGTATTGGGAGAAACTCCCCGAGCCGCGTCCCTCGCTATCCCTGGAACTCGTGCTCGAAAATCAGAAGGACGTGGTGTTCTTCAACCTGGGCCCACATCCTCCGCGCCTCTGGCCCGAAGATGTCGACCTGGTGCATCGCCTCTGGCTGGAACTCAGCGCCTGTGGCCCGGGCGCGAAACTGCATCACCGCGATGTACTGAGTGTCGCCCTCCACCGCATGGCCGCCGACCTGCACTCACAGCGCGCCCCCGAAGTCGTGCAGGACGTCATTCGCGAGGCCGCCGGCAGCAACCACCACGAGTAGGACAGACCATCGCCTTCTGTGGTCTGTTGGATGGGGTTCCGCCCGCGAACTTCATGAAAAACTGCACGTGGGACGTGCAATGGTGGGGCGGACCCCCGTCCGCAGCCGACCCCCCGTCGGCTTGCTTCGTGCGGAAACTGTCGCGTCATGCTGGTTTTTCGACCCTGTCTGCTTCTACTCGATCGTCGCCAAAAGTTCGCCAGCCGTCACCGTCGCGCCTTCCTTCGCGTGGACGGAGAGCACTCGGCCGGTGCGATTCGACTTCAGCTCATTCTGCATCTTCATCGCCTCCACCACCACGATGCCCTGGCCGGGAACCACCTCGGCGCCCACGGCGGCAAGCACGCGGACCACTTTTCCAGGCATGGGACTGAGGATCGACTGCACGCTCCCGCCGCCTGCGCCCCCCGTCTTGCGAGACCAGCGGCGCGGATCCCGCACTTCGATCTCGAAGCGGTAGCCTTCGATCGTGACGACCAAGCCGCCAGGCGTGTCTTCGACAAATGCGTCGTAGCTCCGGCCATCCAGCAGGATTCCGTATACCCCTGGCTCGGGAGCTTCCACGTCGGCATCGCGCGGCTGCCCATCACCGAGTTGGAAGCGGCAAGCCGGTGCCGGTGAGAGAATTTCGATGGCGTCACGCCGGCCGTTGACAGTGAGCGCAAGCTTCATCTCAGCAGTCCATCCCTTCCGCTGGTCTGCCAGCGGCTGGCGCTTTGCGCGGCCGTGGAATCGGGTGGCTTGCGCGCGGCGGTGTGCAGCGCGGCGGCGAGCGCGGCGACCGCGGCGAGATCCGCCGGCGGCTCGGGCGGCCGTCGCCGCTGGAAGAATTCATCGATGAAGCCGGTGTGCAGGTTGGCGGCGCGAAACTCCGGGTCTTCCAGAATCTGGCGAAAGAAGGCGAGATTGGTGTGTATTCCGCCGACGTCGTATTCACGCAGCGCGCGGATCATGCGCGCCGTGGCGTGATCGCGCGTGTCGGCCCACACGGCGAGCTTGGCGAGCAGCGGATCGTATTCCATGGGCACGCTCCACCCGGAGTACACGCAGCCATCCAGCCGTATGCCCGGGCCGAGGGGCCGCGTCAGGCGCGTGATTTTGCCGGGATACGGCAGGAAATCGTTGTAGGGGTCCTCCGCATAAATGCGGCATTCGATGGCCGCGCCGCGCCATGCGACCTGTTCCTGCGTAAACGGAAGGGGCGCCCCCGCGGCGATTTCTACCTGCAGCCGGACCAGGTCCAGGCCGGTGACCAGTTCCGTAACCGGGTGCTCCACCTGTAGGCGCGTGTTCATTTCGAGGAAGTAAAAACGACGGTCCGAATCCACCAGGAACTCCACGGTGCCCGCGTTGTAGTAGCCGGCGGCGCACGCGGCGCGTATGGCGGCCTGCCCCATCTCGTGGCGCATCTCGGGGTGTAGCGAGACGAGCGGCGACGGGCACTCTTCGATCACCTTTTGGTGGCGTCGCTGGATCGAGCACTCGCGTTCGCCAAGATGCACCATGTTGCCGTGACGGTCGCCGAGCAACTGGATTTCGATGTGCCGCGAGCGTTCGATCAGGCGCTCGACATAGATATCGGCGCTGCGGAAGGCGCGCTCGGCTTCGCTCGAAGCATTGCGGAAGGCGGATTCGAGGTCGCTCTCGCGGTCCACCCGGCGCATGCCCTTGCCCCCGCCGCCGGCCACGGCCTTAAGCAGGATCGGGTAGCCGTGGGTGTGCCCGAACTCGCGCAGCATGTCGAGCGTGACCGGCTGCTCCGTGCCGGGGATGACCGGCGCGCCGGCGGCGATCGCGGTGCGGCGCGCGGCGGTCTTAGAGCCCATCGCGCGGATGGAGTCGGACGAGGGTCCGATGAAGACGATGCCGGCAGCCTCGCAGGCGGCGGCGAAATCGGCGTTCTCGCTGAGGAAACCGTAGCCGGGATGGATAGCGTCCACGCCGTGCCGGTTGGCGGCATCGAGAATGCGGTCGATGCGCAGATAGCTCTCCGCGGAAGGACCGGGTCCGACGTGGGCAGCTTCATCGGCCATGCGGACATGCAGGGAGGTGCGATCGGGGTCGGAGAAGACAGCTACGCTGCTGATGCCCATTTCGCGCAGCGTGCGGATGACACGGACGGCGATCTCGCCGCGATTGGCGATCAGGACCTTACGAAACATGTAGATGGAATTGTAACAGGGAGCCCGCCGCAGGCAGTACTCTCCTCCCTCACTCTTCCCGCATGAGTTTGGATGGGTCGATGGCAAGCGCTCGCCACGCTGGAATGGCCGACGCCGTAATGCCCAGTAGCGCCATCGTCAGCACCGCGCCGCCCACCACCACGGGATCCCGCGGATTCGCCTGATACACAATCTGCCCCAGCAACCGGCTGGTAAAGACGCCCGACAGCAGACCCGCCACTGATCCCACGCCGAGCAGCACCATTGGCCGCCCTACTGCCGCGCTCATCACTTGCGTCCTCCGCGCGCCCAATGCCACGCGGATGCCCAGCTCCTTCATCCGCCGGCTCACGCTGTAGGCAGCCATACCAAAGATGCCCGTCACCGCCAGCATCGCCGCCAGCAGGCCCATGACGCCCAGTGCCAGAGTCGCCGCCCGTGCCGGGAACAGGACATCCCCCAGCGAATCGGGCCAGCTCTGCACCGTGATTGGCACATTCGGCGCGGTGCCGCTCAGTGCGCGTTCGAGCGCCGCCGCCATCTCACTCGGCGCCCTCCGCGACCGCACCACGAAAACCGTGTCGCTCCGCTCGTTCTGCGGCAACGGCACATACACCACAGGCTGTGCCGGCTCTTCCAGGTCGTGGTACTTGCCGTCCTCCGCCACGCCCACCACTTCCGTCAGGCTGCCCCACAGAATAAAGTGCTGTCCAATCGCCGGTGTTTCGCCCCACATCCTCCGGGCGAAGGTTTCGTTCACGATCGCCACATACGGCGTCTTTGTGGTGTCGTGCCATGAGACATCCCGCCCGCCCAGTAGCCGGGTGCCGGCCGCCTCGAGATATCCCGGCGACATCGTAAACACGTACGCCGCCAGCACGGAATTGTCTAGCTTGAACTCTGTCGTCCCCGGCCGGAATATCGGCATCCCATGCATTCCCCCGGTAAAGGGTGTGCGGCTCACCGTGCCCGCGGCCGTCACACCGGGAATGCGCCGCATCGCCTCGATCACCGCTTTCTTTTTCTCCACCGCCGCGTCGCCTGCCTGTCCCACCAGGCTCAGGTCCAAATCGGCCAGCATCGCGCCCTGCGGCTGGATTCCTAGAGGAGCGTGCAACACGCGCACCAGGCCGCGCACCGCCACCAGCGAAGCCGTTACCAGCAGCGTGCAGACTGCAATTTGTGCGCCCAACAACAGGTCACGCAAGGCAAACCTGCGCAAGTACATTGCATCCGCCGGTCCGCTCTTCATCATCTGCAGCGGCGTGCTGTGCCACGTCTGCCCGGCCGGAGCCATCCCAAACAACAGCGCGCTTCCCAGGGTCAATGCCAAGCCTGCCAGATACACACGCGCATCCACCGTTACCGTCAATTGGCCAACGAACGGTTCCGACCGGTTCAGCACACCCAGCAGCAAGTCGGCGCTCACCAGCCCCGCCGCTCCGCCCATGAGCGATACCAACACCGCTTCGGTCAGCAGTTGCCTCACCAGCCGCCGCCGGCTCGATCCCAAGGCCACGCGGAGCGCCAGTTCCCGGCTGCGATCCGCCGCGCGCGCCGCAAACAGAGTTGCCAGGTTCGCGCATGCCGCCCCCAGCACCAGCAGCGCCAGCACGGTCACGCTGTAAAGAAATCCGCGAATGACATCACCGTTATCCCCGAAGAGTCCCGGATGGATCAGCCGCAGCGGCTGTCCGTCATCGGTCGCCGGATACTCCTTTGCCAGTTCAGCCGCAACCGCATTCAGATTTTCCGTCGCCCCCTGCGGCGTCACGCCCGGCTTTAGCCGGCCAATCACCGTAACAGTTATGGATGTCCGGCTATGCAGGTAATCCGACCCCTCCACCTGCTCCTCGTTCGCCATGGGCATCCAGTAGTCTGGCCACACGAACTGCTCCGTGCCGTGGAACCGCGCCGGTGCCACGCCAACCACCGTAAACGGATGCTTGTTGAGCTCCACGGTCGTCCCGACTACGCCCCGATCGGCATCAAACGCCCTTTCGCCACAGAGCCTCGCTCAACACCACATACGGCGCTGAATCCGGGCCATGCTCGTCCGCCGCGTGGAAGAACCGTCCTACCTCCGGCTGCACGCCCAGCAGATCGAAATAGTTGCCCGTGACCTCGTCGCCGTGGACCTTCATCACGGTATTCCGCCAGCTCAATCGCGCATGAGAATATCCGTAGACCCCGGCCATCCCGCTGAAGGTCGTATTTCGCTGGCGAAAATCCTCAAACGCGGGATACGAAGTAGTCAGTAGCCGTCCGGTCGCCCACTGCTTGTGGCGAATCTGATACAGGCTCTGTGGGTCGTTCACGTCCAGCGGGTGCAACAGGACCGCATTCACCACTCCGAAGACGACCACGTTCGCCCCAATCCCCAGCATCAGAGTCAGTAAGGCCACTACCGTGAACGCGGGAGACTTCCGGAGCACGCGAAGCGCATAACGAACATCCAGCAGCAGGTTCTCCACGAATGCATGCCCTCCGCTTTACGGTGCCAATACGAGGATGTCACAGTTATATGAAATACCTCAAGACCTATGGGGACGCCCTGAGCCGCGAGGGCGCCGCTCATGAAGGCGCTTTGGGAACGTGAATCCGGCGCCTCTCCAGAGGGCGATCTCAAAGGGGGAAGCCGAAGGAGGCCGCATCCCAATCAGCCTTCGTCCCGAAGCACCGTCATGGGATCCACCCCCGCCGCGCGGCTCGCCGGGATCAACGCTGCCAGTATGCCGACAAGAGTCATCAGAACGCAGGCAAGGGCGAGAGAGACCGGGTCCAGCGCGGACACCTCGAACAAAAGACTCTTCAGTGCCCGGGTCAGCGCAAAGGCTCCAGCCAGTCCGGCCGCAAGCCCCACCAGCAGCATCGAGAGGGCGCTGCGCAGAGTGTGCGATACCACGTCGCCCGGCCGCGCGCCCAGCGCCATGCGGATGCCAATCTCGCGGCGCTGCTGCGTTACCGCATGCGCCAGAACCCCGTAGAGTCCCAGTGCGGCCAACAGTGCCGCGACCCCGGCGAAGGCTCCCACCACCCACGTGGGCTGCTTCGCCCAGAGCATGCTCTGCTCCTTCACCTGTTCCATCGTCCTCACTTCCCCCAGCGGCAGGTGGGCATCAACCTGCCGCACGGCTTCCCGAATTCCGGACATTGCCGCCAACGGCTCGCTCCGTGTGCGAACCACCAGGCTGATGTCCTGCCGCGGGAACTGGGCCAAAGGCACATAGACTACCGGCTCTACCGGCGCGTGCAATCCGCCGGTACGCTCGTTCCGGATCACGCCCACGATCTGCACGTTCACCTGCGACTCCGGAATTGGGCCGTAGCCGGGCAAGGAGGTGCCCACAACTCGTCCAACGGGATTCGCCATGCCGAACTTGCCTGACAAAAGCCGGACCGCCTCCTGACTCATCACCATGACTGGCGGGGCGCCCGCGCGATCGCGATCTTCAATTCCGCGCCCGGATTCTACAGGGATTTCGAGCGCAGCGAAATACCAGGGATCCACCATCTTTACCCGCACGAGGAGGACCTCCTTCACTCCCGGCAAGCTGATAAACTCCCCCCACCGCACACCTTCCAGAGGCAAGCCGAGCGAGATAGATGCCTGCTCGATTCCGGGCACGGATCGGAGCCGCTCGACGACAGCTTTAAAGAATGTCGCTGGCGCTCTGCGGTGTCGGGTAAGCGGTTGACGGAAGATCCGTCGACATCGTAATCACGTGGTCGATTCTGACCCCCGCATCCACTTGTTGAAGGTTCGCCAGGCTCTTGAACAGTAGCGCCGCGCCCGCGATCAGCACAACCGAAGCGGCAACTTCACCAATCACGATGGCCCGGCGTACCGCTGCCCTCGAAGCCGACGATCCACGCCCCGCCTGGTTCAATGAGCTTGACAGCTTGCCGAACGAGGTCTGGAAGGAGGGAAGCAGACCCGTGAGTATCAAGACCGCCATACCGGCCGCCGCGGCGAAGCCAAGGACGCGCAAATCCACGCTGAGATCCGCGGTGAACGGCAGCGATTCCGCCACCAGCGGGGTGGCAGCATGAAGCAGCAGGTAGGCCACGCCAATGCCGGCCATGCCTCCGAGAACGCACAAGACCAGGCTCTCCGTAAGCAACTGCCCGATCAAACGGCCGCGGCCGGCCCCCAGAGCGGCTCTCAGGGCCATCTCCTTCCGCCGCGTTGCTCCCTTAGCCAGTACCAGGTTCGCCACATTCGCGCAGGCGATGAGCAGCACGATCAGAACCGCTCCGAACGCCAGGTAGATCGAGCGGCGCAGGGTATCTCCAACCAGCATCTGCGCGAACGGATCCACCGTAAAACCCCAGTCCTTCTGATAAATCACCGCATTGAGGCTGGCTCTCAACAGCGTCATCTTGGCGCGCGCCTGCTCGAGGCTCACGCCGGAGCGCAGGCGCCCGATAACGTGCAGCCAGTGCTGCCCGCGATTCATTTGATCCGGCGCGAAGATCAGTGGCTTCCAGAACCGCGCCTCATCCCGGTCGAAACTGCCCGCGGGTAAAACCCCGATGATCCTGTGCGATTCACCGTCGAGCACCAGTTCGCGTTTCAGAACGTCGGGATCGCCGCCGAATTGTGTCTGCCACAGCGAGTGGCTCAGCACCACCACCGGGGTCGCTCCCGGCTCGTCCTCTCGCGGTGCGAACGTGCGCCCGATTCGAGCTTTCACGTCGAATACGTTGAAGTAATCGGCCGACACCATTTTGCCTGACAGGCGTACCGGATCGCCGCCGGTGGCCACTGCGGCTCGGAAAGACTCCTCCACGGATAACGCCTCGAAGATCGTGCCCTGCCGCTGCCAGTCGAGAAAAGTTAGTGTGGTGGTGTTGTTGTGCTGCGTCGCGCTCGGAGTTTCCCACACCCTTACCATTCGCTCCGGCTCGGGGAAGGGAAGCGGTTTCAACAGGACCGCGTCAACGATACTGAACATTGCCGTGTTGGCGCCGATGCCGAGAGCCAGCAATCCGATGGTAACCGCGGCGAACCCGGGATCCCGCGCCAGCGAAGCCATCCCGTATCGCACGTCTCTCAACAGGTTCTCCACCCACCGGACGCTCCGTTGATCGCAATGATCTTCCTTCATCTGTTCGATTCCTCCAAAACCGCGGCGGGCCTCGCGGCGAGCCTCTTCCGGCGTCAACCCTCGGGCGATCGCATCGTGCTCGGCCAACTCCAGGTACGCGAGAACCTCGTCCTCCAGCTCCCCATCGAGTTTCCGTTTCCGAAACAGCGCCAGCAGACGCGCTACCGACCACCGAAGCTTCATGACTCCGCCTCCAGGAACCGCGCCACCAGCGCCGTCGCCCTCTCCCAGTTCGCAACCGCGACACCGAGTTGCTTTGCTCCAGACCTGGTCAGCGAATAAAACTTAACCTTGCGCTTTGTCTCCGAAATTCCCCAGTGCGTGCGAATCCAGCCTTGCTCTTCCAGGCGTATGAGAGCTGGATAAATCGACCCCTGGTTCAATCGCAAAAGATTCTCGGCGACCTGCTCGATTCTCCTGGCGATGCGGTAGCCGTGCATCGGCCCCATCGTGTCCAGTGTTTTAAGGATCAGCAAATCCAGGGTTCCGTACGGGACATCCGTTTTGTGTTCAGACATGTTGGCTGCCAACAGCTATATACTACACCTGCCAACCGGTAGTCTGTCAACACCTACGGGACCTGAGCCGCTCATCAAATGCTGCTTAACCGTCTTCGGGTTCACGGCCACGCGGCCCTGTATTTTCATTGCCTCCGGTTTGCCCCCGTCGAGATGCGGCCATTCCTTCTCACCCCCGCCATCTCCAGTGACACGAACATTTTTTTATCTTCCGTTTCCTCTCAATCACTTACAGCCCTCACCCCCGAAACCTGCTCCGCTCGCATGCTAAATCGGAGTCATGGCAACCCCAGCACAAATCAACGCCAATCGCGCCAACGCGCAGAAGTCCACCGGACCCCGCTCCGTCGAGGGCAAGTCCGCCTCCCGCTTCAACGCCCTGAAACACGGCATGGACGCCGCCTCCATCGTCATCCCCGGCGAAGACCCGGAAGTCTACGACTCTCTCGTCGCCCAATACCTCATCGAGTACGGCCCCCAATCCGCCTCCGAATCCTTCCACGTCGATACCATGATCCGCGCCGATTGGCAGAAACGCCGCCTCGAAGCCGTCGAGGCCGATCTCTTCCGCACCATCATGACCGAATCGCCCGATAACTCCCTCGCCGCTGTACTCCTCGCCGAATCGCCCGCCGCCAAACTCCTCCTCCGCATCCAGCGCCAGATCGCCGCCTTCGAACGCACCTGGCACCGCGCCAATACCGAATTCCGCCGCGCCCGCGCCGAGGGCGAAACCGCCCCCGCGTGCACTTCCGGCCCCGCCGAATTGGCTTCGTTCCCGCAATCCGCCGACTGCCGCCCCGCGCACCCTCCGGCCGCCCCGAACTCCACCCCGAATTGGCCGCCAATCGACGAAAAGACTGGCCGGCCCGCATTCTTCGTCGGCTAAAAGCGTCCGCGCCGTGTCTGTCCCAGTCTGCCCACCGGCAAGATACGCCACATTTCTCGCCGTATCGCTGATCGCGGGGGCTGGTAGAATTGGAAAGTCCTCCTATATGGCCCTCGACTCAACTGAAGGATCGCTGAAGGAGCGGGGCGTTCGCCTCACCCGCCAGCGCCAGATACTGCTTGAACTGATCGATAAGACCGGCGAGCATCTGGATGCCGAGAGCCTGTTCCAGATGGCGAAAGAGAAAGACCCGAAGCTCAACCGGGTCACGGTGTATCGCACGCTGAAAATGCTCAAGGCCGGCGGCCTGGTGGACGAACTGGACCTGATGCACTACGGCGGCGATCAGCATTATTATGAGACCCGCCTGAAGCAGGAGCACGCGCACGTGATCTGCCTGCGCTGCGGCAAAGTAGAAGAATTCTTCGGTGAGCCGCTGCAGCGGTTGCGCAAGCAGATCGAGAGCCACTTCGGATTTCAGGTGTTGCTGGCGCGCACGGAAGTCGGCGGCTATTGCGCGCATTGCCAGACGCTGCGCGCGCGCGAAGTGGAAGACTTGCGCGTGCTCACACTGGGCGAAGAAAAGCCGGCAGCGCGCGCGCCGCGCAAGCGGGCGCGGCGGCGCTAAATGGAACCGGAAGCCGGAGCTGTCGTGGCCCCTGGGCCGGCGTCGCTGGTAGTGGTCGATCCCGGCGGCCATCGCAAACGCGTGCCGGTAGATCCGATTCCGTTTCTGATCGGGCGTCAGCCGGAGAACCACCTGATTCTGCGCGACAGCCGGGTTTCGCGTTCGCACGCGCGCATCGTGGTGGAAAATGGCGCACATGTGCTGGAAGACATCGGCAGCCGGCACGGAACGTTCGTCAACGGTAAGCGAGTCAAGCGCAAAACGCTGGAGAATACGGACCGCGTGGAATTCGGCGCGCAGGATTCCTATCACTTGCTGTACGCGCTGGATGGCGCGGAACTCAAGCGGCTCATGGAACAGGTTGGCGGCGCAGACCCGGCGGCCGCGCCGCTGGGCGTGGGCGGCAACCTGGCGAAGCTGCGCGCCATCCTGGACCTGGCGCGCACCCTGCAGAGCTCTTTCTCCATCGACGAGGTGTTGGCCAGCGTCGTGGACACGGCGCTCACCATTACGGGGGCCGAGCGTGGATTCCTGCTGCTGCGCGCGGGTCCGGACGCGCCGCTGGAGACGCGGGTCGCGCGCAACCGGCGCGGGCAGAACCTGCGGGAGACCGATCTCCGCGTGCCGCGCGACGTGATCCGCCGGGCGCTGGAGCAGCGCCGCGAACTGCTGTCGATGAACTTCGAGCCGCTGGGCGCTGAAGAGACGCGGCCGGAGAAAAGCATTGTCGACCTGGAATTGCGAAGCGTGGTCTGCGTGCCGCTGGTGCGGATCCGCGCAGGGCAGAGCGATGCCACCAGCGTGCTGGTCACCGGCAACGAAACCGTGGGCGTGCTCTACATGGATTCGCGCTTGATGTCGGCGGATCTGGCCGGCGGAAACCGTGAACTGCTGCAGACCCTCGCCATCGAGGCCTCCACGGTCCTCGAGAATGCGCGGCTGTTGCAGGAAGAGCAAACCAAGCACCTGATGGAAGAGGAACTGCGCCTGGCGCGGACCATCCAGCAGAGCCTCCTTCCGCGGAGTCTGCCGGCCGGAGGATGGATGCGCGCGAGCGCCAGCAGTCTGGCTTCGCATGAGGTGGGCGGCGACTACTACGATGTGATGCGTGTCAGCGCGCACTGCTGGAGCGCTGTCGTCGCGGACGTTTCGGGTAAAGGCGTGAGTTCCGCCCTGCTGGCCTCGCTGCTGCAGGGGGCGTTGATTACAGCGACCGAGCATCCCGAAGCCATGGGCCACCGCATGGAGCGGTTGAATCGCTTCCTGCTGGATCGCACGGGCGGCGAAAAATACGCGACCGTGTTCTACTGCCTGCTGCATGACGATGGCAGAATGTACTACGTGAACGCCGCGCAATGCCCGCCGATGGTGGTGCGGGCCAACGGCGACCGCCTCGAACTGGCGGCGAACGGAATGCCGGTCGGGTTGCTGGAGACGGCGGAATTCGGTGTGGCGGAGCTGCGGCTGGCGCCCGGCGACAAGATCGTGATCTATAGCGACGGCGTCACCGAAGCGCAGAATCTGGAGTCCGCCTTCTTCGGAAAGAAGATGCTGCGTGGCGTCGTGGAAGCCCATGCGGGAGATTCCTGCGCCGCGATTCACGACGCGATTCAGGATGCCGTGGCTGCGTTCACCGAAGGCGCACCGCAATCCGACGACATCACCCTGGTCGTCCTCGAGTTTTCCGGTCCCCCGCAAACCGGGGCCTGACATGAATTTCCGGCGCACTTTGCCGGAAATTCGCTGTCTGTCCCCGGTTTGCCCAACGAACACATCCTCGCCCGTTGCCGTCTATCCGCTATTTGCCGCGCTATCGTATGATGGGCGCAGTGGCCAGACAGAAGCTGTTTCTCATCGATACATTCGGATTTATTTTCCGCGCTTATCACGCGCGTGCGCGGTCGGGCGCTCCGCCCATGCGCACCAGCACCGGCTTCTCCACCGAAGCGGTCTACATCTTCAACAACATGCTGCGCAAGCTATCGAAGCAGCATGCGCCGGCGTATGTCGCCGCGGTCTTCGAAACCACCGAAGCCACGCATCGCGTGCAGGAGTTCGCCGAATACAAGGCCAATCGAACGGAAACGCCGCCCGATCTGCTCGACCAGATTCCCTTCGTGCGGCGCATCCTCGAAGCCATGCGGATTCCCATCCTGGAATATCCGGGCTTCGAAGCCGACGATGTGATCGGCACCCTGGCGCGGCGCGCGGAGGCGGCCGGAATGGACGTCGTCATCGTCTCCAGCGATAAGGACATGCTGCAACTGGTAAACGACCACGTCAGCATGCTCAATCCCGCCAAGGACGACGAGTGGTACGACGCCGAAAAGGTGAAGACCTTCATGGGTGTGCGGCCGGACCAGGTGGCGGACCTTCTGGCATTGAAGGGCGATGCGGTGGACAACATCCCCGGCGCGCCCGGAATCGGCGACAAGGGTGCGAAGGACTTGATCGAGCGCTTCGGGTCGCTCGACGCCGCGCTGGAACGCGCCGCCGAAGTCGAAAAGAAGACCTATCGTGAGAGCCTGCAGAACAACGTCGAGCGCATACGCATGAGCCAGCGCCTCGCGACCATCTCTACAGACGTGCCGGTGGAGTTCTCCGCCGAATCGGTCAAGGCGCAGGCGCCAGATCCGGATCTGCTCAAGACTATATATAAGGAGATGGAATTCCACAGCCTCCTCAAGGAGCTTGGCCCTAGCGAGGATACGCGCGAGCGGCAATACGGCGTGATCGCGAGCGGCGATGAATTGGTCGCGTGGCTGGCGCAGGCGCAGGGCGCGCCCGTGGCAGTGGCGATTTCGAAATCCGCCGAAGGCGAGTTCGCATTGGATACAATCGGTCTGGCCTGGCGTCCCGGGGAAGCGCGCGCCGTTCACGCCGAGCACTTCGCAGCGCTTCGTCCCTGGCTGGAAGACGCGGGCGCCGTAAAGATTGCGTGCGATGTGAAAGCCGCCATCCTCGAACTGGCGCGGCTCGGAATTGCCGCCCGTGGCTTCGATCATGACGTCATGTTGTACGCCTTCCTGTTAGAGGCGGAGGTGTCGGGCTGCGGCCTGGAAGCGCAGGCACGGCGGCGAATGGATCTGAAGCTCGGTTCTGCACCGGAGCAGCATGCCGACATCACGCTGGAGCTTTTCCAGCAACTTTTGCCGTCAATCGAAGGTCGCGGCCTGCACAAGCTGTATTGCGAAATCGAACTGCCCCTGACACGCGTACTGGCACGCATGGAACGGACCGGTATCCGCATCGATGGCGCCGAGCTGAAGCGCCTCTCCGCGCTGATGGAGGCGGAGATTTCGCGGCTCACCACCGAGGTCCACGCGCTGGCGGGCAGGCCGTTCAACATCAGCTCGCCGCAGCAATTGGGGCGCGTCCTCTTCGAGGAATTGAACCTGCCCGGGCCCAAGGCGAGCAAAGGGAAGGCCGTCTCAACCGCCGCCGATGTGCTCGACGAACTCGCCGCCGATCACGAAATCGTGCGCAAGGTGCTCGAGTACCGGCAGCTCACCAAGCTCAAAGGTACTTATGTGGACGCGCTGCCGGCGCTCATCGAACCGGCCACTGGACGCCTGCACACCAGCTTCAACCAGGCGGGCGCGGCCACCGGGCGGCTCTCGTCGTCCAACCCGAATCTGCAGAACATTCCGATCCGAACGGAACTGGGGCGCGAGATCCGCGCCGCCTTCGTGCCGCGCCAGGGATGGAAGTTGCTCGTGGCCGACTACTCGCAGATCGAGCTGCGGCTGCTGGCCCACATGTCGGGCGACGACCTGCTGGTGGAGGCGTTCCGCAACGGCGAGGACATCCACACGCGCACAGCGGCGGAAGTGATGGGCGTGCCGCCGATGATGGTCACGGCCGAAGCCCGCCGCAACGCCAAGGCGGTGAATTTCGGCATCGTGTACGGCATCAGCGGCTTCGGACTGGCCGCGCAACTGGGCATCTCGCGCGGCGAGGCGGAAAAGTACATCAAGAACTATTTCGTGCGCTACGCCGGCGTGAAGCGCTTCATCGAAAGTACCATCGCGGAGGTGCGGCAGACGGGCGTAACGCGCACTCTGTTCGGCCGCGAACGGCCCATTCCCGAGATCAACGGCCGCAACCCGAGCGCGCGCGGATTTGCCGAACGAACGGCGGTGAATTCGCCGCTGCAGGGCACGGCGGCGGACCTGATCAAGCTGGCGATGGTGCGCATCGACGCGGCGCTGTCGTCGGGCGGGCAGCAAATCGGCCATGTTACTTCAGGTCCATGACGAACTGGTATTCGAGTGTCCGCCCGAAGAGCTGGATGCCGTCTCGCGAATGGTGAAGCGCGAGATGGAAGGCGTCTCCGAGCTGAAAGTGCCGCTAGTGGTGGACATCGGCACCGGCGACAACTGGCGCGACGCGAAGTAGACTCTTGTAACACTTCTGTATCAGCAGATTTATCGTTCCGATAGCAAATTCTTATTGGAGCAGAGGGCGTGTTTCGGGTAAGGTGGATTGTAGTTTCGTCTTCGGGTGGAGGTCTTCATGCTCAAAATCAATTTGTCATTATTCTTGTGCGCCGCTTTCCTCGGGGCGAATCTTTCCGCACAAACTACCGGCGCCGGCACGATTACCGGTACCATCACGGACCCGAGCGGAGCAGTGGTTCCCGCGGCCGCCGTGGCGGTCAAAAACATCGCAACCCAGGCGGAGCGCGCGCTCACCACCAACGAGGCGGGCATTTACGTCGCGCAGTTCCTGCAGCCTGGCGCATACGAAATCACCATCACCAAGACGGGTTTCAACAAGACCGTGCGCACCGGACTGACACTGCAAGTCGGGCAGTCCCTCACCGTGAACTTTACCCTCGCAGTGCAGAGTTCCACCGAGACCATGACGGTGGATGCCGCCGCCGCCATCGTGGATACCGAGAAGACCGAGATGTCTCAGGTCGTCTCGCAGACGCAAAAGGATAATCTGCCGATCGCGGGCCGGCGCTGGGAAGGCTTCGCCCTGCTGACGCCGAACACTACCACGGACGGCGGCACCGGCCTCGTCTCGTATCGCGGCATTTCCGGTCTCTACAACCAGAGCGCGGTCGATGGAACCAGCAACACGCAGGCATTCTTCTCCGAAACCAAGGGCCGGACTACGCTCGGCTACGTGTACAGCATGGACTCCGTCCAGGAGTTTCAGGTGGCGGCGAGCAACTACAGCGCGGAGCTGGGGCAGGCGGCCGGCGGCGTGGTCAACGCCGTCACGAAATCCGGCACCAACGCGATTCACGCCGACCTCTTCTATTACTTGCGCTACCCTTCGCTGAACGCCCTCGACCCGCTGCAGAAAGCGCGCGGCATCTACACGCAGCCGATTCACCAGCAGCAGCAGTTCGGCGGAAGCGTCGGCGGCCCCATCGTCAAGGACAAGCTCTTCTACTTCCTGACCTACGAGGGTTTGCGTAAAGTGAACCCGATCAGCTACACCAGCACTTCTTTCAACGGTCCGCAGCCCTGCCTGGCGCCCATTCCAGCCACTGTGTGCGCCGCCGCGAACACCTTCGTCGGCGCACAGCTTGGCGCATTTCCACGTTCGACACAGCAGGACGTCGCGTTTGCGAAGATCGATTACCAGTTCACCCCCGGAAACCATTTGAGCGCTTCGCTCAACGGCCTGAATTTCAAAGCGCCGAACTCCTACCAGACGGCCGTCACGCAGAGTAACGGGTCGGTTAGCGGCAACGGCACGGCGGTGACGCGCGAACGCATCTTCGTGGTCAACTGGGACTCCGTGATCAAGTCGAACCTGACGAACAATTTCAGATTCCAGTGGTCGCGCGATCTGGAGAAGATCTCCGAGAACGGTACCGCGCCCAGCGTCACCATCACCAACTATATGAACTACGGCCTGCCGAATGCCCTGCCGCGTCCCGCCTTTCCCGACGAACACCGCCTGCAGTTTTCGGACGTAGCGTCACTCACTCACGGGCACCACACATTCAAAATGGGCGTCGACGTCAGCCCGATACACGAGCTGCTGATCAACCTGTTCCAGGGCGGCGGAGTCTACACCTATTCGGGAGCCAACGCCTATTCGAATTGGGTCGCCGATGTCGCCGGAGTCAACCTCGGCGACAACCTGACCGGTCGCCACTTCACCACATTCGTTCAGGTCACGGACCCCGTGACGGGCGTGGGCAAGGACGATTTCTACGACACAGATGTTTCCGGCTTCGTCGAGGATAGTTGGAAGGCGCGGCGGAACCTCACGTTGAACCTCGGCGTCCGCTACGAAGTACAGATGATTCCGCAGCCTTCGATGCCCAACAATGCGACTCCCCTCACCGCGCTGTACACCACGAAGATCAACATCGATAAGAACAACTTCGCACCGCGCCTCGGCCTCGCCTGGGAGTTGGGGAAGGGAACAGTCGTCCGCGCGGGCTACGGGATTTTCTACGCCAAGACAACCAACAGCACTTTCTACGCAACGCGCGTGGAAAACGGCGTAATCCAGCAGACATTCAACTGCTCGCCCACCTCGTGCCCGACTCTGCAATTTCCCAATCTGATCTTTACGCCGCCGGGCCAGAAACCGACAGCGCCTTTCGCCGGCGCACTGACGCCCGTAGTCGTGCCGTTCTCTCCTCCGGCCCTGACGCAGACCACGCGCGGCCAGGTGCCCGACTGGGTGAACCCGATGGTGCATGAGGGCGAGGTCACCGTCGAACATCAGTTGCCGAAGGACATGAGCGTTTCGGGGTCTTATGTAGTGAGCCGGGCGCTTCGTCTCCCCATGTTCTACGACAGCAACATCGCCCCTTCCACCGCCACACGCAGCTACGACGTGACAGACCTTTCGGGCGCGACGCAGAGCACGTTCCAGGTTCCGTTCTACGCCACGCGTATCAACACCACCACCGGTCCCATCCTGACCGGTGTGAGCGACGTGAATTCCTGGTACAACAGCTTCGTGCTGACCGTCCGGAAGCGCATGAGCAGCGGCGTGGAGTTCGTCGGCAATTACACGCTGGCCAAGGCGTCCGACGGCGGACAGGTGCCCGGCCAGTTCGGCACGTTCAACGGCACCGATACACCGATCGATCCGTACAACCGCAAATTGGAGTATGGTCGCAGCGACCTCGATCAGCGCCAGCGCTTCACGGGTAATGTGGTGTGGATTCCGCAGTTCACCAGGAAGATCTCCAACCCGGCATTGCGCTACCTGCTCCACGGATATGCGTTTTCGAGCATCGTCACTATTTCCACCGGACAGCCCGTGACGGGAACCATCAGCGGCAATCCGGCGGGCGCGATCGCGGGAGGTCCGACAGGCGGCGCCGTGAACAACTCCGGAACAGCAACGGGCGGACGATCGCCGGGACTGCCGCGGAACCTCTACACCGGCCCCGGAATGGGCGACGTGGATATGCGACTCAGCCGCGAATTCACCATCACGGAGCGCGTGAAGCTCTCGCTGCTGGGCGAAGCCTTCAACGTTTTCAACCACACCAACGTCTTCTCGGTGAATACGCAGCAGTACACTTACACGGGTCCGGGCACGGGAGCGTGCACTGGCCACACGAACGGGTGCCTCGTGCCGGTCACGTCATTCCTGACCCCGAGCGCGACGAACAACAATCTGTTCGGCGCACGGCAGTTGCAGATCTCGGGACGGCTCACGTTCTAGGCATCACCATCAGCACCAGGCAGGACGGGTGAGCGCTATCGTGGTAAACCGTCTGGCTCGCTCTTACGAGCTTGGGCGCCAGCTCCACGACGCCACCGGTATTCGCGTTGCGATCGAAGCGCGGGAAATTGCTGCTCGAAATTTCCAGGCGAATGCGGTGACCCTTCAGGAACACGTTGCCGGTCACGCCGGCATCCACCGTCACGCGATAGATCTCGCCCGGCTTGAGCAGTTCCGCCTTCTCCAGCGAGTTGCGGTAGCGCAGCCGAAGAATTCCGTCGGTTAGATTGCGCGCCGAACCGTCCGGGAAAACGTCCACCAGTTTCGCCGTGAAATCCGTGTCGCGGGCGCTGGAAGCCACGTACAAAACCGCCTGCACGGAGCCGATAGCTTCCGTGTCGTGCTTCAGCGGTTTGGTGGTGTATACCAGAACGTCCTTGCGCTGCTCAATGGGACGCTGGTCCATCGGCCCCCACGGGAAAACTCTCGGGTTGCAGCACACCGATCCACCACGCGTCGGCACCGGGTTATACGGGTCGAAGACGAACTGGTCCGCCGCAGGATTGCGCGCCGGTTTGTCACTCAGCGCTCCGTCGCCCTCCAGTGAATTCGCCTTCCCGGCGCTCTCCAGGTAGAAGACTTGCTGGTGTGCTTCCGGCGGTGGCCACGCCTGTTCTTCGCGCCAGACGTTAGAACCCATCACGAAGATCTTCACCGGGGGATTGGAAAGCAGCGGCGAATCCTTGCCCATCAACCACTGGTCGAACCACTCCATCTGCAGCGCCCGCACCGGCACGCTCGAATCCTCGCCAAAGGTCACGTCTGTGAACGGTATCGACATGTTATGCGCCCACGGACCCACCAGGATGCGGTTCACACCATTGCGCTTGCGCAGTGTGGCGAAGGCTTCCAGGTCGCTCTGCACAAAATTGTCGTACCACCCGCCGACTGAAAATACCGGCACGCGCACCTTGTCGAGCTGCTCTTTGGTGCTGATGGCGCGCCAGAAGGCATCGAACGCCGGATGCTCGATTACCTCGCGGTACATGGGCGAAGTCCACCCGAGCGCCGCCAGGTCCGCCGACCGCACCGGCAGATGCAGCACGAACTGGCCGAAATCCTGGTGATATCCCGGCGCACGCAGATTCTCCGCCATCCACTCCAGGCGATTGCCCAGCTTGAGGGCGCCGCCCGTGGAGTAATAGCGGTCGCGATAATCGTCGTAGCCGGAGACCACCGGGAAGATTGCCTTCAAATGCGGATTGTTGGCCAGTGCGGCCTTCCACTGTACAATCCCGACATACGATCCGCCCATCATGCCGACCTTGCCGTCGCTCCACGGCTGCCGCGCAATCCAGTTCAACGTGTCGTCGCCGTCGCGGACTTCCTGGGTCAGCGGCTGGAACGCTCCCTCGCTTTCATAGCGGCCGCGCACGTCCTGCACTACCACGGCGTAACCGTGTTCCACGAAGGCCAGATTATTCGGTGTGATGTCGGCGCCCTTGCCGTACGGCGTGCGTAAAAGAATGGTGGGTACGCGCGAGTGTTCCGATACCAGAAAGACGTTGGCCGAAAGACGCACGCCATCGCGCATGGCCACCGGCACATTCAGGTACTTCACTATGGGCTTTTGCGCGGCCACGGCCGGACCCGCGCAGATAGCCAGAATCAGGTATAGCTTTCGCACAGAATGTCCCAAAAACGCTTACCGATTTGCTCCACCCGATGATGGGCCGCGATATGCACGGCCCCCCGTTGGCCGATTGTCGCGGCCACCTCTGCCATCGATGTTAGCAAAACCATATGGTGCCGCAAGGAGTCGCGTTCCGACGGACCCGCCGCAATGCGCACGCACGCATCCTCCGGAAACGGAGAGGACTCCAGCCCGGCGGTGAGCAGCACCGGCGTGCCGATGCCCATCATCCGCACGGCGATCCCCGAACTTTCTCCCGCCGCCGGATAGCGCAGATTAATGCAGGCATCCACGGCGCGCGCCGCCAGCCAGAATTCGCGCTCTGACAGATGCGGCAGACGCCAGACCCCGGGCGCGCGCAGCATCGGCGCAACCGCGCGTTCCAGGTCGGTCGATACGAACTGCCCCGCGATCAATAGTCCTGCGCGCGGCACGTGCGAGTGCACCTCCACGAACGCTTCCAGCACGGACGCCACTCTCTTTGACTCGCGCAGATAGCCAAACACTCCAAAAAGGAAGACGCCGGGTTCCACGCCCAGCCCAACGCGATAGCGCAACGCGGCGCCTACATCAGGCAATGGCGGAGGCGCGAAGAGGTGCGGAATCTCCACTACGCACGCCTCACGTGCATGCTCTTTGACGGCGGCAGCGGCCGCGGGGTTGTGAACCACCACAACATGGGCGCGCTCCGCCACACGCTTCAGCATGGGATAGCGGAAGTACCGTTCGTCCGCCGCCGACCCGGCGCGCGCACGCCACAACTCCCGCCCCAGCGCCCGGTTCCACTCTCCGTAGTTATAGACGAACTCGTCTACATATTCCGTTTCCCTCAACTGCCCCAGGAAGAAATGATTCAGCACAGCGTCATGCAGAACCACCACTCCGGGGCTGTCGATGGCCCGGCGGTAGATTTCCGCGTGCAGTCCATTGTTCCCCAGGTGATAGAGTGCGGCGTCGCAGCGCGAGGGCGCCACTTCCACCGGTCCATGCCGCCGCAACTCGGTGAGCAGCGACGCCGCATAATCCGCCACACCAGTCCGCGCCGGTGGGAGCGGAGAAAAGAATCCCGCAGTCATCCGCGGCTCCGCAACAAGAAAACATATTGGCCACGGATGAACACGAATGAACACGGAGAAAACCGTCTTGTGTTATCCGTGTTCATCCGTGTTCATCCGTGGCCGATTGCTTTTTCCGCTTGCCAAACAGAGCCGTTCCGACTCGTACGCAGGTGGAACCTTCTTCGATCGCCGTTTCCAGATCGTTGGACATGCCCATCGACAGTTCGTTGAGTCCGTGCGTCTCCGCCAGTTCGCGCAGCCTCCGGAAATATCCCCGGGGCGCCTCGGGATCTTCGCTCCACGGCGGCATCGTCATCAGCCCGCGCAGTCGCAGATTCGGGCACGCCCGTACCGCCTCGATCAATGCCGGCACACCGTCCGGGTCCACGCCGTGCTTCGACTCCTCCTCGCTGAGTTTGACCTCCAGCATGACGTCGAGCCGGCGGCCCGTATCGTTCAACCGCCGCGCCAGTTTCGCCGAATCCACGGTTTGCACCACCTGGAAGAGATCCGCGGCCCTTGCGGCCTTGTTGGACTGCAAATGCCCAATCAGATGAAACCGCGCCCCGGCCAGTCCGGTCACCGACGGGGCTTTGCCTTCGAACTCCTGGACGTAGTTCTCGCCGAACTCGCGCAGGCCGAGCGCGTGCGCTTCCTGAATGGCTTCCACCGGGAAGATCTTGGTGACTGCGAGCAGTAGAATCTGGTCCGGATCCCGTCCGGCGCGCCCGGCCGCCCGTTCGATGCGTGCCCGCACCGCCGCCAGTTTCTCCACCAGCCCTTCCATTGCTGTTTTCACGCTCCAGTATCCCATGGCAATCGCGGGCCGCCGCTGTCACGCGGAAATGCGGCCCCTTGGCTTGATGCCCGGTGTTTCCGTTTCGTAACAGAAGTTTAACCCCACCCATGACTGGTGTCTCCCTAGTTCACTGAGCTTCCAGTTTATTTTCAGCGAGTTATAAAAAAATCCACCAACTGTCGTATGGACCAAAATTAACGCTTCTTCACGTGATCAGCCATACAATTGAAACCTTAATTTTGTTATTCTTGAGCTCTAAGCTATTGGGGTCTGAAGAGGAACTATATGAGGAAAGTACTCGCACTATCAATATGCGCGCTCGTCTTCGTGGCGGGTGCATACGCCCAGGCGACGGCAGGACTTGGCTCCGTTTCCGGGACGGTCCGCGACGCCACCGGTGCGGTGATCCCCGGTGCGACGGTCGTCGTTGCTAACGACGCCAAGGGTATCAAACGCACCATGACGTCCACCGAAGCCGGCGTGTTCGCAGCACCCGCCCTGGTGCCTTCGTCGGGCTACACCATCACGGTTACGAAACAAGGTTTTACCACGTACGAAGTCAAAGAGTTCGACATCCTGGTCGGCCAGAACGTGGATTTCAGAGTCGGCATGCAGGTGGGCTCCTCCACTACCAAGGTCGATGTCACAGCCGAAGCGCCGCTGATCGAAGATACCAAGAGCGGCGTCACCTCCACGGTCGGCGAGCAGCAGATTATCGAGCTGCCCATCAATGGCCGCCGCGTGGATAGCTTCGTGCTTCTCACACCCGCGGTCACCAACGATGGCGAATTTGGCCTGATCAGCTTCCGCGGCATCGCCATGGGTAACAGCTTTCTCACGGACGGTAACGACACTACCGAGAGCTTCTACAACGAGAATGCCGGACGCACACGCATCGGCGCCCAAATCTCGCAGGACGCCGTGCAGGAATTCCAGGTGCTGTCCAATGGCTTCTCGGCCGAGTTCGGCCGCGCCATGGGCGGCGTAGTCAACACGGTGACCAAGAGCGGCCAGAACGACACCCACGGCACCGGCTACTGGTTCTTCCGCAATCGCACGCTGGAAGCCACGGACCGCTACGCCAACGGTTACAATCTGCCCGAGTGGCGGCACACTGCCGGCGCCAGTCTCGGCGGCGCGATAAAGAAGGACAAGCTCTTCTACTTCGCGAATTTCGATTTCGTGGACCGCAACTTCCCGGCTCTCAACCGCATCGTCAACAATACCCTGACCGACCCGACCGGCAACTTCATCCCGGCATCGAATTGCGTCCCCGCCGCCGCCGGCCCGACCCAGGCCCAGTGCACCGCGGCCATCAACTTTATCCAGAAGCAGATGAACGTGCTGGTGCCGCGCAGCTATAAGCAAGATTCAGGTTTCGCCAAGCTCGACTACCACGTCAACGATCGCAATACGATCAGCGTGGATATGAACGTAATGCACTGGCGCTCCCCGCACGGAATTCAGACGCAGGCCGTGCTCACCGGCGGCGCCGCGCTCGGCAATAACGGCAACTCGACCGTGGAAGACCGCTATGGCAAGGCTTCCTGGACTGCGGTGGTCACGCCCAACGCCGTCAATGAATTGCGCTTCGGCTGGTTCAAGGATCGCCTCTCCGATCCCGGCGCCAGCGATCTGTACCCGGCCGAGACCGGCGCGACCTACATCACCGTCGCCGGCTCCACGGTGGGTGCGGCCCAAGCCTATCCCCGGACCTATCCCAGCGAAAATCGCTATCAGATCGTCGAGAACTATAGCTGGACCAAGGGCGCCCACTCCGTCAAGTTCGGCGCGGATTTCCAGACGACGCAAGACTGGATGAACCAGCTTTTCAACCAGTTCGGCGGCTATAGCTATACCAACCTGCTGGCTTTCGCCAAGGATTTTACCGGCAACACCACCGGCGCCAAGAACTACTCCTCGTTCACCCAAATGTTCGGCAACCCGATCCAGAATATCCGCACCACCGACGTCAACTTCTACGCGCAGGATACCTGGAAGCTTTCCAAGCGCCTCACCTTCAACTACGGCCTGCGTTACGAAAAGACCTGGATTCCGCAGCCGACCGTCGTCAATCCGGATTACCCGGCCACCGGTTATATCAACTCGCCTAATAAGGACTTCGCGCCGCGCGCGAGCCTGTCTTATTCACTCAGCGACCGCACAGTGCTACGCGCCGGGTACGGAATTTTCTATGCCCGCTTCCATGGCAACGCGTTGGATACCTTGTATCTGGGCAACGGTAAGTACCAGACCTCGATTTCCATCAACAACACGCAGGCCGGTGCGCCGGTATTCAATGGAGTTCTTGCCAGCGCAGCCGGTATCCCGGCCGGCACCGTTTCGCTGAACGTCGCCGATAAGAACTTCCACGCGCCGTATACCCAGCAGGGTACGTTAGCCCTGGATCACCAGTTGACTCGCGATCTGGCGATCAGCGCCAGCTACATCTGGACCCGCGGAATCGGCCTCTTCACCCAGCGCGATCTCAACCTCGGCCAGCCCACCTCGCAGTCCTACACCTACATCATTCAGGACGCCGCGGGCAACAACGTCGGCACGTATTCCACGCCTCTGTTCCTCTTTGCCAACAAGCCGGATCCCCGGTACGGCAAAATCCTTCAAGTGGAAAACGGCGGCCAGTCCTGGTACAACGCCTTGGCCCTCCAGCTCACCAAGCGCTTCACCCACGGCTTCCAGGCCCAGGTGAACTACACCTGGTCGCACGCCATCGACGATGGCAACGAGCAGGGCGCAAGCTGGAACGTCGCCAGCAGCTTCAACAACGCTACATTTAATGGCAACTATCCGTTGGATAAGGGATCTTCCACGCTGGATCAGCGTCATCGCGTATCCATCAATTGGGTCTGGTCACCGACCATCACGAAGAGCTCGTCGTCCACCGCGAAGTTCCTGTTGAATGGCTGGGAACTTTCCGCGATTACCACGTTGGCGTCCGCCCACCCGGCCTCGGCCACGGTCAACGCTCCCAGCACTTCCACGGGCGCCGAATTCCCGGGAGTCAGCCTGTTCTACGGTACCCTCAACGGCTCCGGCGGCTCCTCGCGCGTTCCGTTCTGGCCCTATGACAGCCTCAACATCGACCAGATCTACAACGTCGATGCCCGCATTACGCGCAAGTTCGCGATCGGCGAGCGTGCCCGGATCAACCTCGGTTTTGAAGCCTTCAACGTCTTCAATACCATTCACAACACCGGCGTCCAGACCGCGGCTTACAGTGTATCCGGTAACATCTTGAAGCCGGTGCTCACCAACGGCGTGTCGCTGCTGGGCAACGGCAACGCTTCGCAAGGTTTCCCGGACGGGACCAATGCCCGCCGTATGCAGGTCATGGCGCGCTTCACGTTCTAAACGCCGGTCCGCAGCATAAAAGAGGGGCAGCCGCGCAAGCGGCTGCCCCTTTTCCTATGTGGTCCTAATCCTGCCGGTTCGCCGGCTCCGCCTCATTGACCGGAATACGAATATAGAACCGGCGTTCACAGAACCGGCAATGCTGCGGTATCCTGCCGAATGCACGCATCAGAGAGTCACGCCAGCCGCGCGGCATCGATGGCACGATGTCCTTGCCGAAGCAACTCGGGCACCGCAGTTCGCCGGGCAATAGGTTAATCGGTTTATCGACGACCACTGACGGAAGTTTACCAAATACGCAGCACCACCGTTCGGACGTGACCTTCCGCGTGCAGGGTGTTAGCCTATCGTCGTGCGTAGTTTCTTCCTCTTTCTGTCCCGCCTGAAATGGTTACGCGGATGGATGGAAACCTCTTCCCTTGCTCAGCGACTCTCCACCAGGTTCGTGGCCGGCGAAACCCTCGAGCAAGCCCTCGCGGTCGCCCGCAAACTCAATGCCGAGGGCATCACCGTGACGCTCGACGTCCTTGGTGAGAGTGTCTACACCCTGGATGAAGCAGGAGAGGCCCGTGACGCCTACCTGCGGACCCTCAATGCCATCAACAGTAACGGCATCCAGGGCGGCGTGTCGCTCAAACTCACGCAATTCGGCCTCGATCTATCCTACGACCAGTGCCTGGCTAACGTGGAACAACTGGTCCGCCGCGCCGCCGAGCTCGGCACTTTCGTCCGCGTCGATATGGAATCCAGCGACTATACGGACCGCACGCTCGACCTGGTGCATACCCTGCATGCCCGGCATGGCGCGGTCGGCGTGGTCATCCAGAGCTACCTGTACCGCAGTAAAGCGGATATCGAAAAACTGTGCGCCGCCAAAATCGGCGTCCGCCTGTGCAAAGGCGCGTATCTCGAACCCTCCGCGGTTGCCTTTCCACGGAAGCCGGACGTGGACCGGAATTACCTCGAACTGGCTCGCTATCTCCTGGAGAGCGGCGTTTATCCCGGGCTTGCCACCCATGACGAAGCCATGATCCGGCAGATTTGCCAGTTCGTGACAGAGCGCAAAATCTCCCGCGACCGCTTTGAATTCCAGATGCTTTACGGCATCCGCCGCGACCTGCAGCGCCGCCTGGTGGCCGACGGCTACCACCTGCGTCTTTATGTCCCTTTCGGCAAGGCGTGGTATCCCTACTACATGCGTCGTCTAGCCGAGCGCCCGGCCAACGTGCTTTTCATGCTGCGAAACCTGTTCCGGCACTAGGAATTCCCCCTTGCGCGAACCGCCAGATTCGACCGAAACTAAAGGTAGACAGGGAGAGTCTAACGGGTATGCGCTACTGGGCATGGTTCGTTTTCAAACTGGCCGTTGCCGGAGTAGCACTGCGCGGCATACTGAAATTGATCTCCCGAAGCTTTCCCGCGGACAAAGACCCCCTCGCGCCTCTGAATAACGGCATGCGTTTTCTGCTCTGCGATCTTGCCCTCATGTTGTGTTTCCTTGTGTTCGCTGGCATCCTTTACCTAATCGTCCTGGACCAGCGCTACCGCTGCCGGGTCTGCCTGCGCCGTTTGCGAATGCCCATCGCGACCGGCTCCTGGAGCCGCATCCTTCAGTTTGGCCGGCCGCGCATCGAGTACATCTGCACCTATGGCCACGGCACTTTGAGCGAGGACGATCTCCACATCTCCGGTCTCTCCGGCGTGGAGTGGACTCCTCACTCCGAAGACATCTGGACTGAACTCTGCGCCCCCGGCAAGGAATCCGACCGCTCGTGAACCCCGTTCCCCGATGGCGCATTGCCGCTGCCGTGCTGGTGCTGGCGGCGCTGCTCGGTTTCGGTGCCATGTTTGCGCCGATTTATGCCGGAAATCTCAAGCTCCAGAGCTACGTGGAAGAAATTACACACCGTGTGGACAGCCAGAATCAGCCGGATGAAGCTCTCCGTCAGAACGTGCTGGCTAGAGCTCATGAACTCGAGCTTCCCGTAAAGGCAGACAACGTGCAGATTAATCGTTCGCCTGAGGGTCTGAGGATCGATGTCCGCTACTTTGTCCGCGTCACCTTGCCCGGGTATACCGTCGATCTGCACTTCTATCCGGGCGCGGGAAGCAGGTGACGTTCAGGCACGCTCCCTGACTGTCAAAGCTCAGATTGCATGAGAGAATTAGAAATAGTGGCGAAGTCCGACGAAAAAAACAGCAAGCAAAAGATGAAGTTGCGTATCCCGCGCGGAAGCGGCATGACGCGATTGATTCTGGGCCCGACCGGACGTATCTTCATCATCCTGTTTTCACTTTTTGTCATCGCCGGACTGGGCGCCTTCACCTATTTTTACGCGCGATATGCGCGCATTATCGACGAGAAACTCCGCGCCGGCGTTTTTGCCAACTCCGCGAAGATTTTTGCGGCACCCGAATCGGTTTCAGTAGGCGATGCGATAACTCCCAACGACATCGCCACCGACCTGCGCCGCTCGGGTTATACCGAATCCCGTGGCAATCCGGTGGGTTACTACCAGATTCACTCGAACTCTATCGAAGTATTCCCGCAATCCGATTCCTACTTCGACCAGGAACCCGGTCTGATCCGCTTCGCCGGCGGAAAGATCTCCCAGATCATCTCGCTGCAGGACAATACGGCGCGCAATCAGTACCAGTTGGAGCCCCAGCTGATCCAGGCCATCTCCGGGCCGGCTCGCGAAAAGCGGCGCATGGTGAAATTCCACGACATCCCCAAAATCCTCGTGGATGCCGTCACTTCCATCGAAGATAAACGTTTCTTCCAGCATTCCGGCTTTGACCCGATCCGCATCATGAAGGCAGTCTACGTGGACGTCAAGGAAGGCCGCAAAGACCAGGGCGCCTCCACGCTCAGCATGCAGACGGCGCGTATGTTCTTCCTGACGCAGGACAAGAGCTGGCGGCGCAAGGCGGCGGAATTCATCATCACACTCCAACTGGAACAGAAGCTGACCAAAGAGGACATATTCGAGTACTACGCGAACCAGGTGCCCCTGGGGACGCGCGGCACCTTCCACATCTTAGGTCTGGCGCAGGCCTCCGAAGCCTACCTGGGAAAGGACATCAACAGCATCAACCTGCCCGAAGCCGCCGAAATCGCCGGAATGATCCAGCGTCCAGGCTACTTCGACCCCTTCCGCCATCCGGAACGGGTGCTGGAGCGGCGCAATATCGTTCTTCAGTTGATGCGGCAGAACAACGTGATTTCCGATCGCGATTATTCAATCGCTGTCGATGCTCCCCTTACCGTGACCAAGACGGGGTCTACCAGCGTGGATGCGCCCTATTTCGTCGACATGGTGAACGATAAGCTGCAGACGATGTTCCAGGACGCCGATTTTCAGTCCAATGCGTACCGTGTCTACACGACGGTGGACATGCGGCTGCAGCGCGCCGCGGTAGAGGCTGTCCGCCTGGGAATGATTGGTGTCGATGAACAGATCAAAAAGCAGCGCCGCTTCAAGGGACAGACACCTCCCACACCGCAGGTTGCGCTGGTGGCGATCGATCCGCATACCGGTGAAGTGAAGGCTCTGGTGGGTGGGCGCAACTACGGGTTGAGCCAGCTCAATCACTCGCTGGCCAAGCGTCAGCCCGGGTCCATTTTCAAGCCATTTGTTTACGCCACTGCACTAGACACCGCTGTCTCCGGTAGTCCGCGGGTTTTGACCGCCTCCACCACAGTGGTTGACGAGCCCACCACATTCTATTTCGACAACCAGAGCTACACGCCCAGCAACTTCGAGAAGAAATTCTACGGCACGGTCACCTTGCGCGATGCGCTGGCCCACTCGCTTAATGTGGCCACGGTGAAGGTCGGGCAGATGGTGGGATTCGATGCCGTGGTCGATATGGCTAACCGCGCCGGCATGAACTATAAGATCCAGCCGACGCCGGCGGTAGCTCTTGGCGCCTACGAAATCACGCCCGTGGAAGCTGCCGGCGCTTACACGATCTTTGCCAACGGCGGCGATTACCTGAAGCCCAGCTTCGTTTCCATGGTGCGCTCGCAGGATGGCAAGGTGGTCTTCAAGAACAAGGTGGAGGAGAAGCAGGTGCTCGATCCGCGGGTCGCCTACCTCACCACCAGCCTGATGGAAGAAGTGCTGCGTTCCGGTACCGCGGCGGGAGTTCGCGCCCGTTACAACCTCACTGTACCGATGGCAGGAAAGACCGGAACCTCGCACGATGGCTGGTTCGCCGGGTATACCAGCGAGCTGATGTGCGTAGTCTGGGTGGGCTTCGACGACAACCGCCAACTCGACCTGGAAGGTGCGCACTCGGCTGCGCCCATATGGGCCGAGTTCATGAAGCGCGCACTGGAATATCGCGAGTACCGCGATGTCCAACCGTTCCACGCGCCTGCCGGTATCGTCTCCATGTCGATCGATCCCGAGTCCGGCATGCCGTCCACGCCGCTCTGTCCCAAGACCCGAACCGAAGTTTACATCGCAGGCACGGAACCGGTCGGGGTCTGTCCCCTGCACGGCGGGCGCGGCGGCGTCACTACGGTCTCAGGATGGGACACCAGTCCGCAGCCCGCCGCAACGCCGGCGGTGCACAGCGCGCCAACGATTACGGGCTCCCAGGGCGACGGGCAGTTGCCGGCGGACTCGGCGGCGCGCCGCGCCGCTCGCCAGGCGGCCGGGCAGGCGGTGCCTTCCGCTGTCCCACCGGCCCCTCCCAAGGAGGAGCCTAAGAAAGAAAAGGAGAAGAAAGGGATTTTCCAGCGGTTGCTGCGTGTGTTTAAATAGCAGCAAGGGGGCCATATGGTTAACCGACCTCGGTCCGTCATCGTAACGGCGTGTATTAGCGCCACCCTAGGATTCGCACAAACAGGTGCAATTACTCCAAATTCCATTCTCGACGGCACTCGTGCCGCACAGGCGGAAGCGCCCAAGCCGGCTCTTACCGCCGAAGCGCGCGGCGATATTTTCATGGCTCGCAAAATGTATCGGGAAGCCATCGAAGCCTTCAGCGAGGGTTCGCCGAAGGACCCCGTGCTGCGCAATAAAATCGGCATCGCTCACCATCAGCTCATGCAACTGGATGTCGCCAGGAAATATTACGAGCAAGCGGTCAAGTTGAAACCCAACTACTCGGAAGCCATCAACAATCTGGGCACGGTGTACTACGCGGCCAAGAGCTATCGCCGGGCTATTTCGCAATATAGGAAGGCGATCAAGGTCGCGCCCGATTCGGCGTCCATCCACAGCAACCTCGGGACCGCCTATTTCGCGCGCAACCAGCTGCCACAGGCTACCGAAGAATTCCGCATTGCGCTTAAGCTCGATCCCAACGTTTTCGAACATCACAGCAATTACGGCGTAATGCTGCAGGAGCGCAGCGTGCAGGAAAAGGCCAAATACCACTACTGGATGGCGGCCATCTACGCGCAGGATGGCCGCAACGACCTCGCCCTGCAGTATTTGCGCAAAGCTCTCGAAGAGGGCTATAAAGAGCGCAAAAAGCTGCCCGACGACCCGGCCTTCGCCGGGCTGCGCGACCTGCCCGAATTCAAGGAACTGATCGCCATGGAGCCGCGTGTTCTCTAAGAAAGCAGGGCGGAGTTATGCTCCGCCCACCCTTCTGCTGGCAATCCTCTTCACCAGTTGCACACGTCAGCCCACCCGCCCCGCGGTGGAGCGCCTGGCCATCCTGCGCCTGGAAAATCTGAGCGGCGACGCCTCTCTGGGCTGGGTAGGCCGCGCCTTGTCCGAAATCATCGCCGTCGAACTGGCCCCGGTGGGCAAACCGCGAGTGATTTCTGCCGCCAGCATCCATGCGCTGGACCGCGTGCTCGGGGTGCGGCCCATCTCGGTGCCCGGCATTTCCGGGGAAAGCAGCCAGGCCCTTGCAGCCGGTGCGACGATGCTTGCGTACGGCGACTATTCGGTGCGCAATGGCAAGCTTGAGGTTCAGCTTACCCTCGAAGACGCGCGCGCCATGAAAACCAGCAGGGTGATCGGCGTGTCCGCACCGGCCGGCGACGTACTGGGCGCGGGCACTGCGCTTGCCCGCCAGATCTCGGCGAACTCCGTGCCTTACGGAACGCGCAGTCCCCAGGCGATGGAAGCGTACATGAAGGCGCTGGAGAGCAGCGACGCTGCGGTCATGGAGGCGGGCCTCGGCGTGGCCCTCGCGGCCGACCCGGATTTCGTGCCGCCCTACCGGCTGTTAGCCCAGATCAAGGCGCAGCAGGACCGCGCCGGCGCCATCGCCACGCTCGACCAGGCACTGGCACGCGGCAATGCCATCTCTGAACTGGATCGCGCCCGCCTGGAGTTGGAATCCGCCGAGTTGAGCGGCAATGCGAACGCGCGGCAGAATGCCCTCGGCAAGCTGGTCAAGCTGGATAGCGGCGATTCGGGCGCCTGGCGCTCACTGGGCGATACCCTGATGAATCGCCACGACTACCGGCAGGCGCAGCAAGCCTATCAGAAGGCATCGGACCTGGAGCCGGAGGACATTGCGCTGCTCAACTTCACCGGGTACGCGGCCGGCCAAGCCGGCGACCTGGATGCCGCAATGAGCGCCCTCCGCCGCTACGCAGCGCTTCGCCCCAATGAGCCCAACCCGCTCGATTCCATGGGTGATGTCCAACTTTCCGCCGGACGCCTCGCCGACGCCGAGAACTTTTACCTACAGGCCGCGCAGAAGGACCCGAACTTCGATAACAATGGCGCGCTCATCAAAGCCGCACTGGCCCACCTGCTGACCGGCGACGTCTCCGGCGCCAACAACCTGGCCGAGCGATACCTGGCTGCGCGCACGCAAGCCAAGGACCCCATCGTGGATTACCGCCGCGCCCAGTGGACCTGGATCAGCGGACGCCGCAAAGCTGCCGCGCAACAGATGGGAGCTTTCGCGCTCGCCTCCGAATCCGGCCCGCTGCGCGATATCGCGTCGCGCGCCTATGCTGAACTTTCGGTCTGGAGCCTGGAGTCCGGCGATCGCGAGGGCGCCGCGCGCCTGGCGCAGAAGGCGCTCTCCATCGCAGGCCCCGCGTCTGCCGGCAACGCCCTGGTTGCCCGATTCCTGTCGCAGTCGCCCGCCAGTCCCTCGGAATGGGTGGTGCGCGCCGAACAGCAGTTCCCCGGTCCCGCGCAAAGCGCCATCAAAAACTTCGCCCTGGCCTACGCCCTGCTCGTCAATCAGCATTTCCAGCCCGCCATGCTGCTGTTCCGCGAGATGTGGGACAACGGCAGCCCTACCGCCGACGAAGGACTCCCGGTGATGCTGGCCTGGTGCTACCTGGAGACTGGGCACCTGAAGGAATCCGCCCCGCTACTACGCGCCAACCCGATTCCTTCGCCCAACGGAACCACTCCGTACACCGGCTTCTACATCCCACGAGTGCTGTATCTGCGGGGCCTGCTGGCCGAAAAGGAAGGCCGTACCGGTGATGCCCGCTCGTACTATGACAAATTCCTGGCGATCTCCGGCCCCGACCCGTTGCTCTGGGGCGAAGAAAAGAAAGTCCGGCAGTAGATGAAAAGAGCTCACACGAAAGACGGCCGCCTTGCGCGGCTGATGAAGATCTGTCTAGCGCTTCCTGAGGCCATACAGGAGTCTGCCAGCCGCCACGCCACGTTCCTCGTCAGGAAGGACGTGTTTGCGTATTACCTGAACGATCATCATGGCGACGGCATCGTCTCCGTCTGCTGCAAGGTGCTGCCCGGCGATAACGAAGCCTTGATCGCCGCTCAGCCGGCCAAATTCTACATGCCGGCGTACATCGGGCCGAGGGGCTGGGTGGCGCTCCGTCTGGATGTGAGTGGGCTGGACTGGAACGAGGTCGCAGAACTCGTGGTGGGCAGTTACAAACTGATCGCCCCCAAGCGTCTGGCACTGCTCGCGAATGCCGATGTGGTCAAGGCGGCAGCGACGAACGTTGGTCCGCGGTCGCGTACGGGGCCCGTTAAGAAGCGATCCGCCAGGAAAAAATAGGGGCGGTCAGCTACACGCGCAGTAGCGCCGCTACGAATGTCCCAGCACGCGATGCGGTTGGTAGGGCTCTTCGAGCGCCTTCAACTCCGTGGGATCCAGCTTCACGTCGAGGGCGGCTATCGCGTCATCGAGGTGTTTCATTTTGCTGGCGCCAATGATCGGAGCAGTCACGGCAGGCTGTTGCAGGATCCAGGCCAGAGCCACTTGCGCGTTGGGAATGCCGCGCTTCCGGGCGAACTCGGTGACGCGGTCCACTACGGCGAAGTCGGAGGGCTGATAGTACAATCCGTGTGCGTAGGCGTCCGTCTTGGCGCGCGTAGTCTCGCCAAAATCCTGGGCGCGGCGATTGCCGGCGAGGAAGCCGCGGGCCAGCGGACTCCAGGGGATCACGCCAATGCCTTCCTCGCGGCACAGTGGAAGCATCTCGCGCTCTTCTTCGCGATATACCAGATTGTAGTGATTCTGCATGCTGACGAAACGCGCCAGTTCGTGTGCGTCCGAGGCGGCCAACATCTTGGCGAACTGAAAGGCGAACATGCTGGAAGCGCCGATGTAGAGTGCCTTGCCCGCGCGCACGACATCGTCCAGCGCGCGCATCGTCTCTTCAATCGGGGTGTCGTAATCGAAACGGTGGACCTGATAGAGATCGACGTAATCGGTGCCGAGGCGACGCAGGCTGGCGTCGATGGCATGGTGGATGTGCTTGCGCGAGAGACCGCGCTGGTTGGGGCCGTCGCCCATCGGGTTGTAGACTTTGGTGGCGATGACGATGCGGTCGCGCGCGGCGAAGTCCTTGAGCGCGCGGCCGGTGATTTCTTCGCTCACACCGTCGGAGTACATATCGGCGGTGTCGAAGAAATTGATGCCGGCTTCCAGAGCCCGGCGGAAGAAGGGCCGGCTTTCGTCTTCTTCCAACACCCAGTCGCGCCATTTCTTTGAGCCGTATGTCATGCAACCGAGACAGAGGCGGGAAACTTTAAGGCCAGTCGAGCCAAGCCGAACATAGTCCATCCTTCTTGGATACCACAGAGCGTGGTGATCAGTTCAACTTATAAACTGCGCGTGTCGGAGTAGGGCGCTCTACCGTCAGCGTGAGGTTGCCGCGTTTCTCCGTGCTCAGAATTTCGGTGGGTAGCGGAGTGGATTGCTCCACTGTGAGCGCGGCGCCATTGAGCGTGACGGTGCGCTTCCAGCCTTTGCCGGTGAACTCCAGCGCTTCGCCGTTCTGCCGGACTTCGACCGGGCTGCCCTGCGCGAAGGCTCCCATCTCGGGAAGGAAGTTGGTGTTCGTGTCCTTCCACGTGAATTCCATCCAGCGTCCGCCATCCTGCGCGGAGAAGATGGCGCGCACCTTGGCGGATTCCAGAATCCATTCGGGCGAGCCATCGCCATCCAGATCGGCAGTCCAGGCCACGGCCGCGGCGCTGCGCGGCACCAGCACCACGCGCATCGGCATGACGACGTCGGCGCCGTTGCCGATTTTGAGCGTCCAATCGCGCACGCCGGCGATGCCTTCGGCGGGGAAGACGCGGAACTCCACCCGGCGCTCGTCGGTGGGGCCGATACTGATGTCGGATTTCGACGGCAGGAATTCCAGTCCCTCGCCGGATGGCTCCAGGCGGTAGGTCTGGATCTGCGATGAGTTATTGCGAATCGAGATTTCGAGATTGCCGCCGCCCGTGGAATCGACGGCGGCGATGGGCGGCTCTGGAGTGATTTCGGTTTGCGGGCCGAAGTGAAATTGCATGCCGGAGAGGAGCCGGATGGAGGCGGCCCGGAAGAGCTGAACATGCGCGCGGCCGAGCGGCACGCCATCGGCTTCGAGCGCGAAGTTGGCGAAATCGCCGTGGATGGCGTCGGCCGGAACGGCGATTTCGTAGTCGATTTCGTTGGGCGATTTCGTCGTCGGAGTCGCCGTGTAGCCATCCGGCAGACGCAGGCGGGAACGGGCCGCGACTTCGGCCGAAGAGTACATGGTGGAGACCGTGTTCTTGAGCCCGATCACCAGGCGATGAAGATCGTTGAAGAACGCCGAGGTGTCGGGGGCATCGATCGCAATTCCGATGCGCACGCGATTGCCCTGCTGTGTGCCGGCGGGGACCTTGAGGCGCGCGCGCATGTGTGGTTCGTCCCAATCGAACTCGGTGGGCTTGCCCGCGGCCAGGAACGGACCGCTGGGGCGGTGTGTCATCTGCAGGATGACTTCGCCGGGCTGGGGCGCGGCAAACTCCATGGCCAGGATTCCGTTCTCGAACTCGATGGAGAGCAACTCGGCGGTGGCGTAGACGATGTGCTCGGTGGGGGCGAAATTCGTGCAGTCGCGGCATAGGCCGTCGGGCCCAAGCGAGACGCTTAAGGGAAGCCACAGAGACTGTCCCGGCCCCACGCTTACGCCTGGAACCACGAGCGTCCGCCTGGTGAGCGGTTCGACTACGCGCAAATCGTCGTGGAAAGGCTTCAGCGATGTGTTGGTGATGCTGACCGCGCTAGCGGAGGACGAGACCAGTTCGACCGCGGTGACGCCTTCCGGAAGTTTGCCGGCGGCCGGCCTGGGCAGCGTGACGCGATGTAGATCCGCGAAGAGAAGCGCCCAACTGCGCAGCAGCGCGGCATCGCGCCGCAGCGCGGCGGTGGCGGGATGCTCATCGCCGGAGAGTCCCACTGCGCCCTTGCGCAACAGAGTGGAAGGGTTGGCGGCCCACCCCGCGGGATACACGGCGTCTTCCACGTCTGTCCACAGAAGCGCGCCGCGGGCTGTATTGATGGCCTCGCGACTGCGCGCGAAGGCGTTGCCCTCGATGGCGGAGATGGTGGTGACCGGCGAAGGAGGCGCCGCCGCATCGATGGCCAGCACCCGGCCCTCTACGAACGCGATGGGGCCGCCGTGCGACGCGGTCTGCGTGGCCAGCACCTGCTCGAGTTGTTTCAGCCAGGCGCGTTGCTGCGCGGCGTCGAGTCGCGCGGTGACCATGCCGGGTACGCCCTGCAGCGGCCGCACCCACCCGCGCAATCCGAGCTTACGCAACAGTCGGACGAAACCCACCAGATCGCGGCGCGGGCTGGTGCGGCCGGTCAGGTCGAACTCGCCGGGCTGCAGTTGGTGATAGCCGGCTGGGATGGAGAACTCGACGGTCTGCACGCCGATGTTCTTGAGCCAAACAAGTTCGCGTTCCCAGAGTGCCCGGGGGTAGAGGTAATACGGGAAATCCACCGCCTGCAGGTAGTCGGTGGCGTAGGCCGGCCAGGCGGCGACGGCAATCAGCAACAACCTGGCGAGCCGCTTCAAAATCGCTTGCCTCGACGGATGCGGTAGTCTTCGCTGTAGTCGATCCGAATCACTGTGCACATTTCAAAGAGACGCGAGCGTGCGCGGTCGCCGATGTTCTCACGCAGAGTGTGCAGGTAGTCGACGCCCAGGGCGGTTTTCTGAGTGGTGCGGCTACCGGCTTCGGCGTCGGGAAGGTTGGTCGTGGCGATCAGCGGCTTCCGATTATTGCAGCGGTGGGTAACGATCGAGGTGACGGTATCCTGCACCCAATCGGTGACGCGGTGCGCGCCCAGGTCGTCGAGCAGGAGCACTTCACTATCGAGTGCCATTCGGTAGGCCTCTTTATTGGAGGAGTTGGAGCTGGAATCGTAGCCGGCGCGAATGCGGTCGAGTAGAGTCTGATAATCCGTGAAGACGCCCTCATGGCCCTTTTCCATGATGCGTCGGAGGGCGGCGACGGCAAGGTGGGTCTTGCCGGTGCCCGGTCCGCCGATCAGCAGCAGGCCGGGGTTCGGGCCCACCGGGAACGTGTCGGCGTAATTCTTCACAGCGCTCATCACGCTCTTGAGTTCCTGCACACCCTCGGTCTTGAAATTCTCAAAGGACGCATTGCGATAGAGCGGCGGAATCTGGGAACGCTCCTCGAGCCGTTCGGCGCGGCCATCGAGAAGGCAGGCGCATCGTTCCGCGCCGCTGACGCTGGCGCGCTCGACGATAATCCAGCCGGTGCCGCCGCATTTTTCGCAAACCGCTTGCGTGGACATTTACCCTCTATTATGGTGCAGACGTACGGGGAAGGTGGACAGGTTTCGTGGGCAGGCCGATGACCTGCCCCACCATAGAACGGGCCGTTAGGACGCGGACCGGACCACTAATCAGTAGTGTACACCCCGGCGAAGTGGAGTGACAGGCTAAGGGGCGCTTAACCGTCCTGGTACGTTGCGGGTGGGCAAACCGGGGACAGACAGCGAATTTTCGGAAAAGCACCGAAAATTCATGTCAGTCCCCAGTTTGTGAAGTCCGCAAAGAACCCTTAAACCCGCGCGATTATTTCAAAGTTGCTGCCGCGTCGCGCCAGGGCCGGCAATTGTAGAATTCGATCGTCTAGTTTCCTCGCCATCCGGTAGCCTGCGCCCCATCCGGGGCACAGCCCCGCGAGGGGCGACGATCCGAAGTCGTACATTGCCGTCCGCGTCTGCCACCCCGCCGCCTGGAAGAGTTCTACAGTCGCCTCGGACTCCAGTTCACGCTCGTCTTCGGTCTGATAGCGCTTCATCAGCTTCGGAATCAGCAGCCGGCCGATGGCTCCGGAGAGCCGGCGCCGGCTGGGGTCCAGCGAATAGAATACGGCTCGCGGTGGTACCTGCTCCCGCAGGCGGTGCGGCAGTTGGGCGAGTTCGGCATCGGGCAGGTGATGCAGGAAGAAGATCGCGATCACCACGTCGAAGCGCCCGTCCGCGCTGGTGGCCTGCTCGAAACGTGCGTTGTGGATGCCGAGCGCCGCCGCGTCGGCTCGCGCCTGCCGGATCGCGGCGGGCGAGAGATCGATTCCCGTCAACTCGCCCACATGCGGCGCCAGCAGCAATTCCGTATCGCCGATCCCGCAGCCCAGGCTGAGTACTCGAGAGCTCTTGCCCGCGCCCGTCAGAGCGAGGATGCGCTGTACCATGTGGGCACGCAGCGCGCGCACCGCCGGCCGCGCGAAATGGCTTTGCGCAAAACCGGAGTACAGCTTCTCGTGATATTCCAGTTCCCGCTGTTGCGCGTCGCTCAAGCCGTTTTCCGGCGGTTGCGGAACGCGATTGCGGTGAGGAACAGCGAGCCGGCCAGCATCGAACCGTCGCGCAGCAGCGTCTTCCAGGAGATTAACTCGTTCGGTCCGAAGCAGCCGCAGTTGATTTCTTTTCCTCCCGCGAACGCCCGCACCATCAGGCTGAAAAATACCAGCAGGAGCAAAGACGTGCTCACCGTGGAAATGCGCAACCAGCGTCCCGCAATGAGCAAAAGGCCGATCAATACCTCAAACCACGGCAGGACGTGCGCGAGGAACTTGGCGGCCCACATGGGCACCACCTCGTAATCGGCGATGCCGGCCGCAAAGAGTTGCCACGGCTCCGACAGCTTTACGTATCCGGCATAGACGAAGATGACGCCCAGCACGACTCGCAGAACCACGATTGCGATTTGCAGGATTCTATTTTTTGAGAAGGCCATCGATATAACCGCGGAACAAGCTGTAGTCGGAGAATTGACTCCAGGGCTGTTGCCTCAGCTTGTAAGTGATCATCAGGGTCGGCGTCTGGTTCAGCATGGACCTCGTGCCCCGATCCACATCGCGCTGTACATCGGCCAGCACCGCGGGGTCTTTGGCCAGTGCCTGGACTTTCTTCTGTTCCTCGGGAGTCAGCACGCTGGCTACGGTCTCCCAAACCTTGCCGCTCGCGCCCCATGCCTGCTGGTTGCGGAAGAGTACGTCGCTCACCGTCTGGTATTTCCCGATGCGCGCCGCAGCTACGGCGAAAGCCGCCGCGGAACGCGAATATACGTGCGCCGGAATATTGAGCGGAAACTCGCGGAAAATCAGGCAGGCTTTGCCCGACTTCACGTAGTCCATGACAATGGTAGGCAGCACGGTCTCATGCACCTTTTTGCACGCCGGACAACTAAAATCGCTATACAGTTCGAACAGTATGGGGGCGGCAGGGTCGCCGAGGGTTCTTCCCTTGTCCACGTCCGGTCCGGCTGCCAGGCATGCCAGCAGCGCGACAAGAGAGAGCGCGAGAATCTTCATACCAGTTATTGTACGTTTACTTGCTGAGCAGCAGATCCACCATACTCTGGAAAAGGCCGTAGTCGGCCCAACTGCTCCACGGGGTCTGCTTGCCCTTGCGCGTCATCACCAGCGTGGGCGTGCGGTCCACGTGAACTGCCATCCCCTGCTCCAGATCGCGCTGCACTTCCGCGGCTACCATGGGATCGTTCACCAGGGCCTGCACTTTCTTCTGCTCCGCGGGGGTGAGCGCCGGAGCCACGGCTTCCCACACTTTGCCGCTCACAGCCCATGAGTTCTGCGTCTGGAAGAGGGCGTCGGCAACCTGCTGGTACTTGCCGATCCGCGCCGCCGCCGCCGCATACAGGGAGGCAGTGTGCGAATGCTCGTGCCCCGGTCCGGTCAGCGTGAACTCATGGAAAACCAGGTACGCCTTGCCCGGCGTGACGTAGTCCGCAATGATCCGCGGAAGAATCTGGTCGTGGAGCATTTTGCAGTGCGGGCAGGTGAAGTCGTCCCACAGATCCATGCGCAACGGAGCGTTCGGGTTCCCCAAGCTTTTGCCATCGGGCCCTGCGGCCAGGCACGGAAGCATCAGGGCGAGTGCCAGTGCAAACATCTTCATTCTCCTATGCTACACCAAACCTTTTGACGGCTATGTCGTGCGACCGTATAGTTGAAGGCGGCGTAACTTAAAGAGTGCGATCGCGGCGGACAGCAGGTCATGAACATCGCTAAACCTCCATGCGACGAAGCTGCAATCCTGGCGGGCGCCGCGGACGGCTCCGGCAGGAATCCTTCGCTTGTATTGGCCACGGCTATTCTCGGTTCGAGCATGGTCTTCATCGACAGTACGGTTGTGAATGTCGCGCTTCCGGCGTTGCAATCGGCTCTGCACGCGACCATCAACGACGTGCAGTGGGTGGTGGAGTCCTACGCACTCCTGCTCTCCGCGATGATTCTCGCCGGCGGATCTCTGGGCGACCTCTATAGCCGGCGCAAGGTTTTTGCCATTGGAGTGGCTCTCTTCGCCACTGCTTCGGCGTGGTGCGGTCTTTCGCCGGGTGTTGGCCACCTCATCTTCGCACGTGCGCTTCAAGGCATCGGCGGAGCTCTTCTCGTACCCGGAAGCCTCGCCCTGATCAGTGTTTCATTCTCCCCGGAGGAACGGGGCCGGGCGATCGGAACCTGGTCGGGCTTCACCTCGATCACCGCGGCGATCGGTCCCGTGCTCGGTGGATGGGCCGTGGAGCACGCATCGTGGCGCTGGGTGTTCTTCATCAATCTCCCGATCGCGATGGCGGTACTGCTGATGATCTGGCGCATACCGGAATCGGATGTGAGAGCCGGTGCACGACGGCTCGACTGGCCGGGGACCCTGCTGACCGCCATCGGACTGGGCGGAGTTGTCTACGCATTCATTGAGTCCGCTCCGGTCGCGGGCCTGGCGGGCTGTGTCGCCCTCGCCGCCTTTCTGTTTGTGGAGGCGCGTTCGCCGGCGCCGATGCTGCCGCTATCTCTATTTCGCTCGGTTACCTTTGCCGGAGCGAACCTCCTCACGTTCTTTCTATATGCCGCACTGAACGGAGTGTTGTTCTTCCTGCCATTGAATTTGATTCAGGTTCAGGGATACACCGCCACTGAAGCTGGCGGCGTGCTACTCCCTTTCATTCTGCTGATGTTCCTGCTGTCGCGATGGTCCGGCGGACTCCTGAAACGCTGGGGGCCGCGGCCACCGCTGGTGATTGGTCCATTGGTTGCGGCGGCCGGCTTCGCCTTACTTGCCAGACCCGGGATTGGCGGTGCCTACTGGACCACGTTCTTCCCCGCGGTGATTGTGTTGGGACTGGGCATGGCGATCTCCGTGGCGCCGCTCACGGCTACGGTTATGAGCGCGGTCTCGCGGGAGCGCGCTGGAATTGCCTCGGGCATCAACAATGCCGTCTCGCGCGTCGCCGCCCTGCTCGCCGTCGCAATTCTCGGCTTGGTTTTGAACGCCGTCTTCAATCGTGCGCTGGACCACCGCCTGGACGCGCTCCGGTTGCCGGAGGCGGTCCGTCAACAGATCGACGTGCAGCGGCCGAAGCTTGCCGCCGCCCAACTGAACGACGTCCGTGGCCGTCGGGCAATCGAGGATTCGTTTGTGGACGGCTTCCGAATGGTCGCGGGGATCGCAACGCTGCTCGCATTAGCGAGTTCCCTGAGCGCAGCGGTACTGATAAAGGACGCCGACCGGGCCGTCTTATTTGGTGCGGACAAGCCGGTATAGCGGCCAGCAGCAGAGCCATAGGACCATGAAGCCGGCAGAATAAAGCACACCGGCAGTCGTTTCGGCAGCCGCGCGCCATCGGGTCAGGAGCATTGACATGGTACACCCCCAACTTAATAGTGGGGCACGAAACGTGAAAACCTGGTGAGAGCGGTGTGACAGTTCAGGAAAAATTGACTGCGTATGGCGTCCTTACCTGGTCTTGGAACAAGTACAAACTACCGGCCGATTGGTCCCCGGCATTGACTCCCCACCGGGTCCCAGGGAAGGTTTCTCAACGCTTGCGCCAAATGAGCGGCTCACCCCGATCGTGGCAACTACCGTGTGCAAATGCACATTTCGCCCCTCGATCGAGTGTGCCACGGCGAGGAATATCTGCCACGACGGCGTAAGCGCGAATGACGTCCCGCCACCAACGTCGAAAAGGCTCACCTTTGCGATTTGATCGTGGTGAATCCACTGATCGTTCGAGAGGCCTGCCTGAAACTTGGTAAAGTCGAGTCCAACGCCGGTGTGCGTGTACATGCCTTGCCCCGTGGCTAGAAGCGAGAGTCGATGAGTCAGGAAATAACCGAGCTGGAATTCGAAGTTGCTGCGATTCGGGGCAATGCCCAGAATGCGTTCGACAAATGCGTACGAATACTGGGCCTGCATGTAGGCCTTGGGAATCAATGGGTCGAGCCGGCGTCCGAAGTTAGTGCCCAAGTGATACTCGCGCTGGTCGCGCCCAGCCGCGGAGTGCGCAAAATACGTGTAGCTGTTGCTGGGGATGACTACCCTGAAAAAAGGAGTCAGAACTACACGACGTTTCGTCAGATTGTAGCGGACGTCGGTCGTGAAATCCTGCAATGTGGAGTGATAGGTTCCGTCGTCCATGGGTAGCTGGTGGGGCGTCGGGCCATAATACCTTGCGGCGATAAACGGTACCGCGACTCGCACGGCCAGTTTGTCGGTAAAAGAGTAGTCCACATCAAGGGTCAGAGCATTCGAGAGGGTGTGGCCGATATCGTGGGCCTCGCCGTTCTCGAAGGCGTGGTCAGCGACATAGAGGTTCTGATAACTGAGTGAAACCGTTCCCTCGCCTTTAGGGAACAGCCACGCTTGTGCGGAGACCGCGGAAGGGATCACCAGGACTCCGCAAAGCAGCTGCGACGCCACGTCGAGAAAGTTAGACGGCCAGTTCACCGTGCGGACTCCCTTTCTCGCCCACTACGGCACCCTCTTTCGCGAACCCACTTTCAGCTTGAACTCCATGGCTCGATCGATCGCCGAGAGGTAGCGGCCGGGAGAATTCGGCGCCGTCAGAACGCAGTGAAACTTCTTCTCCACCTCCGCAGCCGCAGATTTGCTGGACTGATAAACCACCGGCAATACCACTGGTTTGGAGGGAACCGATTGCGCGTGCTGTTGGAGGTTGTCGGCGTCCCTGGCGTCCACTAAGAGAAGGTCGTATTTTTGGGCCCGCAGTACTTCGTCCAACCTGCCCGGGTCGTCCAAAGAATAGAACGTGAGGCCCACGCGCTTTCCAGCGGATTGCTGCTCCAAGTCTTTGACCACTTCGGCAACCCGTGAATTCCGAGGTGTGTAGGCGAGAATCGAAGCCGGACGCGATCTCTCATTGACCTGGCGGAAACGGAGATTTCCGATAGTCAGCACCAGCTTGTCGCCGCACGCGAACGCGGCCGTTGAAAGGAGCCCCCAGGCGGCCAGTAAGAGCGCGGCATCCAACGGTTTTCGCATGATTTCCTCACCGCTGCGACTACACGGCCGGAACGATAGTGCGGTTCATTATCCGCTGAAGCAGCGGGTGTGTCAAGTTTCTAAAGTAATCCGACCCGCCGAATGAGATGCTGGAATCTTGGTTCCTGGCGCAGGCTGTCAAATCTCGGATCAACCTCTAGCCACGCCATCATCGGAGAGTGTTGCTCGAAGGCCTTTTCCAGCCATGCTAGAGCTTCGTCCTTTTCGCCGATACCGATATAAATCAGCGCAAAGTGATGGGCCGCGATGGGAACTGTCTTCGATGTGCTCAGCAACCGGCCCAGGATCTTCTGCGCCTCGATTTTTCTGCCGGTGATTCCATAAATGAATGCGATTTCCGGGGAAAGGCTCGGATCTTCGCCATAGAGAGCGATGCTCTTTCGAATCTCGTCCATACCTTTGTCATACATCCGCTCATAAACGTATGCCCACCCGAGCGAATCTCGCGGAGCGGCCTGATTGGGATAGAGTTCGAGCGTCTTCAGATACTGTTCGATGGCCGCGTCGTATTGACGCGCACTCATGTGTGCGTCCGCCAGTTCTTCATTGGTTAGCGGCGAAAGCGGGTCCAACTCGAGCGCGCGCCTGGCTTCTGCGATGCTTTCTTCCCTACGCCCGAGGTGACGCAGCATGTTGCTGTAACCTAAGTGCGCCAACGAAAAGCCGGGGTTGAGTTCGATGGCCCTTTTTGATTCTCTCTCCGCTGCAGACGTTTCCCAGCCATTGGCTCTCACCAACGCCATAGCCGCGTGGGCTTCGGCGAGGGTGTCGTCCATCTCCAGAGCCTTGGTCGCCGCTTCCAACGCCCGGGGATGAACTTCCTCGGATCTGGCGGCGCCGATCTGCTCAAGGCTGGCCAAGGCATCTGCCAGCCCGGCATAAGCGGAAGCGTAGTTTGGGTCCAGCTTGATAGCCTGCTCGAAGTGCTCGATACTTTTCGAGAACCCATCTTCCGTGAACCTGTTGTAGTAATAGCGGCCCTTGAGGTAAGCGTCATAGGCGTCGGCGTTGACGGAACGGCTGCGCGAAAGCCGTATCTGTTCCTGCGCCGTAAGTTTGGCCTGCACTTCGCCGGCAATGGCCCGAGCTACCTCATTTTGTAAATCCAGAATGTCTCCGAGACTTCGCTCGTAAGTCCTGGCCCAGAGTTGCTGGCCTGTGGCGGCGCGAATCAAGGCGGCTGTAATTCGCACCCGGTGCCCGGAACGAAGCACCGCGCCTGACACTACGGCCTCCACGTGCAATCGCTGGGCAATCCGCGCCAACGGCTGAGTTGTTCCCTTGTATTGCATCACCGAGGCCCGAGCAATCACCCGCAGTGCCCCGATTTGAGCCAGGTCGGCCGTCAGTGCTTCAGTTATTCCGTCAGCGAAGTATTCCTCGGCGGGGTCCCCGGAGAGATTCTCGAGCGGCAGCACGGCCATCGCGCCGATGTGTGCTTCAGCGGAGGAACCTGGCAGTCTCGAGTGCCATGCCAGATACAACAAAGCCAGCACCAACATCAAAAGACCCGCCGCGATAGTCAGGATGACTCTGGGCTGGGCGGCTCGCTTTGGTACACCTCCCGCTGTCGCCGCCTCGGCTGTGCCAACTTCACTCAGTCCGTCCGCATGGCCTGCCGGGTTGGATTCCGCTTCTCCCGCCGGTGCGGCTGACGGCTCGTTTCCAACCTGCTTTACGGCGGCGACGAACCGGTATCCCCTCTTGGGAATGGTTTGGATGTAGTCCCCTCCCTCAGGCGGCGCTCCCAACTGCTTTCGAAGGATCGAAATGTTTGAGGAGAGATTGCTCTCTTCCACAAAGGTGTCCGGCCACACGGCGCTCATCAAGTCCTGGCGAGCCACCAGCTCCCCGCGCTTCTCGACCAGAATCAGGAGCACTTTCACAGCCTTCGGCTCCAGTGCAACGACCTTATCGCTATGGAGAAGAAGATTGGCCTCCCGATCGAGGCGGAACTGGCCGAATTCGTAAATGGCTCTCGGCGGATTCGTCGATCTCACCTCCCGCGTTGCGCCCTATTCTATCGCAGTCTCCATGCGGGATGGCTCACGGAGGTTGTTTCTTTTCATGGTGCTATGCGCCTTGGGATTTTCCCAAGGAAAACCCAAGATTTTCCTCAAGACTCAGCGATCCACTTCCGCTAAGGTTGCGCCATGCCGGCCCAAGAAACTCTCGGGTGCGGCGAAATAGGAGAAACTTATGACGACGAAAAACGACACGGCCGCAGCAGAGCGATCGGTTGCAGCGGAACCAGACCACATACAATTCGACGTTCCGGCAGCCGTGAACCGGCGCGGTCGCCTTGGATTACGGGCACTCGGCGCGGCCGCGCTGGTAGCGGCGTTGGCGTTCGGCCAGGTGGCCCCGCTGCAAATCATACCGTTGGCAGATGGCTACAGCCCAGACAACAATGTCATTTTGCACCTGAAGGGAGCGACCGATGTGCTGACGACCGATTTGGTCTTTCAGCCAGGAGGAACTACCGGATGGCACTATCATCCGGGTCCGGTGGTGGTCGTGGTGAAGAGTGGCACTCTCACGGAAATTCACAGCGACGGCTGTACAACCGACCACTTTGCCGGTTCGGCGTTCTTTGAACAACCGAACGAGGTGCACAACGTCGTCAATAGGTCAACTCAGGTCGTTACCGAGGTTTATGCGACGTTCCTATCGCCAAGCGGCTCCCAACCTCTGATTCCGGCGTCTGACCCTGGACGAGTTTGCCGCTAGGGACACGGGAACTTACCTAAAAGGAGATCGATGTATGGCAAAGACATTTACCTTCTCGCTGGACTCGTTCCAGATCACGGACACCAGGTCCTTGCATAATGACACGGACTACGTAACATTCACCTTGTTAGTTACCCCGCAAGGCGGGACCGGCACGCCGCAAACCTTGACGAAGTCCATGGGCGACGTCAACAATGGGAATCACCTCGTCAATCTGTCCTTCCCGAATGTCGTGGTGAACCCCACCGACACTGTCACGTTCAACTACATCATCGCTAACAAGGGAAACGCTCCCTCGACGTTTTTAGGGCTTTTGAAAACCGCCAGCACCAACCTCCTGACCACGCTCGGAACCGACGCCGGCGACGCGCTCGGTTCGCTGATTTCAATACCCGACCTCGGTAACCTGGGAAAGCCCTTCATCCAATGGCTTGCCGAGCAAATTATCGGTGTTGTCTTCGCGAACTGCGACGGGGCCGTCGCAGCCGAACAAGTGTCGTATACATTCCCAGCCTTGGTTGCCAAAAGTGCTAACGGCACGTTTAACCACACCACTCAGCACCCGGGCACCAACTCCGCAAAGGGCTGCGGGGGTAATTCCTTCTACTATGTCACCTGGCATATGATGGACCAAGGCGTCGTCGTGCCCGTACCGAATATCAGGGTGCCCGAAGTCGTCGGCGGCTCGGATACAAGCGCCGCCAAAGTCGTTCAGGCGGCGGGTCTCGTTCCGGCGCTTTCGGGAGCGGGTCACGTGGTACTCCGCCAAAGCCCTAACGCCGGAACGCTGGTGATTAAGGGCAGCACTGTCAGCTATACCCTGACGAAACTGGCCCCGCAATAAGGCTCCGCGTTAGGCTGGAGTGTGGCGCAGGGGTTTCGCCGGAAGCGGTTGCCCCCCCTCTCGCAGGCATCGAGGAAGGCATCAAACTGCTGGAGTTTGCTACGGAAAACCGGAGACGCGATACCGACACCGTTTGATCTGATTGCATCTGCGCTTTAGGCGATCGGCAGGCTTGCGCAGGCACGAGGGCAGGAAATCGTGATTTTGGTGGATGGCGGGGTGTCGTGGACACTTTTAGAACTTTGGCGATTTCCGGGGGTTGGGCTGGTACTCTTTCGAACTTGCCTATCGCGTTGAGCTGATGAGGGTTCATGCGCAGGAGTCAAGGGAATTGGCGGGTAGGCATGAGGCTTGGACACTTTTCGAACTCTGGCTGACGGGTGAGCGACGAACTGGCCGGTGGCTCAGGATGCCGCGGTCTGGCTCTGCATTCACTAATTCTCGCAAGCCATTCCAACGGCCCCGCCCGGACCGGCGGCGCAGCCAGCCGCCGCGACTCAGTTGCTGCCGACCTCCAGACGTCGGGTTGCGCTCTGGGTTCCGAGAAGGCCCCGAGCACGGCACTTTGGGAAACAACGGTTCTGCCCACAATTTCCGAGTGCCCCCAGGATCCGACCCCAGTACCCGATTCGCAGGACGGAAAGGTCGGCAAAACGCTGAGCGACCGGGCAGCAGTGATCGCAACGGGCAGCGTAGCCTCCATCGTAAGATTGCTGTTAAACGCCAACCATTCAGCGGGGCTGGACGGCCGATGAATGAAGTTTAGTCGGCCCTAAATCAGGTACCAAAAAGGAGCATATATTGTGACCAGCCCGAGCCCTGCCGGTCATCGAATGCGAGCAAATCCAACCCCCGTTTGGCGGTCAGTGACATTCCGGCCCCTCTACTACTACACCAAGAAGCTCGGCTTCCAACAGGCGTTCACGTGGGGTGAGCCGCCGACCTTCGCCTGCGTCAGTCACCGAGATGCCGAAGGCGGACGGCCAGGAGACTTACGATCGCCTCTATGATGTTTTGCGCGGATCCCCGCCCACGGCAGATCGCGGCAGGAGGCGCGCTGAGTTCAAGATAAACAGCAGCTCCGAAGAAACGTGAATCAGGGCGGCCAATACCGGATTCAACAAGCCGAAGGCGGCCAAGGCTACACCCACGCTGTCCACTGCTAATGTGCCCGCGAAGTTAAACATGATGATCGCACGGCACCGCCGCGCTACCTTCAGCACCTCGGCAAACCGCAACAGGTCATTGCCTAGCAAGACTACTGAAGCACTCTCCCGAGCCACATCGGTTCCGGAGCCCATGGCAATGCCCACGTTCGATTCCATCAGAGCGGGCGCGTCGTTGACTCCGTCCCCAACCATTGCCACAACCCGGCCTTCCGCACGCAGTTGACGAACCCGAGCCACCTTCTGATCGGGAAGCAACTCGGACTGCACCTCGTCGACGCCAAGCTCCTTCGCGGTGGCATCCGCGATCTCCTTTCGGTCGCCCGTGAGGAGCACGGTCCGCAGGCCGAGATTTCGCATCTCGGCCACGGCGGCGGTCGCTTCGGCACGGAGGACATCGGCGATCCGGATAGATCCGAGCAGGCGGCCTCCGGTGGCGACCATGACCTCGGAGAACTGTTCCGACTCGCTTCCATCCGTAGGAACTGGCAGGCCGGCCTGTTCCAGGAGAGCGCGCGTTCCGACGAGTGTGCGCTGGCCTTCGACCTCGCAAACGATGCCCATGCCGGGCGAGTATTGGAAGGCCGTTGGTTCCCCGATTGGTAAAGACCAATCGGACGCCCTCTTGACGATCGCTTTAGCGAGTGGATGTTCCGAAAAGCGCTCCGCGGTGGCGGCGATGCGCATCACGTCGTTCGGACTGTAGCCATTGTAGACATGGACGTCGAAGATCTCCGGTGTGCCGAGCGTGAGCGTGCCGGTCTTGTCGAGTACTACGGTGTCGACCAAGCTCAACACCTCGAGATACAGCCCGCCCTTTACGATGGCGCCTTTGCGCGCGGCCCGGCCAATCGCGCCCAGGATGGCGAGCGGAGTTCCGGCAGCAATGCCACAAGCTCCTGCGACCACGATTACCGATATGGTGGACCGCGCGTCACGCGTAATCAGAAACGTCAGCGCCGCACAGCCCAAGGCGAAGTAGACCAGATAACCTGCCAGACGATCCGCCGTGCGCTGAATAGGCGCTCGCGAGCGCTCCGCTCGCTCCACGGCCTCGATGATCCGTCCGAAGGCTGTGTCCCGGCCGATCTTTTCCGCGCGGATTTCCAGTATGCCCGATTGGTTGATGGTTCCCGCGAACACAGGCGCGCCCGAGATCTTCTCCACCGGCATGGACTCGCCCGTGATTGTCGACTGGTCGACGAAGGAGTGGCCGCTCGCGACCACGCCGTCGACCGGAATTCGACCGCCGGGCCGGACCAGCACCACATCGCCGACCTCCACTTCGGAAAGACTTCGCGCGGCAACCTGGCCCGCCGATCTCACCTCGGCGGTTTGCGGCAGCAGGTCCAACAGTTCGCGAATTGCGCGTCTGCCGCGTCCCACCGTCATGCCTTCCAGGATTTCGGCAATCAACACGAACACGGTGATGAGCAGAGCCGTGAAGAACTCACCGATGACCGAAGCGGCTACCAGCGCAATGGTCATGGAAAGCTCCATGGTCATACGTCGTTCCAGCAGATCGGCGATCGCCTCTTTGAAGATGGGATAGCCGCCAATCAGGACGCCTATCAGCGCGAGGATGTCGATCCCCCTCACGCGAGGGACCACCTGTGCCCACACGAGAACGAGAATGACTGCAACGAACGCTACTCGCGCCCATTCGAGCCAGCCCTCGTCGTGATCATGATGATCCTCTGGATCGTGGATCGTGCTCGTGATTGTGTGGATGGTGCTGGGAGGTCGCCGCGGTCTGTCCGCGGGGCTCCCTGGCGTTTGTGCTTTCCGTGTTCGGATCCGTCAGACGCAGGTCCGGCATCTTCCCCTCCTCGTGCGCTCACCTCAGGTAAGCGCGCAAAACGTCGATCAACTCTTGCGTGGCTCTGGCCTTTTCCGATGTGGGATCTTGGTCGGGATCCATGACGTGGAACCGTATGTGCCCGTCCAGAACCTCCGCCATGAGGGAATTGAACGCACCACGGCATGCGGAAATCGTGTGCAGGATTTCCGAGCAGTCAGCTTCCCGCTCGATCGCATGCTCAATGGACTCAACTTGCCCGCGCAGGCGGCGGACGCGATTGAGCATTTTCTTCTTATCCCGAAGTATGTGGGCCAGGAGCCACCTCCTCAATTCTTTGTTTTTGATAGTATACCCCACATGGTATAGAATTTTCTAGAGAGGTCTTTCCGCTGGATGTTCCAGTCATGCCATCCCGTGACCACGAAGCGCCTGGTGATCGGCCAGGTTTCGGTTTGCATCGGCTGCTGCTGCGGACAGACCGATCGGGGAAAGCCTGCCGTGCCCGTCGAGTGGCTCAAGACGGAATGGCGACAGCGAGGTCTCCTCAAGAACATCCAGCTCACGATCAGTGGCTGCCTGGGCCCCTGCGACGTTCCGAACGTTGTACTCATAGCCACAGCAGAGGCAAACATCTGGCTCGGCAACATTGACCGTTTTGAGTACTACCGCGAAATTGTGGAATGGGCGGCGCGGAGCAAAGCCGCGGGCCGGATGTTGCCGCTCTCCAAAGAACTGCTACAACACAGACTCGACCCGTTTCGATAGTGCGAGAATAATACCATACCGGGGTATATTGCTCGCTTGCATCAATGACCGATGGGCGGACTCATTCGCGCAATGAGCGGTCCGAATTTCTCCATAAGCGGACTTCGGCTGGCACTCGAAGTTGAGGCATGGAATACGTCCTCGGGATCGGGTATCCTAAACTAGATTGCGGCGACGATCCACATTCGCGGGGTTTCGAATCCTGGCGTTTGCCATGATAGCGGTCCTGTTCCAAACAGTGTTTCTTCCTGCGAGCTGCATGGCCATCGCACCGCACAGTCCCGGGAGGGCACTCGCAAGTTCCAAGGACTGCCCGGATGATACCGAAGGTGACGCTGGATGCTGCTCTTATTGTTTCTGCTGTCATTCTGCCGGCATCCTTAATTCCGCCGATCCGGATCTATCCCTCGTGGCGCATGGCTTAGCTTCGCCAAACTGGAATCCACTGCCGCTCCAATCGTCGATCAGCCCCTTCGATCAGCCTCCACGAGCCTGAGCACGCCTTCGATTGAATCCAGGGAGAACTTTCCGAACAAGGGAGCGTGGTGTCATGTACGGCAGGCGTCTGCTGTTGTCTTTGATTTGTTGCGCGCCACAACTGGTGGCGCAAGATCCGTTTGAGATCCATATCTACGAGTACGAGCCCCTGTGGCGCGGCCAGTATAGCCTTGAAGCTCACCTGAACATGACCACTCAGGGAACCGGCCTGCGCGATGGAACGCTACTCCCCACGGAACGCCAGACCCATCTCACTCTGGAGCCCACTTTCGGAGTATCGGAGAACTTCGCCCTTGGGTTCATGTTTCTGAATGCCTGGGAGCCGGGGTACTCACCGCAATTTGCCGGCTGGCGCGTCCTGCCACACCTATATGCGCCTGAGTCATGGCACCTGCCCGTGCGACTGGGCTTTGTGGCGGAGTTTTCGTTCCAGAGGACTCGATATGAGGAGAATTCGCGGCGGGTCGAGCTGCGGCCCATCCTTGACCGTGAATTCGACCGATGGCAGGTTGTATTCAATCCGGTTTTCGAGCGTGCCCTGCACGGACCGGGAACCGCCCACGGCTGGAACTTCGAGCCGGCATTGCTGCTCCGATGGAAACGCAAGAAATTCTCTCCATCCCTGGAGTACTACGGCGAGGTCGAAAGCATCGACGTTCGACCTCGCGCCCAGCCGGAGGTGCACCAGCTTTTCTGCGGCGGAGATTGGGAAGTGAACACCATTTTCAAGGTCAACCTTGGCGTCGGATTCGATCTCGCAGGCCGCGGACCCGGCGTGATTCTGAAGAGCCGCCTTGAGTGGGATTGGGGAGCCCGCCGCAATCGCTGACTACCGCCAACTCGAACTAAGACGCGATGCCGAGTTCGGCCCGATATGCACGCGGCGCCACAAAAATGCGTCCCCGAGCAGGTGGACAGGAAGTTGTACATCGCCACTTTATACATCGCCGTTTTATCGGTGATGTTCAGCGCCGTGAGACGCAGCGCCCAGCGCTTGTGCTCGGTATGGAAGAGGTTATCGGTTCCAACGCTAACGTCGAACAGATTGAGGGGACGGACGCGCGGCGGATTCAAGTCGTCGTTCTCCGTGCCAGGCGCCGGGATCTTCACCAATTTGGTTCCCCAGTCCGTGGAATTGCAGCTAGCGATCGAGCCACCTGGCATTATGGCGCCCATCCAGATAGTTGAGGTTGGTTTTTCAAACCGAGGTTGGCCAACTTCCTGGTCTGGCGAATCGTGCCTGGCTGATCCGCGAAGGGATCGCGGCTGGGATAGTAGTTGACCAGATCCTGACGCACGAACGGATTCCCCGCCAGCGTGGTGGAGGGATTGAATACGTGGATCCAACCCGGGGCAATGCTGAAGGATCGCACCATTTGTTTCTGATCCTGCCCGGAGTCCCGCTGATCAATGGTATTGGGAATCTGGAACCAGTTCCGCGCGCGGCCAGGATGTTGAGATGGAACATATTCGAACCGTCCGGTTGATAGTCCGAGCGTGAGAACAGGTTCATGTTGTTGCCGACGTCATGGAATGGACGGCATTCGGGAGTATCCAGGAAACGGCCCGAGCGGGATGTGTTCATGGCAAAGAACTGGCCCCATTTCGCGCTGCCGAAACTGACGTCGGCTCTCTGATTGACGGTCCCGAAAGAGCCGTATTCCGCCGAAACACTGCCGTGCGTCTTCTGGCCGAGACCCGAGCGCGTTACAGCGGTTACGACCAGCGACGTCTTGTCGCCGTACTCGGCCGGAGTGGCTCCATAAACCGCTTCGATGGACTGAATTGCATTTAGGGGAATCTGCGTGGAAAACAGGCTTCCCTGCTGGTCTGTGATGGGTTGGCTATCGGTGGAAAGAGCCATCTGGGCGTGATGGCCTAACGAATGAAAGAAGCCATCCGAATCCGCCACGACCGCAGGAGTGGAAAGGGTGATGATGTCGCTGAGCCCGGACTGACCGAGGATGCCGGCATCTTCGCAAAGAGTGTGTTGTCTAGGTCGGCGTGGGCCGATGGCGTAGTCTCCACCTACGGCGCCTCTGAGCTTACCGCCACGGACGCGTGTTGCGACTCGATTGCCAGACCGATTTCCAGGTTCAAAGGCACAACGCTCCGGACGGTTAGATCGCGGTGGTAATGTTGGAATCCACCGGCATCGACTACGAGATGGTAGATATTCGGAGGGATGTTGGTGAACTGGAAATCACCGGAAGCCGACGCCTTGGCATCGCGGCTATACAGGGTCAGATCGTTGGACAGGCTCACCGTCACGCCGGCGACGACGGCGCCGCTTGGATCGGTGATTTTCCCGCGGATGGTTCCCGCTGTGCCCAGGGACTGGCCATAGATCGATCCTGATAAGCAAAAGAGAAACAACAGGAGATTTCGTCTATTTTGAGGTCCTTTTACCCGATGTTGTCCTGAAGTGGTTCATTTCTCCTCAACTTTTCTTGCGAACGGCCTTAATGCAGCCGTGAGCGGAGGGGGAACTGAGCATCCGGAGCGTTCCCCGGCGCGTAGGACCTACGTCTAAGCGCCGAGCGTTGGCTTCCACTGCCCGCGGCAGCGCGCTCGAAAAGGCGCGGATTCCCGGGAAGCCCGCGACGCAAACCGGATTCGGCGCCATTACCGGAACCACCTCTCCACCCAGCGGATTGCTGGGCGCTGGGCTCGGCGGCGACAGTGCACCAGGATGGTTACGTTCCAAGCGTGACGGGAATTCTGATTCTGGATCGGCCTCGACCGAAGTCTCCTGCCCGCTTTCCAACCCGTTCCCGCTGAAAGCGACGAACGGCGCGGTCATGGTTTCGCGGTTCACTGCCGAAGCCCGGCGAAGCCGCCGGACGATGGGGAGCGTCGTTAGCGATCGACCAGACTATTGGAGCCCTTGGGCGGATTGACCGCGTCAGGTGCGGCGTAGTAGCCGCTCCGCGTGCGCACCTGCAGCATTCCGGGAGCGTTCACGCTGACCTGGATTCTGCGGTACGAGCCGTCCATCGCGGCGTTGGTGGGCGAATACTCAATGGTGTACTGGCTGCGAATATCGTGGGCCACCTGGTGGGCGATGCGGTCCACTTCGGAAGTATCCTTCGGGAAGAACGATTCGCCGCCAGTGGACCCGGTGAGCACGCTCAGGTCTTTCTTGGCTCGCGCCGCTTCGCGTTTCTCTTCCTCGCTTAACAGACCCACCGCGTAGATCAGAATCTCACTCTGCTGGGAACTCTTCACCAGGTTCTCCAGGTTGATCACGCTGGAATTGTCGTTTCCGTCGGTGACAACTACCAACACCTTCTTGCTCTTATGCGCCTTCTCACGCAGATGATCGATCGACATGCGGATGGCGTCCCGCATGGCTGTTCCGCCGCGGGCATCGATGCGGCTCAGGGCCTGTTCCATTTCACCGATGTCGTTGGTGAATTCTTTTTTGTTGGGCAGGTCGAGGAACGCTTCGTCGTTAAAGTTCACCACGAATACTTCGTCGTCCTTGTTCGAATCCTTCACCAGTGCTAGCGCAGCTGCCGCCACCTTGGCGCGCTTGTCGCGCATGCTGCCGCTGTTGTCGATCACCAGCCCCATGGAAACCGGTACATCCTCGCGCCTGAACACGCTGATGGTCTGCGGCTGACCGTTTTCCATCACGGTGAAGTTGCTCTGCTTGAGGTCTGTCACCAGGTGGCCGTTCTTGTCTACCACCACTGCATTGCACACTACTAGCCTGGTATCCACCTTGAAGACCTCTCCGATGTCCTCCGGCGTTCGCGAGGCGCCGTTCTTCCCCTGCTGCTGAGCGTGGACCGTGAGCGCCATTAGCGACAGGGCCAGGATCGAGATGGTCGCTGGAGTTCGGTTATTTCGATGGAGCATAATAGCCCAATCTCCTTCCTGGTTCTGGCTGGAACAGTCCCGACAACTGGTACCCTCGCAGCGGAGTCTGGGGTCTGCTAAGCGGCGTAACGCCCTATCCTACGGGAAGTGACGGTCAACTCGTGAGAGCAATCTCATGAGCGGGCTAAAATGGTCGCGGGCGGGAAACAAGCTGAAGTGGTCGGCGCTTGGCGTGCGCCCGCAAGCCGGTCTGTGACACGGCGGCCTGGAACTGGATGCCGAGGTTGCCGTCAGCGCGCGGGGTGACATACTGCGTCCCGCTAAAGGTCGAAAGGAAGGAAGTAAGGATTCCTGGAAACTGCAATACTGGCCCTTAGTCTAGAATCCGCACTAAGCAAGATCAAACAGTGGATATAGTTTTACCGATTCCAAGCTTGAGTGCAATTAGTCTCGACACTTTTCTTGCGAATGGCGCTTAAGGCCGCCGTGAGTGGGGCAGGAGTAATTGGAAAGCTGGTCGCCGGAGTCGCCGCAAGCCCTCGAACTCCCACATACTCCGATAAGTCAGTCTGTCGAAGTTTTTTGCCCGTTAATTGACAGATATAGCCCGCTCACAAATAAGTCATCAGTTTGTATTGATCTTCACTTGAATAAGTGTGCAAGTGATGTTAGTATCGCGCCTGGATGTCGGATCCGCCCGAGTTCGATGGTGCAGAGCCGTCTTGTACGGTGGACGAACACAGTTCCGAGCGGGAGCAAAAGCCAGTTGTCGACAGCGCGGCACTGGAGCGGGCCTCCAGGCTTTTTCGTGCCATCGGAGAGCCTGCCAGACTCCGAATCGTATCCCGGCTGTCACAAGGCGAAATGTGCGTTACCGAACTCGCTGCTTTGGAAGGCGAGTCATTGTCCACGATTTCGCAGCGTCTGCGCGTGCTTCGTTCCGAGAACATCATTGTCCGGCGACGGCGCGGCAAACACATCAATTACGGGCTGGCGGATCAGCACGTTATGGATTTGGTCTTCAACGCGTTAGCCCATGCGACCGAGCGCCCGGCGGCGGTTCCGGAGCGGCCCGGCGAATCTGAAGCTGAAACAAAGGAGAACCTCACTTGAGTCACGAACAAAGCACATCGCCTTCGACGGAAAGCGGGACGGTACAGGCAAAACCAAAAGGTCGTGGACGTGGAATTATGACCGGCCCGAAGAGCGCCTATTTTTGGGGCGCGGCGTCGGGAGTAGCTTTCGCACTCTTCGCCCCCATGCTCCGCCCTGCGGCGCGCAGCGCAGTGAAAGGCGGCATTCGCGTAGGACGTTACGCGAAGAAAGTAGCTTCGAATGTGAAAGAAGAGTTTGAGGACATCGCCAGCGAGGCGCAGGCTGACCTCGATCGCGAGGAAAATGCCGGGGACCTGAACGGCGGCAAAGCTTAGGAGGTAAAGCCATGCATCACGTGATTGGGACACTTCTGATTGGCGCGGTCGCAGGCAAGGTGGCGGGCAACCGCGACAAGCGGCGCCCGCTCGTTCGAAAGCTGGTCAAAGGCGGCATTGTGGCAAAACGAAAGCTCCAGGCTGCCGGCGCGACGGTCGTCGCGGAAACGCAAAAACTGGTGGATGAGGCACGAGCCGAACTGGATCAAACGGGGACGGAGATGCATCAGTGATGCGGGCGGCCGTTGCTCGCATCCCGGAGATGATTCTCCTGTCGGACGTGCCTGGACGCCAGCGATGGCGCCTTCCGGCCATAGATTCCAAGCCACGCCTCGCCGCTGCGGTGGAACTTGCGCTCCGAAAAGAATCAGGCGCCGTGCTGGTCAAGGTAAATCCGGTCACCGGGCGGATCCTACTGAAATGGCATCCGGCGCAAAGACCGCCAGAGATCCGCTCGATCGTCCGCAAGGCCCTGGACAAGGGTCCCGTCAGTGTAGCGGTTTACGACAAGCACCGCGGCACGCCGGACCGCAAGGTCCGGAAGCTGATCAACAAACTCGTCCTCGGAGGCATCAAGCTAACACTGATTCTTTTCAGCCGTGCCGTCTGGGGCGCCGTTGGAACCGGTCCTCTTGCCGGTCCCATCATGGTTATCTCGATTTCGGGAACCATTATTACCGGATTCGACTTCCTGAGGGCCCTGTTCCGAACGGTAACCGGCCAGAAGGGTATCACGACCGGCACCCTCATTGGCGCGGCAACATTGTCGAGCATCGCGCTGAGCGAAAACGTCACCGCGCTGATCGTAATCTGGCTGCTGAATCTCGGCGAGTACCTGGAAGAGGTGACGCTCCGGCGTACGCGGGCTGCGATTCGAGAACTGCTGTCAACCGATGATGAAGAGATCTGGGTATGGGTGAACGGCGTCGAAGTATCCTTGTCTCCGAAGTCGGTCCATCGCGGGGCAATCGTCGTGGCGCACGCCGGCCGCAAGATTCCAGTGGATGGAGTGATCGAATCCGGCGAGGCTACCATCAACGAAGCGCCCATCACCGGTGAAAGCATGCCGGCGATCCGCTTCCCCGGCGACTCCGTGTACGCGGGAACCATCCTGATGGCGGGCACAATCCGCATCCGCGTTACCGGAGTCGGCAGTGAGACCGTGGTGGGCAAACTCATCGAACGGGTGGAGTTGGCGCAGGCTTTGCGTCCCCAAATTCAGACGATCGGGGACCGATTCGCCAAGAAGGTGGTCCCTTCCTCGTTCCTGGCGGCGGGACTGGTTTTGCTGGTTACACGAGACCCGCGGCGGGCTCTCACGATGCTTCTGGTCGCCTGTCCATGTGCGGCCGGGCTGGCCACGCCGACCGCGATGAGCGCCTCAATTGGGAACTGCGCACGGCGCGGGATTCTGGTCAAGGGCGGAACGCACCTCGAGTCCATGGCGGCCCTCGACACCGTGGCTTTCGACAAGACTGGCACCCTGACCGAGAGCCAGCCTGGTGTGAGCCAGGTGATTCCATGTGCGACAGGCTACACCGAGGAGCGCGTTCTGTCGCTGGCGGCGCGGGCGGAGATTCACTCGCAGCATCCGCTGGCGATTGCGATAGTTTCCCGGGCCGGCCTGGCGCGGGGCGATGCGGAGCCAGGCAGCGAGTTCGAGTTGCTGCAGGGACGCGGAGTCCGCGCTCGTTGGGATGAGCACGAGGTTCTCGTCGGAAGCCAGCGTCTTCTACAGGGTTTCGACGTGGAGATCTCGTTAGAGAATGAGAGTCTGTTCGATTCCCAAGTCGGGCATGCCGAAACTGTGGTGTACGTGGCGCACCAGCGGCGCCTCGTGGGCCTGATTGCCATCTCGGTCCAGGTGCGGCCAGAAGCCCGCGCGGCGATCGTAAGGCTCCGCAAGGCAGGTGTCTCCCGTCTGGTCATGCTCACAGGCGATCTCGACAGCGTCGCCAGACATGTGGCGAACGAAGTAGGCGTGACGGAGTGGCGGGCTCGCCTCTTGCCAGAGGACAAATTTGAAGCTATCCAGACGATGCGGGCCTCCGGCCGCCGCGTTGCGATGGTCGGCGATGGCATCAACGATGCGTCGGCGCTGGCGGTTGCGGATGTCGGTTTCGCCATGGGAGCCGCCGGTTCAGACGTTGCGGTCGAGACAGCGGACGTGGCGTTAGCCTCCGACGACTTACGTCACGTTGCCGACGTGATGCAGATCAGCCGGCGGACTATGCGGGTCGTTCGCCAGAATTACTCGCTGGCATTGGGTGTGAACTCAATCGGCTTGTACCTGGCGGCCGCCGGGACCATCAACCCCATCATCGCGGCGGTACTGCACAACCTGAGCACAATTCTGGTCGTGTTCAACTCGTCTCGACTGATCGGCTTCGACCCAAACGGCATCCGGCAGGATACCTGCGCAGGCAGTGTTGCGCTAAGCGTGCCGATGGACGAAGAAGAGAAGACCTGCTGCGCCTAGAACGAGTGGGCAGAAGCCTCCGAGAAGAAGCATCTTGATGGCTGAACAACCGATCTCGGCGGCAAGGAGATGATGGAAAGACAGCGCGCCAGGCTCCTTCGAACGTAAGCCGGAGAATTCCTCCCGACTCATGGGACCGAACTCGAGGGCGCGGTGGATCAGGGCTTCGATCGTTTCGGAAAGTAAATCGGGCCGATAATGCACCAGCACCCGACCAGTCAAGCGGGTTGGCGTGAGCGTCCAGTATTCCTTCTTCGCTCCTTAGGACCAACTCGACGGCAGCCGCCAGACGGGGGTTGTCTTCCAGAGCATTCACATACCAGCGTTCCCTGCCGGGGACCTGAGAACACAGAACCAACGCCGACTGTGTCTCTGGAGTTAGGTGTGTGAGCAACCCGCCTTCAGTAGCTTGACCCATGCCAATTACGAGAGTGCTTTCCATTCTAGTTACCAGTGTAAGATTCCGCACGAGCGACACCCTAGAAGAACTTAGCGGACGGAAAGGAACCCTCCGTGGGCGGGACTGTATCGTCTTTGGGCGGGTTAATTGTCACTTCTGCTCAAGCGAGGCCCGAGAGGACCAGTCAAGCTCTCGCGCTGGCCACCGATCACCGAAACCAACCCACTGGTTGGGTATTCGAGGCCGCGTGCGATAAATCACTCGGATCCGACGGCAGACCTCGCTATAATCCGAGGGTTACGTTCATTTCGTTCACGGGCCATGCGCGCCGCTCCAGCCGGAGCCGCAGGTAGCCTCAGCCCGGCCGGGCACTTGAAGAATGCATCCTCTCGACATTCACTGGGTCTACACATTCGGAAGCGTCGCTTTGGTCGCTGGGCTATCCCTCACCGGTATGGTCGCCCTGTCTTTCAGCCCCAAGCGTCTTTCCCGCGCGATTCCGCTCCTGGTGAGCCTCGCGGCGGGCGCGCTTTTAGGCACGGCATTTGGCCACCTTCTACCGGAGTCCGTGGAACGGATTGGGTCTGGGCGAAAACTCTGGGGCCTGTTGCTCGCAGGCTTCATGACCTTCTTTGTGTTAGAGAGGTTTCTCTGCGTTTGGTGCAGCGGATCTTCCAATCCTATCGGGGCAATCAACCCCCATCCTCATCATCACGGCGACCTTTATCCGACTGCAGCCATCCATTCCCACGAGCACGGATCTTTGGCTGGCAACCGGCCGATGGTCACCAATCTCCTGTTCGGAGCGGCCGTTCACAGCTTGATCGATGGCATGGCGATTGCCACGGCTTACACCGTGGGGACGCGTCTCGGTGTGATCACCACGATCGCCATTTTATTTCACGAGGCGCCGCACCACATTGGCGACGTGAGTATTCTGATCCACAAGGGGATCCCAGTAGGGCGTGCTGTCGTCCTGAGCCTCCTGGCTGGTGCTTCGTCTGCGCTGGGAGCGCTTCTCGTCTTGTTGGTCGGCACGCGATCGATCGGGGTCACAACCATACTGCTTCCGTTCGCGACCGCAAATTTCCTGTATATCGCCTCCGCCAACCTGATGCCGGAACTGCAAAATGAACGCGGACTTCAACAATCGGTGATGCAGACCTTCCTCTTCGTCGCCGGCTGTTCCGTAATGTTCGTCTCCGGCGGCTGATCGGCATCCACCACTCCGGGTCAAAAGGCCCAACCGATTTGTGCCTGGAAACTCCGAGGCTGGAACCAGTGTGTGCCGCTGAACGGAGAGAGAAAATTGTAGAGCGAAGCCTCGTTCGACAGGTTCAGAATGCTGAAACGAACTACCGTCCGAATTCGCTCCTTGTTGTGGAGGACGTTATCGTTACCCACGCCTAAATGAAAAATGTTCCTTGGCTTGGTGCGTGGAGGGTTATGATCGTCATTCTCCGTTCCCGGAGACAGAATGTTGATCCGCTGCGCGCCATAGTTGGACGAGCTGCATGACGTGATCCGATACGAGAGCGACGCCTGTTCGCCCCCGCAGTAGAGGCCAATCGCGGACTGCTGCGCCGCGGTCAGCGCCAGAGCATCCGCCATATTGTTGATTGCGCCAACCACCAGGCCGCTGTCGTAGCGCCACGTAAAGTCGGTCCACCAACCGCTCTTCTTGGGTTGGTAACGGATGTTCACGTTCTGTTGGTAGACCTGATCGTGGTCCTGCCGGTAGGCCCCAATCGAGAGATTCGAATTGAATATGATCCCGCCGTTCTCGGGTCCGAAGAACCTGGCGTTCGCATGGCCCATGGTGGCATAGATCCGCAAACCGTGAATGTCAGGAGTGCTGACGCGCGCGCCAACGCCATCCAGCTTCGATTGCGCCCATCCAATCGGGAACGTAATCGGCGTGCTGAACAGAGCGTCAAAATCAAAAGCATTTCGCGTGTATTTGCGAAAATAACTCACATCGATAAGAACCCAGCGGCCCAGGCTCTGCTGAATTCCGGCATCGTACTGATTCCGGCTGCCCAGCGCGATCGCCCTCTGCTCCGCGGTTCCTTGAAACAGGTTGCTCGCGAGTCCGCCCGAGCCGGTGGAACTCGACACCACGAGGTTTTCGTTCACGGGGGTTTCGAGGGAGTGCGTGTACCCGCCCCGGATCACTGTCTTTGTGGGCTTGAACAGATATGAGAAGGCCCCCCGCGGTTCCGGGCCGCTACCTCTCGTCAGGCCGTTGTAGAAGTCGTAGCGGAGACCGATGTTGAGCGTCAAATTTCCGAAGGTGATCGTGTCCTGGCCGAACCAGGCAACCTGAGATATCGTCGCCTTGCCCTGGAAACGGTACGGCGAGCCGCCGCGCGTCAGGTCGTACGGCAGCAGACCTGGCAGGAAACCTGGATTGGGTTGGAACCCCTGCGCGGCGCATTGGGCGGTGCTCTTCAGTGCGTTGGAGGCGACCGGATCGCCGCTCTGGTCCTCGCAGGGGGCGTTATACCCAGGATCGGTGACGCCGAGAGAAAAGGCTTCGCTTAACTTTGTCTGCGTCACGTTCACGCCTGCTTTGAGGTTGTGCCTGCCATCAACCCGCGACAGATCGGAATGGACGCCATAGTTTGTGAGGGATCTGTGTTGCGCCAGGGTCGCGGGCAAATCGTCGAGCGCGTTCCGGCTGGGGTAGTAGTCGACCTGATCGCGCCGCAGGAACGCATTCACCGTGAGCAGCGTCCGGGCATTAATCGTTCGTTGATAGCCAGGAGCAACATTATACGAGAAGACCTTTTGCTTCTGGTCCTGCAGGGGCTGGTCATAGGTGTTTGGGACCTGCATCCAATTTCGAGCCGCCAGCAAATCCAGGTGGAACGAATCCTTGCCATTGGGCAGAAAATCGCTTCGATCGAAGAACGTGCCGGTGTTGCCCGTATCGTGGATTGGCCGGAACTCCGGCGTGTCGAGAAATCGCCCGCTTCGCTCGGTGTTGAACACCACGAAGTTTCCCCAGTGGGCGGTGCCCGCGCCCAAAGTTGCTTCCTCGCCGATGGTTCCAAAGGAGCCATAATGCGCGAGAAATGAACCAGACGGCTTCTGTCCCAACCCCGATCGGGTATTTGCATTGACCACCAAGCTGGTCTTATCGCCGTATTCCGCGGCTGGAGATCCCGAGATGAGTTCCATCGACTGAATTGCGTTCTGGGGTATCGAGGTGGAAAAAACCTTGTTGCGCTGGTCAGAGATGGGCTGTCCGTCAATGACGTAGCTCACTTGAGCATGGTCGCCGAGCGGATGAAAAAAACCGTTAGAGTCGGCGGCTACGTTGGGCGTTGTGAAGGTGATCGCGTCGTTCAACCCTGAGCCGGGTGAAAGACTCGGAAGCGCTGCCAATCGTCAATTGATCGACTGTGTGGCTCGCCACGGCGGTGTTTTCGACGAGGCCTTCCATCTGGGCCTCTACCGTGACACTGTCCTGTTGACCTGCGACCGCAAGTTGGATCTTCAGCTCGATGGGAACGGTGGTGCGAATCGCAACCGTCTGCGTCCAGGTTTGGAAGCCTTCGCGCTTCACCCGCACAACGTAGGAATTCTGAGGAATGTCTTCCACCGCGAACCCGCCGTCCGCACCGGTTCGCGCCTGGCGCGAGTAGCCCGTGAGAGCGTTCGCCAGGTCGATTGTTGCCGAGGGCAGTGCAGCGCCGGTGGCGTCGGTAACGATTCCCTTTATGGTTCCGGCACCCAAGGACTGCGCGGCCAGCCACGATGGGCCACACACCGCGCACGAAACACCCAAGAGTGTCGACGCGATCGAGGCTTGGAATCTGCTGCGCAGTTTCACCGGAGTGCTCTTGCGAATGGTCATCACAGGTCGTCCCATTTTATCTGGCGGAACGAGCAGTACGGAAGCGCTCAGTCTTAGGTGGACGATAATGACGACCAAGCGGACTGCAAGTGGGAATTAATGGATCGTGGCCGGCCGCATCATCGCATCCTTCCGCAGGTGGCGTACAGGGCGCCGACTACAGCGGCATGCCGCTCCTGCGCTTCACGCAGATTCTCCGACTTGCGCTTCGTTCGGAACCACTGTAGCTGTCTCCGCAGGACGTGAGCTGGTGAACCGGAGGATTCGAGCACTGTTCGCGACGACGGCCAGGACCGCACCGCTTTGTGCCAAGGCGCCTGTAAGGGGATCGAGAACGCCCCATGCCGCCAGCACAATCAGGACCACCGAAAGCCCAAAGGCGAGCCAGACGTTCTGGCCAATGACGCGGCGCGTGGTGTCGGCCAGGCCGATGAGCTTGGGCAGGCGTCCGAGATCGGCGCCGAGGAGAGCCACATCGGCGCCGCCGAGGGCCACCTCGTTGAGCTCGGCGCCGATGGCTACACCGACGTCGGCGCCGCCGAGAGCCGGCGCATCGTTGACTCCATCGCCGACCATCATGACGGTCCGGCCCGCGGCCTGCTCGGCGCGCACGACTTCGAGCTTCTGGGCGGGGAGGACTTCGGCAACGACCTCGTCCATCCCGAGTGCCTCCCCAACTTCACGAGCCACCGCGGCGCGATCTCCGGTGAGCAGGACCAGGCGGTCGATGCCCAGCGCCCGCATGGCGGCAAGGGCATCCCGCGCCTCGCTACGGGGCTGATCGCGCAGCACCAGGCGGCCGAGGCACCGGCCGCCGTAGGCGACCCATACTTGGGAGACGTCACCGTCGTCTTCCGTGACGGCACTGATGCCGAGATCGACGAGCAGTGCCCGGCGCCCGAGGACAGCCTGCCAGCCGTCAACCATGGCGACCACGCCGAGCCCCGGGCGCTCCTGGAGATCCCCGGGAGGCGCGGCCACAATGCCGCGCGACAGCGCTTCGGCTACAACGGCGCGTGAAACCGGATGCAGCGAGCCGAAGCCGCACGAAGCCGCCACAGCCAGGAGCGTCGCTTCGGTGTGATCCGGCGCCGGCCGGATTTCGGTGACGACAGGCGCGCCCACAGTGACGGTGCCGGTCTTGTCGAGGATCAAGGTATCGACGTCGGAGGCCCGCTCGAAAAAATCGGCGCTCTTGATGAGGATGCGAAGTCGTGTGGCCACGGTCATGGCGGCCACCACGGAGGCTGGGCCCGCGACTACCAGAGCCGTGGGCGCCGCGACCACGAGCACGGTGATGGCGCGTGAAAGATTTCCCGTGAAGAACAAGGTGCTGGCCGCCAGGGTAAGCACCAGGGGCAGCCACACTCCCGCGCGGCGTTCGAAAAGGCGGAGCACGGGGACCGAAGTGCGCTCGACTTCAGCGAGGAGCTGCACGACCCGGCCGAGCACGGTATCGGCGCCGGCGCCACGCACCTGAATTCGGAGCAGGCCGTCCAGCGCCACGGTGCCGGCAAAAACGGGGCTGCCGGGCCCGACGTCGTGGTGAAGCGACTCGCCGGTGATGGCGGACTGGTCCACCGCGGCGCGCCCTTCGAGAACCGTGCCGTCGACGGCAATCCTCTCGCCGGGCCGGACGAGGATCTCGTCTCCAGGCCTCAGGCTGTTGGGATCGACGCGCTCCTCGACGCCGTTGCGCCAGCGCACGGCCTGGCGCGCGCCGAGGGCGCGGATGCCGTCGATGGCTGCGCGAGCGCCGAGAGAACTGCGCTCTTCGAAGAGGCGGCCCACTTCGAGGAAAAGCGGGATGAGCGTGGCTGTGACAAAGTCGCCGGTGGCCGCGGCGGCCAGGACGGCGATGGCGACCAGTTGGTCGGTGGCACGGCGGGTGTCGCCGGTTACCACTCCGCGCAGGCCGGAGATGAGCGTGGGAATGCCCACGACGGCGGCGGCCAAGCCCTCGGAAGAGCTCGCCGATCTGCCACTGGTCGGGCGCCAAACGCACCAGGAGCGTACCTAAGCCGAGAAGCCCGATGCCCGTCAGCCCCGCACCGAGCCGGATGCCGATGCGGCGGCGTTCCTCGGGAGCGAGGACACCAGGCACAGTATCGTCGCCGGGCGGTGTGCCGTCTAGCGCGAGAGGGTTCATCGTCAGTCGCTCCCGCCTCCTTCGGGGTCCGCGAGGGACTTGAGGCGGGACCCGGTCGGAGCGATGGTGATGCGCAAGCCGTGATAGCTGCCGCCAATCGGCGGCGGTATCCAACGCACGACGCCCGCGACGCCGATGGCCTTTTCCACGGCGTCGCGGTACAGGCGCTCGCGAACCACCGCGGGGCTGGCCCGATATTCCTTGGCAAGCGCCAGGAAGGCTTCGGAATCGCCCCTGGCCTTCGAGATGGCTTCAGCGCTGTTGGCGCGCGCAAGCTGGACTGACGAATCGGCCACGGCCTGGGCCTGCGGGGATGGCAGTCTCGGCGAAGGCCTGGGCCTCCTTCTTGGCGGTCTCGGCGCCGATGAAGGCGCTTTGCACCGCGTCGAACTCGCTCGCCAGGGCCGCCGGAGGAGCCAGACGGGTGAGTTCCAGCGAGGAGATCTCCAGACCCGAGTGGGCGGCGTCGAGCCCGGCCTGCGCGCGGCGGGTGGCGGTGGCGACGAGTTCCCGGCGGCCGTCGGCGAGCACGCGGTCTACGCCCATCTCGCCCAGCGAGCGAACCATGGCGGCAGTAACCTCGACGCGCAACACGTCCTCCGCCTTGGGGCCGTAGAACGCCCATTCGGCAGGGTCGCGGACGCGGTAGCGGGCCACCATGTTTACGTGCACGATGTTCTGATCGCCGGTGAGCGCGTAGCCCTGGGTCACAGGGTCGAGGCCGGTCCCCTGCGTACTCGCCGCTGGCGAGCGTGGTGACGGAGATCTCCCACACATGCTTGACCGGAACGCGCACAACGCGGTCGATGGGCCGTGGGAAGGAGAAGAGCAGGCCCGACCCGTGCTGCTGCAAGCCCGGCGTGTCCCCCACCAGGCGCCCCCAGCGCAAGATCACCGCGACTTCGTCCGATCGCACGATGGTGATCCCGGACAAGAGATAGAGGAGGGCCATGGCGCCGATCCACCAGTGCATGCGCTGCCACGCGGCATCGAGCAGACCGGCCACGGGGGCCGCCAGCCGGCCAATTTCCGAGGGGGCCGTCAGCTTTCTCACGGCTTGTCCTTACTCTGCAGGAGGGAGAAAGGCTCGGAGTCCGTGCGGAGGATCAGCGAGGTGCCTCCGTTGACCAGTTTGTCGAGGGATTCGAGCGACCGCGTGAAGCGGTAGAGCTCCGGATCGTTGCGGTGGGCGTCCGCGTAGGTGCGGGCGACCTGGGCCGCCGCTTCGCCGCGGATGCGGGCCTCTTCTTCGGCGCCCTTGGCGCGGATGCGGGCCGCCTCAAGCTCGGCTTCGGAACGGATGCGGCTGGCTTCGCGCTCGCCTTCGGCCTGAAACCTGGCGGCAAACTGGCGGCGCTCGGCGCGCATCTGATCGAAGACGGCGGTCACGTTCTCCTCGGGCAGGGCGATGCGCTTGAGTCGAATCTGTTCGATGGCCACGCCATAGCTGCGCATCGCTACGGGTGCGGTGGAGGAAAGGAGTTCGGACTCAATCTGGTCCATTTGCAGATCGGCGGGATTGGTGGAGACCAGCGCGGAAAGGTCGTGCCCACCCAGGATGCCGATGGCCGCGTTGGCGAGCAGACCATCCAGCTTGCCTCCGGCGGCGCCCTCGCTGCCCAGCGCCTGGGTGAAAGTGAGAGGGTCGCCGACACGCCAGACCACGAAGGTGCGTGCGATGACATTTTTCTTGTCGCGCGTGAGCATCTCGGTGTGGCCGGTTTCGTACACGCGCCGCCGCATGTCGAGCCAGATGGCGTTATCGATGGGCCAGGGAAGCTTCCAGTGCAGGCCCGCCTGCGTGGCGGCGCGAACCGGACGGCCGAAGCGGGTGACCAAAGCCGTTTGACCCTCTGTCACAACCACAGCCGTGGCGTGGAAGGCGATGGCGGCAAGAGCCAGCGTCCCAACGACAGCCCTCAGCCAGCGTTGCGTTCTCATGGCATCAACCACAACTCACCTCCATCCCGCTGGAAGCGGGTATCTACAACCGTGAAAGGAAGCGCCGCGAGCCCCTTCTCGAGCGTCTCCAGGCGGCGGCGGAAATAAAATTCCTCAGGCGCAGCTTTGAACTGCGACTCCAACGTGCGAAAGCTCCATGCCTGGCCGGCCGCCTTGGCGAGGTTTTCGGCGCCTTGTGCGCGGGCGCCGTTGACGCCGACCAGGACCGCAGTCTCCGCCAGAGGCACGGTCTGATTTCGGAAGGCCTGGGCATTCACCATCGCGGTCACTTTTCCGAGTTCCGCCGAGACCACACCCTGATAATCCGAAGCCACCATCACGGGGGGATGCATTCCGCCGAGTGTGAAGGCCATGACTTCAACGCCGAGGCCGAGGGCGTCGGCATCCGCCTGCACCATGGCGCGCATGCGCTCCGTCAAGGTAGCGACGTTCTCCGACAATGCCTCGGAGAGCGTGCGGTTAACGGTGTTCCTCATGACCGCGCGGTAGGCGATGGCCTTTAGCGCTTCCGCCGGGTTCTGCGAATGGTATCGCCAGGCGCGCGCATCGGCGATGCGGAACTGCACGGTAGCATCAACCGTGATGAGATCGCGGCCATTGCCGAGGAGCAGGGTGTACTCGTTGGCGGCATGCTCCACGGCCCAGAGGACGTTCTCAGGGCCCTTTCCTTCTTCGCCCTCGTGGCCCACGGCAAGCGCTTGTACCTGCTTGACGGGAATGCGAAACACCCGATCCATGGGCCACGGCCAATGCAAATGCAGTCCCGCGGGGAGCGGATCGTGTCCAACCGGCACGCCCAGTCGCTCGACCAAGCCTTGCTCTTCCACACCCACCACGGTTAGGGATGTGGAGAGCCAGGCCAGAAGGCACAGGCCGATGACCAGCGGTTCCAGACTGCGGCGGACCACGGTGAGTGCCCAGGTGGAACGGAGATCGATACCGAGTTGCGCCTCGGCGCTGTCCAGGACACTGGCCAGGAGATTCGTCCGTGCACCAAGGACGGAGAGGATCGTGAGGTCGAGGGGAAACACAGGGGGCGTGCCGTCCCGCGGCTGGCGCGCGCGATAGAGGCCATAGCACACGGCCGCGGCAATGGCGAGGACGGCAAAGTGGAGTATGTGCACAATGGCCTGCAGTCCCGCCCACGCCAAGCCGCATGACAGCGCAGCGACCGCGAGGATCCAGGCGGTCACGCGCGCGCCACGGCAGAGCCCCGGCGCCTCGGGCAGCCGGCTGGGATCGACACCTTCGAGATATCGGGCCGCAGTACCGCATAGGCCGGCCCCAGCGAGGCAAACGGCCGCCACGATCCCCGCCACCAGCGGAGCAGGGATGGCAACATCCAGGAGATCCAACGCGATAAGGATGGCCGCTGCTCCCGTCGCGGCGGTGGCATTCCTCACCATGCCGATCTTATCTTCCGGCCGGTCCGCTTCCAGGGGAGCCTTCTCGACGGCCGAGGCGTCCGTGTTTGCACTGATCCGGGCCGACGCCGCGGCCGTGGCTTCCAAAGCTGCCTCGGCGGCTCTTCGCTGGTCTGGCGCGTGAGATCTGGGCCAGCGCCACTCCGAGGAGAATTCCGGTCGCTATCACGAGAGTCACGGCAGCGTCGACGCAGCAACGGGTCCGCGAACATGGCGTTGCAGGCCAGAGCGCCGAACGTGCCGAGAAGCGCCAAGGCCAGAAGCACGAAGACGACTCCGCGGTACGGATCACGGCTTGGCTCGGGTTTCAGGTCGGATGGATTTGATCCCCTGCGACTAATAAGGGTGGGACTCATAAAGGAAAACCGAGTCTACACGCTAGATCGCCGGGTCCGGTATGACTAACTCATGAGCGGACCAGAGAACGTCATGGCCGGGCCTAATAGGAGCTTGAACGCATTGGACGGCTGCGGGCGGTGGAGAGCGAAGGCGCTCTCCGCCGCCAACGTCCTTCCTTCTAGAAATGGAACCCGATGGTAGCCGTCACCGTGCGCGGTGAGACGTAGTGTGTCCCGCTAAAGGTCGAGAGGAAATTGTAGAGCGCAACGCGGTTCGTCAGATTGACTACCGCCAGGCGGACGCTCCACTTGTGCTTATCACGGTGGAAAATGTTGTCGTGTCCCACTGCGAGGTCAAACAGATTGCGCGGAGCGATGCGCGGCGGGTTATGGTCGTCGTCCTCAGTTCCCGCCGCCGGGATCTTCACCAGCGTCGAACCATACTGCGATGCCGGGCACAACCCGGAATCGTTGATCGGCGTGGTCGGCGTGGCGTGCGCCGATCCGCAGAAGAGTCCGGCTTGGAACTGCTGGTCCGGCGTCAAGCCTGAGAAATCCACGATCGAATCCGTTCCATTCGGCCCATTGGCGCAATTGCCTCCCGCGCATGGGACCGGCCCGGCCACGAGGCCGCTGTCGTACCGCCAGTTAAAGCCAAACCATGGACCCGTTTTTCCGAACTGGTACTGCAGGTGGGTGGTCTGGTTGAAAGTCTCGTCATGGTCGATACGGAACACTGTACTTCCGCCCGGGGTGGCACCAATCCCGCTGACTTGCGGGGTGAAGAAGCGAGCAGCCACGCTGGAGAAAACCACAAATGCCGACAATCCGTGAAGGTTCGGCATGCTGGCGCGGACGGCGTAGCCGGGGATCTTCGAGTTGGCCCACTCGACAGGAAAGGTGAGCGGTGTGCTGCCAAGTATGCTGAAATCGTAGGCGCGGTGGGTGTACTTCCAGATGTATTCGGCATCCACCACCAGGTATCGTCCAAAGGCCTGCTGCAAGCCGACGTGGAATTCATTGCGCCAGCCGGGACCCAGCGGCGCCGGGTTACAGGTTCCGAGGGTGGACATCAGCGCGTTGACCGTGGCGTCATTGCATCCCAGGCTGGAAAGCACAAGGTTCTCATTGAACGGAGTTTCCAGAGTCCTGGCATAGGAAACGCGCATCACCGTGTTGGTCTTCTTGATGTTGTAAGCAATGCCGAGACGAGGCTCGATCTGCTTGACGGAGGCGAGGCCATTGTAAAAGTCGCCGCGAAGCCCAAGGTTGAACGACCAATTACGGACGGTAATGTTGTCCTGGAAGTACAGGGCCAGTTCCTTGATGTCGGCATGCCCGCGGTAGTTGTACAAGGCGGCCGTGGAATTGGGGCACCCGCTGCTGCTGGGCAGCGTTCCGGTCCGCGTCAGGTCGATGCATCCGAGTTGCGCGACGAAGTTGGGGTTTGGCTGCAACTCGCCGGTGCATCCCGCCGGATCGGTCAGCGACGAGCCCGTGAAGGGGCTTCCGTCGGCGTTCAAACAGGGAGGATTGAGAGTCGGGTCGACGATCCCGAAGGCGTCTTTCTCCGTCAGGAACGTGTGGTCATATTGAATCCCGGTCTTGATGTTGTGGATGCCATTCACATACGACAGATCGGCGTGCCCTCCGATGTTGGTGAGGGTGCGGTTCTGTCCGACGGTCTCGCTCTGCAGATCTCCGCTGAGGTCCGAGAAGGGGTTGGCGCTCGGGTAGTAGTTGAACTGGTCCCGCCGCACAAAGCCGCCAAGCGTGAACACGGTATGCGGACCAACCAGATGCGTCCATGTCGGTGCGATGTTCAACGTGTTGATCTTGGACCGCTGATCCTGCGGGCCAACTACCTTGCCGTCGGGGCCGAGTCCGCCGTTGTCGACCACGACTCCGGACCAGGCTGAGGCGGTCTGGTTGTCGAACGAATTGGGCGTCTGGAACCACGAGCGTGTGAAGCCGAGATTGACATTGATGGTATCCGCCTGGGAGGGCTTGATGTCGACCCGGTCGAAGACATTGCCCTGATTGCCGTGGTCGTGCATTACGGTGAACTCCGGCCCATCCAGAAACCGGCCGGTATTCATTCCGCTGGCGGAAATGAAGTTGCCCCAGGACTTTCCCCCGTACGACAGGTTGAAGCCTCCGCCGCCGGTGCCGAAAGTGCCATAAGAACCGGTCACCTCGCCATGGGCTTTGTCCACGCCCAGGCCCGAACGCGTGGTCACCACAATCACCAGGCTGGTCTTGTCCCCGTATTCAGCGGGCGGAGCACCCTGAATCACCTCCAGGGACTGCACGGAGTCCACTGGAATCTGGTTGGAGAAAACCTTGCTTTGCTGATCGGTGATCTTCTGCCCATCCACCGAGAACGAGTTGGAGGCGTGGTCGCCGAAACCGTGAAAAAGGCCATTGGAATCGGCGCTGGTTCCCGGCGCGGAGAGCGTCACCAGGGAACTGAGCGACGACGATTGACTTTCCAGGGGCAACTTGTCGAACAGCCCGCGATCTACGTCGGTATGGCTGACCGGGTCGACTTCGATCAGGTCCCTGCCTTCGGCGGTGACGGCAATGGTGGTTGAAGCCTCGCCGATTTTGAGGCTGAACTTGATATCGATCGGTATTGGCGACTTTACATCGACGTCTTGTTCGGCTGCCTGGAAGTTGGAAGCCGCACTGGTTACGTGATAGGGGTTGTATGGGAGATTGTCGAACCGGAACTTCCCCTGGCTATCGGTCAGGGTACTTCGAACCAGCCCCGACACCGGGTTCCGGATATCAACCGAAGCGCCCACGATGGCCGCGCCGGTTTGGTCGACAACGGAACCGCGCACCGTCCCGGAACTGCCGCTACTCGATTGGGCGAAACTCGAAATGCCGGAACATAGCAGACTCAGGCCACAGACAGCGAGAATATTTTTCATTGCCTCAGTATCCGGAAGCATACCGAGAGGACCTAGCCAATTCTTACCGGCGGCAACGCTGCTCGCAGGAACGGGCTGGAAATATCCATCAGCGGGCTGCCTGCGTACGACATGCGGACAGGCGCAGCGTAACGATGATGATCCATACGAACCTGCGACCAACCGAAACGGTCGGGCTCCCTAGGATGCCGCGGAGCACATAATCGGCAGCAGATAGTCGATGACGTCCGCCTCCAACGCCCGTTCGTCTACTTGAAGTACTTTTGAAGATCCGCCTTATTGGCAGGCTCAGTCCGGGCATTCTCCAAAACATAGAGTGGCTGGTGGCCTAACGGATCCCCTGGCAACATTCGCAGCGTTCCCCAGACCCAGACCAAGCTTCGTTCGGCAAATCGAACTGTGTTGCCGGCGTCGAGCCGCACGTCGATCATTTCATCGCCGAACCGGTGTGCCGGATGTATTGCGTTGCCCGCATCCGGGAGCAAGACAAAGTTCTGGACGAGTGCGCCGTCGCTAATCGGCCGGTTGTCTTCCATCATGTAGCCAAGAGCCCGGATCCTCGTTCCCGAAGAGACCGAGGCAGTTTTCAAGGAATGTCTGGTACGTTCCAAGTCCGACCAGGCCAAAATCACGTACTGGTCCGAACGCGAAAGGACTGGCGCGAGATCAAACAGGTCCGGTCCGGTGGTCTTTGTGAATAGGACCAGCGCGGCAATGATTGGCAAGCAGATCAGGGCTACCAAGACAACCACAGTTCGACTGGCGCGGCGTGACGAAACAGTATGTCTGCGAGCCCGCTTCGATCGCTCATTCGCCCCAAGCACGCTTTCGAACACCCTTCGGTTCCGCGAGGTTCCCCCAAGACACCAGTCCGATCCGGGCAGCGACCGGGCGCGCTTATTCACAGGCTTCAGTATCGGAAAGGTATCGGGGTAAACCTAAATTAATCTGGCAAGAGGACGAAGATCGACAGAGAACGAGCTGAAAATATCCGTGAGCGGACTTTTCGGGGGTTCAATACATGACACCTACCAGTGAAGCAGGCTGCGGATGTAATGCGCCTGGCGCTTGCTGACGGTCAATTGCAGGGCGTTGCTCAGCGTGATCAGCCACCGTTGACTGCTGAGCGAGCTCATCTTCCGGACGTGGTTGATATTCACGATCGCATTCCGATGTACCCTCTGAAACTGTGGCCCGGCCAGACGCTCTTCGATCACTCGCAGAGATTGGGTTGCGAGGAGCCGCTTTTTCGAGGTAATGATCCAAACCAGTTCCCTCTCCGCTTGAAAGGCCAGAACGTCGTCCGCATCCAAGAAGAAGTATTCCTCGCCGCTGCGTCCCACAACTTTTCTGTTCGTTGGTGCATTAGACGATTCCGCGGCGGAGGCGATCTTGTCGATCCGCGCCGCGACCTCGGCCGGCTTGCTCTGCAGGTTTCGGGCGCGGTCGACGGCTATCCGCAAGCGTGCTTCGCCGACAGGTTTCAGCAGATAATCGATGGCTCCGGCTTCGAACGCTTCAATGGCGTGCTGGTCAAAAGCCGTGACAATCACGATGATCGGGAGCCGGGGTCCACTTAGGTTGCGAACCACTTCGAACCCGCTCATTACTGGCATCTGTAGATCCAGAAACACCACGTCCGGCGTGAGTTTAGTAATCTTCTGTAAGGCTTCCTTACCATCTCCGGCCTCGCCAACGACCCGGACCTCCGGAATGAGTTCTAACTCCTCGCGAAGGACGCGCCGCGCAATCGGCTCGTCATCAACGATCAAGGCCTTCATCTCACGAGGTTCCATTGGTTAGATGTAAGCGAAACTACGGTTGGAATCCTCAACAAAACTTGCAACTGGCGCTTCATTATAGACGAGCGGGCTGAATTCCGACATGGGCGGATGGTTCTTTGACATCGAATTCAGGTTCCGGGGGGAGCTGAACTGCACCGTCGAAATTCTTTGAGAACAAATGTTCCGATGCCCTCAATAATCGAGTACAGTCAGATTCATGGGTTCCGCGATTGTCCTGGTGGCTATGCTGTTTGTGTTTTTCTTGAGGGATGTTCAGTTGCTGGCTGCGGCGCCTCGCGGTGGTCTTCTGGCGAGGCTGACAGTATATGGCGCCTTCAACGTCACCTACCTCACGTTGTTCACCGCAAACTTGTCGTCCACCGGTGCGTATAGCGTATTCCAGCTAATTCACACCTCGCCGTTTTGGCTGGTTAGCGTCGTGTGGCACTGTTTGATCTGGCTGTACTGCCTGGACCTGAACCGGCGCGGCAGAAGTGACCTGTACTGGCTGGCGGCTCTGTTCCCAACCCCGGTCTTGCTGGTCTCGATGGCGACAGCGACCCTGCTGCTGTCGCATGCAACGAACTCAATCGGGCCCATCCTGCTAGCTGTGTTTGTGGCGCTATCTTGGTGGTCCGCCTTGACAGTCGCCGTCTTGAGGATTGCGGTAGTCACAACTGCGCCTCTCGCAGCCAGATCCGCGATCGATTTTGCCGCCATGGCCAATGTCACAGCCCTGATACTCGTGCCGATGAGTGGGATCGCTTCGGGGTTCTGAGCCAACCAAGCCGCGCCAGCCTGGAGAGGCGGGCGTTTCTTGGTAGGGGAATGGGGGTTCAAGAACGCCCGCCTTGCAGCGGGGGTGAGTTGAAGTGAAGACGACGCCTCATCTAACTTGGTTATGCATAACTGGAAAAAAACTGACACGATTTTCCGTCTTCGACGCCCTCCTGAAGACCGGCGGCGTGGTTGCCAAAGGGGCCATGTAGTCGGTACCTTTGGCCTTTTCAGGGAGTAGACAATTGTTGTGCGGGCACCGCAGATAACGGGACCGAGAACTGTACTCTCGTTCCGAAGTCGCCCTGTTCCATTTGCACGCCGGCATCCGGCCCAAAACACAACTGAAGCCTGCGCGTTACGTTAACCAGTCCGACACCTGCTCCTGCTTGCCGGGTCAGAGCGGCGTGCGACATCGAGCCGGGCCCTGAGTCCTCCACTTTGATCGTCAAGCTGCCATTCGTGGAGTGTGCTGTCAACCTCAACCACCCCTCGTCTGAGCGCATCGACACGCCGTGCTTGATGGCGTTCTCCACCAGAGGCTGGACCGACAGGATAGGAATCAAGGTCTGCTCCGTCTCTTTGTCCACGTGGATCTCAGTCTGTAAACGCGGCCCCAGCCGGAGGCGCTCAATCTCGAGGTAAGCCCTCACGATCTTGAGTTCCTCCGACAGCGGTATCAATATTTTGTCGGATTGAAGGAAATAGCGGAAGATGTCCGCAAGATTGAGCACCGTGCGCCTTGCGCCCGCGGCCTCGCGGGGAATAATCCCGTAAACCGTGTTCAGCGCATTGAACAGAAAATGCGGATTGATCTGCGAATGAAGCGCACGCAATTCGGCTTCGGATACCAGTCGCTGCATCTCCGCGGAGCGGAAGCGTTCCACTTCCTCGGCCACGACTCTGCCCAGGTAGCTAAGTGCGCGAAGGTCTTCACTCAGGTACCGTCGTCCTCCCCGCCGCCGGCCCAGCAGGAGATTTCGCACATCCCGCTGTGACAGGCGAATCGGGACGACGGCCTCGGCCCAGTTCCAACGCGGGTCGCGTCTCAGCCATGGCTCATCTTCCGCAAGAGAAGGATAATCGAGGTCTCTCATGGTTGAGCCGGAGCGATCCTGGCTGGCTTCCAATTCGAGAATCTCGAACCTCCTGGTATCGGCAACCACCGCCACCCGCTCGGCGGCCCATTTCAAATAGGCGCCTTCGTTTCGCGTCTCGCCGGCCTTCGACCTGAGCTCCTGGACAACTCCATCAATGCTGGCTCTCCGAAAAATCGCCATGGTGAACCATCGTTGTACGATTCCTCGAAGGTAAGCGAAAAGGACCAGGAGGCCGCAAAGGCCCGCAACGGCTAAAGTAACGCCCACCGGATGGGACGACTCATCTCCCGGCGCCAGGGTTACGGTAAGGCGTATTGCGCCGAAAGCCAGGATCGCCGCCAGGAACACATTGGCGAGAAACCGGATAAACGCGTCAAGAAAGACGAATCGGTAATCCTGCAGCAAGATCAACAAGGCGACCGGTATTCCGGCATGATGCACCAGCAGTTCCGTCGACCACGGTCGGGGCGGGTGGCCCGCACCAAAGTGCGAGAACGTCACAACAAACAATAGCAGGCACATCGAGGCCAACAGTTGCGAGGTTCGTCCGCGCGTTTCCTTCCCCCCGTGCAAGAGCACTTTAACGGCGGACACGAGAGTCAGGGCACCAAATCCAATAGTCATGACCCATAGCGCCCACTTGTGCAGATGCGCGGCTGGGAGGAGGTGCTCGCACAAATGCATCGTCGTGGCAACCACGCTGAGCACATATCCGCTGGCTGTGATTGCGCGAAATCTACCATTGAGGGAAAGGTGTAGAAGAACCGCGGGCAAGAGACTCAGGCTGGAGAAGCTCACTGCCTCCAATGCCCAACGGGCCGTGCCGGAAGTCAACACGAGGCTGGCGAAGGAGGCGGCATTCCAAGTCCAGGCCAAGCCTGCCGACGCGACGGAAAGCCAGTTTTCACGCGCCCGCCGTCCCGCTGCACCTCGTAGAGCGAGGACGAGGAAAATGCCGAATACGATGGCGCCCGCAAGGTGCCCTATAGCGTTGACAATCAGAGGTTCGTGATCATTGACCATCGGGTCGCGCCGGTTTGTACACTTGCATAAGTATTGTCCGGCAGTTGCACGCCGCTATTCCCGAACTATCCCTCAAGAGGACAAAGTCTTGAGATGAGCGATCTAATAATCGAAGTGAGTGGTCCGTCCTGTCCGCGGTTGCTCCCCTGGGACCGCTCACTTCGATTTGTGGACCGCCCACGTCGATCTCAACCCGCTCGTGCGATTCCTCTTGGACGTCAAACGGCTCTTCCGCTAGAATCCACTGCGACGCCGTCAACGTTTCGCGCGACATTCAGAGTTTCGGAGAAGGATGCTGCTCAATGGGAAGGTTTGCACTAGCTCTTGCCACCAGCGTGGCCTGCCTATTATTTGCACAAGAGAGGGTCGATGAGGCCACGGACGCCAGAATCCGGAGCGAAGAGATGGAGCACTCGCAGCTCATGCACACGCTGCACATCCTGGCGGACAGATATGGCCCGCGTGTTACCGGAACGCCGAATCACGAGGCGGCGGCGAAGTGGGTAGTTGCCGAGTCCGCACGCTGGGGCATGACGAGTGCGCACCTTGAGCCTTGGAATTTCGGGCATCCGGGGTGGCTCAACGAACGGGCCTCCGGCTTCATTGTTGCCCCTGTGCGACAGAATCTCAAATTCGAGGTCCTGGCCTGGACGCCGTCGACCCACGGTACGGTGACGGCTTCGGTCGTACAACTCGAACTGCCGCATGGGCCGGAGATTCCACCGCCAACGGATGCGACCGGCACCGGCGGTGGTGGCGGCGCTTTTGGTGGCGGCCGCGCGGGCCGCGGCGGACCGCAATACCAGCAGCCTACCAGGGAGCAGTTGGACGCTTGGATGGCCGTCAACCGGGACAAGATCCGAGGGCGAGCCGTCATGATCGGAAAGGCGGCCGTGATTCCGGTGAGTTTCACCTCGCAGGAGAAACGGATGCCGGACGACCGCGTTGCAGCCATGTACGACCCCGCCAATCCTAACGGAGGCCGCGGACGCGGCGGCATTGGAGGGCGCGGAGGACGTGGCGAAAGAGATCCGGGACGGATGACCGCGCGACAGGTGGCCGACGCGGTGGATGCGTGGCTGATCTCTAACAAGGCTGTCCTGCGGTTAATCGACGCGGCGCGCGGTGGAGGTATCATCGTTGCGCAGCAGCATCCAGCTTACGATCCCTCGAAAACGGTCGCCACCGCGATCCTGCGCAATGACGATTTCGGCCGTATCGAGCGTCTCCTGGACGATGGGGAAGATGTCAAGGTGGAGTTCAACATCGTCAACCACACCTACCCCGAGGGTATGACCAGCTACAACGTGGTAGCCGAGATTCCAGGCGGCGATATGGCCGACGAGGTAGTAATGCTGGGCGGGCACCTCGATTCCTGGCACGCAGCTACGGGCGCTACGGATAACGCCGCCGGCTCATCGATTATGCTTGAGGCGTTGAGGCTTATCCATGTGTTGGGACTGAAGCCGCGGCGGACCATCCGCGTCGCGCTTTGGTCCGGCGAAGAGGAGGGACTGTTGGGCTCGCTGGCCTATGTAAAGCAGCACTTTGGCACGTTCGAGAACCAGAAGCCGGAGTTCGACAAGCTGGATTGCTACTTCAACGTGGATTCAGGCACCGGCCGAATTCGCGGCGGCAGCGTTTTCGGACCACCGGAAGCGGCAGCGGTGTTGCGTCCGCTGCTTCTGCAGTTCAAGGAGTGGGGCGTGGGCGGGATCAACGTGACCAACAGCAGGAATACCGGTGGCACAGACAGCACTTCGTTCAATAACGCCGGACTGCCGGGTATCGGATTCCAACAGGACCCGATCGAATATATGGCCTTGACCCACCACACCAACCTGGACACCTATGAACGTATGATCCCGGAGGACGTGAAAGAGGCAGCCGTGGTGGTCGCTTCGGCGGTGTGGCACGTGGCCAATCGCGACGCGATGCTGCCGCGTTTCTCAAAAGAGCAGATGCCGGCTCCGGTGGAAGCCAGGTAGTTCCCAACATGTCTTCGTGCCGCAGCTTCGTGCTTGCCCTGATTTCCGTGATTATTTCGGCTGGACCGGTGCGCGCTTGGGGTTGCGCTGGACACCACATCGTTGCGTTGATCGCCAAACAGCATCTCAGCGCCAAAGCCCTTGAAGCAACCGTGGAACTTCTCGAAACCCAGCCGATCGATCCAAGACTTGTCCGATATTGTAAGGACGAAGCGTCCGACCCGTTCGTCAGTGCTTCAACCTGGGCGGACGACGTAAAAAGAACGGAGGGGACCGGAACGTGGCACTATATGGACATTCCGCGCAGCCTCACCCATGGTGACCTAAGCCCATTCTGCGAACCCGTTGGCCCCTTGCGGGATGGCAGCAGAACCGGCTGTGTTCTCAGCGCGATCCACGATCAACTGGGCGTTCTCAAGAATGGCAGTCCAATCGATCGCGCGCGAGCTTTGCGCTATATCATTCACCTCGTTGCGGACCTTCATCAGCCTCTGCATGTCACCGACAACAACGATCGAGGGGGAAACTGCGTTCCACTCCATTTCGGCGCAAACCCTGAGACCACAAATCTGCATGCGCTTTGGGATTCCGGTATCCTCGAAAGCTTCCTCGCTGAGCGCCGTCTCACGCAGGATGCTTTTGCCAGGCAGTTGGATAGCCGCTATAGTGGCAGCTTCCAGGAATGGGGAATCGAGAATCTCGACCTGGACGAGTGGGTATGGGAGGTCCATGAAGTTGGCGAGCGGATCACCTACGGGGAACTCCGGCCGCGAATTCCCATCGAAACTTCTACCGCTTCCGTCGACTGCACGGCCGAGTCTGCGAAGGTTCGTGCGCTCGACATCGTAATTGGGAAGAACTATGAACGGGCCGCGATGGAAAGTATCGAGCCGCTGTTGACTCGGGCTGGTTATCGCCTGGCGGGACTGTTGAACCAGATCTGGCCATGAGAAGAGGAATTGCCTATGAGCTGCCCTCAATCCAAGGGAGATCCGATGCACATTGCGAACCTTGTGCCGGCTGTCAATTTGGCTATCGGCATCCTGTTCGCTGCCGCCCTGTTACAGGCTCAACCGACGCGGCCGGGCCCACGGAGTTTGGCGTTCTTTGGCCGGGTTCAGGTAGTCGATTTCAACAGGAAAGTAGTCACCGTGAAGCACGGTAAGATCCCGGGCTATATGGACCCGGCGACAACTGAACACCCAACCGAGGAAGAGGCTGTTCTCAAGCGGTTGCAGCCCGGGGATTACATTCGTGCAACTGTTTACCCGAATGACCTGACTCTCCATCGCATCCGGATTGTATACCGAAGTCCCGGGGCAAAGGGAAAGGCTGCGAGGTAGCGCGGCGGCGGGTAGCCGACTTAGTCGCCACCGTCGCGGCGCTTCAGCGTCGGGCGCTCATCCTCATCGGTCTTTGGCTTGGTCCCGTCATCGTTCCCATCCACGGGACCGGTGCCGCTGCCCGGAGCGCGGCGCAGTGTCGGCCGGCTGGGATCGGAATTCGTATTGAGCTTGCGCCGGCCATGCAGCATGGCTAATCGCGCTTTCACGTCATTGAATTCCGAAGTGCTGACCACGTATTCGGGTTTGGGCGCCAGGTCCTTCTGTATCTCTTCCTGTGCAGCCTTGATGCGGTCATCCGTCATGGGATGAGTCGAGAACACTTTGGCGAGGCTGCCGGGCTTCCGCTTTTCCAGAGTCTCGATCTTTTCGAAGAAATCCACGAATGCCCCGGGGTCGTAGCCGGCCTTGTACATGTATTGCAAGCCCAGGTGGTCCGCCTCCCTCTCATTGGCGCGCGAGAAGGTCAGGAAGCCCAACGGGATCGCCATGCCGGCGCCCTGCCGTATCGCGTAGCCGGTCCAGCCATAAGGCATGGCGATCGACGCGGCAATCATTCCGATTTGCGCGATTTGCCCACGCGTGGCGTTCCGGGTGCCGTGCCGCGCTGCCACATGGGCGATTTCGTGCCCCATAACACCGGCCAGTTCCGCTTCGGTATCCGCCTTCAGAATCAGGCCGGCGTTCACGAAGAAGAAACCGCCTGGTAACGCAAACGCGTTCACCTCTTCGCTATCCAGCACCTTGATGGTGAATGGCACCTTGGCATCGGAATTTCGTACGAGATTCTGACCCACGCGATTTACATATTCCGCGATAGTGGGGTCATCAATGACCTTGGCTTGACGCTCCACCTCCTGGGCCAACTGCTTCCCTAGAGCGATTTCCTTTTCCAGGGAATAGAAGTTGACACCCTGGCCGACCCCTCGGGCACCAATCGCCTCTGGGTCGTCCTTAGGGTTCTTTTTCTTGTCGCCGGCGAAAACACCCAGCGACAGCATGGCTGCGATTGTCAAAAGCGTTACGGATCTGCACAGCATCGCCCGGAACCTCCCGCATCTACCACATCGTACGGCGATTCCCCAGGCGGCGCAGCAATTACTTCACAGGGAGACGCCGTCTCGCTGCAGGCGAACTAGGCTTGGCGGTTCAGCGGGATGCCAGGAGGTACGCCTTCCCGGGAAATCCTCGACCAAACCAAGGCCTCCCTTGGCAGTCCATCGATTGCCGGACTCCCTCCGCTTACGGCAAAAACAGTCCGGTTGCAAGTAAATGCGCGGTGCATTCGTCCCCTTACGCTAGCATTACCACTTCCAAAGCTTGGGGGGTAAACTGTGCCAATTCGATGCCTTCGGTCCCTTATCTTGTTTGCGGCCTGGTGGGCTCCAGCGGGCTTCGGCCAGCCTCCTGTGACACGCCTGAATCCCACAGTCAAGACAATTGTGGATGCGATTTCCGAAGAACGCATCGGCGCCACGATGAAAAGGCTCGAGGAGTTCGGAAGTCGCTACATTCTCTCCGCGCAAGACAGCCCAACCAACGGAATCGGCGCGGCCCAGCGCTGGATTCTCGACGAGTTCAAACGCTATAGCCCCCGTCTACAGGTGAAGCTGGACGCGTTTACCGCCAGGAAGGGACAGCGCGTAGCTCATGATGTGGACTTGGCAAACGTGGTAGCGGTGCTTCCCGGTACGGTGGACGCGGACCGGTTCGTGGTGATCTCGTCGCACTACGATTCCATCGCCGCGCGGCGTGGTCCGGGCACACCGCGCACCGAAGATGAAAGCCCGCGGACAGTCCAGGAAGTCGAACCGGTTGCGCCCGGCGTTTCCGACAATGCCAGTGGCGTCGCGGCCGTGTTGGAGCTGGCTCGCATCATGAGCCAATATGAATTCGACAAGTCAGTGGTATTCATAGCCTTCTCCGCCGAAGAGGTTGGCCTGTTGGGCAGCCAGGCATACGCGGCCAAAGCGAAGCAGAAGAAGATGGAGATTGAGGCCGTCCTCAACAATGACATCATCGGGAACGATGTCGCCGGCAACGGTCGATCGGCCAATAACCATTTGCGGGTGTTCTCCGAGGGACCCGAAGACTCGCCATCGCGCTCCTTGGCGCGCTACACAAAGGAAATTGCGGAGCGGTATCTGCCCTCGATGACCGTGGACCTTGTGTTTCGGCGCGACCGCTTTGGCCGGGGTGGAGATCACACTTCGTTTAATCGTGAAGGTTTCGCAGCCGTCCGGCTCACGACGCCAAGCGAGAACTACGCGAACCAGCACACGGCCACTGACACATTCGCCAATGCTTCCGTCCCGTACGCCACGCGGATCGCGAAAATGAATGCCGCCGTACTGGCCAGTTTAGCGCTGGCACCGAAGCCCCCGGTAGTTTCACGGCCTCGCACCGGCATAAGGCCACCGGGCGGTCTGGGAGCTGCCGCCACGCCGGCTGCGCTTCACGGGTCGCGACTGGTAATGCTCAGGGACCCGCACTTCGCCCGACGGGGCCGGGGCTCAGCCGGGGCAAAACAGGCTATGACGCCGCCCTACGGTGGGAGATGTCAAGGCCGGAGCCCGACATCGCTGGCTACGCCATTGTGATCCGGGCGACCACGTCTCCGCTATGGGAGCGTGAGATCTACGTTGGCAACGTAACGGAGTACGCGATCCCCGACCTGTCCATCGATGATGTCGTGATTGGCGTCAAAGCGATCGATAAGGACGGGAATCAGAGTCTGGTGTCTGCGTACGACCTCCCCTTGCCGGCGCCGGCGGGCCAGGATGGCGGAACACCGGCGAGCCGTACAACGGCAGGCAGTCCAGGCGGTCGGTAGAGGATCTATGCGCAAAATCGTGGTTAGCAGTTCTCTGGGAATAGCGTTGGCGGTCAGTGCGGTTGTCATCGTGCAAACCGCGAAGTCCGAGCCGCAAACCAACACGAAGACAGCCAAGATCGTGGCCGGGGCCGCCGTCGTCGGTCATGGAAACGCCGACTCCATTACCGAGGAAGAACTGAAGGTCTACCTCAATTTTCTTGCCTCCGATCAGTTGGAGGGGCGGAACCTCCCTTCCCGCGGGTACGACATCGCCGCCCTTTACATTGCCAGCCATTTGGCGGAGTGGGGGCTCAAGCCGGGAGGAAGCACGACCAATACGAATGGTCCGCTCCAGCCATACCTGATGCCAATCGAACTCATCAGCAAGACAGGTCGTACCGGCCGAAAGCAAAGCCTCCCTTACCGCGCCCGTTCCAGGTGGGCGCGGAGGGCGCGGCGCAGGCGCAGCCGGACGTGGAGGGGCGGGCAGCGGCATGGCTGAATCCGCTTCGCCGCGGCTGGTGGAATTTGAATACGGCAAGGATTGGACTACTAGCGCTGGAGGCCGGGGAGCACCGCCGCTGGCGCCGTTCGACGTCACCGGCAATCTGGTGTTCGCGGGCAATGGGTACGTGGTCAACAAGACGAACGCAAACCCCTATGAAGGTCTGGATGTCCGCGGCAAGATCGTGGTCGTCGCGGGGTTGCCCGCCGAACTCGCTGCGCAACAGGCAGCCGCGGGCGCCGGAAGAGGTGGACGCGGTGGCGGAGGCGGCCGCGGCGCGGCGTCCAATCCCCTTGGCCAGAGTTGCACCGATTTTCTGACGCCGGAAGAATACGCCGCGAAGAATGGGGCTTTGGCCGTTGTGACCATCGGGAGTTTTCAGCAACTCACTGCAATGGCCAACCCCAACACAGGTGCTGGATTCGGCGGTTCCGGGCGGGGAGCGGCGCTCAACGGTCCTGCCTTCCAGGTGCCGAAGTTGCAGCAGCCGCCGGCGTGCGCAAGTGCACCCTCCATAACCGCTGGCCTGGCGATGACCAACGCCATTTTCCAAGGTGAGAAGATGAACGGGGCGCAGATCTTCTACGCGGCCGGCGCCAATACCAAACAGGACTCGTTCGAGCTGACGGCGGCCAAGAAACTCAGTTTGCGTCTCACCGTTCAGAGCGAACAGGGTCATGGCGAGAATGTCGTCGGCATCCTGGAGGGCGGCGATCCGGTGCTGAAGAGCGAGTATATCGTGATCAGCGCGCATCTGGATCACCTCGGCCTGAGCGCTCCGCTGCCCGACGGCCACAATGTCTTTAATGGGGCTGACGACGACGGTTCTGGTTCCGCCGGAATGCTCGCCATGGCCCGGGCGTATGCGCAAGGCGCGGCTCAGGGTATGCGGCCGAAACGCAGCATTCTCTTCTTGTGGAATGCCGGCGAAGAGAAGGGCTTGTGGGGATCCCAGTATTTCAACGAATATCCGCCCATCGATCTTGCCAGGGTCGTGGCCGATCTGAACATGGACATGATCGGACGGACCAAAGGCTCTGGGTTCACCGACCCGGACCCGACCCACGTCTTGGTGAATCCCGGAGAAGTCCTGGTTGTGGGTCCCAACATCAGCAGCGACGATTTGGAAAAAACCATCGAGACCGTGAACAGCTTCTATCAGAAACTAACGCTGAACCATTTCTACGACACGACGGCGCCCGACGCGACCCACGACAACCTGGGCCCGCAACCAAACGGCCAGCGCGTCTTCTACCGAAGCGATCACTACAATTTTGCGAAAATGGGCATCCCTGTCGCTTTCTTCACTACCGGGCTACACCCGGACTATCATCGTCCAACCGACACTACGGAGAAGATTGACTACAAGGAGATGCAAGTAGTGGCGAAAACTGTAGCCGCCATCGCTTGGGCCCTGGCCAACCAGGATGGGCGCCCGCAATTGAAGCCGAACCTGCCAGATCAACTGCTCAAGGACATGAAAAGCGCGAAAGATCAGGGCTGGGGTAAAATTACACCCGTGCTGGCGCCGCTGCCGGGAATGCCATATTAGGCGGTCCGGACCGCTCAAAATATGTCTGTGCTGCAAATCCTTATCCTGGCCATTGTGCAGGGGCTCGCGGAACTGCTGCCCGTATCAAGCTCGGCGCACGTTGTCGTAGCCGAGAAACTGATGGGCCTCGATCCCTCGTCACCACCCATGACTCTCCTTCTCGTCATGCTTCACACCGGCACTATGGTTGCCGTCATCGTTTACTTTTGGCGGCGGTGGCGCAATACCTATTTTCGGAATATGGCTGCCTTCAAGGAGATTGCTACGAGTATTATTCTGGCCACCGCTTTAACTGCGTTGATCGGCGAAGCCATCATCAAGGTGATTGAAAGGACCGTACTCCGTAACGTGAAAGACGCGCAGATTGAGGACCTGTTTAACCACCTGGAGATTATCGCTCCCTCTCTGATGTTAGCCGGCTTGCTCATCCTGGTTTCCGGTGTTTTGGCCAGGCGGAACCCGGCCGGATTGACGACTACACCCTCCGGATTGAGCACCCGTCAGGCTGGCCTGATAGGCGCCGTGCAAGGCCTCTGTCTTCCGTTCAGGGGCTTCTCCCGCTCGGGTGCGACCATTTCCGCGGGTATGTTGGCGGGCGTGCCAAAGCCGGATGCTGAGGCGTTCAGCTTTGCCCTCGCGGTCGTGCTTACGCCGGCAGTGGTCGCGCGTGAGGCCACCAGACTTATGCGCGTGCGGTCAAGCGGCGGAATGGGCAATCTGCTTTCTGCCTTTACGCCCAGCCTCCTTGGAGCAGTCCTTGCATTTCTGGCCGGTCTGGTAGCTCTGAAATGGCTCAGCCGGTGGCTGGAAGGTGGACGTTGGTATCTTTTTGGCGTTTACTGCCTGATCGCTGCCGCTGTCGTGTTTGTGCTGCAGCGCCGCGGTTACTGACGGCCAAGGTGATTTCGGTACTAGCCTTTCATCCCCGCTTATCGAAGCTCAATGACCTTCTGCGGACCCTTGAGCCCGCTCACAAGATGGTGCTAATCAACGACGGCTCCGTTGGACTAAACTGGTTTACAGAGCGAGTTTGTGGACGTCATCGTCGCAAGTCAGCCCCTCGCATTGCGCGACAAGATGAGACTTAGACTCACGTATCCAGAACGAAGCATCGGGGAACAGTTCCCAATCAAGGCTTTCGCCATTGTTGTCATCCTCGTTCTCGGACTCCTCGGAGGCTTGATCCATCACCACGAGTCCGCGGGGGATTTCGACGCGTGCTCCTACTGCCATGCCGGCTTTCAGCGGCCGGTGATCGATCTGACCGTCGCCCTGGCTGCCACCACGTTCGCAGTTGTCGGATTGGTAGCTCCAAGCCGCCCTGCTCGTCTTCCCCGAGTTGTACATTTCTCAACGCTTGTCCCGCGTGCACCGCCCGATACCACCGTATTGTAGAAGGCTCGGTCGTCGATCGATCCTACGATGCGGCCGCAAAGGCTGAGGTCAACATCCACAACACTGTTTCCGGGTATTCGCAGCCGCTGTTGTCTGGACCAGGCGGCGCGTTTGAGTGCTTTTATGACGAACAAGGCTCTATTCGATGGCTCGCGCGCTGACCACAGGGCAATGGTGCTTGCATCCCTCTGTTTCGTGCACTGCGTTGCCGGACCCGTGTTGCTCGCTTTCGCGGGGCTGACGTCCCTGGTCAGCATCTCGGAGAAATTCGAACCCCTGTTCCTGCTCGGGTCCGCCGCGATGGGCGCGATCGCGCTTATTCCTGCCTATCGAAAGAAACACCGCCGAATTTCTTGCGTGGCGCTGTTCGCATCCGGACTTCTCTGCTTACTCTTGCGCCGCTATCTCCGATGGCGCGACGTTCCCATTGAACCTGTCGCAGCCGCCTTGGGCGCGAGTTTGATCATCGGCGCGCACGTGCTCAACCTCAGGTACTCCAGACGCTGCCAGTGCTGCCTTCCGCTTTCCGAAACAACCCACGGGGAGACTCATGATAATGCGCCCGCACCTTAGTCAAGCCCAACCGGGCATCCTGACGTTCGATGCAGAGCGGTTAGTTCCGCACACCGTACTTTTCGTTGAGTTGCTTTTGGTGCGTATCCAGGCTCACCGGCTTACCGTCGATGAACATCAGATTGACGTGAGTCCTTACATCCAACGGGTCCCCGTCTGTCACGATCAGGTCCGCGGCCTTCCCTTCTTCGATCGAGCCGAGCCTATTGGCGACTCCGAAGATCTCGGCTGCGTTCAGGGACACGGATTTGTATGCTTCTTCCTCTGGCAAGCCGAACGGCACCGCTGTCGCAGCCTGGTATGGAAGGTTCCGCGAGGCTGCCGCACTGAACGTAGCAATGGAGAATTTGATTCCCGCTTTGTAGAGCTCGCCGGGAATCGTGAAAGAACGGTCATCGGGGTCGTCGGGATCGAGTGGCAGTGCGCGAGTAGGTCCGAGAACAACCGGGATCTTGTGCGCCTTGATCAGCGGCAGCACCTTATATGCCTCGTAGGCATCGGCGAGAATGATTTTAATCTTCTCTTTGTCCGCGAATGCGATGGCTTCACGGATCTCGCGCTCCCGAACGGCCGTCACAAACAGGGGAGTCGCGCCATCGAGAACGGGAAGCACAGCTTCAAATCTCAGATTAGTTCGAAAGCCGCTGGCTTTTGCCAGCTTCGCTCGACGATAATGGCGGGCGTCATCGAAAAAGGCGAGGAGGGTTCGCATCTTCTCCTCGTAGTCTCGCTTCGCTTGCGCGTAGGGTATACGCTCCGCACTTGCGGCTGCCGCCGGATCGTCGTCATCGTCGTCCGCTTCATGAGGTGGAATCGGCCTCGTTACGATTGCAGGAAACTGCAAGTGAATCGCTGCGGCGCGAAGTACCGTCATCGCTTCGTTAGTGGAGCCATCCAAATGAACCAACGACATTTGCCCGGAAAGCAGGGCGCCCTCCGGCATTTCCACCACACTGGTGACGCCGTTGGCGCGTGTAATCGGAATGGCGGCGCTGGAGGTGTTCACCGCGGTCGCCGCCCGAAGTTGGGGGTTGATCAGGCCCATCTCCTGGGCATCCGAGGCTTCCTCGACCGACGGCTTCTCCAATCCAAGCATGGAAGCGGAATCGATCATTCCCGGGTAGACGTGCTGACCTCGAACGTCGATGGCCTTGAATCCCGCGGGCGCGGAAATCCCCTGGCCAACTCCAACGATCTTGCCGTTGCGAATCAGCACGGACCCGTTTTCAATCACCTTGCCGGAAATAGTGTGAACGGTGCCGCCCTGCAAAATAACGCCCCCTTCGCCCGGCGATTGCGCAAGTATCAGGGGGGATCCCAGAATGCAGAGGCAAACGATCCAACGATGGTACACCGACATCATTGTACCCAATCGGATCGCCATGGCATCTATTTTCTTGTGCACGATCCAGTAAAGAAAAGGGGAGGCGTGTCTTGATACGCCCGATCCTATTGACGCTCACCGCGCTCATGATAGCGGTTGTTGCCTCGCCCCAGGAGCAGGCCAGGGACTCGGTTGTCCGGGCCACCCTGGAGAATGGTCTGCGCGTGGTGATTGTGCGGGATCCGCTCGCTCCAGTCGTCACCGTGGAGGAGAACTACCTGGCGGGCGGCAATGAAACACCCGCCGGATTCCCTGGAATGGCCCATGCACAGGAACACATGGCGTTTCGCGGATGCGCGGGCCTGAGCGCGGATCAGATTGCGGCGATCTATGCGCAATTGGGCGGCAGTCAGAACGCGGATACGCAACAAAATATCACTCAGTATTTCGTCACTGTGCCCGCCCAGGACCTGGAAGTCGCTCTTCGATTGGATTCGGCCTGCATGCAGGATGTCCAGGACTCCGAGGAGCAATGGGCGGAAGAGCGCGGAGCAATTGAGCAGGAGGTGGCGCGCGACCTGTCGAATCCGACGTACAAGTTCATTACACGGCTCAATGAGGATCTCTTTTCCGGCACGCCTTACGCCCACGACGCACTGGGCACGAAGGCTTCCTTTGATGCGACCACCGGCGCCATGCTCAAGAAGTTTTATCGGGACTGGTATGCGCCGAACAATGCCGTTCTAGTGGTCGCCGGCGACGTTGACCCCGTTGCGACGCTTGCCAAGGTCAAGGAGTTGTACGGGCCGATCAAGCGAAGGCCGATTCCTGCCCACCCGGAATTCAGCTTGCCGCCGGTCAGGGCGGACAGCTTCACACTGGATAGCAACCTGCCCTATCAACTCGTGTTCCTTGCCTTCCGCATGCCTGGAACATCCAGCCCTGACTTTGCCGCGACCCGCATTCTGAGCGATGTCATCGGCAGCCAGCGCGCCGACCTCTATGGACTGGTACCGCTCGGCAAGGCCCTGGCGACGGAATTTGGGGTGGCCGAAACGTACCCGAAAGCGAGCGCGGGTTTTGCGCTTGCCGCGTTGCCGGCCGGAGCCGACCCGGCGCCCATTACCGCCGAGATGAAGACCATCCTCGCGGGCTATGCGGACAAGGGTGTGCCCGCTGCGTTGGTGGAAGCGGCCAAGAAGAGTGAAATCGCGGGCGCCGAGTTTCAGCAGAACTCCATCCCGGATTTGGCCGCAAGCTGGTCGCAGGCACTGGCTGGCGAAGGCCGCGAATCGCCGGCGGATATTATCGAGGCGATGAAGAGAGTCACGGTGGCGGATGTAAACCGCGTGGCGAAGACCTATCTGTCTGTGGAGAGCGCGATCGTTGCGACGCTGAAACCGTCGGCATCCGGTGAAGCGGTCGCAGGCAAGGGTTTCGGCGGAGCCGAGGTGACTACGGCGGCGCCGACCAAGCCGGTGGCGTTGCCCGATTGGGCGGAAGCCTCCGTGAAGAGTTTGAAACTGCCCCAAGCTCCTGTTCCTCCCGCTGATCTCACTCTGTCCAATGGCCTCCGCCTGATCGTCCGAACGGAGAAGGCTAGCCCGACTATCACGGTGATCGGCTCCGTCAAACACGAACCGTCGTTGCAGACTCCTGATGGCAAGGATGGCGCCGATGAAGTGCTTGCTGAATTGTTTTCCTACGGGACCGAAACCCGCGACCGGCTCAAGTTTCAGGAAGCCCTGGACGATATCGCCGCTTCTGAGAATGGCGGGACCAACTTCAATCTGAAGGTCCTGAAGCAATACTTTGCGAAAGGCCTGGAACTGCTGGCGGACAACGAACTCCACCCCGCGCTGCCCGCCGACGCATTCCGGATTGTGCGCGGCCAGGTGGCGGAACTAGTCGCCGGTACACTGGCCAGTCCGGCACATCGTGCCGATCGCGCTCTGGATTTGGCGCTGCTGCCGAAGAACGACCCGGACCTTCGGGAGGCGACACCGCATTCGGTTTCGGCCTTGACTCTTGCCGACGTCAAAGCTTACTACGCGAAAGTGTTCCGCCCCGATATGACCACGATCGCAGTCATCGGCGACATCACGCCCGAAGAAGCCCGGCCAGTATTTGAGAAATGGTTCGGCAAGTGGAAAAATGAGGGACCGAGGCCCACAGTGGTTCTTCCGGCCGTGCCCGCCAACAAGGCGGCCACGGTCAACGTACCGGATCCGACCCAGGTGCAAGACTCCGTGCACCTCGCCCAACAGATCCCGGTGAATCGCTTTCATCCCGACTACTATGCCTTGCAGCTCGGCGATCACGTGCTGGGCGGTGGCTTTTACGCCACCCGCCTCTATCGGGATCTCCGGCAGAAAGCCGGGTATGTTTACAACGTGGACAATGCCTTGCGGGCGACGGAAACGCGAGCAACGTATTCTGTCACGTATGGCTGCGATCCGGAGAACGTTTCGAAGGCGCGGCTGATGGTTGAACAGGAGCTCGCAGCGTTGCGCACCACCAACGTGACTTCTGCCGAACTCCAGCAGGCCAAGGCGTTGTTGTTGCGTCAAATCACGTTGAGCGAATCCAGCGAAGACGCCGTTGCGGGCGGCTTTGTGGCCAGGGCGCTGGTCGGGCTTCCACTTGACGAGCCCCTACGCGCCGGCCAACGGTATTACGCACTTTCGGCGGAGCAGGTCCGGGCGGCTTTCGAAAAGTGGATTCGTCCGGGCGCGTTCGTTCAGGTGGTTCGGGGACCGGCCCCGAAGTGACTGGATCTCGCATGATTCGTCCCGCTGCTCCCCCGAATTCGTAGGACAATTTGCAGACGCCGTCCCGTTAGACCTGCGCACTATTTTTCGCTATCTATGTTTCGCTCGCGGCACAAACTTTCGACGCAACAGCCCTTTTCTCGCGGACGGGTCTTCAGAACAGCGATTGCAGATCCACCGGCTGGCGCCTCTCTTCTCCGCAGAGGCTGGCGCTGAAATATTTATCGCCGCCTGCCGTTCGGCAGCGCCGTCGCCTCGGTGGCGCCTATGTGCGCGAACGCGGGCCAATTCTGGTGAGCCAACTGAAAAGCATGAAGGGATTTTATTTGCAGGATTTCTTGCTGCCGCGGTCGCAATCGCGACCAGCATGTTCACCGCGATTCCGCACGCTGCTATGCGGGTGAGAAATCCCAGGATCGGCCCCAGCCCACCGAAGAACTCCGCCGAGATCGCTAAGAAGGCGAGCGGAGCCGGGATGTGCATGTTGCCGGTGAAGAAGACCATAGTGCTCGGAGAAGCCGAAGCCTCCGAACCAGCCCAGCATTTTCTGTGCTCCATGCGCGAAGAAGACAAGTCCTAGCACCAGTCTCAGCAACGCCGTCGCGATGCTTTCATCCGTGACTAAGAGTCTGGGAATCATCCTTGCAGCTCCTTTTGTATTTTCTGCCCATGCGTGGCCCCTACCTGGATGTCCGAGAGAGTCGCATTCGGTTCGGAAGTTGAGTGCGACCACGAGAAAACGGATTGGCGCGGCGGAAGCTCTGGGCCGCGTAACAGGAAGGGCGAAGAAGGCGCGGGAAAGTTAGACGCAGTTCCGGGAGCGAAAGATGGGTTGCATTTGGAGCACACGACCCGCCGCGAAGGCTGGCTACTTCGTCCGGACATCCACACGGGTGGCCACTAACTGGGTCTTGCCGTCAAACGTGCCAAGGCAGATTGCTCGCCTGCCTACAATCACATCGTCGATTGAACCACCCGGCTTGTTCTGAATCGTAAATTTCGTGTCAGCGTTGTACACGACGTTGCGCCGGACGACGCCCTTGCGGATGATGATCGTGGAGGCGTCCTTGTCGATCATGTGGATGGTGCCGGTCAACCGATCTTCTTTGGTTGACGTTCGTTTCCGGTCCTCTGCGCTTGCCATGGCTGCCAGGGACAGGAGGAGCAATACGCCGGCGAGCAACAGTTCTTTCATGCTCATCACTTTCCGCTCCTTTCTGGATACTCTTCGTTGAGCCTTGTGCCAAGATGACGTTCTGCCGACTATGGGCTCGACGATTCCCCCGTTTTGTGAGCACTGGCTAAGCTACGCCTATCATAGCGCCAGTGAATGCGCCGGGCGGATCCTGCTGCGTCGGACTGGTGGACTTCCCCTGCGTTGTCGGTGCATCTGACAAGACTGGAACCCTTGGAATGAACGTGAGCTTCTCAGAGCGTTAAGGGTCAATATCGGTAGTTTCACGCCTGGTCTCGGTTTCGGCCCACACGCATCCGCGGTTGCGCGTTTCCAGCCGGGTCGCCGTGTCAGCGTAGACCTGCGTCGGTGGCCCCGCCTGGTGTAGTATTAATAATCGCGATGCGACGCATTTCGGCAATCCTGCTAGTGGCTCTTTTCAGCTTTTCGCTGATCAGCCCGGCGTTGTTCGCTCAGGATGCGGGGTCGGAACTTCCGACGTGCTGTCGGCGCGCAGGAAGGCATCATTGCGCGATGGCGGCAATTCAATCGGAATCGTCGTCGGGTCGCGTTCTGCAGACCGGAAGATGCCCTTTCTTTCCGGTGGGCCGAGCCGTTCCAGTTAATCGAACCGTAAGTCTCCCGGCAGCTTCGGAGTCAATGTTTGCCGGACTCGTTGGTCATCCAGCCTCCCGCCCACAGACGGAAGCGCTTTGCCGAATCTCCTATAGCCGTGCCGGGCAGAAGCGCGGACCTCCTAACTCTCTCTCGTAAACGAACCTCGTTTTCCCTCGGGTCTTATCACACGATGTTGGAAGTACGCAGGACGGCTACTTCGCTGGCGTGCGGGCCCCGAAATCATTTGATTTGTGAGTAGTGAGCGCTTTGCGAGGGAGAGGGGATCCATGGTTAGTCTGAGACGTTTTCGAACTTTCTCGTTTTTCCTTTTATTGATCGGTGTCTTCGCGGTTCTGTTTCAAGCCGCCATTTGGGCGGCGGTTGTAGGCACCGTTCGCGGTGTCGTTCACGATCCTGAACATCGCCCGGTTCAGGGAGCGGAAGTGGTGGTAAAGGCCAGTAGCTCGGATTACGTTCAGAAGCTCGCCACAGACAACGACGGAACCTTCGAAGGAACAGCCCTGCCCGTTGGAGCCTACGTGGTGACGGTGCACAAGGATGGCTTCGCACCTTCAGCCCAGGAGATTGTGATTGCGTCGGGGAGCGCTCCGGTACTGCATTTCCAACTCATGATCGGAGCACGGAGCGAGCAGGTCACCGTTTCGGAAGGCGCTCTAACGGTGAACCCAGAGCAAATGACACCCACCACAATGGTCAGCCGCAGCGAGATCGCGATGACCCCGGGGGCGGACCTGAGCAACAGTTTTACCGCGATCACGAATTACGTTCCTGGAGCATGGATGACGCATGATCAGCTTCATGTGCGTGGCGGACATCAGGTAACCTGGGCAATTGATGGCGTCCCCATCCCAAATACCAATATCGCCAGCAATATCGGTCCTCAGATTGACCCCAAGGATATCGATTACCTCGAAGCTCAACGCGGCGGTTATTCGTCAGCCTACGGCGACCGAACCTACGGCGTGTTTAACGTAGTGCCCAGAACTGGCTTCGAGCGCAATAGCGAAGGCGAGTTGTTCACGACTTTCGGCACGTTCCACCAGACCAACGACCAGATGAATTTCGGAAGCCACACCGAGAAGTTCGCCTATTTTGCCAGTGTCAATGGGAACCGCAGCGACTACGGGCTGGAAAGCCCGGGTCCGGATGTCTTGCACGATCGCGTGTGGGGTCTCGGAGGAATGGGAACACTCCTTTACAATCGCGATGCAAACAACCAATTCCGGTTCGTCACATCGCTTCGCCGGGACGACTATCAAATTCCCAATGACCAGGATGCCGAGGCGGCCGGCATCCGTGACACAGAGCGGGAGCGTGACGCGCTTGCAAGTTTCTCATGGGTGCACACGTTCCAACCCGGCTTGCTGCTCACGATGTCGCCCTTCTACCATTACAATCGAGCCAACTATGACGGTGACCCAAACGACACGCCAATCAGCACCACGCAGCACCGGGCATCACAATACGGCGGAGCGCAAATAGCTCTTAGCGAGGTAACAAAGAAGCACAACTTAAGCATGGGGTTATACGGCTTCGGCCAGCATGACGATGAGAACGTCGCTCTCATTGCTAACGACGGTTCTGGACTTTCACTCGCGCAAGACAGGGTCACAACTGGCCACCTGGAAACGGTGTTTCTGGAAGACCAGTATAAGGCTTTGTCCTGGCTTACGCTCACAGCGGGAATACGCCTTACGCACTTCAGCGGCGCGATCTCAGAGAATGCAGCGAGCCCGCGGCTCGGCGGGGCCATTCGCATCCCTCATTTGAACTGGGTCCTTCGCGGCTTCTGGGGCGAGTATTACCAGGCGCCGCCACTGTCCACGGTGAGCGGCCCGCTGCTCGATTATGCCGTATCTCAAGGGCTCGGCTTCATTCCTCTCCGTGGAGAGCGCGACCAGGAGCACCAATTCGGGCTCACGATTCCACTGCGCGGGTGGTCGTTTGACGTGAACAACTATCACCAGCGCGCGCGGAATTATTTCGATCACAACGCGATCGGCAACTCGAACGTCTTCTTCCCGCTCACAGTCGATGGCGCGAGATTATACGGCTGGGAAGCAACCATTCGTTCGCCGAAAATTGCGCGGCGCGGAGAGGTTTATCTCACCTATGCCTATGCGCACGCCGAGGGAGCGGGCGCGATCAGCGGTGGTTTGACAGCTTTCAACCCTCCGAGCAGCGGCTACTTTTTTCTGGACCACGATCAAAGGCAGACGCTTCACACGGGATTCAACTTCAGCCTGCCAAGGCGAGCCTATGCGGGCGGTAATCTGTACTACGGCTCCGGATTCACCGACGGATCGAGCGATGTGCCGGCACATTTGCAAGGACACACGACATTCGATCTTTCCCTCGGCAAAGCCGTTGCTGAAAACGTGACACTCTCCGTAACAGCGCTCAATCTGACGAATCGCCGGTTCTTGCTTGACAACAGCCAGACATTTGGTGGGACGCATTACGCAGAGCCCAGGCAGATCTATGTTCAGGTCAGATATCGATTTCACTTGTGAGATTGGTTTTTCAAATCGCATCCGCTCCGGCTTGGCAGACGTGAGCGCTCCGAGTCTGTCCAGAGTCCTTTTGAGGAACTCCCTCGCGAGCTTTTGAATTCAGGCGGTTATGCCGCAGGGTTTTCTTCGATGGACACCGGTGTAGCCGAGATGCTGAGCGTGCCGTTTGAGTTTCGCTTCGAAACGTTTCTCACGCTCGGCATCGCGCTGCGCCCAAAGCGAGGCGTCGTATTCGACTTGCTTCTTCACGATCGTGTAGAAGATGATCGCGATCTTGTGGGCGTGGCCGTGGTGGCCGCCGGGGCATCCATCTTGCTCTTCATCCGGCGGAGATAGTCTCCCAGCGGCGATTGGTCGTGATGCAGAGAATACGCCGCCAGTCGAAAAAGATCCCCCGCCCGGTTGTGTACGCTGCGCATGTCCCTCCACGCCACCCGCCCTCCAGTGATGTCGTTATCCGGGCACAATTCCAGCCAGGAGACGAAGTTCCCCGACGTCGGCTATTTCGACATGTCCCGCCGAACTTATTTGACGAACTTCTCCTGGTCCAGTATCTAGTCAGCCGATCCCACAAGGCCGGTGGACTGACCTCGAAGGACGCTACACACTTCAGGAGCTCTTCGCCCGCCTCCGCCGTGGTGGATATCTGCGTGCTTTGGACATCAACGCGCAAAATCCAGCCGACGCGCTGGAACAACTCGTCATGTATCTCGGTGGAGGCGAGTCTGCGATCAAGTTCGTTGACCGCCGGGACTTTCTGGAAAAGGTTAAGGGCCTAAAACTGGTGACGCCGCAAGGCGCGCTGACAACAGGCTCACCACTCCGCGGGCAGCGGAGCGACTAGAGGAAGTCTGTCGGGGATAGAATCGTCATCCATTCGGACTTTGGTCGCCGATGCCGCTCCCGAGGAGCGTCCGTTCGAGGTTTGCAGGAACAAGTCGCGCTCTGGACGCAAGTTGTCAACGGGAAAAAAACGTCGCAAAATTTTTATATTAAAAATTTGGAAATGCGATGGTCGCGCTCTGGGTCTGGGAATCATAGACCTTCAACCACCCCCCTCCCCCGTCGCGAGGGGTGGGGTGGGGGTTTCCTAATAGGCGAAATGGCCTCCGGTTGGCGATGGCCTTGGTGGCGGTCGAACCCAGGGCCGCGCCGCCTGACATCACGCTCGCCTAGTCCGGTTCCTCGTCCAACGTGTCGTCGCCGGCTGGCACACTCCAGCCGATCGTTGGGAAGCAATAAGTAGCGCAGCGGCGACATATCCCGCCGAGGCCCGCATAGATACTACCGCTGGATGGATCATAGTTGACTTACTAAGTCCAAAAGCATAACATCGAGGTCGATGAAAGCGGCCATCTACGCACGAGTAAGCACGAACGACCAGCACAACGAGATTCAGATTGAAGAGCTGGCGGATTATATAACTCGGCGCGGCTGGATGCTGGCCGGCGTCTATCAGGACCACATGAGCGGGGCTAAGGCGCGACGGCCAGGTGTTGATAGCCTCATGGGCGATGCCCGACTGCACAAGTTTGACGCCATCGTCGTGTGGAAATTGGATCGCTTTGGCCGCAGCCTCATCGACCTGGTGGGCAAGATGACGGAACTTGAATCCTGCGGTGTGCGATTCATATCGGCGTCGCAGGCGATTGATACGGACAAAGGTAATCCGACCTCTCGGCTACTCACCCACATCCTGGCCGCTGTGGCCGAGTTCGAGCGGGAGTTGATTCGGGAACGCGTCTCGGTGGGCCTAAAGCACGCGAAGAGCAAGGGCACCGCGATCGGCAGACCCCGGCGCGTGTTCGATCGGCAGAAGGCTCTCGACATGCGACAACAGGGGATGAGCTATCCCGCGATTGCGCGAGCGCTGGGGATCGGCTACGGGACGGCTGTACGTGGATTGGATACCCTATCCAAAACACGCCCCGAAGGGCAGTCGCAACTCATTAAATCGAAGAAGGCGTCACCCTCGCGCTGACGCTATCGAAATCGAGAAAGATTTGGACAGTTAAAGCGCCGGATGGTGTGGATCGGGGGCAATCGATCCATCTGCCCACACGGCCGGCCCCATGATAGGCACGCTGAGCAAGTCGGAGATCAAATACGCGGCGGATCGAACGGGTGCGGGTTGCGCCGGCGCGCGGGAATCTCGCGCGGCTCTTGGAGCACAACGCGATCACCGGCACCCCAGGCGTACAGCCTCTCCACGAAATCGGGAATGCCCTCAAGTAGCCTTTCCGCTTCATCCGGCGTGACGCTGCGGCCAAGACGGGGAGACCAGAACTCGGCGGTCTTACGTAGCAAGGTTTCGTACTTCATCTGTGGACTCCATTACGCCACGCGGATCACGCGGGCGCAAGGCCAAGACGCAGACAGAGCGGCGCTCTGGCTAGGTGGTTGATAAGCGCGGGCACTCGGGGAATTCAGGTCACCGGGCGACGCCCGCCGATCCGGGAACTAGCAGACTGAAGCGTGCGCGCATTCCATGCCAGCCTGGCTGCGTGCGGCTATTTCTTGCGGTGGGTCGGCTCGTACGGTGGCATCAAATCGTCCAACGAGACCTTGAGCGGGCAGCCCCATGCGCGCACCTTGCCGGCTCGGATTCGGCGGCGGATTGTCTCGTCATGGAGGCCAACCATCAGGGCCGCTTCAGAGACGGTGTACAAGGCACCGGGCCGAAGGGAATGTTCAAGGGTACTCTGAGCATCGGTTACTGTCGTTGGCAACATGGCGGTCATCTCCTGGCCCGTGGCGGGCCTCTACAATGCTCACGCACCGCGGCGGCAAATGGCAATATTTCGGGGGGCAAAGTTTCAACTGATAGCTTCTGTTGGCGCCCTCCGGCGCGGTGGCCGACTTGCCGCAGTCGCACTGCTGGCCGGGCGCCTGGTGGTGCTGGCGCCGGTCCGGTCGGTGGCCACCACGAACGCCGCCGCCCTCACGTCCACTGTGGTGGTCAGCCAGTTCTCCTGCACTTCGATGTTGATCGTGCCGCGCACGGCGAACCCCAGCGTGGCGCACTCCGCTGAAAGCAATCTGGCCACGCGCCGCTCCAGGACGGGAGGCTGCGCTTCGGCCATGGCCACGGTCAAGAGCGCGATCATCCCGCGCTTGCTGCTCTTCAGTTCAAACTTCAGCATGTTTGCTCCCGTTCATTGGGGCCGGCGCCATCTTCACGTAGAGCAGGCGCGTCGGGTTTCGAAACTGCCAGATAGGTCGGGGCCTTCCGTCCGCCGCTAGCGGCCACACCAACCGCCCGCGAGTGGAGGCGACCATCCGTGTATCGATGAAGTGGCGCCTCCGCAAGTTGGCCACGGCACGGGCGGTGGCGGTGTACTGGGCCCAGCTCGCGAATGCCTGGGCCGGCGGCCTGGTTCCAAGATCGGGGATGAGCCCTGCCGCGAAGGCGGCAAGGCTTCCCAGACTGGCTTCACGCCCGTGGTGGCGCAGGGCGTCGAGCAGGCGCAGTTGGAGCGGACCGAGGGTGCGGGGCATCGTCGAACGTCACCTAGATCACACGACCCGTGGGTTCAAGCGCAAGAAATTCTTTAGACGTCTGCGCACTTGTGGGATCGGCGTGTTGCATGGCCGACCCTTGCAGCACCAGGATCTTCCGATCCCCAACCCTGACGTGGCGAACGCCCGCCTTCACCAGGCACTCACAGACGGTTTTGGCAACCGTTTGGTCAGACTGGATCGGTGCGAGGTTGCAGTCCATCAGGACGCCGTATCCGATCCAGCGTTCGCTGCTTTCGCCATCCCCCCGGTGCCAATAAGCAAAACCAAAAGGCCGCTTTCCCCGATACACCACCTTGTCGTCGAGAATGAGCATTCCGGTGGCGCAGGTTTCTGCCCACTCGTAGGTCTGTTTGGCTATCAGGCCAGCTTTGTTCAAGAGCCGGAAGGCGTGATCGATCTTCTTCCGCTCGATCGACATTGGCGGTAAATCGTGGGCGGGACGCACAGCACGTCTTACTTCTTTTTCTTTCATAGGCTACGCCTTTTCGACCTTGTTACTCGGATATCGGTTTTATCTGAAGCACCGAATTTGGCATCGGTAGAAGCAGGTTGGTCGAGGCCAACCCACATGTTGGTGTTATGCACAACTGTGGTCATAAGTCAGTCCTGGCGCCGACGGCACGTTCTGCGCAGGCCGGGCAACAGCGGCGGCAAAACGCGCGCCCACCACTCAGGTGCGGCGACCATGTTTGCCGGCTGCATTGATCGCATTGCACTTGGTGGTGGAAGATAAACTCGCATCGCCGGCCACCGCGACTGGCGCAAGCTCTGCGGAGGGCAAGACCGTCGCCGTCCGCGATGGCGCGCTCCAATTCCTCACTGAGGTAGCGATTCACAAATCCTCCGTTTCGGCTGGATGCCAGGCGGTTGTCGTCGACCCGTACCAACATTCAGCAGTCCTGCACGCGTGTTCCGCGAACGGCGAAGCGAAATCCTTACGGCGCTTCCAAGCCCCGCCCGTGGTCACCCACATGCACCAGCGCGAGGACTGTTCGCAGCGAAGTTGGACCCGCACGCCGCCGGCGAAGGAAGCCTCCATGTGCGCGGCTTCCAGCCCGGTGGCGTACCTCGGTTTCGGTTTCGGCTCCGGCCGGATGGTGGGCGGCTGCAAAGTAAAACCGTTCCCATTCGGTGATGGAACTGTCTTTGCGACCGACACCGGCGGGCTCACTTCGGGCGGCGCCTGCCGACGGTTGAACCAGGCGTTCATTCACTGACCTCCGCGGCCACCGCTCCAGGGTCTGGAACCAGGAGGCTCTCAAGCGCGGCCCCGGATACAGCGATGCCCACCAGGGCCGCATCCTCGCGCATCTGGCGGCGCCGGTCGCGCTCGTCATCGGCGGCCAGGGCCCGCTCGAATCCAACTTCCAGTTCCCAACTACCCACCGCTACCCGGAGACGTGACCGCTTCGCGGCCGCCGTTAGGTCTTGCATCCGCTCAACAGGCGGACTGGCGGCGTGATACTGGCCGCTGTAGCGATTTACCACAGTTCCACCTCCATCACGGTCGCTGGGCCGGACGTGCTCCTGTTCAGATGGGGGTTAGGGGGGTCAGGGGGGTCTGTTTCCCCACGCCACATTTCCGATTCCCACACACACAGTAGGAACTGACCCCTCATGCGTTTGTGTGGGAATTTAACCCCCCTAACCCCCATTTTCCGGATATAGTATTGATTTCGCGGGAGATAGGTTGATTTCCGTAACCCCCCTTTATTAGGGGTCGAACCCCCCTGACCCCCACTTCGAATAGGCGAGTTCACTGGATCACCGCCGGTTCCGCAGCGCCGGGGTTCACCACGGTCCACAACTGCGTGTTGTGCATGATACCGACTCGTTTTACGTGTACAGAATCATTCCCGAACCGGCGATCCGCACGTTCGGCAAGCCACCGCCCGAGACGCCGCTCGAATACTCCCTCGGCGCCCAGGGTTTCAGAAAGTTCGGGAGGGAGCGCTTTGGTTAGTGCGCTGGCCGTAGGTTCATGCCGGCACAAGCGGTGAACGTCACCGGAGGTGAAACGCTTGCCGTCCGCCGCAAGATGGAGAGCTTGTAAGAAGTTGGCTTCGCTATCGGAATCAGCCTCGGCTTGGTCCTGTAGTTCGCCGGAATTTCCGAGGAATCCGGGAACGCCCACGTGACCCAGGATGCCGCCGAGCACCTCGGCCCAGGACTCGTAGCTGCCCAAAACGATTTGGTTCAACTGCGGCTTGCCCGCCGCGAACCAGGCCCGCGCCAGCGTCAGCAGCGCGCCGATCAACTCGCCTCGATTTTCCCGCACCCAGCGCCGGAGATTCGGATGCCGGAAGCCGGAACGCAGATGCGGCCTGGCCACTTTTGCATCCAACCTGATCCAGTAGCACCGCCGTGGCAGGTCGCCCCCAAGTCGGATGTTGTTGCCGGTGGCGAGCCAGGTACACAGAACGGGCAGCAAGACGGTCTGCGTATGGCCCAAGATGCGGTCCGCCCACGTGTCTGCCGTTAGCGCCTTGGACAGTTGGGCCGACGCCAGAGGTGCGCAGACATTATCGATCACGATGCCCCCGACGCCTTCCTTGAGGTAGCTGGTGATTTGTTTGCGAAACTCTTCTTCTTCACTGGGCGCGGAGAACAGCGCCGCCCCCCGCCCCGTCGCGATCGCCGCGATCAATTCGCAGAGCAGTGTTTTGCCGGTGCCTGGTGCCGGCGCCGTCACCAGCGCTAACGGAGTCGGGCCACTGATCGCCGGGCGTACCAGTGGGGTCAACATTAAGGCGAGCGCGTTCGCCATGCTTGCGGAAAATACCGGCTGGAACCTGGCGCGCTGATCGAACGGGACGATCTTGAGGTTCTGTCCGAGGTCATACTCGAACGGGAAATCGCCGATCGCGGACTGGGCCCATTGGAGGGCACGTTTAACGTCGTCATAGGTGGGGTGTTCGGGGATCGAAGGGATCATCAGGCCGGGCGCAGGTGCGTAATATAGGCCCGTGGCGGGATCGTACCCAGGTTGTGCGAGCACCGTACCGTCGGGCCGCAAGACAGGGATCTCGGTGATGCCGAGAAGGTTGGGGAAGTGGCCCATAAGGTCCGAATAGCCGAGAATGTCTTTCGCGGCGTATAGCGGCGGCGCGCAAGGCTTATAGCCCTCCTCAGTCTCCACGAAGAAGGATGCTCGATCGGTCAGCAGGCCGCGCAATTCGACGTCGGTCAAATTGTTGATGACAAGCACACCCTCACTCCTGGAGCGGAGGTCGGCCAGCAGCCCACCACGCACGAAGAGCTTCGGCGACGTGTTCGCCTCTACCAGCGCGGCGAGGCAGTCCGCTCGAAGATCGCGGAGCTGCCTACTACTAACGATGATTTCAGGAAGTTCCGCATTCTCTTTTCCTTTTTTCGCTTCCTGCGGCAAACCAACCAGCGGCGCCGCTGCGATCGCGGCATCAATGGTCGCCTTCGATGCACCACCGCTAACCCAGTCCGTGAGATCCTTCCCGACCTGCGGAGCAACAATCCGAATCTCCTTGGCTTTGCCGATAAGGCTGAGCATGATGGCTTCGGCATGCTTCCTGCCGGGTTCGTCGTTATCGGGAATGATGGTTACCTTTTTGCCGGCCAGTGCATCACCGAACTCGGGCAGCCACTTGCCGGCGCCCCCGGCGTTGCACGTTGCCGTGTAACCCAGGGCCTCAGCGGTGTGGGCGTCCCGCTCGCCCTCAACGATCAAGACTTCGTCGGCTGCCATTACGCGCGGAAGCCGGTACATCACCCGACGTACGCCCGCCACCTTCCAGACCCACCCGCCATTGCCATCCGGGCACCGCTGGGTGAAGCGCTTGGGTGCGCGGCGAACGACCTGGCTGAGCAGTTTGCCAGTTTCGTCCACGTAGTCGTAGGTAGCGAGGATCTCGCCGTCCCTGGAGGTGGCGCTCTTCGAGGCGATGGGCGGCGTGACACGACCAACGATGGCCTCCAGTTCCACCACTGCCGTCTTGAAGTCGCTCCCAGTAAGGGCCATTTCGAGGTCCACGGCGGAACCGCCGCGTTGGCACTTGGAGTGACAGTGGAAATTGCCCGTGGCAGAATCGACGGCGAAGCTATCGTTCTTGCCGTCGTGGATCGGGCACGGACCACGCCATTCGGAGCCACGTTGTGTGAGTCGTGGTACGCGCACCTGATAGTAGACCTGAACTTCGGAAGGGGTCAGGGGCTCCCTCACGCCGCCGGCTCCGTGTCGGGAACGATCGTCTTGGTTCCATCTGGGGCAGGTAAGGTGGCACCGCTGCGCGAATCCCACTCGGCCAAGAGGCGGAAGAAACCTGTAACGTTTTGAACGATCTGCCGCAGGTCGTCGGGTCCGAGGCGACGCCTGGCAAGTGGTTGCCAGACGGCAATGGTCTCGGCTGTCAAGGAAGTGCCTGGTTGCGCTGCTGTAGTCTGCAGATTAACAACAACAATCTACCATTTTGGGTCTTATGTAGTCTATAGTTCTTGATCTGGGATCTATGTGGTAGGATTGCTTCGGAGCAAAGATGTTTGCTGAAGTCGGTAAGTCATTTAGAACCAGCGCCTATTGCCTGGAGGACGGATTCATTAAACCTTTGGAGAGCTCTGAGGTAGTGGAATTCGATCTCTGGTCAGCGTATGCCGCTAACTCTAGGTCCGGTTGGACAATTGAAGTTCCCTACCGCGAAGCGCTAGAACTGGGGCGCAGCCTGAGGGTAGTCCCACCAAAGTGGCCCGAAGATGGCACGTACGCCTTGGTGCTGCTGCCTGCACAGAGTGCGGAAGTACTCAAATTCTGCTCTCGGTTCGGGCTTTTAGGGCTGCTCCCTACACAAGCCGAGAGGATCACATTGAGAGCCACGACCGCTCAACAAGGGATGCCAGCCGTCGAATACCGCAAGAACCTCGGAAGCTGGATTCCGGCATACGCGAGTCCAAATTGCCCCGGAGTCGAAGCGATTGAGTGGGCGGAAACTACGTGGGACTCCCAGGGTAAGTTCAGCGGTGCTGGGCGAGAATTTACCTTGCCAGGGGATTTCATGCCCGACCTGAAATGTTGGCACTTCGAGGAGGAATCCCTGGCGACAATGGCCCAATGCTTTTTCCCGCAAGTTCCGCTACAGGAGGTCGAGCGGTTTCACTACCCGAAGCCAGGTGCCGCTGCGTTTTTTGGAGTGTACTGCGAACCTGTCTACCTATTTGTCATGATGCTGTCGCGTTTCTTGGCATCGGTAGAAATGTTAAGTGGACCCGGTGGCGAACAGGCGAGTGATGCGGACGCGAAATGGCGTGCGCTCGATTTCCTCCAGCAGTTGGCCTCGCAGGACCACAGTTTTCTAGTTCCTCAAAACGATGGAATCAACGTTGAGAGGCACCACCACACGCCGGGCTTGATCGCCGCGCTCGCGGCCATGTTCCTGAGGGATTGGGAGCGTGGCCGGCGGGTGGTCTACTGCGAAACCTGTGGCACCGTTTTCGTGACCGAGGATAGTCGAGCGAAGTATTGTACCGAGACGTGCAGAAAGACCATGTTGATGCGCAGGTATCGAAACGCGAAAAAGTCGTCGACTTCGGAAAGGAGGCGATAATGGCTGTGCAAACCACAAGCGGTGCTGGCCAGAGCGCGAGCGCCGCCATCTACGCCCGCGTCTCCAGCAAAGACCAGGAGCGCGAAGGCTTCTCCATTCCGGCGCAACTGGAACTACTGCGCGCCTACGCTGGCGCCAACGGGTACACCATTGCCAAGGAGTTCATCGACGTTGAAACCGCCAAGGCCGCTGGCCGCGCCGGCTTCGGGGAGATGATCGCATTCCTGAAACAGCATCCGTCCTGCCGTACCATTCTGGTAGAGAAGACCGACCGGCTGTACCGGAATTTCAAAGACTACGTCACCATAGATGAACTCGGCATCGACGTCCATTTCGTGAAGGAAAACGTCGTCCTCTCCAAGGACTCCCGGTCCCATGAAAAGTTCATGCACGGGATCAAGGTCCTGATGGCGAAGAACTACATCGACAACCTGTCCGAAGAGGTCCGCAAGGGCCTACACCAGAAGGCGCGCGAGGGTATGTGGCCCACCGTCGCCCCGCTCGGATACCTTAACGCCATCGGTGACGGTGGCAAGAAGACCATCGTGCCCGATCCGGCGCTGGCACCCGCAGTCAGGCGCCTCTTCGAGCAGTATGCGACCGGCAGGCACTCACTGAAGGACATTGCGCAACTCGCGCGCGCGGACGGCCTGGCGTATAGGAAGAGCAATGGCGCCGTGCCCACGTCCACCGTGCACAAGATTCTGCGGAAACGGGCATACTCCGGCGACTTCGATTATAACGGTGTGCTCTACCATGGGACGTACGAACCGCTGATCACGTCCGAACTCTGGCAGCAGGTCCAGGATGTGCTGGACGGCCGCCACGCAAAACGACCGAAGAAACGTACCCACGACTTCGCCTTCACCGGGCTGATCACCTGTGGCCACTGCGGCTGCGCGATGGTGGGCGAGATCAAGAAGAGCCGCTACGTCTACTACCACTGCACCGGCTACAAGGGGAAATGCCCGGAGCCGTACACGCGCGAAGAGGTGCTGGAGAAGAACTTCACCGCTGTGTTGAAGGGCATCTCTTTCAGCAGTGAGGTGCTGGCGTGGGTGACGGCGGCGCTGCGCGAAAGCCATCAGGACGAGAAGCAGTTCCATGAAGGGGCGATCGCGAAACTCCAGCGGGAGCACCGGCGCCTCCAGGACCGGATCGACGCCATGTACCTCGACAAACTCGACGGGCGGATCGATAACGATTTCTTCGACCGCAAGGCCGGCGAGTTCCGTGCCCAGCAGTGCCGGATCATGCGCGACACCGAGGCGCACCAGGTGGCCAACCGGAACTACATCGAGGAAGGCATCAAACTGCTGGAGTTGGCGCACCAGGCGCATGGCTTGTTCGAAACTCAGCCGCCGAGCGAAAAACGGAAACTGCTGGATTTTGTACTTTCGAACTGCACCTGGAAGGACGGAAAACTGGAGGCGCAGTACCGGCAACCCTTTGATCTGATTGCGTCTGCGGCTTTAGCCGATCGGCAGCTCAAATCAGGCGATGGGGGTGGAAACGGTCATTTTGGTGAATGGCGGAGAGGGGGGGATTCGAACCCCCGGTAGAGGTTTCCCCCTACGACGGTTTAGCAAACCGCTGCTTTCGACCACTCAGCCACCTCTCCGTGAGATGAAAATGATCCTAAAATGCATCCTACCACATCGACGCGCAAGGATTACGCCAAGGCGCGTAATCCGTCCGTAAGCGATGGGACTCCTGGCGCGGAGGCGGGGAGCAATCGAGATTTCCGGAATTTGCCGTTTCCAAGGCACATCCAGCGACCGCGCGGCCTGCAAGAAATAGCGGGATGCCGCCAAACGCTGTAACGCATTCTTCCAAGGGCTCTGGATCGAGCTGAAACAGAAACTCACCTTCAGTGGGTGAGGCTTTTCTGCTTGCGGGGAATGCTCATCGCGCAGAACTTAGAATTCTGCACCCAAATGCTGCAATCTCTCACCCATCTTCCGCGCCCGCTACTCAGTCCTCCAGCTTGACTCCGATTTTCCTTACGTACGGATCACGGGCGCGGCAATGCAATTTGACCCTCGCTTCGGAACGTGACTACAATTGAGGTGCTGCGATTGTGCGCCCGTAGCTCAGCTGGATAGAGCGTTTGCCTCCGGAGCAAAAGGTCGGTGGTTCGAATCCACTCGGGCGTACCATAACAATCAGTCAGTTACAGAGATCTAGCTGGTTCCAACACCCCGAATTCTGATACGGGACCTTTTGCTTTCTGACGCTTGCTGATTGGCACTGTATCAAAGTTCTGACCTCCGCTTCACAGTCTCGACATCGTTCTGACGACGTGCACGGCGACGTGTGTACTCCTCCGGTCCGTTGCGCGATCTCCTCGAGCATCCGGCTGGATTCCCGCAGCAGTGTCCGCTCCCGGCGCGCCGAACCGGCGCGCCCTCGCGCCCTCCTCGCCGTTCCGTCAGGATGGTTTCGCGACTGGCGGCTCCGGCGGGATGAACTAAGGATCTCTTTCTCTACGGACCCAAAAAACCGATCGTAAAACCGCGCCGCGAATCCGTTTTACACGGATTCACTCACACCGCCAAGGTGGTGTAGACACAGTAATGTGCCAGTTTACAAAACCATTATTAGTATGCGTAACTCTGAAATGGAGCGCAGCTACTTCTAGAGCGGGCCCCTTCCGGATTTGTAAAAAATACTGATTCTACCGGAGGGCGACATCGACGGTCGGCCGTATCAATGGACCACTGGGTTTGCAGCACCAGTTTAACTGGCCGACGAAGAACCCGGGAGCAGTGGTCCGCCTTCGAACCTCGGCCAATGGTGGGTATTCCGATTGCCTCTCGGGCTGGAATATGGGGCATTTTCCGGGTCTTGGGTGATGCTGAGCCGCGCGATCTAAATGCCAAGCTAGTGGAGTGGAAGTACACTAGCTCCAGAGTTGGGCGGCGGGAACCATCCAGCCTGCTCCGGTACAACTGGATATCGTACAGTTTCCGCGCGGGCAGGATGTGTTTAACCCCAAGTTCTGGGAAGGCTTACGTTGTCGCGCCTTGGCAGTACAGTGAATACGCAGTTCTAGAGACTTCAATCGAGTTCTGGATATGCGTTACATATCGGTCTCATATTCGTTTGGTCATCACTAACGTGTTGATTTCGTGTGCCTTTGGGGCGAATTTAGACCAACCTTTTCTGGTCGAGTTACGAGGCACTCAAGGCTCATACCCGATACGCATTTGTTACACGCACGCGTGCCCGTTCATACGTCAAATCGCATGACTATCAAACTAGAGGGCCGGGCCGAGTAGTTTCGATTGCCGCGAACCAGTCGATGCAGGAACAACACAAGTTGGACGTGCAGCAGAATCGGAGTCTGGAATCCCGGATCGTGACGCTAGAGGCTGTGCTGCCGGCCAAGGACCACCAACGCATCCTTTGTCGCCGTCCGTTCCCGTGCCCCGCGGGCAGCCGAAGTCGTCCCGCTCACGTCGCGCGCAGAGCGTAGAGCGAGCCGACGACGCTCGGCCCATACTTTCCCGGCGCAAACGTATGCGCGAGCGCCGCCTTGGCACGCCAGCCGGTACAGTGCCCCGGCGCGACGACACGAGGCCTGACACGATTGGCGAGGTCGTGGACGGTCGGCTCGATCCGCGGCTCCATGCCCTCGCCTGCCAGATGATAGCCGCCGAGGATGACGTCGATCGGCTCGCCCCCGAACGCGCCCAGCGCGCCGAGCGCTGCGTTGACGACGCCTGCGTGCGAGCACGGCGAGAGCACACTGACGCCGCGGCCGCGCACGCGCGCCGCGAGGAATCGCTCGTCGAGGATCAAGGGATCCGGCACAGTGTGCCCGTCGCGCACCGTGTGGTGCCCGACGAACCCCGCCTCGTACGACGTCACGCGCTCGATCTCGCCGCTGACGAAGAAGAAGCCCGCAAGTACGTGCGCCTCGGCGTGCTTCGTGACGCGCCCACCGGCGCTCTCGATCGCCTCGAACGTCGGCTCCGGGTTCAACAGCACCAGCGTCCCGGCAGGGGTCATGGTGCCACGCTGGTCGGGCCGGTCTGGGTGTAGATCGACGATCGGCGGCGGGAGCCCTTCGTCGAGGCGGGACCGAGTGATGGCAGCCACCACCGCCGGGAGCCCGCCGCTGTGGTCCGAGTGCCAGTGCGAGAGGCACACGGCTTCGATGGACGCGAGCCGGACGCCGAGCCGACGCGCGTTCTCCAGCCAGACCTCGGCGGAGGGTCCGACGTCGAAGAGGACCGAGCGCTCTTCGGAGCCGCGCCGCCCCGTGACCAGCGCCGAGAAGCCGTGGCAGGCGAGGCACAGATGCCCCCAGGGCTCGACGCAGTCATGGCCGTCCTTGGGCGCAAGATGGGGAACACGCGCGACCAGTCGCCCGAGCTCGGGAAGCTGCGGCACACCTTTATCCACGCTGGATAGCGTGTCGCTCTCGTTGTCCACGACGACGAGCAGGTCCAGCGCGTCGAGCGCCGCGATCTCCACAGGATTCATTGCTCTCTCCTGCCGACTGGCGACCCTCGCCGCGCCCAGAAGCCGGCACCCGGAAGCGGCGCAAGGTGCTCCTTAGCCGCCGCCTCAATGTGGCGGCGCTTTGCTGATTGTAAACGCCTCGAAGAGACGTTATGAGATCTGCGCCTTGCCCGAACCACGGCCCTTGCTCTCCCTTCTCGCTCAGCGAGCGGCGCCCTCGCGACCGTTGTCGACATGGTTGACGCCCGCTTAATACCGCCCGGCGGCGTGCCAGCCAATAAAATCACTTCACCATGTCATTGATGATGCGCAGGGGACTGAGCGGACCTAGCGGGATATAGTCAAAGCCCATCAAACCAGCCTGCCCCAGCGGAAATTTCTCCAAGATGTTTTTCGCCTGTTCTGGTGTGCTTGCGTTGACGATGAAAACCACACCCTTCCCGTCGGTCCGGAAATACCACTGGTCTATCTTGCCCGCGAGATAAGCATTCACAGTGTCGTGCACTTCGTGCGGCATGATCTGGGCGCGCTGGGCGGGTGTCATGGGCGTGCCCATGAAATGGGAGATCGCCAGGATCTTCGTGGTGGGCACAGGCGGCAGCGGGTTCTGCGCTGAAGCAGCGCCCTCGGGGGTGATCGGGTTCTTCATGGCAGTAGCTCCTTACTCATCTTCTGGTATTTTGCCGTTGATTGTTTCGGTGTTTGACGCGCGGACGGCGTCCGCTGGACGCCGTCGTACCAGACTTCCGGCGGCAAGTCCCAATCCGTGCAACGCTTGGCCTGTGGATGTCAATTCGCGGCCGCCTGAAGCAGCTCCTCTACCTTCGCGCCGAGATCTCGCCCGACCTGGAGAGCTGGTTCATGTCCGTAAGGAGCGAGGAAACTCTCGATAAGTCTTGAAGTGCAAACTGCAGCAAGTACGTCAATATACCTTTTAGGTCCGGACAGTTCCAGCGGCGCCGAAGTGCGGGCGCTGCGAACGACCGGAAAACCGTGCTGGACTACCATAATCTTAGAGCTTCGTGGACGGGTACCAGAAACAGATGCTGTCCTCTCCGAAGGAGAGAGCTTGGCTATAAAGAAATGTCTCGACTCCAGACATGGAACTGCCGGCGCCCGGAGTACCAAGTAACACTATGGTACTCTGCTTCGTGATGAAACGAGGATCCGCGAGATGACCAGGGCCGATCTAACCGTAGAGGTTTACAAAGCCATTGGAATGCCGCTGAAGGAATCCGACGACCTCGTCTGCGCCATATTTGACTGCATCGTCCGTGCCCTGCGATCTGGGAATAAGGTTGAGATCGGCGGATTCGGAAGCTTCCACACGCGCCAAAGACTAGGGCGCATCGGACGCAATCCAAAGACCGGAGCCCAGTCGAAGTGTCACCGAAGAGAGTTCCCTTCTTCAAACCGAGCAAGGAACTTCGCGGACTGATCGATGGGCTGAACGTCAACGTCTGAAAAGGCAAATTTGCCGATAGAATTCCGCGGCGGCTCGACAAGCGAAGCGTCGAAGATGTCCCCCGGATCAGCGTGGCCAGGCGCTGGGGGACGCCGCGTGGGGAAGGGGTCGCGGTGAGAGGCACTGGCAATTCGTAGCTAGCGATAATGAAGAGCATTCTATCGGTGGTGCCCGCCCCAAGAAAAATCCGCAGAGTGGGCAAGGCGTGGGGGCGGGCACTACCGATAGAATTCGTTGAACTGAGCCGGACCGAGAGCTATGGGTATTGAATGACGGTCTGGTTGACTGGAGTCCGGAAAAACGCCTGGTGACGGGACGACTCGGCGATAGAAATGGTCACCCTCCACTTGGGAGGGTGACCTTTTCGTTGGCGGCAGCCGACGCCAACGTTTCTGGAGTGCCAAAACAACGCTTTCAGACAGGGATTTTGTGATGCCCTTAGGAAGGCCAACGAGCTGGTCAGCGGCTTGGTTGACGGTTTGCTCACGGTGATCATGAGGTATCTGCGATTGTAGGCGCCGGTAAGCACGCGCAAGCCGCGGCAGTGAGGGCCTGTACGCGGATCAGCCGGCCGGTCTGGCAGACCGGGCATCGGCGGTGCTGTTCCGCGAAGTCTGAATCGCGGCTGCCGGGGGAATCTGCGCAGGGTTTGTTGACAGCTTGCGGGGCGGCAAGCAAGGACCGGCACAGCGCCAGTTTTTCCTTTCTTTTGCGGTTGGCCAGAAAGCCAAAATGACGGATGTGAACAAAGCCGGAGGGCAGCACGTGAAGGAGAAAACGACGAATGAATTCGACCGCCTCCAATGTCATCGTCTTGGTCTGATTACCGTCGGCATAGTCCTTCCATTCGAAGGTGACTCGACCATCCTCCATCGATAACAGGCGTCGGTTGGATATGGCGACACGGTGCGTGTATCGGGCCAAGTACTTGAGAACCTGTTCTGGCCCGCCGAAGGGACGCTTGGCGTATACCACCCATTTCATGCGACCGGCCTTCTGACACAATGCCTCGAAGGCCACCGGGTGGCCCAACGGTTCCAGTTCGCCATGGAACTGGAGTTTGCCCTTCTGGAACGACCTTCGCAAATGAATCAGGAACCTCTTGCGGAAGTAGCAACCGAGGACCTTGCCGGGAAGGAAGTACGATTTGCGATATCTACGACAAGGGATCCATCGCGAGTTGTCGGGGCTGATTCCCCCACCCGGCACTACGCAATGGATATGCGGATGATGATGGAGGGTTTGACCCCAACTGTGAAGCACGGCGAGGAAGCCGATCGCCGCACCCAGATGCTGGGGATCTGCTGCAATCGTTAACAGGGTCTCCGCCACGGCCCGGAAGAGAATGCTGTAGATTCTCCGGGCATTCTGTAAAGCCAGCCTGGCGATCTGCTGAGGCAGAGTAAAAACAACGTGAAAATATTCTACCGGCAACAACTCAGCATCCCGTTCGGCCAGCCATTGGACGCGGGCCGCCCCTTGACACTTCGGGCAACTGCGATTGCGACACGAGTTGTACGAGATGGCGCAATGTCCGCAATCGTAATACTGCAAATGACCACCCAAGGCGGCTGTGCGGCAATTACGAATGTCGTCGAAGGCTTTCCTTTGTGGGCGGGAGAGTACCCGCTCCCACAAAGCCAGAAAGTTATCTCCGTAAGTGCGGAAGACATCGGCCACTTCCAGCCGAGGTCCACTCATTCCTCAGGTTGATAGATTCTGGCCGCTTGGACGATGTCGAGTGGGTCCAGGAGTTCCAACGGACTGGTGGTCGAGCGCACCCTGGTGTTGGCGACGTGCAAATAGTGTGCAGTAGTCTCCAGCTTTGCATGCCCGAGCAAAATCTGAATGGTGCGCAGATCCACGCCCGCTTCCAGCAGGTGAGTGGCGAAGGCGTGTCGCAAGGAGTGCGGATGAACCGCTTTGGAAATACCGGCCTTCTGGGCGGTCTTCCTGCAGGCTAAGAAGATGGATTTGGTGGAGATGGGCTGGTCAGGTTTGCCGCCGGGGAAGAGCCACTCTTTAGGGCGCTTCCAACGGAAGTAGATTCGCAGCAACTCCAGCAGCTTGGGTGGCAGCAGGACTTGGCGATCCTTGCGGCCTTTGCCGCCGCGAATCCAGATCACGCCCCGGCCGCTGTCGATATCAGACGGCTTGAGCGTAGCTACTTCCGACACTCTGGGGCCGGCGGCGTACATGGTGGTCAGAATGGTCCGGTGAGAGAGATTCTTCGGCGTCTCCAACAGGCGTTGAACTTCCGCGGGGCTCAAAATCACCGGGAGTTTCTTCTCGTACCGAGGCAACGGGATGCGGTCGATGCTCACGGAACGGTGCAGCGTGTTGGAGTATAGAAAACGGAGCCCGCAAACCGTCTGTATGTAGGACGATAGCGAGACTCCTTTCTCTTTGATCAGGTACAGTTGATATTCCCGGATCTCCTCCGGGCCGAGCAATTCCGGCGATTTGCCAAAGTGTTTGGCGAACTCGGCAACTCTACGAATGTAGGCGGCGACGGTATTGGGCGAGTAGTTGCGAATCTGGAGATCCTCCAGCATTCGGGTTCGAAGTGGGGTCATAACGAAAGCTCCTTTCGTCTTTGACCACACCACCAAAAACTGCCCGCTGGAAGGGGGTTAACCGCCGGAGCGCAGGCGGCCGTCAGGCAGCCGAGCACGCCGGCCAGCGCACGAGGCGACGCCCGTTAGGGCGGCGACCCGTGCGCCATTCCCCCCTCCCTTCCAGCGCCCAGCGGTCGGAGTACGAACCCGGCCACACAACTGCCGCAGAGCGGCTTAGTTCAATACCAAATATCGGTAGCTACTGGCGATGTGGCAGCTTGCTGTCTGTGTCGTGCAAATCTGCTGTGACACAAGCGGCCCAAGGCCAAGAAACGTAGCTGCTTGGGTGATATTTTGGTGGCATGGACACCGCGAACCTGGATCCTGACGATCGCGCTGGCATAGGCCCCGTCTCAAAGCTGATCCGTGAGGCGCTTGAACGCATCGGAAACATAAGCGATTCTGAACTACCAGCCGTTGTAATCCAGATGCAACGGTGCCTAGACAAAGATGCGCTTCGGCTCGCTGGCCTTCCTTTTATCGACGAATTGCTGGAGACGCTTGTGGGGTGGCTCTTAATTGGGTTTGAACGAAGCCGCTGGCGCGGCGGACGCTAGCGCGTGGTGGTCATGGTGGCAGTGACGCTGTGGCAGTGAGTATTTTGTGGGTCACAAGGAGGTCCCTGTGACCCAACTACGCAAAATGATGCTGGAGGAACTCCAGCGTCGTAAGTACTCTCAGGCTACCGTAAGGGCTTATCTGCTGGCAGTCAGGCAGTTCGCCGAGTATTTCCACCGGCCGCCGGACCAGCTTGGTCCAGATCACATCCGGCGATTTCAGTGTTATCTCTTGCAGGAGAAGAAGCTCAGCCCCCGCACCGTCGTGCAGCGGGTGGCAGCACTGCGATTTCTCTTTGTGAAGACACTCAAGCGTCACTACATGCTGGAGCACATCCCCTTCCCCAAGTCAGTGCGCCGGCTTCCTATCGTGCTGAGCCAGGAAGAAGTGAGCCGGCTCATCGATTCCGCCAGCAACCTGTTGCACCGTACGATGCTGATGACGCTCTATTCGACCGGGATCCGTCGCGCCGAACTGTGCCGTCTGCAAGTCTGCGATATCGACAGCCAACGCAAGCTGATGCACATTCGTGCCGGCAAAGGGGGTCGCGACCGCGACGTGCCGCTCAGCCCCAAACTGCTGGAGACGTTGCGGGAATACTGGCGCTGGATGAAGCCGAAGACCTACCTGTTCCCGGGTACAATAAAGAACTGGCGCGCGGACGTCCCGATTAGCGACAAAATCCTCTGGCACGCCTGTCGCGAAGCCGCCCAGCGAGCCGGCATTACCAAGCACGTCGCGCCCCACACCTTGAGGCACTGTTTTGCCACACACCTGCTCGAAGCCGGTGCGGACCTGCGCACGATTCAAGTCTTACTGGGACATGCCAAGCTGGAACACACCATCGTGTATCTACATCTCTCACAAAAGCATCTCACCGCGGTGGTTAATCCCTTGGAGACGATCACAGTCTCCAGTCCCGACAACATCAAGCGCTCGCGGAAGCTCGAAAAACGATGAACCGGCCACCTTTCGAGGTGGCCGACATCGTCCGACAATACGGCAACAGCTTCGTCGCGAAGAACCGGTCCTGGTTGACGTGGCTCCATCTGCGCGTGCTTTCCGCCATCGAGTTTTGCCGCACGGCAACACTCGGTGGCCACCTGGATCGTTGTTCCCGATGCGGCCACGAGGCCATCTCATTCCACTCCTGCCTTATGGGGAGTATTTTCTAATGGGGAGTAGACGGGCAAAAGGGCATGCTGCACGCGGCGTCACGCCCCTTCGACTCTCCATTATGGCTTGCCCTTCAGCAGTGCGAGCAGTTTGTCGGGAGGCCGAAACTTGCCTTTGCGAAGGCTCGGCGGTACAACCGCTTCAATGGCCTCAAGCTTTTCGGTGGGGTCGGCTCGAACGTAGACTTCCGTAGTGGTCAGGCTACTATGCCCCAACCACAGGGAGACTTTCCGGATGTCTTGCGTTGCTTGTAGAACCACCATCGCACTTGTGTGACGGAGCACGTGGGGAGATACTTGCTTGGCATGCAGCGTCGAACATTTTCGATCTGCCGTTTCGGTGTGGCGCCGCAGAATGTATGCGACGCCCCACCGGCTCAAGGGTTCACCGCGAGCGTTCACAAAGAGCTCGGGCGAAGCGACCGGGCCACGGACGACCGACCAAGCACGAAGTGCCGCAGCCGTCGTCTTCCAAAGTGGCAACGCGCGCTCTCGACGGCCCTTGCCACGCACCCGGATGCTGGCCGACTGGGGTGCGACGTCGTCGGTGAGTAGGCCGGTCAGTTCGGAAACTCGGAGCCCGGCGCACACCGCAAGATGCAACATGGCCCGATCACGGAGCCCCTTCCGCGTGGATGGATCAGGAGCGTCGAGCAAGGCCTGCATTTCCTCCTGGACCAGATAAGGCACCAACCGAGTATCGGTTTTCTTGAAGGGGATCGCCAGAACGCGACGTACCTGCCCAACTGCGCCTGGCTCACGGTGCTCCAGAAACCGGAAGAACGACCGGATGGCAGCCAAGCGGACGTTTCGCGTCTCCGCTGAATTGCCGCGTGTGGTCTCCAGATGTTCCAGGAATGTGCAGATCAGTGGTGCGTCCAACTGCTCCAACATCAGAGCCGAAGGTGCCATCTTGAATTTCTTCGAGGCGAACTCGAACAGACACTGGAAGCTGTAGGCGTACGAATCGCAAGTGTGTCGGCTGGCGCCACGCTGGCGGACCAGATACTCGCGGAGGAATGCTTCCATGTGCGGTGCGAGCGCGGTCATTGGCGCCCTCCCTGCACAAAGTTCTCCGCGGCGACGGCGATGTCGAGCAGAAGCTCGGGTGTGGTTTCCAGGTACCAGTAGGTAGCGTTGATGTTGACGTGGCCGAGGTAGGTAGCCAGGGCCAGCATGTGCTGCCCGATTCGTTGGCGGCCAGTTGGAGAAGACTCCAGTGGCCGGACTGCCAGCGTGTGACGAAGCTCATGAATCCGAGGCCATCGGCCGCCTGAGGGCTTGATCCCGGCCGATTTCAACAAGGTCCGGAACACGCTGTGAACTTTCCAGTACACGAGCGGTTGCCCCTCATCCGAAACGAAGACGTGATCGCCACCGCATCGCGCTTCTTGACGGTACGTCAAGTAGCGAGCCAGTCCGGTAACGGCGGTTGCGTGCAACGGCACCAATCGAGTTTTTTGAAACTTCGTTCTGCGGATTAGCAACCCGTTGGAGGTGATGTCGGAGACCATCAGATGTAACGCCTCCGAAATCCGTAGCCCGGTGGCCGCCAGAAGACTTATCAGCGCCGCATACGTCTTGGGCCGCAACAAGTCCGATGATGGAAGCCTCGTGGCGGCGAGAACAAGCCCATCAATCTCGTCGCGTGAATAAATGTGCGGGACACGACGAGTTTTCCGGTAGCCGAAGTGGTTCGCTGGTGGCAATTCGTGCCGGGAGTCTTCGATGCGAAGGTATTGCGCAAAGCGGCAGATGGTCTGGTGACGCGTGTGCCGTTGCGCAACCGATTTCGCTTGGCTGGCCCAATCGATGGCTGTTGCAGTGCGGATATGTGCTTCCTTTCGATCAGCCGCGAAGTCCGCAAAGCTTCGCAGGAGATATTCTGTGTTGCTGAGAGTAAACCCGACGGCACGCCGCACGGCAAGATAGGTTTCGACAGATGCCATCATCCCTTCACCTCCGGCCACGGCTGAGCGATCTGTTTAAGCAGCGCGACATCCGCCTTGGCGTAGTAGGCGGTCATATCAATGCTGCGGTGACGGAGGACGAGGCCCGCCTGATCCAAGGGCACGCCATTCCGCAACATCTCCGTAGCTGCTGTGTGGCGAAGCAAATGCGCACCTTTGGCGGGAGTATCAATGTTGGCGCGTTTGAGAGCGTGCTTCACCACGGAGGAGACCCCATCTCCGGAGGCAAAGGGTCTGTATGGGGCGTTGCTTCGAATAAAGACATGATCGGTATCAATGTTGCCGGGCCGGCATTCCAGATAGCGGAGCAAAGCGTCACCGACATCCTGCGGGAGTGGCAACCGCACTTGGTATCGCCCTTTCCCCGTTACCTGCAGTGTGCCGTTGTTCCAGTCGATGTCGGTGAGACGGAGACACGCCACATCTCCGGCGCGCAATCCTAATCGCGCCAACATGAGCAAGATCGCCCGATCGCGAAGCCGCCTGGGATCTGTGCCGTTGCACGCGGCGATCAACCGGTCTACTTCTTCCGCCGACAAACAATGTGGCAGCCTCGCCAGCCGCCAATGCGCCACGGCGGGTATCGCGAGGGCAAGATCGTCGCGGAATTCTCCACAGAAGTTGAGGAACCGCAGAAACGCGCGGAGAGAAGTAATCAGCGCCTGTGTTGTCCGTGTCCCACACTGGCTGGCTCGTTGCAGAAGAAAATCTCGAACGGCCTGTGCATTCCACTTGCTGACATCTTCGCCGAGCGCGCGGAGTAGATCGGTCGCACCGCGAGCGTAGTGCCGCAGAGTCGGTTCCTTCACGCCGCGATGGGTTCGGAACCAGTCGCAAAATGCGACCACAACAGGCGGGTGGGGGGCCAGATTCGGAACCGATTCGCACGGGCAAACCCCGCGTCCGACGAGATGATGATGAAAGAGCTTCACTCCGAACTGGGCGTGATAGCTGATCTTTCCGCGCTTGAAATGAGGGCATCGGCATCGGCGAAGGTGACGGCGAAAGGAATCAAGCATGGTGAGATCGATGTCCTTCAGCACACCCCCTTTCCGTTGAACGAAGCAGCCGAGATGAGACGCGGCTCGGATGTATCGAACGGAGCTTGACGGTGCGTATCCCTGGCGTTCGAGGTCATCTGCGAACGCGTCGATGTGTGGTCCACTGATTCCACCGCGCAACCGTCGCAGCGTCTTGGGCGCGGAGAAGTACGTTTCTAGCATGGGCTCTCCTTGTTGAGCAACAGCCATGAATGGCCGCACCAACGTAGCAGGAGCTGCTGAGTTTATGGTGAGTCGCCGCCTACACAATCCGGTCAAAAAGGCCAATCCGCCGTCGTTTCCGGGGCCGGACTCCCCATTAGAAAATACTCCCCATAAGGCAGGAGTGGAATGAGATGGCCTCGTGGCCACATCGGGAACAACGATCCAGGTGGCCACCGAGTGTTGCCGTGCGGCAAAACTCGATGGCGGAAAGCACGCGCAGATGGAGCCACGTCAACCAGGACCGGTTCTTCGCGACGAAGCTGTTGCCGTATTGTCGGACGATGTCGGCCACCTCGAAAGGTGGCCGGTTCATCGTTTTTCGAGCTTCCGCGAGCGCTTGATGTTGTCGGGACTGGAGACTGTGATCGTCTCCAAGGGATTAACCACCGCGGTGAGATGCTTTTGTGAGAGATGTAGATACACGATGGTGTGTTCCAGCTTGGCATGTCCCAGTAAGACTTGAATCGTGCGCAGGTCCGCACCGGCTTCGAGCAGGTGTGTGGCAAAACAGTGCCTCAAGGTGTGGGGCGCGACGTGCTTGGTAATGCCGGCTCGCTGGGCGGCTTCGCGACAGGCGTGCCAGGGGATTTTGTCGCTAATCGGGACGTCCGCGCGCCAGTTCTTTATTGTACCCGGGAACAGGTAGGTCTTCGGCTTCATCCAGCGCCAGTATTCCCGCAACGTCTCCAGCAGTTTGGGGCTGAGCGGCACGTCGCGGTCGCGACCCCCTTTGCCGGCACGAATGTGCATCAGCTTGCGTTGGCTGTCGATATCGCAGACTTGCAGACGGCACAGTTCGGCGCGACGGATCCCGGTCGAATAGAGCGTCATCAGCATCGTACGGTGCAACAGGTTGCTGGCGGAATCGATGAGCCGGCTCACTTCTTCCTGGCTCAGCACGATAGGAAGCCGGCGCACTGACTTGGGGAAGGGGATGTGCTCCAGCATGTAGTGACGCTTGAGTGTCTTCACAAAGAGAAATCGCAGTGCTGCCACCCGCTGCACGACGGTGCGGGGGCTGAGCTTCTTCTCCTGCAAGAGATAACACTGAAATCGCCGGATGTGATCTGGACCAAGCTGGTCCGGCGGCCGGTGGAAATACTCGGCGAACTGCCTGACTGCCAGCAGATAAGCCCTTACGGTAGCCTGAGAGTACTTACGACGCTGGAGTTCCTCCAGCATCATTTTGCGTAGTTGGGTCACAGGGACCTCCTTGTGACCCACAAAATACTACTGCCACAGCGTCACTGCCACCATGACCACCACGCGCTAGCGTCCGCCGCGCCAGCGGCTTCGTTCAAACGCCATTCCTGTTCAACAAATCCAAGTTGACGAGTTGCTGACTCGTCGAATCTGGCCACCGCCGGATTCCCCGCGTGTGGTCGCCCGACGTTTAGCTACACCGTGTGTGTGGCACGTGCCTCCAAAATCGGGGCCGTGAAACCGCCTTTCTCGAGGCCACGGGCCAGCGACGATTCGCCCGGAGCGGGTCGGACGCTTTCATGGCTGCTGCCGGAGTTCAGGGCGTCCGCGCGGGACGGTGTGTGGCCATGCGATCATGGCACGACTCGCCGGCCGCAGGGCAGTCATATGTACCCCACCCCCACCGGCGCTGCGCGGGTGGAACCGATACGGGAACTCTTCAGTTGGCCCTGTTCAAACCGACGCGTTCCACCAGATTCTGGAAGCGGGGATCATTGCGGATCGTCGAAAACCGCGGATCCAATTTCAGCCACACCAGCCAGTGCGACCGCTCCTCGAAGGCGCGCTCCAATGCATTCAGTGCTTCATCAGGGCGGTTAAGTCCCGCCTGAACTAACGCGACTCCGTACGACGTGACATAGCGGGTCTTCGATAGATCCGCAAAGCGGGCCAGGATCGCTTCGGCTTGCGCCGACTGGCCGCACTGGCCCAAAAAGTGACCTTTGGCAGCCAGCAAGGGTTGCCAGTCGCGGAGGGCAGGTTCGGAGGCAGACAGTTCCATCAAGGAGTTGTCACACTGGCCCATCGCTCCGTAAACCCGGCCCAGCCAGAAATGAGCAAGCGCAAAGCGGGGATTCATCTCCAGGACAGACCGCAGTTCTCTAATTGCGCCTTGCTGGTCTCCGGCATAATGAAGTTCGAATCCGGCGTCGGTGCGCACGGGAACTGATAATGGGTCCAACGTGAGCGCCTCGCGGAATTCCTTGCCTGCGGCCGAAAAGTTGCGGCGGGCCGTCAGAAGGTAGCCCAGCCAGTCGTGAGCTGTGGCGTAGTTGGAATTCAATTCGACGGCGCGCCGGAGTTCCCGCTCCGCGCCCGGGAGGTCCCAGTCGTAATACAGCTTGATGAAGCCGGCCGAGGCATGCGGCTCGGCGGCTGTCGGATCGAGTTGCAGCGCTTTCTCGGCTGCCGATCTGGCTTTGCTGAAGGCGTCCCTCGGAGCCCTATAGTTGCCATATGCCAGCAACGACTGCGCATCCGCCAGTCCAGCATAGGCTGCAGCATAAGTGGGAGCGCGATCGATAGCTTGCTGAAAATACTGGCTGGCCTTTTCGAGGCTGCTCTCATCTCTCAGATTCCAGAAGTAGCGCCCTCTGAGATAAGCGTCATAGGCGTCTAAATCGATCCGCCGGGTGGGCGAAATGCGCGCCTGCCGTTCGGGGGGTAGATGCAGTTGCAAGTCGTCCGCGATGGCCGATGCGATGCCCACTTGCATGGCCAGGACCGAGCTCAAATCGCCTTCGTAGCTGTGCGCCCACAGGTGCATCTGGTCCTTAACCCGGATCAACTGCGCGGTGATCCGCACTCGCCCTTTGTCTTCGCGCAAACTGCTTTCCACTATCAGGCCAACCCCCAGCTCGCGTCCGATCTGGCTGACCGGCTTCTTCGTGTTCAGATATTGCATGACGGATGTCCGCGCCACCACGCGCAATCGCGCGGGGCTGAGACTTCCGAGCAGCGATATCGTTTCCTCCGTCATTCCATCCGCAAGGTACTGCCCGCCGGAACTTCCCGTCAGATTCTCAAAAGGCAGAACTGCGAGCGCGACCGCTTCCGTCGCAGAGCGATGATAAAGCCAGGAACCGATCGCGGCCAGCGCTAGTCCGCAAGCAAGGGCTCCGATCCAGAGCACCCGCTTTTGGTAGATGGGGCCGGTAACGGCCGGCACCTCCGCGACGGGAGTCGCCACCGGTTGGACCTGAGCTTCCGGGGACTCCCACTGCTCAGTCGCGGCAGCGACAAAACGGTATCCCTTGCCGACCACTGTTTGAATGAACTTCGGTTTTTCCGAATCGTCTCGCAGGATCTGCCTAAGTTTCCCGATGGCGGTGTTAATACCTTGCTCCGAATCCAGATGAATGCCGGGTCCCCACAGGCTTTGAACGATCTCCTGGCGGGCGACCAACTGGCCATTCCGGCTAACCAGCAGGATCAGGAGTTCCATCGGAATGCGCTCGATGCGCAGCGGCTGCCCGTTTCTGCGCAATTCGTAACGGCCGGAATCGAGCTCGAAAGGTCCAAAAGACCAGACGCGCTGCTGCATCATTTTGAATTCCCGGAACTTATCGGTCTATCCAATCTTCACACAATCTGGATACGCAGACCATGGCGCCGAAGTGCCAGGTCCGGCCAGAATCGCAGCATGAAACTCATCAAGCCGCTATTCACATTGTTGTTTTCGATCGCACTCTACGCGCAGACGCCGGCCGTGATCGATCTTAGGGGCGCTCAAGTCGTGATGGAGTACACCGGGCAAGTTACCAACGCGGGCACGGGCTCGATACAGGTCGGATATCTGAATTACGTCAAAGGCTTCAACGCCGTATTCTCGGCCGGAGCGACTCAAGACGAATCGACAGCGCTATTTACCTTCTTCACCAGCGCAATCACGACCCGCAGCGTGTTAAACGGCACCATCCGCTCGGTTACCCGCGAGGGAACTACCACCGTATATCTTGCCAAAGGGCCCGGAGACTTTACCAATCCGGATTCCTTTCGCTCCGGAACTCCAATACAGACTTCGTCGATGCGTCAGCAGGTCCTGATAGACACGGTCACCAGCGGCTTTACGGTTTCGAATTATAACGTCATCAACGCCGCAAATATCTTTACAGTGAACGGCTCCGCCTACCAGCTCGGTGCGCCGGGCCAGACTTTTCGGACTGAGCTGACCGGTCACTTGACGGCGTCCGCGCCGCCCTCGGGATACTTCGGCGGTTACGCCGTAGGAAGCAGCGACACCGCACCGTTCCTTGGCGCCACTCCGAACCCTGCGCCGCCGACCGATAGCTCTGGCCTGGTCCAAGTGACACTGACTTGGGGCGCTCCGGGTGCATCGCAGGTGGAGATTCACGTCGGCGCGCCGGACGGACCTTTGATGGCCATCGGCGGGCCAACCGGCAGCACGACTACGGGATTATGGGTTTTCAACGGCACCCGATTCTTCTTGCAGGATGGGTCTGGCGGCAAGCCACTCATGGCGGCGAACACGCTCGCGCAGCTTACCGTGATCGTGAGGCCGTGAGGGCGATGCGATATACTGAGCGCAGTTTTCACCACCATTTATTCGTTCGTGGCGACGGGAGGCTGCCCTTGCGACGATACTCGAAGGCGAAGCGCTCCCTGCCCGGGTGGTTGGTGATCTTTCTCGGCGTTATCGTGTTTCCCGTGGATTCGTTCGCACAAGGCTGAATGCCCGTTCGATTCATATCCCCCAGTTCGGGTGGATACGGCGGGCCTCTTAGGGCGCACGGCTGGGAAGTGAATTTGGCCTATCGGCACCTTGGCGCCGACCAATGGTTTGTCGGCACCGATGTGCGGGAAGCCGCCGCTCCGTTCGGACAGCCTCTATTCCTCAACATCAACTCTCTGGACGTAAGTGTAAGCTACGGTATCACCGGCCGCGTTGCAGTGACGCTCACGCTACCGTTCTCCTACGGCACGCACTCGCGCGTCTACGCCGATGGGAACCGTCATAAGGTGCAAGCCTCAGGCTTGGGCGACGTCAGCCTCGCGACCAATGTATGGTTGCGGAATCCGGAACTTCACCCGGACAGCAACGTCTCCATCGGGTTCGGATTGAAGACGCCGAGCGGCAACAACCACGTACTCGACGACTTCTTTTTGGCCGGGGGCTCCGCAATCCAGAGCCCGGTGGACCAGTCCATCCAACTCGGCGATGGCGGCTTGGGCGTGGTCTTGCAGGCTCAAGGATTCCAAAGGCTCTTCAACAGAACATCTGCCTATTTCTATGCCTGGTACCTTCTGACTCCCCGGGAGAAAACCGGCGTGCCATCGCCGCTTGCAGGCGTGCCGTTGTCCGTGCCGGACGTGTATTCGTTCCGTCCCGGCGTCACCTATGCGCTGCAACCGAAGCGGGGCCTGACTGCGAGCCTCGGCACTAGGATCGATGGCATACCCGTACGCGACATCGTAGGCGGCAACGGTGGCTTCCGCAGGCCCGGGTATAGTCTCTACCTTGACCCTGGGCTCGCAGTGGCTCGTGGCCGTGGTACCTTCACGTTCAACGTTCCGCTGCGCCTTCATCAGAACTTCGAGCGGAGCCTGGTCGACGTCCAGAACGGAGCGACCGGTGGCGGAGACCTCGCAAGATATTTGGTCCTTATCGGCTACAGCCTGCGATTCTGATCTTGCCACCTTGACGGCCACCGACGCTGGACATGGGCCTCAAGACATCCGAGGTTAGGGAGCGCCACCATCGCTCAACGCGAATCCTTTATGGCCCAAGCGACGCAATTCCATCCATCACAACTGTCGAGCCAGGAACGCGTAGTCGCCGGCGGGAAGTAACTCCGGTCGGATCACGGCACTACCGGAAGTCGACCGGCTTTGGATAAATCCTCTGGTGCGGTAGAGATCCAACGTCGGCTAGTCGGCCAAAATAGCGATCAGGGCTGAACAACCTGGCCCGGGCAGCCGCCAAGCGAGTTCATGGAGAGCGTTACGTAGTGTTATCGGTAGCAGTTCCGCCGTAAATCACGCCGGTGCAAAACGCAGGCTGCGAGCGTGTCGTG
>CAWDWK010000068.1:0-100912 GCA_963805775.1 uncultured Solibacteraceae bacterium | reverse complement strand
ATACGATCAACCAGATCGAAGCACAGCTCATCATGCGGCATTATGAAGGGTTTACGCCGCGATCGGGCCGTATTCGTGGGCGTCGCTAAGATCTGATTTTGTGAAAGCCATCGTACTGTTCGGCTCGCCAGGCTCCGGGAAAGGTACACAGGCTAAGATGTTGAACCACTGCCTGGGGATCCCCCACATCTCTACGGGGGACATGCTGAGGGACCGGATTCGCTCGGGCTCCGAAGCGGAGCAGGCGATGGGAGTCGCCATGCATTCGGGCGCGCTGGTGTCCGACATGGTGGTGAACGAGATGGTGAAAGAGCGGCTGAGCGAACCTGACGCCGCCCGCGGTTTTATCCTGGATGGTTATCCGCGAACGCTAGACCAGGCAGCGCACCTGGCTGAGTGGCTGGTGGGGCGGGGAATCCGTGAGGTGGTGATCCACCTCGCAGTAGATTACAATATTATTATTGCCCGTTTAACGGGACGCCGCCAGTGTCCCCGCTGCGGCACTCTTTACAATGTATCTTCCCACCCGCCCCGGGTGGATGGGGTGTGCGACCTGGACGGGGAGAAACTGGTCATCCGGGACGACGATAGCGAGGCGGTAATTCGCGGGCGGTTGGACGCATATGACCGGCAGACGCGTCCGGTTTTGGAATACTTCCGGACGTCGGGCCACCGCGTGGTTGAGGTGGATGCCAGCGACGATTCGCCTGAGACGGTACATCGCAAGATCTGCCGGACGATGGAGCTAGCTTGATTGTTCGAAAAACTGCCGCGGAGTTGGAGAAGATGCGGCGCAGCGGCCTGCTGGTATGGCAGATCCTGCAGAAGATGAAAGAGATGGCGGTAGAAGGTGTCAGTACGATGGACCTCGAGGTTACCGCCGAGAAGATGATCGCCGATGCCGGGGCGAAACCCGCGTTCAAGGGCTACTACGTGCCGGCGGCGGGCGAGGCTTTCAAGTTTGTGTTGTGTACCTCGGTGAACGATGAGATTGTCCACGGGATGCCGAATATGAAACGGGTCCTCAAAAAGGGCGACATCGTTTCTATCGACACCGGGGTGAAACTGGATGGGTATTACGGCGATTCGGCGATTACGGTGCCGATCGGCGAGGTCAGCGAGCAGACGCGCAAGCTGCTCCAGGTGACGCAGGAATCCCTGGAACTCGCCATCGATCAGGTGCGGGCCGGGAATCGCCTCTTTGACGTGAGCGGTACGGTCGAAAAGCACGTCAAGGGAAACGGGTTTACGGTAGTGCGGGAGTATGTGGGCCACGGGATCGGCACGCAGCTCCACGAGGAACCGCAGGTTCCCAACTATGTGGATCGCAAGAACGAGAATCCGCGGTTGAAGGCGGGGATGGTTCTGGCGGTAGAGCCTATGGTCAACGCCGGGAAGGCGGAGGCCGTCGTGTTGAAGGACAGGTGGACGGCGGTTACGAAGGACGGCTCGAATTCGGCTCATTTCGAGCATTGCATCGCGGTGACGGAGAACGGGCCGTGGGTGCTGACGAGGCCGTAAGCGGTGGCCGGAAGGTAGCGGCCCGGGTAGTGGAAGAACGGCCCAGCGCCATCTACTCGGTGGTGTTGGAAGGGCAGCAAAAGGTTTTGGCCCACCTGGTGGGCTCGGTAAAGAGGAATTTTGTCCGGTTGGTTCCGGGCGATAGGGTCGAGGTGGAGTTATCGCCTCACGATCCGACGCGTGGCAGAATTACGCGAAAGCTATAAGGCGCGCCAGTAGTCCGGCGGCCAAGGGGTTTTTATGAAGGTACGAGCGTCGGTAAAGAAAATCTGCGATAAGTGCAAGGTGATCCACCGCGAAGGCGTGGTGCGTGTCATTTGCAGCAACCCGAAACACAAACAGAGACAGGGATAAGAGAAGACATATGGCACGTTTAGCCGGTGTGGATTTGCCGCCTGGGAAGAGAGCCGAGATCGGGCTTACGTACATCTACGGCATCGGCCGTACCCGTTCGAAGTCTCTGCTTTACCGGTGCGGGATTGACTTTGACAAGAAGATTCGCGATCTGACGGAAGACGAAGTCAACCATATTCGTACGATTCTGGAAGAAGAAGGCGCGGTCGAAGGCGACCTGCGCAAAGAAATCTCGATGAACATCAAGCGGCACATCGAGATGGGTTCTTACCGCGGATTGCGGCACCGCCGCAGCCTGCCGGTACGCGGGCAGCGCACGCATACCAACGCCCGCACCCGCAAGGGTCCGCGCCGCGGCACCGTTGCGAACAAGAAGAAGGCGACGGGTAAGACATAGGATCGTATGGCAAAAGCACCAGTCAAAGCAGGCAAGAAGAAGAGCTTCAAGAAGAAGGAAAAGCGCGTCGTTCACTCGGGCGTCGTGCACATCCAAGCTACCTTCAACAACACCATCGTGACTATCAGCGATCAGGAAGGCAATACGATTTCCTGGTCGAGCGCCGGTTCGCTGGGCTTCCGCGGGTCGCGCAAGGGCACTCCCTTCGCCGCCCAGCAGGCGGCCATGACGGCGGCCAACAAGGCCAACGAAAGCGGGCTGCGCGTGGTGGAAGTGCGCGTATCCGGCCCCGGTTCCGGCCGCGAGTCGGCGGTTCGCGCATTGAGCACCGCCGGTATTGAAGTCCGCGCCATCAAGGATGTGACGCCCATCCCGCACAACGGGTGCCGTCCTCCTAAGAAGCGCAGAGTGTAGTAAGACCGCTCCCTGACGGTCGCGGCTCTGACTGGGCGGCGAGTCGTTGGGTGAACGCGTAATCAGAGCCGCGACCGTTAGGGAGCGGTTGTCTTGTAGTAAGCGGGACGAAGGCCTGCCATGGCTGTAAACCGCACCTGAGTAGAAAAGGTAAGGAGAAAGAAACTTGGCAAGATATATTGGCCCCGTTTGCCGGCAATGCCGGCGCGAGGGCATGAAACTCTACCTCAAAGGCGAGCGCTGCCACAGCGAGAAGTGCGCCATCGAAAAGCGAAACTTCATTCCCGGGCAGCACGGTAAAGACCGCGCCAAGAAGATTGTCGGCTACGGCTTGCAGCTTCGCGAAAAACAGAAAGTGCGCCGCGTATACGGAGTGCTGGAACGCCAGTTCCGCATGACGTTCGAGAAGGCAGCATTGCAGAAGGGCATCACCGGCGAAAACCTGATGCAGAACCTGGAGCGCCGCCTGGACAGCGTCATCTTCCGCATGGGTTTCGGCACCAGCCGCGCCCAGGCCCGCCAGGTGGTCGGCCATGGCCACATCGACGTCAACGGCCGCAAGTGCAACATCCCCTCCGCCATGGTCAAAGTGGGCGATGTGATTTCGGTCCGCGAAAACAGCAAGAGCAATGCCACCATTCTGGCCGCCCGCGACGCCACGGCGCACGCTCCGGCCCCGAATTGGATCGATGTAGACCGGGAAGGTTTGAAGGGTCGCATACAGAGCTTGCCGAAGCGCGAGGACCTGGTGCAGATCCAATTGAACGAGCAGCTCATCGTCGAGTTGTACTCGAAGTAAGTGGACCGGCGCGCACTGCGCGCTGTTATGTGGCCGAGCCCCGCAGACGGGGTTCAATGAGGATTCTATATGTTTAAGGGCTTTCAAAAACCCAAACGTCTGGTCGCCAATACCGAGACCCTTACGGAACGGTATGGCATGTTTACGGCCCAGCCTTTTCAACGCGGGTTCGGCACCACGATCGGCAACAGTCTGCGCCGCGTGCTGCTGAGCTCGATTGAAGGCGCGGCCATCACGGCGGTTCGTATCGAAGGCGTGGAACACGAGTTCAGCCCGATCCCGGGTGTGGTTGAAGACGCCACCGATATCATCCTGAACCTGAAGCAGATTCCTTTCAAAATCATGGGCGACGGCGTGAAGACCGTTCGCCTGAGTGTGGACCAGCATGGCGACGTGCGCAGCGGACAGATTGAAACCGATGCGGACGTGGAAGTGCTGGACCGCGACGTCCACGTAGCCACAGTAAGCGAAGGCGGCAAGCTTTCCATCGAAATGCGCCTCAAGGTGGGGCGCGGCTATGTGAGCGCGGACAAGAACTTCGACGAGGACCTGGCGCTCGGCTACATCCCGATCGATTCGGTGCACTCGCCCGTGCGCAAGTGCAACTTCTCGGTGGAGGCGGCGCGCCTCGGTCAGATGACCGATTACGACAAGCTGACTCTGGAAGTCTGGACCAACGGCGCGGTTTCGCCGCAGGATTCCATCGGCTACGCAGCCAAGCTGTTGAAAGATCACATGACGATCTTCATCAACTTCGAGGAAGTGGCGGAGCAGACCGAAGAAGTCAGCGAGCGCGGCATGGACAAGATCAACGAGGTCCTGAACCGCTCCGTGGAAGAATTGGAATTGAGCGTTCGTTCCTACAACTGCTTGAAGAACGCCAACATCCAGAGCATCGGGGAACTGGTGCAGAAGACCGAAGCCGAAATGCTGCGCACCAAAAATTTCGGCCGCAAATCGCTCAACGAAATCAAGGAAATTCTGGCGAACATGGGCCTCTCGCTGGGCATGCGCATTGATGCGCACGGCCGGTTGGTGGCGCCTCCTCCGCAGGCCGGCGGTGTGACCGACTACGGCCCCGACGACGAGGGCCAGCCGGAGCTGGGAGAGTAGCGCATGAGACATAAGTACGCCGGATACAAATTAAAGCGGACCACAAGCGGCCGCGATGCGCTCCTGCGCAACCTCGCCACGAGCGTCATTGAAGCCGAGCGCGTGGTCACTACGGTTCCGAAGGCGAAGGCCGTCCGGCCGCTGGTGGAGCACATGATCACGCTGGCGAAGACCGACACGCTGCACTCGCGCCGTCAGGCGGCGATGGTGCTGCGCACGCCGGATTCCGTCAAGAAGTTGTTCGATACACTGGGCACCCGGTTCGGACAGCGTAACGGCGGTTATACCCGCATCGTACGCCTCGGACCCCGCAAGGGCGATGGCGCCGAGCAGGCGATGATCGAACTCGTGGGCAGCGAGCTGGTGAAGCGCGCGGCCGACCGGGCCAAGCGCCGCGAAGAACGTCTGAAAGCGCAGCGCGAAGGCCGCGAGAACGAAGAGCCGGAAGAAGAGAAGTAACCCTCAGAAGTGGGACAGACGATCGCCTTTGGTCGTCTGTCACCCCCTTTGACCCTGCAAAACGACAGACCACGCAAAGCGATGGTCTGTCCCACCACGTCACGCCAGGAGCTGTCGGATCTTCGCCGCCAACCCATTCGAGGTGAACGGCTTTTGGATGAACGCAACTTCGGAATCCAGCACTCCCCGGCGCGCAATCACATTTTCGGCATAGCCGGACATCAGCAGTACTTTGAGCTGCGGGTACAGGCCCAGCAGCATCTTGGACAGTTCTTTTCCGTTCATTCCGGGCATGACGACGTCCGTCAGCAAGAGGTGAATCCTGCCCCCATACGACTTGGCCACCAGGCACGCTTCCTGCCCGTTACCGGCATCGAGGACGTGATAGCCGTGCCCGCGTAGAATAGTGGTGGTCAACGCCCGCACCGCATCGTCGTCCTCTACCACCAGCACCGTCTCTCCGCCGCGTAGCTCGTCCCCCGGCGTGCAACTGGCATCGGTGGGAAGCGGGCCGGCGTCAATTCGGGGAAGATAAATGTGGAACGAAGAACCCTGTCCCACCTGGCTCTGAACGTCGATCCAGCCGCCGCTCTGCCTGATGATTCCGTAGACGGTCGCCAGCCCGAGTCCGGCGCCCTTCCCCAGTTGTTTGGTGGTGTAGAAGGGCTCGAAGATATTCTGCCGGACCTCTTCGGTCATGCCCATTCCGGTATCTCTCAGGGTAGTCAGCACGAAACGGCCGGGAGTAGGGTAATGGTCATTGGCCGCGGAGATTTCAACGTTGGAGGTGATCAGTTCAAACCTGCCGCCATCGGGCATGGCATCGCGTGAATTGGCAGCGATATTGATCATCACCTGATGGATCTGCGCGGGGTCCGCCATCACCCACACTGGCTGCGGGTCGAGCTTGGTTAGGAATTCGATGTCCTCGCCCATCAGGCGCTGGAGCATCCGCTCGGCATCCCTCACCACGCTGTTCAGATCCAGCGGTCTCGGCTGGATCACCTGCTTGCGGCTAAAAGCGAGTAGTTGGCCGGTGAGGCTGGCGGCGTGATCCCCTGCCTTCTGGATCTCCGTAACGTATCCCAGCAAGGGCGCTTGTGCGCTCAACTGTCCCGCCAGCAAGCCGGCGTAACCGTTAATGATAGTGAGCAGGTTATTGAAATCGTGCGCCACGCCGCCGGCCAGCCTGCCGATGCTTTCGAGTTTCTGCGCCTGCCGCAGTTGTTCCTGCAATTGCTCCTTCTCCGCCGCGCTGCGCTTGGCTTCGGTGAGTTCGTGGACCAGTCCGACCAGGTGTGTGCAGCTCCCAGTCTCGTCGACGATGGGCGTGATCATGACCTCCCCGGATTTCGTCCCCGCCGGATAGGTCGTGGTCTCTTCCCATCGAACTACTTCTTCTCCCTCGATGGCCTGCCGGTACTTTCCCAGCACCAGGGTGAGCGACGGTTCCGGAATCACCTGTTGAACGGTCTTCCCTACCACCTGCTCCGCCGTCAGCCCCGTCATACGCAAGAGGGCATCGTTTACCGTCAGGAAACGGAACTCAGGCCACGGCCCGACCGACAATAGAAAGATGGCGTCTACGACGCTGCTATAAATCGTCGATAGCTGGCGCTCCCGGTCGCGAATCGCTTCTTCGGCCTCGCGAAGGGCCGCCAGCTGTCGCTCGCGCGCCGTGATGTCCTCGACGAATCCTTCGTAAAACGCCGTTTTCCCATCCGGCCCGGCAACCCTTCGACCCGTGAGCGAGACCAGGACTTCGGTACCGTCCTTGCACTTATGTCGGCACTCCAGGCCTCGCACCACACCCTGCTCTTCCATCATTTGAACAAACCGGGAGCGTTCTTCCGGCGTTGCCCATACCTGTTTTCCCGAGTCCGAGACCGTAGCCAGCAATTCCTCGCTCGAGTCATAGCGCAGCATTCTGGCGAGCGCGGGATTCGCCATCTGAAATTGACCTTGAGGAGTTGTTTGGAATACGCCGGTCGAGCCCTCATTGAAGATGTGGCGGTATCGATCGTCGGTTCTCTTCCGTTCCGTGATGTCCGAAAACCGTACTACCAGGCCACCTCCGGCGTCCGGCATGGCGGTGATCGCATACCACCGGTTCCACTGCCCGAAATAATTCTGAAAGGAAACCGTCGTGTTTTCGGCTTTGGCGCGTCGCAAACCCTCTTCGAGATCCGTGCCTGCGCTCTCCGGATGAATTTCCCAAGGCGTTCTGCCGATCAGATCGCTTTGCGACGACCCGAGAAGCGGTTGGGCCGCGCGGTTGACGAACGTGAAACGCAACCGGGCATCCAGGCGAGCGTAGGCTTCAGGTATCGTGTCCAGTACAAGGGAGGCGACGTCTCCGATATCTTCCGGCTCCACCGTGGAGGGTTCTCGTTGTTCCTTCGGACGCACTCTGGAGATTGTACCCTGTTGGGCTGTTTGAGTGCAGCGGAGCTGGAATCCCGACGCCAGTGGGGCAGGCGCTTTCGCCTGCCGATCAAAGCGTGTCAGAACTTGAATTCAATACCCTGCGCCAGCGGCAGTTGGCTGGACCAGTTGAGCGTGTTCGTCTGCCGCCGCATGTAGGCCTTCCATGCGTCGCTGCCCGATTCGCGTCCGCCTCCGGTCTCCTTCTCGCCGCCGAACGCGCCGCCTATCTCTGCGCCGCTGGTGCCGATATTGATATTGGCGATGCCGCAATCGCTGCCGCGATGGCTGAGGAACGTCTCGGCGGAAATCAGATTGGTGGTGAACATGGCCGACGACAGGCCCTGCGGCACATCGTTGTGCCAGTGGATCGCGTCGTCGAGAGCGTCGAACTCGACCAGGTATAGGATGGGCGCGAAGATCTCTTCCTTGAGAATGGGCATGCCGGGGTGGGCGCGCACCAGCGTCGGCTGCACGTAGCAGCCCTCCAGCGCCTCGCCGCCGAACAGAATCTCGCCGCCCTGTTCGCGTATCCGGCTCAGACCGTCCAACATGTCCTCCACGGCGCGGAGATTGATCAGCGGGCCCATGATGGTCTGCTCGTCGAGCGGATGCCCGATGCGCACCTGCCCGTATGCGCGCACCAGCGCTTCGGTAATCCTGGGCGCGATGCCGCGTTGCAGGAAAAGGCGGCGCGTGGTGGTGCAGCGCTGCCCGGCCGTACCAACAGCTCCAAACAGAACGGCGCGCAGCACCAGATCGGGATTGGCATCGTCCATCACGATGATGCCGTTGTTGCCGCCCAGTTCCAGAATCGAGCGGCCCAGCCGCTGCGCGATGACCTCGGAAACGTGTCGGCCCACTTCAGTAGAACCCGTAAAGCTCACCAGCGGAATGCGCGCGTCGCGAATCAGGTTCTCGGCCACCGGCTTACTCGGCCCGATAACCAAGTTAAACACGCCCTTCAAGCCGTGGCGATCGAAGACCCGGTTGACGATCTTTTGCACCGCGATGGCCGCCAGCGGGGTCTCCGACGACGGCCGCCACAGCACGCAATCGCCACACACCGCCGCGATCATGGCGTTCCACGCCCACACCGCCACCGGGAAATTAAACGCGCTGATCACGCCCACGATGCCGAGCGGGTGCCATTGCTCGTACATGCGATGCCCGGGGCGCTCGCTGTGCATGGTGAGGCCGTAAAGCTGGCGCGAGAGGCCGACTGCGAAATCGGCGATATCGATCATCTCCTGCACCTCGCCCAGGCCTTCGGGCAGGATCTTGCCCATCTCGAGCGAGACCAGCGCGCCCAGTTCCTGCTTATGAGCTCGCAATTCGTTGCCGATTTCGCGCACGATATCGCCGCGCTTGGGAGCGGGCATCATACGCCATTCGAGGTAGGTTTCAGCGGCACGCGCCATCACGGCTTCGTAATCGGCGGGGCCGGCCATGCGCACACGAGCCAGCGGTTCGCCAGTGGCGGGACTATAGGAAGTCAGCTCGCTGCCTGCGGGTTCGGCGATCCAATCCCCATGGCAGGCGCCGGAATTTACTGCCTCGATGTGTAGTTTCTCAAGCAGTTCGGCAACAACCTGGTTCGCGGTAAGCACGCTTTCATTTTAGCCCGCGAGCGGGGTATAGCCCTAAAGCGTCTATACGCCGGTGAGCGATTGCGTCCGCGGCTGAAAGGCGAACAGCGGGCAGGAGTAGCGATGGCCGGCAGAATCGAATTCCACCACGTAAGGTTCGGCGCCGGACGCGTCACTGCGCAGAATTCGGCACCCGGACAAAACAATTCCCGGTTGCAGGACCGACGTGTAGCAGACATCGGTGTCCCACACCGCAAGAGGCCTTATGATTTCGCGATCCAAGCGTTCTAATCCCCGCAACACAAGAGTTCCGCGACAGCGGCACTCACCCCTGTTGCCTCGGTTGCCGGGTCTGAGGTCCGGCTAAAGAGTATGGTCCAAGGTAGCGCGGAGGAGGGTTTTGCCGATAGTCTATCTTTCGTATAGTCCGGCAATGGCTGTTGAGGTGGCCGCCGATAAGCATTTCTTTCTTATCCGCGTTCATCGGCGTTCATCGGCGGCCGAATTCGCTTTTCACAACTGATCTTCGTACTGTTCCACCGCCACGCGCACGAGTTGACCGCGCGTCCGCACGCCGGTTTTCTGGAAAAGACTTTGCAGGATTGCCTTCACGTAGCTTTCCGAGATTTGCAGCCGCCAGGCAATCTCTTTGTTCGAGAGCCCTTCCAGCACGCAGCGCAGCACCTTCCGCTGCCGTTCGTTGAAGGACGGCGTGGCCGCCTGCGGTGACGCCGCCGGATCTTCGCCGAGGGCCGCAAACGAACGGTCGAACCAGGTGGTGCCGCTGGCCACCGTGCGGATTGCCGCGGCCAGTTCGCCGAGTTCTCCCTGCTTGAGGAAGATGCCGTTCACGCCCTGCCGCATCAAACGGCGCGCTTCCGTATCGCTGACCCATGCGGTGACCACCAGCACGCGGCCTTCGTAGCCGATCTGGCGGGCGGCTGGCAGGAACTGCGACGCGCGCTCCGCCCCTAAATCGTGGTCCAGCAGCACCAGGTCGAAGGAGCGCTGCGAAAGCAGTGTTAACGCGTCCCGAATGCTGGCGCAGTGTTCGACACACAGACCGGGATCGGCCGCCAGCGACTGGGCCACGCTCTGCCGGAAGAGCGCGTGGTCGTCGATCAGCAGGGCGCGGATAGGCCGGTTGTTCGAATCGCTCACTGGGTCAACCTTCCACCTGATTCTCTAGCTCTACGGGCCACAACTCTACTGTAAAGCGACTGCCGGGGCCATCGGGATCGTAGCGCAGTCCCCCGCCGTGGGCGCGCAGAATCGCGCGCGAAATATATAGGCCGAGTCCAACGGAATGCGCTCCGGCTTGAAAGGGACGGAAGAGTTCGTCGGGCTGCGCCACGCCCGGGCCGGAATCGCGGAAATGGATCGCGACCAGGTCGCGTTCCACAGCCACGGAGATGCGCACTTCGCGAGTCGCGCAGCCTTCCAGCGCCTGTTTGCTGTTGCGCGCCAGGTTGACGAAGACCTGCATCAGGCTATGATGGTCGGCCTGCACCAGCGGCAGGCCCTCGCCTACTTCCCAGATCAGCGAGATGCCGGAATCGCGCAGCCCCGGCTCGATCACGATGCGCGCTTCGTCGAGCACGGTGCCGAGGTCGGCGACCACAGCCTCCCGGTCCGAGGCGGCGCGCAGGCCGGAAGACGCAATCTTCTCCAGCCCGTGAATCAAAGTTCCCAGCACCTGGTACTCATCGTTGCCCTGTACCGGACATCCGGCGGCCAGGCGGGCGTGGGCCGATGCGGCGGCCGAAGCCAGATTACGGATCTCATGGGAGATGGCGCCCACCAGGACGCGCGACGTGGCCATCATCGAATCGAAGCCCGAGCCCTCGCGGTCGCGCAGGCTTTCGCTGGCATCCCAGACTACGGCTGCCAGTCCCGGACCCTGCGACGTGTGATAGGTGGAGAGCCATACGTGGGCCATAAAAACTTCGCCGCTGCGGCGCTGCGCCTTGCTTTCCACGTTGGTGCGCAGGTTGACGGCGGAGCGCGGGCTCTTCAACATGCGGTTCAGAATCGGCAGGTACGGCGCTACGTCCGTGCCTTGCAGCGATTCGTCTTCAAAGCCGAACAACTGGCGGGCCGATTCGTTCGCCAGTGCGACCCGGCCCGAGTGATCCAGCGTGAGTATAGCTAGCGGGCTGGTCTCGATCAGGATCCGCACCTGCTGCTCCGCCTCCTGCCGTAAGCGGATCTGCCGCTCGCGTTCCGCCAGATGGTCCGACAGATTGCGCCGGCGCTGGTTCAACGCGGTCACGAAGAAGCCCGTCATGGCGTACCCCGCGATGGCAACGGCGAGGCGCTCGGTGGCGCCCGGAGCCACCCTCAGGGAGTCGAAGGCTTCGCGGAGGAAGCCGCAGAACGCGGCAAGCAGCAGAATCTGCCAGGTCCTGAGCGCGGGCGCGGCCAGCAGTACCGGGAACAGGTAGAGGAAGCCGATCGAGACATCCGGCGTTTTCCAGTCAAACCAGGCGATGCACGCAGTCAGTATGGCGGCGATCACACAGACGGTGAGGCGGCGCGATTCCGAGTAGGCGAGAAATCGATCTAATCTGGTCATCGGTCCAGGGTTGTTACCATCGTAGCGTGCGCACAAGTCCAAAACGCAAACGCGGCTGGTTTCGTGCGGTCCTGACGTGGGCGGCGATGCTGATCGCCGCGTTCTATCTGTTCAGCCTGACGGCGCTGGTGGCGTTCCGCTGGCTGGATCCCCCGGTCACCATGGTACAAGCCCAGCGGCGTATCGAGGCATGGGTCCGCCGCAAGCCCTACAGTAAACGCCAGCAATGGGAGCCGCTGGCGCGCATCTCGCCGGAACTGCAGCACGCGGTCATCTCCGCCGAAGACGGGCGTTTCTTCGAACATCACGGGATCGATTGGAAAGAGGTGCAGAAGGTGGTGGACAAGGACGTGGAAGACGGACACCTGGGACGCGGCGGTTCCACCATCACGCAACAACTGGTGAAAAATCTATTCTTCACCACCAGCCGGAGCGTGGTGCGAAAAGCCGTGGAGTTCACGCTGGCCCCCCTGGCCGACCGGATCCTGCCCAAGAAGCGCATCCTCGAACTGTACCTGAATGTGATCGAATGGGGCCCGGGCATTTATGGCGCGGAGTCGGCGGCGCGAATCTGGTACGGCCTTCCGGCGGCCAGGGTGAATCGTGAGCAGGCGGCGCGCCTGGCTGCGCTCATCCCCTCGCCATTGCGGCGCAAGCCGGCCCGGATGAATTCCTACAGCGCGGAAATCCTCCACCGTATGGGGCAGACGGGCTGGTGAAGAAGGGAACCAATCATACCCGTGCGCTTGCCGTGGTGGGGCAGGCGGTTCCGCCTGCCTCGACCGCTTGCGGGCGCCCCAATCCGAGCCGCGACCGTGAAGGAGCGGTTGCCGGCTATGACTCCCGCTCTGGATATAATTAATTCTTTCGCATCGGAGGACATCCATGGGACAGGATCTCGAACATCTGCAGGGGACTTGGAGCGTCGTGTCGCTGGAAATGGACGGGCAGAGAATGCCCGGCGGTGGCGCGCAAATTGTAGTGCGCGGAAATCGCTTCACCACTAACGCCATGGGCGCCGCTTACGAAGGCACGGTGACGATCCACCAGGACACTTCGCCCAAGAGTTTCGACTTGCGCTTCGAGCAAGGTCCGGAGAAGGGAAACATCAACTTCGGTATATACGAGCTCGATGGCGACACGTGGAAGCTCTGTCTGGCGACGCGTGGCAGCGATCGTCCGAAGGAGTTCGCCGCGCCTCCCGGAACGGGGATCGCGGTGGAGACGCTGCATCGCCAGACCGCGGCAGCTACGGCGGATGCACCGGTCGCGGCGGATACAGAGGCACCAGCGGCGGGTGATTCCGCTGCCGAACTTGCCGGGGAGTGGGTCCCCCTTTCCCTGATACGTAACGGGCAGGCGCTGGACAAAGGCATGCTCAAATACGGTACGCGGACGGCAACGGCGAACGAAGTCACTGTGAAATTCGGCCCACAGATAGTGCTCCAGGCAAAGTACCTGGTGGACCGTTCGCGGACGCCCATGACCATGGACTACGTTCTGGCCGACGGCCGGACGCAGCACGGCATCTGGGCGTTGGAGGACAAGCGTTTGACCACTTGCTTTGGAGCGCCGGGACAGGCCCGGCCCGGCGAATTTGCGAGCACCGTCGCCGACGGCCGAACCCTCACCGTGTGGACTCCCGCCGGCAAATAACCGTACCGGACGTACCGTTCCCGCCGTCTCGACCGTCTAAGGAAACATAGCGCCTTCTCGCGCGCTTGGGGCTACACTTGTTCTGAAAGGTGAAATGAAATACTTTTACGTCTTCCTGCTGGCGCTGGTGCCACTAGTGCACGCGGGTGGAGGGGATCACTTCACGCCCACGTCCCGTGTGTCCGGCATCGGCATCTCGCGCGACGACATTTCCGATGACCTGCTCGACGTGCGTACGGATCGCATGATCGAATCGCAGACCTTCACCATCATGCGCGAGGTGCAAGCGCTGCCCGGCGCCAAACGCGTGACCGGCAGTGCCAAATTGCAGGCGCTGTTCCGTTCGGCGGCCGCGGCGAGCGGCATGCCGGCCTCGGTCATCGAGGCCATCTGCTACCTGGAAAGCTGGGGCGACCCAAAAGCGCAAAGCATCACCGGACCGAAAGGCATCATGCAGATCTCCGGCGCCACGGCCGTCAGCATGGGTCTCAAGGTAACTTACGCCACTCGATATAAAACGACGCGCGAAAAAGTGCCGGTGAAGGCCAAGGGTAAAAGTAAGACTACGTACCGCACGGTGTCGCACAAGACGCCGTACAAAGTTCTGGTGCGCGACGACCGCATGATACCGGAGCGCGCCATCCCGGCGGCGGCGCACTATCTTGCGGGCATGGAGAGGAAGTTCGGCGGGCGCGATTGGGCTATCTTCGCGTACCACTGCGGACAGGGCTGTGTGGGGATGATGCAGGAAATCGCACGGCGCGCCCGCGGCATTCCGGCCGACAAGATGACCGTGGCGCGCATGTTCTTCGCGGCAAGTCCCGCGTGGAATCGCGAACTGTACGATGCCATCCAGCAGCAGATGCAGCGCGACTATTCGCCGACCTACTGGTTTCGGATCCGGCGCGCCGAGCAGTTGCTCGCACTCTATCGCCACGATCCGGAGGAGTTCGAACGCCTGGCACAGGAATACAAGAGCGATTTCGTCGCCCACGTCCGCGCACCGCACCGGCTCAGCGTATGGCTCAAGAAGGACGATCTGGTGTTCCGTAGCGACGACGATATTCGCGGCGCACTGGGTCAAAAGCTGGTGAAAGCGCTGGACCGGCCCGACTACTTCGGCTATACCGTGAAGCTCACGGCCGATTCGGATTACCTGACAGAGGCATCGCCTTGCGCCATCGGGACGCTGGCGTACATTGCCTTCGAGACCCGGCGCCTTTATGAGGAGATCGGGGCGAAGGGACCATTCCAGCCCTTGATGGTGACCTCGTTGGTGGAACCGGAAGACTACGCGCTACACAAGGGCCGGCCGGAGGCCCTGTCTCACGCTTCCGGGTACGTATTCGATCTCGATTATTCCGCGCTACCCCCGGCGGAACTCGAATGCCTGCGCTTCGTGCTCAGCGACCTTGGTTGGGAAGGCTATCTCGGCTTCGTGGAAGACGGCATGGATAGCCTGCACATCGGCTGCTCGCCGGGTGCGCGCGAATTCTTCACGAAGGTGTTCCAGGAAGCGGCCGGCAAGGCATCCGGAGATATCGTGATCGGCGGGGAAGGCAAGTGAGACAGATTCGGTCCTGGGCCGGACCGAGTCTGAGATGTAATCCACCTCGCCGTCAGGTATTCTGTGGGTATGGAGCTGATCTTCGAAGTCCGCGATGCTGAGGAAGGTGGCTATTACGCGCGCGCACTCGGCCACGGCATCTTCACCGAAGGCGAGACATGGGAAGAACTTCGTGCCAATGTCCTTGAGGCAATATCGGTGCACTTCGAAGACGGTCCGGCGCATCCCCGGCTGGTGCAGTTGCACTATGTAAAGGACGAGTTGATCCCGGTCGAAGCCGCATGAAATTGCCGCGTGGCGTATCCGCGGATCGTGTCATCCGCGCGCTGGCGCGCCTCGTCGGCTATGATGTGATTCGCCAGAAAGGGAGTCACGCCCGGCTACGGCACGAAGGACCGCCAGTCCATACGATCACAGTTCCTATGCACGACTCGCTAAAGATCGGCACGCTTCATGGCATTCTCTCCGAGGTCGCACAGATGAGGTCGATCACCATCGAATCCATCGCTGATTCGCTCTAAATATACAAGTCGAAGAAGGCAAGCCGCGCGTTCCACGCAATCCCGTCACCCGATCACGTGAAATGCGATGAACGCGCCCGCATACGCCAGCACGCCCATATAAGCGAATTGCAGGATGGGCCATTTCCAGCCGCCCGTTTCGCGGCGCACCACTGCCACGGTGGACATGCACTGCATGGCGAATGCGAAGAAGAGGAGCAGCGCGACCGCCCCACCCAGCGTGAGATCCTGCCGCAGCGCCTTTTGCAGGTCCAGCGCCTGTGAGTCCGGGTCCATGCCGTAGATAGCGCCCAGGGTGCTGACGATTGTTTCGCGCGCGGCCAGGGACGTGATCAGGCCGATGCCGATTTTCCAGTTGAAGCCCAGCGGCTTGATTACGGGCTCGATGGTGCGCCCGATAGTGCCCGCCAGGCTGTTCTCGATGGTGGGCGCTTTGCCGCCGGTGTAGGGCAAGTGCGCCATCACCCACAGGATTACGGTCACCAGCAGAATCACCGTGCCGGCGCGTTGCAGGAAAACTTTGGAGCGGTCCAGCAGGCGCAATCCCAGCGACCGGAAAGTGGGCCACCGGTAGGAGGGCATCTCCAGCAGGAAGGGCGCCTGGGCGCTTTTCAGCACGCTGGATTTCAGCATGCGCGCGGTCACCACCGCGGCCAGAAAGCCGATCAGATACAGGCCGAGCAGCGCCGCCACTTGCAGCGTGATCACCGAGCCCAGCAGGTTGCGGTCCGGAATGAATGCCGCGATCAGCAGCGCGTAAACCGGCAGGCGCGCCGAGCACGTCATGAAGGGCGCGATCAGGATCGTGGCGATGCGGTCGCGCTTGTTCTCGATGGTGCGCGTCGCCAGAATCGCCGGCACCGCGCAACCGTATGCCGAAAGCAGCGGGATGAAACTCTTGCCCTGCAAGCCGACGCGCGCCATGGTCCGGTCCGCGATCAGCGCCGCGCGCGCCAGGTATCCGGAGTCCTCCAGGATGCCGATGAAGAGGAACAGCAACAGTACCTGCGGCAGGAAGACCAGCACGCTGCCCACCCCGCGCCACGCCCCATCCACGACGAGGGAAGTCAATAACGATGGGGGCAGCGTGGTTTCGATCCACTTGCCGCTGATGGCGATGGCACTTTGGGCGGCGTCAGAGATGGGCGCCGCCGCCATGAAGATGGTGCGGATCACGCCCACCACCACCAGCAGAAAGAGCAGCGGGCCGGCAACCGGGTGCAGGACGACTCCGTCCAGGCGGCGCGTCCATTTGGGCGCGATCGGGGGACGATACCCGGCTTTGCTGCCCACGCCGCCCGCCCACTCGCGGCACTTCGGTACGTCGTGCAGAACCGGCAGAAGGGTGGGCAGCGGCTTGGCCATGGCGCCGGCCAGAAAATCGAAGACCTGATCGATGTCTTCGCCGCCGCGCGCGTTGATCAGCGCCACCGGCGCGCCGAGCTCGTGCGAGAGCTTGCGCAGATCCAGTTTTCCGCCGCGGCTGCGCAGATCGTCGGCCATATTCAAGATGACCAGCGTGGGCAGGCCCAGCGCCAGAATCGGCGCCGCCAGCATCAGGTGCCGCCCCAGGTTAGTGGAATCCAGAACCAGCAGCACGGCTTCAGGCTTGGGCGTGCCGGTGCGGTCGCCATGCAGCACATCATAGGCGACCTGCTCGTCTTCCGACCGCGGGCTGAGACTATAGATACCGGGCAGATCAACGATGGTCACGGACCGCCCGTCCGGCAGTTCGGCGATTCCCGTGTGCTGCTCCACCGTGACGCCAGGAAAATTGGCCACTTTCTGTCGCAGTCCGGTAAGACGATTGAACAGCGTAGTTTTGCCGGAGTTCGGCGGGCCTACCAGCGCCACCGTGCGCACCGCCGCCGGGCGCGGAATTTCCACCACCGCGGTGCTTCCGCAACCATGGCAACTGCCGCAATCGCTCACGAGTTCCTCGGCTTGGGGAGAGGTTTATGGGACTTCACAGAACTCTCGGCGCGGACCTTTAAGCGGCGCGCAGTTTCGCGGCGCAGCGCGATTTCCGAGCCATCCACCTGGAATACGCGCGGATCCCCGCCAGGAGCGCTGAGTCCCGCGATAATGCGCGTGCCGGGAACAAAACCAAGCTCCATCAGCCGGCGTGCATCTTCCGTTGGCAAATCGATGCGGTCGAGGATAGCAGCATCGCCTTTTCGCAGGTCCACCAAGCTCGCGTGCGGTACCTCCGTTTGGCTGCTGTTGCCACTCAGTTGCAACATGGTTTCAGTATGCTTGAGTCCGAAATCCTTGTCAATAGGTAGAACCGCCTTGCCATGTTTTTTTCTTGTCACGGTTCCCCAAGACTCTCCAAGTACGCCAAAATACAAGGATAACAGAATGGGGAAACGATTTGCGATACGCCGCGTCCGCCAACGTGATCTGGACCGGATCCTGGAAATCGAGACCGCCAGTTTCGGCGCCGATGCATACGATCGCAACCTGTTTGCAGAATACACCCGCAAATGCGGGGACCTTTTTCTAGTCGCAGAGTGGGGTACTAAGCTATGCGCATACTCGATCACCGCGCTTCCCCCCGGCGGCATTCGAAAACGGGCGGAGTTGATCTCAGTGGCCGTGGATCCCGCCTTCCTCGGCAAGGGTGCGGCATCCGCCCTCATGGACAGCACCTTGCGCCGTCTGCGGCGCCGCGGGATTACACGGTTCGCACTCATGGTGAAGGTGACTAATCTGCCGGCTCTTTCGCTTTATAAAAAGTTCGGCTTCCGCAAACTCCGGCGTGTGGCGCGCTACTACGAGGACGGCGCCGACGGTCTCTCGCTGGCGAAAGATCTGTAAAGTGAAGCACTTGTAACCAGCCGAAACGCACGAGTAGTGCCCGTGCGTCCATATACCATGCCTGCCGACCATGAGTGTCTTGTGTCCCGCCGCCGCATATTTCTGCTGGCCGGCGCGGGAATCGCCGCCTGCCTGCCGCTCGGTGCCGCCACCGCACCGGACTTCTGGAACAAGAAGGCGCCCGCCGATTGGACCGACGAAGAGATCGACCGCCTGATCACCAAATCCCCGTGGGCCAAGCCGGTCAAGGCGCAATATGCCCCCGGGGAAGCGCCCGACGACAACACCAGCCCCGTCCCCAATGGCACGGGGACCGGCGGTGGATACCCTGGCGGCGGAACGGGTGGCGGTGGATACCCTGGTGGCGGAACCGGCGGCGGATACCCCGGTGGCACGGGACGCCCCCGCATCGGTATTCCCGGGCTCAGCGGACTCAACCTCCCGGGAATGGGCCGCGGACGAAAAGGCGGCGGAGCGGCGTCCCCTTACGAAGGCACGGTGCGATGGGAGAGCGCCCGCCCGATTCTCGAAGCCATGAAAGCCCCGCTGCCCGAAGCCTTCGAAGGACGCTACGTGATCAGCGTCAGCGGCATTCCGCTGATGGAAAGCCATACCACGGTCGTGGGCGAAGAGGAGGATGCCGACACAACGCGCCGCCACGAACTGGATGACCTCGACCGCCTCAAGGGTCTCAGTAGTCTCGAGGCCAGGGGCCGCGATCCCATACAGGCGGGCATGGTGACCCGTCAGATCGGTACCGGGTCAAGCTACCTCTTCGGGTTTTCCCGCGAGTTGCTGCCGCTGGAGAGCCGCGACACCGACATCATGTTCACCACCCAGATGGGCAGCCTCGTAGTCAAAGTCCATTTTCTGCCGAAAGAGATGCAGTACCATGGCGCCTTAGCGGTTTGATCCGCGGGAGTGAGCATGTTGGACGCAAGCAGTCCCTCGATTTTGACCCGGCGCAGGATTCTGTTGGCGGGGACCGGCTTCGCGTCGTGGGCCAGTATCTACGGTTTCTCCGGCAAGGAATTCTGGGAAACCAAGGATCCCTCCGAGTGGAACGCCGACGACATTGCCAAACTGCTGACCAAATCGCCCTGGGCCAAAGCGGTCGAGGCGGAACGCACCAGGACCCGCAAAAACAGAGGTCCTGTCGGCATGGGCGCCCCGCGAACACGCATTCCGGGCACCGCCGGGTCCAACTCGCCGTCCGTAAAGACGATCACCACTTATAAAGGCACGGTAGTGTGGGAGAGCGCCGCCCCGGTCCGCGCCGCCCTGAAAACTAAATTGCCCGATGAATTCGATGGGCAATACGTAATCGGCGTGACGGGTGTGCCGCTGGCCAGGTCGGACGCCAAGGCAGCCATCGACCGCCTGCGCCAGGTCACAACACTCCAAACCAAAAACGGCCAGCCCCTCGAAGCCGCCGGCGCGCAGGTGCAGCACGATAACGGCACGCTCTACCTTTTCGGTTTCGCCAAGGAAGGGCTACCGCTCTCCAAGGACGACAAGGAAGTCGTCTTCACCACCCACATGGGCAACACATTCTTCACCGCCAAATTCAATCCCAAAGACATGCTCTACCACGGCGACCTGTCGCTCTAAATCAACATTCTTCTCTTATCCGTGTTCATCCGTGTTCATCCGTGGCCAAAAACTCTTTCCGCTCGTCTCTTACCGGCCGTGTCACGATACACTACTCTCATGACACGTCTACTCGGTCTCTTCGTCCTTCTCGCCGGTTTCGCCTTCGCGCAAAACCGCGTCTACGAATTGCGCACCTACACCTGTAACGAAGGCAAGCTGGAGGCCCTGAAAGCGCGCTTCCGCGACCACACCATCGAGATTTTCAAACGCCACGGCATGGAGAGTATCGGCTACTGGGTTCCGCAGGATGGCCCGACGTCCAAGACCACGCTGATCTACATCCTGGCGCACCCCAGCCGGGAAGCCGCCACAAAGAATTGGGCGGACTTCCGCAACGATCCGGAGTGGAAGAAGGTCTCCACCGAATCGGAGCTCAACGGCAAGATTGTCGCCAAGGTCGAATCCGTCTTCATGGACCCGACCGATTTCTCCAAGCTGAAATAACGTGCAGGTCGCGGCACAGGCGCACATGCGCCACCTGGTCGAACAGATCCAAACGCTCGAAGCGCGCCTCCGCGAGGGCGGCGGCAAGGCACGCATCGACCGCCAGCATCAGGCCGGCAAAATGACCGCGCGCGAGCGCATCGCCGCGCTCACTGACCCCGGCTCGCGCTTCCTCGAGATCGGCCTGCTGATCGCCTACGATCGCTACCACGGCCAGGCGCCCTCCGCCGGCGTCGTCACCGGACTGGCCCGCATCGAAGGCCGCCCCGCCGTCATCGTGGCCAACGACGCCACCGTGAAGGCCGGCGCCTGGTGGCCGGAAACCATCACCAAGATTCTGCGCGCGCAGGAAATCGCCATGCGCAACCGCCTGCCCATCGTCTACCTGGTGGATTCCGCGGGCGTCAACCTGCCCTACCAGGACGGCATCTTTCCCGGCCAGTACGGCGCCGGCCGCATCTTCCTCTACAACTCGCTGATGCGCCGCAAACTGCGCATCCCGCAGATCGCTGCCGTGATGGGGCCGTGCATCGCGGGCGGGGCGTACCTGCCGGCGCTCAGCGATTGCATCATCATGGTGGAAGGCACCAGTTTCATGGGGCTCGGCGGCCCGAACCTGGTGAAGGGCGCCACCGGCCAGGTGATCGATTCCGAACCGCTCGGCGGCGCGCGCATGCACACCTCCGTCAGCGGTGTGGCCCACTACCTGGCGAAGGACGACGCCGATTGCCTCCAACGCATTCGCGAGCGTTTCCGCCAATTGCCCGCCGCCGCGCCCGCTCCCACGGGCGCCACTCCGCCGGCCCGCGACGCCTCGCAACTCCACGGCGTGCTGCCCGCCGACCATCGCATGCCCTACGAAATCGAGGACGTCCTCTTCCGCATCTTCGATTCCGCCGACTACCGCGAGTTCCAGCCGGAATACGCTCCCGAGATGCTGTGCGCCGACGCGCGCCTCGACGGCCGCCCGGTCGCCGTGATCGCCAACCGCCGCGGCTTCCTGAAAGCCCAGGGCGGCCCGCGCATCGGCGGCATCATCTATGCGGAGTCCGCGCGCAAAGTGGCCTACTTCGTGGAGACCGCCGAACGCCTGGGCACGCCGCTGATCTATCTGCAGGACGTCTCCGGCTTCATGGTGGGGCCCGACGCGGAGCGCGAAGGCATCATCCGCGCCGGCGCCGAAATGGTGGAGACCATGAGCTGCGCCACCGTGCCCAAGATCGTGGTCACGCTCAATCACGCCAGCGGCGCGGGATACTACGCCATGGCGGGCCAGGGCTTCGACCCCCACTTCACGTTCAGTTGGCCCACCGCGCGCATCGGCGTCATGGAGGGCGATTCGGCCGTGGTCGCGCTCTACTCCGCGGAACTGGAGAAGCACAAAGGCGGCCCGCTGCCCGAAGACCTGCGCGAGCAGGTGGAACGCACCCGCGCCGATTACGAGCGCTGGCTCGACGCCCGTTACGCCGCCGCCCGCGGCCACTGCGACGCCATCATAGATCCGCTCGAAACGCGCGGCATTCTTTCCTTTGCGTTGGAGGCATCCATGCAACACGCGACGCCTGCGCCGGAATCGGAGCGATCATGATCCGCATCGCCAACGGACAGGGCTTCTGGGGCGACTGGCTGGAGGCCCCAGTCCGCCTCGTGGAGCAGGGCCCGCTCGACTATCTCGCGCTCGACTACCTGGCCGAGGTCACCATGTCGATCCTGCAGAAGCAGAAGCAGGCCGACCCCCTCCTTGGCTACGCGCGCGATTTTCCGCCGCTCATCGCGCGCATCGCCCCGCGGATTCGCGAGCGCGGCGTCACCGTGATCGCCAATGCCGGCGGCGTCAACCCGCTCGCCTGTGCCCGCGAAGTGGTACGCCTCGCGCCCGGACTCAAGGTCGCCGTGGTGCTCGGCGACGACGTGTATCCGCGCATCGATGAGTTCCTCGCCAAGGGCTACGAGCTGCGCGACATGGATACCGGCGAGCCCATCGCCACCATACGCGATCGCATACAGAGCGCGAACGCGTACATCGGCGCGTTTCCCATGGCGCAGGCGCTGGCCACCGGCGCCAACGTGGTGATTGCCGGACGCTCCACCGATACCGCGCTGGCTCTCGCTCCCATGGTCCACCGCTTCGGCTGGCGCGAGGACGAGTTCGACAAGCTCGCCGCCGGCACCATCGCCGGCCACATCATCGAATGCGGCGCGCAGTGTACCGGCGGCAACTGCCAGGTGGACTGGCAGAACATCCCGGACATGGCCAACATCGGCTACCCCATCGTGGAGGCCGAGCCCGATGGATCTTTCTGCGTGACCAAGCATCCCGCCGCCGGCGGGCGCGTCACGCTCGATTCCGTCAAGGAGCAGTTGCTCTACGAACTCGGCGACCCGAAGCACTACATCACGCCGGATTGCGTCGCCGATTTCACCAGCGTCCGCCTGCGAAGCCGACGGCGACAATCGCGTGCGCGTCAAAGGCATTCGCGGCGGCCCCCGCCCGCCCACGCTGAAACTCTCCATCAGCTACGCCAACGGCTGGAAGGCTATCGGCACGCTGGTCTATTCGTGGCCGCAGGCACTCGAAAAGGCACAGGCGGCGGACACGCATCGTGCGCCAGCGCCTGCAAAATCTCGGGCTCTCCTTCGATGAGATCTACACCGAATATTTCGGCGTCAACGCCTGTCACGGTCCCGTGGCCCCGCCCAATCCCGACCCGCCCGAAGTGCAGTTGCGCATCGGCGTGCGCGGTGCCGATAAGAAAGCGGTGGACCGCTTCACGCGCGAATTGATTCCGCTGGTATTAAACGGACCGCCCGGCGCCACCGGCTTCGGCGAAGGCCGCCCACCCGTCCGCGAAATCGTCGCCTACTGGTCGGCCCTGCTCCCCCGCGAAGAAATCGTGACGCGAGTAGAAGTAGTGGAATAAGCCCCTGGGTGGGGCGGACCCCCTGGTCCGCGCGGGTCCCCCTGGACCCGCTATCCCTGCCCCAACGATCTCGCTCGCCAAAAAGGGATAATCTATTGTGAATATGAAGCGACTTGCAGGCGCCCGTCTGGCAACGTGGTGCGTTCTCCTGATTGTGAAAGGCGCCGGGGGACAGGCCGCCGACCCATCGAAGGAATGGCCCACCTACGGCCACGATCCCGGCGGCATGCGCTTCTCGCCGCTGACGCAAATCACCCCGGCGAATGTCAGCCGCTCAAGGTGGCATGGGTCTATCACATGAGGCCTCCCGGCGCTCTCGCTCCCGCTGGCCGTGGTGCCGCCGGCCCCGAGGGCGAAGCCCCGGCGCCTGCCCAGGCGGTCGCGGCCGCGGACGCGGCGGCTCGGGCTTCCGCGCCAGCGAAGTCACGCCGCTCGTCATCGCTGGGACCATGTATCTTTCCACGCCGTATTCCCGCGTCGTAGCGTTGGAACCCACCACCGGGAAAGAGATCTGGGCCTTCCAACTCCCTACCGGCGCGCCTTCCACCCGTGGTGTCGAATACTGGCCCGGCGACACGCAGACGCCGGCGCAGATCGTCTTCGGTTCCTCGGACGGAAAGTTGTACTCGCTGAACGCGAAGACCGGGAAGCCCAATGAGGCCTTCGGCGACAATGGCGTCGTCAACCTGAATACGCCCGAGATCATGCAAGGGCTGCCCGGCCGCAACGGCTTGACTTCGCCGCCCGTCGTCTACAAGAACCTCGTGATCACCGGCGGCACGACGCAGGAAAATCCCCCGAAGGGACCGGCGGGCGACGTGCGCGCCTGGAACATGCAAACCGGTAAGCTCGTGTGGACCTTCCATTCCATCCCGCGCGCGGGCGAAAAGTACAACGAAACCTGGGCCGGCGACAGTTGGAAGAATCGCTCCGGCGTCAATGTCTGGGGCTTCATCACCGTAGACGCCGATCGTGGCATCGTCTACATGCCGTTCGGTGCGCCGTCCGTCGATCAGTACGGCGGCGACCGCGCCGGCGACGATCTCTTCAGCACCAGTCTCGTGGCGGCGGATGCGAATACGGGAAAGTATCTGTGGCACTTCCAGGTGGTCCACCACGATATCTGGGACGCCGATATGACGGGCGCGCCGGCTCTCATCGACGTGAAGCAGGGCGGCAAGACCATTCCCGCCGTGGTGGCGATGAACAAGGTCGGGCTCGTGTTCTTGCTCGATCGTGTGAGCGGTAAGCCGATTTATGGTGTCGAGGAGCGTCCCGTGCCGCCAAGCGAAGTGCCGCTGGAGCGGGCGTCAAAGACTCAGCCGTTTCCGCTCAAACCGCCGCCCCTGGTGCGGATGACGATGCGCGCCTCGGACATTGCGACCGTCACGCCCGAACTCGAAAAGGCCTGCAAGGAACTCATCGATGGTGTACAAATGGGCGGCCCTTACCTGCCGGTCAGTTACAACCGCCTGCGCGTGCAGTTCCCCGGCAACCATGGCGGTGTCAACTGGTTCGGCACCTCCTTTAATCCGCAACTGGGCTATCTGTTCGTCAACACGAATGAGTTGGGGCAACTCTCGGGATTGAAGGATCATGATCCAAAGTCCGGCCGGGCAACGGGCGACGGAGTGGGCAACCGCGTCGATCCGGATGGTCCCTATGAAGGCGTGCCGGGCGGCGGGCGTTTCAGCGTCCCGGGCAGCGACTCACAACAACTGCCGTGCCAGCAGCCGCCCTGGGGACAGTTGACAGCCGTCAACGTGAACACGGGAGAGTTCGCATGGCGGGTGCCGCTTGGTGTTACAGACAGCCTGCCGCCTGACAAGCAGAAGACCGGGCGTCCGGGAAACGGCGGCACCATCGCCACCGCCGCGGGCCTCGTCTTCGTCGCTGCCACCGACGACAGCCGCTTCCGCGCGTTCGACGCCAAGACCGGTAAGGAACTGTGGACCTTCAAACTCGGCGGCGCCGCCGAAGCGACACCCATGACCTATCAGGGGCGCGATGGCAAACAATATGTCGTCATCCCGTCCACCGGCGGCGGCTTTTTCGGCAACCCGATGACCGACGACAGTATCATGGCCTTTGCGCTGGACGAGTCCAAATAGCGGTAGCCACCTTAGAAAATATTTGGGACGTGCCCGCCATTGTGGCGCAAGCACTCCTGCGACGCACTCCTGCGTGCCGCGTCTCACTCGACGCCTGTGCGCCACGATAGCCCACAAGCGGACACCCCATCTGAGCCGCGACCGTGAGGGAGCGGTGTGGAGCCGGCGCTTTCACCCCCTGAATTCCGCAAATTTGTGGTGCAGCCAATCCTGCCAGCCAATCCTGCCTACCGCCGGCTTTTATCCGCGCCCGGCCCTTGCGAGGGCGTCCTTCAATAGTGCAGGGTCGCCGCTACTCCTCGCGCAACACCGTCGAAGGGTCCACAGTCGTAGCCCGCCGCGCCGGGAGCCAGCATCCTGCCGCGGCCGCGGTCACCAGCATTACGCTCACCGCGGCGAACACGGATCGGTCGTCTTCACCATGTAGAGCAGCGTCGAGAGATACCGCGTGAGCCCGAGCGCAGCCGGCACGCCCACTGCGACGCCGGCGATCGCCAGCGCCATCCCCTCGCGGAGCACGAGTCCGCGGATAGCGCCCGGAGCCGCCCCCAGCGCCAGCCGTATGCCCATCTCGCGCATGCGCCGCGCTACCGAGTACGAGGTCACGGCATAAACCCCGATACACGCCAGCACCAGCCCGAGCGCTCCGAATGCGCCCAGCAGCACCGTCTGCAGCCGCGGACCCGCAATCGAGCCGCCCACCAGTTGCTCCATCGACACGATCTCCGCCGCCCCCTGGTCCGGGTCCACCTGCCGCATCGCTTCCTTCACCGCACTTGCCACCGCCATCGGTTCGCCCTGCGTGCGCACCACGAGGCTCGCAAACAGGCTCGGCGCCTGCAGATTGCACACGAATAGCGTCGATTGCGGCCTCACGTTCAAACCGTCATGGCGGATGTTCTCCGCAATCCCGACCACCTCCACACTGGTCGCGCCGCTCCACGCCACGCGCAACCGCTTGCCGATCGGGTTCTCGTCGCCGAACAGCATCTTCGCCGCCTCGCGATTCAGAATCGCCACGCCCGGCGCCCCGATATGGTCGCCACCGTCGAACTCGCGGCCGGCGATCATCGGAATCCCCATCGTACGGAAGTAATCGCTCGACACCACGCTGACGTCACCGCCCTTGCGCGCGTTCAGAGGCGGCAATGGACGATCCGCGCGATCGTACTCCGTGCCCGATGTCGACCTGGTTGGCAGGACGTGTATCGAGCTTGCCGATTTCACCTGCGGCAGCGCGCGCACGCGCTCCAGCGTGTCCTGTACGAGCGCGGCGCGGCGCGGCAGGTTGCCTGCGTACTTGCTGAAGATCAGCGTCATCCGCACGGTCAGTACATGATCCGCGCGATATCCCGGGTTCACATTGTTGAGCAGCACGAAGCTGCGCAGCATGCGCCCCGCGCCCGCCACCAGCACCACCGCGACTGCCACCTCCGCCACCACCAGCGTATTGCGCAGCGCGCGACCTGTCTCCGGCCCCGTCCGCCCGCCCTGCTTGAGTCCTTCCGCCAACCGCGCGCGGTCCACCTGTAGCGCCGGGAATATGCCGAAGAACAGCCCGCACGCCAACGATACGCCGATCGAGAACCAGAGTATCGTCGCGTCCACCGCGATCTCCCCGCGCCGCGGTAGCGGGTAGTTCGCAGGCAGCATCCGAATCATCGCTGGCACGCACCAATAGGCCAGGGCGAACCCGAGTGCTCCGCCCGCCACCGCCAACACCAGGCTCTCGGTAGCTGTCTGCTGAAGCAGCCTCCAGCGCCCCGCTCCCAGCGCCGCCCGGACCGTCATCTCCCGCCGCCGTCCCGCGGCCCGCATCAGCAACAGGTTCGACACGTTAGCACACGCAATCAGCAGCACGAAAACCACCGCGCCCAGCAGCACAATCAGGGTGTCGCGCGATTTGCCCACCGTCTGCTCCAGCAGCGGTACCACCTGCGCGCTCCAATTGGTGTTCATCTGCGGACGCTCCCGCGCCGTTTGCGCCGCGATCGCTTCCATATCGTGCTGCGCCTGCGCCAGCGTAACGCCCGGCTTGAGGCGCGCCACCGACTGGAAGTTCCGCCCGTCCCGCACCGCCCGCGCCGGATCGAGCCGCATCGGCGTGTAGAGATCCGTGCGCGTGGTGGGAAATACGAACCCTTCCGGCATCACGCCGATCACTTCCGTGGGCGCGCCGTCCAGGTCGATCTTCTTTCCCACAACATCCACTCGACCACCGAACCGCCGTTGCCATAGGCCATAGCTCAGCACCGCGACACCCGGCGCGCCCGGCACATCGTCGCTGGCCGCGATCGGTCGTCCCAATAATGGCGCAACGCGCAGAATTTCGAAAAACCCCGCCGTAACCCCCATGCCCAGGACCTGCACCGGTTCGCCGTCCCCCGCGAGATTCATCGAGATTCCATAGATCGCCGAGATCTCGCTGAACGAACGGTTGCGCGCCCGCCAGTCGAGGAAATTCTGCGTCTGGATCACATTGGTGCGCCCGGACGGTTGCCGTTCCCAGACCATGACCACCCGGTCCGGCTCGGGGAATGGCAGCGGGCGCAGCAGCACCGCGTTCACCACGCTGAAAATCGCTGTAGTCGCGCCAATTCCCAGCGCCAGCACCGCGATCGCCGTAACCGCAAAGCTGGGCGATTTGCGCAACAGGCGCATCGCGAACCGCGCGTCGCGCACCGTGCGTTCCATGCCGCCCCAGCCCCAGGTTTCGCGGGCGTCTTCCCCCACCAGCGCCACGTTGCCGAAGTCGCGCCGCGCCCCTGCCGGATCCTGCCCGCGCTCGCGCCGCAGTTGCGCCTCCTGCTCCAAATGAAACCGCAATTCTTCGTCGAGTTCCCGCTCTTCGCGAGACCGCCCCCAAAACCTCATCGCAACCCTCCTACTCGGCCGGTTTCATGACCCTCGCGATCGCTGCCACCAACTGGTTCCAACGCGACTCCTCGGCGGCGAGGCTCTTCCTGCCTTTGGCCGTGAGCCGGTAGTACCGCGCGCGCTGCTTATTCTCAGTCATCTTCCACTCGGCCTGAATCCACCCCTGTTCCCGTAGACGGTGCAGGGCGGGGTACAGGGACCCGTGCTCCACTTGGAGCACGTCCTGGGAAGTGGCGCGGATAGCCACGCTGATTCCGTGTCCATGCTGCGGTCCCCATTGCAGCGTGCGCAGAATCAGCATGTCCAGCGTGCCTTGTAGCAGTTCGATCTTGCGGGCCATAATAGGTAGTAGATAAACTACCACATGGGTGGTTGGACGTCTACCCCCCGCATCGGTTAGCCAATCCGAGCAATGTGTGGCCCAGCAGATTCGCATCGCCTCGCCTCGACGCCATGCGAAAACATATTTTGCCCCCGCCGATCCATATTGTCGTCGGATTGCGCGTCTCTTAAGTAGGAGGAAGTATCTTTGGACGAACAATCGGCGCGGGAATTTGACGCCGGAGCACTGCCCGTAACCGCAGTAGCCGCGGCCACCGTAACAGGAGTAACATTGTGCGCGCGGAGTTGGTCCGGCCCGCCGGAAGCATATGATTTCAGACGTTTGCGCCGGAGTCACTAATCAACACGTGAGAATGCATCCATTCGTGTTCGTAGTTAATCGGATATCATAACAACTTCTGGGAAACCAAATCACACCCAGTGTCACTAATTTGTCAATGATGCACTTTCAACCGAATGTTATTCAGGAAGCGATTGAGCCGAGCCTCTCGCTTGTCACACAAGGCCGAGTCCTGCCTAAGAGTGTAGATGCGAAACCCGAGTCGGTAACCACGCTTCTCTCAAGAGTCAACGGCGGCGAACAGGGGGCGTTCGATCTCCTGGTTCCGCTGGTCTATCACGAACTGCACCGCATCGCGGAAGGGTATCTGCGCCGCGAATCGCAGAATCACACGCTCCAGCCCACCGCTCTGGTTAACGAAGCCTACCTGCGGCTGGTGGACTACAGCGGCGCCAGTTACGAAAACCGCACGCACTTCTACGCCATAGCGGCGCGAGTTATGCGGCAGATTCTCGTCGACCATGCCCGCGCGCGTCACGCCGCCAAGCGCGGCGCCGCCGTCAAAATTACACTCGACGAGCGCCTTGACATCGCCGCCGAACGCGACAGGATCGTGATTGCACTGGACGACGCCCTGAACACGCTGGCCAGTGAAGATGACGAGAAGGCACGCATGGTCGAAATGCGCTTCTTCGGGGGTTTGACGGCTGGAGAGATTTCCGAGTGCATGGGAGCCCCCTTGCACATCGTGCGGCGGGAACTGCGTACCGCTCAAGCTTGGCTGAGGCGGGAAATAGAAGCGTGAATCTGGACGTCGAACGGCTTTTGGATCTGGCCGCGCAACTTCCCGCGAGCCGGCGGACGGACTTTCTCGCGCAGGAATGTCCGGACCCGCTGGTCAGGGCCGAAGTCGAATCTCTACTCAGATACTCAACCGGTGCGGAGTTCTATTTCGACGAGGCTGTCCAGGGCGTTGCACACTCCCTGCAGACCAATCGCGAAGTTTCGCCTGGCGATGTTATCGGCGCTTACCGCGTGGTTTCTATGGTCGGACGCGGCGGAATGGGAAGCGTCTACATGGCGGAGCGCGCCGACGGCGAGATTCAACAGAAGGTCGCCGTCAAGCTGCTTCGCGCCGACGGGCATCGCCCCGTGTGGCGCCACCGTTTTCTCAAAGAACGCCAGTTGCTTTCGTCGCTCCATCACTCTTCCATTGTCCAGTTGCTCGATGCCGGCCAGACCGCGGACCGCCAACCCTTCCTGGTCATGGAGTATGTAGAAGGCGTTCCCATCGATGTCTACGCGGCCCGCATCGATGTTCGCGCCCGGCTCAAGTTGTTCCTCCGCGTCTGCGAGGGTGTTTCGCACGCGCACCGGCACCTCATCATTCACCGCGACCTCAAGCCGTCCAACATCCTCGTGGATGCGTCCGGGCAGCCGAAACTGCTGGATTTCGGCATCGCCAAACTACTCGATGAAACCGGAGACGCCACGCAGACGGTAGAGCGGATGCTCACTCCCAACTACGCCAGCCCGGAACAACTCACTGGCGAGGCTCAGTCTACCGCGACCGACGTCTATTCGCTGGGCGCCGTACTCTACAAATTGCTCACCGGCATGGCGCCGCGCGAACAGAACCCGGCCGCGCCCAAAGCCGAGATCGCGCCGCCGAGTCAGCTCAATCCCGATGTGCCGCGCGACGTGGACTTCATCGTGCGGAAGGCGCTGCGTACCGAACCCGAAGATCGCTACAGTTCGGTGGATGAGTTCGCAAACGATGTCCGGGCCGCTATCTACTGGCGCCCTGTGCAAGCGCGTTCCGGCGACAACTGGTATCGTATCCGAAGATTTCTGCGGCGCTACTGGGTACCGGTCGGCGCCATGGTATTAGTCGTCGCGAGTCTCTTAACCGGCCTTTGCATCGCGAACTGGCAGCGCGTGATCGCGGAACGGCGTTTCGCCCAGTTGCGGCAACTGGCCAACAAGGTCATCGATCTCGATCGCACCATCCGCATCCTGCCCGGGTCTACCGAGGCCCGCCGCCGCCTCGTCGCGGCCTCGCTCGAATACCTGGAAGGACTCTCCCGGGAGACCCGCCAGAACCTGGACCTCGCGCAGGAAATTGGCGACGGATACTGGCGCATGGCGCGTATTCAAGGCGTCAATGCGGAGTTTAACCTGGGCGATCCTGCCAAAGCGGAGGCCAGCTTGAAAAAGGCCGACGCGTTGTTCGATGCGGTCCTTGCCGCCCGTCCCCACGATCGCGGCGCGCTCTTTCGTTCCGCCCTCATCGCTCACGACCGCATGATTCTGGCCGACACCGATGAACGGTATGGCGATGCCCTCGCACACGCACGAAGGGCCGTCGAGCGCCTTGAGACCTTCACGCTTCTCCACGACCCGCGGAGTCCGGTACGCCTCGACGGCTTCCTGCGTCCCGGCGATGCCGCACAGTCGGAACGCAGCGGCGTCGCGCTGCTCTATGTGAACGTCGCACTTACTCACGTGAACCGTCACCGGTACGCGGACGGTGCCCGCTATGCCCGGCGGGCCGCGGAACTCGCGCTACCCATCCCTTCTGCGCAGGATCTGGCCAGCGGAGCCTTCAGCATCCTGGCCAATGCACTCCGCTATCAGGGCGATTTAGACGCAGCTCTCCACACCATCCGCGAGGCTCGCCGCATCTCTGAGAACGCAACTTATCCAAGCGAAACCGCGCGCCTGTTCAATCGCTATGGTCCCATCCTGCGCGAGGGCCTCATTCTTGGTGAGGAGGGCGCTGTAAATCTTGACCGTCCGGCCGAAGCCATAGAAGCTTTCCAGAAGGCGCTGGATATGACCGAGGCAGCCGCCGCCAAAGACTTGAGTGATGCGGCCAGCCGCTCTCGCGTCGGCAGTACGGCCCGGGAACTCGGCAGCGTCCTGAGTGACCGCGATCCTAAGCGGTCGCTCGCCGTTTACGACTTAGGCATCCGGCGGCTTGAAGAGACGCGCAACCGCCTCGAATCGCGCCGCGACCGCGCGGTGCTACTGGCAAAATCCTCCTATCCGCTGCGCCGCCTGCATCGCGCTTCCGAGGCCAGGAGCCGGATTGATGCGGCCTTCGCGATCCTCAAGGAAACCAAGGACTATCCGGCCGAGCGGATCACCCTCGGCAGTCACGTCTACACCGCCCTCTCCGCGCTAGCCGATCACGAGGCCGAATCGGGCGATCGGCGCCATGCCATCGAGATCTACCGGCAACTGCTCGACCGCGTGATGGCGACCAACCCGGACGTTTTCACCGACCTTCGCGATGCGCCAAAACTTTCGCGCATCTACACTGCCCTTGCCGTTCTATATCGACGCACCGGCGATGGCGTTTCGGCCCAAGTCATCAATGCACGGCGCTTAGAGCTTTGGCGTTCCTGGCAACAAAAGCTCCCCCAGAATCCCTTTGTCCGAAGACAATTGGAAACAGCACTCCTTCCGTATCCGGTACAGACGCGGATCTGAATCTCAACAGGAATGGTGGGGCGGACCCCCTGGTCCGCGCGGGTCCCCCTGGACCCGCTTCTCGCTGGTCCCGACCACCTCAAGCGGCTTGTTAAATCACGCTCTCCCTCGCCTTGTTCCGTTCAAATCGGCGACGAATACTCGCATGTTCTTACAGGAGACTTACGTGATTCGTCTTACGCATATTTCAACCCGCCTCGTTTTGTTGCTGGCTGTCGCTGTTGCCCTATGGGCGCAGTCGTTCGGCGGCACAATCGTCGGCACAGTTACAGACTCAACGGGAGGCGTTGTGCCCAGCGTGGCGGTGACGGTAAAGAACGAAGACACCGGTACTGAGCGCCATGTACTAACAGACGCCCAAGGTGTTTATGTCGCATCGGAATTGCCCGTGGGCTATTACAAAGTCCGGTTCACCGCCCCCGGCCTCAACACCCTGGAACGTTTGCGCGTGAAAGTCGATGTCGGCGGCGAGACGCGCGCCGATGCCGCACTCTCCGTGCAGTCTCTCGATCAATCGGTGGCGGTCAATGCCGCGGCTCCCGTTCTACAACAGGATTCGAGCGCGCTGGCCGAGGTGGTCGACACCCGGCAAGTGGAGTCCCTGCCGCTTAACGGTCGCGATTTCCGTAAACTGGCCTTCCTCGTGCCGGGCGCCGCACCGCGTTCGCCGCGCGGATCGCTAGGGTCGTTTACCGTAAACGGGCAGCGCGAAAAATCAAACATCTTCCTCATTGACGGCGTGGACAACAACGATTCCTTCCGCAACCAGCCTTCCTTCAATCAGGGCGGCGTCGCAGGTGCGCAAGCTACTATCCTGCCCGTCGACGCGCTGGCCGAATTTAGTATCCAGACCCAGGGATCGGCCGAGTATGGACGTAACTCGGGCGCAGTGGTCAACACCGTCATCAAGTCCGGAACCAACCAGCTTCATGGCACGCTGTATGAGTTCCTGCGCAATGACAAGCTCAACGCCCGGGATTTCTTCGAGACGCTTCCCGGCGCGAGTAAGGGTCCCTTCAAGAACAGTAACTTCGGTGGGTCTGTGGGTGGACCGATCAAGCACGACCGTACTTTCTTCTTCGCCGCGTTTGAAGGCGAGCGCGGACGTCCCGACTCATCGCTCGCCATCACCGTCCCAAGCCCAACCGCAACTGCTGCGGCGCGCAACGCGAACGCAGCTGCGGACCGGCCCGAAAACGCCCTCGGCGCCAGGCTGCTAAGTCTGTTTCCCGCCGAGAACAATCCCGGAGCGGGGGCGAACTACCTGTATAACGTTCAAAATTTAATTAACAGCAGTAACTTCCTGGTGAAGATCGATCACCGCTTCTCCGATAGATTCAACCTGAGCGGCCGCTATGTCTTCGGTGACGGGAACCAGACGTTTCCGCTGAATACCGGACAGGGTTCGGAGCTTCCGCCTTACCAGACAGTGGTCCCCACCCGCGTGCAACTCGCTGGATTGAACCTGTCGCAGATTCTCACCGACCGGCTGATCAACGAAACGCGATTCAGTTTCAACCGCTTCACCCAGTTGTTCTCGCCACTGGATTCCTCGTTCGATCCGGCCAGCATCGGCCTGATCACAGGCGCTAAAGGCGGTCTGCCGACTATCGCCGTGAACGGCTTCGAGAGTCTGGGCGCACCCACCAACGAACCGCGCTGGCGCGTCAGCCAGGCTTACCAACTCGCGGACGCCCTAGTCTGGACCCGCGGCGCCCACACCTTGAAAGCCGGCGTGGACTATCGCCGCCCGCTGGTCCGCTCTTACAACGACCAGTTCTCGCGCGGCCGGCTGAGCTTCAACAATCTGGCCGACCTCCTGGCCGGCGTTCCCGCGCCCTCCACTACCAGCATTGCGCGAGGCGCCACTCGCCGTGACACTTACATGAACAATGCGGGCGCCTTCCTCCAGGACGATTGGAAAGTCACTCGCCGCCTCACCCTGAACCTCGGTTTGCGCTACGAGTATGCCGGGCCCTTCTCCGAAAAGTTCGACCGCATCTCGAATTTCATTCCGTCCCAGGGACTCGTCCAGGTCGGCCAGGGTCTCGACAGACTCTACGCGCGTGATCCGAACAACTTCGCTCCCCGCTTCGGCTTCGCCTTCGACCCGCTGGGAACGGGGAAGACCGTGATTCGCGGCGGTTATGGTTTCTACTATGATGCTCCTTCACAGGACTTCTTCCTGGCCCAGAGCTTCGGCAACGGCAATGTGGGCACGAATCCCGTCCCCGGCCTCGGAACTTACACGGTGAACTTCACCGGTCCGGTTCCATTCGGCCCCGGAGTGAATATCTTCGGCAACGTCAATAACCCCGTCCCCCCGTTCACGGTTTTCGGAGTTGACCCGCACATGCGTACACCCTATGTGCAGAGTTACAACTTCAACATTCAACAAACCATCGTCGAGGGCACGGTGCTCCAGGTTGGCTACGTAGGGTCGAAGGGCACCAAGCTGTACCGCGTGCGCGACATCAATCAGGCGGAGCCTGGGGTTGTGGGTACCATCCAGCAGCGCCGGCCCTTCAACGCCGCTGACCCGGATTTTGCCGGCATCTACGATTTGGAAGCTTCGGCCAGTTCGCGGTATAACTCCCTCCAAGCGCTATTGCGCCGCCGCCTCGCCAACAACCTGACCCTGTTCGCCTCGCACGTCTGGTCTCACTCCATCGACGACGCGTCCAACGGGTTCTGCTCCTGCACCGCCGGTGTGTCCCTTCCGCAGAACAGCTTCGATACGCGGCCCGAAAAGGCTGTCTCCGCGTTTGACCAGCGGCAGCGATTCACCCTGAACTTCGTCTACGACCTCGCCGTCCTGCCCCACGCGCTGCCAATCTTGCCGCGGCGTCTGACAGAGGGCTGGCAATTCAGCGGTATCTATACCGTCGCCAGCGGTCTTCCGATTACGCCATTCTGGAACGGCGCCGCGCCCAGCGGAAGCGGCGAATCGAGCAACGACCGGCCAAACCTGGTGGGCAATCCGAACAATGGACCCAAGCGGTGGGACGCCTGGTTCAACACCGCGGCCTTCGCGCCAGCCGCCCCGGGAACCTTCGGAAACGCCGGACGCAACACCATCATCGGACCGCGCACCAATATCGCGGATTTCTCCCTCATGAAATCCACCCGGATCCGCGAGCGCGCCCAATTACAATTCCGCGCCGAAGCCTTCAACCTCCTCAACCACCCGAATTTCGGATTGCCCAACGTGACAGTCAACAGCTCCGGATTCGGCGCCATCACCAGCACCCCCGACGTCGCCAATGGGAATCCGCTAGGCGATGGCGGACCCCGCCAGTTCCAGCTCGCCCTGAAGTTGGTGTTTTGACACCACGGATTCCGTAAGTGCCGCAAACTGGGGACTGACATGAATTTCCGGCGCACTTTGCCGGAAATTCGCTGTCTGTCCCCGGTTTGCCCCCCGGCAAGACAAGCCGATTTCTCCTCACACCGTTCTGCTAAAGTGAGGCCATGTTACGAGTCCTGCTCCTGCTCCTGGCAGCGCCGCTGTCAGCGGCGGACCTGCCCCAATGGCGGGAGACCACCGTCACCAACTCCCTGGAGATGGGTTACCAACTCGTCGTCGCCGATCTGAATCGCGATGGCCGTCCCGACCTCATCGCGGTGGACGAGCGCGGCACCGAACTCGCCTGGTACGAGAATCCAACCTGGCAGCGCCACCTCATCATCAAAGACGTTCCGCGCACCATCAATCTCGACGTCTACGACTACGATGGCGACGGCATCCCGGAGATCGCCATGGGGTACCATTTCGAGACGGTCCCCGAAAAGAGCATCGGCAATGTCCTGATCCTCAAGAGCGGTCCCGACCCCCGCCAGCCCTGGACCGCGCGCGAGATCGATCGCATTCCCACCGTCCATCGTCTCCGCTGGATCGACCTCGAGGGCGATGGCAAAAAGGTCCTGCTCGTGGCGCCGATGATCGGCCTCAAAGCCGTTCCGCCGGACTACGCGGACAACGTGCCCGTCTACCTGTACCGTCCCGGCGAATGGAAACGGGAACTGTTCACCGACCAGCCTCGCGGCATTCTGCACAGCATCACGCCGGTCCGCTGGCAGGGGCGCGGCGAACAACTCATGACGGCAGATTTTCTCGGCATTCGCGTATTCCTCTCCCACGGCCCGGTCGAGATTTCCAAGGGAGACCCGCGCCCCTGCCCGCAATGCGGCAGCAGCGAGATCAAGATCGGTCATCTCGGCAAGCGACGCTTCATCGCCGCCATTGAGCCCTGGCACGGCAACCAGGTCGTGGTCTACACCGAAGAGGGCCGCACGTGGAAGCGCCACGTGATCGAGGACGCGATGGTCAACGGCCATGCGCTCGCCGTGGCCGACCTGAACGGCGACGGCCGCGATGAAATCATCGCCGGATTTCGCGGCACGGGATTTCAGCTCTACATCTTCAACGCCGCCGACGCGGCCGGACAACGCTGGACGCGCCACATCCTCGATTCCACCATCGCCGCGGTGGACTGCAAGGTCGCCGATTTCAACGGCGACGGACGGCGCGCCATCGCATGCGCCGGCGCGTCCACCAAAAACGTCAAGCTCTACAGTCCGCGTTGAAGCCTGTCCCCGTAGTAATCTGGCCAAGTGAAGCCTTCTCACCCACCGACCCCAACCACGCACTGCCCGATCGGCGCCGTCCGATGAGCGCCAAAGCCAAAACCGCGCTGCGCGCACCGTCGAAGCGGCATAGGCGGGCCGGCCCGCATAAATCAGTCTCCGCCACATTCGGCGCGGCCGTCCTGCTGATGGCGATCGCCGCCACCTTCGCCTTCCTGATCCTGCGGGAACGATACACTTTCAGTCTGCAGTCGCCGGTGCAAGTGCATTTGAGATGGCCGCTCGTAGTCGCTGTCAAACTTGCCGGAGAAGACGCGGCGGACGCCTCTGGCGATCAGTACGGCCGTCGCCTGTCGGCGTACCAGCAATACGCCTGCAATAAATTCGGCTCGGCCTGTCGAATTGCCCTGGCCATCCAGCGCGCTGAAAATCCGCGGGGCGCTTGCGAGATCTACCACTACAATTCCGACGGAACGCTGGACTGGGGCTATTTTCAGATCAATACCGTGCACCTCACACGGGTCGGCCTGAATCTGCGAGACCTGTTGGATTGCCGGGCCAACATCGATTTTGCCTACCAACTCTATCAGGAGCGGGGTTTCCAGCCATGGAGCACCTACAACAGCGGAGCCTACCGCAAGTTTCTCCGGTATAATCACTCCGATGAGCAGCATTAAATGCCGCCTCGGCCTGGTGATATTTTTCGCCGCCGCGATTTTCTGGAACACCAAACGGACCGCCGCGGCGGATGGGTTTACTCCCTTCGAAGGCGAGAAGACCGCCTGGCACGCCGGATTCGACCGTTACGACTTCATCATGGACGATGCCACCGGCGCCATCACGCCGATGAAGGCCCCGGAGAAAGAAGTCGCGAACTTCAGTATCGACGTCACCCTGAAGGACGGCAAGCGTCGATGCGTCGTGATCGTCCCACAGAAGGCGGCGCCGGGCTACCCATGGTCCTGGCGGGGTTGTTACTGGAACCACGAACCCCAGACCGAAGTCGAGCTTCTCAAACGCGGTTTCCACGTCGCTTTTGTCGCGCCCGACAGCGGCCGGCAAGGCAAAGCGTGGGACCGTTGGTACGAGTTCCTGACCCGGCAGCACGGCCTTTCGAAGAAGGCCGCCTTCATCGGCATGAGCAAGGGCGGAGTCAACGAGTTCAACTGGGGCGTCGCCAATCCTGAAAAAGTGGCCTGCATCTATGCCGACAATCCCGCGCTTTATGACGAAGATTTCGCCAAACTCCCCGAACTGGCCAAACACGACGTGCCACTCCTGCACATCTGCGGCACCGAGGACATGTTACTGCACCAACATACCCTGGTCGTCGAGAACCTGTATCATCAACTCGGCGGCGCGATCACCGTGGTCGTCAAGGAAGGCCAGGCCCACCATCCCCACAGCCTGAGGGACCCCAAACCCATTGCCGACTGGATTGAGCAGCACATGCAGCCCTCCACCGCGAACCGCCCCGCCTTCGTGGATGCCGCTTTCACGAAGTCTTATTACTACAGTCTCGAACCGTCGTACATATACCTGCCCGCAGAACACACTTATGCCACCGCTCGTGGACCGGGCTTCACGGAGTCATACGACCGCTATGATGCCGCCCGCTCCGGCACCTTCCATACTGCCGGCATGGCGATCGTCGTGCCCCGAAACATAGCACCCGGAAAGCCCTGGGTCTTCCGCGCCGACGCCCTCGATCGCAATGCGACCGTCGATCAGGCGCTGCTGGCAAAGGGCTTCCACATCGTGACTCCGCCGCTCACCGCGCAATCCGGCATGCTGCAGCAACAATGGGACGAGACTTACAAAGTCCTCGTCGACAATGGATTCTCCAGAAAGCCTGTAATGGAAGGAACCGGTGCGAAAGCAGGCGAGGTGTACGCATGGGCGATCGCAAACCCGGACAAAGTCTCCTGCATTTATGCACGCAATCCCACTTTGCGAAGTCTTATGACTAAGTCGCCGCCCATCGATAACCTCGGCGCGCTGGCCAAAGCCGGCGTCCCGATCCTGCACGATTGCGGCAGCCTTGACCCTTGGCTCAACGATCAGACTCGCGTCGTCGAAAAGAGATACAAGGAACTCGGCGGGCAGATTACAGTTATCATTAGGGAAGGCGAAGGACATTTTCCCCTCTCAACCAAAGACCCGAAGCCGGTGGTCGATTTCATCCTGAGCCACTAGCGATCAGAGGACCGCCATGAAAGTCCCGCTTTCCCAACTCGCGCACACACGCTCCGGCGACAAGGGCGACACCTGCAACATCGGCGTCATCGTCTTCCGCGAATCCGACTACGCGGTGCTCGCTCGCGAAGTTACCGCCGAACGTGTCAAGCACCACTTCGGCGACCTGGTCCAGGGTACCGTCGAGCGCTTCGAACTGCCCAACCTCGGCGCCCTGAACTTCCTCCTGCACGGAGCGCTCGGCGGAGGCGGTACCGTCTCCCTGCGCACCGACGCCCAGGGGAAGACCTTCGGAGCCGCCCTCCTGGCCCTCGAAATCGAAATCTAAATCTAAAATCCAAGTGGGACAGACGATCGCCTTTTGTCGTCTGTCAACTAACTTCTTTTTCTAACTTCTTTTTCTAATGCTCGGTTTTAATTCCCCGTGAGCTGCTTATTCTGCTCCACGCACCACTGCACCAGCGAGTCCGGAAATTTACCCTGGCTGGTCTTCAGCAAATCCGCCAGCTTGAGCTGCTGAAACGAAAACGCAATCGACCCGTCCGCCGCCGCGGTCCCCACCAGGTAGCCGTAAACGTCCGTCATGGCCTTCGGCCCCACCACCGTGCCTGCCGGCAAACGGTATCGCACCGCGCCCGCGGTGCCCACGATCCATCCCGCCAGCACCTTCCCCTTCCAGGTGTCGGTGCGATAAACGTCCTCCATGTAGTAATGCGAGTGGCTCGCCAGAATGTAGACCTTCTTGTGCGCCACCGACTGCGCGTGCCACAACGCCTCATACACCGCGCGACCGCTGACGTTACCCTGCGCCCAGTTGCTCATACTGTGCGAATCGCCGAGGCTGCCCGGCAGCGCCGCGTGCATGCCCACCACCAGCGTCTGAACCGACGGCGATTTCTCATCCCGTGCCACCACCGACTGAAACCAGGTAAGCTGCGCCGCATCGAACTGATCCGTGCCTGCATTATTCAGCGCGATAAAATCGATATTCCGGTTCATCCAGTGGTAGTACGCACGCAACATATGGTCCTGCGGATCGTCCCGCAAACGCTGCGCGCGCAGCCCAGGCGTCACCAGCCAGTCGGCGAATTGCTGCAGGTACAGCGCGATCGAAGCTGGCGGGATGGTCTCGTGATTCCCCGGGGTCAGCATCACTGGGAGCGTGCCAAACGGCGCGAGTTGGTGGGCGATGAAACTCGGCCATGCGGTGGTTTCATAGTTAATGATGGTCAGTGGATTGACGGGCAGGCCCAATTTCGCCGGCGGCACCATGTCCTCATCGAACGTGTAGATCGCGCGGAAATCGCCCAGGTGCCAGTAAAACTCGGACCGGCTAGCCAGCACTCCGGAAGCAATCGCTGGCATCACGATGTTGCCGCAATTGCGCGAATCGCCCGATACGGCGAATTTCCACGTACCATTGGCCGGCAGCTGCGCAGCCAGCGGAATCAGGAATAACGAAAACACACAGACCAGCTTTTTCATCTGCCATCGAGTGTTGCACAACAAAGGCAACATCCACCACTAGCCCAGTGGGACAGACCATCACTTTTTGTGGTCTGTCATGCGTGCCTGGACGTGCCGGAACAGTGGCGCGGACCTCAGGCCAACCTCCAATTGGCAGACCATACAGCTTAAGGTCGTCGCCCGCCGTCTTTCCTGGTTACTACTTTCCCCGCGCGGTCTCGCCGCGCCTCTCCCGTCTCTTCTTTGCATTCTTCTCGATCCGCAGTTTCCACGCGGTCCGGAGCGCGCCGGTCAGTATGTCCTCGTTCGCCGCGGCCAGACGAATATGCGTATGTCCCATCCTTCCCCACCCGCCCGGAATGGGCAGGAAAATCGCGGGCGCTTCCTCCACGAACGCCGCCTGATGCTCAAGCGTAAGCATCAGGTTTCCGTAGCCCTCCGCTTGGGAGGCCAGCGAAGCAAATCTCCTGCCCCCCACACGAAAGGCGGGCAACCCCGCGTGGGAGACCTCTTCCACACCCTCCAGGTTCAACGCAATCCTCCGAAAATCTGCTGGGGTCATCGCGCACTCCTATACTCCACTGAGTATCTCACCGGATTGGATGGGACGCCGGCAAGTACGCCAATTCCGATCCGATTTCTGCGTGAGAAACGCTCGGTGGAAATTCGCCATCTGCGGATAGAGATTAATCGTCTCTACCGCACCGGCCGAATCACTAGCTATCCGATGTTGAGACGAAGCGGACTGTGCCTCTGCATGCTTGCGGCTCAGGGCTTCAAAAGTCCCTACACGTTTATGCGAGCTTGTTCTAAGGAAGGGTTACCGGTCAATTGCGCGAAGGACTACTCGTATCTCAAGGCGACCATCGGATCCACGCGCATTGCGCGGCGCGCCGGGATGTAGCAGGCTGCGAGGGCGACGAGTGCGAGCAAGATTGCGACACCCGCGAATGTCGCCGGGTCCGTCGGTTTCACCTCGAAAAGCAGACTGGCCATCAGGCGAGTCAGCACAAGCGCTCCCGCAATCCCGGAGGTAATGCCGAACAGCGCGATTTTTGCTCCATCTCCCAAGACGATCCGGAGCACGTCCGATCGCCGCGCTCCCAGCGCTATCCGGATGCCGATCTCATGCCTTCGCTGGTTCACGGCATAGGCCATCGCGCCGTAAATTCCCACCGCAGCCAAGATCAACGCGAGCGCGGCGAAGAGTCCGAGGAGCAGCATGTTGAAGCGCTGCTGCGCAAGCGACACAGCTATGAGTTCGTCCATGGCGTGCACGTCGCTCACCGGAATCTGGCCGTCCACGCTCCAGATCTGCTTCTTCACTTCTTCAATGAGCCCAGCTGACTCATCCCGAGTCCGGATGGCGATCGTCATAAATCGTTTCCAGCGCTCGTCCGACTGCGAAAAAGGAGTATACACAGCGGGATCCGTGGGTTGATTCAATCCCGAATGTTTCACGTCGCCCACCACGCCGATGACGGTCATCCATTGTGGCAGCCCGGTATCGCCCGCCCAGCGAATGCGCACGCCGATTGGGTTTTCGTGCGGGAAAAATTCCCGCACCATTTCCTCGTTCACAATTGCCACCAGTGGTTGCCCTTCGCGGTCCAAGGGGGTGAAGTCGCGACCCGCGCGCAAGGGAATCTGCATCACGTGGAAGTAATCGCCCATCACCGAAAGGGTTTGCACCTCGGGCTCACCCCCCACGGCCACTGGAGGGCGTCCGTCGATGACGAGACGGTGACCCACATAATTCCCGCCGAGCGGTATATCAGTCACCATCGCCGCTTGCACGCCCGGTAGGGAATTCAAGCGGGCGAGCAACTCGCGGCGGAACTGGGTTTGTTTGGGGATTTCGCCGTACCGCGTCTTGGGCAATTGGAGATACATCGTCACTAGGTTCGCGGAATTGAAACCGGGATTTATCGAGCGCAATCGTGTGAATCCTTTGATCAACAAACCGGCCCCCACTAGCAGCACCAAAGCAATCGCCAGTTCCGATGTGACCAGAAGTCTCCGTATGCGATGCCCCATCGTGCTCGTGGTCGTGCCTCGTCCGCTCTCTTTCAACGCTCCGGCAACGTCCGCGCGAGTCGCGATCCATACCGGCGCCATTCCGAACACGATGCCGGTCGCCACCGAGACTACCAGGACGAACAGCAGCACCCGGGTATCCATGTGAATCCCGCTCAGCCGCTCCAGCTTTTCCGGCCTCAGGGCCAGGAGCATGCTGGTGCCCCACCGCGCGAACAGCAATCCGGCTGCACCGCCCAGGACAGACAGCAGTATGCTCTCAGTCAGCGTTTTCAGGATCAGCCGGCCGCGTCCGGCGCCCAGCGCCGCCCGGATCATCAATTTCCTGTCGGCCCGCAACCGCACGCACCATCAGCAAGCTCGCGAAATTCGCGCACGCAATCAGCAGCACCAGGCCTACAGCTCCGAAGAGCACCAGCAATGCCAACCGCACGTCTCCTACCAGCCATTCATGCAGCGGAACTAGTTGACTCCTCCGTTCTTTTTCTTCGGCCGGATAGTGCTCCGCGAGCCGGCGGTCGAACGCGGCCAGCTCGCTCTGCGCCTGCGCCAGCGTGACGCCCGGCTTCAATCGCCAGTAGGTGTGCATATAGTGCACATCGCGATCAGCAGCCGCTCCCGGTTCGGCGGCCCAGAGTGAAACGAAAACGTCGGCGTGCTCCGTTGGCGGAGAAAAACTCGCAGGCATTACGCCGATCACCGCATAGGAGTTTCCGCCCAGATGAATCGTGTTGCCCACCGCATGTGGATCGCTGCCAAGGTAGTTTTGCCAGAAATGGTTGCTGACCACGGCGAGACGCGGCCCGCCTTGCACATTTTCCCCGGGCGAAATGATGCGGCCCAGCATCGGCGGCACGCCTAGCGTTTCGAGAAACGCCCCGTTGATGCGCCCGACACGGACTTGCACAGGTTCGGTTCCTCCTGTGTAGTCCATTCGTTCGACGTTGATTCCTCCACCCTGTGAGAATGCGCGCACCTGTCTCTGGATATCCATCACGTTCGGGGGCGAATCGTTTTCCTTCAGGGCGACGAGTTGGTTCGGATCCTTGTAGGGAAGCGGACTGAGCAGCACTCCATTGATCACACTGAAGATCGCAGTGTTGGCGCCGATGCCGAGAGCGAGGGTGAGGATGGCGACAGCCGTGAAGCCCGGCGACTTGCGCAGCGTGCGGAAGCCGCGGCGAATGTCCTGCAGGAGTTGCTCGAGCCAAATGAAACTCCACACTTCGCGTGTTTCTTCTTTGATGCGGGTCACATTGCCGAATTTGCGCAACGCCGCATAGCGCGCTTCCTCCGGCGACATGCCGCGCGCGATGTTGTCCTCAGTCTCCGCCTCGATATGGTCGCGAATGTTCTCGTCGAGATCGTTGAGCATGCGCTTGCGGCGATTCATGGTTTGCTCCCCTGCTCAGCGCCTGGTTCAGCAGGCCGAAGAATCCGCGCAATCGCTCCCGCCAGCTTGTCCCACTTGCTGGTCTCTGCTACCAGTTGCCGCCTGCCCTTCCCCGTCAGGCGGTAAAACTTCGCGCGCCGATTGTTTTCAGACGTACCCTCCTCGGCCGAGATCCATCTCCTCTTGATGAGCCGGTGCAGCGCCGGATAGAGCGACCCCTGTTCGACCTGCAACACGTCTTCGGAGTTGAACTCGATTGCTTTCGCGATGGCATGGCCGTGCGTCGGCCCCAGCAGCAGCGTGCGCAGAATTAGAAGATCCAGCGTGCCTTGCAGCAACTCGATGCGTTGTTTCTGCTCTTTGGTAGACATTCTAGGTGATGATATAGCGCTTCCTTTAGAATGTCAATGTGGGCAACTTCAATTCCATTGCAGTTCGCGGGTTGCTCGCACGGCAGTTCTGGAAGAGTTGACGATCCACTCGGAGCACACGGCGTCGCGCCCACGTCTAACAGCGCCCGGCCGGCGCACTTTGTCGGTGGTGTCCTCAATGCCTGAGCGCCGCGGATCGCGCAGCACGTCATCGAAATACGATCCGCTCATCGCAATTTCGGTGCTCGTCAGTGCGGGGGGTGAACTCCACGCGCTTCGCCTTGACTCGGCCGGCGAAGTCGTCCACCTGTGCCACCGTTTCTCGCGCGAGCAGCGCGTCCTTGATCTTCCGTCCCTCGCCGCGGCCGCTCGAAGCGCCGCTCACCGCGCAATTGAGGCTGTCCGAGGCAGAGGCCGACGCCACTTGCGAACACCAGCGTAATCGAGCCGGCGAAGCTGTACTCGTAGGATTGAACTTCGGGGCGGGCGAGCAGTGCTTCGAGATTCAATTTCGGATACCTTATGTGATGAGAGAATGGACCGCTTCCAGACGCGAGTAGGTTTTGGTGGCGAAAAGGAGAGTAAATGTCCACAGAAGAAAACACAATTGGGCGACGTACGCTTCTGAGCACGGGCGCAGCAGCCGTGGGGCTTGGCCTCTTGGCTGACCTCGAAGCGTATCCCCAGAATGTCAACCGGAATTCAATTCCGTCGGACTTGAAAGTCACTGACATGCGCATCGCCGTTCTGAGAGGGCCGGGAGGCCAGGCGGGCGAGGGTCGGGCGGGCGCACGCGGCGGCGGCAGGGCACCGCTGCCTCCTGCGACTCCCGGCACGGGAGGGGCATCGGGCGGCACCATCGTCGTCCGAATCGATACCAATCAGGGAATTTCGGGTTACGGCCAGACGATTGGGGACGGCCCGCAGCCGAACTACGTGCTGACGCATAAGACCCGAGTGCTCGGCGAGAATCCCTGCAACGTTGACAAGATCTTCCGCAAGATCAAGATTCATGGCGCGTATAACCGTCGGGGGAGCGGCGTCAACGCGATTGAGAACGCGTTGTGGGATCTGGCCGGCAAAGCTTATGGCGTTCCGATCTATCAAATGCTTGGCGGAAAATTTCGCGACAAGGTCCGCATGTACTCCGAGGGTGACCCGCGCTCGAGCGACATCAAAGACATCGCCGCCGATTATAAGGAGAGAGTCGCCGCCGGGTTTACGATGCTCAAGTATGATCTGGGCGTAGCTCCCATCCTACGAGGCAAGCGGGGCACGATGTTTGCGCCGGCAGGCTATAACGGGGAACCGGGGGAAGGCCCCGAGAACTATTATCAGGGATTCGAGATCAGCGACAAGGGAGCTGAACTCGTAGCCGACCATGTCGCTGCCATTAAGGAGGCCATGGGCGACGCCGCCGACATTCCCATGGCGCACGACCATTTCGGGCACCTCACCGTGAAAAGTTGCATCAAGCTGGCCAAGGCGCTGGAGAGGGTCACCCCCTCTATGTTGGAAGACATGGTCCCGTGGTTCCGGGTAGAGGAGTGGAAGCTCATCACCAATTCGATCGGAGTGCCCACCTTGACCGGCGAAGACGCCTACCTGGTGGAATCGCTCGAGTCGCTTTGCCAGGCGCGTGCAGTCGATTATATCCACCCGGATCACCTTGTTATCGGCGGCTGTCTCGAATTGAAGAAGACCGCCGACATGGCGGCCAAATATTCGGTGGGGATGATGGTCCACAGCAACGCTACCCCGATCGGCTACGCAGCCGGCGTGCACGCGATAGCCGCCTGCCAAAACTTCCTCGCCATGGAATGGCACCAGCCGCAGCCAGCCTGGCACAAAGAAATAACCGACGCAGGGGACCTCGTGGTTAAGGGTTACATCCCCGTTCCGACCGGGCCAGGCCTGGGCATCAAAGTCAATGAAGAAGCGATCCGCCCCCTCTGCAGGCAGGGCGAGTTCTTCACCGATCCTACGACGTATTGGGATTCGCAGATCGGCGGAGACAAGGCGTACACCTAAACGGAGGACGTCGAGGCGAGCCTTTCACCTTCCGATTATGACTGAAGGTATATGGGCTTAATTACCCTGTTGGGCCCGGCGGGCCGGAATACCGCACAATTCCCGATCGCCGGGCACCTTCGCGGCGCCATGCCGTGTAACTGCCCATGCACGAAAAACCTGAAACGCCACTTTACGTTTTGGCCCGCTCCATTCCTCAAAGCAGCTCTGAAGGCGCGTTCACGAAACGAGCGAAGCGATGCGCATAATTACAAAACGGTCGCGATGCGCTACCCCGAGAGTTCATCCCGCCATCAATCGTTGGCCTGGACCGCGGTAGTCGCGCCACCAGCAGACTTGCGGCACGGTTTCTGCGCGGGTCGGCTACTCGAAGCGGACTCACCTGTCCGAGTTGTCGTTCCGTACAATTGAAGGCGCCTGTTCCCGATTGCTCCCGAGTCACAGGCCACTCGGACCTGGGCGACAGGGGCCGCAATCTGAACCAGTGGCGCTGGCGGCCACAGGCGATGAAAACAAAGCCAACCCGCAAGGATAAGCGTCGGGATCCCCAAATCAGTCCTGCGACTGCCCGATCTCGAGGTCGCCAAATCCGCCGTTGTCAACAGTCTTTCCTGCCCGGACGCTCAGCGCGGCTATCGTCATGCCATAGATGAATTCGTGGACTGGTACTGCTCGGAGCCGCGATTGTCGTTCAGCAAGACGGTTGTCGTCCGTTACCGGATGCACTTGGAGTCACGGCGCTTGGCGCCGGGCACGATCAATCTTCGCCTGGGAGCCGTGCACCGCCTGGCGTACGAGGCGGCAGATTGCGGACTTCTCAGCGCCGACCTGGCGGCAGGAATACGGCGAGTCAAGGGCGTCAAGAAACTGGGCATTCGGCTCGGCAACTGGCTGACCGCAGAGCAGGCACATGCGCTTTGGCAGGCACCGGACCGCGAACGGGTCAAGGGGAAACGAGATCGCGCGCTGCTTGCCCTACTGCTCGCCTGCGGACTTCGCCGCCACGAACTCGCCAAGCTCTCCTTCGGACACCTGCAGCAGCGTGAAGGCCATTGGGCAATCGTAGACCTCCGTGGGAAGGCGGGTCACGTTCGAACAATTTCGGTTCCGGACTGGGTGTATGGCCTATTGAACGACTGGATTACGGCCGCCGGAATTAGCACAGGCAGCCCTTTCCGGCGGGTGAGCAGCACGGGTAGAGTCTGGGGCGAGGCTGTTACGGAAAAGCTGATCTGGCACGTCGTCAAGGAGTTCGCCGCGAAAATTGGTGTGAGCAAACTCGCACCGCACGATCTCCGCCGGGAGTTGCGCTCGCCTCTGTCGTGCCGCCGGCGGCGAACTGGAACAGATTCAGTTTCTGTTGGGTCACGTCTCGGTGCAGACTACAGAGCGTTACCTCGGCTGCACCCAGCGGATTTCATCCGCAGTGAACGACCGCATCGGCATAGAGCCGAAACCCTGACTTGTCAACTCTGGAAGGGTTGCCGACGATACACTCGGAGACGGGTTGGGCACGTCGAACCGTAGGGCGTTTTGCGGCAACTGAACGCTCCGCACTCTTCACGAGAAGCTGTTCGGTTGAGGATCGCATTTCTATCAGCGCTAAGATGGTACCCTTTAGACCGTCTTAGGTTGGACGGGATCTGAGATGACGGTGCACGTTGGTCTCGTTCCTGGCGCGCTGAATTCGCTGGCCGATGCGTCGCTTTCGGCCGCGATAAGGAGGAAGATGAAATCAGGCTATAACCCAGGGAGAGTGGCCGGCCTCCTCTACCTGCTCCTCGGCTTCGCGGTCGTTCGCCTCAAGTACATTCCCGGCGCTTTGCTCGCCGGCCGCGACGCCGCCGATACGACCAAAAACATCGCGGCCCACGAACTGCTCTTCCGCTTTGGCATCGTCAGCGATCTCATCACGGCGACCGCCGCGATCTTCGTCACGCTCGCCCTTTACCGGCTCTTCCACGCCGTCAGCCGGAGCCAGGCTGTGCTCCTTGTTATCCTCGGCGGGCCGATGCCGGCGGCGGTCTACTTCTGCAACGCGCTAAACGACGTTGGGGCTTTAATGTTTGCGCTCCCGGCCAACTTCGTGTCGACATTCGAAAAGCCTCAGCGCGACGCCTTTGTGATGCTCTTCCTCCGCCTACATGACTACGGAGTCTTTGCCAATGAGATTTTCTGGGGCCTGTGGCTGTTCCCGTTCGGCCTGCTGGTTTGGCGCTCGGGATTCATCCCTCGCATCCTGGGCCTCTTTCTCTTCGTAGCCTGCTTCGGCTACCTGGCTTTCAGCTTCACGGGTTTATTAATGCCGCAGAACCTGAATACCGTCGCCCGCGTCGCCAACATCGCAATCCTCGGAGAAGCGCCGATCATAATGTGGCTCGCGATCATGGGAGCCAAGCCGGGGCTGCCGGCTGCCGCAGCCTCGTCACACACGGCTCGTTAGGAGCCACCCGGAATCCGCCCAAAGGTCTCGTTTCGAGGTGCTGCTGCCGAAGAGCGGCGTGCGCTGGCCATGGTGCATCTGGCGTTGATTAGCGTGGCGGCGACCTCCATGCGGCCGTGTTGGACGTTTATCCGGCCACTTGAGCCCGGGCTGAATCGACGAGTGCCGAAAGGCGAAAGGCGATAATATGAGGCTCATGAAAGTAGGGTCATACTCTCTGGGCGATGTCCTGATGCCGAACCACTAACGTCACCTTCCCATGAAAATCGAGAGAGTGGGAAGATCGAGGCTGGCCCGTTACCTGGGATCACAGCGGCAGCGGCGATCGCCATGACAGGTCTGGCGCTTTCGGTTCGCGCGATCCTCTCTGTGCGCCTACGCAAGGCCGATGTGATTCTATCGCCACCCGGGATTGAATGGAGCGGTTCAGTCAACATCAACGGCGTGCCGCAATGGCTGGCGATCCGAGGCGACGATGCGGGAAATCCGCTGCTTCTCTATCTCCATGGAGGACCCGGTTCGCCGGCGACACTGCTTGCAGGGCGCCGCACTATCTGCTCGTGCGCTTTCACCGGAAAAGCTATACCTGATGGGCCACTCCTGGGGTTCTCTGCTCGGCATCACCGCAATCACGGATCATCCGGATCGGTATTACGCTTACATTGGCATCGGGCAGTTCGTGAATGCCATCGAGCAAGAACGAATCTCTTTGCATTTCGCGCTGGACTATCTCAAACGGACGGGAAACAGCGCCGGCTACGCCAAGCTCCCTGCGGTCGGCGAGCCACCTTATCCCCAGCCTTTCGTTGCTATCGTCCGCCAGCGGATTGTCCTGATGCGCGCTGGCGGCGTCTCCGGTGAGACCTATCCGCTGGCCATGCAGATTGGCGACGCGCTGGTCTGCCCGCAATACAGCCTGATGGACACATGGAGATTCTTCAAAGGGTCCATTTTCAGTTTGCGCAGCAGCCTCAATCACAAATACTGGGAATGGAAGCTCGATGCTACTCATCTCCGGTTTTCAGTCCCGGTGTATCTCTTTATAGGCCATCACGACTACAACACTCCGTACGAGCTTGCGGAGCGCTATTTCGATTTGATCCAGGCGCCCCGTAAAGGCAAGGTCATCTTCGAAAATGCCGCGCACATGATTCCATTCGAAGACCCCGAACGGTTCAATCGCGAAGTTGTACGTGTACTTGGCCCGTCGTTTGGCCAGTAGTTAAAAGCGTCTCCTGTTTCGTCCCGGTAGTTTAGTTGGTCGTATCGTTCCCATTTCGGACACATGCTCGGGACGTACTGTCAACTGACGTTACAGTCCAAATGGCCGGTCGCTCCCTTCGGGGAGCGACCGGGTCAGTTGGACAGCACTGCATACTGCTGCGGCCAACGGGCTGCTCGTGCCACATGCGACTTCGCTGACGGTGTCTGTTGTCCAGCCTCGACCTGATTTTATCGAACGCCCACGGTAGGAGTACGCCAAACACGGGCCGGCTGAGGCGATGATCCCGAGAGGACGTTGAATCTCCGTCGGCGTCTCCCGGAGAAGAAGCGAGGACTCTCCTCAGCACGCTGCCAAATCAAGCCGGGCGGCGCTAGCGAAGACTCGTTATCCGTGTACCCCTCGAAGATCAATTGCGGCGGCGACTTGATCCATTGCCGATCGGGCCAAGTTCACCACTGCAATCGTCGGACAGGGGGAGTAATGGTCGGCGACGGCAGTCCCCTGCTCTCTACGAGTAGCCGACAGTCCGGCCGGAGGGCGCCGCGCAGCAACCGTCGTTGAGCCACCCCTCTGCTCTTTCAATACAGGCTGAAGCCTCCTCACCACGGAGATCCCGTCGTCGACATGATTGTCGACGCTGCAGTGCGCAACACCCAGGGGCTACGCCAGGCCTACCGAAGACCCTTGGAGCGCTGATACCGCCATAGCGAAGACACATAGCGCTTCCCGCGCGCCAGAATCCGACCGTCAGGAGCCCAACCGGCCGGTGCCGCATCTCCATCGATCGCCATCGACACCAGCGTGAACGACTTCGCCGCCGGGTCCAGGATCGCAGTCAGGTAGTAAAAGCTGTGGGACGAAGACACCGGCACCAGGATTCGTCCTCGCGCATCCACCGCGGCCGGGGAGAGTCCAGGATAGGCGACGTGGTATTCCGCCGGCAGTCTCAGTTCCTCCGCGTCGCCGCCCGCCACCGGAATCCGGACAATGCCCATGGTCCCCTTCCTGGCATGCTTCACGTACAGGTACTCGCCCTTTGGATCGAGCGTTACGTCGATTCCTTCCGCGATGCGTTTCGGCTCGCCGCCGGCAACGGGTTGTTCCCAGATGGCCCCGTCGAATGAGTAGTAGAGCGTATTGCCATCAGGAGAGGCTGCCATGCCGTTCTCACTACGCGCCGAAAAACGGCGCAGCACGCGTCCGTCGCGCAGCGCAGCGATTGCGATCCGCCGCTGATCGCCTGAGCCGATTACGAACGCTACGTTGCCGCCGAATATCGTGGCGGGAAGGGCGGTATCCTCAGGGGTCTCCACCAATGCTCGCGGCTCGCCTCCGGGGCGCACCGCCGCCAGTTGCTGCTTTCCCCAACCCTGCAACGTCGCCAGTACTTCGCCGCCGGGCCCAACTGTCGCGAAGTTGTCGACGGTCGGCATCGAAAACTCTTCGCCGGCTCCGCCCGTGGCCGGGACTCGCAGGATCACAGTCGGGCTGCGAAACAAGTCAAGATAAAGCGAACCGTCGCGTGCCGCGTCCATCGCTGCCGGCGCGGCGGTGACGGGAAATGACAGCAAGACGCGCGGTTTTCTGCCGGGCTTGCGCGGAAGTTCGACCAGCCGCCGGGTATCTCCCTCCTGCGAGGCTACGTAGACCGACTCGCCGTCCGGAGCCACATCCAACGGCGCCCAGGAATCTCCCGGATCGATCCGGAATCCGGGCGCCAACTCGCGCGAATGGCGCGAAGCGAGATCGAACACCAAGAGGCGCGCACTCTGCGATCGCTCGCTCTCGCTCGTGCCAAAGTAGACCAACTCTTTGCCATCGTGAAATGCGCGAAGCATCGGCGTAATGTCGCCTTGCGGAAGGAACGCGGGCAGGGCATTTAGCTTGCCCGATTCCGGCCAGTAATGAAAGACTTGATTGTCGCCATGGTCCGTCAGTTTCAAAACGATCAGACTGCCATCCGGCAGAGTCTCGGGACCGAACGCGTCGTCCAGAAGCATGCGCGGCTCTCCGCCCAGAGGCGGTACGGAATAGATTCCGAGCGGGTGGCCCCACATGCGATCGAAATAGATCTTGCTTGAGTCGGGCGCCCAGGCGGCGGTGGTGACGTAGCCGTGCTCGCGGTCACTGGTGAGGATGGTCCAACTACCGCCCTGGGCCTTCATCACGGCGAGTTGCGGCAGCTGGTTCTCGAAGGCCAGGAACGCCAGCAGTTGTCCGTCCGGCGAAAGGCGCGGCTCAAACGCGCTGGCCGGCCCACCCAGCATCAAACCGGACCAGGCCTCCTGAGCGGGCGCGCGGCTTGTCTGCCAAAAGGCAGCCCCGGCGATCGACAGAATCGCCGCGCCCGCCACGATCCATGGGAGCATGTCGCGCTGTTTCGGTGCCGGCGCTGCCGGGTGCTGCTCGGGCGCGGCCAGCGCGTCATCGATCTCCAGCTTTGCCACACCGATGTCCGGCAGCCGCCGCTTGCGGTCTTTCTCCAGGCACCGCCTCAACAGCCGCCGCACCGGCACGGGCGTCGCCGCAGGCAGGGCGCTCCAATCGGGCTCTGCGCGCACCACTGCCGCGAGCACGTCCGCAGTCGAGTCGCCCTGGAACGTGCGCTGTCCCGAGAGCATTTCGTACAGTACGCAACCAAACGACCAGATGTCCGCGCGTTTGTCCACCACCATGCCACGCGCTTGTTCCGGCGGCATGTAAGCCGCCGTGCCGAGAATGGTGCCCCCTTCCGTCGCCGTCAGGGTCGCCGCATCCTCGCCCGGGACCGGCGCTTTCCGGTTCAGCTTGGCAAGGCCGAAATCGAGCACCTTGACCGAGCCATCCGGTGTGATCTTGATATTGGCCGGCTTCAGGTCGCGGTGAATGATTCCGCGCTCATGCGCCGCATCCAGGGCATCCGCTATCTGGTACGCGATCCCGAACGCCTCCTCTAGCGGCATCGCACCCTGCCGGATACGATCGGCGAGCGTCGGTCCTTCGATCAGCTCCATCACCAGATAGTTGGGACCGACGTCGTATAGAGTGCAGATATGCGGGTGATTGAGCGCCGAAATCGCCATGGCCTCGCGCTGGAAACGTCCGCTGAACTCCTCGTGGGCCGTCTTGATGGCTACTTCGCGGCCCAGGCGCGTGTCGCGGGCCCTGTATACGTCGCCCATGCCGCCTTCGCCGAGACGGCCCGCGATCTCGTACGGCCCTAACCGCGTTCCCGGGGTCCACTCTGTAACCGGCGAATCGACCAACAGGTCCGCGGCCACCTGCAACACCGGCCGTTCCATGGGTCCGGCCAGCGGATCTTGCGCAAGCAGCGACCATACGTCCCGCAGCAACTCCGCATCGTCCCGGCAGGCCGTGTTCAGGAAGGCTTCCCGCTCGCCTGGCTCCCGTTCACCGGCCAGATGATACAACTCTTCGATTTGTCGCAGCCGCTCGGGATTCATCGCGGGTACTGGTGTTCACCAATCATACTCCTGCCGGTCAACCGGGCGGGGCGGAAGGGAACGCTGATCCAAACCGCGATGGATCAGAAGGATGTCCTCCTGCGTGAAGTTCAGGCGCCTGCCCCGCATGTTGTAAAGGTCCTGGTAGTCCCAATGGGACTTCATAATTCCGCTGTCGGAGTGCCTGCTGAGACCCTGCAAGACGTGGGCGATCTCATGCGCCAACACATATCCCAACAGACTCGGCACTACGTCGGGTTTTACCGTCTTCAGCACGCGATCGTAGAAGAGCGTGATGTAGTCGCGCCCGAATGGCGTCGCATACGCGAGCGCGCCAGGGGACCGACTCTCCGGAGTCGTCAGCAATAGAGCGACGATGATTCCGTTCCCCGCGGAGATGCAAGAACGTTCATCCGTTCTCCACTCCAGCCGAACGCCCGCTTGCTTAAGGATTTGGGCGGCTATCGCATGCCCCCGGTAAAGGATCGACGGAGTGGCATCCTCGTTCATGCAGACCGTCACTACCTGTTGGAGTGCCTGTTCGGAATCGCTCGCCCAGACACCCGTTCCAGCTACCAGCAGCGCCACCGCACTCTGAAACTTCATGGCATTCCCTCCTTCACGGGTGCGGGCGAAAAAACGTGTGAAAATCGGCCACGGTCGTGGTAGCCTTTCTGCGGGCACGACGATGGATCCGGAAGGCTCGGCGGAAGTCACTGGTTTGTTAAAGGCTTGGAGGGGAGGCGACCAGGCGGCACTGGATCGTCTGACATGTTTGCTGTACGTTGAATTGCAGCGCATCGCACGGCGCTACATGCGGAATGAACGGGCCGGCCATACGCTCCAGACCACCGCACTGGTAAATGAGGTCTACGTCCGGCTGGTGGACGTGAAAAACGTGGACTGGCAGCACCGGGCGCAGTTCTTTGCCATCTCCGCCCAGATCATGCGGAACATTCTGGTAGATGCGGCGCGTGCGAGAGGGGCGCACAAGCGGGGCGGTGAAGTGGTGAAAGTGAACGTGGACGACCCACCTCTGCTTTCACCTGAACCCGGCGCCATGATTCTGGCGCTGGATGAAGCGCTCAGTGCCTTTTCAAGAATCGCGCCTCGCCAGGCCAAGGTGGTTGAGCTTCGCTATTTCGGGGGTATGAGCGATGAAGAGACCGCCGAAGTATTGAAGAGTTCTCCACGAACAGTCAGGAGGGACTGGCAGTTTGCGAAAGCATGGCTCCAGCACGAACTGAGCGGCGTATAGCGACAGGCGGGGTGTGAGTTCATGATCGGCCGGCCCGGCCTTGGCGCAATGGGCTATCTTCGGCTTGCCGTGGAAGTACCGTTGCACCGCCGGAACTCCCGCGATACGACGCAGCTTTATCGATTCGCTCGTTCCGGACGGTTTACGCACCACTCGTACAGAGCTTCGTTAACCCCATTCTCGGAGTGTAATAAAACTCGCTTCGTTAGGATTCGGGATCGCGCAGGTTTCAACGGCCGCCCTGCTATGATTCCCCCGTGAGCCTACTGATGCAATGAGAATCCGGACGGCAAAGCTGCCTCGAGATTGATCTGCTCTCCGGTGAGGGGGTGGTGGAATTTCAGAAATTGGGCGTGCAGGAAATATCCTCCATCGCCGGGGAGGCCGGGGAGATTTTCAAGAGGCTGGCCGGTTAAGCCGTACAGAGGATCGCCTACTAGGGGATGGCCGATGGATGCCAGATGGATTCTGATTTGATGAGGGCGGCCCGAATTTAGGCTTACCTCAAATGTTGTGGTGCTGGTGGTGCGTGAGATCACCTTCGCCAATGACTTTGACGGTTTACCACTTGGGTTGGCGGCCCACACGGAACCGATGAGCGGGTGCGGTACGAGGCCGATGGGTGTGAGGATTTCGTAGGCGTCGTGCTGTGCAATGTTTTGAGCCAGCGCCCGGTAGATTTTTCGAATTTTGGGTGTGTTCCAGTTTGCGAATAGATTAGAGGCCGCCTGCGGTGTTTTGGCGAAGAGGACGATGCCGGTGGTAGCTCGGCCCAACCGGTGGACAGGGTTTGCCTTAGGGGTTTGCTTTTGCACCAGGCGCAGGAGGGTGTTTTCCATGAAGCCGCCGCCGGGGAGGGTGGGCAGCCCGCTGGGTTTGTTGACGGCCAACAGATGGGGGTCTTCAAACAGGACTTCGAAGTGCTGAGGGGCGTCTGGTTCGATCCAAGGTGGACGGTTCCAGACAAGGGTTTGGCCTAAAGTGACCGATTCGCTTCCGGTGGCCGTGACGCCGTTGAGGGTGACTTCGCCGTGGTTCAGTTTTTGTTGCCAGGCTTGTGGGGTTGAGTGGGGGTAAAGGCCTGCCAAGTGGGAGAGCAGGGTTTGTCCGGGGTATTTGCTGCTGATGATTGTGGTGTAGGTATAGCCCCGGTTGAGCATGTAGTTTAAGTGTAAGCTATGGCATCTGCGGCGCGGCTGCCAGAAGAGATTAGTACCGATACGGCCTTCGAGGACCTTTGGACATTGCCGATCGCACCGCCCGGACCTACGCTTCCTAGATGCGGACTTCCGAGGCGTTTTGTAATGCGCCGCAGTCGTTGCCCCCGACGTTCTCACGATAATCTCCGGCTGGTTTCTCAGATTCCTGGTGGCGTGGCACGCCGGGGCTGTCGGTAGATGATGCGGGGTGGGATAGGATACTTGGCTGTATAGGCAATGGCTGTATCCCGACTGTCAGCGGGACCAAGAAGGCGGGATTTGGAGCGCCCGGCAAGGGCAGCCGGGCGATCTTCGCGTTGTATAGCCCAAGGCCTCCGCTCGGGAGCCTCACCAAAGAAATTGGCTGACTGTAACTGCTGAGCGGCACTGGGGCAGAAACCAGAAACCCTCCGGCACGGATGAAGTGTGTCGGAGGGTTTCTAAGCCAATTTCTTCGGAGCCAGCTCCGATTGGATCTGGGGAGGGATCTCACGGTCGAAAAGGGAGATCCTTCCCGCACCCCACTCCCCATCCTTTGAGTGGATGAGCCTCGCCGGTGTCAGCCTTCTTGCATACTACAGCATCATGTAGTAGAGTGGAACCTGCCATGCCTTCGCCGAAACTAAGCAGGTTGGAGCTTCAGGTTATGGAGACGCTCTGGAGCAAGGGGCCGTCTTCCATTCGTGAGCTGCAAGAAGCCTTCCCAGGAAAGCAAAGGCCGGCGTATACCACCGTGCAGACTGTCGTCTATCGGCTGGAGTGGAAAAAGGCCGTGCGGCGTGCCAAGAAAATCAGCAACGCGCATGTCTTCGAGCCTGTGATTTCCCGCAACTCGGTTCAGCACCGAATGATCGACGAGTTGGTCGGTCTTTTCGGTGGTCGGGCTCTCCCCATCGTGACGCACCTGATTGACTCCCGCAAGCTCACGCCAGAGGAAGTCCGCGAAGCCCAGAAAGCGCTGCGTGACCTCACCACAAAGGATAAGAGTCAATGATCCCGAGTCAGCTGATCCCGAGTCAGCTTCAGTCCTTGGCGAACCACCTGTGGCAATCGACACTGTTTGCAGCCGCCGCGGGCCTCCTGATCTTGGCATTCCGGAAGAATCGGGCGCAAACGCGGTACTGGGTTTGGCTCGCGGCGTCCGTGAAATTCCTCATTCCCTTTTCCCTGCTAGTGGATATAGGTAGCCGTTTGGGACGGCATGTAGCGCCCGAGATTCCGCTGCCAGGCCTGTCGTATGTAATCGAGCAGGTCGGACAGCCTTTTACCGTGCCTACTCCGTTCGCGACCATGCGGGCTGCGAACGGAGCTTCGTCCGTGAGCTGGGTTCCGACTGTTTTGTGCGCCTTCTGGGTGATTGGGTCTGCCGTGCTCATTTTCTCGTGGTGGCGGCGGTGGCAACGCCTACGCACAGCGCTGTGTACGGCATCGCCTCTCGATCTGCCCATCAGCATAAAAGCAATGACCTCGCCCGCATTTGCGGAACCCGGTGTGTTCGGCGTTCGCCGACCTGTCTTACTGCTGCCGACTGGTATTACCGATCGCCTCACCCCTCCGCAGTTGCAGGCGATTGTGGCGCATGAACTGTGCCACGTTCGCCGGCGCGATAATTTGGCCACCGCGATTCACATGGGCGTGGAGGCCCTGTTCTGGTTCCACCCCCTGGTGTGGTGGCTGGGAGCGCGGCTGATGGAGGAACGGGAACGCGCGTGCGATGAAGAAGTGCTGCTGATGGGCAGCGAAGCACAAGAATACGCCGAGGGCATCCTCAAAGTTTGCGAACTGTACCTGGAGTCACCGTTGCCATGCGTGTCCGGAGTGACGGGGGCAAACCTCAGGAAGAGAATCGAGGAGATTATGGCGCACCGGACTGGGATCAGACTGAGCCTGGCAAAGAAAGCATTTCTGGCAGTTGCCGGAATGTCGGCGGTAGCCGCGCCAACAATCGTGGGCATACTGAATGCTCCTTTCAGCCGAGCCCAATCCCAGGCGGAATCCCACGCAGCAGCTTTTGAGGTGTCCTCAATCAGACCCGCCGCGATATGGAAGGCTGGAGGCGAGGGGAGCAAGCGCTCCAAGATCGAGTACTCTCCAAAGAGCCTTTCGATGTGGAACGTAGACCTGACTGACTGCGTGCAGTGGGCGTATGGCGTTAAGTTCTATCAAATCTCGGGGCCAGGCTTTGCGGGCTCGGAACGCTACGACATTCTCGCAAAAACCGGGAGCTCTGTACTGGTAAACCAACTCAGGGCCATGCTTCAGGATCTGCTGGAAAAGAGATTCCAGCTCAGACTCCACCGTGAGACGAAGATGCTCCCCGTCTATGAGTTGGTCGTTGCCAAAGGCGGGCCAAGACTTCCGGTGCCGAAAGCCGACACCGATCTCTCGCCCACTCATGCCACCGAATCGCTGCCACGAGTGCAGGACGGTAGCTTCGTTTTTCAGGACGCCTCGATGCCTGAATTTGCTGCGAAATTGTCCCTGTTGCGGGGAGTCGATCTGCCCGTGATAGATAGGACGGGCATCAAGGGAGTTTTCGACATCACTCTGAAATCCGCTGCTAACGCGATCTTACAGCCCGATGGTCCCTCGGTCTCCACGCTTGTGCAGGAACAACTCGGACTCAAGTTGGTCTCCGCGAAAGCCCCGATCGACGTGATCGTCATAGACCACATAGGGAAGCCCTCGGAGAATTAGACTGGTCGCACCGCCTGTTCCGTTGTGATAATCTCCGCTCGTGAGCGGGCCGCCCCCCAAGCAACGGCTGAGACCAGATCTCACCCGCGAAGCGGCTCGCCGCCGTCCCTTTTGACATGCTGCAGCCAACCCATGATCAAAATGGGCGTGGCGTGCATAAACGCATCGCGATCTTCCACATTCAAGTCCGGCGCTGCGGCATGAAGACTCCCGGCCCACGCGGACTCAATTTGAGAAAACCGGCCGGTCAGGAGGCAAAATATCCTGGCGGGTTACAGCGTTTGGTGCCGCGAAGGTGATTTCACGACAGGAATCGTATCGCGGGGCGTTCAGTTCAGCCATCGTGGTTCACCAGTCTCGAGAGAGACGATGATTCGCTAATAGGGATAGGCGGCAGATGACTTTGACACCGAAGTTGCAACGGACTACGTGATCATCAACGCCAACCCCCAACGACGATTCTCCGACATGCCTGCGCGTCACATGTTCCTGAGGGTGCCGATCAACAACGAAGAGTATTGGATTACCGTCGAGGAAAAGGCTGCCGAAAAATTCACGGACCGGTTTAACAAGCTTTGGGAAAAGGGCCGAACCGTGGAATCCGCTGCCGCGAGTGCGCGGTAGTCCGATTATTGCCGGTAACAGCCCTTCCAACCATCAATCCGTAGGTGGCTGACCCGAACCGCCATCGCCCGGGCAACCACTCCGCCTGGTCGTTGATCGGCATTGAAGCTCCCCAAGCGGCGTTCTGGAAAGGACGTGCGCTTTGGCGAGTCCGACACCGCGCAAACCCCCAATGTGACTCCGCCCCAAGGTGTGTACGGATTTGGCCCACACCGAGTGGCATTACCCGGACTCCGTGCGCCCCCGCCTCACGCGAAGGCGCTTCGTCTCTCGCTCCCGAAGTCCCGCCGCATCCGCCGCAGAAGTCGCCGGGCATCGCATCCCTTCACATCGTGCGCTTCCCTCGCCAGCAAATTCCCCAAAGCTCGCGCGCGCTCCGCCCCGGCCACCTCGCGCGCCACCCGCAGCGTCAACTCGCGCGTCCGCTCGGGAAAATAAGCCCGCCTCAACTCCGCAACCACCCGCGTAGCCTCCTTCCAACTAAGCACGCCTGTACGCACCGCCGCGCGGAGCCCGTAACGCGTATTGACCAGGGGCTCCGAAACCGCCCGCCAAGTCTCCCTGCAGTAGCTGAGCGCCACCTCATCGTCGCAATCCAGAACGCCGCGCCGGAACAGCCGGAAGACGCTGCCCACGCCGATCATTCCATACCGCTCCAATTCGACGGCGCGCAGCGCACCCATACTTGCCGCGCCGTAAACCGCGACTCCCGTTTCCAGCAATGCCAGCACCTCTTTGGGCGATACGGCCAGGCTCTGGTAGAACTCGCCATCGATGATGCCCACCGCCTCTGGTCGCGACACCAGCAGCGCGTCCAGGTCGCCGCGTTTGATTGGCCCGCGAAAAGTCGCGTCCAGCAGCGTGGCTCCCTCGCACGGATGCAGGCTCGGGCCCGTGAAGACCACCACCCTCGAAACGTCAGAGCCCATGTTGCCGCCAGTACTCCAATGCGCGCGCCCCGATCTCGCCCTGGTCGAGCCACCAGAATTCCAACCCGGGAACCATGACGCGCACCACCGCGAATCCGGACGGGCCGCCGAGGTCCACCACCAATGCCCGCCTCAATCCCGCGCGTTCGAGGCGCGACAGAATCAAGCCAATATCCTCGGCCACATCCTCGTTCTCATAAGACGGAATCTCGCGGAATGGGCGCGACGGGCCGTTCTCCTGCAGCATCCAGCGCCGCCGGTCGATCTTATCCACCCGCCGCGTGTGCACGAACGCCCCGTCCCCCGGCGGCCCGGCGGCTACCAGGTCTTCGCGCGCGCCATGTATATCCACCACGCGGGATTGTGCCAGCTCCGTGAGCGCCCGTATCACCGCGATCCGCGAATTCGGATGCGTGCCGATTCCGCAGTGCACCAGCGGGAAACCCGGCACCGAATCGTCCGCCACGCTGGCCACGGCGCAGCAGATCTCCAGGTCCGATGTAGTCTCGCGTACGACCGGGCGCAGTCCGGCACCCTCGAACGCCGCAAGCAGTTCCGGAAACGGATGCCCCGCATCCGTGAGATCGATACGCGGATATCCGCTCGGGCTGTCGAGCCCTTGCGCTCCCACCTTCGCGCCCAGGGTCGCCCCCCGCAAGGCCAGCGGAATCCACCGGCAGTGCAGGTCGGCCAGTGTCATGGCGTCGCGTTCGATCAACTCGCATAACGCGTGACAGACGGCCTCTTCGAAGCAGTTGCCGGAGGCCAGCCCGTTGGACGAGTTGACGTCGAATGGCGACTGCGCCACATATTTCGGACCGTACCCGGCCAGCCCGGCCGGAACCAGAACCGGCTCGCGGCCGATCAAATCGTAGGCTTCGGTCCACAGATACGGCCGGTCGTCCGAGTAGTCCCCGCTCAGGCGATGGTTGAAGCTTCCCGGTTCGGCCACCGCCCGCGCGCCGCGGCGCAGGTCGTTGAGGCTTGCCTCCATCACCGGAAGATCCCGGTTGAGCGCGGTCTGCCGCTCGATGGCTTCCATCAGCGCGCCGGCTTTGGCGTCTTCCGTCCGCACACCCTTGCCGTTGTATACCGAGATCGAATCGTCGGATTTTGGAACCACCGCCGCGTAGACCGGCAGCCCGATGCGGTCCAGGCCCGTAATGTTGCTAAGTCGCGTAACTCCGAGCGCGGCCGCGGCGGCCGACGCTCGCGCGCACGTCTCCTCGCTCGGCACGGCCCGCTCGGATTCAGCCGGCGAATGCTTCGCCACACTCTCTATCTGCATTAAGGAGAGAATGCGACTACTCGGCTTCGTCGCCCTTCTTGTGCTTGGTGACGGTGCTGTGTATGCAGACCGTCATTTCCGCCGCATCCGGCCCTTTGCTCCTGATGAAGGTGGTGAGCTCTTCCGCGGTGACCTTCCTCTTAAAGGTCCGTGCGGCATCTGTACAGTCCGTCATAGTGGCGCGGAAGACCTTTTTCTCCGCTGCCGTCAAGGTATCGAAGAAGCTATTCACCTTCTGAAGAAAAGTCTTCAGCTCGCCTTGCGTGGCAAACCCGATCTCACGCAAGAGTTCGTCATCCAGATCACCCGTCATGTGCGTCCTCCTTATATTCCTTACGAACTACCGCGCCGATTCCAGCTTCATGCGTGCGAGCAGGGCGCGGAACCGCGGGTCTGCCCGCAAAGTGTCCATCAAGGGGTCTACTGCAATAAACAGAATTTCCGCCGACCTTCGGCCGTAATCCTCTTCCAGGGCGCGCAACGCTTCGGACCTCTCACCCAAGGCCATATGGGCCAGCGCCAGATAATACCACGCAGCCGTCTCGGGCCGCACCGGATAAGCCGCGAGTAGTTCCTTCGCCTTCTTCTCCTGCCCCACACGAGCATAGGCGGCCACCAGCAGCGGCGTACGTATGTGCGGCGAAAAGCTCTCCGGCAGGCGCTGCACCGCCGTGAGCGCTTCGCCGGGCATCGACTTGGCCCAATAATCCTGCGCCATCAAGTCGCCCAGGTTCCAGCCCTGCGGACCTTTGGCGATCTCCGCAATAATGGCGAGCGATTCGTCGTAACGCCGGGCGTAGTAGAGAATCGTGGCGTGCGCCGCTTTCAGCGCCCAGGAATCGGGTTCCAGCCTTTCGGCGATTTCAATCTCCATCACCGCCTCGCTGCTCCGCCCCAGTGCAGCCAGCTCCAGCGCGTAGCACTCGCGCGCGTCCGCCCACGTAGGGTTCAGCTCGATCGCCCGCAGCTGCGTCTTCTCCGCCGCGTCCCACTGGTAGTCGGCCTGCATCTGCACGAATCCCAGGGCGTTGTACGCTTCGGCCAGCGTACCGTCCAACTCCAGCGCCCGTTGCGCCGCCGTGCGGGCCTGTTCGAGCGCGCGCGCAGGCGAAGTGTTACCGAACACGCTGGCGTATGAAGCCATTTGCGCGTACGTGTATGCCAGGCCGGCGTGCGCCGGAGCATACTCCGTGTTCTTGGCGATCGCCTGGTCGAAATAGCCCACGGCCGCGTCGAAACCGCCGGGAGTTCGCTTGCTCAATGCGAGCCGGCCCTGCAGATAGTATTTGTACGACTCCGATCCTGTCGCATACTGCCGCGCCAGGCGGTCTTTCAGCGGCCCGCTGAGTTTGAGGCGGAGCTGGTCCGTAACTTCGGTCGAAAACCTCTCGAAGACATCCGGCAGCGACGACGTTTTTGCGGTGTAAGTGCGTCCCCAGAGCTGCGCCCCGGTACGGACGTCCACCAATTCGGCCTCGATGCGGAACTGCTCCCCCAGCCGCGACACCGACCCGCGCACCACGCGGTTCACTTTCAACTCCCGGCCCACCGCCCTGGGGTCGGCCTTCGCATTGTCGTAGCGGAGCACGGAGCCCAGCGCGCTTACCCGCAGCGTGGGTATCCTCGAAAGATCGTCGATGAGAGACTCCGTGATGCCGTGGCTCACGTACTCCATTTCCGGATCTCCCACGCGGTTCTCGAACGGGAGCACCGCGATCAATTCGGGCACCTGGGGCTGCGATTGAAACCACAGAAATGCGGCGGCTCCCAGCAGCGTCACGGCCCCTGCGGCCAGAATCGACCGGCGCCCCAACCCGCGCCCGCCAAATCTGCGTGACCCAAAAGTATCGGTCTGGGTACTGATCAGATCCTGCGCGCTGGCGTCGCTGATCAGTGCGCGGGCCAGCGCGTCGCCAAATTCCGCGGCTTGTTGATATCGGTCTTGCGGATTCGGCGAGAGCGCCTTGAGAATCGCGTCCTGGGCTGCCGACGGCAAGTCCGGCCGCAGGTCCATCGGCGGCACTTTGACGGTCTTCTTTTTCTTAGTCACCAGATGCGCGGGCGCCGACGCGTGAAACGGCTGTACGCCCGTGGCGATTTCGTACGCCACCACGCCAAACTGGTATACGTCGCTGACCGGCGAAGACTTGCCCGCGAACTGCTCCGGAGCCATGTACTCCCACGTCCCCGCGACCTTCGATGAACTCGTAGCCGCCTCCAGGTCCGCCACCGTGGCGAGTCCGAAATCGATCAGCTTAACCTGCTCTTCGCCGTCCGGCAGCGTTTGGACCATGATGTTCGCAGGCTTCAGATCGCGGTGACACACGCCGGCAGCGTGAGCGGCGGAAAGCGCGCGGCCAATCTGCCGTACGATGTGGGCCATGCGCCCCAACGGCATGCCGCCTCGCGGAATGAGTTCGCTCAGCGACGTTCCCGGCACATACTGCATGACCAGGAACGGCATCTCGTCGGGCAGATTCCCGAAGTCGATCACCGACACCACACCGGGGTGATCGATGCGCGCCAGCGCCTCCATCTCGCCCTTGAACCGCTTCAATCCCCAGGCATCCAAAGCGCGCTGTTGAAACAGGACCTTGACCACGACATTGCGGCCCGCCAGTTCCTTATCAGTCGCGAGATATGTCGTGCCGAAACCCCCTCGCCCGAGTTCCCGGACCAGGACATATCTTCCTTTAAGCGAATTCTGGACCAGACTCTGTGTGGGCGTTGCCAGGCCGTCAGATTCCTGGTTTCGCCCTGACGCCGCATTTGGCTCGAAGTCCATTGTCCTCAAAGCGTTAGAGTTCGCACATGTATCATAGCATGCAATTTCGGAGTAGGTGGGGTAAATCCCTGTAAACCAAAGTTAATAAGGGAATTCTGGCCTCACCGCGATCCCGATGATGCCCGGCAACCTAGCGGATCGGGGGGTGCGCACCTCGCCGTCCTCAGGCGACAATAGGGACTCATGCGCATTCTCTACGGTTACCTCCGCAACTACTGGAAACTCGCGGCGACGGCGCTGGTGCTGGCGGCCATCAATCAGATCTTCTCGCTGCTGGACCCGTGGATCTTCCGCTACATCATCGACAACTACGCCACCAAATACAGCCAGTACACCAGCGTGCAATTCCTGCGCGGCGTCAGCGGACTGCTGGCGGCGGCGGTGTTCGTGGCGTTCGTTTCGCGGGTCGCCAAGAACTTCCAGGACTACTGTGTCAACCTCATTACCCAGCAGGTGGGCGCGCGCCTCTATGCCGATGGCATACGCCACTCCCTCGAACTGCCCTACACGCTTGTTCGAAGACCAGCGCAGCGGCGAAACCCTGGGCAAATTGCAGAAGGTGCGGAACGACGTGGAGAAGCTGATCACGATGGCCGTCAACCTGGTCTTCACCACGCTGATCGGCCTGGTCTTCGTCATCGTCTACGCCTCCCGCGTGCACTGGTCGGTAGTGCCGGCCTACCTGCTGACCGTGCCGCTGCTCGGCGGCTTGAGCAAGGTGCTCAGCCGCAAGATCAAGGAAGTGCAGAAGCACATCGTGCGCGAAACCACCGCGCTCGCCGGCGCCACCACCGAGTCGCTGCGCAATATCGAACTCGTGAAGAGCCTGGGCCTGGCGCAGCAGGAGATCGCGCGCCTCAATGCCACCACCGCCAAGATTCTCAAACTGGAATTGAAGAAGGTGCGCTACCTGCGCAGCCTGAGTTTCGTACAGGGCACCTGCGTCAACCTGCTGCGCACCTCCATCCTGTTCCTCATGCTCTACCTGATTTTCACGCAGCGCATCACCGTCGGCCAGTTCTTCTCGCTGTTCATCTATTCGTTTTTCATCTTCGGACCGCTGCAGGAATTGGGCAACGTGATCAACGTCTATCGCGAGACGGAGGTGTCGCTGAACAACTTCGAGACCATCCTGAGCCTGCCGCCGGAACCGCGTCCGCTGCATCCTGTGACGGTGGATTTCCTCGACCAGTTGCGCTTCGACCGCGTCTCTTTCCAGCACCAGTCGGCCTCGTCGCCGGCGCTGCGCGAGATTTCGTTCGAGGTCAATCAGGGCGAGACCATCGCGTTCGTCGGACCCTCCGGGGCGGGGAAGACCACGCTGGTCAAACTGCTGGTGGGCCTGTATCGACCGCAGGCGGGGCACATCTACTACAACGGTGTGCCCGAGGACGAAATCGCCATCGACCGCCTGCGCGAGCGCATCGGATTCGTCACCCAGGACGCGCAGTTGTTCTCCGGCTCCATCCGCGAAAATCTGCGCTTCGTGCGTCCCGATGCGAGCGATGCGGATTGCATGCAAGTGCTGGAACAGGCCTCCGTCCAGGGGCTGCTGGGCCGCGCCGACCAGGGGCTGGACACGGTGATCGGCGAGGGCGGCATCAAGGTTTCGGGAGGCGAGAAGCAGCGCCTGTCGATCGCCCGTGCGCTGCTGCGCCGGCCGCAACTGCTGGTGTTCGACGAGGCCACGTCCTCGCTCGATTCTCTCACCGAAGAAGAGATCAGCCAGACCATCCGCGACGTCGCCGCCAGCCGCGACGCCATCACCTGCCTGATCGCCCATCGCCTCTCCACCGTGCTGCACGCCGACCGCATCTACGTGCTTGAGCGCGGCCGCATCGTGGAATTCGGCTCCCATTCCGAGTTGCTCGCCAACAAGGGTCTCTACTACGCCATGTGGCGCCAGCAAGTGGGAGAAAGTGGTAGTGGGACAGACGATCGGTTTGTGTCGTCTGTCGGCGTGCTGTAGCATAACCTCATGCGCGCGCTGAGCATCCTGCTCGTCTGCGTGGCTGCCGTCGCGCAGCCCAAGACTGGGGAATGGCAATCCCTCTTCGACGGCAAGACCCTGCAGGGCTGGCGCGAAACCGCGTTCACCGGACACGGCAAGGCGCTCGTGGAGAACGGCACCGTCGTGCTCGGGGCAGGCGAGCCCATGACGGGCATCACCTGGAGCGGCACCTTCCCCAAGGTGAATTATGAAGTGCGCTTCGAAGCCGCGCGCATCGACGGCAACGATTTCTTTGCCAGCCTCACCTTTCCCGTGGGCGATTCGTTTTGCACCTGGGTCACCGGGGGGTGGGGCGGCGACATCGTGGGCTTCTCCAGTCTGGACGGTTGGGACGCCAGCGACAACGAAACCCGGACCTACTTCGATTTCGAAAAGGGCCGCTGGTACGCCTTCCGGCTGAAAGTCACCGCGGACCGAATCACCGGTTGGATCGACGACAAGCAGATTGTGGACGTGCAGATTGCCGGTCGTACGGTTGGCCTGCGCCACGGCGAGATTCAGCTCTCCGCCCCGCTGGGCTTCGCCTCCTACGGCACCAAAGGCGGCGTTCGCAAAATCGATTACCGCCTGCTGCGTTAGGTTAAAAAGCCTTCACCATTTCCGGGGTTAATTCGACCCGTTTCCCAGAGACGATCGTCTGAATTTGGGGTTCAATAGAAACATGCGCTACGTGTGTGGGATTCTGTTTGCTTCCATGTTTTTGGCCGCATCCGCGAACGCGCAGATGTCCGGCCGTATCTCGGGTTCGGTAATCGATTCGACGGGCGCCGCGGTCGGCGGGGCAGACGTGGAACTCTACCTGGCGGGTGGACAGAAGCCGCTGCTGGTGTCCAAGACGTCCGCCGAGGGGCTGTACAACTTCATCGGCGTGCGTCCGGCGGACTACGATCTCGCGGTGTCGGCAAAGGGTTTCATCCGGTCGGTGCTCCACGGGATTACGGTGGACATGGCGCGCGAGACGGATGTCCCGCGGATCAAGCTGGAACTGGCCGGCGTCACGCAGAGCGTGGAGGTCTCGGCCGAAGTGCAAGGTGTGGATGTGGCCACCGCGGAGGTCAGCACCACGGTGAGCATGGAGCAGATCAAGAACCTGCCGATTCTGGATCGCGACGTGCTCTCGATCATGCAGACCAAGGCGGGCGTAGCATCCAACGGCAACTCCACCACGGTGATCAACGGGCTGCGCACCAGCTACTCCAACATGTCCCTGGACGGCATCAATATTCAGGACAATTACATTCGCGACAACGCGCTGGATTACACGCCCAACAAACTGCGCGTGGGGCAGGTGCGGCAGATGACGCTGATCACGTCCAACCCCACCGCGGCGGCGTCGGGCGGAGCCACCGAGACCGCGTTCTCCACGCCGAGCGGCGGCAACCAGTATCACGGCGAAGTCTTCTGGTACAACCGCAACAACCATTTCGCCGCCAACGACTGGTTCAACAACCAGGCGGGCGTCGGGCTGCCGTTCCTCAATCAGAATCAGTTCGGCGGCGATATCGGCGGAGCCATACGCAAAGACAAGCTGTTCTTCTACGCCAGCTACGAGGCCATCCGCGCGCACCAGCAGATGCCGCAGAATTTTACCGTGCTGACCCCCGACGCGCGCAACGGAATTTTCACTTACAACTCGGGCGGCGTCATTCACAAGGTGAACCTGCTCACTCTGAGGAACCTGACCGGCGTGGATTCGGGCATGCAGCCCATCCTGGCGCAGGTGCCCACCACGATCAATAATTCGGATGTCGGCGACGGCCGCAATACCGGCGGATATCGCTTCAACCAGCGCGGTAACGAACTGCTCGACAACGTGACCGGAAAACTGGATTACAACATCAACACGCGAAATGCGGTGAGCGGGACCTACGCGCACAATCGCGACAACTCCGACCGGCCCGACGCTTCGAACAATTACGGGCTTGTGCCCGCGGTCACCAACCCGACCCATGCCGACCTGGTGGCGCTCTCCTGGCGCTGGACGCCGGGAGCGACCCTGACCAACGAAGTCCGCGGCGGCTTCAACCTGACTTATGCGTACTTCTTGAACGCGGATGGCAATGTGCCTTACATCGTGACTCCGCCGACGACAGACGGCGTCACGCCTCTATACACCGATCCGGTCAACGAGGGTCAGGCGCAGGGCCGGACCACGAACACTTACAATCTTTCCGATGACGCGGCGTGGGCGCATGGACGGCATTACGTTCAGTTCGGATTCCACGCGCAGCATATCGGCGTGGAATCGTATGATGCGTCGGGTGTGATTCCGACGTTCAGCCTGGCGATGGGGTCGGGCCAGCCTGCGCTGTCGCGGCGCGACCTTCCCGGGATTTCGACCACCGACCTGGACACTGCCAATGCGCTGCTGGCCGCGGTCGGCGGCTATATCGATGGCTACAGCCAGACCTTCAACGTGACCAGCCGCAATTCCGGGTACGTGAACAAGGCTCCCTTCCTGCGGCACTTCCTCGACAACGATTATTCGTTCTACGTGCAGGATAAATGGAAGGTGATGCCGCGGCTGACCCTCACCCTGGGGCTGCGCTACCAGTTGCCGGGCGTGGTGGACGAGCGCGATTCGCTGGAACTCGCGCCCGTGGTGACCGGGAGCGCTCCGCAGACGCTGCTGTCCAATGCCACGCTCACTTACGCGGGGTCATCGTCGGGCAATCCCTGGTACCACCGCGAGACGAAGGACTTCGCTCCGAATATCGGTTTTGCGTGGGACGTTTTCGGCGACGGCAGGACGGCGCTGCGCGGCGGCTATTCCATGAGCTACGTGAACGACCAGGCCATTCTGTCGCCGGAATCGCTGCTGGAATTGAATAACGGCCTGCAAGGGATTTCCGCCGATACCGGGCTGGGCAACCGCGTGTCCACCGGCCTGCCCACGATCACTCCGCCGACTTACCAGGTCCCGCTGACGGTGGCAGACAATTATGCCAACAATCCGTTCAACACGGTGGGGATGCTCGACCCCAACCTGAAGCACCCGCGGGTGCAGCAGTATTCCATCGGCGTGCAGCATGAGTTCAAGGGGACGGTGGTGGAGGCGCGCTATGTGGGCAACCACGTGGTGGGCGCCTACCGCGCGTTCGATTTCAATCAGGTGGTGATCAATTCGAACGGTTTCCTGCAGGATTTCCTGCGCGCACAGAAGAATGGCTTCCTGGCGCAAGCGGCGGGGGGCAACTTCAACCCGGCTTATAACTCCAACATCGCGGGCAGCCAGCAGCTCACCGTGTTTCCCAAGTTGGTGAAGGGCGCGTTGACCGACCCGAACGCGATCAATTACCTGGAAACCGGGGAAGTCGGCGAACTGGCCAGTTACTACCAGACCAATGGATACAACCCCACGAATGCCGTGCCGTTCTTCCAGAACCCTAACGCGCTGGGCACGGATTATCTGACCAATTACTCAAGTTCCAGTTATAACGCTTTGCAATTGGAACTAACTCACCACACCAAGTCGGGACTCTTCTTCGAAGCGAACTATACCTGGTCCAAGGTGTTGAGCGATGCCGATGGCGACAGCCAGAGCCGGCTGCAGAATTTCCTGGATATCGCCAATCCGGGGATCGAGCGCTCGCGCGCGAATTTCGATTTGACCCACATGATCAAGGCGGACGGCTACTACGAACTGCCGTTCGGCAAAGGGCACAAGCTGAGCTACCGCCCGATAGATCGCGTGATCGGCGGCTGGATTTTCGGCAGCACGATGACCTGGCAATCGGGTGCGCCGTTCTCGATTCTTTCGGAACGCGGCACGCTGAACCGGGAATCGCGATCGTACTACAACACCGCCGACACCAGCCTGACCATGAGCCAGTTGAGCAGCGTGGTGAAGTTCCAGATGACGGGGAACGGTCCGATGATGATCACGCAATCGGCGATCAACGCGACGAATGGCACGGGCGTGAACACGGACGGCGCTCCGGCGTTCAATGGCCAGATCTTTTTCAACCCCGGCGCGGGGACGCTGGGCGTACTGCAGCGGCGGTTGTTCGACGGCCCCTGGACGTTCACTACCGATATGCGGTTGAAGAAGACGATTCCGATCACGGAGTCGAAGAAGGTCGAAGTGGCGATGGATGCGATCAACGCGCTCAATCACGCCACGTTCTGGAGCGGCGACCAGAACATCAATTCCACTACGTTTGGAGTGGTCGGGTCGATGTTCTATCAGCCGCGGGTGGTGCAGTTCGGAGTACACTACACTTTCTGATGCCTCCACTTTGGGAACTGCTTTCGAGCGCCCGGGTTTACGACCTGGGGCAGCCGTATTTCACGGGCATGCCGCACTGGCCGGCGCACCCTCCGTTTCTTTTCGGCCTCACCAAGCGGCATGGCGACATAGTGGGTCCGGCCGGCAACAGCTCGGCGGCGGACGCGATGGCGCTGGGCAGTCACGTGGGAACGCATATCGACGCGCTGTGTCATTTTTCGTGTGGCGGCATGCTGCACGGCGGGCAGGCGGCGGAGGAGGTGCAATCGTACGGCGGAGGACTGAAGAAGTTTTCGGTGGACACGGTGGCGCCGATTCTGCGGCGCGGCGTGCTGTTGGATGTGGCGGGGAATTTGCCGCTGGCGGAGGATTGGGAAATCACGCGCGGAGCAATTGGAGGCGGCGCGGAAGACGGAGATCCGGCGCGGCGATGTAGTGGTGATCCGCACGGGATGGGCTCGCTATTTCGAAGATGCGCGGCGGTTCGTGAACGATACGCGGTTGCCCGGTCCCGGCGTGGCGGCGGCGCGGTGGTTGAGCGCGCAGGGAATCTTCGCGGCGGGGAGCGACACGGTGGCGTTCGAGAAATCGCCGGTGGCTGCGATGCCGGTGCACGTGCATTTGCTGGTGGAGAGCGGGATACACATCATCGAGTGCTTGAACCTGGAGGAGCTGGCGGCGGACGGGGTGACGGAGTTCCTGTTCGTGGGCGCTCCGATGAAGATTCGCGGGGCTACGGGGGCTCCGCTACGGCCGTTGGCGGTGGTGGAGAAATAGAAGAAAGTTAGAGGGACAGGCCGGGAGGCCTGTCCTACGCGGTGGCTTGGCCGGCGATTTGTTCCAGGCCCCGTTCTTGGATTTCCTGTTCTCGCATCAGGAATTTCTGGATTTTTTTCGTTACGGTCATGGGGAAGCCGTCTACGAAGCGGACGTATTGGGGGATTTTGAAGTAGGCGATTTTGCCTTTGCAGAAGGCCTGGATTTCTTCGGGAGTGGCGGTTTCGCCGGGTTTGAGCTGCACCCAGGCCAGGACGGTTTCGCCTAAGCGGGCGTCGGGTATTCCGATGACGTAGACGTCGGCGATTTTGGGGTGGGTGTGCAGGAAGTCCTCGACTTCGCGCGGGTAGATGTTTTCTCCGCCGCGGATGATGGTGTCCTTGGCGCGGCCGCGGAAACTGAAGTAGCCATCGGGGCGCATGGCGGCGAGATCGCCGGTGTGCAGCCAGCCTTCGGAATCGATGACGGCGGCGGTGGCCTCGGGATCGTCGTCGTAGCCTTTCATGACGAGATAGCCGCGGGTGCAGAGTTCGCCCTGCTGTCCGATGGGGACGCGCCGGCCGGTTTCGGGATCGGCGATCTGAACTTCGGTGTTGACGAGCGCGGCGCCGACGGTGGTGACGCGCAGTTCCAGGGGGTCATCGACGCGCGACATGGTGATCACCGGGGAACTCTCGGTCTGGCCGTAGGCGATGGTCATCTCGGGGCAGTGCATCCGCTCGGCGACGGTACGCATGACTTCGATGGGGCAGGGGGCTCCGGCCATGACGCCGGTGCGCAGGCTGGTGAGATCGAACTGGTCGAAATCGGGGTGGACCAGTTCGGCGATAAACATAGTGGGCACGCCGTAGAGGGCGGTGGCGCGTTCGCGATGGACGGCTTCGAGGGTGGCGAGCGCGTCGAATTGAGCGGACGGCAGGATGAGGGCGGCGCCGGAGACGACGGAGACCATGGAGCCGATCACGCTGCCGAAGCAGTGGTAGAGGGGCACGGGCGCGCAGATGCGGTCCTGTTCGGTGGCGCGGAGGGCGAGGGAGATCGCCTTGCCATCGTTGAGCAGATTGTGGTGGGTGAGGAGGACGCCTTTGGGGGAGCCAGTGGTGCCGGAGGTGTACTGGATGTTGGCGACGTCGTGGGTGGTGGCGGTGTCGCGGGGGAAATCGCGGCCGCCTGAGAGCATAGCGTCCCAGGACGGATCGCCGAGCCAGACGACGTGTTCGAGGGGGAGCGAATCGCCATCGCGGGAATTGTCGAGGATTTCGCGGTAGTTGGCGCGGGAATCGCGTTCGCGGAGGAAGAGGGCGCGGATGCGGGACTTCTGGAGGACGTAGCGGAGTTCGTGAGAGCGGTAGGCGGGGTTGACGTTGACGAGGACGACACCGGAGCGGGCGGCGGCGTGCTGCATGAGGATCCACTCGACGCAGTTGCTGGCCCATATGCCGGCGCGGTCGCCGGGAGAGAGCCCGAGGCCGGCGAGTCCGCGGGCGACGCGGGTGGCTTCGCGATCGAGCTCGCTCCAGGTGAGGCGGATGTTCTGATGGCAGACGATGAGGGCTTCGCGATCGGGGAAACTGGCGGCGGTGTCCGCGAGGGCTTGAGCTATGGTTTTTTGTATGAGGGGCGCTTCGGCCCCGCGAGAATAACTGAGCGGTGGCAAAGGACTAGTGTAACGCCGTGAGCGCCGGACGAACGTGTCCGGCGGCGGCGATGGTGTTTTGTTGCAAACAAAAGAGTACGAAAATGTAAGCGCTCGAAAAACCGGACACGTTTGTCCCGTCCGGCGGTCCAGGCAGGAAAAAGGACGCGGGCTGCCCCCCGTATTCAGGATGGCACACGAGGGGTGGGAAGGCCGGTGTTGGAGGGCGGCCGCGGAGGGGTTAAGTTCCGGCCACAGTATGAGGTACGGATTATTTTATGTTCGTGTGACTGGGGGTGGGCTTATCCCCCAAGAACCTCTCGAACTTTTTCAGCCAGGGCGTCAGCCGTCACTGGCTTTTGCAGTGTTGCGGCAGCGCCGAGAATTTCGGCCGCCTCCAGTAGTGCTCCGTGGTGGTATCCGGAAACAGCCAGAATTCTCAGATAGGGAAATTTCGAGCGCTCGGTTTTCAGAACTTCGAATCCATCCGGTTCGGGCATGTTTAAATCCAAAATCAGCAGGTCCGGTAAGCGCTCCTGAATGATGGCAACTGCCCGCTTACCCGAGGTGGTGGCCGTAACGGCGTAACCGTTCTTCTCGAGCGCTCTTTTCATATACCGAAGCACCTGGTGGTCATCATCTACCAGTAAGATGTGTGGTGCGTCACTCATAACTCTAACTCTCCAGACTTTGATTGGGGGCCCATCACTTCTCTTACTTTCGATGCCAGGTCCTCGGGGGAAAACGGCTTCGCCAGGTAACCGCCGGACGACTGCAGCACTTGATCGTCCAACCGGGTGCCTTCGCTGTAGCCCGACATGAACACCACTTGCATCGCCGGTCGTGACGGCTTCATACGATCGGCCAATTCGGGCCCCTGCATGCCTGGCATCACTACATCAGTTAGCAGCAGGTGGATTGGACCGGCATAACTTTGCGACTGCAGCAGCGCCTCCTCAGGGTCTGGCGCCTCCAGCACGTGATATCCGAAGCCCCGCAAAACGCGCCCTACCATCTTGCGAAGCTGTTGCTGGTCTTCCACCACCAGGATGGTCTCCGTCCCGCCCAACGGCGAGGGCGCGGGCTCGGACCGTACCTTAATTCGAGCGTCGATTCTCGGCAGGAAGATCGTGAACTTAGCACCCTTCCCGGGTTCGCTATCGACGAGGATCGATCCACCGCTTTGTTTGACGATGCCGTATACGGTTGCCAGGCCCAACCCTGTCCCCACGCCTACTTTCTTGGTAGTGAAGAAGGGCTCGAAAAGGTGCGACATCACAGCCTTCGTCATGCCGGAGCCTGTGTCGCTGACCTGTAATTGCACGTAGCCGCCCGGCTTCATGTAGGCGTGTTGCTCCGCGAGGCGGTCATCGAGATCGATGTTCCGGGTTTCGATCCGCAGCGTTCCTCCGGTGGGCATGGCGTCGCGAGCGTTAATGGCAAGGTTCATCAGAACCTGGTGCAACTGCCCCGGGTCGGCCAACACACTTCCCAAGCAGGGGCTCAGAACACACTCCAGCCGGATGTCTTCTCCGATGACTCTCCCCAGCATCCTCTCGACCTCAACGATGATATCGTTCAGGTTTACATCCTTTGGTTGAATCACCTGTTTCCGGCTCAGCACCAATAGCTGCCGGCTTAAGGCCGCCGCCCGTTCGCCGGCGATTCTGATCTCCGTGACGCTGTCGTGCATAGGGTCACCGGCCGAAAGATCGCCGAGCATCATGTCGCTGTATCCATTGATCACGGTGAGCAGGTTATTGAAATCGTGCGCCACCCCACCGGCCAGCCTGCCGACACTCTCCAGTTTCTGGGCCTGGCGGTACTGATCCTCCAGGCGTTTGCGTTCGCTGATGTCCAGGGTTACGCCGATGAAACGGACCGGTTGTCCCTCCGAGTCGAATAAGACCCTGCCCCACGATGAGACAAAGCGCTCGATGCCGTCTTCGATGCCCACGGTACGATACTCGATGGCATACTGTCCGTCGCTGCCCGGCAGCAGGAGACTCTGCACGGTGGCGTGGACGCGGTCGCGGTCATCAGGATGAATCCCGAGCAGGAAGACGTCATAAGAGACCTCGGCGCGGGAGAGCAATCCGAAGTGGCAGCGCGTCAGCTCGGACCAGATCAGGGTGCCGGTCTTCGGAGAAAAGTCGAAGGTCCCGAGCTGCGTCGCCTGAATCGCGAGTGACAGCCTTTCCTGGCTCTTGCCCAGTTCTTCGGCCACCCGTTTCCGCTCGGTAATGTCCCGCCCGATACTCAGCAGGCGACCATCGGGCAGTACAATCGCACAGACTTCGCAGAGAAACAGGCTTCCATCCTTGCGGCGGAAGCGCCATTCGCTTTTTAGCACTTCGCCGGCAGTCATGCCCTCCGTGAACGGCGCCAGGCGCGGCATCTCCTCCGCGGCGAGGACGTCCGGAATGCTGCGCGCGAGCAATTCCTCCCGCGCGTAGCCGAACATTCTGCAGGCTGTGGCGTTGGCATCCACGTAGCGCAACTGCGCGTCCGTGACGGTGATGCCGTCGGAAGCGGACTCGAAGAGCGTGCGGTAGTTGGCTTCGCTTGCCCTCAGCGCTTCCTCCGATTTCCTTTGCCGTGTGATGTCTTCCGTGAAAAGGACGATACCGCCGATTTGGCCGTCTGCCCGATGCCACGGCTGAATATCCCAGCGGGTCCACTGTTCGGTGCCGTCGAAACGTTGGAAGAACTCCCCGGGGTGGCGTTCGACCGCTCCGGCAAGACATCGACGGTGAATGGCATGCCAATGTTCCGGGATTTCGGGGAAGACTTCGTAGTGAGAGCGGCCCACCAGTTCCTGGTCGCCAAGGGAAAATTGGTTGCGGAAGCACTGGCTGGCGGCCAGGTATCGCATCTCGCGGTCGAACATCGCGATGGCTACCGGCGCGAACTCGGCGAACCGCCGCAGGTCTTGCTCGCGCGCTCGCGTCGCCTCCTCCGCGTGCTTGCGCTCCGTGATGTCGAGGACGATGCCGAGGAAACGCACCGCGCGACCCTGCGAATTCCGCAGCGGCCGTCCTCGAGACAGGAGCCAGCGTTCCTTGCCGCTGCGATCGCTTACCCGGAATTCGACATTCAGCTCGGTTCCGGTCCGGGCCGCCTGACCCACCAACTGCTCGACATTGGCGACATCGTCCGGATGAACCAAGTCGAGCCAACCCGAATATGAGGGCGTGCGGCTGTACGGCTCGATGTCGAACAGTTTCCACAATTCTTCGGACCACAGGTGATGGTTGGTTTCGAGATCCCATTCCCAAGTGCCCGCGTTGGCCGCGTCGAGCGCCAGCCGGAAATGCTCCTCGCTCTGACTCACAGCCTGCCGCGTACGCTCCCGATTCCGGCTGTCCCGCTCGATCACTGTCCCGCCAACGGCCAGCAGCATCAACAGGCTACCGCTGCCCAATCCCAGAACCCAGCGCGTTCGCGTGGCCTCATCTTCGGCCTCGTGGGTCCGCTTCGCCACGAGCGCCCTACCTTCGCTTTCCATGGCACGCAGCACTCTCCGGCTCTCGCTTCTCAGCCGCGGCAAATCTCCGGTGCGAATCGCGGCCAGCGCGACTTCCAGCCCCTCCTTCCGCCGGACTGCCAGGGTTCTCTGAAGCTCAGAGAACTTCGCTTCCAGCAGCCGAGTGAGCGTGTCCAGTTTCGCCTGCTGCGCCGGGTTGTCCGCGGTCAATTGCCGCAGGGTTTCGAGGGCGGACCGGCCGTCTCTAAGCGCCGACTGTAAGGGCTCAACATAGCTCTCATCGCCGGTGGACAAATAGCCGCGATGTCCTGTTTCCGCGTCCAGAAGGTTTGCCGTCAGGCGTTGGATCGCATCCAGAACCTGATACTCGTGCGTCAGCCGCTTCTCGCGGTCTCTTTCCCTTGCGATATCGCCATACAACAAGGACGTCAATATGACAAGCACGAGGAAGGCACTGCCGAGGACAGTCCGCCGGAGGAATGAGGCATCGCGCCAAAGTCTGGAAGACTCTGCCATGCCACGGGCGCTTTCAGGAAACTTCAAGCCGGTAGGACCTCACTCGCAACGTGTGCCGGAAGACTCCGCAACGGGAGACCGGTCAGGCGCGTCAGGGATCTAACCGCAGGCGCGACTCGAACCATAGCACGCGGAGCGAAGGTAAACCATGCCCGGGCAGAGTTTCGTCACGATAACGTTCGATAGCACCTTCCGTACCAAAGAGCACCGTGTCGGGCGGCTATGGAACTAAAGCGCTTGCAGGCACGTTCGTGCGGTCAGTTGTGGGCCGGTGACCGACGTGGGTGAAAACACCCACCCCGACGCCGTCCGGTTGCGTTGAATCCCACCTCACCGCCGCCTCAGCGCGGGCTTCATCACGCCTGAAAACTGAGGGTTTGCGAGAGTGAACATCTGTTCTCCTTTTACAGCCCCAGTGTCGCGCATATCTGTGCGAATCCAGAAGACCCGTACCGCGCAGGAGTGGGTGAAATGCGTCATCGGGGCGGCGGCCTTGCCGGCAGTGGTAATCGACGCCTAGCCCCACATTGCGGCATGCTACAAAACAGGACCCGCAGGCGAGGGCCAGCTTAGTACCCGGTTTCATAAGTACGGTCGCGTAGTCCGCGGCAACCGGCTCGGACGGGAGCGCCCGCAAGCGGGCGAGGCAGGCGGAACCGCCTGCCCCACCACGGCAAACACATTGTATGGGTGCCGCAGGCGGTTTCACCTGTGCGTAGGGATTATTTCACGGGTTCTCACGGTCGCGGCTCGGGAGGAGGCGTTCGCGGGCGGGGTTGGCAGGCGAAAGCGCCTGCCCCACCACGGCAAACACATTGTGTGGGTGGCGCAGGCGGTTTCACCTGCGCGTAGGGATTATTTCACGGCAAGGCTCACGAAAAATCGTAGTACTAACAGCTCAACGCCGCCGCAGCGCGTCGCCCATCGTGCCCGCATCGTAGCCCGAGGGCGTTTCGCCCGTGGTGGCGTAACGATAGAGCGCCACGGTGAAGATTTCGCTCGCCGTGGTGAAGGCCGCCATCATGGTCGCGAACCACAGAATCGTCGGGACAATAAATAGCGGGTAGCCGTTGGCGGCCAGCGCGCCCAGAACGATTCCCGGAATCGCCCAGAGTAGTCCCAGCCAGCCGAAAGTCAGGCCGGAGACCAGTTGCTCGCCCCATGTACGGCGCAGCAGCGAGGCGGAGCGCCGGACCGAATCCATGACGCCCGCATCCTCCATCACCAGCACCGGCACGACCAGGTACGTCGCCATTCCCCAACCCAGGCCGGCGAAGCCTGTCAACAGGCGGCCCACCAACCCGGTACGCCTTTCCACCATCCGGATGAACTGCCCAACGGTCGCAGACACCAGCGACCATAAAAGGATCGTGTGAACTCTGGTTGCGGCGCGCCGCAGGCCATCGCCCAGGGTTGGGTCCTGTCCGGCGAAGCGCAACTGCACACAAGCCGCCAGCGCGCAATTAAAGAAGATAGTGATAAAGGACGCACCGCAATACCAGAGGAACACCAGCAGCCAGGTATTCCATCCCGAATGCAGGCCAGTCGCCAGATTCATGCCGAAAAGCGCCAACAGGAACGGTAAGGCCAACGCCGCCGCCCCGATGGCACTGAGAATTGGGAAAACCATGAGTTTCGTGTCATTGCGGAGCAACCGGAAACTCTGCGACACCAGATTCCACGTCATAAAAAAATCATATGCATTTTTCTCTTGACAGTCAATAGCAAATTGCAATATGCTTATTGCAGATTGCGATAGTTGAGCAACCGGAACACTTCGGCAGCCGAACGCGTAATCATAGAGGAGTAAGTTTGCCCAAACCTATGACACCGACAATCAGCCCGAACTTGGGCACCATTCACGCACTTCTTGCGGAGCAGGGATACGAAGTTTCCGAACCCGCTCCAAGCACCCTCACGATCCGGGAACTGGATAGCGGCGTCTCCCTGCAGGCCGTGTTGGAAGGCGATATCCTTTTCCTCACGCTGCCGTGCATCACGGTGCCGCGCACCGCGGTTACACCGGAGATCATGGCGACTATGCTGGCGGCCGACAACGGCGTCAGCACTTCTTCGTTCCAGCTTTACGATGCGGGGAGCGGCAAAGTCACCGTCACCCTGAACAATTTCTGCAAGCTGCAGGACATGGGTCCGGAGGATGAGGACGATATCCTATCCTGCGTGCATTTTCTGCTGGTGGATGTGATGACGGCGCGGCGGCTTCTGAGCGGCCTGTCTGCCTGAGGATTAAGAGGAGAACGAGGAGAGACGATTATGGCATTCCTTTCAGATATTTTTGGGCGTATGGGACGCGTGGCTCGCGGCCAGGCGAACGCCGGTGTGGACGCCATGGAAGACGCGACGTTTGAAGCCACCGTTCGCCAGACCGTCGCCGACATGAAGACCGAGTTGAACAATGTCGTGCGCGCCTCCGCCATGGCGATGAGCAACTACAACACCCTGCAGGCGGAGTACGACAAGTATGCCCGTCAATCGCAGGAGTGGAAAGACCGCGCCGGCATGGCGCTTGACGCTGGCAATGAAGACCTCGCCAAAAAGGCGCTGGCCAAGAAGGCCGAATGCGACCAGCAGGTCAATTCGATGAAGGTATCGGTGGACAACGCCCAGGCCACCAGCGAAAAACTCAAGCAGCAGGTGGGCGAACTCAAGCGCAAGATCGACGAGGGCGAGCGCACCGCGGGCACATTGGTGGCGCGCAAGAACGCCGCCGTCGCGCAGCGCAAAGTGAGCGAAGCCATGGCCGGCGTCGGAAACGCCGACAACGCTTTCGCCCAGTTGAACCGCTTCGAGCAGACCGTATCCAAGGAAGAAGCCACCGCTAAGGCCTTCGACCAGCTGGCCAGCGCCGGAACGGACAACGATCTCGAGAAAGAATTCGCCCAGCTCGGCACTCACGGCGGAGTGGATGCCGAACTGGCCGCACTGAAGGCCGAGCGTATCAAGGCCAGCCAGCCGCCGCCCCCGTACATTCCCAAGGAACTCGCCGGACCGGGGAACGTGCGGACCATCGACATCAAGGCCGATGAGAAGGCTGGAGCCTAACTCAAGCCGGCGATCGCCCTGGATGCGAACATGATCACGTTTACCCTGGTTGCCATTCTGGGAACGCTTTTGGTGATTGTTCTGATGAATCTGTTTAAGAAAGACCCGAAGCCGCTCCCCACGCCCATACGGCCGGTGGAGGATCTGGCGAATCTGAAGGTCACCGACGCACGCACCGGAGACGTCCTCTCTATTGCAGGCGCGGGCGACCGCATGACCGATCTGGATTACACGGTGGACCGCGGCACGCGCTTCGATGCCGGGTCCAGGACGTGGGTCGAACTCTCCGGCCCGTATCTCGACCGGCGCGTGTCCTTGCGAATTGGTGGCGATGAAGAGGTGGAAGTCTATCTTCACGCCGACCCGCGTAAGATCACGCTGGAAGACCTGGGCCTGAGCGAAGACGACCTGGCGCAGATGGACGAACGGCAGAATCCGGCCGATTCGTTCGATTTTGATGGCGCCACCTGGATGTACCGGCTCAGCCGCGAAGTCCAGGCCTGGCGCGACAACCAACCGGCGCCCACGGGCTTCTACTACTGGGAGTTTTTCACCCAGGACGGGAAGCGTCTGTTGGGAATCAAAAAGGCCGAAGGCGAGCCATTCACAGTCACACTGTCCACGTGGCTCAATGCGGGAGACGTCACGGTCTACCGCAAGAACTAAGGAGTGGGGTGAAGCGAAATCCGTAGCAGGAAGCGGGTCCAGGGGGACCCGCGCGGACCAGGGGGTCCGCCCCACAAAGGCAAATTCTATGAGTAAGTCGTCATTGCGTGTTCTGGCGGTCCTGTTGTCCGCCGCCATCATAGCGATCCTCTTCGCCGGCCTCGACGGTTTACCGCGCGACGTCAAGGCCCAGATCGCAGCCGAAAAGAAATCGTACGCGGCGGCGCAGTCGCAGGTGCAATCGGCGCAGGCCGAAGTCTCGCGAGATGTCGCCGGTGACAGCACTTTATTCGGTGCCCTGCCGTCGGCACGCGAGTATCCCGACCGCCTCAGCCGCGCCTCCGGTTCTCTCGCCTCCGCCGGCCAATCTCTCGCCGAACTCGAGCAGTTGGAAAAACAGAACCGGCGCGCGGACCGCACACGCGCCGAATCGCTGCTGGCGCGTGAGAAGCAGGTCCGCACCGCGGCCGTTGCCGATGCCGATAGCGTGCGCAAAGACGCGGTCCACTGGATCGACCTGAAGCAGCATCTGCCCCAGGAAGTCCAGGACATGGAGCGCGATTACAAGGCGATTCGTGCCGTGGACCTTGGGGGAGCCACGGCGGCGGTACAGAAAGCCGCGGCCGACTGGCCGGAGAAGAAGAGCGATCTGGAAACGCGCCTCGCCAACGCGCGCGCGATTCAGACGCGCGCCGATGAACTCTGGCAATCCACCACGGAGGCGCGCCGAGCCGCGGCCGCCAACGATTACTCCAAAGTGGATTTCGGCACGCTGTTCGCCGCCGCCGACACACTCAAAAGCGGCGCGGCGGATTTGCCCAGGCAAGCCGACCAGTTGAAAACGCTCAGCGCGCAGTTGTACAAGTCGTGGGACAAAATCCTGGTCGATATGGAAACCCGCGGCATCGGCAATGCGCGCGAGTACGACCAGAAGATCAAGACCGTCAGCACGACGGTGGCCGACGCCACCGGCAAAGACGGCGCCATCACCAGCGACGAAAAATGGGTGGATGTTTCGAGGGCGCAATACCAGGCCATGGAAAAAGACCTGGGGATGGCGATCGAGCACAAGCCCGCCGGCAAGTACGACACCGAAAGCGAGCGCGTGGCGCAACCGGCCGGCTTCGCCTACATGGCCCCGCCCGGACAGAGCAACCAGTACGGCCACTGGGAGCAGCAGAGCAACGGCACGAGCTTCTGGGTCTTCTACGGCCAGTATGCGCTGATGCGCGACCTGCTGTTCAATCACAGCTACCGTCCGCTGGACTACCGCGAATATCACGACTATTACACTTACAGGCAGCGGAACGAGACCTACTACGGCCGCGATACCGCCACCCAAGCGCCCAAATACGGCACCGCCGGTACGGCCACGCAGGAACGTTATTCCGGCAGCACGTTTGCGAAGAGCGGCGGCTTCCAGGATTCCAAGTATGCCAGCAAGCCTGGGGGATATCGCGATTCCCGGTTCTCCACGCCGATGGCCCGGGATCCCAACGCCGATCACAGTCCGCGCAAATTTGGCACCGGCGGTAGTCCGTCGGAGCCGCATGCCGCGCCGCCTCCCTCGCGTTCTTACCGGCCCGCTCCGACACCCTATCGTCCGTCGATGCCGCGAAGTCCCGGACGAAGCTTCGGACGGAGACGCTAAGCTAACACGGCATAGGCGGAACCAAAGAAAGGGCTGGGAAATCCGCGAAGAATGCCCCCGAGGATGGGGGCATGGCAGCCTGAAAGGCCGCTCCACGGTCGAAGCACGACAGACCACGAAAAGCGATGGTCTGTCCCACCACGGACGGGTTACCGGAGAGAAGAAAAGAACAGTCCGAGCTGCGCTCGGATTGGCAGGCTGAAGCCTGCCCCACCACGGAGAAGAGATTATGCCAATTTCGGAGCTTGTGCATAGGTGGAGTATAGTGAACAATCATGCACCTCAGACTTGGTTCTGTACTCCTTCTCGGCACGCTGGTTGCCTCGGGCGTTCTGCGCGCGGAGAGCACGCCGTCGAAAGCGCTGCTGGTCCTCGCGAAGACCGATAACACGCTCGCCATCGTGAATCCGGGGAACTTGAAAGTGGTGGCGAAGGCGCCCTCCGGACCGGATCCGCACGAGGTGGTCGCATCCACCGACGGGAAGTTCGCCTTCATCTCAAACTACGGCGGCGGTGCGTACAACACGCTCACGGTGATCGACCTGGTGGAACAAAAGGCGCTGCCCGCGGTGGATCTGGGCCCCCTGCGTGGACCTCACGGCCTGGTTTTCGCGGGCGGCAAAGTGTGGTTCACGGCGGAAGCCGCCAAGGTGATCGGCAGCTACGATCCGGCGACGAAGAAGGTCGATTGGGTGCTCGGTACCGGGCAAAACAGGACCCACATGATCCTGGTGTCGGAAGATCTGAAGCGGATCGTGACCTCGAATGTCAGCTCCGCCACGATGACCATCATCGAAAAGAGCTTGGGGGGCGGTCGTGGCGGCGGACGCGGACCTGGTCCTGGGCCCGGCCGGGGCCCCGGCGGTCCTCCGCAGGCAGACTGGGATGAGACGGTGGTTCCCGTAGGCCGGGGCGCCGAAGGTTTTGACGTCTCGCCCAATGGTAAGGAGATTTGGGCGGCGAATGCTCAGGACGGCACCATCTCCATCCTGGATTTCGCCGGCAAGAAGGTGGTTCAGACACTGGACGCCGGCGTCACGAGCGCCAACCGCCTGAAATTCACGCCTGACGGAAAACTGGTGTTCGTGTCGACCTTGAACGGTCCGGACGTCTCCATCTTCGACGCCGCCACGCGGGCCGTCGTGAAGCGTGTGAAAGTAGGACGCGGCGCCGCCGGCATCCAGATGCATCCGGACGGCTCGGTGGCATATGTGGCGTGCACACCGGACGACTACGTGGCTATCATCAATTTAAAATCGCTCGAAGTCATTGGCCACCTCGATGCCGGCAAACAGCCCGACGGAATGGCCTGGGCGGCACGCGAGTGACGGGCCGGGTAAGCGCACAAGTGCGGGTAACAGTTCCTTAGCTTGCCGCTGACATCGTCTTTGCTGCCGGGGTACCCGTGTGAATCCGGTCGTACCAGTGCTGCCATGCCGATTTTACGCTGCGGATCACTTCGATGTGATTGAACGGCTTCGCCAGGACGTCCCAGGCGCCTAAGTTCAGAGCCTCCGCCCAGAGGCGGTCATCCGCCAGCCTGGATGTGACGATTACGGACGGTGCGTTCGGCAGCCGTTGGATATGCTCCAGGACGTCGGTCCATGTCCCCGGCAGCAAATCCCGCTCACAGAGCAGCACGGCAATCTCATTTTGTTGTAACAGGGTAAGAGTAGACACAAGATCACGCGCTTTGAACAGCAGCCATTTCGAATGCCCGACAATGGCTTGTAAGGACAGATGATCTTCGTCGATTGGACTGGCGTAGAGAACGGTCAGGCTTCCGGGGCCACTGGATTGTATTTCGATTGCGGGCTGTTTTCTCATGGCGGTTGACTCTTGTCGTTGAGGCATAGGACGACACTATTACGGCGACGCCAAATTCGTTTTAGTCCTGCAGAGGGCAAAGACCAGATTCGTACTAGTTGTACTAAAGCTATACTCGAATGGCGGACATGTCAATAAGTTTCGACAGGTTTTCCACAGGAGTTTTGACAAGTTTTCAGACGCCGAATTGTGTGTAACGCTATAGCGTAATTTATAGCGCTAATTGAGTTGTTCCGTGTTTTTCGTCACTGTTACCTAACGTATATTTGTACGGGGTGGGAGGTGGCACCGTCCGCGACGAGCGTGACGACCAAACCGGGCTGTACGGGCACCTGGAAGTTAATCTGTACGACGCCCGCCACAATTCCTGGCGCTACGCCTCCGTACACGACGTTCGCCGGACCTGGCGCCAGGATCTCGCAACAGCCGAAGTCCGCGGCGCTCGCAGCGATGAGTCCATCCTGTGTCGAGCCGAGCGGTGCGACTCCCGTGGCCCAAATGGCGACGATGCTCCCCTGTGGCGCCGGATGCTCCGGCGAGTTGATGGTTCCATCCTGATTGACGGCTGCCGCGGTGCCGTCGCCGCTCCGGAAGATTTCTGGAATCGCGTTAAGTACCGCCGCCGCGAAGTCCGCCGTAGACGCGCCGTTGAGGGTGACGTGCACCAGCGCCGTGGTCCCGGAAAGAAACAGCGGCGTCACCGCGTTCACCTGCGAATCCGACACGTAAAGTAGCGGCACCGGCGACCCGTTGATGGAGACTTGAACTCCGCCCAATGATCTCGGCATCATGCCTGAGGCGCCGGGGACGGCCGTCACGGGGATGGCGGGTCCGATGTGCGGCCCGTAGATTGAGATGAGCTCTGCCCCGGCGATGCGCCCGCCTGCCGGACCGAACGCCGAGTTCGTAATTCCGAAGACTCGCGGCGATAGGGTCGCCGTGGGCGAGAGCGTCGAGACCAGCCCGCCATACCCCGCGAAGTGCAGCGTGCCGGCGGCATCCACCGCCAGGCTCGCGGCGGCCGTATCGTCCGGCAGGCGCGAACTGTAGGTCAGTAGTGAGCCTGCGGCATTCAATCCGGCCACGAAATCACCACCCTGCGACCAGCCCTGCTGATTGGGGAAATCCGGCGAGGCGGTAGTCCCGCTCATCCAGACATTGCCCTTGGAATCCACAGCGATCGCGTGCGCCGCATCGTCGCCCTTGCCGCCCAGGTAAGTCGCCCACACCATGGCGCTTCCCTGTGGGTTCAACCTGGCGGCGAACGCGTCTGTTCCGCCCGCCCGCTTCGGCTGGAAGGCGCCGGAAGTTGCGGGGAATGCGTCGTCGAACGTGGAGCCCGTCACATACGCATTACCGGCCGCATCCGCTGCGATTCCGTTGACGATGTTCGCGGGATTGGTGTTGGGGCTCAGCGGCTGGGACCCCGGTCCAACGTAAGTCAGATACACGAGCGCCGTTCCGGCAGCGTTCACTTTGGCCACGAAGGCGCCGGTGCCTTGCTCCAACAACGCACCGCTGGTGGTGGGCAAGTCGGCCGTGTCGGTGTTTCCGGCGAGATAAGCGCTGCCGGTGGCGTCCACCGCGACCGCGGTCCCTAGCGTGCTGCGGCTGCTCAGGAAGCAACTGCTGCCCGCGCCGCAGTTCTTCTGGTGGCCGGAAATGCGCGTCGAATAAAGAATTTTGTCGCCCGCCGCGGAGATCTTCGTGAGGAAGGCGGCGGATGTGGCGTTGATCGACGCTGGCGGCGTCACTGTTCCTGCCGGCAAGCCTGGCGTGACCGGAAATGCCGCGGAATAAGTGGAGCCCGTTACATATAGATTGCCTGCTGCATCGAGAGCCAGCGCCTGTATGGCCGCGGGGAAGTAAGTCGCGTAGAGTAACTGCGTGGCGTCCGGGTTAAACTTCACGATGAAGCCCGGCCCCGGAGCGGATTGCAGCGCGTTGCTCAGCGGCAGGAGTGTGGAGTAAGTCGCCCCCGCCAGATAGAGATTACCCGCGGCATCCACGGCGAGATCGTTCGGCTGGTCCATGCCCTTTCCGCTGAGCGTGGCGAACAGCGTGATCTTGCCCGCGGTGTCCAGCTTCAGTACGAACATTCCGCCATCGCGCGTGCCGGCAACGTAGGTGTTCCCGGAAGCATCGGCGATCACGCGCGTCACGCGATAGTCCTTGTCGTCTCCAATGTAAGTGGTGAAATCGGCGGCCGGCAGCGCGGCCAGAAGGCACAGCGCCGCGGCCAGGCGGCGCCAGGCTAAGAAGCCCATAGCCCGAGCTTACCGCACGCAGAGCAATTGCGACACTTCGCGATACAGCCGCTGCGTCAACTCCATGCGGTCGGACGACTCCATCCCTTTCGTCGGAATCGGGTCTCCCACGCGCAACACTACGTTGCCGCTGCGAAGATGAAAATCGCCCATCGGCAACAATTCCCGCATGCCCACGATGGCTACCGGCACTACCGGCACGCCGGCCTTGATGGCGACGTACGCCGGGCCTTCCTTGAACTCTCGCAGGCCCTGGGCCGAGCGGCCGCCCTCCGGAAAATTCAAGACCGAGACGCCGCGTCCCCTGATGATGCGCGCTGCTTCCATCATGCTCTTCAACGAGGCGCGCGCGTTTGAACGGTCCACCGGAATATGTCCGGCGCGCTCCAGATGCCCACCCAGAAAAGGAATGCGGAACAGGCTCTTCTTGGCGAAGAAACGGAACTGCTGCGGCAGCGAAGCCAGCAGCGCCGGAATGTCCATAAAGCTGCCGTGATTGGCCACGAACACGTAAGCGCCCCGCGGATCCAGCTTCTCCAGCCCTTCCACGCGCACCTGGATAAAGCTGACCGCGAGCAGCATCCTGGCCCACGCGCGCGCCAGTTGGTGGAGCGAATTTCCCGTGCGGTCGAAAAACGAATCGACCAGCGAAAGGGTTCCCATCACGATGGTGCAGATGATGATGAGGGGCGTGGAGAAGAGCAGCGAGCGGACGAGACTCATGGTTTCGCTCACTATAACACCAGCATTTCCCGCGCCTCCGCCACCAGGAACAGAGAGCCTGTAATGAAGATCGCGTCCTCTGCTGTCGCGTCCTTTACCATCGCGAGCGCCTCGCCCAGATTGGCTGCGGTCCGCAAATTGTGGTGTACGGCTACCTGCCGTATCGACTCGGGCGACAGCGCGCGCGCCTGGCGCGGCGCGGTGACGATCACCTGTTGGGCCTGCGGGAAGAGAATCTCGCCGATTTCGTCGATCGCCTTGTCGCGCATCGCCCCATAGATCAGGCGCACGCGCCTGCCCGCGTAAAAGCGCGCGATGTATGCGGCGAGCGCGCGCGCTCCGGCGGGATTGTGGGCGCCATCGAGGATGATCTCGGGATGCTCCGACACGCACTCCAATCGTCCGGGCCAACGGGTTTGTGCGATCCCGGTATGGATTTCCGATTCGGATACGCCCATGCGCGTGAGCGCCACGGCGGCGGTCGCGGCATTCTCGACCTGGTGCTCGCCGGCCAGCGGGCACACGATTCGCAGATCGAGCTCGCCGCTGAGTAGAAAGCGACTGCCGCGCGCATGCACTTCCAAATCGTCGATGCTCCAGGCTTCGGTGCGCGCGACCGGAATCGAGAGCTGCGCGGCTCGCAGACCCAGCACGGCGGCGGCTTCGCTGCGCTGGCGGGCAAAGACCGCCGCCACCCCCGCCTTGAGAATCCCCGCCTTCTCGCCCGCGATGGCTTCCAGGCTGCGCCCCAGGAACGCCTCGTGGTCGAAATCGATGGGCGTGATCACGCAGAGCTCCGGCACCACCACGTTGGTGGCGTCCAGCCGTCCGCCCAAACCGACCTCGAGGACGACAGTTTCGACCTGCGCTTCGGCGAAGACCAGCAGAGCCATGGCTGTCACGGTTTCAAAGTACGTCGTGTGCAGGTCGATTGTGCCCGCCGACAGCAGGCGCTCCACGGCGGCATGTACGCGTTCGAAAGCAGCGGCGAAGCGTTCGGCGGAAATCGGCCGGCCGTCGATCTGTATACGCTCGGTGGGCTCGGCCAGGTGCGGCGAGGTGAAGAGTCCCGTGCGCCGCCCCGCCGTTTGGAGCGTGGAAGCGATCATGGCGCAGGTGGAGCCCTTGCCGTTGGTGCCGGCGACGTGGACGAAGCGGAGGCGGTCCTGCGGCCGGCCCAGGGCGTCGAGCACCGCTGCGATGCGTTCCAGGCCGAGTTTGGCGGTCTTGATCTCGTTACCCAGCGCGTAGAGGAAGTGAACCGAATCGGGATAGTTCAATTAACGCTCCCTAACCCGGCATAGCCGGAACCAGACAAGAAGACTGCTTCAACGCAGAGACGCCGAGAGCGCAGAGGAAGACGCAGAGAAGAAAGAACAGTCCGAGCTGCGCTCGGATTGACAGGCTGAAGCCTGCCCCACCACGGAGAAGAGATTTTGCCAATTTCGACAAGAACCGGATGGATGGGTAGCGGTTTCCCGACAGGCCGGTGCCGTTCCGAATCGGCATGCTTAATCCACAAAGAAACGCAGTGCCGTGGCCACGTATTGTTTTAGCTCCAGGCGCGGCACCACCGCGTCCAGCATGCCGTGCTTGAGCAGGAATTCGCTGCGTTGGAAGCCCTCGGGCAGTTTCTGCCGGATGGTCTGCTCGATCACGCGCGGTCCCGCGAAGCCGATCAGGGCGCCAGGTTCGGCGAGGTTCAGATCGCCCAGCATGGCGTAGCTCGCGGTGACGCCGCCCGTGGTCGGATCTGTCAGGATGCTGATAAACGGAAGGCGCGCTTCGTCCAGGCGCATCAGGCCGGCGGAGATCTTGGCCATCTGCATCAGGCTGACAGCGCCCTCCTGCATGCGCGCCCCACCCGAGGCCGACACGATCACGAGCGGCTGGCGGTGTTCGATGCAGCGCTCAATCGCGCGCATGATCATTTCCCCCACCACGGAGCCCATGCTGCCGCCGATGAACTTCGGCTCCATGGCGCAGATCTGTACCGGGCGGCCGCCCAGCCGGCCTGCCGCGGCGATCATGGCGTCGCTCAATTTGGTGGACTGCTGCATGCTCTGCAGGCGCTCGCTGTAGGGCTTGCTATCCACGAATCCCAGCGGGTCGCTGGAGCGCAGATCGGTATCGTGGCGCGTGTACACGCCGTCATCAAGCAGGAGTTTCAATCGTGTGACCGCATCGATGCGGCTGTGGACGCCGCACTTGGTGCAGACGTTCCAATTGTTCTCCAGGTCTTTTTTCCAGATGATCTGGCGGCAGCCTTCGCACTTCTGCCACAGACCTTCGGTCCGGACCTTGCGATCCTTGTCATTCAATTTGGGGAGTTTGTCGTCGTCCCCTTTGTCGTGCTTGAACCAGGACATCCAAGCCCTACGTTAACGCGAGAGGGGACGCCGGAGCAAATGCAGGCGCCGTCACCTCGGGTAAGGATGGCCGCGCAGGGTCGCAAAGCCGCGGTAAATCTGCTCGGCCAGCATGGCGCGCGCCAGCTCGTGGGGGAACGTCATGGCGGATAGCGATACCAGTTGGTCGGCGCGCGCCGCCCATCCGGCGGGCAGTCCGTCGTGGCCGCCGATCAGGAATACCAGGTCGCGGCCCTCCATTTCGGCCTTCGCGATCACGCGCGCGAAGCCTGCGGAATCCACCGGCTTGCCGGCGGGATCGAGAAAGATCTTCCGGGCGGAAGGATGTTTCTCCCACAGATCGACGCGTTCCGGGCGTATTTCGCGCATCTCGCAGGGAGAGTAGCGGGCGGCGCGCCCCAGGAAATCGGCCGCGATCGCATTCGCATGGGGATCTTTCGGTTTACCAACAAAGTAGAGGTAGATCTTCACTCAGGCGGAATTTCGACGTGCTTGCCAGTGCGCCAGAGGCGTTCCAGATCGTAATAATCGCGCGCCTTGGGCGAAAAAATGTGCACCAGCAGATCGCCGTAGTCGGCCAGCACCCACTCGGACTGGTTGTAGCCTTCCAGGCTGTTGGGCAATTCGTGCGCCTGCTTCTTGAGCTGTATGCCGATCTCGTCGCTGATAGCCTGGATCTGTTTGGAATTGGATCCGGTGCAAATCACAAAATAATCGGCGAAGGAGGTGATGCCAGTCAGGTCCAGAACTTTGATATCGGTGGCTTGCTTGGCTTCCGCGGCGCGTACGGCAATCAGCCATGTGGGGGTGTTGACTTGGGTTTCAGTGGTCGGGTTCAGGTCACTTTTGGTCAGACAATACTCCTGTCCCAATCGTACCAGACGCAGTGATGGCACGTGCCTTTACCGCTCTTCATCCGTATCCTTCGGTCGCGCGAACTTGGGGTACGGTGTGTTCCACCCTTTGGCGTCCCACCACAGAATCTTATTCAGCGTTTCGGCCGGAGCATCGTCGAGCGCTTTGAAGTTCATCGCCATGGATTGTCTCGCGCCCCACAACTGCCGGCCCGCGAGCGCCGCGACCGGCGGATTCATTTCGTCGAGCGCCACCTTGGGCACCAGCTTTTCATAGGCCGTGAGATCCGCCTTCTCCGTAAAGATGCTGGTCATGGGACGCGCCGCCTCCAACGTCCGCGTGCGCTGCGGAATGCGGAAGATCTCCTGTATGGTGCGGATCATGCTGGTGTGATTGTAGTGATTGGAATCCACCACATCGCGCCGCACGTGCGGTCCGATGGCGAGCCCGATGGTGCGGTGTCCGTCCACGTGATCGACGCCATCCTGCGCGTCGTCCTCGGTCACCAGAATCAGGCTGTTGGCCCAGACCTTACTCTTACTGATGCGCTCGACGATGCGGCCCAGCGCGAGGTCGTTGTCCGCCACCATGGCGCGCGGGCGCGGAACTTTGGGACTGGTGCCGTTGGTGTGATCGCTGTTCAGCGCGATGATGCTGAGCTGCGGAATCTGGCCGCTCTTCTCGCGCTCGTCGAATTCCCGCAGGTACTCCTCGGCGCGAATCTGGTCGTTGATGGCGAGCGTGGGATACGGATAACGCTTGCTCGCGTACGGCGCCAGTGCGGGCACACCGCTGCGCGAGCCCACGACGGCCTGCCAGCGATTCTCCTGATAGGCTTTCCAATACTCGGTCCAGCTCAGGTTGTCGGATTCGTTCATGTCCACGGTGTCCTGGCGAACCGGATCCCAGCGCGCCGGCAGTTGGAACTCGCCGTAAATGCGCAGGCTGAGGGGCTTGGCGGCGGCTTGCCAGAAGAAGCCGGTCGGCGCCACCACCAGGGCGTCGGCCATGTTGTAGGCATAGCCGCGGGGCGAGGACGAGAAGGCGCGCTCCACGTAGTCGCTGACGAAGCCTTGCATCAGCCACTGGTGCCCGTCGAAGCTGATGGCGCCACCGGCGTAGAAGTTGTCCAGCAGAACGAACTTTTCGGCGAGGGCGTGGTGATTGGGCGTGACGTCGCGGCCGTACATGACGAGTTTGGGGTCGCCATTCGCTTTGGCGATATCGCCCAGCACTCCATCGTATGTGCGGTTCTCCTTCACAATCAGAAATACGTGCTGGATACCGAGGGAAGGCAGGTTGGCGATGCCGCCCGCCGGTTCGAATCGCGGGCTGTTGGCGGCGCGCACCTCGCGTGTGCCCGCGGCTAGTTGTGCCGGCGTGGGCGCCGGAATCCGCTCCAGCGAACCTTCATACGCCCTCGAGTTGAACGCCCCCTTCTTGTTGTCGGTGTTCCCGACGCCCTTGATATTGAGCACGCGCAGCGAGCCATCGGCGGACAGGGCGACCGCCGAGGGGAACCACGCGGTGGGAATCACGCCGGCCACCTGCCACTTGCCCGCGGATTCGCGCACCACCGCGAGCGCATTATTTCCGCCGCAGGCCACATACAGGGTTTTGCCGTCCGCCGCGAAGGTCAGGCTGATCGGCTGGCTGCCCAGCGCCGCTTCCGGGAACGTCGGAATCTTGACATCGCTGCGCGCCAGGGTGGCGGTGTCCAGAATCGACACGGAATCGCTATGTCCGTTGGCGACGGCGATCTTCTTGCCCTCGGGGCCGACGGCGAATTGCGAAGGCGCGAGGCCCACAGCAACTTCGCGGACGCCGCCCTCCTTCATATCGAGCACGCTGACCGTGCCGGAGGTGGAGGCGCCGGTCACAGGGTCGGTCACCACGTTCGAACCCGACGAGGGCGCCACCGTATCGTCCGGCCTGGCGCGCCTTCCTGCACGGTTGGAAACGAACACCGAGCCCTGCGCCACCGCCACGCCGAACGGGGCCATGCCGACATTGATCTCCTTGACGAGTTCGAGCGTCTCGGCGTCGATGATGGCGAGCGTATTGCTGCGGCTGAACGCGACGTAAGCGAACCGTCCGTCAGGCGAAAAGGCGATCCCGGTGGGCAGCGGATGGCCGTTGAGTCCGATGCGGCTGCTTTCCCCCGGCATTCCCACCTCGGAGATTTTGGTGATCAGGATACTGTCGGGCCCGTTGCGCGTGGTCTCGCTGGCCCACAGTTCGCGGTCTCCGGGCCGGTAGGCGATTCCCGCGTAGGAAGTGTTCCGCGTGGTGATCTCCGCCACCTTCGTGCCCGTCGAACCGTCCAGCAGCAGGATGCTGCGCGTGTTGAGCACTGCGAGGATGCGCCGCTGGGAATCGTACGCCATATCGACCGGGCGTCCCGGGATCACCGTCTGCTCGCCCCACGGGCGGAGGAGTTGGTTGGGCGGCAGCAGGAAGAATCCGCCGGGCTGTTTGCCCATGGCGACCGTGCTCTTCAGTACCGGAAAGATGCCTGTTTGCTGGGCCAGGAGCGCGACGGCAGCCAGGGCGAAGGTGCAAAGGATGGGCTTACGCATGGAAGCACCTATCTTACTTCCTGGCGGTCACAATTGCATGAAGGCTCATGGACAGACAGGGGACAGAGTGCGGGGGAATGAAAATAGGGGGCCGTGTGGCCGGGGGCGCGCCAAATCAGAGTAACGGTATAATTGAATTTCATGCGTTTTCTCTCGGGCCTGATTCTCCTCGTGTGCGCCACCTCTCTGTTCGCGCAAACCGGGGATCCGCCGGAAGTCATGCGTGCCAAGGCCGGAATCGAGCGCCTGCGCTCGCTCGTGGATGCCGGCGTTGTTCCACCGGTTCAACTCGCCCGCGCGGAGGCTGCTATCGCCGATGCCGAAGACGAGGCGCTGCTCCGCCGCACGGTTTACGGCAACGAGCTCACCGACGAGCAGGTTGACGAAATGCTGGCCGCCGCCGGCCGGCGCGTGGACCGGCGCACCCAGGCGGTGGAAGAAGGGCGGAAACTGGTGGATAGCGGCGCGGCATCGCTGCTTTCGCTGTCGCCCCTGCTGGAGGAGCTCGACGCCGCGCGCAAGGAGCGCGATCTGGCCGAATCGCGCGCCCGCTACACTCGGGAACTGGCACAAATGGCGCGCGCCGAGGAGTTGCTCGAAAGCAAGCTGAACCATAGTCCGCAGGAGGTCCACGAACTCGCCGACCGCTACGATGGCGATGGCGTTTTCAATATGGCCACGTTCGCGCGGGTGGAGCTGGATTTTGAAAAGCAGTTCGGCAAGCCGCTGCCGGTCAGCGCCATGGGCGAGACCGCGGTGCACCGCTCGCTGGGCTTCGATCACCGCGGACGCGTCGATGTGGCTATCCATCCGGATCAGCCCGAAGGCCGCTGGCTGCTGGAATACCTGGTGGAGAAGCACATCCCCTACTTCGCTTTCCGCCAGGCAGTACCTGGAAAAGCCACCGGAGCGCATATTCATATCGGCCCTATGAGCACGCGCTACAAACTCGGCGGATAATGTAAGCTTCATGACTGATCCAAAACTACGGGTTCTGATCTCCGCCGAGCAGATCCAGACCCGCATACGGGACCTAGGCGAAAAGATCTCCGCGGATTACCCCACAGGGAAGCTCCACATGATCTGCATTCTCAAGGGCGCGGTTTTCTTCATGACCGACCTGGCGCGCGCCATGAAACGCGATGTCCAGCTCGACTTCATGGGCATCTCGACCTATGGCAAGGGCAAGACGAGTTCCGGCGAAGTCAAGGTCACTAAAGATCTGGATATCTCGCTCGAGGGCGCCGACGTCCTGATTGTCGAAGACATTGTGGATAGCGGTGTAACGCTGAACTATTTGATGCACCTGCTGGATCAGCGCAGGCCGCACTCCATCCGCATCGCCGCACTGATGGACAAGCCCGAGCGGCGCCTGCGGCCGGTGCACGTCAGCTATGTCGGATTCCAGATCCCCGACGAGTTCGTGGTGGGCTACGGGCTGGATTACGCCGAGAAATATCGCAATCTCGACGATATCTGCGTCCTCGACGATCCCGACGCAGCGTAACCGCGGTGCGCCGGGCTAGCGCAGAAGATACGTGTGCAGGCCGCGCCCATACAACGTCAGCTGCGTCCCGCCGTGTCTGGCAGACCTTTTCAGCGCCGCGGAATGCGCCTGTTCTGCTTCCGCCAGATCGTCGAATACGATACGCTTGCCGCCCGAAGCGTCGACCGGCAGCGATCTGCCCTTCGGCAGGAACGCCGTCGAGTCGTTCGCGGTCAAGAGTTCGAACAAGGCGCTGCATCCCCGTTGGGTGATCTCCGTGGCGGCGGTCAGGTCGAACACTGCGGCCCACAGGGTGACCACCGCCTTCTTCGCCGGGTTCAACGCAAACACATCCAACCGGCCGTGCACTTCCACCCGAGGAGGCAGGCCGGGAATCATCGTGACCTGTTCGTCCTGATAAGTCGGGATCTTCACCTGATCCACCTTAACGCTGCTCATGTTTTCCTCTGCGCCCGTCATGATCAGTTTCGATTGGGCGGCGCATCGCGTGCACATCTGATACTCCGCTCCGCTAGTCAACGGCGACCATGTTTCGCATCCGATGATGCTGCACAAGAACATCAAGCGGTCCGACCGGATGCCGTTGATCGCTTCTTCGACGGTCGATGTAATCTCAAATACGCGCATGAGCCTGGTCATCGTCATGACATCCATCGAGCGCAGCCTCGGATGGCTCAGTGTGACCTTGCCACCCCGGTTGCCGGTCAGAGTGAACGCCGTGACCAGGTCTCCGAGCCCAGTGCTATCCAGGTATGGCACCTGCGATAGATCCAGGACAATCCGGGTCTTATGCTGTTCCACCAGGTCCCGGACACACTGTCGAAGCTCGGGGCTACCTTCACCCAGCGTGAGCTTACCGATAATCTCCACCACCACAGCGTCGCCGGCTTCTCTGGATCTTATGAGTGTAGCCACTGATTTCTCCGTCACCCGCCGGCTACGCCTTTATCCGGGTCTCGCGCCAGGGCGATCACGACAATTGTCACATCGTCGGTGTATGCGCCGTCGCGGGCGTGCCTCCGATAGTCCTGAAAAATAGCGTCTCCGATTTCCGCCGCGGTCCGTGACGCGTTCTCTTCGAGGATCCGCATGAATTGATAGCCGTACGGCTCGCTGTCCAGGCGATGGGCCTCGGTCAGGCCGTCGGTGAGCAGAACCAGGACATCGCCGGCCGCGATCTCCGCTGAGTACTGCTCAAAGGTGGTCACGCGCCGTGTCTGGCGCAGCGAATCGTGGAGCAGGTCGCCCGGTACGCGCAACCGATCGCACTTGCCGCGGCGCGCGGAATACAGCACCAGGTCCGGATGGCCGGCATTGGCGATGTGCAGCAGTCCCGAGGACGGATCCAGCTCAATCAACTGCATCGATACTCTTTCGAAGTAGTCGAACGGAGCAATGGCAGCGTTGATCCTGGCGGCGATTTTGTCGAGTTCGCCCGCTTCAGATCGCTCGGTGAAGCTGCGAAAAAGTTCACCGATGAACCGCGCCACAAACGCGCTCTTGAGGCCGGCGCTGGGCGCATCGCCGATCGCAATCAGGAGGGTTTCGCCGCGGACGACCATTTCCACGAAATCCGCGGTGACGTCACCCGCCGGGATGAGGCCGGCGAACATGTCCACCCCGGGAATCCGCGGCATCCCTTGCAGGGTCTGCGGCGCCGCAAGGGGTCCCGATCGGCCGCGCCGCAATGCTCGCGTCGCCTCCCCAATTACGGCATCGCCGACCACGCCGCCGAGCTCCTCTACCAGCTTGACGCAGCGCTCCACCGAGGCCGGATCCCCAGTCTCGATCAATGCCCGGCTGACCAGTTCGATGTCTTCCAGCACAGCGTAACCCAGGCGACGGCCTTTGTCCGCCAGGAAGGCCAGGGAGATACTGGCGATGAGGTGGGCCCGGTCGCCCGACTCGAACAGGTGATAGGCGAGAGAGGTCCAACGGTACTCCATCGCATGGTTCTCGCTGCGCTCCAGCCACGCAGCCAGCTTTGCGTGAAAAGCACGCAGTTCGTCCTGATATAGCAGCTTCCGGGCGACAAAATCATGGAAGGAGGCATGATAGAACGAGTAACTGCCGTCCGCTTCCAGCAGGAAGTGCCGTACAGGCAGGATCCCGTTCTGATCAAGGTCGCGCAGGCTGGCTCCGGTAATCTGCTGAAGTTCGGGGGCAGTCATTGGACGTCGCGCCACAGCGAGCAAACCGAGTACGCTGCGCAAGATCTCATTCCCACCTTCCCGAAGGTGCGCCGTGGCGCGTCGAAAAAATCCTTCGGTAGTGGACGGCAGGTCAGCGGGGTCGAAATGCGGATTAGTCCGGAGTTCTTCCGCGGCCGCGCGCAAGTAGAGCGGATTGCCTTCCGAGGCCTGAGCGATGAGGTCCGCGTCCTGAGACTTAGCTTGAGGCACGCGCGATCTTACCAGTTCCTGCATTTCCGTGAACGCAAGCGGTTCTAAGTCGTAGATGCGGCGAGGAAGGCTGGAAACGGCTGCCTGCAGGCCGTCCGACCGTTCGCCAGGGCGGACGGTAACTACAACATAGACGCCGTCAGGAAGCCCGTCAGTGGGTAGATAGGGACTCTCGCTGCCTTGGGGTAACTCGTCCAGCGCGTCAATCACCACGACCGTTGGACCATGATGGGCGGCTGCCGCCAGCAGTTCCTCCCAGAGCTTTGTAAGTTCGGGAATGGTTTCGGGTATAGCTACATCCGCCGTGGTGGAAGCTGCCATCTGACTTAGCAGCGAGCGTAAGATCAAGCGCGCGTCGGAGCGGCCGCCCGAGAGACTGACAAAGTGATGAATCGCCGACTTGTTGCGAACCAGCTGTGCGGCGAAGGCCGTTTTTCCCTGGCCAGGAGGCCCCTGGACGATAAAATACCCGCGCGGTTCGCTCGCCAGAAAGCTCTCGAATGTCTGTTGCGCGCGCTCCCTTCCGACGAAGGCCCGTGTGTGTTCGGTGATGAGTTGCCGCTGGACGGCAAAGTAATCCTTTCGCCCGTCTACGGACCGCGGTGTCCTGTCCGCTTGCGCCGCAGGTTGAGGACCGACAGGGATACTGGCGCGAATGAAGTTTGTAAGATGCGTGCGAAGAAGCTTTTCAAACTGAGTGATTCCCTTGTACGGGCTCCACAGTCCTTCCCGGGGGAAGGTGTTCTTGAATTCCAATACGCGGCCCCACTGGTCTGTGTCTTCCTTTGACTGTGCCGTGTAGGACTTCTGGCTGAAGTAGACCATCACGTGCGGACGGCCGTTCCGCTTCCAGGCCTCGTAGGCTACGCGGAACTCGTGCTCGGTTCCCGAGGCGGCGCCCATGGTCGGGGTGCCGAACCGTCTCCAAAAGATGCCGATGAGCACTTCGGAATCCTGTATCCGCAGGATGGGGTCGATCAGCCCCTGCGGGCCATCGGGGTGGAAGCCTGGGTACGTGTCGGTCTCCCAACGGACGGCTTCCAGGCGAACGCCGCGGTCCGCGGCAATCGAGCGGTTCAGATCCTCAAGTACAGCGGCGGCGATGTCACGTTCGGCGGCGACATCGCCGGGCGAGGCAATCACAACGCGCAGGACTCGGAGGCCTTGGCTCATCGGTCAATCCGATAGATCGTACCATTGTCGATCTGCCGGACGCCAAGTCTTCACCTATCAGACTGTGAGAAGTTGGCAGGCGAAAGCGCCTGCCCCACCACCGCTCCCTAACCCGGCATAGCCGGAACCAAACAGGAAGACTGCTTCAACGCAGAGATGCCGTGGGCGCAGAGGAAGACGCAGAGAAGAAAAGAACAGTCCGAGCTGCGCTCGGATTGACAGGCTGAAGCCTGCCCCACCACGGAGAAGAAATTATGCGAATTTCGGCCAAAACCGAACTACGTAGGTACTTACGGTCGCGGCTCCGACTGGTGGGGGCGGTATTACTCGCGACGCTTGCGGAACTTGATAAAACTCATTCCTGCCAGTACCGTGCCGATCAGGATCAAGGTAAATGATCCCGGCTCCGGTACCGCCGTGGCCACGAATCCGTCCGTGTTATCGTTCCCGTCGACGTAGAACCCGACCAACTGACCCCTGTCGTTGAGGCCGTTGATCGTGGTGGTCCCGACGCCGTTGGGATCGTCGATAGACTGAAAACTCGCGGTCGCCACGGTGTATAAGAAGCCGTGCATACCACCGGCAGCATCAAGGTAATCGCCTACCACCTGACCGGAATTATTGAGGCCCAGCGCCTGCGTGAAAGTCGATCCGGGGAAGTCGAGTTTGGTGAAGACACCGCTGATGTCCAGGAAGCCGTCGGAGGTAGTCGGGCTAGTCAGATTGAAGCCGACAACCTGTCCGGCATTGTTGACACCCGTGGCCTGGGAACTCACCAACCCTGTAAACGTGATTGGGGTGAACGCACCCGGCACCCAGGTGAAGGGATGGAAATCGCCGGCGGCGTCCGACCAATAGCCGGCCGCTTCGCCGCTGTCGTTGACGCCCAGAAGTTGCGTCACGGTAGTGGTGTTTGGGTTACTGACGTTCAGGAAGGTTCCGCCGATGTTAGTGAAGCCGTGGTTGACTCCGTTGGCATCGATAAAGAACCCGACTGTTTCGCCCGGGTTGTTGATACCCACAACCTGGGTTTGCACGGAACCCGGAAAGTTCTCCGGCGTGAAGTTATTCGGCAACACTAACGTGAAGCCGTTATTTGGTATTACGGTTCCGTCGCCGAAGTAACCTGCAATCTTACCCGCATTGTTAATACCGAGTAATTGAGTGAAGGCCACGTCGGCCGGATCCATAACTGTCTGGAACGAAAAAGTTATCGTAGCGGCTGAGAGCGGCACACTCGAGGCAAGAAGTGCAACTCCTAGTCGCAGCAGAGTTCGATTCATGGGTTTACCTCCGTAATGGCCCAGGTTTCCACCCAGTATACGGATACGGGCTCAAATCGTCGGTACGGCTACATACGTTCTCATCAACCGAAGAGAGGCGGTGTAATTTCGGCAACTTATTCAGTCACGGGAGGTTATTTCACATTCGTTATCGGGGAAAAATTCCCTTCATTTCATGATTGCGAAAATTCGAGAAATCGAATACTCTAATGTCATGCCCAATCAGCTAAGGGCTTATACAGCAAGCGTCTTTCAAGCCCTGGCACATCCCACGCGAATCGCCATCGTTGAGACTCTTCGCGCCGGAGAGCTTTCGGCAGGAGCGCTGCAGGCCAGGCTCGGGATTGAGCAAGCGAATCTCTCGCAGCACCTCACGATCTTACGCAGCCGCCAGATTGTGATCAACCGCAAGGGGGGCAATCAGGTTTTTTATTCCCTGGCAAATCCTGTCCTTGGCCACGTGCTCGACGCAATGCGCCATTACTGCCAGACGAATTTGAATCAGGCCATACAGATGATTGGCGAAATGAACCGCGAGGCGCAGGACTGATGGGCCTTCCCAACCTCTTCCTCGCTTCCGCCCTGGCTTCGTTCCTGGCAGGGGCCATCGGTGGACTCGCCACGTGGAAGCGCCCGTCGGCCGCCCGGGTTGTGTCATTCTCCTTTGCCGTGTTGGGCAGCCTGCTGCTGCTAGTCGCAGGGGGCGCCGCGTTGGCGCGCCCCACCGCCGCCACCTGGAATCTGCCGGTGATGACCCTCTTCCCGTGCACGCTGCGGCTCGATTCGCTGTCGGCCTGGTTTACATTCACGCTTGCACTGCTGGCGTTGGCGGCATCGGTGTACTCATTCGGATACCTCCGCCCCATGGAGCGCACCCGCAACTTGGGAGCGCTTGGCTTTTTCTACAATGCCCTGTTGCTTGGCCTGGCCCTGGTCTTCACTGCGGCCAACGCGTTCTTCTTCCTGTCTGCCTGGGAAGTCATGGCGCTATCGTCCTTTTGCCTGGTGACGTTCGAACATGAGAAGGCGGAGACGCGCCGCGCCGCAGTCGTGTACCTCATCATGTCTCACGCCGGCAGCGCCATGATTCTGGCGGGCTTCCTGCTGCTGTCCGCCTTCGCCGGCAACACGGATTTTGGCAGCTTCCATCTGCTGGCGTCCAAGCTTCCTCCCGGCGCGCAGGGCGCGGTGTTCCTGCTGTTCTTTGGCGGATTCGGCGTGAAAGCCGGCATCGTGCCGCTCCACATCTGGCTGCCGGATGCCCACCCCGTCGCCCCCAGCAACGTCTCAGCGCTGATGTCGGGCATCGTGATCAAATGCGGCATCTATGGCATGGCCCGGGTGTTCTTCGACTTCTACGGCCCGCCGCCTCTGTGGACTGGTACTGTGGTTCTCGCCGTGGGCGTGGTCACCGCGCTGGTGGGTGTTCTGTACGCGCTTCAGGAGCACGACCTCAAGCGCCTGCTGGCCTACCACAGCGTCGAAAACATCGGCATCATCGTGATGGGCTTCGGCGCCGCGCTCATGTTCCGCAGCCTGGGCCATCCCAACCTGGCGGCTATCGCCATCGTCGGCGCACTGTACCAC
>CAWDWK010000067.1:0-121863 GCA_963805775.1 uncultured Solibacteraceae bacterium | reverse complement strand
CTTCACTTCCCCCGCGCCTTCCGAAGGCTCGCACGAATAAATTCCCGGCGTGATGCCGAATTGCTTTTCGTACGCTTGCGCGATCGCGGCGCGGAAACTCGCGACCGACTCCGTGCGCAGCAGCGTCACGGTGCATCCGCCGAAACCGCCGCCGGTCATGCGCGATCCGTATACGCCATCGATGGTCAGCGCCGTGTCCACCAGGAAATCCAGCTCCGCGCAGCTCACCTCGTAATCGTGCTGCAGGCTGCGGTGCGATTCCACCATCAGCTTGCCCATGCCGGTGACGTCGCCGCGGGAACTCGCCTCGACGAAGCGGTTAACGCGCGCATCTTCTGTCACCACGTGGCGTGCGCGCCGCGCCACCAACTCGGGCAGCCGCGAAGCCACACCCTCGAACAGTTCCGGCGAGACATCGCGCAGACTCTTCACATCGGGGCAGACCGCCGCGATGCCTTCCACCGCGGCGCCGCATTCGCGCACGCGATCAGGGTATGCCGAGCCGGAGAGCGCATGCTTCACCATGGTGTTCACTGCGACGAACGCGATGCTCTCGGGGAGTTTTACCAGGCGATGCCCCAGGCTGCGGCAATCGATCTCCACTGCGGAATGGGCGCGCCCGAAGACCGAGATGTACTGATCCATGATGCCGCACGGCATGCCGACGAAATTGCGCTCGGCGCGCTGGCAGAGCTTCGCTAGTTCCAGCGGGTCAATCTCGCGCCCGGCGAGCAGCGCCAGGGCGCTCGCGACCTCGAGCGCGGCCGAAGAACTCAGGCCGGAGCCATCGGGCACGGTGCTGCGAATCAGCAGATTCGTTCCTTCCACGGGCACGCCGGCGCGCACCAGTTCGCGGGCCACGCCGATAGGGTAATCGGTCCACTCGCGCACGGGCTCCGCGGAGCCGAGCGACGACGCGTCGAACTCGCGCAGTTCGCGGCGCTCTTCCGAGTAAAGGCGAAGCTTGCCGTCGCCCGAAGGGGCCGCGGCGATGTAAGTGGCGAGGTCCAGCGCTACCGGCAGGACGAAGCCGAAATTGTAGTCAGTGTGCTCGCCGATCAGATTGACCCGGCCGGGCGCCCGGAACACACGAGGCTGCTGTGTGGGGCGGAACCGCTCGCGGAATGAAGCGATCATTAGCCTATGACGATCCCTGGTGTTTGGAAAGCCTGCTGAGGGCCAACATGAAAAGGCCGAAGGCCAGCATCACGAGCCCGCAATATAGATTCACGTTGGAATCCGTCAGGGCCGCCCGTTCGGACGGCCAGAAAACACCCATGCCGACCAGTATCAGGCCGACGATGGTGAAGAAAAATCCTGTAGGAACTCTTAAATCCAGCATGTTATGCGAACCAGAAATTCAGGAATAGAGCTAAGCCGGCGATGGCGATGGCAAGCGGTACGGGACGTTTGTACCACGCTACCCCCTCGTCGTGTTTCAGTTCGGTAAGACCGTAAACCAAGCCGTGCAGTTCTTTTTCCGGCCGCGGACTGGTGGCCAGGCTGACCAGGATCGTCACGATAAAACAAGTGGTCCACGCCATGATGGCAATCCAGAAATTCTGCGCCATCGAAGAGGGGAACTCATAGATGGTGGTGATCCATCCGCCCTTGCCTTCGGCCAGCGTGCAGCCGTGTGTGAGCGCGGCGGCCATGGTGCCGCTCAACAAGCCCGTGAAGGCCGCGTGACCGGTGGTGCGCTTCCAGAACATGCCCAGCAGGAAGGTGGCGAAGAGAGGTGCGTTGACGAAGCTGAACACCAGTTGCAGCAGGTCATTGATGCTGTTGTAGTATTGCGCCAGGTATGCCGTAGCGATGGAGAGCGCTACGCCCACGACAGTGGTGATGCGGCCTACCGTCAGGTAATGATGGTCGGGCCGCCCGGCCGTATATGAGTCTGATAGATATCGTAGGTGAAGACGGTATTGAAGGCGGTGACGTTGCCCGCCATGCCGCTCATGAAAGACGCCATCAACCCGGTCAGCCCGACGCCCAACATTCCGGCCGGGTAAAACTTCGCCATCAGCGTGGTCAACACCTGGTCGTAATCCGGACCGCCGTTCTTCATGGGCAGCACGTAGCCGACCGCCATCTGTGAAAGGGCGAGAGCCGCGATTCCGGGCACGATCACGATGAAGGGCATCATCATCTTGGGCAGCGCCGCGATCACCGGCGTGCGCCGCGAGGCGGACATGGAATTGGCGGCCATCGCGCGTTGGATCACCAGGAAATCCGTACACCAGTAGCCGAACGACATCACGAAGCCTAGTCCCATTACGAGGCCGAAGACTTCGATGCCCATCGGGTTCTGGCTGGTGTGCCCCAGGTATTTCCAACTGTGGGTCATCACGGCGCCGTTCATGCCGCCGGGCAGCGTCATGGTGGCGAGGCGTGCACTCATTCCGCTCCAGCCGCCCGCTTTCATGACGGCCATGATGGCCAGCGGCGAGAAGCCCATGACGATCAGGAAAAATTGCAGGACCTCGTTATAAATCGCGCTGGTCAGGCCGCCAAGGAAGGTGTAGGCCAGGACGATGGCGGCGGAACAGAGCACGCTGGTGGTAAAGCTCCAGCCCAGAATCAGGCGCAACAGCAGGCCGAGGGCGTACATCGAAATCCCGGACGAGAACACCGTCATGCCGGCGAACGTCAACGCGTTGAGGGCGCGCGTTTTTTCGTCGAAGCGGAGCTTGAGGTACTCCGGCACGCTGCGCGCGCGGCTGCCCCAATAAAACGGCATCATGAAAATGCCGACGAAGATCATCGCCGGCACCGCACCCACCCAATAGAAGTGGGCCGTGATGATGCCATATTTAGCGCCGTTGCCCGACATCCCGACTAATTCCTGGGCGCCGAGATTGGCCGCCAGGAAAGCCAGGCTGGTGATCCAGACGGGCACGGAATGGCCGGAGGTTAAGAAGTCCCCGCTGGTAGCGATCTTTTTGCGGAGTCGCCAGCCGATACCAAGGACGAAGCTGAAATATACGATAAGAATTGCGTAATCAACTGCAGCGAGTTTCAACGGTGAACCTCTGCATTACCCGGGATTTTCCAAAATGGAAACCTGAGTCTATCACACGCCACCACGGATTCCGTCTATTGCGAGTCGGCAGGTATCAGGTTGACCTGAATGGCCGGCCGCGCGCCTTCCTGAAGGCTCACGGGTTCGCCGCGGCTATCCACCGGCTTGAGAAAGTCGGCATCCATCCACGCACCGTAATCGGCCTCTTCCCAGGAGTAGACGCGATATTCTCCCGGCGGCACGCTTTTGAACGTGAACTGCCCTGAGAGATCGCTGTTGGCGGTGCGGTAGAAGGGCTCGCGATCGCGTCGTTCTTTCTCCTGGGGAACCATCACCACCATCACCATGGGCGCCGGCTTCTGCGTTCTCGGATCGAGCACGGTGCCGCTCACCTGGGCCGCATTGGGGCTCAGGACGACGTCCAGCGGCGCGGGAGATCCGGAGGCGATATCGAGCCCTTGTGCGGTGACGTCCACGTTGGCCGAGCGCACGCTCTTGACATAGAACCCCTCGGGCAGGCCGTTGACCGAAACCATGTAACGGTCCGCGCCTACGTCGTCCAATTGAAAGCTGCCGTCTTCCTTCGGTTGCTGGGTGGGCATGGGGCCGAATTGGACGACGCCGGGCTCCGCGGGCAGCAGATTCACTCGCAACTGCACGAGGCTCGCCGTGGTCTCGCCCTCCACGCGCACTCGGCCGGTCACCGTTACGCCGCCGCGGATGGTGAGCGAAACCCCTTCGAGGTTCGAGCTGCCCACCTCGACGGGCACGCGCGCCGAGAACGTCCTCCCCGCCGTATTGAGCGCTCCGATCAGGAAATACGATCCTGCCGTGACGCTGCGGAATTCGAAGGCGCCGTCGGGCGTCACCGGCGCGCCACGAGTGAAGCCGCCGCCGACAATCGAGGCGCTGCGTGCCGCGAGCATCACGTTGAGATTCTGCCGCTGCGGGTTCTCTCCTCCCGGCCCGCGAAGCTCGGTGGCCACGTGCCCCCGCACGGCCACGGTGTGCATCTTCGCCAGCGGTATATCGATATTGCGCAATTGCGCGCCGGGCGCCACGTCCATGGGCGCCGCTGCCGAGGGGTCGGTGGTGCGCGGAAAGAAGGTGGTGACGTACTCGTCCTCGCCCTGGGCCTGCATGGGATTCTGACGGAAGCTGGCGCTCACGTAATAGCGTCCGGGCGGCAGGCCGAAGATGCGATATTCGCCCAGATCGTTGGTGGGCGATCCGCCCGCTCGCGCCATCTGTTTGCGGCCCTGCATGTATTGCTGGCGAAGCACCCCCACGTCCACATTGGCGACGGGTTCGCCGTCCTCATCGAGCACGCGGCCGGCGATCACGCCCTGTGGCGTGAGGCGTACGGCGAGGTCGCTGGATTTCTGGCCCGCTTCCAGGGTGAGCAGGACGCCTGGCTTATTGGGTCCGCGTGCGCCGTACTGGGTAGTGATGAAGCCGCTGCGTTCCGCGGAGAGGCGATACTTGCCGGGCACGATCCCGCTGATGGCGAATTGGCCGGTAGCGTCGGTGGAGGCGGTGTTGCGGACCTGGGTGTTGGTCGCGCCCGGAGACATTTCGATGCGCCACAGGGAAACGAGGGCGCGGCGCACCGGTTCGCCGGTGGCGGCATTCGATACCTGGCCGCTGATGGAACACGAATCGTCGGGTTTGGTTTGGGCCGCCAGCGCCAACGGCAAGAGGAGCGCACCGATCCAACGCATGCTTTCAGGGTGGCACATCCGCCGCGATCATTGCACGGCGATCGTGCCAGGCACGGAGCGTTTCCGATGTATTCGATGTTAGCCCATGCCGAAAGGAACGACCCATTCACGGGAATGAAACGCGCCCGTGCGGGATGCATCGTCGCTTGTAACACTGACGCCTGACATGAGGGTAATCAAGCCGGAATTGACCGTGGTGGCACTTCAATACGGCGCCGTGATATGGTTCTGCATGGTCAACAATGCGACTTCGCCGGCTTTTTCTCTGCGCCTTGGTCACCGGCCTCATCATCATGGTCGGGGCACTGTTATACAACAATTCCTCCCTTCCGTCATTCCCGCGAGCCAAATTCCTGAGGGAGCTGGATGGTGCAATAACAGGCAGCCGAGATTGGGTCATCGACGCGGGCGAGGGGACCTCGGTATTCAGGAATGAAGAAACTGTGGCGCTCTTGCAGAACGCCGCACTGCTGCACATGGTGGCGGACTGCGCTCGGATCTCCGGCGATCAACGCCTGCAATCAGTGGCCACAAGCTACTTTCGTAAGGTAGCGAGACCCTATGGGTTTGGACGCCTGGTTGACCCGAGCTGCCGTTTTGAGCGGCCGCCTGATCGATTTTTGCAGGGTCTTGACGATTACCAACGTTGGTTTCTGCACGCGGTGGCTCCAGGCGAATACCAGCTGTCGGCGAAGGATCGGCTGGACATGTTTTCCCCGGACAAATATCGGACTGGAAGCGCAACGCACCAGCTCTTTGCGCTCTACCTATATCGCAATCACAATGGCACCACGCCCGACCTCGACCATCTGATCCGGCGCATTTCAGCCCGTATCGCGTCAGAAGCATCGATCGACTTTCGTGTGACGGATCTATATCTGCAACGTATTGCCTTCGTGCTTGCAGCCGGCCAGCCAGACCTGATCAAGCGTCGCTGGGTCGAGCGTGTCTTGGCCGCCCAGCGGCCTGACGGCGGATGGCTTTGGTCCTGGCACGGCTGGCAGCCCAAACCCTTTCGTTTTCGGTTTGCGGAAGCGACTTCCGCCAGCCACCCGACCGTGCAAGGCATGTGGATCGCCTACATGCTGAGGTATCGTTACCCGCAATGGATCGAGAAGAACTACCCCTGATTTGAGCGACGAGGCCCTTTGCGCCTCGTGCTGGGCGGGCCGTGCCTCATCCTTATTCGGCGGCGCGAATCCGTATGTTAGCCACGTTGCCGTAGGGGCGAAAAGGCGGAAACGCGTCTCATTCCAATTCGCCGATCTCTTCTCCTGAATCAGTTTGTCGATTTCCATGTCCCTCACAGCCGGGGCTCCGATCCGAGCCCCGAGCGTCATCAGCGAGCAGGCGTTACTCGCACGGCCGCAACGTCACGTTGGACACCGTCCCATCGCGGACCGTCACTCTGACTGTCTCATCGCATGTCGGGCTGCCAGAAACCAGGAGTGAGCCTGGCCCCCCAACCAGACGCCAGGCAGTGATCTCGTAATCGCCGGGCGCCAATTCAGGAAATTGAAAGTCGTCACTGCCGGACACCCCGGAAACGCTGCCCCGCCGCGCACCCGTTCGAGCGACCCTCACCACATATTTGCCGCCGCCTGCGCCGCTCTCGACCACCTTTCCCGCGATGCCCGCTTGCCCGTCCGAGAGCTCGATTTCCAACGTCGGATTTCCGTTTTCAACGATGGTGACCGGTTTGCGCAAGCCGGTCTGCGCGCCGAAGTGAAGTTCCTTGGCGAACAGCTTGTGCCTGCTGTCGCCAGCCAGGCGCAGGTTCTGGGACTCCAGTTCGACCGTATACTCGCCCGGCGGCACGCTTGCGAATTCGAAACTGCCATCGGACCTCAGGCTGGCGGCCTCGGAGGCGAAGGTTCGATGAATCAGGCGAACGTTGCCGAAACCCTGCCACTGGAGTTTGGGATCGCGCATGCGGACGGTGCCCTGAATCTGGGGGAACGGAGGAACAGGCACATCCAACTCGTCCGCGCCGCCCTTGCCGAGTTGGATCGGGACGATGTAAGGAAGCGAGTGCCCGCCGACGTAGATGGCGAGCGTGTAAGATCCCGGTTGGAGCAGGCTGAAGCGGAACCCGCCGTCGGTCCCGACGCGATGTCTGCGCCACAGGGGGTCCGGCGTTCCGGGCACTGCGCCCATCAGCTGTACATCCGCATCGAACAACGCTTTCCGGCCGGCCATCTCGACCAGCTTCCCGCTGAATTCCACCAGCAGCGAACGGCGCAGGCGCAGATCCACATTACGCAGGCGGGTACCGGCCGGGACGTCGACCGGGATGGCGAGGCGTGGATCGTCGGCGCCGGGATAATATTGCGCCGCGCCGTATCCATAGAAATCCCCGGTGGAAGTGTCACGCACCAGGTTGGAACTGCGGACCGCGTGCGGTACGCCCACGGCGACCTGATACGAGCCGGGCACGAGGTCCTCGAAGGCGAAGCGGCCATCCTTGCCGGTCGTGTGCGTCGCATCCGCCACGGTGACGGTGACGCCGCCGAGGGGCTGATTATCCTCGCCCACAACCGCGCCTTCCATCGCCCCCAACGGAGTCAAATCGAGGACCACTCTCTCGGTAACCGCCCCCGCCTTCAGACGGACCGTTTTCGCGTCCAATCCCCTGGTGGCATCCAGATAGCCGGATTTCTCGATTGCCAGGCTGTAATCGCCCGACGCGAGTTGGGCGAAGCGAAAGCCGCCATCGGGCGTGGTGGTGGCATTGCGGGTAGTCGCCCCGCGGAGCAGGATGCGCGCGCCGTCCACGGGCGCCCGCGTGATGGCATCGCGCAGGACCACCTCAATGGCTCCCGCAGGTTCCTGTGCATGGAGCAGCGCCGGCAAGAACGCAATCGCCAACATCTTCACGCGGTATTCAGGATATCAAGCCGCGCAGTCCATCGTCCGCACCGCTATAACGTCGCATCGGCTGACAAAACCCTACCGGCTTGTTACGGCCTCGAACTGAGCCGCGACCGTCAGAAGCTGTATAACGCCGATAAGCATCTTGTTTCCATCGGCGTTGATCTGCGTTCATCGGCGGCCATTTGATTTTTTTCTCGCTCCCTCAGAGAGCGGATGCGCAATCATTTATGACGCTGTGTTTAATTTCCCCTAACCCCACTCTCGAGGAACTTGCCATGGGCATGTTCCACTGGATTCGTAAACGCTACGCCGTCAGGGAGGAGGAACGCTTCGTGAGCACTGGACAAATCCAGCCGCTTTGGGCGCTCCGGCTAACGTTGCGTATCGACAGGAATGGAGTCGCCTGCCCCAGGTCGTCTTCACACGATTGTTCTGCTCTCCGTTCACCGCTATGATGTCCGCATGGATGTGCGCGCCCTTTGCTTTATCGCGGTGATCGTCATCTCACAGGTCTCAGGACAACAGCGCAGCGCTTCAATTGGACCGCCATTTGGTCCGGCAAACCCTCTTGTTTCTCCCGATGGAGCTCACGCTCTTTTCGGCAGCGATCAGCCGGCGCAGCTCTGGCTGGAAGACACACGCACGCGCCTGCGTAGGATGGTATTCAAAGTAACCGTTCAAACGCTCACCGTAGCGTGGTCCCCCGATAGCGCGGCCTTCATCGCCAATCACCGCGCCGCAAGCGATCTCGAGCTTGCTTACCTCTACGACGTAAGAACACTCAACCGGCTTGACCTGCGTGGCCGGATTCTTGCCACCGACCCCGAAGCCGCCCGGTTCGTGCCGGGTGAAAACGCCGCCCCTCATTCCTATTTCCACGCGATCCGGTGGCTGGACGCGCGGCAGGTAGAGGTACAACTCCACGGTCACACCGACGGCATTCGAGAGGGCAACTCTGTTCTCCCAGGCGAGTGCTTCGACGTTCGCTATCGCGTCAGCAGGGATGGCGTAGTGCAGAAGCTATCTCAGCGCGTGTCTCCGATTAGCGACAAAAATGGGTGCGACGGGATCGAGTAGGCGTCTCGCGTATGTTCCCTTCACTTGCGCCAAGTCGCTGCTACGTTTGCTCAAGCCCAAAATGCGAGCCGCAAGATAGCCGGATCGCACTGACAATTACCTGCGGCTGGTCGCCCAGCGTTTACGGACATGAGTCCGGGAACAGAGCGTGTCTCCTTGGTCGGGGAGGAAAACGGCGATATCCGGCCAATCTCTGCCTATTTTTCGGGTGCGTCGAGTTTGCGGGCTACCGAGAGGATTTTGGTAAGTCGGTTGGAGAGGCGGTCCAGGCAGCGGCGCGAAGCGCCATCGGGCAAGTTGCGCCGGTACATCTCCGTTACGTGTAGAGCGGTCAGTAGAGCGTCAACCACGCCCTCCAAGCCGGCGCGGGAGGCGAGTTGCGTTTTGGGCTGCGGCGCCAAGTAGCGAGGTTGGGAGCGGGCCAGGTGAAGCTCGCGTTGCAAGTCGGTGAGGGCGATATCGAGATACAACATGGTCATGTCGGGCGAGGCGTGACCGAGCAGTTTCATGATGGCGGGGAAATCCACTCCGGAGCGAAGCATCTCACTGGCATAGGTGTGTCTGAGCTGGTGAGGAACGATGCGTTGGGTAATGCCGGCTGCAGCGGACACCTCGTGCAGGTATGCGCGGAGGTAGCGCAGCAAGGTTTGCTTGGTGCGCGGGCGGGCCAGCAGTCGGCCATCGGCGGGCAACGGATCGAAGGAGCGGAAGAAGCGAAGCCGTTGGACCAGTTGACAAACGAACGAATCAACCGGGACCATCCGTTCGGTCTTCAATTTGCCAAGCGGCACGTGGATCGTCCATTGATCCGAGCCGGAGGTGTGGAGACAATCGAAGGACAGATCGGCGGCTTCGCCGATGCGCATGCCCGTGTGGCGAAGCAACATGAATACGTTGGCGCCGAGATCATTGCGGCGCAGCAGTTCCTGCTGGAGGAGTTGATCCTGCTGCAGGGAGAGTGCGCGGGGCAAGCGTCGAGGAACGCGGGGAATGTCTTGTCGACGGAGCAGTTGGGCTAGTTCGGGAAGGTGTGCGCTCCAAGCCAGTTCCTGGAGAATGCCGCGGAGAAAGATAAGCCGAATGATGTAGGTGGTTGGCGCCAGGACTGGGATCTGCGCCCGCAGTTTGGTCATCCAGCCGAGGATGTGTGGATCCCGGCGTAACTGCTGGAGAGAAGTTACCCCGGGATGGTCAGCGCCGAGATAGGTCAGGAAGTTGCGTGCCGTGCCACGGTATTGACGGGTCGAGTCGGGAGCAAGAGCGGCACCGAGAGAGTCCACAGCCCGTCCGAACAAGTCGGCCAAGGGATGCTGAAGGGGAGCCCGGCGTGAACGGTTCACGATGGGGTCACCGGGACGGGCCGAATGTGTTGGGCCACGGCGCGCGCATACTGCTGGTAGACCTCAAGCGGGGTAACCTGCACATAGATGAGCGTGGTTTGAATGTGGGCGTGTCCCATCAACCGCATGAGGGCCGGCAGGCTGACGCCGGCACGCACCATATCGGAGGCAAAGGTGTGCCGGAACCGGTGTGGGTTGGCGAGCTTCACGCCGGTGGTCCGACGATGGTAGCGGAACAGGGATCGTAATCCCGCCGCGGTCATTCGAGCTCCGCGTGCGCGACCTTTGAGAGAGACAAACAGGGCGGCCGTCGAAGGATGGGGCCGCTCCAGCCGCAGATAGTGGTCGAGCAGTTGGACGGCTTCGGGAGCCAGGGGTAGAAGGCGGGGCTTGTTCCCCTTGCCGGGCACGCGGATCTGGGCCTCCGGCAACAGCAGATCCTCGTGGTTCAGATCCCTCACTTCCTGGGACCGCAAGCCCTGCAACAACATCAGGCCCACGATGGCTAGGTCACGCGAGGTCCGGAAACTGGACCAGAATCGCGCCACCTCGTCTACCGACAGTGGCACGATGGTCCGCTTGGGTTCCCTCACCCGCAAGCGACTCACTGCGGGATGCGGTCTGCCGAGACCCATGGGCGCGCGCCGCCAGTAGCTTACCTGAAGCTCGGGAGCAATCTGATGGGGAGCGCCAGGGAAGAGGGCGCGCAAGGCGCGATCGGCGACGGCGACGCGTTGATTGATCGTGGATCCGCAGAGCTCGGGTTGTTGGCCGGACTGGAATCGCACGTAGTCCAGCAGAGTGGACTCGGTGAGCGCATCTTGGGTAATGACATCGGTGTGATGAACACTTTCCCACCAGCGGAGAAAGTGCAGCAAGTGCTGTGCATAGCTTCGGAGCGTGAGGTCGGCCACGCGGCGGAGGCATTCGTGATCCAAATAGCGATTGATCCAATCGACCTCGCGACCCTTGGTCTGCTCGATGATCCGATAGGAGCTGCGTGCGTGATTAGCGGTGGGTTGGTGAACGACACGGAATTTCATGGGCGGGCGGCCTCCAGCAGCGACTGAAACTGATGCGCGTCGCCGCCTTGCACGAAGAAGCTGTTGGGATCGTGGCCCTCGGGCAGGGAGACCAGGCGAGTAGGGATACCTCGTTCGCGGAGACTTCGTGAGAGGCACTGGGATGCTCGTGAGCCGCTGCCGTTGGAGTCGGCATCAAAGGCCAGGTAGACGGTTCGGGAACCGTCGCACAGTTGCCGGAACTGGCGCGCATTGAGCTGGGTTCCCAGCGAACAGGTGACGTTGTGAAAGCCGGCCTGCCACAACGCGGCGTAGTCGAACAGACCCTCGACGAGAATGACTTCCGGATAGGATTGGACTTGCGCCCATGAATACAAGCCTCCCTTGGCGCCGGGCAAAAACCGGTGAGGCGGCGCTGCCGCCGAAAGGCTCCGGCCATAGAGATTGCCTTCCAGCGGAAAGACGATCCGACGCACGTAGGCGTCGAAACCTCCACCCGTGATCAGGCCGGCTTGATGCAGTGTCGGCAAACAGTGGCCCAAGTGTGTCAGCCAACCCCGCAGGCATCCGCCGGGGGCATAACCGATTCGCATATGCTCGATCAACTCCAGGGAGCGGACGCCGCGTTGGTACAGATAGGCCACCGCCTCACTGTGGCGGTGTAACTGAATGCGGTAGAAGCGTGCCGCTTCCTGCAACACAGGCTCGGCACCGCGCCATTGGCGCAGCAACGCCAGGGCTTGCGAGAACCTCACCTGGTGATAGATCTCGGCGAAGCGAATTACGTCTCCGCCGCGGCCACAGCCATAGCAATAGAAGAGGTCTTTGTTTGGGTCCACCAGAAAGCTTGGTTTGTGGTCCCCATGCAAAGGGCATAGCCCCATCCATCGGCCACGGCTGAGTGGCCGCGCCGGATGCCAATCATGCGCCTGCAGATAGCCCATCAGGGGAATCTGCTGTTTCAAGTCGTCGAGAGCTTGGCGATTCACGGACTTCTTACCTCGATGGGCAGAATACGGCAGAGCGTGGCGAGATCCCAGGCAACGATGGTGGGTGCCCGTAAAAAGCGCGCGCCGATGGCTCCCGCCTTCACCCAGCAGCACACGCTGAGCAGCCGCCGGTGTGCCCATCGGCGCAGGGTGGAGGGGTCGGGTGAGCGCGACGGATCCTTGCAGTGCGGCGCTGATTGCTCCACGGAATCACCGGCGGCGATGCGGTCACAGGCCTGTTGTCGGCACCGCAAGCTGAAATGCCCCGAAGGAGCCAGCCAATCGGGCAGGATGGTGAAGGTCTTGTTGCAAAGGTGACAGAGTCCGCGTCGCACCCAGATACGTTCGTGGCGATCGTCGTGGGATTGTCGGGAGCGCAGTCCATGGCCGATGATCGTATGATCGAGGCACAACGGACACCGCCTCGGCAGGCGGTCCAAGGGGATCACCCCGGGTCGCTGTTGTCTTTTGCTTCTGGCAGTGCGATAAAAAGAATCACGGCTGGCGTGAAGGCCCGCCGCTGACCGTTCCCTTGCTAAAGTTCCGATCTGCTGGCCGGGCCTTCACCCTCCGGCAAAATCAGTTTCGAACGAAAGAAGAATACTGCTTTGCGCTGGCGGCCGCGAGCCCCCACTCAAAACATTGGCCGGTTTAAATGGCGTTAGCGGACTTCATCCGCCGTGGGGTGCTTCCGCCCAGGGTCAGTTTCCCCAAACGCCACTCTAGCCAACCCTCAAAGCAGAAAGACCTTGATCCTGGGTGAATGCTGCCGCGAATCCCGGGAGCTTCAGTTCGGCGACGAACGATGCAACAATTAGCCAAATGCCACGGATACGCTGTACGCTCTGCTTCCTTCTGGCGGTTAGCGGCTGTCTCGCCGCAGATCGAACCGACTCAGAACTGAAGTCGCTTTTTGACGCACATGACTGGTTCAAGCTTCGTGACGCGATTGGGCGGTCTGTAGACGTACCGGCGTTTTATCGAGGCGTTGTTGCGTGTGCTTTCAACAATATCGGCGACGCCGAGCGCGAATTCCGGCCAGTTTTCGAGGCATCCGGTGACACCCATCAAGCTGCCGACGCTCATGGACTGCTTGCCCACGCGTTCATGCGATCAGGACGATATTCGCAGACGCACGCGCACCTCGTTGCCATGCAGAAGCTATTGCCCGAAATTTCGGGTCTGAATAGCTCTCTGGCTTTGTTCTCTCAGTTAAGTCGTTACCCGGAGCTGTCTGCAAAAGCTCGACATGTTTCAGACGTGCGAATGAGTGACGATTTCTTCATTCCACTCGCTGTGAACGGGAAGCCTGCAAGGTACGGCTTCGACAGCGGCATGGATATTTCTTTTATCAGCGAAGCCGAAGCGAACCGGCTCAGACTGCCCATCCATGACGTGAGCGCGGCTTCACTCCAGGATGGTGCGTCGGGCAACGACGTCCCCATTCGTTTCGTAGTTGCGGATCGACTAACTGTCGGTGGCGTTGAACTTCGGCATGTAGTGTTTCTGGTGACTCGCAACGACGCGATGCCATTTGTCGAGTTACCTCGGGACAAACAGGGTATCCTCGGCCTACCCGTGCTTGTGGCCTTCGGGACTATGCGATGGACCAGAGACCGCGTGCTACGGATCGGCATGGATAGTGATCGCTCCGATACAGCCCATCCGAATATGTGCTTTCAAGGCGTCTCGCTCGTTGTGGAAGGCACGTTCCGTACGCAACAAATCGATGCCTGGTTGGATACTGGGTCCGGCAAGAGCTACCTGACGCAGCGCTTTGCGCATCAGTTCCCGGACGTCATTGATGCCGATGGCAAGGAGGCATCGGCGCTGCTCCGCGGCGTAGGAGGTTCGACAGAGGTTAGAGTCGTTGCTGTTCCTGAGATCAAGTTCAGCGCGGGAGGCGCTGACCTCGTCATGCGTCCCGCACAGGTGCTCCCGAAGGACGAGAGAGTTGATAGGGACTGGTACCACGTTTGGCTCGGGATGGATCTCCTCGGCACAATGCGAGAAATCAGCTTGGACTTCAAATCCCTGACGTTCTCTCTAAAATAGCCTGCTTGGCCGTGGTCGCGTTCGCTAAGCATTTGCCGTTATGGTCGTGAAACGGCAATTTCGGTAACTACCCCCGGCGGGCCCAGCGCACGGCTGCCCGCCCACGATCAATGGAAGGAAACGCCACATGTCAGGAGTCTGCGCCTGGTTTGCAGGTCGGACTGATGACGCCCTTGCCGCCGCGCCGTGCCAGCCGGCAGTCTTCGGGCAGAGCGACCTTGCGGTGGTTGCCCCTGATCGGCCAAGCTGTCTCCTCTTCGTCTCAGGAACACAGGCGATTGCGAGACGAGGACGGGGCGTCTCGCGCGGAGCAGGCCGTCCCACTCCACCCTTTGCACGCAAGACAAGTTAGGATGCCATCCTGTCCGGCTCGTCACGGTTCGCGCAGAATGATCATGGGGTCGACGTGTGTGGCACGGCGAGCCGGCAAGTAACTAGCCAGAAAGGCCACGACGCTCAGGAAGATCGCCGAGCCGGCAATCGTCAGCGGATCGTCCGCTTTGACACCCACCCACAGGCCCGCCGTCGCTTGCGTCGCGAAGGCCGAAATGAATATTCCGAGCGCAATGCCTGCCGCCGTGAGCGCCAGCCCGCGGCGTAGCACCAATCCCACGACGTCCCATGGCTCCGCGCCGAGCGCCAGGCGAATCCCGAATTCATGTTGGCGCTGGCTCACGGAAAACGCAAGCACACCGTATATCCCGAGCGCTGCCAGAAGCAGCGACACCGCCCCGAGCACACCTAGCAGCGCCGCCGCCACCTTCTGGGCATACACCGCCCCGGCGATCTCGTCCTGAAACGGCACGATCTCCGACACCCCGGCGTTCGCGTCGATAGCCGCCGCCTCGCGCTGGATCGCTGAAATAAAACCGTTCGACGGCCCCGATGTGCGTATGAAGAACGCCATCCAGAACTGGCCGCCATTCGTCTGGCGATAAGGAGTATAGGCGTACGGCGTTTGTGGTTCCATCAGCCTCCGATACTTGCTGTCCGCCACCTCGCCGACAATCGTCGCCCAGGGACCGTCCGCGCGGATTCTGCGTCCCACCGGGTTCCCGCCTTTGTAATACCGTTGCGCGAAGGCGTGGTTGACCATCACTACCGGCGCGTGCGTGCCATCGTCCAATTCCGTAAAATCTCTCCCCTCGATCAAAGGAATTCGCAAGACGTCGAAGTAATGTGGAGCCACTATCGCGCTGGCGACGCCGACCTGCTCGTTGGAGGCGGGCGTGTATCCTTCCACAGTGATGTCCGTAACCGAGCGGGTACCTAACTCCAGCGGAACATCGTCAGAGAAGCTGACCGCCGCGATCCCCGGAAGAACGCTGACGCGGTCCCGCAGACGCAGACAGAACTGTATCCGCGACTCGTCGTCCGGAGCGAATGTGTCTAGGTGGTATTTCACAAAAAGAACGTTATGCGCGTCGAATCCGGGACGAATCGCGCGCACGGCCTGAAAGCTTCGCACGGCGAGCGCCGTCCCGACGAGCGCTACCAGCGCCAGCGCCACTTCGGACACCACTAGCAGATTGCGGGTCCGGTTCTGGCCCACGCCGGAGGTCCCGCCCCGGCCGCCCTCCTTCAGCGCGTCCATCATGCCGCCTCTCACCGGATGAATGGCCAGAGCCAGGCCGGTCAACAGAGTGCCGGCGCAGCACAATAGCACTGTGAACCCAAGCGTGTCCGCATTCAGGCTGAAATCGAACTGGATCGGAAACCCTACCGGCGGCATAAGCCAAAGCAGCGAGCGTCCCAACCACGAAGCTATCGGGATTCCCGCCAGGGCGCCCATCGCCGCCAGCAGCAAGCTCTCAGTGAGAAGTTGCCGCATCAGACGCCCGCCGGTCGCGCCTAGCGCCATGCGCACACTCAATTCCTTCCGGCGTGCGGTGGCTCTTGCCAACTGCAGGTTTGCCAGATTCGCGCCCACAATAAGGAAGAGCACGAAGCAGACCGCCATCAGAATCCGCAGGGGAGCCAGCAGCATCACCTGCACGCCGAAATGGGCTTTCCACACCGGCAGCACAATCTCACGGAAACCCTTGCTGGTGCGCGGCGATTCCTCCGCCAGGTGCCGGGAGGCCGCTTCCACTTCCGCATTCGCCTGCTCTATCGAAACACCCGGATTCAGCCGGCCGGTAATCCACATCTGCCGCGCCGGGCGGCCCTCCAGTAGCCAATTGCCCTGCCCGTTCAGCTGCGGCGCCATGGTGATGGGAATCCACATATCAATCGCCATGCCGGGCATGGTGCCGCGAAACTCGGGCGGTGCGACGCCGAGTACCGTGAGCTCATAACGATTCACGCGGATCGTCCGGCCCACCGCGTTCGGGTCGCCTTGCAGAAGGGTTTGCCAAAGTTGATAGCTGACCACCGCTAGCGGAAATGCCCCTGCGGTATCGGCAAATTCTGATGACAGGAACGCTCGCCCGCGCACCGGTTTTACTCCGAGCACAGTGAAATAATTGCCGGAGACGTACTCCCCGAATACCCGCCGTGGGCCGTTTACCGGGCCGATCGTGAATGGGTTGAACAGCGAGGCTGCCAGTCCGGAGAACGACCTCAGCCGGTCGCGATAATCGCGGTAATCGCGGTACGACGTGGTGGAATATTCGCCTGTCGGCGATACTGTTTCCAGTTCCACCAGTTGCTTGCCCGCTGTTACGCCCGGGAACGGGCGCAGCAATAACGTGTCGATCCAACCAAATACGGTCGCGTTCGCGGCTATGCCGAGCGCCAGCGTGATCACGGCTACCGCCGTAAAGCCTGGGCTGCCCCGCAGAACGCGGAAGGCATAGCGCAGATCCTCATAGAGTCTGCGCATGATGTTATCTCTTTGCATCTGGAATACCGGAGCTAAATCACGCATTCTTCAGCCCTTGTGCTTCGCGCCACTGTCCCATTTCGGATTTCGGTGTCCGCTATTGGGATTCGGCTTGTTTTCGAATGGAGTCCCACCGCATGCATCGTTCCCGCGATTTCGAAGTGGTCGCCGCGCGCTAGGATGAACTGAGGAGAATTCGCGCCACATGTCCACGCAAAACTACGCCAATCACGCCAGGCTTGTCCCCATGTTCCACGGCGTCCTGTTCGGCATTCTGTTCCTGACCTTCATCGGCTCCATCGTCAACCTCTACCTCTCCATCGACGACCATTCGCGCCTCTACAGTGCCGCCCTGATCGTTGTTCTCACCTTCTGCATGATGCTGCTTGCCTTCTTCGCGCGCGCTTTCCCGCTGAAGGCGCAGGATCGCGCCATTCGCGCCGAAGAGAACCTCCGCTATTTCGTCATGACCGGCAAGCTCCTGGACCCGCGCCTCTCCGTGCTCCAGGTTGTCGCCCTACGCTTCGCGTCCGACGCCGAGTTTGTGCCCCTCGCCCTGCGCGCGGCCAACGAGAGCCTCGCACCCAAGGACATCAAGCAGGCCATCAAGACGTGGCGCGCCGACGAGTACCGGGTCTGATGCCATGCGTGTCCTGATCGCCGACGAATTCGAACAGTCCGGCCGCGACGAACTCCAGTCCATGGGATGCGAACTCCGCTTCTCTCCCAAGCTCAAGGACGATTCGCTGGTCGCCGAAGTGGAGCAGTTCCGCCCCGACGTGCTGGTGGTGCGCTCCACGAAAGTCCGGGAGGCGGTGCTCGCCGCCGGTGCGCTCAAACTCGTGGTGCGTGCCGGCGCAGGATACAACACCATCGACGTAGCGGCCGCGTCTCGTCGCGGCATCTACGTCTCCAATTGCCCCGGCAAGAATTCGGTGGCCGTGGCCGAACTAACCCTCGGCCTGATTCTCGCGCTGGATCGCCAGATCGCCGACAACGTCATCGCGCTCCGCCAGGGACAGTGGAACAAGAGCGGCTTCTCCAAGGCGCGCGGCTTATTCGGACGCACGCTCGGGCTGATCGGCCTGGGACAGATCGGCCGCGAAGTCGCCTCACGGGCCCGCGCCTTCGGACTGCCGGTGGTGGCGTGGAGCCGCAGCCTCACCGACGCCACCGCCCGCCAGCTCGGCGTCACCCGCCAGGATTCGCCCGCCGCTGTGGCTGCCGCATCCGATATCGTCAGCCTGCACGTCGCGCTGAACCCGCAGACCAAAGGACTCATCGATGCCGCCTTCTTCGCCGCCATGCGGCCCGGCGCGTACTTCATCAATACTTCCCGCGGCGAGGTGATCGACCAGGCGGCGCTCGCGCACGCCGTGCAGGAAAAGGGCATCCGTGCCGGCTTGGACGTCTTCGCCGCCGAGCCCGCGGGCGGTGCCGGAGACTTTACCGACCCCATCGTGAAGCTTCCCGGAGTCTACGGCACGCACCACATCGGCGCATCCACCGAGCAGGCGCAAGAAGCCATCGCCTCCGAAACCGTGCGCATCATCCGCACCTTTCAGCAGACCGGCAAGGTTCCCAACGTGGTGAACCTCGCGCGCACCACACCCGCCACCTGTGCCCTGGTAGTCCGTCACCTGGACCGCCCGGGCGTACTCGCCGGGGTCCTCGATGCCATTCGCACGGCGGAGATCAACGTACAGGAAATGGAGAACATCATCTTCGAAGGCGCCCAGGCCGCCGTAGCGCGCATTCACCTCGAATCCCCACCCTCGCCGGAGCTGATCACTCGCATTCAATCCTCCAGCCCGCACATTCTCGAGGTCGGCCTGATCGCCCTTTGAGTCCCGACCCAGTCACACAAACATTTAATTTTCTTATCTCCCCACCCCTCAACACCTTCCAGCCAAATCGCCCCTTCACGGGCCCCGTCGCCGCAACCCTCGCCGTGCATGATGGAATCAGGATGAACCTAAAAACCTCAATGCCTCTCAATGAGGCCGCCGTCTTCGAATCCGGGTACATGGCAGATACCCTCCGCGCCCGCCGCGATTTCACCTGGGCCCAGCGTGCCGCCGTTGTCGGCATTCTCACCAGCGCTACGCCAGATCCGCGTGCCGCCGTCCCCGAGACTCCCCAGCCCGCACTCCGCAGCTTCGCCCTGATTCTCGCGCGCTGCGAATCCGCCGCCACCCTGCTCGGCTGGCGCAAGGAAATCACCCCGGACCAGAAAGTCCGCCTCGATGCCGCCATCCATCGCCTTTTAGAGGCCGCCGCCCAGGTCACGGTCTGCGCCGGACCGCCGGAACCGGACAAACGTGGCCGGTTATTTCGCTTCCCGAGCCGGTAACCATCTTGTTTGCACTCTCCCAGTCAAAAACCGCCGGACAAACGTGTCCGGTTTTAAGCCCGATTACAATCGGAAGATGCCTGCCGACTGGAACGCCGGACTCTACGACGCCTCCCATGCCTTCGTCTGGGAGTTCGGCCGCGACCTTCTCGCCCTCCTCGCTCCCCAGCCTGGCGAGCGCATCCTCGACGTCGGCTGCGGTACCGGCCATCTCACCGCGGAGATCGCCCGCTCCGGTGCCCAGGTGCTCGGTACCGACCGCTCCGCCGCCATGATCGCCCAGGCCCGCGAAAACTTCCCCGGCCTCCGCTTCGAAACGCGTGACGTCTGCGAACTGCCCTACCACGCCGAGTTCGACGCCATCTTCTCGAACGCCGTCCTTCACTGGGTCCAGACTCCCGAAACCGCTGCCGCCGGGATGTCCCGCGCCCTCAAACCCGGCGGCCGCCTGGTCTGCGAGTTCGGCGGCCACGGCAACGTCCGCATCCTCGTGGAAGCCGTATACCGCGCACTCCGCCACCTCGGCGTCGATAATCCCGAGCGCTTCAACCCGTGGTATTACCCCAGCATCGCCGAATATTCCGCTGTTCTCGAACGCCACGGTATCGAGGTCACTTTCGCCCACCTCTTCGATCGCCCCACGCCCTTACAGGATGGCGAGCGCGGCCTCGACACCTGGTTCCGCATGTTCGGCAGCCGCCTCATGGAGCCGCTCCCGCCCGCCCAATATCCCGAATTCGTCCGCCTCGTCGAAGACTACGCCGCTCCATACCTCCTGCGCGACGGCAACTGGTCCGCCGACTACCGCCGCCTGCGCATCGCCGGACGTAAATTGTTGCGAACCGAAGCCGCCGGCTCGGCGTAATACCTTACGATGAGATCCGAAATCCGTTACGCCATCCGCGGCCTCCTCCGCGACCGGGTGTTCGCCCTCATGATCGTGCTCTCCCTGGCCGTCGGCATCGGAGCCAACACCGCCATCTTTTCGCTTGTCAACGGAGTCCTCCTCCAGCCCCCCGATTTTCCGCACCCCGAACGCCTCGTGGCCCTCACCCTGTGGGCCCCCAAGCTGCTCAAATCCTACCCCGCGCTCCCCGTCAACATCGGAATCTACAATCGGTGGCGCAAGCAGATGACCAGCTTCGAGAGCGCCGGCATCATCCGGGACAGCGTCTTCAATCTCACCGGCAGCGGACAGCCCGAGCAGGTCCGCGGAGCCCGTGTATCGGCCGTCATCTTTCAAGTCCTCGGCGTGCAGCCGTCTCTCGGGCGGACTTTCACCGAAGAGGAAGAGAAGTCCGGCCGCGACCAGGTCGCAATCCTCGCCGATGCGCTCTGGCGCCGCCGCTACCAGGCCGACCCCGGCATCCTGGGCCGCAAGATTCTGCTCGATGGCAAGCCATATGAAATTATCGGTGTTCTGCCGGGAAACTTTAATTTCCCCAGACTTGGAAAGCTCGGCCAGCAGTACGCTGGAGATGGTCTCGAGATCTACAAGCCCCTTGGCTATGAACCCGACGAGCTCAAACTCTACATGGGCGACCTCAACTACTGGACCACCGCCCGCCTCCGTCCCGGTGTCTCCCCCGCCAAAGCCCAGGCCGAGCTCAACGTCGTACAAGCCGCCATCAGCAACCAGATCCCCGGCGATCTCGACCTCCACGCCAGCCTTGCTCCCCTCCAGGAGCGCATGGTCGGCGATGTCCGCCAGGGCCTCGTCCTGCTCATGACGGCGGTCGGCGCCGTGCTCCTCGTCCTCTGCGTCAACCTCGCCAACCTGTCCCTCGCCCGCGCCGCCGGACGCGCCCGCGATTCCGCCATCCGCACCGCTCTCGGCGCCGGCCGCGCACGCTTGCTCGGTCAGTCGCTCATCGAAAGCCTTGTCCTCTCACTGACTGGTGGAGCCCTCGGCGTCGCCCTCGCCTGGTGGGGATTGCGAGCCCTACTCGCCGCCGCTCCCCTCGATCTTCCGCGTCTGCAGGAAGTCCACCTCGACGCCCAGGTCCTCCTCTTCGCGCTCACCATTTCCCTCCTCACCGGCCTCATCTTCGGCGCCCTGCCCGCCCTGCGCACGCTGCGTTCCGCCCCCGTCGAAGCCCTGAAATCGGGCGGCCGCGGCAACACCGAAGGCCGCGGCGGATTGCAAGTACGCAACGTCCTCGTCACCCTCGAAGTCGGACTCAGCGCCGCGCTCCTCGTCACCGCCGGCCTCCTCATCGCCAGCTTCGTGCGCCTCATGAACGTGGACAAAGGCTTCCAGGTCGATCGCGTGCTCGCCATGAACCTCTCCCTGCTGTCCACTAAATACCCCAATCCGCCCGAGCGAGCCGCCTTCTTCCAGCGCGTCCTCGAAAAGGCCGCCGCCATGCCCGGCGTCCGCAACGCCTCGATCGTATCCGCCCTGCCGCTCATGGGAGAAACCTGGATCGATATCGTCTGCCTCGAGCACGACACGCGACCTCTCGTCGAACTGCCCTCGACCAACGTGCGCTTCATCAGTCCCGGATACTTTCAGACCCTCGCCGTCGGACTTCGTGACGGCCGCGATTTCGAAGAGCAGGACCGCACCCGCAAGGTCGCCATCATCTCCGCCAGCCTGGCGCAACGCCTGTGGGGCCGCGAGAACCCGGTGGGCCGCAAGATGACCAGCAACGATACCGTCGTCGAGGTGGTCGGCGTGACCCCCGATTTCCGCAGCACCAACCTCGATAAAGAACCCGTCAACATGCTCTACATCCCCTACTGGCAGCGCCCGCGATTGAGCGCCTCGCTCCTCGTGCGCACATCGATGGACCCCCGCGGAATCGCCAGTGCTCTGCGCTCCGCCGTCTGGGCAATCGATAGCGAAGTCACCGTGCCCGAAGTCCGCACCCTCCAGGAGGTTCTCTCCACCTCCGTCGCACAGCGCCGTTTCCAGATGCTGCTCGTCGTGCTCTTCGCCCTGGCCGCGCTCGCCCTCGCGGCCTTCGGCACCTACGGAGTGCTCTCCTACGCTGTCACCCGCCGCACCGGAGAAATGGGCATCCGCATGGCGCTCGGCGCGCAGCGCAGCGATGTCCTGGGAATGGTGCTCCGCCAGGGCATGACGCCCGTGCTCGCCGGCCTGGCCGCCGGATCCCTCTCCGCCGTCGCGCTAGGCCGCTATCTCGAAAGCCTTCTCTTCCAGGTAAGCCCGCGAGATCCCCTGGCCTTCGCCGTCTCCGGCACGGTCCTCCTCCTGGTCTCCGTCGCCGCCTGCCTGATCCCCGCGCGCCGCGCCACCCGCGTCAGCCCCACCGAAGCCCTGCGCTTCGAATGAAGCCCGCCAAGTGATATGATGCACTTTAGAGCTACATATAAAGCACCGAGGAGAGCTGGATGTCTTCTTTCATCCAAAACCAGTTCGAACAAAACATCGTCACCACCAGCGTGGACCACGTGTTCAACTGGGCGCGCGAATCGTCCATCTGGCCGCTCACGTTCGGTCTGGCGTGCTGCGCTATCGAGATGATCGCCGCCAGTACCTCGCGCTTCGATATCGCCCGCTTCGGCGCCGAAGTCTTCCGTCCCAGCCCCCGTCAAAGCGATCTCATGATCGTCGCCGGCACCGTCACCCTCAAGATGGCGCCCGTCCTCAAACGCATCTGGGACCAGATGCCGGACCCCAAGTGGTGCATCTCCATGGGCGCCTGCTCCAGCGTGGGCGGACCCTTCAATACCTACGGCGTGCTCCAGGGCGTGGATAAAATCGTGCCCGTCGATGTCTATCTCACCGGCTGTCCGCCGCGGCCCGAGAATCTTTTCTACGCGCTGATGAAGCTGCAGGACAAGATCGACCAGATGACCACCCTGGTCAAGCGGCCCACTGAAGTCCGCCTGGATGAATCCATGCTGGCCAACTTCAAGTCGCAGATCCGCATCGCGCAGACCCACAACCCCGTATAAACGTGTTCTACCGCGATCCCGAAAACATCTACCGCGTCACCGAGCTTGACCGTCTGCCGTGGCTGGTCCACGGTTTCGGCACGCGCCTGTCCGATATTCCCGCCCACTTCGCGCAGCTCGCCACGCTGAAACAAATCCACTCGTCTTCGTGCGTGGCCGCCGAAGGGCGGTCCGGCATCCTGGGCGAAGGCGACGCGCTGCTCGAAAACCTGCCCGGCAGCGTGGTGGCCGTCAAGACCGCGGATTGCATTCCCATTCTGCTGGTGGACGAGCGCAGCCGCGCCGTGGCGGCGGTCCACGCCGGTTGGCGCGGCACGGCGGCGCGGATCGCTGCCGGTGCCGTCGCTTCCATGACGGCGCGCTTCGGAACGCGCCCCGAAGACCTTCACGCCGCCATCGGTCCCGGCATCGGAAAGTGCTGCTATGAGGTGGGCCCGGAGGTAGCGGCGCAGTTCGGAGGGCAGGGAAGAGGCCACATCGACCTGGCGGATGCCAATCGCCGGCAACTTGAGGAATCTGGCGTAACGCCGCAGCGAATCTACGCGTCGAATTTGTGCACCATGTGCCGGAGTGAGGAGTTTGACTCCTTCCGGCGCGACCCGAAAGCGGCCGGCCGCATGTATTCGTTTGCCGGAATCCGGTAGTCGCCGCCCCGGCAGAGACCCCGGCGCGCGGTACATTGAAAAGAGAGGCGAGTGCATGTTCACGTGGATCTGTCCGCAATGCGGAAAAGAAGTTCCCCCGGCTTATAACGATTGCCCGGATTGCTCCAACAAAGCCGCCCCCGCCGGCGGAGAGCCTGTAGCGGCCCCGGTCGCACCACCAGCGTACGCCCCGCCACAGCAGCAACCCGCACCGCATCAGCCTTATTACCAGCAGCCACAACAGGCGTATTATCCGCCACAACCGCAAGCCCAGCCTGGGCAGCCGTACTATCCGCCACAACCACAGGCGGCCGCGCCGCCGCAGCACCAACCGCCCGCCGGATATTACGCGCCCGCTCCCGCGCGCGGAATGAATCTCCCGGTGTGGCTGATGACGATTCTCTTCGCCATGGCCATCGCCGGAGTCGTCTTCGGTCTGATCTGGGTGTTCTCCACCAATCGAAGTTCGGCCGGTAACGGACCCGCGCCCATCGCCAGCGTGGAAAACCCCGCGGCGAAGCCCGGCGCCAAGACCAACCCGCTGCAGAAATATATCGAAATTTCCGGCGTGCGCTTCCTGGAAGATCCTAAGAAGAAGACGACCTTGGCGAAGTTCATCATCGTCAACCACTCCAGCGCGGATATCAGCGGCCTGACCGGTAACGTCACCATCTGGGCCCGCACCCAGAAATCCGAGGAAGACGCGCAGGGCTCTTTCACTTTCACCACAAACCTTGCGCCCATGGAATCCAAGGAAATGTCCGTCCCGCTCAACACTAAGCGCAAGATCTACGAGCTGGGCGACTGGCAGAACCTCACCACCGACGTACAGATCACCGCGCCCGCGGGCTAAGCGGTCACTGCGGTTTTGGAGGCAATTTCGCCAGGTTCTCCCTGGGTTCCTCCAGCGTGGGATCGGTGCGCAGCGCGTGTTCGAAATCGGCGCGCGCAGATTCCGTTTGCCCCAGCGCCAGCAGCGCGACCCCGCGATTATTCATGTTGCGCGCATCCATCGGGGCCAGCGCGAGCGCGCGCCCGAACTCTTCCAGCGCCCCATCGAACTGGCCCTCGCTGAGCAGAATCTTCCCTGTTTCCGAGGCGATCGACGGGTCGTAGGGGGCATCCAATCGAGCCTTGGCCAGCAACTCGAGGCCCTTCGCCGCCGGCAAAGCCCGCGCCAATTGCAGCTTGGGACGGAGCTTCTTCGGAGCGCGTTCCACGGCCTCGCGCCACAGCGATTCTTCGTTCATCCAGACGAAGGTCCGATGCATGCTGAGCGCCGCCAGCACGATCGCGATGGCCGCCGGCACGGCACGCCCCTTCACGCGCGCCAGCAGCAGGCCTGCCGCCGCCGCGAAGGCGAACATCGGAAGATACATGCGGCGGTCGGCCGAAAGATCGGCGGCGGGGAAGAGCGAAGAACTCGGAATCAGCAGGATCAGCCCCGCGATCCACCACGTGGCGATACTCTTCTCGCGACGCAGCAGCCACCACGTCGCGCCCGCCAGCAGCGCCCACGCCGCGATCGCCGCCCACAAGTGCACCGCGATGTCCGGATCCACCGTGAAGCCATAGGGCACTACCACCAGTTGCAGGTACCGCCAGATCACCGCGCCTTGCACCAGCAGATACTGGAATGGCGAGATGCCGGCCTGCACGCCGGCGGGCGCGCCGGGCGTCACCGCGGTCGCCCAGATCACGCGCGCGCCCGCGACCAGCGCGAGAGCGAACATGGCGGCCAGCGCGCCGCGCGATTTCCGCGCTCCAGGCAAACTCCGGCGCCACTCCAGCCAGACCAGCACGAGCGGAAACGCCGCGCATTCCTCCTTGGCCAGCAACCCTGCGGCGAACCACGCGAGCGCAACCCACGGACGGCCCGAGAGCCACTGCCACAGCGCGCCAAAGCAGCACAGGCTGGCCAGCACGATGCTGCGCGCCCAGACGTAATTCACCGCCTCGGATTGAATCGGATGCAGTGCGAAGATCAGGCCTGCGATCAGCGCCGCGCGCTCCGGCAGCAGGCGGTGCAAGCACTCCCACGCCAGCATTACCGCGGCCAGATGAAACATCAGATTGAAGAGGTGGTACCCCAGGGGATCGCCGGCGCCCATCTGCCGGTTCAGCCAGAATGTGAAGTAAGTCAGAGGGCGCGTCTTCAGCGGCGCCCACACTTCCATCCAGCCGCGCGCCGATTGCAGGGCGGGGTCGGAGAAAATGGCATAATCGTCAAAGTGAAAGCCCGAACCGAGCGAAGCGCCAAAGGCAAGCAACGCGGCAGCGAGCAGAACCAGGCGCGCTCTCATGACCAAATACGAGCTTACGTGAAGAAACCAAAAACCGCAGCAGAGCGCAAAGCGCGCATCGCCGAAATCCTGGTCCGCCTGGACCGCATGTACCCCGGCGCCACCTGTGCGCTCGTCCATCGCAATCCCTGGGAACTCCTGGTGGCGACCATCCTCTCCGCGCAATGCACCGACAAGCGCGTGAACGAGGTCACGCCCGGCCTCTTCGCCAAGTACCCCACGCCGCGCGATTTCGCCGCGGTGCGTCCGGAGGTGCTGGCGAATGACATACGCAGCACGGGATTCTTCAACAACAAGTCGAAATCAATCGTCGGCGCCGCACAGCGTGTGGTCAACGATTTCGGCGGGCAGGTGCCGAAGACGATCGAAGAGATGCTGAGCATTCCCGGTGCGGCGCGCAAGACCGCGAACGTCGTGCTAGGCACCGCCTACGGCATCGCGTCCGGCATCGTCGTGGACACGCACGTCTCGCGCATCTCGCACCGGCTCGACCTGACGAAGAATACCGACCCGGTGAAGATCGAACAGGACCTCGTCAAGATCATCCCCAAGGAACGCTGGATCCTCTTTTCGCACCAGATCATTCTGCACGGGCGCGCCCTTTGCATGGCGCGCGCGCCCTTGTGCGACCGGTGCGATCTGAATCCGCTCTGCTACGCGAAGGACAAGCGGGCGTAGACCGCTCCTAATTACCACCTGCGGCGCTGGCGGCGATACCGCCCGGTGCTCCGCGTGGATCGGGCTTTATGAGCACCGGCTGGGTCAGGGTCTGGCCGTCCACGGTAAGGCGCACAGTGTATGGTCCCGGCTGCAAGGTGGGAGCGCCGCCGCGTCCACCGCCGCCGCCACCTCCTCCGCGGCCGCCACGCCCGCCGCGTCCGGCGGCAGCCTGGGTGTTCGGCACGCTTCCAGCGGGGTTGCAGGCATCGGGCGCGGGCGGAGCGACTGCGCCGCGTCCGAACCCACCGCCGGCGCCGCGCCCCGCTGCGCCTCCGAGGGCATATCGATGCATGCCGGCCGCCGCGGATGGCGGCTGCGTGGGCTGTTGCCAGATGGCCTGGACGTTGATCGCTTCGGTATCTACCGGCCGCACCGGCGTGTCGCTGGCAGCGCAGGCGCGGACCGCTCCGGCGCTATCCAGCAGTTCGAGTTTTAGCGGCCGTTCGGCAGCGGCCTTGAGCCAGTAGTAGGCCACGACGCCGGCGGGCGGATTCTCCATCTGCGGCTCCTCATGCGGCAGCGGCGTGCCGTTCATACTGCCCTGCCGTATGGCATACGCTTCGCCGGGTTTGAACAGATGCGCGTTGGAGGAAACGATCTCCACGCCCTGCGCGGCAATCTGGCGCAGCGCCGGCATCTGATCCAGCACCCAAAAGCCACGGCCGTAGGTCGCGATGGCGAGGTCGTCGCCGTGCACCACGATGTCGCGTACTGACGTCACCGGCATGTTGTTCTGCAAGGGCTGCCATTGCGCGCCGTCGTTGAAGGAGACGTAAACCCGCAGTTCGGTGGCGGCGTAGAGCAACCCCTTGGCCTGCGGATCTTCCTTCACGGAGTTGACGAAAGCGCCCACGGGAATGCCCGCGGCCACGTTCTGCCAGGTCTTGCCGCCATCGTGTGTGCGATAGATATACGGCTTGTCGTCGGCGAGGCGATGGCGGTCCACCGAGGCGTAAGCCGTCCCCGCATCGAAGTGGCCGGCTTCAATCTGCGAGACCTTGCTCCACGCCGTCATCTCCGGCGGCGTCACATTGGTCCACGTCTTGCCATCGTCGCGCGTGACGTGGATCAGGCCATCGTCGGTGCCCACCCACACGGTCGCGGCCTGGAGCGGCGATGGGCCGATGGAATAGACCACGCCGAAGTGGTCGGTCATCTGCTGGTCGATGTCCTTGGCCGTGACGGGGTCCAGCGTTTCGGGTACGGCGGGATGCAGTCGCGAAAGATCGGCGCTGATTTTTTCCCAGGTGCGGCCGCGGTCGCGTGAGCGCATGACGAACTGATTGGCGTAGTAGAGCGCCTCATCGGCTTGCGAGAAGACCTGGGGAAGCGTCCAGGTTTTGCGGTTGGGATTGCCCGGGTCGGGCGGCGGCAGTCCTCCACCGAGTGAAGCGGCCGTGTTGAGGGCCTGATCGCAGCGCCCGTTGCCGCTGCCGTAGAGGATGTTGCCGTCCTTGGGATCTGGGATCACCGTATTGCTTTCGCCGGCCTCGCAGGTGGGCTCCCAGTTGCGGAAGCTGAGCACGCCCTGCCGCGACCAGGTGCTGACGCCGACACCGCCGCTGTCCTGCTGCGCGCCGTAGAGCCAGTAGGGGAAGCGATTGTCGGCGGCGACGTGATAGATCTGGGCGGTGGGCTGGTTGTACCAGGTGCTCCAGGTTTTGGAGCCATCCACGCTGACCACCGTGCCCTGATCGCTGGAGAGCACCATACGATTGCCATCCTTCGGGTTGATCCAGAGCTGGTGATAATCGTCGCCGCCGGGAGCGCCCTTCACCGGGGCGAAAGTCTTGCCGCCGTCGGTGGTCATGTAGGTGGCGGTGTTGATGACGTAGGCGCGGTCGGGGTTGACGGGATCCACGGTCACGGATTCGAAGTACCAGCCGCGGCCCCAGCAGACGGTTCTCGGAGTTGACCAGTTTCCAGGTGGCGCCGGCGTCGTTGGAAATGTAGACTCCGCCGGCACCGGCAGGAGCGCCGCCGACCCCGCGACCGCCGCCGATGCCGGAGGGGACGCCGCTGCCGACATCGTCCACCACCGCCCATACACGATTCGGATTGCTGGGGGATACCGCCATGCCGATCTTGCCGACGAACTGATCGGTAGGCAAGCCGTTGGTCAACTGCTTCCACGTGTCGCCGCCGTCGGTGGACTTGTACAGCCCGCCGCCGGGCAGGTTGCTCGGCGCGTAGACCGACCATGGCGGACGGCGCGTTGCCCAGAGGGACGCGTAGAGCACGCGCGGGTTTTTGGGATCGATGGCGAGATCGACGGCGCCGATATTGTTGTCCTTGAAAAGCACCTTCTTCCAGGTGGTTCCACCATCGAGTGAGCGATACACGCCCCGGTCCGGGTTGGCGGCGTAGACGTGGCCCAACGCGGCTGCGTAAACGCGATTCGGATTCGCCGGATCCACCGCCACGCGTCCGATCTGGCGCGTGCCGTCGAGGCCGATGTGGGTCCAAGTCTTGCCCGCGTCGATGGATTTATACATGCCGGTGCCGTAGGAGTGCTGGCTGCGGATATCGGTCTCGCCGGTACCGACGTAGACCACATTGGGATTCGACGGGGCGACGGCGATGGCGCCGATCGAGCCGATGGGGATGCCCTCATCGGAGATGGGAAACCAGGTGCGGCCGGAGTTTTCGGTCTTCCACACGCCGCCGCCAACGGAGCCGAAATAAAATGTATCGGGCTGGCTGGCATGACCCGCGACGGCATACGTGCGTCCGGCGCGCATAGGGCCCACGTCGCGCCACCGCAGTCCGGACAGCAGGCTGCCGGGATATTGACCCGCGGGGCTCATCTGCTGGGCGAAGATTCCGAAACCGAGCAGGGCCGCGAGACACAGCGCAGGGGAAAAAATAAGCCAACGACGTTTACCTACCATGGGGTTGCTCCTCTAGCGATCCGGCTTGGCGACACGGCAGGCCGAAAGGAACACTCTACCATTGAAAAAGGGCAAAACGGCGATTCAGGGGGTTCGTGCTTCCAGCGGAAACAGACAGTGGACGATATCGGCCCGTCCGAGGTTTCCATTAGATTTCGCGGCCGCCACTCTAATCCTTTTCCGCCGACCATCCGATAAGAGATTCAGCGGAAACGCTCCATGAGCCCGAAACCAACCACTCCCGGTGTGCGACCCCTCCTGATCCCGGCGGGCGGAGTCTCCATCATTCTGGGGACGCTGGCATTGACCGGCTGGTTGTTCCACATGCCAGGCTTCACGCGTGCCGGGCCAGCTTTCAATCCCATGGTCGTTAACGCGGCGGTCGGATTCGTGCTGGACGGACTGGCGCTGATTCTACTGGCTGGCGGGCGGCGGAGATTCGCGTTGCCGGGCGCGGCCTGGAGCCTGGTCGCGGGCGTATTGACCCTTTTGGAGTACGGCCTGTCGATCGACCTGGGTTTCGATCAGATGCTGGCGGTCGACAGGATTTCGCAGTCCGCCCATCCGGGGCGGCTGGCGCCGAACACCGCGGTGTGCTTCGTACTCTGCGGCCTGGCGCTGTGGTGCGCGGCACGGGCGCGGCCGTCGGGCAGATCGGCGGCCATTATCGGCGTCCTGGGGGCGGTCGTAATGGCGATCGGGGCCGCATCGGTTTTCGGCTATCTGGCAGGTTATCCCACTTATGCATGGGGCCAATGGACGCAGATGGCGGCAAACACAGCTACCGGGTTTGTTGTGCTGGGCCTGGGTATCGTGGCCGCAGCCTCGCTCGCCGACCGGGGGGATACCGACCCGTTCCCGCGATGGCAGTCGATTGCCACGACGTGCGCCGGGCTCACGGTCACCCTGAGCTTTACCTACGGGTTCGCCCGGGATGTGCAGTCCGATATGGACCGCATCTTCACGCTGGGCAAGCAGTTCGGGGAGAATTTTCCGACTGCTGCAGTCCTGGCGTTGCGGGAAAACGATGTCTTTATGATGGCGGTGGCAGTCGTCATCGGAATTCTGGGCAGTGTCGTGCTGGGTTGCCTTGTCGACCTGACGCTTACCAGCAGACGGCGGGCGCAGGATTTGCAGTCTGCCAATGAGCGGCTGGAGCAAGAGATCTTCGTCCGGAAGCGGACTGAAGAAAAGCTGCTAACGAGCGAGGTTAGGTTCCGGACCGCTTTCGAACAGGCGCCGTACGGCATGTGCCTATCGGCAGTCGACGGGCGTCTCCTGCTGGTCAGCCGTGCGTTTTGTGAAATACTCGGCCGCTCCGAAAGGGACCTGCTGAACTCCAACTGGTCTGAACTGACGCACCCGGAGGATGTGGGTGTTTCGCAGACCGCCATGGTCCGGCTGCTCACCGGCCAGGCCTCCAGCATCGAATTGGAAAAGCGATATATCGGCGGACGGGGCAACGTGATCTGGGCACGGTTGAAAATTTCGATGCTGCGCGACCGCGCGGGGAAGCCGGCTCACTTCGTCACCCACATTGAAGATGCGACCGCCCGCAAAGCGGCCGAACTGGCATTGCGCCAGCGCGAAGAGCGCTTCCGGCAAGCGTTTGAGTACGCTCCTTTCGGTCTGGCCCTGATCGCGCGCGACGGCCGGATTCTACAGGTGAATGCGACTGTATGCCGCATGCTCGGCTATTCGGCGGAGGAATTGATTGGCGCTGCATTGGGGCAAGGTCAGCCACCCCGACGATGTAGCAGTCTCGCTGGAAGCGATGACCAGGCTGGAACGTGACCGGCCCGAGTGCGTGGAGTACGAGAAGCGCTACCTGCACAAGGAGGGCCGGATCGTCTGGGTCCGAATCCGGATCTCCCGGACAACGGAGAATTCCGAAGGGTGGGACTTTGTCACCCACCTTGAGGACATCACCGAACGGAGGCGGGCGGAGGAAGCGATCCGGGCAAGCGAGGAGCGGGTGCGCCTCCTGATGGATTCGACCTCCGAGGCGATCTACGGCATCGATCTGCAAGGCAAGTGCACATTTGCCAACGCGGCCTGTCTGCGCATGCTGGGTTATGCCGACGCGGAGTCCGTAATCGGCAAAGACATGCACGCCTTATGTCACCACACGCGCGCCGATGGAAGCGCTTATCCGGTGGCCGAGTGCCCAATCCACCGTTCGTTTCGAACAGGTGAGGGCGTGCATGTCGAGGACGAAGTGCTATGGCGAGTCGACGGAACCAGTTTTCCCGCGGAATACTGGTCTCACCCGGTAATCGACAACGACAAGGCGGTGGGCTCGGTGCTGGCGTACCTGGACATCACTACGCGCAAGAAAGCCGAGGAGGAACTGGTCAAAGCCAAAGAACTGGCCGAGGCCGCCAATGTGGCCAAGAGTCGTTTCCTGGCCAATATGAGCCACGAGATCCGCACGCCGATGAACGGCGTGATCGGGATGGCGCGTTTGCTGCTGGACAGCGACCTTCCCGCCGAACAGCGGCGCTATGCCGAAGTGGTGCGCAACAGTGCCGAGACGTTGAAATCCCTGTTGGATCATGTTCTCGATCTTTCCAAGATCGAAGCCGGAAAGGTCACGCTGGAGAACCTGGATTTTGGCTTGCACTGGGTTTTGGAGGGAGTGGTGGAGATGCTGGCGATTGGGGCCGGCCGCAAGGGCCTGGAACTCACCTGTCTGGTGGCGCCCGAAACTCCGTGCCTGCTGCGCGGCGACGCGGGACGCCTCCGACAGATTGTGAGCAACCTGGCGGCGAACGCCGTCAAATTCACGGACCGTGGCGACGTGGCCATCCGTGTGAAGCCGGTCGGGGACGACGGGCGCACGGTCACGCTGCAATTCGAAATCAGCGACACGGGCATCGGCATTCCCAAGAATCGCGCTGGAGCCTTGTTTTCGCCGTTCGTTCAAGCTGACGAATCGACTACGCGCAAGTACGGCGGCACCGGGCTGGGGCTCACGATTTCCAAGCAACTCGTGGAGACGATGGGCGGCCGGATCGGGTTCGAAAGCGAGGAAGGTAGAGGTTCTACCTTCTGGTTCACAGCGGTGTTTGAAAAGCAGCCCTCCATTGCCGCAACGCTCGCAAAGGCTGAAGATGCGAGCCAGGAAGGCGAGGGTCGCAGAGTGAAGGTGCTGGTGCTCGACGATCGCGAAAGCAACCGGCAGGTGGTGAGCACACTGCTCAAGTCGTGGGGCTACCGCTCGAGCGAGGCCGAGGACGGGACCGCGGCCATGGCGCTGCTGCACCGGGCGGCCCAGGACGGCGACCCCTTCGAGATCGCGATAGTGGATAAGGAGATGCCTGGCGCCAACGGCGAGGAAGTGGTGCGCCGGATTGCGGCGGACCCGCTGCTGAAGGGCACTACTGCGCTTCTGATGACGCCTTTTGGCGAACAGGTCTCCGCGATGTCCTTGCACGCTTCCAGAAGAATCGCGTGCATTACCAAACCGATTCTCGAAGGGCGCCTTCACGAGGCCATTGCGAGCGCGTCGGGCCGGGTGACGGGTCCGGAGACAACAGCGGGGGAGCACCGGCCCGTCAAGCCGCGTCGCGGGCAGGCAAGGTCCGACGCCCGGATTCTGCTGGCCGAAGATCATCCGGTGAACCAGCAGGTGCTGCTCGCGATGCTGGGACAATTGGGTCTCGCGGCCGATCCGGTTTGCAATGGCGCCCAGGCCATAGAGGCACTGCGGACGACTGGCTACGATCTGGTCCTGATGGATTGCGAGATGCCCGAGGTGGACGGATACGAGGCGACGCGGCGGATTCGGAACCCGGCGACGGGAGCCTTGAATCCGCGAGTGACGATCGTGGCTGTAACGGCCCACGCCATGCCGGGCGATCGCGAGAAATGTTTGCGATGCGGAATGGACGACTACCTGGCAAAACCGATCGAGCCCGACGAATTGGCGCAGGTGCTGGCGAAGTGGCTTGGCCACACGGCGCCAATCGGGGAATGGAGCGCTGAGAAGACGCTGGGGCCACCCGATGGCGGCGAGGTGTTCGACCGGTCCGGACTGTTAAAGCGGTTGGGAGGCAATCGCGGGCTCGCCGACAGACTGGTGCGGGAATTCCTGGCCGATACGCCATCCCAATTGCGCATCCTGAGAAAGTTACTGGAGGATGGCGACGCCGAGAGTGCGCGCAGGCAGGCCCACAAATTGAAGGGAGCGGCGGCGAACCTGTCGGCCGAAGCTTTGCGCGAGGTGGCGCTACACGCGGAGCAGGCTGCGATGGCGGGTCAACTGAACCAGGTTGCGGAGTTGCTGGCCTCAATGGAGGGCGAGTTCGAACGCGTCAGGCGCGTCCTGCAACCCGCGGAGTGTATATGATGCGTGCGACGTGCCGCGGCCTTGGCTTCGATCCGGCCGCCTATGTTAAACTCCCGCTATGAAAATACTATGTGCCTTGCTGCTGATTTGCTTCGGTGTCTTCGCCCAGGACGATGCTCCGGCAGGCGCGCCCGCCGTAGCGGCAGCTCCGATGGGACCGCCGCGCGAGCAGGCGCGATCGATGATCGTGACGAAGTACGGGATTGTCGCGGCATCCCAGTTTCTGGCTTCGCAGACCGGAGCCAAGATTCTGGAGGCCGGTGGTAATGCCATCGATGCCGCGATCGCGGCGAACGCGGTGTTGGGGCTCACGCAGCCGTATGTCAACGGGCTGGGCGGTGACCTTTTCGCCATCGTGTACGAGGCAAAGACCGGGAAAGTCTACGGACTGAACTCGAGCGGCTGGACGCCCAAGGCGTTGACCATCGACTCCCTGAAGAGTAAGGGAATCGTCAAGATCGACCCGCGGAGCGTCAATACCATCACGGTGCCGGGCTGCGTGGCGGGATGGGACGCGCTGCGGCGGCGCTTCGGGACTAAGACGTTCGCGGAACTTCTGGCGCCGGCGGTCTTCTATGCGGAGAATGGATTCCCGCTGCCGGAGATTGCGGCGCGCGGCTGGATCACACAGGCGCTGCTCAAACAGCCGGGCTACCGGGAGACTTACATGCCAGGTGGCGTGCGTCCTCAGTTGGGCGACGTGTTCAAGAATCCGGCGCTGGGCGAATCGCTGCGGCAGGTTGCGGCGAAGGGCCGCGATGGCTACTACAAGGGGAAGCTCGCCGAGTCGCTGGTGAAGTTCCTGCGGGAGCAGGGCGGCGCGCACACGCTGGAGGATTTTGCGGAATTCGAGCCGGAGTGGGTGGAACCGATCTCCACCACGTATCGGGGCTGGCAGGTTTTTGAGCTGCCACCGAACGGGCAAGGCGTGGCGGCGCTTTCCATGCTCAACATCATGGAGAATTTTCCGCTCAAGGATTACGGACATAATTCCGCGGCGGCGCTGCACGTGATGATCGAGGCCAAGAAGCTGGCATACGCGGACATGGCGCGCTATGTGGGCGATCCGCGGTTCGGGCCGGTGCCGGTGGCGGAGATGCTGTCGAAGGATCTGGGCAAGCGGCGCGCGGCATTGATCGACATGGACAAGGCATCGTGCAAGGTGCTGCCGTCGGAGCTGACGGCGAATCTGGACGCGCACGGGAAAGAGACGATATATATGTCGGCGATCGACAAGGAAGGCAATATCGTGTCGCTGATTCAAAGCAACTACTCGGGGTACGGGACGGGGATGGTGGCGCCCGGAGCGGGCTTCTCGTTCCACAATCGCGGGGCGGGCTTCGACTTACAACCCGGCAAACCGAATTCCCTGGCGGGGCGGAAGCGGCCGCTGCACACGATCATACCGGCGTTCATGCGCAAGGGTGATCTTACGATCGGGTTCGGCATCATGGGCGGTTGGAATCAGTCGCAGGCGCACGCGCAATTCGTGGCCAATGTGGTGGATTTCGGGATGAATGTGCAGATGGCGCTGGAAGCGGCGCGCTTCACGAAGGGGACGTTCGATGGCTGCGACGTGCAGATGGAATCGCGCGTGGCGGAGGCGGTGCGGCAGGAACTGGCGCGGCGGGGGCACGTGATCACGCCGCTCGGCGGATTTGCCGGTGTGATGGGGAACGGCGAAGCGGTGATGCGCGATGCGAAGCGCGGCGTCAATTTCGCGGGTTCGGACCCGCGCACGGATGGCGCGGCGATGCCGGAGCAGCCGGCGGCGCCGGCGCTGGGCGGGCAGAAATAATATCGCGTCACGATAGATTATTGATTGTTGAACGATGGTGGGTTCGCAGCCGACGGGGCACCGATTTCGTTAGCGAGAAGCGGGTCCAGGGGGACCCGCGCGGACGAGGGCGTCCGCCCTACCGTGGCTTGTCACGCCACGGTCGAAAGCAACTCACCCTTTTCCAGATGGTGCGTCCTGGTTGCGAAGTGGGCGGCGTTCGGATCGTGCGTTACCATGACCACGGTCTTGCCGAAATCCTTATTGAGCTTGGATAGGATGGTCAGCACTTCCTGGGCGGACGCGGCATCCAGATTTCCGGTGGGTTCGTCGGCCAGAATCAGCGCGGGGTCGGTCACGATGGCACGCGCAATTGCCACGCGCTGCTCCTGACCGCCGGAAAGCTGTCGCGGAAAATGGCCGAGGCGGTCGCCGAGACCTACCAGCTTCAGGGCTGTCGCCGCGTGTTCCAGCCGCTCGCCCTTCTTCAGGTTGGTGAGCTTGAGCGGCAGTTCCACGTTCTCGAGCGCCGTCAACACCGGTATCAGATTGAACTGCTGGAAGATGAAGCCCACATGTTCGTTGCGCCAGTGCGCGATCTCGCGCTCGCTCAACTCGCGGAGATTGTGGCCGAGCACGCGAATCTCACCACCCGTGGGGCGATCCATGGCCGCGATCAGATGCAGCAGAGTGGATTTCCCCGATCCCGACGGTCCCATGAGGGCCACGAATTCACCTTTTTGGATCTCCAGGCTCACGTCCTTCAGCGCGAGCACGTGGAACTCTTCGCGCACATATTCCTTGGTCAGGGTACGGGTTTCGATGATGACTTCGCTCATGAGGTTGCCGCCTTCTGGCGCACTTTGTCTCCGTCCTTCAAGCCGGGCGGCGGGTTGGTAATCAGATCTTCTCCGCCCACCAGTCCCCGTTCCACGCGGACACCTTGAGGGCTGGTGGCGCCGGTGGTCACGGTCCGGCGCAGGGCCTTTCCGTCCAGCAGGACGAACACCGCGCCGTCGTGCAGAGCCGACGCCGGAACGATCACCACCGGCTTGGCGGCGGGTGTGCCCGCCGTGCTCGTCGATTTCGACGGCGCGTTCTCCTCCGCGGCAAACGCCACGCTGGCGTTCATTTCGGGCCGCAGATAGGTATCGGGCTGGGCTGATCTTCACCTTGACCTGGACGGTGGCTTTCTGGCGGTTGGCCTCGGGTGAGATTTCCTTGATGAAGCCGTCGTACTTGCGGTCGGGGAACGCGTCGGTGGTCACGGCGCCGTGCTGCAGTGCGTGGAGCTTGGCGAAATCGTTCTGCGCGATGTCGAGCTCCACTTCCAGATCGTTGAGGTCGGCGAGCGAAACCACGTAGCCCTTAGCGCCGCGGTCGCCCACGAAGCTAGTGGTGACGAACTCGCCCTTCTCCACGGCGCGCTCCAGGATGGTGCCCGTCACGGGCGCGCGAATGATGGTGTTGGCGAGGTTGGTCTGGGCGTAGTTGACCGCGCCGCGCGCCTGCTCCACCTGGCCGCGAAGGGAATCGATCTCCTCTTTGCGCGGCCCCAGTTTCACCAGCTCGTAGGCTTTCTGCAAAGAGTTGACGCGGTGCAGCGCGTTGTCGTAGCGCGCCTGGGCGTCATCTATAACCTGCTGGGCCATTACGCCGTCCTTGAGCAGTCGCTTGTTGCGATCGAGGGTGATGCGGGCGTTGTCCAGGTCGCTCTGCGCGGTGTTGACATTGGCGAGGGCCTGCGCGATTTCTTCCGGGCGCGACCCGTTAATCGCCTCGTCCAGCTTGGCCTGCAGACTGGTCAACTGTCCCTTGGCTTGCGTGAGCTGGGCCTGGTACTCGTCGTCTTCCAGGCGGACGAGCACGGCCCCTTCCCTGACGAGATCGCCCTTGTCCACGCCAATCCACTTGACCTTGCCGATCACCTTGGCGGCCACCTCGATGCGATGGGCGGCCACGATATAGCCGGTCGCGTTGAGGACCACGCCGGCGGGGGCGCTGCCGGCGCTGATGGAGTGCACGCGCTGTACTTCCACCACGGGCGCCGGATTGATCTTCTCCGCCGCGAAGCGCCAGCCGCCCAGCAAGAGCAAAATCAACACGCCGCAAATAATCCAGCGCGTGGCCCATTTGGAGGGTTCCTGCGAGCGCCGCTTCTTCCGGTCGATTTGCAAATTCTTCAGTTCCGCATCCATAAAATACCTGGTCAGACCTCCCGCAGCGCAGTCAGGATCTCTTTGCGCGCCGCGTTGCTCGCCGGAAACAGTCCTCCGGCCGCCCCCAGAATTACCGCGAATGCGATGCCGACCATCATGATTTCGGGAGAGACGTGGAAATTGAAGGCTGTCTCAGAGAAATTGGAATTGCCGATTCCCGTCGTGATCCCGTTCAGAGGAAGCACCAGCAGGCATCCGAGCACGCCGCCGAGCGCGGAGAGCAGCACGGATTCCAGGAAGAAGCTGAAGAGGATGCTGCCTTTGGAAAAGCCGAGAACCCGCAGCGTGCCGATTTCGCGCGAGCGGCGCGCCACCGCCGCGTACATTGTGTTCATGGCCGCGAAGGCGCTGCCGACCGCCATGATGATGGCCACGAAGATTCCGATGTATTCGATGGGCGCGGCCGATGCCGTCTGCTGGGCGTAGTAGTCTTCCTCCGAGACCGCGTTCATGTTCAAGCGCTGATCGTTGTTAATATCGTTGGCCAGGGCTTTGGCCGTCACCGGGTCGGTGGCGCGCACCAGCGCCGAACTGAGCACTTCGAGGCGCTGCAGATCGCTCGCCACCTGGTTCAGGTCGCCCCAGATTTCGCTGGCCTGCGCGCCATGTCCGGCGTCCATCACGCCGACGATCTCCCAATCGCCGCGGCCGAAGCGGATCTTGCGCCCGATCTGCACCTCGGGATAGCGATCGGCGGCGGTCTTGCCGGCTACCAGTTCGCGCTTGCCATCCTGGAACCAGCGGCCGCTGGCCAGCTTGACGCCGCGGCGCAGTTCGATACCGGCGGCTTGCAGGCCGCGCACCGTCATATTAGTGCCCTCGCCGGTATCGGTGCTGGAAAGATTGATCACGGTGATCACTTCGAGCGATGCCAGAGGCTGCCCGTTGGCCCCGGTGGCGATGCCCGGTTTGAACTTGAGGTCCTGGAATTGCGTGCGCGTGAAGTTGCTGACGATTTCGGATTCGGAGCCCTTGCGCATGACGACAATTTGTAGTGGGTCGCCCGATGAGGCCAGCGTAGTGCGCAGACCGTTGACCAGCGCCAGCACCGCGAGCAGCACGGCCACGGTCAGCGCGACGCCCAGCGCGGTCATGATGGTGGTGGTCTTCCGTACCACCAGATTGCGAAGATTGTAAGCGACTGGGATAGCCATGGCCGTTTAATCCGTACTGCGCAGCGCCTCCACAATCGGTGTGCGCGCGGCGCCGAGCGCGGGCACCAGGGAACTGACGAAACCGATGACACAGGCGGTCAGGATACACGACGCGGCCACCGAAGGTTGGAACGGCACGATGGGCGGGAGAAAGAGACCGGCGGGACTGTGCTTGACTCCGCCAACGAGTATCGTGGAAAGAAGGAAACCGAGTGTCCCGCCAAGCAGGGAAATGGAGATCGCCTCGCCCAGGATCATGCCGAGCACGTTGCCGTCGGTGAAACCCAAGGTCTTGAGTACGCCCACTTCGCGGACGCGTTCGCGCACGCTCATCGCCATGGTGTTGGCCGAGACCAGCAGGATGGTGAACGTGACGGCGGCCGAAATCGCGATCAGGAAAACCTTGACGTTGCCGAGCAGGGACACAAAGCCGAGCAGGTACTGCTGTTCGCTCTCCGTCTTGGTTTGTACGCTGGCATTGCGATACTGGTCGTCGATGGCGGCGGCGATGCGGCCGGCGGACGAAGGTTGATCGATCAGCGTCGTGAAGACGCCGGCCTGTCCACGGCGGCGCTCGGGCAGCGTCTGCTCCAGGTAATCGCGGTTGAAGTACATGATCTCGCTGGCGCGAGGGCTGTCGAAGATGCCGCGGACGGTGAATTGGTAATCGCCGGGGAAGATGTCGCCGACCAGGGCCATTCGGTCGCCGACCTTCAGGTTGTACTTGATGGCCAGGTCGCGGCCGATGACGCAGCCGGTCCGGTCGCGTTCGAAGGCGATTCGCTGGTCGTCGGGAATCTTCAGGTCCTGGAAGATGGTGAAGACCTTGTCGGCATCGGCGGCGAAGCGGGCGAAGAAGTTTTTGGGATCCTTATAGGTACCGCCGAACCACTGGGAGACCATCACCTCGCGCACGCCGGGGATCTGCTTGATCTGGTTCTTGTAGGATTCCGGCATTTGTTGGGTGAGGGAGATCTTGTTGCGCGTGACGACGCGCAGTGCCTGTTCCGGGGTGGCGTCGCTGAGGTACAAGGCGTGGTACATGGCGATCATCACGCCAAGCAGGCACATGGAGATGCTGACGCTTGCGATAGTCAGAAACGTGCGGCGGCGGTTCCGCCAGCAGTTTTTCAGAACCAGGGGCAAAAATCGAAACATGTGATTTCCCTAGTTTACGAGTTCCTGGGGCCTTTTGTTTCAGCATTCCGGACCGGACCGGGCGGGGCTAGTCGGCTTGATGGGGATTACTCCTTATTCCGGTTGGTGTGGTACGGCGTATAGCCAAGGTATATAAGATACTTAGTACCTTTAAATTCATTGCGTTAGCCCGCCCATGGCGCTACGCTTGAAGTAGCGTCCAGTGCGATGCGTCCGCAATAACCGAAACCCCGTTGGGGGTTCCCTCCCGGTCAACAGACTAATGACAGGGCTGGTGTGTGCCCTCGTGCTGATCGGGCTGGCCCCGGCGTTGAGGGCGAATACGGTTGTATTCGCTACAGGCACCCAACTGCTTGCAGGGTACGCGGAGAACGCCCAGGCGACGTTCGACATCAACAACACGACGCATACGATCACGGTGCATTTGCTGAACCTGCAACTGAACCCGACGGATGTGGACCAGGCGATCGGGTCGCTGCGCTTTACGCTGACCGGCGCGGGAAACCCCACGCCCACCAGTACGACGCCCACCGGGATTAGCGATACGATACTCGACATCAGCAACAGCGGAACTCCCACCAAAGTGGCCGCGCAGACATCCACGGTCTGGCGCGACAGTGCTTCCGCGCAGGCTTCCGGATGGCAGATCGCGCTGTGTGCCGTTTGCACCGCGGGGGGAACGAACGGCCTAATCATCGGCGGGCCGAATGCCACCATCAACGGGAAATACGCGGCCGCGGACACTACGCTGAAGGCCGGTACCACCGCACAATGGATCATTGGAAGCGGCCTGACATACACCGGAACCGGCACGAATAACAGGCTGGCCGGAATGGACACTACGCCGGACTTCACGATCACTTTCCCAACCACCACCAACCTCTCGAACGTAGTGATCACGAACGTGATCTTCGGGTTCGGCGAGAGCGCGAATTACGGATGGAACACCATCACGGTGCCGGTAGAGACGCCGGAGTTGAGCTCGACGATCCTGTTCGGTAGCGGTCTCGGTCTACTGGCGCTCGGTTTCGGCGTTCGTCATTTGCGCCGGTCGTGAGGAAGGGCTTCGCGCGACAATAAAGGAGTCTCATGACTCTGGACCCTCGTACCCTCTACAAACAGCGCCTGGAAGAACGGCGCGCCGCGATCGCGCAGCGGGAACAGCGTCACCGTCTGCTGGGTCGCGGAAAACTCGCGATGGCGGCATGCGGGGTGGCTCTCGTCTGGATCTCCCTGGCACAGGGCGCCTTCTCGATTCTGTGGGTGTTGATTCCGATTGCGGGGTTCGCGCTGCTGGTGGTGGTCCACGAGAAGCTGTTGAAGGAGTTGGAACGGCGGCGACGGGCGGCGCGTTTTTTCGAGAAGGCACTGGCGCGGCTGGATGGCAACTGGGCCGGCACGGGCGAACCGGGCGACCGCTATAACGAGGCGGAGCATCCGTACGCGGTGGATCTGGACCTGTTCGGCAAAGGCAGCGTTTTCGAATTGCTGTGCACGGCGCGCACACGGATCGGCGAGGACCGGTTGGCGAGTTGGTTGAAGTCGCCCGCCCTGCCCGAAACGGTGCGTGCGCGCCACGCGGCTGTGGATGAGTTGCGCGACCGGGTAGATCTGCGCGAGGAGCTTGCTGTGGTCGCCGAAGAAGCGCGGTCGGGTGTGGATCCGGTGCACCTGGCGCAATGGGGCGAAGCGGCGGCGGCGCTGCGGCAGGGCGCCTTCCGCATGCGGGTTCGCCTGCATACCGTACTGGGCTTGGCGGGGTTTGCGGCTCTATGGATTCACCTGGTTCATTCGGCAAACCTGCTGGCTCTGAGTGAGGGCCTGGATGCCCTGGTGCGCGATCTTTTCCTGGTAGCCCTGGTGGTCAACGGCTGGTTCCTGTACCGGAACAGCGGCGTGCTGGGCGCGACGGTTTCGGCGGTGGAGGAAGCGGCCCACGAATTGGGACTGCTTTCCGAGGTGCTGGTGCGCATCGAACGCGAGCATTTTCACTGTCCCCTGCTGGCCGGACTGCGCGGGTCGCTGAACGCCGACGGCGATCCGCCCTCGCGGCAACTGGCGCGCCTCAAGCGGCTGGTGGAGAACCTGGATTCGCGCGACAACGTGGTGGTGCGTGTGATGGAGCCGTTCATCCTCTGGACGCCGCACCTGGCGCTGCAGGTGGAAGACTGGCGGGCGCAATCGGGTACGGCGGTGCGGCGCTGGCTGAATGCGGCGGGGGATATGGAGGCGCTTTGTTCGCTGGCCAGCCACGCGTTCGAGCATCCGGCGGACCCGTTTCCGGAGTTTGCGGCGGCGGCGGGGCCGTGCATCGACGCCGAAGGTATCGGTCACCCTTTGCTGTCCGAGGACAAGGTGGTGCGCAACGACATTTGCATCGGCGGCAAACTGCAGGTGATCGTGGTCAGCGGGTCCAACATGTCGGGCAAGAGCACGATGCTGCGTACCGTCGGAGTGAATACGGTGCTGGCGCAGGCGGGGGCTCCGGTGCGCGCGCGGCGGCTGACGCTTTCGCCGCTGGCGGTGGGGGCTTCGATCCGCCTGACGGATTCACTGCAGGGCGGCGTCTCGCGCTTTTACGCGGAGATCCTGCGCCTGCGGCAGATTCTGGATGAGACGGCGGGGCCGCTGCCGGTGCTGTTCCTGATCGACGAGTTCCTGCACGGGACGAATTCCCACGACCGGCGGATTGGCGCGGGGGCCCTGGTGCGCGGACTGGTGCAGCGCGGCGCTATCGGGCTGATTACGACGCACGATCTGGCGCTGGCGGATATCGCGGATGAGTTGGGCGAGCGCGCCGCCAACGTCCACTTCGAGGACCAGATCGCGGACGGCAAGATCTCCTTCGATTACCACATGCGCGCCGGCGTGGTGCGGAAGAGCAACGCGATCGAACTGATGCGGCAGGTGGGACTGGAGATTTGACCGCGGACGACATACGGGAGATGGCGCGCCGCTGCGGGTTCGAGCTGGCGGGGGTGGCCGCGGCTGTGCCGGCCGAGGATCGCGCGCGCTACCACGAGTGGGTGGGGGCCGGTCGCGCAGGCAAGATGGGGTACCTGACGGACCGGCGCGCGGGGGTACGCGACGATCCGCGGAATCTGCTGCCGTCGGCGCGGTCGGTGATCTGCGCGGGCAAGTTGTACCAGACGCCGTGGCCGCAATCCACGCGATTCCACGATGCGGAGTGCGCGTGGATCTCGCGCTACGCGTGGGGCGAGGATTACCACGACGTGATGCGGCGGGGTCTGGAGCGACTCGATGGGCTGCTGCGCGAGGTCGCGGGCGGGGCGTTCGAATCGCGCGTGTGTGTGGATACGGCGCCGTTGCTGGAGCGGTCGTACGCGAGGCTGGCGGGGCTGGGGTGGATCGGGCGCAATACGTGCCTGATCAATCAGGGGCAGGGCTCGTGGTTTTTTCTGGGGGAGCTGCTGGTGTCGCTCGAGATCGGGCCGGACGCGGCGCCGCCGGATCGTTGCGGGACCTGTATGCGCTGCGTGGAGGCGTGTCCGACGGCGGCGATCGTGCCGGGGGTGGGGCTGGATGCGACGCTGTGCATTTCGTATTTCACGATCGAGCTGCGTGGCGCGATTCCCGAGGGGCAGCGGTCGGGGGTGGGGGCGCACGTGTTCGGGTGCGACATTTGCCAGGATGTGTGTCCGTGGAATGGTCGCGCGCCGGTGACGGGCGATCCGGCGTTCGCGCCGCGGCGGTTCGCGCCCCGGCTGGAGGATCTGGCGGCGATCTCGGAGGAGGAGTTCCGCGGGATGTTCCGGGGTACGCCGGTGATGCGCGCGCGGTACTCGGGGTTCCTGCGCAATGTGGCGGTGGCGATGGGGAATGCGGGGCTCGAGAAGTTCCGTGGTCCGCTGGAGGGACTTGCGGCATCGGGAGACGCGTCGGTGGCGGAGCACGCGCGGTGGGCGCTCGGGCGCTTAAACCCGGGGACAGACGGAACGTTTTCCGATTCTGCGGGAATGGGGTTAAGCCCTTTGTAACTGAACGGAAGACTGCGTAAAACGGGCCGAAAACCGGGGACAGTCGGTATGTTCGTACGTTTCGCTTGGTAGAAATCGGAAAACGTTCCGTCTGTCCCCGGGTTTCACTTCGGAGAAACTGGAAAACGTTCCGTCTGTCCCCGGGTTTTATAATGGTGGTTGATGCTTAGGCTTGCGTTGCTCCTGGCGCTGGTGGCCTCTCCGCTTGGCGGCCAACAGGCGGTGATCGACCAGGGATACGTTAATTTCTATAATCTGGAGTTTGATCAGGCGATTGCCGTCTTTGAGAATGGCATCGCGCAGAATCCAGGGTTGCCGGACCTGCACAATCACCTGGCGCAGACGCTCATCTTCCGCGAAATGCTTCGCAATGGGTCGCTCGAAAGCGAACTTGTCTCGGGCAGTAATTCCTTTCTTCGGCGGCCTAAACTTAATCCCTCGCCGGAGACCGAGAAGCGCATTTTGGACGAGATCGCCAAGGCCATGGCGCTCGCCGATGCGCGACTGAAGAAGAATCCTAACGATACGGCCGCGATGTACGCCGAGGGAATCTCGTACGGCCTGCGCTCCAATTATTACTGGGTGGTGAAGAAGTCGTGGCGCGATTCTCTGAAAGACGCCACCGCCGCGCGCAAGTTGCACAACCGCATCAGCGAACTGGAGCCGAATAACGTGGACGCCCGCCTGGTCCAGGGTCTGCACGATTACATCGTCGGCAGCCTTCCCTTGGGATATAAGATGCTGGGATTCATGATCGGCATCCACGGCGACAAGGAGAAGGGAATCCGCACCGTTCAGGACGTCGCCAAGAACGGCAACTTGAACCGCGTGGACGCCGAAATCTTCCTTTGCGCGCTATATCGCCGCGAGAACCAGAGCAAGCTCGCCGTGCCTCTGGTGCAGGACCTGATCCGCCGCTATCCGCGAAACTACCTCCTGCGGATGGAATTGGGGCAAATGTACAGCCAGGCCGGGGATGGCGTCCGCGGACTGCAGGCCGTGGAGGAAGTGGCTCGGCTCAAACAGAGTCACGCCCCCGGCTTCGACCGCGTGCCGTGGGAAAAGATCTACTACCAGGAAGGATCGATTCAATTCTGGTACAACGACCTCGACCGGTCGCTGGAGAACATGAAGAAGGTGGCGGCGGCGGGTGAAGATGTGGACCTGAATACGGGCGTGCAAGCCTACCTGCGAATGGGCCAGATCTACGATATGAAGAAGCGCCGGGCCGAGGCTATCGAGGCATACAAGAAAGCCATCGCTTACGCGCCCCAGGCGGAAGCCGCTCAGGAATCCAGAAAGTACCTGGCCACGCCATACCGGCGGATGTAACTACTCGATGGTCACTTTGACCGGCTGTTCGATCAGCTTGGGTTCCTTGCCGACCGTCAGGATCATCAGCGCCATACGGCCGGTGGCCTTGGCAGGTATCTTGAATTTGATCTCGGTGGCAGACTGACCGGTAATGTCGCAGGCCAAATCATTCTTGCCGTCCGTGAGGTAGACCTTCCCCACACTGGCCTTATCGAGGTTCTCGCCGGTAACGGCGATCACGTCACCTGACTTCCCACTCGACGGATCGACCGAAGACATGCGGGGCATCGCCTCCTGGGCGCACAGCACGAGAGTCGCAAGAGTCGCGGCGAACAAAAGCGGCACTATAGAAGACAGTTTCATCTGAATATCCGTTCCTTTGACTCTGATGGTATGTCCATTGAGTCCGAAATTCAAGCCCCACAAACATTTCATGTAAAATGTGATTACTCCGAATGGGGGGAAACGGCATGGCAAACGGGAGAGCGGCGGCCGCGGTCGGCGTATTCGCCTTGTTCGCCGCCACTTTGCTCTCCGGCCAAGAAATCGAATTCAATCGCGATATCCGCCCGATTCTTTCCGACCAGTGTTTTGCCTGCCACGGTCCGGACGCGGCCAAGCGGAAGACGAAATTGCGCTTCGACACGGAAGACGGCGCACGGATTGAACTCGCGAAAGGCCGCTTCGCTATCGTGCCTGGCGATCCGGAGCGCAGCGAACTCGTGCGGCGGGTGACTTCCACGGACACCGCCGTCCGCATGCCGCCTGCGTATGCCGGACGCGCTCCGCTACGCGCCGACGAAATCGAACGGATCCGCCGCTGGATTGCCCAGGGGGCCCGCTGGCAGCCGTTCTGGTCGTTCATCCCTCCGCAGCGGCCCGCGCTGCCGGTGGTACGCGACGAGAAATGGGTGCGCAATCCGATTGACCGATTTATCCTCGCGCGCCTCGAACGGGAAGGACTGCACGCGGCGCCGGAGGCCGATAAGGCCACACTACTGCGCCGCGTGAGTTTGGACCTGACTGGCCTTCCGCCGACTCCGGCGCAGGTGGATGCGTTCGTTCAGGACGCTTCGCCGGCTGCTTACGGCAAGGCGGTGGACCAACTGCTCGCGTCGCCGCGCTATGGCGAGCGCATGGCGTTTCGCTGGATGGAGGCGGCGCGCTATGGTGACACCAACGGCTACCAGACCGATGGCCCGCGCGACATGTGGCGCTGGCGCGATTGGGTGATCGACGCCTTCAACCGCAATCTGCCCTTCGACCGCTTTACCATCGAGCAACTGGCCGGCGATCTGCTGCCGGGCTCCACGCTCGAACAGCGCATTGCCACCGGCTTCAACCGCAATCACCGCACGAGCGGCGAGGGCGGCATCATTCCGGAGGAATATCGTGTGGAGTACGTGGCGGACCGCGCGCAGACCACCGCCATCGTCTGGATGGGGCTCACCGTGGGGTGCGCGCGCTGCCACGATCATAAATACGACCCGATTTCGCAGAAGGAATTTTACCGGCTCTTCGCTTATTTCAACCGGATTCCGGACGAGAAAGGATTCGTCTGGAATTACGGGAACGAAGATCCGCTGGTCAAGGCGCCGCTTCCCGAACAGGTGCAAAAGCTGGCCGACCTCGACCGGCAGGTCGCGGCGGCACAGGCGCGTTTCGATGCAATGCAGCCGCAATTGCAGGCGGCGCAGCGAGCGTGGGAACGCTCGGCGCCGCCCGCCGCGATGCGTGACTGGATCCCGGAGGAAGGGCTGGTCTTCCGCTTCGGTCGGGAGACGACGAAGGCGGCGGGGTGCGACGGCGGCACCAGCGACTGCACGTGGCCGGCGGGCGAGGCTGCGCGGCACTTCGACGGCAAGCATTATCTGGAGGGCGACGGCAAGATCGCCGATTTCGACTATATGCAGCCGTTTACGATGGCGGCCTGGATTCAGCCGGAGTCCGCGAATGGCGCGATTGTCTCGCACGTGGAGGATTATTTCGAAGGCATGGGGCACGCGGTACTGCTGGTGGATGGCAGGATCCGCGTGCACATACTGCGGCGCTGGACGGACCTGGGAATCCGGGTGGAGAGCGCGGCGCCGGTGGCGCTGCATCAGCGGCAGCACGTGGCGGTGACGTACGACGGCGAGCGCAAGGCGGCGGGTGTGCGCATTTATGTCAACGGCGAGCCGGTGGCGGTGAAGGTGCTGTTCGACCAGAACACGGAGCCGATCCATCATCCGAAGACGCCGCTGCGGATTGGTGCGGGGGCCGGTCTGCGGTTTACCGGAGCCATCGAGGACGTGAGTATATGGAAGCGGGCGCTGGGATCGGAGGAGGCAGCGATCGTGGCGGGAGAACCGGCCGCGAAGCGGGCGGCCTGGTTCCTGGAGCACGAGGCGCCGATCGAGATTCGTCGTGCGCGCGATGAGCTGGCGGCATTGCGGCGCGAGCGCAAGGAGTTTTTTGCCCAGATCCCCAGCGTGATGGTGATGGCCGACAGCGCGACGCCGCGCGACACGTTCCTGCTCAAGCGCGGGGCCTACGATGCTCCAGGGGAGAAGGTCACGGCGGGGTTGCCGGAGGTGCTGGCGGCGCCGCGGCCGGAGTGGGAGAAGAACCGGTTGGGCCTGGCGCGCTGGCTGGTGGATCGCAAGAATCCGCTGACGGCGCGTGTCGCGGTCAATCGCTTCTGGCAATCGTTTTTCGGCTTCGGCATCGTCAAGACGGTGGACGATTTTGGCGCGCAGGGCGAGTTTCCGGTCCACCCGGAACTGCTCGACTGGCTGGCAACGGAATTCATGGAGAGCGGGTGGGACGTGAAGGCGCTGCAGAAGACGATTGTGATGTCGGCGACTTACCGGCAGTCGTCGCGGGTCACGGCGGAGCTGCTGCAGAAGGATCCCGACAACCGTTTGCTGGCGCGCGGTCCGCGATTCCGGCTGGGTCCGGAGGTGATTCGCGACCAGGCGCTGGCGGTTTCGGGACTGCTGGTGGAGAAGGTGGGCGGTCCTTCGGTGAAGCCTTACCAGCCTGCGGGACTGTGGCAGGAATTGGGCGGCGGATCGGGGTACAAGCAGGATACCGGTGGCGGGTTGTACCGGCGGAGTCTGTACACGTACTGGAAGCGCACGGTGGCGCCGCCGTTTATGGTGAATTTCGATTCGCCCAATCGCGAGCAGTGCTCGGTGTTCGAAAACCGCACCAACTCGCCGCTGCAGGCGTTGGAACTGATGAACGACGTCACGTTTCTGGAGGCCGCGCGCAAGCTGGCGGAGCGCATGATGACGGAGGGCGGCGTGTCGCCGGAGGAGCGCGTGAGCTACGGGTATCGACTGGTACTGGCGCGCGTGCCGGATGCGCCTCGGCGGCAGGCGCTGTTAAAGGCGCTGGACGGATTTGCGGCGGGCTTCCGTGCTGACGCGGCGGCGGCGCGCGAATTCCTCAAGCAGGGCGAATCGGCGGCGCGGCCGGGGCTCGATGAGCGCGAACTGGCGGCGTATGCGAGCCTGGCCAGCCTGATGTTGAATCTCGACGAGACGATTACTAAGGAGTGAGCATGAACGGCATGACGCGGCGACACTTCTTCGGCGTGAATTCGACGGGCGTCGGCCTCGCGGCGCTCGCTGGACTCTGGGGGCGCGATGCGCGGGGCGCGGCCCACGGCGGGCTTTCCGGGTTGCCGCATTTCCCACCCACGGCCAAGCGCGTGATCTACCTGTTCCAATCGGGCGGCCCTTCGCAGATGGAGTTGTTCGACTACAAGCCGCGATTGCGCGAGTTCCAGGGGACCGATCTGCCGGAGTCCGTGCGCGGCGGCCAGCGGCTAACCGGAATGTCGGCGACGCAATCGAGTTTCCCTGTGGTGCCTTCGAAGTTCGCGTTTGCGCAGCGCGGGCAATCGGGAGCGTGGGTCAGCGAATTGCTGCCCTACACGGCGAAGATCGCCGACCGTTTGACTTTTTTGAAGAGCGTGAACACCGAAGAGATCAATCACGACCCGGCGGTGACTATGGCTCAGACCGGATTCCGGCTGGGCGGACGGCCGAGCCTTGGAGCTTGGGTGTCTTACGGTATTGGCTGCGAGACCGAGGATTTGCCGGCCTTCTGCGTGATGATCTCCAATTCCGGGGGCGGGCAGCCCCTGTACGACCGCTTATGGGGCGCCGGCTTTCTGCCCAGCCAGTACCAGGGCGTGAAGTTCCGCTCGGCCGGCGACCCGGTGCTGTACCTCTCGAACCCGAAGGGCTTCACGGCGGACAATCGGCGCCAGTTTCTCGATTCGCTGGGCGAGATGAATCGGATGACGGCGGCGGAGTTCGGCGATCCCGAAACGAACGCTCGCGTGGCGCAGTATGAGATGGCGTTTCGTATGCAATCGTCGGTGCCGGAACTGACGGACACTTCGAAGGAGCCTGAGCACACCTTTGAGCTGTACGGCGAGGATGCGCGCAAGCCCGGCACGTTTGCGGCGAATTGCCTGCTGGCGCGGCGCCTGGCGGAGCGCGGCGTGCGCTTCATACAGCTCTACCATCGGGATTGGGACCACCACGGAAATCTGCCCATCGATTTGCCGAAGCGCTGCAAGGATGTGGACCGCGCGTCGGCTGGGCTGATTCTGGACCTGGAACAGCGCGGCATGCTGGAGGATACGCTGGTGGTTTGGGGCGGGGAATTCGGGCGCACGGTTTACTGCCAGGGTCGGCTCACTGCGACGGATTATGGACGCGATCATCATGGACGGTGCTTCACGATGTGGGCGGCGGGCGGCGGGATGAAGCCCGGCGTGAGCGTCGGGGAGACGGACGATTACGGATACAACATCGTCAAGGATCCGATCCACGTGCATGATTTGCAGGCCACCATTCTGCGGTGTCTGGGGATCGATCATTTGCGGCTGACGTATAAGTTTCAGGGTCGCGATTTCCGATTGACGGATGTCGGGGGGAATGTGGTGAAGGCGATTCTGAAGGGGTAGGCTACTTTTTCAGGCGGAGTTGCGCCAGGGTGACCCAGGCGGCGGCTTGCGTGGTTTCGTCGCGCAGGCCCAGGATGGCGGCGCTCAGGCGTTCGTAGTCTTTCGGGTCGGCGGCGGCTAGAAACGCAGTTAGCGTGAAGGCATCGACGCCCGGCACATGCAGGCCGAAATTGCGGCGCCCTCGCTGGGTCTGGACGGCTTCGTAGAATCCCCGATTGCCGGGCAGAATGAGGGAGCTGTCGCTTGTTGCCCGGCTAACCTTGGCCGGCTCGAACTTGCCGCGGCGTGGGTTGGCGCGCACGTCGTTGTAGGCCGCGATCAGTTGATTCAAGATGGCGAAGGAAGTTTCCGTGTCCACGCGGATCAGGCTTGCCGCGAGCGCGGAGAGCAGACGCACTCGCTGTTCCGCGGGGAGCGTTGAGACGTCCTTGGCGGCAAGGGGGACGAGACCTAGGGCGACGTCGGGGCTCCTGCTGCCGGCGATCATACCGATGTAGAGCATGCTACGTTTGATTCCGGGCTTCAACTGATTCGCCAGGCTTAGCGCCTGGTCGCTCTTGTTTTCGAGGGCGTGCCCAGCTTCGTTGAAGGCGATGATGGCGCTGATCTGGCTACGCACCGGCGAGTCGTCGAGCCGGGGCAGTAGCTGGCGGGCACGATCGAATTGCGTGGCAGCGATGGCGCCTTGAATCTGCCTGGTCAGCCAGAAATTACGCACCGGGGGATCGTCGCTATCAGGGTTGAGATTCTGCGGCGCACCGAGCACGGATTGAACCTGGGTGGGGATGGCGGGGAACGCGGACGCCATTTCCGCCAGATTCGCTTCCAGGTCGGGGATGCGGTCAGGCATCAGATCGCGCGCCTGCAGCAGCAACTGGGAGACCAGGGCATAGGCGACCGCCGGGTTGCGATTCACCGCGTTGGGAGCCGCCAGCAACTTCAACGTGGATTCGATGAGGGCTTCGATGTTGTCCGGATTCGTGCTGGCGCGCGGGCTAGAGAGATCTTCGACCGTAGCGCCAGAGACCTGGAAGTTTTTGTTCGGCTGGTCTTCATCGGACTGATTGACCAGGTCCGATGCGGTCAGGAGGAACTTGGCCAGATCCTGCAGGCTGTCCGGACTGGGAATGGGCGCGGCCAGGACAAAATCGAGCGAGCGTTGAAAGAGATCGTCGGCGAGTTCCGGGGCCCGGGCGTTCAGGCGAGAGAGGAAGGTGCTGAGCTGGGCAGTGTCGAATGTGTCGGGGTCTCCGGCTTCGAGCGCACCGGCGGCTACCTGGGCGGCGCGGTCCAGCATGTCGGCCTTGTCGAGCGTGCTGCCGATCAGACCGTAGGCGCGGCTGAGAGTGGCGTTGGCTGCGGCGCGTTCGGCATCCAGGCGTTCGCGGGCTTGCTGGTTTTTGGCCGCCGACGCCAGGTTGGGATCACACTTCAGGGCTGCCGGAACTACATATTTCCAGAGCCCGGAAAAACTAGCTACCGGCAACACGGTGGTGCCGCGCTCCCCGAAAGCGCTGCTCGGGACGTTGAACAGCGACGTGATGGCGTCCTGATAGAGGCCCGAGGCGGTTGCGGGATCGAGCGGGCAGACCACGTGGGCGATACTGGCGATTCCATGAACGCGGACGACCGGGTTGGCCATCTGCGCCATGCGGCCGCGCAGTGCCACGGTCCATTCGAGGGCGTCGCGGGTCTTGCCGGCATCCTGCGCGAAGGCGGTGGAAGTAAAGGCGAGCAGGAAGGCGACGGTGGCCCGCATCTTTTCGTACTATATCATGCGCGTATTGGGCTATCCTTTTGGGATATGAAAGCTCCATTCGCACTGCTCGCGGCTGCCTGCCTGTTATTCGCGCAAGATACGGTGGACCAGAACGATAACACGCGCATACGCCAGGAAGCCACGGAGCATTCGCAGGTGATGCACACGCTGCATGTGCTAACCGACCGCTACGGACCGCGACTCACCGGGTCCCCCAACTATGAGGCCGCGGCCAACTGGGCGGTCAAACAACTCACGGAGTGGGGCTTTCAGAACGCCCATCTGGAGCCTTGGGATTTCGGGCACACGGGCTGGTTGAACGAGCACGCGAGCGGGTACATGACGTCGCCGGTGCGTGACAATCTCACGTTTGAAGTGCTGGCGTGGACGCCCTCGACGAGGGGCGTGGTGCACGGCAACCCGGTGCTGGTGGCGCTGCCGCAGACTCCCACGCAGGAACAATTGACCGCGTGGTTTAAGGAGAATGAGGCCAAGGTCAAGGGCAAGATTGTGATGGTGGGCAAGGCAGCGGTGGTGCCGGTCAACTTCAGTCCGGCGGCGATGCGGCGCGACGATAAACAGGTCAAGGAACAGTTCGACCCCAACAATCCGAATGCGGGGCGGGGCGGATTCGGTCCGGGCCGCGGCGCTCCGGCGGAGCCCGGTAAATTGACGGCGGCGCAGGTCAACACGCAAGTTGACGAGTGGCTGGTGGACAACAAGGCAGTGCTGCGCATCAACGACGCGGCGCGCGAACATGGACAGATCCGCGCGTTCAACAATCGCACTTTCGATTTGGCCAAGGCGCCTCCGACGGTGGTGCTGCGCAACGAGGATTACGGGCGGATCGATCGCCTGCTGGCGGACGGCGAAACCGTGGGACTGCAATTCGACATCATGAACCAGACGTTCCCTAAAGGCACGACGGCGTACAACGTGGTCGCGGAACTTCCGGGCTCGGACAACGCCGGCGAGATTGTCATGCTGGGCGGGCACCTGGATTCGTGGCATTCGGCCACCGGCGCTACGGATAATGCCATCGGGGCTTCCATGATGATGGAGGCGGCGCGCGTGATTCATGCTTTGGGACTGAAGCCGCGGCGGACGATCCGGGTGGCGTTGTGGGCGGGCGAGGAGGAGGGGCTGCTTGGTTCGCAGGCGTATGTGAAGCAACACTTCGGAAGCTTTGAGAATCCTAAGCCGGAGTACGCGGGGCTGGATTGCTATTTCAATATCGATTCCGGCACGGGGCGGGTGCGCGGCGCGAGTGTGTTCGGTCCGGCGGAAGCGGCAGCGGTGCTGCGCGCGGCGCTGGCTCCGTTCGAAGATCTGGGCGTGGCGGGCGCGGTTCCGAATACGAGCCGCGCAGTTGGCGGCACGGACAGCACGTCGTTCAGCAACGCGGGGCTGGCGGGGATTGGGATGCAGCAGGACCCGATCGAGTATCAGTCGGCTACGTGGCACACGAACCTGGACACGTATGAACGGATCGTGCCGGAGGATGCGAAGAAGGCGGTGACGGTGATCGCGGCGGCGGTGTGGCATGTGGCGAATCGCGATCAGATGTTGGCGCGGTTTACGAAGGATACGATGCCGGCGCTGCCTGCGCCCGCGGGTACACGGCCGGCTGCTGCTAGTGCGGCGGCGCGGTAGGGGCGGGTCCGGGGGGACCCGCGCGGACCAGGGGGTCCGCCCCACCAATGCAAACACACTACGCGTCAGGCGCGCAAGAGCCGCGGGTATTTGGCAGCCACCGTCAGGATCAGCTCGCCGAACAGCGTATTGGCCCAGGCGAACCACTTGCGCGTGAATCGCGTTGCGTCGTTGCGGTCGAAGGCTTCGTGCATGAAGCCCGTGCCGGCATGGGTCGCCTTGAGCGTCGCCAGGCATCCCGCAATCTCCTTCTCATCGGTGCTGGTCAGGGCCCTGCCGATAATGCCCAGCGGCCAGATCATCCCTAGGCCGGCGTGTGGACTGCCCAGGCCCTCGGCGGCAGTTCCGCGATAGAAGAACGGATTGTCTTCGCTGAGAGAGAATGCGCGGGTGTTGCGGTACACGGGATCGGTTGCCGCCACGCTGCCGAGGTATGGCATCGCCAGCAGGCCAGGCATACCGGCGTCGTCCATCAGCAGGGCACTGCCGTAACCATCAACCTCAAAAGCGTAGATTTCGCCTCGCCGCGGGTGCTTCGCCTTACCGTGTTGAGCCAACGCTTCGCGCACTTCGGCAGCGAAATCGCCACACTGCCGCGCAAAGGCGGGGTTCCTGATTTCGGTGTGAATCTCCCGCAACTGCTCCAGGGCCGTCACGGCGAAGAAGTTCGAAGGGATCAGGAACGGGAAGATGCAGGCGTCGTCGGAGGGGCGGAACCCGGAATGAATCAACCCGCAGGGCCGGCCCGGGTTCCCGTAGCCGTCGTGGGGCAACGAGTCGGTCGAAACAGGCGAGCTTCGCTGGAATTTGTACGGCCCATGATCCTTCATCCTCTGTTGTTCGCGGAAGGTTTGTACGATCAACGCCGACGCATTTTTCCAGGATTCGTCGAAACACGAAGCGTCGCCCGTCGCTTTCCAATAACCATAAGCCAGGCGCACCGTGAAGCACAATGAATCGATCTCCCACTTGCGCTCGTGTAGTTGCGGCTTCATGGCGGTCAGGTCCTTCGCCCAGGGGCTGCCGGTAGGACCAAAGTTGAACGCGTTGGCGTAAGGGTCGATGAGCACGCATCGGGTCTGGCGGTTGATTACACCGGCCAGCATGCGCTGCAATTTTGGGTCCTGTTTGGCCAGCGGCAGGTAGGGCCACACCTGGGCGGTGGAGTCGCGCAGCCACATGGCGTCGATGTCGCCCGTGATGACGAAAGTGTCCGGTTTGCCGTCCAGTTCCGCGGTGCGAACCGTAGTGTCGAGCGTATTCGGGAAGCAGTTCTCGAACATCCACCCTAATTCGGGATCGCTGATGGTTCTCTTGATCTCCTGGATGCGCGCCTCCACGGCCGGGCTGGTGAACTTGCGCTGCGCCAGCGGCGGACGCCGGCTGGTGAACGTCACGTCCGCAGACATGCGGGCGGCTTGGAATCCGAGAGCGGAGGTGGAGGCGAGGAATACACGACGGGTGGTCATAGGCTCACTCCATCGAAGCACATGTCGACAGAATTTGCGCTGAAGGATTTGCTAACCGTGAGCACACAGACCACGAAAAGCGATGGTCTGTCCCACGTCAGGCTTCCGTTGGTTTTGGCACTACCGCTGATCCGCGAAATAGCCTCGTGGTGCCTCTATATGCACGCCTTTACGGGTACTTGTCACACGGAGCTTGTGATACTTGCCGTCCGCCGCTCCATCAAAAACGAGTTTGTACCGGGCCCGGGCATCCTCCAGCGAGTGGGTAATCGCCTTTTCGACTTCCCCACGCGAATACATCCTTCCGCCGGTGAGATCGGTCAACTGTTGGAGCGTGTCCTTGGCCGAGCCGCGGTCGGCGTGCGGAAGCCCACCTAAGGGTGTCTCTTCTACGCTGTAAATGCTGGTGCCAGTGCGGGCCAGTTCCGCGCTAAAGTGCCGCAAAAATGGCGAATAGTCGATGCACTTTTCGGCACCTCCCCATTTCGCGCAGTCGCTACTACACTTGGCTGCCAGATAACTTCCCAATTCCCCTGGAAGAATAAGATCTTGGCATCCGTAGGGGGAGAGCATCCAATTTGACACTCCGGTCGTAATCCAAACGATTGTCTTTGGGCCGGGAACCTCCGCCAATTGCTTTTCCATCTCCCCCAACATATGGAAGGTTTCACCGGCCCGAATGCCCTCGTTCTGTTCATCCACCGGCCGGAGCCCATACACCTTTTGGATCGCCTGATCGAGAGTCAGACGGACTTGCTGAGTCCACGGAGTGCCGCCACTCTCGGGAGGGCGTGGTGTCTGGAGAGCGTGGACGGGATAGAGGTCCCCATGATTGGTCAGGAGATATAGATAAATGGAGTCGCCCGCGGTCAAGGGCTGCAAGGCGCGTACGAGAAGGCTGGATATGTACTCGCGATGGCCTCTAATCGAATTAAGCAGGTCCCAGAAGATCACTGTCGTCGGCGGTTGCTCCGCGGTCTTATTGCAAGGAGCGACATGCTGCGGTTTGCCCTCGTCGGAGATCTGGAAATCGGCGCAGGTCAGGTCCGTGACAGGGTGGCCTTTAGCGTCGAGTGCCGTGACATTCAAAGTCACATCTTTCGTGGATGGAAGGTTAGTTTTGCCGGCGCTTGAAGCTGCGTAAGGTAACTGAGCCAAGAGCGCAAACGTAAATAGCGTTACGGCGCGAGTCAAATTGACTTTCATGTCCATGCCGATTACCTCGCCTTCAGAGTACACCTATCAATGTACGCAGCAATAACTCTTTTGGCCTGTGGTGAAACGCCACTGCGCTCGGATTGGCAGGCTGAAGCCTGCCCCACCATGCAACTAGAGCGAGCGGCTGGGGCGATAGCCGGGACGACTGCGGATGCGCCACTTTTTGCCGGGATCGTTGGTGGGCTCGATGGTGATCTTGCGGAAGCCCTCGTTCGCGTTGGCCTTTGGGTAATACGTGACCGTGTAGGAGTTTCCCAGATCTTCGCGGATGTCTTCGAAGGCTTCCACCTGCTTCTGCCAGGTCTTGGCGAAATAGGCTTTGCCTCCCGTGCGCTGGGAGATGCGCTTGAAGACGTTACTCGAGATCGGGTCCTTATTTACTTCCGCCGTGGAGATGACGTAGAGCGGAATGCCTTCGTCTTCGGCGACGGCGCGCACATCATCGGGCGCCACCATGCTGGCATTATCGGGACCGTTGGAGAAGACGATGATGACCTTGCGGCCGGGGACTTTGGCGGCATCGCGCAGCGCCAGCAGGAGCGCGTTGTAGAGCGCGGTATCGTCGCCCGCGACGCTCTTGCGCAGTCCGGCGATGGCGTTGGAGTGATCGTGCGTGAGCGGGGCGGCGCGCGACAGATTGCGGCTGAAGGTGTAGACGGCGACGGAATCGGCGCGGTCCAGGCCGCGTACGAAATCGGCGATGGCGTCCTCCGCGTAGACGAAGCCCTTGTACATGAAATTGCTGGTGTCGAAGAGGACGAAGACGTTGGTGCCGACGAAGGCGTCGGGGCGCTCCATGCCGGGCAGGGCGTCCTTATTGACTTCCAGCAGCGGGCGTGTGGCGCCGTCCTGGGCCACCGCCAGCGGCGCCTTGGCGCCTTCGGCGAAGGTGGCGACCTGCTGTAGAATGCCGTCCTCGAAAATGCGGAAATCGGTGGGCTTCAGTCCGTTGATGTAGTGGCCCTTGTTATCGGTCACCTGAAAACTGAGCACCACCATATCGACCTTGACACGGAAGATCGGGCGCTGTCCGCCATCCTGTGCGCGGATCACAGCGCCGGCCGCGGTCATTCCAAGAAAGCCTCGTCGCGAAATCGTCATGATCGTTTTCCCGGATTCATATTCTACTATTGCAGGGCTGCTTTTTGTTCAGTTGTCAGGGCTCGCGCGTGGCTGCGGACATCGTCGCCCACGGAGCGCAAGGACCTCAGGACGGCGGGCCAGTCTTCGAGGTGCGAAGCGAAGATCTGTTCCACCAGCTTACGGGTCCACTCGGGGATGCGCACATTGAGCTGTGTGGGCGCGACGCTGAGTTCGTCGGCGAGGGCGGCCCAATACAGGCTGTTGGATTCCCAACTCTCCGCCATGATGCGGCTGGAGTAGCCCATCAAAGTTGGGAAGGTGCGCAGGTTGAGAAGTTCGGGTTCGTAGGAGTTTGCCAGCGTCGGCTTGGGAGTGCCGAAGGCGCGGGAGACGGCCTCGTGGTTGATCTCCTTCGGGGATGCCTCGGCCATGTGCTTCAGCTCGGCGAGCAGGCAGGAACTCTGCGGATTGCGGCCTGCGCCCACTTCGCGGGCAATCAGGTAGAACTCCGATGGCGTCACGCGATCCATGGCCTCGCGAACCGAGCCCTGTTCCAGGAAGGCGGCGACCTGGCGGGTGCGGCCCGGGGCGGCGAGCGTGCCGAGGGAGGCGAGTACCTGGGTGCGCAGGTCGCTATCGAGGGCAGCTTCCGCCAACAGTTCACGGCCGTAGCGCAGATGGAGGCCGACCCAGTGAAGCTGGGCGGGAGTTACCTGCCAGAAGCGCGGGATCTTGGCGCTGAGAATCATCTGCGGCACGAGGTCACCCCAGATGAGGGCCTGAGTCTGCGTGGGAATAAGGAAGTTCTGTTCGGCTTCGGCCAGGGCGTAGGGCAGGGAAGAAAGCGAACCCACAAGGCGGCCGCCGCCGTTGGAGGGCCAGCCGGTGCCGTAGAGTTCGGTGGGGCGCCAGGTGTGATCGCTGCCCTGCATGCCGAGGAAATCGTGGCTGCGCACGAAGATGGGGTTCGTGTAGAGAATCTGCGCTCCGGGCGGCGCGTAGTGCGCGTAATTAAAGGAGAGCAGGGTATCGCGGAGCAGAGGTGCGAGCAGCGCGCGCGTATCCTTTACTTTCTCGGGATCGCCGGCGGCCTTTTCGATGGAAGCTCGCAGGTTGAGCTTGCGCTCGGCATCGAGGTGGCGGTCGGTCCAGTAGCCGAAGCCCATGGCGTTCTTTTCATTGGAGGAAAGCGAAGCGCGCGGCAACTGGATTTCGCTGATCCGGCTGGCCAGGGTGTTGACCAGCTTGGGGTCGAGTTTCTCGCCTTTGGAGATGGCCTCGATGTGATCGGCCAGTTGGAAGAGGGTATCGAGCGAGACGATGCGCTGCGCTTCGAGGATGCGCATCAGGTCCTGCACCATCTGGTCGTGCGTTTCGGAATCGGCGGGATTGCCGGCGAGCGCGTCGAGCATTTTCTCGTGCGGGTCGCTAATAGCAGTGGTGGCGCCGAGCAGAAGCTTCACGCCGTTGCGTCCTGTATCGAAGAGTTCGCGCTCACCGCGCACCTGGGCGAAGCCGCCTACGATGCCTGAGAACGCGGTATCGGCCTGCGCTTCGGGAATGCTCTGCTGGCGCACGAGGATTTGCCACAGACCGACCTCGGCCTGGAAGGTGCCGGCGAGGTCGGAGTGGAAGGCCGGATCCTTCGCCTTGCTGATGGCGGTGATTTCATCGAGGAACAGAACGATGGACTTTTCCGAAATGCTGCGCGATTCGCTGAACAGCGGGTACTGGCTGCCGTAGGTGTGATAGTCGCGGGCGAGGCGGTCCACGGTGGCGGCGCTGAGCGGGGTGGTGCGATTGCGGTCGATATCGCTGATCGCCATGAAGATCTTCAGCGGCTCGTTCTCCACGGCTTTGCGGGAGAGCGCGAAGAGGGCTTCGAGGACGTCGTCGGGCTCTTTCCAGTTGGTAGCCGATTTGGTGAGCTTGCCATCGTACTTGCCCTGTGGATGGTTCAGGAACAGATTGCGCCAGACTTCCAGACTGCCGGGGATGTGGGGCTTGCCATTGGCGTCCACGCGGAGGCGCGTGGTGAACAGCATCATGTCGGTATTGGCGCGGAATACGGGGCGGGCCGGACCGGGACTGGTGATGCGGCCGCGGACGGCGGTGTAGAAGCGCTTCATGCGCGCTGGGTCGGTGAGGTAATCCTTCACGGGACCCTGTATGCGCGCGAGGGCGTCGTAGAGACTGGCGAGCCAGCCATCGTCCTTGGCCATGAGCTTGTCGAAGAAGGCGGCGCCCTGGTCGGGGGAAGCGCCGGTGAGCTCGGCCCAACCGGCGGCGGCGCGCTGGCCGCCTGGCACTACGGCCTTGCCATCGCGGATTTCGAACATGCCGCCGAAGAAATCGAGCACGTGCGAGTAGGCCTTGAGACGCGTCAGGCTGGCCTGTTTGCGCAGGGCTTCCGCGGTATCGGTGTCCAACTTGGAAAAGCCCAGGTAGAGGCGGCAAATCGAGGGATCGGATATGAAGTTCTCGATGAAATTGGAACCCTCCTTTTCCTTGGGGCCGTTCCAGTATTCGGGACCGAACATCACGGGCACGGTGGTGGGTTGGAAATCGTAAACGAAGGGGTGATTGGTGCGCAGGGCCTGTTCGAGGTCGTTGACGGGGAACCCGGAGTCCGTGGTCAGGAAGGCGCGGGGCGCGTTGACGGTTTCGAGCACGACTTCACTGCCGCAGCCGCCGCGCATGCGGAATCCAAGAATGCGGAGGAGCTCGCCGGCGGCGGGCGATTCGCAATTATCGATCTTGATGGCGTGCGCATCGCCGGCCAGTTTTTCCAGTTCCCGTGCCTGCGAGAGGTAGCGATGCACCAGCTTGAGGTACTCGGTCTGTTCCAGCGACTCGTTATTGTGCGACGCCTGGAAGCCGTTGGTGACGACGTTGCGCGCCAGTGCGGGGAGGACGTCGGCGGGGTCGGCCTCGGGGGAGAGAGCGGCCATGCGGGCGAAGGAGCGGATGGGGCCGGGAATGGTGGCGGTGCCTTCGCTGCCCTGAGCTTTCGCGGCCGGTGGAGTGCCGAGGGTAGCGGCTTTGCCGCCGGATGAGCGATAGGCCTCGAGGTGAGTGTTGGCGGCGTTGCGATCGCCGGCGAGAAGATCGAGGAGTGCCAGTCGTCGCGAGACTGCGGCGGCGCGAGTGGAATCGCCGCCATTGCGCAGTGCGGCGAGCAGTTTGGCGTATGCGTCGCGCGCGCCGGGGTCGCCGTAGCGATCGAGGAACTCGGCGTACGCGGTCCATGCGGCAACGTTGTTGGGATTAGCTTGGGCGGCGCGAGCTAGTGCGGTGCGCGCACCCATCGTGTCGCCGGACGCCTCCAGTTTTTGAATCGAATCGAGGTTCTGTTCCCCGGGGCTCGCTGAGGAAGCTGACGCCAATATGACGATTGCGTATAGCAGGGACGCCTTCATTGAGGCCCTCCGTTACTGGTCCATCACTGTACCACGTCGGTACTTAGTCTGGTGATTCTAAATCAACCAAAAGATGGAACGCAACCGTCAGCTTGTAAACAGGCGTACTAGGCCTTGCGCCAGCAGCGAAAGAGCCGCGAAATCGCCCGGTTTTATTGTGTCACCGGAAGCGAGAAGACGACATGCCGCTCCCGGTTGAGTTTCACGCACAGGTCGCGGTCGATCTGGCTTAGAGCGACCAACTTCTGTTGGTGGTCCAGGGTGATGTAGTGCAAAGTAGTGCCTTCCACCCAATAGGCCGCCGCGGCATGGATCGTCTGATCGCGGAGCGCGATCAGGTAAATGGGTGAACCCCCGGAGTCCGTCGGCGAAGAAGATGAAGAAGGAGCGCGGGCGATCTCCTGTCCGTACTGATCGTACTGGCGCGAAGAGGACGGATCCAACACGATGGTGTTAGACGCGGGCGCCTGCGGAGGATAAATCACAGTCACGTTCCCTGAAGAGGGCTGCTGCGGGTAACCGGCAGAATAGCCGCCACCACCCCAGCCGGGATCAGAGGCATAGGAAGCCGGAACGCCGCCACCACCCCAGCCAAGGTCGCCCCAGCCGGAGTCGCCCCACCAAGGCCATCCGCCCCACCATCCACCACCCCAGCCCCACCCGGGCCACCAGCCACCACCCCACCCGATTCCCCGGCCGAAACCGCCGCGGAAGCCACCACGAAAGCCACCGAAACCTCCACGGAAGCCGCCGCCACGGAAGCCGCCGCCACGGAAGCCACCGCCGCCGAAACCACCGCGGAAGCCGCCACCGCCGAAGCCACCGCCTCCACGGAATCCGCCACCGCCCATTCCGCCGCCTCCGCGCATTCCGCCGCCGCCACCTCCACGGCCGCCACCGCCGCCGCGCTGCGCAATGCCCAAGCCGGCCGCGAGGGTACAACAAAGAGCAATCCGCAATAGGAGTTTCATTTCAAGAGTGCCTCTATTGGGGAGCTTACCTCCGCTTTGGCGCGGACGCAACCATGGATAGCGGTGGCCGGTGTAACATCGAGTAAACATGATCTATACGTGCTACGAAATGGTTCGCGACTGCCGGGCTGACGTACCTGAGGGGTGGATTTATTTTATTTCGCATTACGTGCCGGTGATGCGCAAGGCGCTGGCGCAGTACGCGCCGGAGAAGGCCGGCGATGCGGCGCTACTGGAGCGAATTGTGGTAAAGGTTCGCACACCGGACTCGTTCATTTTTCGAGCCAGCGAGCCGCCGGAAGAGCGCTGGTTCGTGGCGCAGCTGCGGCAGTTAATGATGGGGGAACTGGAGGCGCCGGCTGCTGAGATCCCCATCGACCTGGAGATTCTGACGGCGGCGCTCGGGCCGCTGACCATGACGGAAAAGCAGGGGGCGTGGCTCGAAACCATGCATTACTCGCCGGCGCAGGCGGGGCCGATGCTGCGGGTTTCTCCGGAGACTGTGGAGAAGGTTCGCGATCGGGCGGCGGAACTGATCCGCGGCAAGGTGGATTCGTGGCGGCGAACGCTGCTGTCGGAAAACGGCGCGTCGCTGGGAAGGGAAGCGGCCGCAGGGGCGGGGAAGGACTGCCTGCCTACGAAGGCGTTCCTGGACGTGGTGGACGGGCGGACGACGTGGCGTGGGCGAGAGATGATGGAACGGCATTTGCGGGACTGCTGGCACTGCGTGGATCATTTTTGCCGCATGTTGGAAGTGGTACATTTGCTACGCGGCAGCGAACCGCTTTCGGAGGCGGAGGGCGAGCCGCTGCGGAGTTTGCTGGGAGTGGCGGCGCCGAAACGCGCGGGCTGGAAACGGTTTATCGGCCGGCCGTGAATGCGTGGTATCATCTGATCCTCACGGTGGGGTATAATGATACCGATGCTGGAAGTACAACACATTGGGGAAGTCCTGGGCGGCCATCGTGTTTTCGCGAAGCCGATCACGTCCTTACTGGAATTAAATGATGCCGTGGAACGGGGTTTGCCGAAGGCAACGCTCCGCAACGTGGTGCGGCGGGTCTACTCCGATCTTTCCGAACAACGCGCCATGATGCGCCGCATCGTGCCGGAGGCGACGTTCAAACGGCGGAGGGAGCGCTTGAGTCCGGCGGAAAGCGAACGTACGGAGCGTGTGGCTCGCGTGGTCGCTACGGCGGAAGACGTCTGGCAGGATCGCGAGGAGGCGCGGCGTTTTCTGACCACGCCGCATGCTGAGATCGGGGGGAAGACACCGCTTGACGCGGCGATGACGGAATTGGGTGCCCGGCAGGCGGAAGAGGTGATGGCGCGCATTCTCTATGGCCTCCCGGCGTAGTGGTCCGCTGCGGGCATTCCGTGTTGCCGATATGCGGCACACGATCTTCGACGGGAGTGGGGCGATGCTGCACGGCGCGCGCTGGAATTCTCCGGGGCGGCGGGTGATCTATGCGGCGGAGACGTACGCGGGCGCATTGCTGGAGATTCTGGTTCACACGAACGGCAGCGTGCCGCGGAGTCAAGGGTATGTGCAGATCGTGATACCGGCGGGTGTGGCGGTGGAAGAAATCACGCAGGACGATGTGCCGCGGTGGGATTCGCCATCGTTTGAAGCGGCCCGGGCGTTCGGCGATCGCTGGTATGACGAGCGCCGCACGCCGGTGCTGATGGTGCCTTCGGTGGCGACCCTGGTGGAACGGAATGTTTTGATCAATCAGGAGCATCCCGCGTTTTCGATGCTGCGGGCGAGCGAGCCTTTGCCGGTGCGGTGGGATGCTCGGCTTTGGCGGCGGGGGTAGGGGCGGTTACCAACCGCCGCGCAGGTTGACAGGTTAGTAAGCTGCTCCACACAAGTTAGTAAGCTGTCCCACTTAGTTTTGCTTCAGGTAGGCGATGATTGCGGCTCGCTCGTCCGGCTTTTCGACGTGGAATGTCATGTCGTTGTTGGGGACTAATTGGTCGGTGTTGGTGAGCCATTTGTCCAGGGTCTCTGCCGTCCACTTGATACCGGATTTCCTGAGGGCGTCAGAATACTGGAAGGAAGCGACGGTTCCGGCGGTGCGTCCGTAAACGCCGCCGAGACGGGGACCTTCCTTGTCGCGATCTAATGCGTGGCAACCACCGCAGCGCTTTTCAAACAGCGCTTTGCGGTCGGGCGGAAACTGGGCCGATGCGACAACCAGTGAGATGAAGGCGGCCAGGATGGCTGCGATGATGCGCGGCATGCGATTAAGCTCCCTCCAGCGTGGAATCGACGACGGCGAGACTGTGGTGGTTCATGATCGATTTCACTTCGGTGATGCCGAGGACGCTGCGCAGTTTGTCATCGGGCACCTTCATGGGGCCGGGTCCCTTGGCGGTGCCCGGAGCGGGCTGCGGGAATGCCGTGGACATGGCGGTGTGGAAGGTGACACTGCCTTCCACCTTCTGCATGACCTGGTGTATGTGCCCGTTCAGGACCGTGACCGACCCGAAGCGCTTGAGGTAGTCGAGGGCCTGTGCACTGTCCTCGGTCCCCCATCCCCAGTCGGGATAGACGGACCACAGCGGGATGTGCGCAAAGACGACTACGGGACGGCTGGCGGGCTGGCTCTTGAGATCGGCTTCGAGCCACTGGAGCTGGTCGGGGCCGAGTTTGCCCAGCCCTTCTAGCGCGGCGACATTGGACAGGGCGACGAAGTGCACGTCCTTGTGAGTGAAGCTGTACCAGCCGCGGCCTTTGGCGTTCTTACCGTAGCGTTCCAGGTAGAGTTTGCCGTCATCGATGGAAGTGTCATGCTCGCCGGGAACAAAGAAGACCTGCTTTGGTTTGGCGCCCATCAGGATCTGGTCCATCGTGTCGTATTCGGCGGCCTTGGAGGTGTGGCTGAGGTCGCCGGTGTGAATGAGGAAGTCGGGCTGCTGCGGCAGGGCGTTGATCTTGTCGATGGCCGCCTGCAGGGTGGCGGCGACATCGGGATTGGCGGGCTTGTTGAAGCCCATGTGGCTGTCGCTGATCTGGACGAAGTGGAGTTCTCCCTTCGCGGCGTTCTTGTTGTTCTGGCCGAACGCCTGCGACGAGAGGACGCCGGCGCCCACGGTCCAGAGGACGCCGGTTCCGGCCCAGGCCATGCATTCCAGGAAGCCGCGGCGGTCGATGCCGTCGTGGCTGTGATCGTGAATGATTCGTTTGGACATGTTCACCTCGCTTGGGCAGACTCGGAGGCGCGGCGATTTATTCCCGTGCGATTTTGGGGAATATTCTTCCCGATCGCGTGGTCTACATTAGTAGGTTGTGCGGAATTCCGGAATCAATCCCGAGAGCAAGCTGCGGCTCTTCGAAGAAGTCGTTCTGCCCCACTTGAATGCCGCTTTTAACCTGGCGCGATGGCTGACGCGGAATGAGCAGGATGCACAGGATGTGGTACAGGAAGCGTACTTGCGCGCCTTTCGATTTTTCGACGGCTATCATGGCGGAGACGCGAAGAGCTGGGTGCTGGAGATTGTGCGCAATACGTGCTTCACGTGGCTGCGGCGGGAGAAGCGCAATCTGATGACGGCTGTCTTCGACGAAGGCGCGCATACGTCGCGCGTGGTGGGCTCGCAGCGTCCGAATCAGGAGGAAGCGCTGGTGGAGGATGCGAAGCGAACGATTCTGCGAGACTGCATCGAGGGGCTTCCGGAAGAGTTCCGCGAGGTGATCGTGATGCGAGAGTTGGAGGAGATGTCCTACCGGCAGATTGCGGACACGACGGGGCTGGCAGCGGGCACGGTGATGTCGAGGCTCTCGCGTGCGCGCAAACGTTTGGAGGACTGCGCCGGTGGGCGGAAACAGGAGGCAAGCAAATGAACTGTTCCCGCGAATTGATTGAGGCTTACATGGATGAGGAGTTGGACCCGGGCCTGAAGGCCGCAGTGGAAGACCACCTTTCGACTTGCCAGGACTGCTCGGAAGTGCTGGCGCGATTGCGCGAACAGAAAGCCGGCATCAAGCTGGCTGCTCCTTATTACTCCGCGCCGGTGGCGGTGGAGCGAGCGGTCCGCGATGCGCTGCGGCGCGCGGCGGCTGACGAGTCGGGAGCGAAGGGGCGGGATACGAACTGGCGCTGGCTGGCGATTGCGGCTTCGGTTCTTCTGGCAGTGTCCGTCGTGTGGAACGTCAGCAGGCTCCGATCAGGAATCGCGGAGAGCGACCTGGTGGCGCAGGGAGTGCTGACGGACCATATACGCTCGTTGATGGGCGACCATCTTCTGGATGTGCCCTCGACGGATCAGCACACGGTGAAGCCGTGGTTTAACGGGAAGCTCGACTTTTCGCCCGACGTGAAGGATTTCGCCGCAGAAGGTTTTCCGCTGATCGGCGGGCGGCTGGATTACCTGATGAACCGGAGCGTGGCCGCGCTGGTTTACCGGCGGCGGCAGCACGTCATCAATTTATTCACGTGGCCGTCGGGGAGGTCTGCTGTTGAGGAAAGCCCATTTTCGAGTAACGGCTACCATGTTGTGCGTTGGACGCAGGGGGGTATGACTTATTGGGCGGTCTCCGATCTTGGCCTGAGTGAGCTCGAGCAATTCCGGGATTTGTACCGGAAGTAGCGGCGATCACACGGACCTCAATATACTCACACGACCAAGAACCACTCCCTCACGGTCGCGGCTCCGAAACAGCTTACAGAGCCACGAGCGTGAGCGAGTGGTTGTCAGTGCCTACTCGTGGCGCAAGGCGACTACGGGATCGAGGCGCATGGCGCGCCGCGCGGGGATGTAGCAGGCCAGCAGGGCGATCGAAATCAGCAGGAAGGCCGTTACCGCAAAACTGACGGCGTCATTGGGTTGCACGCCGAAGAGCATGCTGGCGATCAGTCTGGTCAGCGCGAAGGCGCCGATCAGACCGACGGCGACACCGGCGAGGGCGAGGCGCGCGCCGCGGCCGACGATGAGCGACCAAATGTCCGCGGGCTGCGCGCCGAGAGCCATGCGAATGCCGATCTCGCCGGTGCGCAGGCTGACGACATAACTCATCACACCGTAGATTCCCACGGCGGCGAGGAGGAGTCCGAGGGCGGCGAAGAGTCCCAGGAGGAAGGTGGAGAAGCGGCGGGAAGAGACGGAATCGGAGAGAAGATCGTCGAGCGCCATGACGTTGGCGACGGGCAGGTTGGCGTCGGCCTTGTGGATCTCCTGTATGACGGCACGCGCCAGGGATGCGGGACTCGCCGAAGTGCGAATCACGAGGTGACGGCTCCAGCCGCCGGTGTAGTAAACGTCGTAGGTGGGAGCGGCGTCGAGGCCGTGCTGGCGAACGTCGCCGACCACTCCGACGATGGGGAACCAGCAGGGTTTGGGAGCGAGCGTGCAGAGATTGATACGCTTGCCGAGGGGATCCTGGCCGGGCAGATAGCGGCGGGCCATGGCTTGGTTGATGAGGATATTCTGGCCGCCGTAATCACGGGCATCGAGCATGCGGCCGGAACGGAGCGGGATGCCCACCGCGGCGAAATATCCAATGCTGGCCTGGCGTGTTTCGGCGACCGGGCGGAGACCACTGGCCGGCAGCGGCTGGCCTTCGACCTGGAAGCGGGATGCGGAGCGCAGGCCGGAGACGAGAGGCAGCTCATTGACGCCGCCGACCGCGGCGACGCCAGGCAAGGCACGTATGCGGTCCGCCATTTGTTCGAATTGACGGGACTGTTGGCGAGCGTACTCGATCTGCTGATCGTTCGACATTTTGGCGGCTTCCTGGACGGTGAGGGCGGGCTGATCGACCTCCATGGTGAGCACGGATTCGGGGCGGAATCCGGGATCGACGGCGAGAATATGTTGGAAGCTGCGAATCAGCAGACCCGCGCCGACCAAAGGCACCAGCGCGAGGGCGATTTCCGAAACTACGAGCAGGCTGCGGACCTTGTCGCCCCACGAAGCTGAGGAGCTCCGCGTGCCTTCTTTGAGCACGGACTGGACGTCGTGCCGGAGCGTTTGCAGGGCGGGTACGAGGCCGCAGGCAATTCCTACGAGGAGGCAGGCCGCGAGGGTGAAGCCGAGAACCGTGAAGTTGAGCCCCGCCTGCTTGATGATGGCTACGTCCGCGGGTGCCGATAGGTTGAGGGCGCGCAGAGCGGCAAGGGCGAGAAGGAGTCCCAGGGCGCCTCCGGATAAGGCGAGGAGCGTGCTCTCGGTCAGGAGCTGGCGGATGAGTCTCCAGCGGTTCGAGCCGAGAGCGATGCGCAGGGCGATTTCCCTTTGGCGGGCGGCGTTGCGCGCTAGAAGGAGATTCACGATATTGACGCAGGCGATCAGCAGGATGAGTCCGACGGCGGCGAAAAGCACGAGCAGCGCGAGACGGATGGAAGCGGCGGATGCGTCATGCAGGGGTTCGGCGAGCATGCCGAAGTTCTTGTGGGTGTCGGGGAGGCTGATCTGTTCCTGGCGGTTGAAGGTGTCGAGTTCGGCCTGGGCTTGAGACAGCGTCACGCCGGGTTTGAGGCGGGCGACTACGCTGAATTCATGGTGGACGTGGCTGGTGGGGTCGTCGGTATAGCAGCCGACCGGCAACCAGACATCCGCCCATCCAAGGAGTTGGAAATCGGCGGGAAGGATGCCGGCCACCCGGTAGCCGCTACCGTCGAGGGTGAGGGTACGTCCGACGACGGAAGGATCGGCGCCGAAGTAACTCTGCCAAAAGCGGTGACTGAGCATCACGGAGGGAGCGGTCCCGGGCTTATCTTCGTCCGAAGTGAACGCGCGGCCGGCTGCAGGGCGGCTGCCCAGCAAGGGGAACAGTGCGGAGGTGGCGTAGGCGGCCTGCAGGCGCGTGGGCTCCCCGGCGCCGGTCAGGTTGAAGCCCTGAGCGATGGAGACATAGCCGGCGACTTCGGAGAAGCTTTGAGCCTGGCGGCGGAGATCCTGGTAATCGCCTGGGGATAACTCGATCTTGGGAAAGATCGGGAAATACGTGTTCCAAACCTGTATGAGGGTTTCGGGCTGGCGGTAGGGGAGGGGACGCAAAAGGACACTTTGCACCACGCTGAAGATGCCTGTATTCGCACCTACACCGAGGCCCAGGGTGAGTACGGCAACGGCGGTGAATGCTGGGCTTCTGAGCAGCGAACGAAGGGCGAATCGTAAGTCCCGGAAGAGTGTTTCCATCCCACTTACCCTCAACTTATCTTAGATGGACGCGCCATGCCGGAAAGCGTTGCGGCACAGATCGTACGGCGGCCGGGAATTTTCGGCGGCCCGGTGCAGTCTCCACAATGCGGACGTTCACATAGGACGCCGCGAAAGGGAGAAACGATTATGAACAGATTTGGATGGTTGATGCTGGCGCTCACCGCGGCGACCAGTTTAACGGCACAGACAGAACCCCACGCAGGGCAGTGGAAGACCTGGGTGATTTCATCCGGCGGCGCATTTCGCTTGCCGGCGCCGCCGGACGCCGCGCAGACGGCTGTCGAGAACCAGTGGGTGAAGGAATGCGCGACGGCTCGCACGCAGGCCGTCCTGGCGCAGATCCGCTTCTGGGATTCCGGGGCGCCCGGCTATCGCTGGATGCAGCTTGCGCAGCAGTTGGCGGTGAGCGAAGGCCTTGCCACGCCATTGCAGACGCGCGCCCTGTCGCTGGTGGCGGTCGCGATCTACGATTCGACGGTAGCCGCGTGGGATTCCAAATATGCGTACATGCGGCAGCACCCGAGCGAGGTCGACCCGAGCGTGACTACGGCGATCCAGCCGACCGCGAGCCCGTCGTACCCTTCAGAGCATGCCGTGACGGCGGGTGCGGCCGCCGCGGTGCTGGCTTATCTTTTCCCGGACCAGGCAGGGTCGGTTCGCGACATGGCGGACCAGGCGGGGCAGTCGCGGGTCTTCGCCGGCGTTGCGTTTCCCAGCGATGTGGTGAGCGGCATGGACCTGGGGAACCTGGTCGGCCAGGCCGTGATCGCGTATGCGAAGGCGGATGGTTCCAATCAGACGTTCACGGGATCTTACCCGGCCACGCCGGGCGTGTGGAGCAGCGCCACGCCGGTGGCGCCGCTGGCCGGTAGCTGGCACGCGTGGGTGCTCACCGGCGGCGACCAGTTCCGTCCTGCCGCTCCGCCGGCATTTGGTTCCAACGACGCCAATGCGCAATACGCCGCCGATAAGAATCTGCAGCGCACCAACGCGACCAACCATCTGGCGTGGTTCTGGCAGCCCGGCTTTTTCCAGCCGTGGCTGCAGGAAGTGGAGACCGAGATCTTTCAGAATCACCTGGACGGCAATGCTCCGCGAGCGGCGCGCGCCTATGCGTTGGAGACGGTGGCGCAGCACGACGCGACGATCGCGTGCTGGGATACCAAATACACATTTCTCGAACTGCGGCCATCGCAAGCCGACCCCACCATCACACCGGTGTTCGCGATTCCGCAGCATCCGGGGTATCCTTCCGGGCACGCCTGCGCGTCGGGCGCTTCGGCCGCGGTGATGTCGTACCTGTTTCCCAGCGATGCCGCCGCATTGAACAGCATGGCCGGCGACGCGGGAACTTCGACGTTCGATGCGTTGATTCACACGCAGCTCGACGTCAGTACCGGATTGAGCCTGGGCGGACAGGTAGGCCAGCGGGTGGTAGCGCGCGCGCAAGGAGACGGCGCGAACTAAGGCGTGTGCGGAGCTCGACGGCATCGGCCGGTGACGGGATCGATCCTACCTGTGCGATTTGTAGTCCTGCCCGTTCCGGTAAACGCTACGCCGTCAGGGAGGATCTATCCCTTCGACGGGCCAGATATCGGCGTCGGGCCCTATGCAGCCAAGGGGCCCGAGACGGGCAGAGCACCTCGGGCCCTTGCCGTCGGCTGGCAGGAGACCGATGTTCGATTTGTTCCACTTGCTCGTGTTCGGAGGAAAACCGCAGACGGAGATTTCCAGCCCAGTTCGGTCGGCGATTTTCGCAGTTCACAACCGCAACCGGCAAGGTACAACAATAGCCCGGTTCCGCCCGAAGATTGACACGACAGCTCAGACCTGCGTATGCTGTTGTCAGTTACTGAGAGGAGCGATCTTGAGTAAACCGACCGAACTGGTGCAAGGCACGCTAGACATGCTCATCTTGAAAGTAGTCGCCTTAGAGCCCATGCATGGTTGGGCGATCGGCCAGCGCATCCGCCAGATGTCCGGGGAGATTCTCCAAGTGGGTCAGAGCGCCCTCTACCCGTCTCTCCACAAACTCGAACAGAACGGCTGGATCAGCGCGGAATGGGCTGTCAGCGAGAACAATCGGCGGGCCAAGTACTACACGCTGACGAAAGCGGGCCGCAAAGCTCTTGCGCAGGAGTCCGCGCAGTGGGAGCGCTTGGCGGGGGCGATTTCGATGATTGTGCGGACCGCGTGCCCTTAACCGGGCAGCATTGCGCCTCCAGGGCAACGGCCTGCTTGAAAAGGAGTATTCAGGTCAAAACAGTTACTGAGGAGAATTTGCCATGCGCTTGATTGCCATCTTCCGACATCGGCTGCGTTCCCTTTTCTCGCGCACTCTGGTTGAAAGGGAACTCGACGAAGAACTGCGGTATCACCTGGAGCGGGAGATGGACGAAAACATCGCCGCCGGCATGAGTCCTGAAGATGGACGGCGCGCGGCGCTCCGCAGCGTTCATGGTTTCGAACAAAGGAGAGAGGAGTGTCGTGACATGCGCGGCTTGAGTCTGATTGACAACCTGCGGAAAGACCTTGCCTTCGCCACCCGACAGTTGCGAAAGAACCAGGGATTCAGTTGCACGGCCATTTTCGTCCTGGCTCTCGGCATGTGCGCCGGTGTATCCATCTTCGCTTTTGTGGATGCGGCCCTGATCCAGCCGCTGCCTTTTCGGAATCCCTCGCGGCTGGCTGGGATTTTTGAGAGTACCGCCGAATTTCCAAAGAGCAATCTTTCCTATCCTGACTACCTCGATTGGAAAACGCGGAACAGAGTCTTCAGTTCGCTGGACGCATATCAAAGGACCGGTTTTACGCTCAGCACTCCTGCGGGCGCACAGCCGGTACGTGGCGCACGCGTCACCGACGGATTCTTTCGCACCCTTGGTGTCACTCCGGTGCTGGGGCGCGATTTCTATGCGGGCGAGGATTCGCCGACTGCACCTCGCACGGCCCTGCTGGGCTACGCCGCGTGGCAGCAAAGGTTCGGTGGAAACCGCGATGTCCTGGGACGCGTAGTCACGCTGAATGGCGCTCCGCACCTCATCATTGGTGTGCTGCCGCGCGAGTTTCATTTCGCTCCCGCCGAGCCTGCGGAGTTCTGGACTTCATTTCATGCTTCCAGCGAGTGTGACTTGAGACGAAGCTGCCATTCCATCTATGGTGTGGCGCGACTCATGGATGGCACCTCCTTCTCGGCCGCGTTAGCCGACGTAAAGACAATCGCGACCGAACTGGAACGCGAATATCCCGGTTCGAATCGCGATCAAGGAGCGGCCCTATTCCCCCTCACCGAAGTGATTGTGGGAGACATCCGTCCCATCCTGATGGTGTTGCTCAGCGGCGCCGGGTTGCTGCTGCTGATTGCGGGTGTGAACGTGGCGGGGCTGCTGTTGGTTCGTTCTGAGAGCCGTAAGCGGGAGATCGCCGTCCGCACGGCCCTGGGCGCTTCATCGGGACGATTGATCGGGCAGTTTGTGACGGAAGCGCTGGTCTTGGTCATGGCGGGCAGTGCGCTCGGCCTAGCATCCGCTAATTGGGCCATTCAACTTCTCCAGAGGTTAATTTCGGAGGATATGATGGCCCGCCTGCCGTTTCTGCATGACCTCGGTTTGAATAACCGGGTTCTAACCCTTGCGGGAGCGATCTCACTGTTGTCGGCAGTGCTGTTGTCGTGCCCACCCAGTTTGCGCATCTGGTCGTCAGAGATGCGGGAAGGGCTGGCGGAGGCCAGTCGCGGTTCTGCCGGAATGGTATGGCGCCGACTCGGTTCCAAACTTGTGGTGCTGGAATTGGCCACCGCCATGGTGTTGCTGGTGGGAGCCGGATTGCTCGGCAAGAGCCTGTACCGCCTGCTGCACGTGGGCATCGGGTTGCAACCCGGCCATCTGGTCACCATGGATGTGGCGGCCCCGAGATCCAGCTACGGAAAAGACGAGCAGGTGATTGCGCTGGCGCGGCAGATTGTGAACCGGATCGAGAGTCTGCCGGGCGTGAAATCGGCCGGCTTCGTGGCCAACGGTGTTCCCGTGAGCGGCAACGGCAACACCACCTGGTTTCGCGTCCTGGGCCGACCCTGGCATGGAGAGCACAATGATACCCCTGAACGGGACGTGAGTCCTAGCTACTTCAGCACTCTGGGAGCGAAGCTGTTACGCGGGCGCTACTTTAAGGAGACGGAAGATTCGTCGAAGCCGCGCGTGGCGATTGTCAACCAGGCGTTCACGAAGCACTATTTCCCTGGCCAAGAGGTTCTCGGCAAGCAGCTTTCCGGTCTCTCTACGCCGCCCGTGCCCATTGAAATCGTTGGCATTGTCGAAGACATCCGGGAAGGCCCGCTGGATATCGCGATCCCCCCGGTCCTCTATTTTCCCTTTAGCCAGAGCACCGACACCTTTTTCGGCCTGGTGGTTCGCACCTCGCAAGACGAGCGGTCGATCATACCAGCTTTGACGGCCACCATCCATCAGATCGACCCCGGTATCGTTACAATTGGCGGAAAGGCTATGACCGACCGAATCATGGATTCGCAGTCGGCGTATCTGCACCGTTCCTTAGCCTGGCTGGTGGGAGGTTTCGCGACTCTGGCGTTATTGCTGGGCGTGGTCGGACTCTACGGCGTGGTGGCCTTCTCGGTAAGCCAGAGGAGTCGTGAAATCGGCATCCGCATGGCGCTCGGCGCGCAGCCCAGTTCCGTCTATCGGCTAATTCTGAAAGAAGCGGGTTGGCTGACTGCCGGCGGCATTACGGTAGGCCTCGTGTGCTCGGTGGCGGCGGCAGCACTGATGCGCGGGCTGTTATTTGGCGTCCGCTCGTGGGATGTGCCTACTCTGGCAGCCGTCGCCGGCGTGCTCGGGATTGCGGCGCTCCTGGCCAGCTACATCCCCGCGCGGCGCGCCGCTTCGGTCAACCCGGTAGAGGCTCTGCGGGCCGAATAGGGACGCGCGTGGCGCAGGCACTTTTACCTGCCGGCTAAGTCAGATCAACTAATATGCTCGCTAACGCAACTGCGCGTCCTATGTCATCGAGCATGTCTTCATGAAGCGCGCGAGTCTCGGTCGCGACTCTCGGCACCAGCGAAGCTCACAAGATCACGCTCGCCATCAACGGACGTGCTGCACGGTTAATACCAGCGATCACCCGCGAGTAGTCGCCCAGCGTTGACTGGTCCGGCGGAGCAAGCCTTTAGCAAGTCTCAACCCCGGCGAGGACGGATCTCAAAGTTCACGCCTTCCTGTGCTTGAAGATGGGCCAAGACACCGAACAAGTTCTTGGCCGAAGGGTTGCCATTCGGCCCGAACATTCGCATGAGACTGGTGGCGGGGATGGAAGTCGCCTCTTCCAACTGCCGAAAGCCGACGGTGGCGTTGATATAGTTGCGCAGGATCGCTCGGCCTGTCTTCTCGTCGCCGGAGAGCATGAGTTCGATTGCCTCACGAAGCAACGCCTTGCGGAATTTCGGTTCCTGCTGGGCGCGTTCGCGGATCGTTTCGCGAAAATCTTTGGTCAGTGCCATGGTGTTTCTTCCTAGGTCTTCCTGTTCCGGTAGTCGTCCCAATTCGCCTTTGCTTGGCGGATGTCTACTTGCTGGCGCTTCTTCGTGCCACCCGCGAGCAGAATAATTAGCCGGTCGCCGTCCCGCCCGAAATAAAGGCGGTAGCCAGGGCCAAAATCAATCTTGTATTCGAGAACACCGTTACCGACCGCTTTGACATTGGACAGGTTGCCATCCGCAACCCGCTCAAGCGCCGTTGCTACTTTCGCCGCGGCATGAACGTTGAGTGCGCGCAGCCACTTCGTGAAAGGGCTACGTCCAGCGGTGTCGATGTATTCCCGAACGTCGAGCACTCTTCAATAATAACATATACGTTAGTATCGATTATGAAAACGCAGAGGCGAGCGCCATCAGACCACTCCACACAGGGCGCACTTGGGGATACTTCAGCGCCGCGTACGGCCCGCAGCAGGCAGGCGTAACGCTCCACGCGGAGTGGTGCGACGTGTATGCGATTCCGGGATAGGTAACGATAAGTCGCCCTATTGATTTGGATCTCACCGCCTATTTCGATAACGTGCAGCATTCTCTGCTGTTAGAGAAAGTGGCGCGACGGGTCCGAGATGATGCGGTCCTGCATTTGCTCAAGATGATTCTGCAAGCGACCGGGAAGAAAGGTGTTCCCCAAGGCGGGGTGATCTCGCCGTTGCTCAGCAACCTCTATCTGAATGAGGTAGACCGGATGCTGGAGAAAGCGGTGGACACCACGCGGAGGGGCAAGTACACCAACATCCAATATGCACGTTTTGCGGATGATATGGTGATCTTGATCGACGCCGAACAGCGGAGCGACTGGCTGGTGAAGGCGGTAAACAGACGGCTGCGAGAGGAGTTCGCGAAGCTGGGCGTTGCGATCAACGAGGACAAGAGTCGGATGGTAGATCTGAAAAAGGGAGAGAGCTTTACCTTCCTGGGTTTTGAGTACCGGCGCATACTGAGCCTTCGGCGGAAGTGGCGACCGTACTATGCGCCCAAGCTGAAGAAGCGGACGGCGCTGTTTGAAAAGCTTAGGGAGATCTTCCGACAACATGTCAGCTGGCCCGTGGAGATTGTGATTGCGAAAATCAATCCGATTCTGCGTGGCTGGGTGAACTACTTTCGGGTCGGACATTCGAGTTCCTGTTTCTACATGGTCAAACGCTGGGTAGAGAAGAAGGTCAGGCAGCATCTGATGCGTGCCCGGGGACGCAAAGGCTTCGGCTGGAAGCGGTGGAGTAGCGAATGGCTGTACGACCGGCTGGGTTTATTTAACGAATACCAGTTGCGTCGATGGCCAGGTGCGAAAGTCGCCCCGGCACGATAGGCCCCATAACTCTTGGCACCAAGCAAACAGGTGCGCCTAGTGCGGGAAATCTGCACGCTGGGTGCGATGTGGCGGGGGCTGGAAACGGATTCACGGTTCGGCTATTGAGGCACTCCCAACGGAAACGGGGAGCAACAAGCTAGGCCAGACCTTCGGAACACCGCGCCAGTCCTCGACCCGACCGCCCAGCGTTTATCGACCCGCGGTTCAAGTCTCTGGAACGGTTTATGGTAAAGGTTCGTCGCCACACGCTTCCCCGCCATGGAACTGATCACGATCCTAAACCGCTGCCACCGTTTCACGGGTTTTGTGTACCAGCACGCCTCCTTCAGTGCCGACAAGAAGAGTATCGAAGTACCCGTACGACCCCGCAAGGGTTCGGCCGCAGTCTGCTCGCGCTGCCATTTGCCGGCGCCGGGTACGACCAACTCGCCGAACGCCGCTTTGAGTTCATCCTCCTGTGGGGGTTCTCGTCTTCTTTCTGTACACCATGCGGCGTGTCGATTGTCGCCGCTGCGGCGTTGTGGCTGTCGAAGTTCCCTGGGGCGGCGGCAAACGCACCCGAGGTGCGCGCTGGAGAATCGCGCCGGATGGTGAGCCTACCCGCCCGGAGCGCAGACGGCGGGAAGCAGTAGTGAAGCGGTAGGCCGGCGAGTCGCGCCCCGGCGGGCAGGGAGTTAGCGACGGGACGCCCGGCGCGAACCCGTTACAATAAAGGTTCGTGCCTATTACTTGCTATCTGGACGCATTCTCGGGAGTTAGCGGCGACATGCTGGTTGGCGCCCTGGCCGATGCCGGCGCCGACCAGGCCGCGATCACGGACGCTATCGCATCGCTCGATGCCGGTGCGTCGGTGTCCTTCGAAAGGGTGCAGCGCTCTGCCATCGGCGCCACCAAGTACCGCGTGGCGGTGCAGGAAACGAAAAACCATCGCCACCTCTCCCCCATCATCAAGATGATCGAGCGGGCGAACCTGGCCGAGCCGGCCCGGCGCAACGCGATCCGCGTATTCCGCAAGCTGGCGGAAGCCGAGGCGCAGGTTCACCAGGTGCCGATAGAGAAAGTTCACTTCCACGAAGTGGGGGCCGCCGATTCGATTGCCGACATCGTGGGCGCGGCCGTCGCCTTCGACCTACTGGATGTCGAAACGGTGCTCTGCTCGCCGATCAATGTGGGCAGCGGCATGGTGCGCACGGAGCACGGCATGCTGCCTGTGCCCGCTCCGGCCACGGCGCTGCTGCTGACAGGCGTGCCGGTGTACTCGCGCGGTCCGGCGCTGGAACTTACCACGCCGACCGGGGCCGCGGTAGCGGTCACCATGGCTGCGCGCTTCGGCGTGCTGCCGCCGATGAAGATTACGGCGACGGGTTATGGCGCGGGCGATCACGAATTTCCCGATCATGCCAACGTGCTGCGCGTGATCCTGGGCGAACCGACAGGCGCGGATGAAGCGCTGGCGGTCTGCGTGATCGAGGCTAATATCGACGATCTCAATCCGCAGGTGCTCGCCTACACCACGGAGCGCCTGGTGGAGTTCGGCGCGCTCGACGTTTCGCTGCAGCCCGTGCAGATGAAGAAAGGCCGCGCGGGCACGCTGCTGCGCGCGGTCGCCAAACCGGAGCACCGGGAGGCGATTGCGCAGTTGATCTTCGCGGAGACTTCCACGCTGGGAGTGCGCATCTATCCGGCCGAGCGGCGCGTGCAGGCGCGTTCGTGGACCGAGGTGGAGACTCCGCACGGCAAGGTCCGCATCAAAGTTTCCAGTGAGGGCAGTTATGCGCCAGAGTATGAAGACTGCCGACGCCTGGCCTCGCAAACCGGCGTGGCGCTCAAGCACATCATCGCCGAAGCCAATTACGCTTACCTGAAACTAACCAGATGAAATACTATCTCACCACCCCCCTGTATTACGTGAACGCAGCTCCGCACATCGGGCACACGTACACCACCATGGCCGCCGAGACCATCGCGCGTTTCAAACGCATGCAGGGCTATGACGCCGTGATGTTCACCGGCACCGACGAGCACGGCCAGAAGGTGGAGCGCTCGGCCGAAGCGGCCGGGAAGACGCCGCAGGAGTTTACCGATGTCATCTCCGCCGAATTCCGCACGCAGTGGGAGAAGCTCAACATACGTGTAGACCGCACCATCCGCACCACCGACCCGAAGCATCACAAAGTGGTACAGAATCTGTTCCAGCGCTGCATGGACAACGGGTACGTGTACAAGGGCAGCTACACGGGGCAGTATTGCGTGTCCGACGAACTCTATGCCAACGAGGCGAAGCCCGGCGACCCGTGCCCGATCTGCGGCCGCATCACGGAGACCGTCACGGAGGAAAATTATTTCTTCAAGCTCTCGGCGTTCACCGATAAGCTGATCGAACTGTACGAAACGCACCCGGAGTTCATACAGCCGGAAACGCGCCGCAATGAAGTGCTGGCTTTCGTGCGCCAGGGACTGAACGATCTTTCGATCAGCCGGACTTCGCTCAAGTGGGGCATCCCGCTGCCGGTGGAAGGCAAGCACGTGTTCTATGTCTGGTTCGACGCGCTGATCGGCTATATGAGCGCGGTGGAGGGCGAAGGGCTGTGGCCGGCCGACCTGCACCTGATCGGCAAGGAGATCGCGCGTTTCCATGCGGTGTTCTGGCCCGCGTTTCTGATGGCGGCCGCCATGCCGCTGCCCAAACAGGTGTTCGCGCACGGGTGGCTGTTGTTTGAGAACGACAAGATGAGCAAGAGCCGCGGCAACATCGTGCGCTCCGAACCCATACGGCAGGTGATGGGCGCCGACGCGCTGCGCTATTTCCTGCTGCGCGAAATTGTTTTCGGGCAGGACGGCACTTTTAGCTATGACGCGCTGATTGGGCGCTACAATTCCGACCTGGCGAACGGTCTCGGCAATCTCGCCAGCCGGACGTTGACGATGATCCACCAATACCGCGGGGACGAGATCCCCGAGGGCAGCGACGGCGAGATTGCCGCGCTGGGTAATGAGACCGTGGCCGCCGTGCGCGGGTACTTCGATGCGTTCGAATTTTCCAAGGGCCTGGAAGCGGTGTGGGCGCTGATTTCCGCGGTAGACAAATACATCGTGCAGAAGGCCCCGTGGAAGCTGGCGCGGCAGAGCGACCAGGCTTCGCAGGCGGAGTTGAGCACCACGCTGTACACTGCCGCGGAGAGCCTGCGGATCGCGACGGCGCTGCTCAGTCCCGTGCTGCCCCAATCGGCTCCGAAGATCTGGGCGCAGCTCGGTATGCCCGCGCCGATCGACGACGTACGCTTCGAAACGCTGGAATGGGGCGGGCTGCAACCGGGCCAGAAGATTGGTGAAATCGCCCCCGTGTTTCCGCGCATCGACTTGAAGGAGGCGGTGGCGTCCATGCGGGCGTTGGAAGAGACTGTGACTGCCGAACAGAACGCGCTGCTGGGCAAGAAGCCAGCCGCGGCGGCGGAATCTGTGAGCGACAAGATCGCCGTGGACGATTTCGTCAAGGTGGACCTGCGCGTCGGCCTGGTGAAGTTCGCCGAGCGGGTCAAGAACTCCGACAAGCTGATGCACATGAAGGTGGACATCGGGGAGGCCGAGCCGCGGACCATCGTGGCCGGAATTGCCGAAGCTTATGGACCGGAGCAGTTGCTCAACCGCAAGGTGGTCATTGTAGCGAATTTGCAACCGCGCAAGCTGAAGGGCATCGAATCTAACGGGATGATTGTGGCGGCATCCATAGAAGGTGGCAAGCCGGTGCTGGCGGGTTTCCACGAGGACATCGCGGTGGGAGCACGCTTGAAGTGAGCCTGGTGGATTCGCATTGTCACCTGGATGACGAGAAGTTCGATGCGGACCGCGCGCAGGTGATCGAGCGCGCGCTGACCGCGGGTGTGGAAACGATGATGGCGATCGGTACCGGCGGCGAACTGGATGTGGCCATACAGCAGGCGGAACGCTACCCGTTCATTTACGCCACCATCGGTGTGCATCCGCACGACGCGGCAAAGGCCACGCCCGACACGTTCGCGCGGCTCCGCGACCTGGCCGCGCATCCGAAGGTGCTGGCGATCGGCGAGATCGGCCTCGACTATCATTATGATTTCTCGCCGCGCGATGTGCAGCGTTCGGTATTCGAGCGGCAGTTGGAACTGGCCGCGGAGTTCGGGAAGCCGATCGTGATCCACACGCGCGAGGCGTGGGAAGACACGATGGCGCAGGTGACCAGCCTGCCGCACGGCGGCATCATGCACTGTTTCACGGGCGACGCCGTGCAAGCGCAGGAGGCTTTGAAACTGGGTTTTCATTTGAGTTTCGGCGGAGTTTTGACTTTCCCGAAAGCCGAATCGCTGCGCGAGGCCGCGCGAATCACGCCTGAAGACCGCCTCCTGGTGGAGACGGATTGCCCGTACCTGGCCCCGGTGCCGCATCGGGGAAAGCGTAACGAACCGGCCTTCGTGGTGGATACCGCGCGGCGCCTGGCGGAGGTGCGCGGCGTGGCGCCGGAGTCGATTGCCGAATGTACCACTCGTAATTTCCGCAACCTATGTTTGCGCAGGCAGACCGGTAACAGTTAAACTGGTTAACTTACATGAATTTAGGCAAGCTGGGACAGGCGCTGACATCTCGCGAGATTTTCGACCTGATCCAGGACGACCTGGAGCAGGTGGAAAAGAAGATCACCGTGGAATCCGTGGCGTCCGTGGATGCCGTCACCGCCATCGGCCAGTACCTGCAATCGGCGGGCGGTAAACGCCTGCGTCCCGCGCTGCTGTTGCTCTCCGCCAAACTGGTGGGCAACGGCGGACCATCGGCGATCCAGTTGGGAGCTGTCGTGGAGCTGATCCACGCGGCAACGCTGGTGCACGACGATGTCATCGATACGGCGGAGACGCGGCGCGGGCGCCCTTCCACCAATGTACGATGGGGCAATCACACCTGCGTGCTGGCCGGCGACTGGATGTACATGCAGGCGTTTCAGATCGCGCTGCGCGAACGTAACTTCCAGATGCTGGACCTGCTGATCGGGTTGACGCAGATGATGGTGGAAGGCGAGCTCCTGCAGTTGGAGCGCATCGGCCGCATCAACGTCACCGAAGCAGATTGCATGGAACTGGTGGACCGCAAGACGGCCTGCCTGTTCAGCGTCTGCGCGCGCTTGGGCGGACTGGCGGGACACACCGATGCCAGCACCCAGGAAAAACTCGGCGAATACGCGTGGAATCTAGGCATGGCGTTCCAACTGGTGGACGACGTCCTGGATTTCACGGCACGCGAGAAGACGCTCGGCAAGCCGGTGGGCGGCGATCTGCGCGAGGGAAAAGTGACGCTCCCGCTGGTGTACGCTTTAGAGCGCGCTACCGCGGAAGAGCGCGCGCTGGTGGAGACGATTCTGCGGGATCGCAGCTACGAGAATGTACCGTTCAAACGCATTCTGGCTTTGCTGGAGAAATACCAGGGCATCGAGCGCGTGAAAGAGCGGGCACAGGCTTTCACGGATAAGGCCCGGCAAACGATCGGGGAATTTCCCGATTCGCCGTATCAGCGTGCCCTGCTCGCGGTGACGGATTTGATTACCGAGCGGGATCACTAAGAGTTTCTGGCCGCCGATGAACGCAGATAAACGCAGATAAGACAAGGATGCTCATCGGCGTTCATCGGCGGCCCAATCTGCTTTTTCTGTGCAAGCGGACTTGCACGTCCTGGAAGGTTTTTTGCGCCTCAAACTTCTCGCAATTTGACCAACTGTCGGAATCGGAAGTGGAATCAGGCTGCTCGATGTAGGCTTCACGCATGCGCTTATCACGGCATCTTTGAACAGCCTCTTTGATTGCTGCGCGAACGAACTCAGTCCGTGTCCGCTTGCCTGCCGACGCCGCTCGGGTCAAGGCTGCATAAGTGGCGTCATCGAGCTGGATCCGGATGGATGGCATCTACCCAGAGAATATCAGAAGGCTGCGGCTCGGATGGCACGGACTCGGCTCGGAAACACGCGCCCGCGGGCGGGCGTTGGCAGGCGAAAGCGCCTGCCCCACCCAGGCGGTGATGCGAAAGATCACGCCATTACTTTGAGCAAGGCGGCCTGGAATTTCTTCATTTCGTCGGCAAGGCCGACGGTGACGCGCATGTGCGTGGGCCACACCGGCCACGGGCGGCCAACGTAGACCTTTTCGCCTTGCATGGCGGTGATGACTTCCCGGACGGGGCGCTTCACGTCGACCATGAAGCAGTTGGACTTGCCGGGCACGTAGCTGAAGTTGTGCTTTTCCAGGAAGCTGTAAGTATCCTCGCGGACATCGCCGATGAGTTTGCGGCGCTCGGGGATGACGTACTTCGCCTCCAGGCTTGCGCTGGCGGCGGCCATGCCGGTAATCGGCATCATGCCAGCACTGAAACCGGCGAGCTTCTTCAGAAGATCCGGACGCGCGATGGCGGCGCCCGCGCGCAGGCCGGCCATGCCGTAGATCTTGGAGAACGTACGCAGCACGACCACGTCCTTATCGGCGGCCACCAGGTCGGTGTGGAAGGGCGCTCCGGCGATGTGGGTATAAGCTTCGTCGATCATCACGATGCAGCCGGCGGGCTTGTTGGCCACCAGCCACTCGATGTCCGAGGGCGGGGTCAGCGTGCCGGTCGGGTTGTTCGGATTACAAATGTAGATCAGGCCGGCCGTCGGGCTGGCCGCGACCATCGCCTTCACGTCGTGCGCATAGGCTTTATCTTTCATCAGCGGGACGCGGATGGTCTCGGCGCCGATGAATGTGGCGGCGGAAGCGCCCGATTCATAACCGGGGTCGGCCATCACAAACGGACGCTTGGGGCCGGTGAAGGCCAGCACCGCCTGATGCAGAGGGGCGCTGGAGCCGGCGTAGATCCGCACGTACTCCGGTTTGACGCCTTCCTGTTGGGCGAGAAGCTGCTGCACACGGTCGGCTTCGCTATAGCGATAGCGGCCGCCGTGTTCGATCATTCTGGCCGCGGCTTCACGGGCTTCCTTGCACGGTCCCAACGGGTTCTCATTGGCATTGAGAAGGATGGCGTCCGGAGGGGCGTTGACTTTGGAAAGCTGCGCCAGGGCCGGCTCGTTGTAGAAAGGAAGCGTCGCTCCGGCGGTTATCATGGCGGCGATCCGGCCGAAGTTACGGCGGGAGAATCCGCGATTAATCAGGTCACTTTTCAGTTCGTCGTGAAGGATATTCATAGGCCCCCTTAAGTGCGCCATTGGCGGGAGATTAGCAGTTTCCGGCGATGGAGTCCAGTAGAAAATATCTATTAAGGGTATAGAATCGCCATTCGGCGCATTTGGTGGGGGTCGCAACGTACAGAAAATAGTGCGGATTCAAAGAAAAGGGGCGTCCGCGGGTTGCATACGGCTGAGGGACTGCCGCACCAGCTTCGACAAGGTGGCGATGAAGCGCGGCGAATCGTTCAGCCCCATCGTCAGGCGGAAGTCCGCGATGCCCAGGCGCTCGGCCTGTTCGCGGTGCTCGATGCCGATCTCGTGCAGCGTCTCGACGTGGTCCGAGACGAAAGAAATGGGGACCACCAGGACATGACGGGCGCCCGCTGCCGCCAGGCGCTCAATGGTCTCCCCCATCGACGGACTGAGCCACTTCGCCGTGCCCACTTTACTCTGGTAACAGAGGTGGCGCCGACCCTGCCATCCTCCCGCCTCCCACAGAAGGTCGCAAGTGCGCTCGATCTGCGCCTGGTACGGATCGCCCGCCTGGATGACGGAGACGGGCAGGCTGTGGGCGCTGAACACAAAATCCAGGTCGGGGATTGGCTGCGGGTATCCGGCCAGGGATTGGTTCACCGCCGCGACCAGGGAATCGATGAAATCCGGATCGTCGTGGTATTCGCGCACCGTGTGTATTTTCGGATGCCAGGTGTCCGGGGGCCGGAAGCGGCGGTCCCATTCATTCAGGCTGCTGCCAGTGGTGGTTCGCGAATATTGCGGGTACAGCGGCAGCAACACCAGCTCTTCGGGCGCGTGCTTCTGGAGCTCGAGTATGGCTTCGCCGGTGAACGGATGCCAGTAGCGCATGGCCACCACCACCCGCGCGTCGAGACTGCCCCGTAGTTCGCGTTCCAAGGCGGCGGCCTGCTGCAAGGTAAGTTCGAGAATCGGCGAACGGCCGCCGATTTTCGCGTAGTGGCTGCCTACATGGCGAGCCCGCGACCGGGCGATCAAACGCGCCAGGGGCCGCCGCGCGATGGAGGCCAGGGGGAAATCGATAATGTCCGGGTCGCTGAAGAGGTTGTAGAGAAATGGCTCGACGGCGTCCACGGAATCCGGGCCACCCAATTGAAACAATACGACGCCAACCCGGCGGCCTGCAGATCTGATCCCGGACATTCCGATGAAGTTGAGTCTACCTCATTCACTGGTCCGTAACGGAGGTGTCGCCGGCCGGGCTGGTATGATCTCAACAATGCCAACTCGTCTGGCCATCATTTTCTTTGCGGCCAAATGCTGTCCGCCCAACCGGGATGGTGGACCGCCGAGCCCATCCGCTGGGTGCAGACCAACCTGCGGGAAACGGACGCCGCCATGGACACCCACCGCCTGGTCGCGCAGCTCGCCGACATGCGCGCGAACGTCGTCCTGATGGGCATGGGCGGCATCAGCGCGTATTATCCGACGCGGGTCGAGTTCCATTATCCGAGTCCCTACCTGCCGGCGGGCCGCGACATGTTTGGCGACGTCGTCAAGGAGGCGCATGCCCGCGGCATCCGCGTCGTTGGCCGCTACGATCTGAGCAAGACGCAGAAAGCCGTTTACGATGCCCACCCGGAGTGGTTCTTCCGTAAGGCCGACGGCAGCCCGGTCATCTACAACGGCCTCTATTCCACCTGCATCAATGGCGGATATTATCGCGGCCAGGCGATGAAGATTCTCAGCGAAGGCCTGGAGCGATACGACGTGGACGGCCTGTTCTTCAATATGTTCGGCAACCAGTCCACCGATTATAGCGGCGCCTACGTCGGCCTGTGCCACTGCGACGCCTGCCGCGACAGGTATCGCAAGCTGTACGCTCGCGAGATTCCGGAACGCGCCGACGAGGATTATCGCAAGTTCCTGCTGGCCAGCGCGCGCGAGGTGTCCGAGGCCATCGGCAAGCTGATCCGCGAGAAGCGGCCGCGCGCGGGCTACTTCAACTACATGCAGGAGTACACCGACGGCATCATGTCGGAGTCCAACACCGCGGTGCGGCGGGCGCTCCCGCTATGGCCGTACTCCGCCAGCGACAACGTGAATCGCGCGCTCAACAGCCGGCCGGGAAAACTGCCGGTGGATCTGAACATGCAGTTCGTGGATTTCTGGTGGCGCTTTGCGACCGTCCCGCGCCCGGAGATTGCGCTGCGCATGTGGCAGAACATGGCCAATGGCGGCGCCCTCACCTTCGAAGTGAATGGGACGCTCGACCTGCAGGACCGGCAGGCCTACGAGACTGCGAAACCGATCTTCCAGTGGGCCGCCGCCAACCAGGAGCAATTTGCCGGCATGCGCAATGCCGCCCGCGTGCTGCTGCTTGCCGGGCCTTCGTCGCGCGGCGACGACGCGTATCGCGGCATCTTCCGCCTGCTCACCGAAGAGCACATTCCGTTCGCCGTTTCCGAGAACCTGGAATGGATCGGCAAGCGGCCTTTCGATCTGGTGATTGCCACGGATTGGGCGCCGCGCGGCCTCGAGCAATATGTCGAGCAGGGCGGTCATCTGCTGATTGCGAGTTCGCACCCGCCGGAGTTCCCCATCGCGCGCGTGATCGCGACCCAACCTGATGTGAAGGGCTACCTGCGGGTGCGCAATCATGCGGAGTTTCCGTCGCTGGCCGACACCGACCTGCTGCTGCTGAACGGACCGTTCACCACGCTCGAAGGCGACGGGTCGAAGTCGCTCTCCCTGGTGCCGCCCTCGATGATCGGGCCGCCCGAGAAAGTGCACGTCGATATGCAGGACACGAGTACGCCGGCCATCGTCGTTCGCAGTATCGGCAAGGGCACGGTGGCCTGGCTGCCCTGGGAACTGGGCGCGCTCTACTATCGGCACAGCCTGCCGGCCCACGCCGGCCTGTTCCGCGACGTGGTTGCCGGCCTCTATCCGCAACGCCAATTGAAGACCAACGCCCATCCCCTGGTGGAAATCACGCTGATGCAGCAGGCAGGGCGCACGCAACTCCACTTCATCAATCTCTCCGGCCACTCACAGACCGCCTACTTTGCGCCGGTGCCCATGCGCGAAATCCGTGTCGAACTCCTCGGCGCATTCCACAGTGCGCGTGCGCTGCGCCAGCCCATGGAACTCAAGATCGGTACTCACGGGGCGTACTCGGAATTTGTTCTCCCGGAACTGTCGGACTACGAGCTGGTGGTATTGAACTAAGGTAGGACTATGTCTCATCACGGTAAGATCGCGCTCGTCACGGGCGCCGGCAGCGGCATTGGACGCGCCGTCTCCCTGACGCTGCAATCCGCGGGATATTCGGTGGTGCTTGCCGGCCGGCGTGCCGACGCACTCGAACTCACTGCCGCCCAGGCGGTCTCTCCCGGCGGCAAGATGTACTGCCTCCCCACCGATGTGACCGATCCGGATTCCGTCGCGGCGCTGTTCGCCAAAACGCGCGAAGCCTTCGACCGCCTCGACGTCCTCTTCAACAACGCGGGCGCCAATGCGCCGGCCATTCCGATGGAGGACTTATCCTACGGCCAGTGGATGCAAGTGGTGGGCGTTAACCTTACCGGCGCATTTCTCTGCGCCCAGGAAGCCATCAAGCTGATGAAGTCGCAGGATCCGCGCGGCGGGCGCATCATTAACAACGGCTCCATCTCGGCACACGTGCCCCGGCCGCACTCCGCGCCGTACACCGCCACCAAACATGCCATCACCGGCCTCACCAGGAGCATCTCATTGGACGGCCGGCCACACAATATCGCCTGCGGACAGATCGACATCGGCAATGCCGCCACGGAAATGACCGAGCGCATGACGGCGGGAGTGCTGCAGGCCAACGGCGCCACGGCGGTCGAGCCGCGAATGGATGTCCGCCACGTGGCCGATGCGGTGCTCTACATGGCGAATCTACCCTTGGACGCCAACGTGCAATTCATAACGGTGATGGCCACCAACATGCCGTTTATCGGACGTGGGTAAGCCGTCGAGCCGCCTTTCCAATCAGGGCCGGCCCTGGTCCAGTTGCCTGACGAGGTTTTCGGCAGCGGCGACCTGCTCGGCCAGGACAAAAACGCTTACGCCACATGATATCTTGGTTGCAGACTTAGAGGTCTTGTGATCTGCAATGGCCATAGCGAAGCCTCGGGCGTGATCTTACACATCATGCGGTTCTCCCTGCACGACGGGCCCGGCATTCGCACCGCCGTATTCTTCAAAGGCTGCCCGCTATCCTGCTGGTGGTGCCACAATCCGGAGAGCCAGAATTCCGAGCCCGAGGTACTCTATTCCGCGGACCGCTGCCGCCTGTGCGGCGACTGCGCGGCCGCCTGCACGCACGGCGCGATCGAACGCACCGGCGAACGCATGACGGTGAATGACAATTGCAGGCTCTGCGCCGCCTGTGTGGACGCCTGCGGGGCAGAAGCCCGCTCCGTGGCCGGACGGACGATGAGCGTGTCGGAGATTGTAGCGGAGGCGGAGCGCGACCAGATCTTCTTCGACGAATCCGGCGGCGGCGTGACCTTCACCGGCGGCGAACCGTTCGCCCAGCCGGAGTTACTGGAAGCGCTGCTGCACGCGTGCCGCGCGCGCCGCATACACACCACCATCGAAACCTGCGGTGCGGTGGCGCGAGAAGACATGCTGCGCATCGCGGGGCTGGCCGACCTGATTCTCTACGATCTCAAAATCCTGGACGCGCAGCGCCACCGCATGTACACCGGCGCGGGCAATCGCAACATCCTGGAAAATCTGGAGGCATTAGTGGGGGCAGGCCGGCCGGTGACGGTCCGCATTCCCATCGTGCCGGGTGTGAACGACGATCCCGCCGGCGTGCGCGCAGTCTGCGACTACCTGTCGAAGTTGCGTGTGACGCGCGTCGAGCTGCTGCCCTATCACGCCGCCGGCGCGGAGAAATACCGCCGGTTGGGGAGCGAATACCGCATGGAGCAAACCGACGCGCCAACCGGCGCCGCGATGGCCGCGATCGCGGCACAGATGGCAGCCGCGGGAATCCCGGTGAAAATCGCCGGATGAAGGAGCATCTTATGACGGAGCGAGTGGCGCGCCTGCGCGCCTGCAGCCTGGAAACCAGGCCGTGGCTCTCCCTCGAACGGGCCCGGCTGCTGACCGAGTTCTACTGCACGTGCGATGCGGCGCTCTCCGTACCGGTGCGACGCGCGCTGTCGCTTGCCTACCTGATGGAACGCAAGACCATCTACATCGGCGGCGAGGAGCTGATTGTCGGCGAGCGCGGACCTTCGCCCAAGGGCACGCCGTCGTATCCCGAGCTCTGCTGCCACAGCATGGAAGACCTGGAGATCCTGCACACGCGCGAGAAGATCTCATACACGGTGAGTGACGAAGCGCGGCGAATACAGGCGACGGAGATCATTCCATATTGGCGGGGCGGCTCCATGCGCGACCGCATCTTCGCGGAGATGACGCCCGAGTGGAAGGACGCCTACGACGCCGGAATCTTCACCGAGTTCATGGAGCAGCGCGCCCCGGGACACACCGTGCTGGGCGACGTGATCTATCGCAAGGGCCTGCTGGACCTACAGGTGGACATCGACGGCGCGCTCGAACGGCTGGATTTCTACGCCGACGCGCGGGCGTGGGACAGGCAGCAGGAGTTGAAGGCCATGCGGATTGCGGCGGACGCGGTGATGCGTTTCGCCGAGCGGCATGCCGACCTGGCACAGCGCATGGCCGACGGGGAGCCGCGAGCCGCGCGGAGAAGGGAACTGTTGCGCATCGCGGAGGTCTGCCGCCGCGTGCCGGCGCACGCGCCGCGCGATTTCCACGAAGCGCTGCAAGCCTACTGGTTCGTCCACCTGGGCGTGATCACTGAGCTCAACACGTGGGATTCCTTCAGTCCCGGCCGCCTGGACCAGCACCTGGCGCCGTTCTACGAGCGCGACCTTGCCGCCGGAACGCTGGACCGCGAAGCGGCGCGCGAGCTGCTCGAATGCTTCTGGGTGAAGTTCAATAACCAGCCCGCGCCGCCCAAAGTGGGCGTCACGGCAGCCGAGAGCGGCACCTACACCGACTTCTGCAACATCAATACCGGCGGCCTCAAGAGCGACGGCACCGACGGGGTCAGCGAAGTGACGTACCTGATTCTGGAAGTGATCGACGAGATGCGCCTGCTGCAGCCTTCGTCGAATCTCCAGTTGAGCAGGAAGAATCCCGAACGCTTCCTCAAGCGGGGACTCGAGATCGTGCGCAAAGGGTGGGGGCAACCGTCCCTCTTCAATGCCGACATGGTGGTGGAAGAACTGCTGCGCCAGGGTAAGTCGATCGAAGACGCACGCGCCGGCGGTACCAGCGGATGCGTGGAGACGGGCGCCTTCGGCAAGGAAGCTTACATCCTGACGGGCTACTTCAACACGGCGAAGGTTCTCGAAATTACGCTGGCCAACGGGTTCGACCGGCGTACCGGGAAGCAGATTGGGATCGAGACCGGCGATCCGCTCCGGTTTACATCGTACGATGAGTTATTCGATGCGTTCCGCCGGCAGTTGCGCTACTTCATCGACATCAAGATTCGCGGCAACAATGTGATTGAACGGCTGTATGCGCAATTCATGCCGGCGCCATTCCTCTCCATGCTGGTGGAAGATTGCATCGCCAAGGGGCGCGACTATAACGACGGCGGGCCGCGCTACAACACCACGTACATCATGGGGACATCGCCCGGATCCGTGACCGACAGCCTCTCGGCGATCCGCTTCCACGTGTTCGACCGCCGGACCGCCTGCATGGACGAACTGCTCGCCGCGCTGGACGCGGATTTCGCCGGGCACGAGAAGTTGCGCCTTCAGTTGTGGAACAAGACGCCAAAGTACGGCAACGACGATGCGTACGCGGACGCCATCCTGCGGACGGTGTTCGATGCCTTTTACGATGCAATCAACGGGCGTCCCAACACCAAGGGCGGGGCCTACCGGGTGAACTATCTCTCGACCACGTGCCATGTGTATTTCGGATCGGTGACCGGAGCCACGCCGGATGGACGGCGCGCCTGGGAGCCGCTCAGCGACGGAATTTCTCCCACGCAGGGGGCGGACCGGCACGGTCCGACGGCGGTGATCCAATCGGCGGCGAAGCTGGATCACGCCCGCACCGGAGGAACGCTGCTCAACCAGAAATTCTCGCCGCACCTGGTGGAAGGAGAAAACGGGCTGGACCATCTGGCGCACCTGGTGCGCTCGTATTTCAAGCTCGACGGCCACCACATACAGTTCAACATCGTGACGGCCGAAACTTTGCGGGAAGCGCAGTGCGAGCCGGAGAAGCATCGCGACTTGATTGTGAGAGTGGCGGGTTACAGCGATTACTTCTGTGACTTGACCCCGGCGCTTCAGGGGGAGATCATCGCGCGGACCGAACAGGCGGGGTTTTAGCCGACCATTCCCTCACGGTCGTGGCTCCGATACGCTATCAGAAGCCGCGACCGTGAGGGAGCGGTGTCAGGCTGACTTACTTCTTCTTCCTAAGATAGATCGTTCCGTTATAAGTCTTAAACGTAGCTTCCGCCGCTCCCGGCCCGCCGCCGTTGATCGTGCCGGAGATCGTTCGATCCATCGTCACCTTAAACTTCCCGTCAGCCGATTCGTTCTTCTGCGTGATGGCGCCACCGCCGCCAAGTTTGAAATCAAAATCGCTATAAATCTCTCCATGGTCGGTGCGCAGTTTCACGTTCGCCTTGAAGTCCGCCGGCAGAGTCACGTCGATCGTGCCGTTCATGCTGCTGAAAGAGAGCGGCTTGTTCGGGTCTACGCTATCCATCGTGGCTCTCATCGTGCCATTCATGGTATTCGCCAGCACTGAGCCGGACACGTTCGTCAACGTGATCTTGCCGTTATGGCTGCTCACGTCCAGTTCGCCCTTCACGCCTTCCACGGTGATTTCGCCCTGCATCGTACGCAGCATCAACGAGGTGTCCGGGGGAACCGAGATCACCAGTTCGCCGTGTTGCGAGCGCTGCATGCGCACCGTCACCACGTTGTTTTCTTCTTCCACCGAGAGCCCACCCGCCGGAAAATCGAGACGGTGCATGCCCGCCGCCGCCTTATCCGTATCGCGTTCGCGCTCGCGCTCGGAACGCTTGCCATCGCGCGACTCCACAATCACTTCCTTGCCGGCGTAGCTCTTCACCGTAATCGATCCACCCATCAGGCTCACGTCCACTTTACGGGCGTGCGTCGTATTGCGTGCGGGCACAACCACCCGTTCGCTATTCGTGTCCTGCGCCGGGGCGAGCGCACAGAGCATCAGAGGAAGCCCCAAAAGGGCGCTGTTTCGTTTCATGGTCTTTTCCTTTTTCAAATCGTCCTGGAGTGAAGCCGGATGCTGCCGTTCAGCGTATCGAAGGACAGCTCCGGCCCGCCCTTGCCCGCGCGCCCGGACATCCTGTGGTCCGTGCGATACACAAACCTCCCGCTGCTGCTGTCCCCGCCCGCCGTTTCCGGCAGCGCGGTCACTTCAAAATCCGTATAAATGCCGCCATTCAGTTTCTTGAATTTCAAATCCGCGTTCAGCCCGTTCTGGAAGTACACGTCCACCGACCCGTTCAGCGTCTTGAACTGCGTCGCCTTCGTCGGGTTCTTGCTGAACGTGACTTTCACTTTGCCGTTGAGCGTGCTCACCAGCCCCGACCCCGCCACGTCCTCCATCTCGATTCCGCCGTTCAGCCCGTGGATCTCGTAATCGCCCGTCGTCTTCTTCACCTGTATGTCGCCGTGATTGACCGTCTTCAGCACCAGTTCGGTGTCGTACGGCACCTGCACCTCGACATCGAACACCACCCGGTACCCGTAATAACTGTCTCCGCGATAATTCGTGCCGTTGCCGTTACGGAACGGCCCGTCTTCGTACAGCCGCACAAAGTTGCCCTGCTGCGACATATCCATCTTGACGTCGCGTTTGGCCTCCGCCATGGCCTCCGACGAATCGGCGTAAAGGTGCTTCTCGATCGACACCTGTACCTGCGATCCGCCTGTAGCCGGTGACGTGGACGAAGCCGTGGATATTGTCCACCAGCAGCTTCCTTCCGCCGCTCCCGCCCACAGCGTCGAAGTTCTTCCGGATGGTTTCCTTCTCGTCCAGCCTCCAGCGGTGATCGTCGTCCCAACCGCTTGCCGCCAGCGGCAGCGCCGCCATCATCAGAATCAGCACAGGTCTCATCGTTCCGTCTCCATTTTGTGCAGCGCCCAGGCCGCGCGCTGTCGCACCATCTCGTCCATCCGCAAGTCCTTGGAAATCCGCTCCAGCTCGGGCGCCACATTGCGCGCGTTCAATTGCACCAGCATGTCGATCAGCGCAATCTGCACCAGCGGCGATTCCTGCCCCGCGATGGAGTTCGCCATGGCGCGTGCCGTTTCCGGGTCCGCCGCGAACTTCTGCAGCGCGTCCACCGCCGAGAGCCGCACGTTCACGTTGCTGTCGTGGTTCACCGCCTGCAGCAGGGCATCGAGCACCTGCGGGTCTGGTTGCGCGAACTTCTCGCTGTACGTCACCCCGCGCATGCGCGCGCTCGGCGATTGCTGCTGCAGCATCGAAAGCGCCACCATCTGGTGCAGGTTCTCCACCTGGCTGCGCAGTTGCGACATCTCGGAATTCCCGCCGCCCGCCTGCGGCAGGTAGCGTCCCAACAGAATGCCGCCCAGCAGCAGGCCCGCCGCCATGGCGAACTGCCACGCCGGGAACCATGCGAACCACTGCGCCTTCTGCGGCCGCGCCGCGGGTTGCACCGCTGCCATTCCCGCCTGGTATGCCGCCAGCATTTCCTGAAATCTCACCTTGGCGCCTTCATCCGGTGCCGGATCCATTCCTGTCTTCACTGCTTCCAGCCCTCTCCACACCGCGTTCAGTTCCGCGACCTCAGTCCGGCAGTTAGCGCAACCCTCCAGGTGCTCCACCAGCTCTTCCCGGGCCGCCTTGTCCAATCCACCGGCCAGCGCCTCCGGAATCTGCTCTCGAATTCGTTCGCAAGTCATGACGCTCGTTCTCCACTCAGCGCGAGAAACCGGTCGCTCAAATCCCGCATCGCCCGGTATACGCGCACCTTCACCGTCCCTACCTCGCACTTCAGGACCGCTGCGATCTCTTCGTGCTTTAAGTCCAGGAAGCGGCTCATGATCAGCACCTCGCGTTTGTCGCCCGGCATGGCGGCCATCGCGCGGCGCAGCAGCACTGCCTCCTGCTTTTTCTGGAACTCGCGATCCGGCGGAGTCTCCGCCCCCCGGATCTCCCTCGCCTCCTCCGGCATCGCCACCTCTGGTTTCTGCTTGCCCAACTGGTCGGCATACACGTTGCGCGCAATCTGGTACAGCCACGCGCGAAAATTGCCCTCCGGCTGGTAGCTGTGACGATACTTCAATACCCGGAAAAACACTTCCTGCGCCAGATCCTCGCTCAATGTCCGGTTCGAGGTCAGATATTGGAAGTAGCGCAGGATGCCGGCATGGTACCGGTCGAACAGCAGTTCCAGCCTGCCGACCTCGCCATCCCTGACCGCCCGCATGATGATTTCGTCTTCCACCGTGTCTCCCGATTCCGTAATGCAATACCTCGGAATTTGAAAAAGGTTACGCGAATTCTACACCTGTGCCGATCCTGCCACAATCCGGCACTCGCGATTTCCTGCGCCATGCCATTGATTTGAGGCAAAATAGAAGGGTAGCCAACAGTTGGACAGTTTGGACCCACTGGTGCAACAGTGGTTCGTTACCGGTCTGTGCCGGCTTAATTTCAATGGTTGAGGCGTACGTGAAGATTTCTCGAACAGGCTTACTTTGTCTTGCCTTGGTGTGGACGTCGACATTGGTCCGCGCGCAGGCGCCGCAGGATCCCGCCCCCCCGCCCTCGGAGCAGCAACCGGTAGCCCAGCAACCGGCAGCCCAGCAGCCGGTACAGCCGGCCCCGGCCCAGCAGCCTCCGGCTGCACCCCAACAGCCCCAGCAGCAGCCAAATCCCGAAGCCACCACTCCACCCGAACCCAAGCGCTTGAATCTGCCACCCGCCCCGCCCAAAGAGCCGGACGTGCGCATGCCCGGCGAGGCCGGCTACTACATCGGATTCACCGGTTGGCTGCCCATCGGCAACAACTATACCGACAAGGGCCATGCCGCCGACTTTACCGACCCTTCATTTCTCCAACTCGCCGGAAAAATGAAGGCCTCCCCCGGAGTGGAAATCGGCATCGCCGCCGGATTGCACAACAGCCTCCACTTTTCCTACTTCTCCTCTAAGCAGAGCGGCACTACCACAGCGAACACCGAAACCGTCATCTTCAGCGAGACCTATGAGCCGGGCACTCAACTCTCCACCAACTCCAAGCTGTCCGATTACAAGCTGTCGTACGAATTCCTGACCTGGCCCTACCCGGTGGGAGGCCGTCATTTCCGGCTCAAGACCCTCTACCAGGTGCATTACGTCGTCATGAAATCGATTTTCGATGCGCCCATCCTGTCCGCTACCCCGGCCGCCGATGGAACCATCACGTCATACTCCACGCAAGGCTCGAAGAATTTCATCACACCCGCTCTGGGGGTGGGAATCCACGAGTATGTCAATCGCAACCTTCATTTTGAGGCCAACTTCTCCGGTTTTATGCTGCCCCACCGCTGGCAACTGCTCGACAGCGATGCCAGCATCGGTTATCGCACCGGCCACTTCGAGCTGCGCGCGGGCGCCAAGGCATTCATCTTCCGCACTTCACCCAAGGCCGACTATTTCTACCGGGGCACGACCGGCGGAGCCTTCGTCGGCATCCGCTGGTACTCGAATTAGACGCGCCGGCTCACCCGCAACAGTCCGAAGCGCTGGTCTCGGCTAGCCCCAGGCAATCGGCTGGTGGGAGAACTTCATGTGGCGATCGATAGCCTTGGTGATAATTCCCCACGGTAAGACGCTTTCCCAGAATCGCTGCTCCTTCAATCCGAGACGCTTGAGGACCTTGTACCGCAGAATGTCTGAATAGCCGGGCAGGAATTTGCGGAATTCCGTTTGAAGACCTGCCTGGGTGAGCAGGCGGCCAATCGTCTGCGGTGTAAAGTAGCTGATGTGGATCTCCGGATAAACGTACTCCCAAGCCAGAAATCTCAGCCAGTGCGGCTGCGGATTGCCCGTGGTAAAGAACAATAGGCCGCCCTTCTTCAACAATTTTCGGATGAAGGCGAGAGCCTCGGCAGGATTTTCGATGTGCTCGAAGACTTCGATGGCGGTGATCACGTCGAAGGGCCCGAGGCTGCTGAGCACTTCGCGCTCCCGAATCATGGTGAAGCCTCGTTCGGCGCGTTGGTCCTGGACCCAACCTTCCTCCAAACCGAAGTACTGGGCCGGAACGCGACTGCTGCAGTATTGCAGCAGTCCTCCCTGTCCGCATCCGAAATCTAGCCATCGGGTGTCCGGCCCTATCGGCGCCAGTTTCTGGATGTTTGCCAAAATCCCTCGCCATTCGTAAGCGCGTATCGTAGTATTCCGGTGTTCCGATTCGAAGACGAAATCAACGTACGGATCTGCGCCCAGTCCGCGATAATAGTCCTCTGAATAGAGCGTTTCGTAATCGGTCCACGGATCAGCCACAAAGGCAAAGTCGCAACTCGGACATCGGTGCAGGCTGAAATCCCGTTCGCTGATTCTGCCTCGTTTGGTCCCAATCAGCGTCGTTAGCGAACCACATAGTTTACAGAGTGTCATCGTTATCCCAGCGCCCGATTCCCGGTGCATTCACTTCAGCGTCGCAGCTCTTTCTCGCGCGCATGCCGTCGGTCCGCAATTACCTTCGACGAAGCCCTGCCGCGCAAAGCGTGTACCTCTTCCGGAGTCAGATTGCGCCACTTGCCGATCGGCAAATCGCCAATTCGCACCGGCCCAATCGCAATTCGAACCAGCTTCAAAACTTTGCTTTCCACCGCCTCCAGCATGCGCCGCACCTGCCGGTTGCGGCCCTCCGTGATCGTCATCTCCAGAAAGGTATATTTCTCGCTATCGCGCAGGCGCGTAACTTCCGCCGGGCGCGTCATTCCGTCAGCCAGCTCCACCCCGCGCCGCAAACGCTCGATCTGCTCGTCCGTCAACAGCGTGGAGGCCTTGATCTGATATGTCTTCGGCACTTTGTGATCAGGATTCGTCAGGCGTTCCGTGAAATCCGTATCGTTCGTCAGGATCAACAGGCCGCTTGTGTCCAGGTCCAGGCGCCCCACCGGTGAAATCCACGCGCCCACCTCCGGCACAAGGTCGTAAACCGTCGGACGGCCTTCCGGGTCGCGGTACGTCGTCAGGAACCCTTTCGGTTTGTAGAGTAGTACATAAGTTTTTGTGGCCGCCCGCAAGGGTTTGCCATCCAAAGTGACGCGATCCCGCTCCAGGTCCACCCAGTGGTCAGGATTCTGGACCACTTTCCCGTTGACGCGCACGCGACCCGCGCCAATCCAGCTCCGTGCGTCCGTTCGAGACCCGGCCCCGGCCTTGGAAAACACTCGCTCCAACGTCTTGATCTGCTTGTCGCCGGGGGGCGGTGTCTGCTTAGCCATGTTAAGGGTACGGTAAAGAGTTCCAGTACTAATGTTACATTAGGGGAATGTCAGGTTTGGGGAACATAAGCTGGACTCAATACTAATCCGAGGCGCTCGGCATCTGCTGACAGTGCGCGGCGCTCGAGCCCCTCGTTGCGGGCCTTCACTCAATGAACTCAATGTGATTCAGGATGGGGCTATCCTCATCCGCGACGGAATCCTGGTGGAAGTAGGCCCCAGCCGGCGCGTGGAGAACCTCGCCCAGGCGCGCGGCGCCATCGAGATCAACGCCGCCGGACGCGTCGTCATGCCCGGCTTCGTGGACTCTCACACGCACCTGGCCTTTCCGCCTGCCGGCATCCAGACGCCGGACCTCGCCGCGGCCGTGCACGCCCTGCGCACCGCCACCGGGCACCGCCTGCAAGTTCGGACGCGCGCCTACCTCGACGCCATGGCGCGCCACGGCACCACCACCGTCGAGGTGAAAACCGGTTGCGGCCTGGATGCCGGCGCAGAGGCAAAGCTCTTGCGCATGCTCTGGGCGCTGCGCCGCGACCCGCTCGATCTCATCCCCAGCTTTCTTCTCAGGTTGCCGCGCGAACCCGAGGGAGGCTCCGCCCAAGCCATTGAATGGGTAGTAACCGAGCTGCTTCCCAAGGTCCATCGTCGCGGCGTAGCCCGCTTCGCCGATCTTGTGTGGGATTGCGATCCCGTCATGCTGCCCTCTTTCGATCGTTATCTGGAAGCCGCCCGCCAACTCGGGTTCGAATGCAAGATTCATGCCGACAATACCGTCCCCGCCGGCGCCATTGGGCTCGCGGAGCGGCATCATGTGGCCACCATCGACCATTTGGAATACGCCACCGCGGACCAGTGCCGGCAGATCGCCGAGGCCGGGATTATGGCTACGCTCCTGCCGAGCGCGAGCTTTGACGGCAATCACCGCAACGCTCCCGCGCGCGCGCTGATCGATGCCGGCGTGGCGGTCGCGCTGGGCAGCAATTTCAATCCACAGCAAACCCAAACGCTCAACATGCAGGCGGTGGTGGCGCTGGCCTGCGGACTCCTCGGCATGACTGTCGAAGAGGCCATTTCCGCCGCCACCATCAACGGCGCGTACGCGCTGGGATGCGCCGACAAGGTGGGTTCCCTCGAACCCGGCAAGTCCGCCGACCTGCTGATCCTCAACGCCGGCCACTACCGCGATCTCCAATACAGCCTCGGCACCAACCTCGTGCACCTCACCATGAAGCGCGGCGAATTCATCTACAAAGAAGGGGAAGTCGCCCCCTTCGCCGCGGACGAGTTGCAGACGCACATGTAGCATGTGCCGCCTCCGCACCGAATCGAATTCTCGCCTTTCCATGTCGGCGATCCAGTACTAGTGTGGTGCGGTAAGTGAACAGCGTTGCCCTTCAGCATCTTCATGTCTGGGCTTTCTCGACCGTCGCCGCGGGGTGAATGGACGGCGGCGATCATCGCATGGAGCTGACTGGAGGCAGCTTCGATACGTCCCAACCACCGCCGAGCGCCTTGATCAGGAGAGCGCTCGCGTCCATGCGGCGTTGCAGAATGGCGATTTCGTTCTGCTGGTTCACGAGGACAACTATCTGGCCGGCGACAACCTGAAGGTAGGGGTCAACGCCATGCTCGTATCTTTGCGTAAAGAGCTGCAGGCCGCGCCGTGCTTCGGCAACGGCCTGTTTCTGCGCCAAGGCTTCCTGTTCCAGTATGCGAAGCGCGGCGAGATTGTCCTCTACCTGCTGGAACGCGGTCAGGGTAGTCTGGCGGTAAGTGGCGACCGTAGCGTCGTAGTTTGCACGCGCGGCATCCGACGAAGCGCGGCGCCGGCCGGCATCAAAGATTGTTTCCATCGCGGTGGGGCCGATAGCCCAAAACCGGCTTGGCCAGGTAAGCCAATTCCCGATTCTGGTTGATTCAAAGCCGCCCGAAGCGCTTAACGTGATGTCCGGGAAATAGGCGGCGCGGGCGATACCAATGCCCTCATTCGCTTCGGCAACGCGGCGCTCGCTGGCGGCGATATCGGGGCGGCGTTCCAGGAGTTGCGAAGGCAGGCCGGCCGGGATGACCGGCGGCTCGAGACTCAGCGGCGAAGACGGCAAACTGAAACGAGCCGGGGGCTGTCCGGTCAGAATCGCGATGGCGTGTTCAAATTGCGACCGGTATACGCCGATATCGGCATACTGGACGCGCGCAGTATCCAATTGCGTCCGGGCCTGTGTAACGTCCTGTTCAGGCGCAGCTCCCCCGTTCAGCAGGCTGGTGGTGAGTTGCACCATTTCGGCATAGGAGCGGACAGTCAGGTCGAGCAATTGCTTCTGCGCGTCGGCGCTGCGCAGATCGAAATAGTCCATCGCCAATTCGGCATGGAGACTGAGCGCCACGGTTGCGAGATCGGCCGCGGTGGCTTGCGCCTCTTCGCCGGCGGCGGCGACGGTGCGGCGAATGCGGCCCCAGACGTCGAGTTCCCACGAAAGGTCGAATGGCAGGATGAACCCTAGCCTGGAATTCGTGCCGGTAGTGTTGGAAAAGTACGGCTGATTCGGTGAAAGCCGCAAGTCTTGAATGGATGGAGATACCGAGATTGTGGGAAATTCCGCTGCCCGGTTGTAACGGACCATGGTTCGCGCCTCACGGAAGCGCGCTTCGGCCATCTTCAAATCCTGATTGCCGGCAGTGACCTGCTGCTCAAGAGCATCCAATCGGGAATCTCTGAAAATCTGCCACCAGCTACCCCGCAGGGCTTCCGCGCTCGGCCGGGAGACTTTCCATTGGCCGGATTCCTTGAATGAGACGGGTGGCTGTTCCTTGTATGCGGGGGTCATGGGAACGCCGGGCTGCTTGTACTTGGGGCCAACCATGCAAGCGGCCAGCGCCACTATGGGAAGAGTGGTAAACAGGCGAAGGCGCTTCATTGGGTTCCGCTCGCTTGCTGTTGCGCGATCCGCACCGGCTCGCCGGTGATCAGGGAATCGGAAGGATTGACAATCACCTGGTCCTCCGTGGTCAGACCGGAAGTCACTTCCACGGTTTCGCCATAGTCCACGCCGATGGTAACCGGAACCAACTGCGCACGGCCGTTGCGAACTACGCCGGCGCGGAGGCCTTCGGAGCGAAACAGCAACGTATTAGAAGGAATGATCACGGAATGAGTCGGGTTGGGCAACTTAAGATGAACCTGCATGTAGGCCCCGGGCAGCAGTTGCCCGTTAGGGTTATCGACGTCTACTTCCGTGTTCAGAGTTCGTGACGCCATGTCGATGGCATCGGCGGTCCGGACGACTTTTCCTTTAAAGGTCCGGTTGGGGAATTCATCAAGCGCAAGAGTGGCCGTAGCGCCAACGCGAGCCGCCCGCGAATAGACTTCAGGAACGGCAACATACACCCGAAGCGTGTTTGTATGCGCAATTTGAAACAACTCCTTACCGGGCGCGTTTTGCCCTGCATCGATCAGCCAGCCGATATCTGTATTACGGACGGTGATGACTCCGTCAAAGGGGGCGTAGATCTTCTCGTAGGCAACGAGATCCTCCAGCCGGCGGACGTTCGCGGCGTACGATCTCACGGTCGCTTGCAAGGCGCTGAGGCTGGAAACAGCCTGATCGACAGACTCCCGGGAAACAGAGCGTGTACTCGCTAACCCCACCCAGCGGTCCGCCGTGATCTCAGCCAATGCCGCGTTCGCTCTTGCGTTTTCCAGATCTGCCCGAGCCTGCGACAATTGCTGGTTCAGTTCGGGCGTGTCAATGACAGCCAACAGCTCGCCTTGTTTTACGCGCGAGCCTATGTCGTGATACCAGTTCACGAGATAGCCGCTGGCTCGCGCATAGACAGGCGAGTAAATGTAAGGCTGTGCACCTCCAGGTAGAACCACCTCATCGGTGGGCGAGGCTGCTTTCGGGTGGACCACGGTGACATCCTGAACGGCGGCCTTTTCCGTCTCGGATCGCAGGGTAGCGTCCGCCGACACCCGGCTATGGATGCCGGAGTAAACAAAAAATGCCAGGGCGAGAACGGCTGCGGCAAGTAACAGCAGGCCAAGCCAGCCGGAACGTTTTTCTTTGCGGTCCGGCGTTGCGGTTACCGCTGCAACATCAGGATCCGATCCGTTTCTCCCGCCGGCTGCCATAGCTGCTCCTCTAAAACATCAAGACACCATTGCTAACGGCTTCCATGGACGTTTGCCGTGTCCGGACTCGCCGCATTACCGCGCGACGGGCGCCTTCCATGCAACAAAGCAAACACAGCGGGGACAAACAGGAGCGTAGCGGCAGTGGCGCAAAGCAAGCCGCCCACAACGGCGCGGCCCAGCGGGGCGTTCTGCTCTCCGCCGTCGCCCAGGCCGAGGGCCATCGGGATCATGCCGATGATCATGGCAAGAGCGGTCATGAGAACCGGCCGGAAGCGCGTGAAACCGGCCTCGATGGCGGCTTCCAGCGCGTCTCCGTGGCCGGAGAGGCGTTCGATGGCAAATGTGATTACGAGAATGCTGTTGGCGGTAGCAACCCCCATGCACATGATGGTGCCCATGAGAGCGGGCACACTGATGGGAGTGTGGGTCAGAAACAGGAAAACGATGATGCCGGCCAAGGCGCCCGGCAGCGCCGTGATGATGATGAAGGGGTCAAGCCATGACTGGAAATTTACGACGATCAGGAAATAGACCAGGACGATCGCGGCTCCGAGTCCGGCCAGCAACCCTGCGTAAGACGTATGCATGGTTACCAGTTGGCCCCGGATGCGCAAGAAGCTGCCCCGCGGAAGGAGCTTCTGGTTCTTATTAGCGATGAGGGTGACATCCCGCCCCACGGCCCCGAGATCTCGATCCTGAACAGAGCCATAGATATCCACGACCCGGCGGATGTTGTAGTGAGACACAACTTCCATTTCCTGCCCGCGCTTGAGCGAACCTACCTGAGAGAGGATTTGCGGACGAATCATGGTTGGCGAGGTGATGGGTATGTTGCCGATATCCTGCAGGGAGTGAATGCGGTATTGGGGAGTTTGAGAGATCAACTCATATTGCACGCCATTTTGCCAGTCTAGGTAAAAAGTCGGAGTAGTTTGAAAGCTGCCACTCAAGGCGACGAGAACACTGCTGGTGATGTCCCGGTCTGTGTAGCCACCGATAGCCGCCTTCGTCCGGTCCACAGTGATGTCGAACTTCGGGTAGTCGAACTCCTGCTGGATACGGAGGTCGGTCAGGCCGGCGACATGCCGGAGCTGGCTCAATATGTTGTTGGCCAGATCGCGATTCTCCTGTATGTCCTGCCCCTCGATTTGTACGTCTACGGGAGCGGGGAGGCCGGCATTGAGGATTTGAGTAGTCATGTCCGCGGGTAAGAAGTAAAAGGTGTTGCCAGGGAATTCACGAGGCAAGTCCCTTCGCAAGTTGCGGACGTAGTCTGCAGTGGGATGGTGCTTTGCGGTAAGCGACACGAGAATGTCGGCGTCGGCCGCGCCGATGACGCCGGAGGTGCTGTAGATGTAATTGAGCTGGCTGTACGGGAGGCCGATGTTATCGGTAATACTGACCAGCTCCTGTTTGGGAATCCCGCGGCGGATGAAGCGCTCGATGAGGTCGCAAATCATTGCGGTATCTTCGATCCGCGTGCCTGTTTTTGCGCGAAAGTGAAGGATAAACTGGCCACTATCGATACTCGGAAAGAAGTCCTGGCCAAGCCATGGAATGAGAGCGGCGGCCGAAAGGCAGACGACAAGAAAGGCGGGGATAAATAAGACTTTTCTGCCAACTAAGGCTGTCAACAACCGCTTGTACGCCAGGCGAAAGCGTTCGAAGCCGCGGTCGAAGGCCTTCTGCGCGCGAATAAGTGGGTTGCGCGGCGGAGCGGGATTCTCCACCGGCGGTTTGAGGAGATACATTGCAAGAGTCGGCACTAACGTTCGCGAAAGAATGTATGACGCCAGCATGGCGAAGATGATGGCTTCAGCGAGTGGCTGAAAGAGGTATCCCGGTACGCCGCCCAAAGAGAACATGGGAAGAAAGACGATGCAGATGCAGGTTGTGGAGACAAGCGCGGGTACCGCGATTTGCGCGGCGCCTTGCAGAATACCCTCGTGAAGCGGTTGGCCCTCCTCCAGATGACGGGCGATATTTTCAATGGTGACGGTGGCGTCATCGACCAGGATGCCAACGGCGAGAGCCAGGCCCCCCAGCGTCATCATATTGATGGTTTCATGCCGGAGGCTCAGGAAGATTACCGAACTCAGGATGGCCAGCGGGATGGATATGGCTATGATGATGGTGCTGCGCCAACTTCCCAGAAACACCAGGATCATGAGCGCCGTGAGACAGGCGGCGATCACGGCTTCCCGGACGACGCCGCTGATGGCGGACCGGACAAAGACGGACTGGTCCGCCAAGGGCTGAATCTTGAGTTGCGAGGGTAGCGTCTGCTCCACACGGGGAAGAAGGGCGCGAATGCCCTGCACGACGCTGAGCGTGGACGCGCCGCCGGCTTTGATTATGGTGACCAGGACACCGCGTTGGCCATTCTGGCGAACGATGTTGGTCTGCGGTATGAAGCCGTTGCTGACATGCGAGACATCTCTGAGATAGATGGTCGAGTTGCCTACTACTTTGACTGGCAGGTGATTCAGTTCGGCGAGCGTTCTCGGCGCCGAGTTGGAGGGGATGTCGTACTCGAACTGACCGATCTTTGCGGTTCCGGACGGAGCGATTACATTTTGCGCATTGAGCGTATTGATTACGTCCTGAGGAGACAGCCCTTTGGACTGAAGCAGCTTTGTCTGCAGGTTGACCATGAATTCGCGCTGCTTTCCTCCGTAAGGATTAGGAACCGCCGCGCCGGGAACGGTCACGAGCTGCGGCCTGAGGAAGTTCACTGCCAGATCGTTCAGGTCTGCCTCGCTGAGTCCCGAGCCGGAAAGCGAGAGTTGGAGCACCGGCACGGTGGAAGCGGTGTAGTTCACAATTTCCGGCGGTAGCGTGCCAGGGGGCAACTGGCGCAGAATATTCTGAGAGACGGCGGTGATTTGCGCATTGGCGCGGTCGACGCTCGCCGAGGGCTGGAGGAAGACTTTGACGACAACAGTTCCGTCTACTGTCGTCGATTCGATGTGCTGGATGTTTTCGACCAGCGTCGTGAGAGTCTTTTCATAGACTGTGGTGAGGCGCCCTTCCAGTTCTTCTGCGTTCATCCCGGTATAGATCCAGGAGACGGCCACAACCGGTATGCCGATATCGGGGAAGATGTCAGTTGGCGTGTTTAAAATAACAAACGGACTGACGAAAAGAATCAGTAATGCAAGAACGACGAAGGTATAGGGCCGCTCGAGGGCTACCTTGACTATCCACATTTTGCGACCGCCTTACCGCTTGAACCCGCTGGCGCAACGAGAACGAACCGGGTGATGGCCGCGGACACGCTCACTTCCGGAACCACCAGAATCATATGAGACGCAACAGACTCCTTCGGACCGACCAGAACGAGGATTCCCCGCTCACATTCGAGACTCAATAAATTAATTCTTTCCTGGGCTGAGTGAAGGTCCGTTGCTTCGTTTGATCGCGTGGGCTCAGAAGCTACCTGTGAGAGTCTGAAGATTGGCAACCGCTACCCTATAGCGCAGTTCGCCATCATCGAGGGCGTTGCTGGCTTGCATCAGGTCATTGTGAGCATTTACAAGTTCCAGCGCCGTGGCTTCTCCTGCTTCGTAACGCGGGATGTTCTGCCGCAGGCACTCTGCCGCGAGGTCAATCGCGCGGCGGAGCGATGCAAGGTGTTCCTGAGCGGTCTGGGTTTCGTCATAAGCGGCGTGAACACTCTTCACCAGGTGCCGCCGGGCAGCGCTCAATTCCAGATTTGCCTGCTCGTGTTTGATCTCCGATTGCTGCAACTTGCTCTTCCTCACACCCCAATCCCATACCGGGAGGTTCACGACGGCGGTCATGAAGTAGCCAAGGGTCGGCGCTCCTCCACGGGCGCGGTAACTGTCATCCAGGCAGTGCAATCCGACGCAGTTGGATTCAATTCCGTAATCGACCTCGACGTTGACTGTCGGTAGGAAAGCCTGGCGCGCAATCGAAACATTCAAGCCCGCAACCCGCAAGGTATTCATCGCGACCCGCAGATCCGGATTCTTAGCCTCCGCCATAGCCAAGACCTCGGAAAACGAAGGAACCGCAGGAACCCGGCCTAAGTCGTCGACGACCTCAAAATTTTCGTCAAAGTCACGGAATAGCAACTCCGCCAGATCCAGCCGTGCGTTCTCCATGGCAAGTTTCGCTTCCCGGAAGGATTTCTCCTGCGTAGTCTGCTGAAGCTGGAATTTCACCACGTCGCTGTGCGGTTTTCGCCCGCCGCGTTCCAACCTCTGGCCGACGGCAAGGAAGCGATTGGCCTGATCCAGACCCTGCTGGGCAGTAGCGTACTTCCGTTGAGCGACAACCAGGGCGTAGTAGGCCTTTGTCACTGTGACTGCCAGTGCTAACCGCGCCTTTTCGACTTTGGTTTGCGAAGTGGCCTCGGCCGCCGAGGCGCGTTTGTAACCAGTTGCCGCCAGGGTGCCGGGCGATAGATCTTGCTTGATTACGCTCCACTCGCGATAGACGTGGACACCATCGTTGGTGACAAATCTTCCGGTGGGAATAAGTCCATTGCCCTGTGTGTTGAGATACTGCGATGACATATCGAGTGATGGAAGCAGTACTGCCCGCGACTGACGCCGGTCTTCGTGAGCGAGCTTTGCATCGCTAACCGCCGATTGAAACTGTGGGTCATTGCTCTGCGCCCGCGCCAGCGCGTCTAGCAGCGTCAGGGTAAGTGGGGGCGATTGGGTTTGCCTGAAAGGGACGCTTGATTGAGCGGGCGGCGCTCTGAACTCCGGCGATGTGGCGACCTGTGCGAGAGTGGGCGATAAAGAGGTGACCAGGCACAGCAGCATACCGCCGCCTCGCCCCGCGATGTTCAGATCAGGCACGTTCGCCTCGATTCCGTCCGCACTCCTAGTGGGGATCCACGTTGCCCGCGCCGCTCGCGGGAATAATATTCATGGCTAGATCCGGAATCCTGGCGATCTCGGTGGGACTGAGATGGAGGTGCTGCTCGGTCATCTGGACGGGAAGGTGCCGCAGCCATTGATCTAAAGAGAACTCTACGAACGTGTCGGTCTTGAAGATCGCCAGAAAATCCAAGTCCTCATTTCCATTATTTTGGATATAGTGCCCGGCGATTGCGGGAGCAAGGCCTACGTCGTTTGACTTGTAATCCATGGTATGGGCTTCCCCAGCCGAGTCAAACACGGTCATCCGGGCGCTGCCCTTGATGTAGTATTGCCACTCGGAGGTGGGATGCCAGTGGAGTTCGCGCAGCGCACCTGGCTTGATATTGAACAGGCCGGCTGCAACGGTCTTGGAAGCAGGGAAACTATGGGAATCCACAAGGCGCACACTGCCCCCTGCGGTTTCCAGCAATGGTTTCATGGATTTCATTTTGAATGTATAGTTGAGCTTCGAAGCGACGGCCGGACCTCCTACCGCTTTGCGGTCGTCTTCCAGCGGGCCCGGAACGGTTCCCGGGAAGATGTACAGGCCTGATTCGGGCAGGACACTCAACTGCGCCTCTGGAATGTTGAAGTTTTGGGAGAGCACTTTGGAGGGCATGTGAGCGACCATACCGGAAAGTAGGAACGTGTTGTATTCAGAGAAGTTTCCCTGGTCGAACGCCAGCAGGAATTCGCATCCGTCGGGTCCCAGGCCTTGAATGGAATGGGGGTGCGCGGTGGGGAAGAACCAAAGATCACCTTCCGAGACATCGCCGATGAACATTTTGCCGTTCGGCTCAAAGACCGTCACTCTGGCGTTTCCGTACAGCATGTAGGCCCATTCGTTTGCTGAATGCCAGTGCAATTCGCGATAGCTTCCCGCCGTGAGTCGCATCGTGACACCGGCAATATCCTGCGACGACGGGAACTCCTTGGACGTGACTTGGCTGGTCCATCCGCCGTCTTGAATGCGCCGATGTACGAGATCGAAGGAATACCAGATCGGTTCTATGACTCCCCGGTCGGTAGTCGGAGGCAGATAAGAGTCGGGATTCAAACCTTGAAGGGCCGGATTCTTGGGACCCGGGTTGCTTGCGGACTGGTTTCCCTCTCCTTTCGCGACCTGCTCCCTGGTCTGGCCCACGGCGGTTACCGACCCCAGGGCGCCCGCACTGACAGCCGCTGCCGCAGCGCCTAATACCGAGCGGCGTCCGATAAGATTTTTGAAATCCATCTTTTTCATACCGTCCTCTCCTTGTCCGGTCCGATGCCGGCATTCGAGGCTGCCGCTTCATTTTATTTTCAAAAAACAAAAGCCGGGCGGCTGATCGCCGCCCGGCCAGTCTTACCTTACTAGGTTCACGCTATCTCACGAACACCGAGATAGTCCCGCTTACGGTCTGGCCTCCAGGTCCGTACGCGGTCAAGGTGTACACCGAGTTGGTGATCGGCGTTACCGTGAAGCTGCCGTTGGCAGGCAGGCTCTGCGACCCAACCTCGCTGCCGATCAGAACCACCGAAGTGGCGTTCTGCGTCGTCCAGGAGAGGACTACCGGGTTGCCTGCGGCCGACGAGGTCACCGGATTGGCGGTGAACGACAGGATCCTGACCGCTCCCACGTTGACCGTCGCGTTGGCCTGTATCTGGCCGGTCGCGTTGGTCGCCGTCAAGGTGTAAGTGGTAGTCAGGCTCGGGCTGACTGTGGCGCAATCGTTCGCGTTGAGATTGCTGCCCACACCCGGCTGAATCGAGATGCTGGTGGCGCCCGTCACCTGCCAGCACAGCTTGGTAGAGCTGCCGGCATCGATGGTGGATGGGGTTGCCACGAACACTACGACTTGCGGAATCGTGCCGGTCGCCACCGTAATGGTGATCGGTGCGGTCACCGTCTTACCGTCGCTCGAAGTAGCCGACAGTGTATAAGTGGTAGTCGTCGCCGGCGACACCGTGGTGCTGCCGTTGAGAGTTACCGCGCCCACGCCGCTGATCGAAACCTGCGTTGCGCCCGTGGTTGTCCAGCTAAGCGTCGATTGCTGACCCGGCTGAATGCTCAGCGGGCTGCCTTCGAAGCGTAGAATCTGCGCAGTCCCTGCGCCGCCGCCGGTGCCAACAGTCACTGTCGCCGTGGCAGTCACATTGCCCGTGGCGCCGACCGCCGTCAAGGTGTAAGTGGTTGTGGCCGTCGGGGTCACCGTCGTGGATCCGGTGGTCGCGACATTGCCCACTCCGTTGCTGATCGAAACGCTGGTCGCGCCCTGCACCACCCAGGTCAGAGTGGAACTCTGGCCCGCTGCAATGCTGCTCGGAGTCGCGTCGAAGCGTACCACAAGCGCCGCCTGCGAACTGCCTGCCGTCACCCGCGTGGTCGCGGAAGAGGACGAACCGAAAGAGTCGGTTACCGTCAACTTAAACACATAACTCTGGCCGTTCACGGCGGTAAAGGTGGTCTTGGTCGCGGTCGGGGTTGCGAGTGTTACCGGGGTGCCGCTGATCTGCATCCACTGGTAAGTCAGCGCGTCGCCGTCCGGATCGTAGGAGGCCGAACCGTCCAACGTCACCGTTCCGGCGGCAACTCCAATCTGGTCCGGTCCGGCATTGGCCACCGGGGGCGAATTGCCGACACGCCGCGTCAGAAGCTCGTACCGGATCCGCGGAATGTCCATCGGCACCGGCGTCTTGATCTTGCCGTATTCCTTCGGGTGGATGTAGTTGCCTACCTCGAACCCGAAGACGATACGCCCGCTGTCGCTCGTGTTGAGAAAAGTCTCGTTCAAACCGGCTTCCGCCGTGAACGCGACGTGTTCGGTCAACGGCTGAACCAGTTTCAGGGCATCCGCCCGGAGCGTCGCTGCCGGGGCCATGCCGCCGCAGGTAACCGACGTTGCCTTGCACGTACGCGTTGCCCCAGACACCGACGAGCCCGTTCACGCCGTACTGGTTCACGACTTGGGCGATGGTCTGCGTGAACGATTGCGGCCCCAGTTGCACGGAGTTGAGCACCGCGATGTTCTTGAAGCCCTGCGTGCCGTACACGCCAAGGCGCCCGCGTCCGAAGATGTAATCCAGCAGGAAAGATGCCTGGCCCAATCCGCCGGCGGACTGGAAGCCCTTAAAGTTCAGGTATTTGAAACTGCCGAAAGCGCCGCCTTGCAGGTTGCCCCAGCGATTGACTATACCGAGATCGAACTGGCCTTCCTGGCGCCCCGAGTAGTAACTGTACTCGCCCTGGGCCTGCACGGCGCGCGTACCGTCGCCGCCGAACGGCGAGAAGAACGCGGCGCGTCCGTTGAAATTGAAATCGCCGGTGCGTCCGGCGCCTATCGTGGGTCCGATATTTACGCCCACAATCGAAAACTTCTTGTTCCGCCTCTGCGCTTCGTCCACCGCGCCTGTGGCTTCGGTGTGCGCGATATCCTGCGTCTGCGACGCGGTCAGCGGTTTCGGCAGACCGTTCACCTGGTCTTTCAAGGCATTCTGCTGGTTGCGCAGGTCACCCACTTCGCTGCGCAGCTTATCGTTTTCCCCTTGCAGGTTCTTCAACTGGGCCAGAATATCGTCCAGCTTGTCGAGCTTCTTAAGAATCTGATCGCAGCATTCCTGCTGTTTCTTCAGCAGGTTGTCCAATTTGTCTGTGATTGCCGAAATGACATCGCCGACGCCGCCTTCCTTAATCACCCGGCCGGTGCCGTCGGTGAGGGTCATGACGACCCTGCGGTTCATGAAGCGACCTTCTTTAGTCTTGTTGTCCACTTCGGGGGCACGCTTGCCGTCGCCCGCTGTCGTGATCTGGTTGTCCGCAACTCCGTACTTCACCAGGAACGCCTTGACGGCGTCGGCCCGCTTCAGCGCGAGCTTTTCGTTATATGGCGCCGAACCAACATAATCCGTGTGGCCGGTAACTCTTACGCGGTAATCGCGATGCTGGCCCATCAGGTCCGCCAGCCTTAAAAGGCTTGGGTACCCATCCGAAAGAATCGATGAATTGAACTCGAAGTTAATCTCTTCCCAATCTTCCTTGGTTTGACCGCCCGTGTTCAGCCCCTGTGCAAATAGTGCAGAGGCCAGTAAGCCGACCGCGCCTACCACCGCTATTCTCTTCATTGTCTTGTAAGTCTCCTCAGCGTTATCCACATGTGATGTGCGAGAAATTGTGATGTTTATGACTCAGGCCGGCGCAAATTTTGCATCTTCGCCACCGTCCGATGAATCTAACCTCGAAACTCCACTTATCACAGCATACACCGGAAATTCCCTCCATCTGCCACAAATCCAGAGTCTTAGTCCCAAGTACCGAGTGTTTCCCCGTACACAATGCCCGCAGAAATGCGACAATAATTGAGTGAGGCTGCCGGACGGGTAGTCGCTCTCGTGGCGCCTTACGGGCCGCGGGAGAGGAAAGTCCGGTCTCCACAGGGCAGCGTGCCGGCTAACGGCCGGGCGGGCGCGTAAGCGTCCGACGGAAAGTGCCACAGAAAATATACCGCCTCGCCGTAAGGCGCGGTAAGGGTGAAAAGGTGCGGTAAGAGCGCACCGCGGCAGGAGTAATTCTGCCGGCAGGGAAAACCCCACGCGGAGCAAGACCAAATAGGGGAGGAGGGACGGCCCGTCCCGTTAAACTTCCGGGTAGGTCGCTAGAGCCGGCCAGTAATGTCCGGCCCAGATGAATGACTACCGCCCGCAAGGGTACAGGAACCGGCTTATAGTCCGGCAGCCAAACTTTTTCGATCGTTCGGGGACATGCCTGAGAACTTTTGTATGTCCTCCCGACGTACTAACTTTCGTACATAACGCCCAAAATACTCAGCGATATCTCCGCCGTACTGAAAGTTGTACATGATATCGTCGAAATTCGCCGTGTGACCCAACCCCAAAGCGTGCCCGGTCTCGTGCAGGCATGTAAGATACACCGTTGCCTCCCGCAAGAGTCCCTCGCCAGGTTCGGAACGTACAAAGACATCTCCCCCGCGCGTCTCTCCATATAACCCGGTGCGCCCTGTCACCCAATATATACGGATGATCGCCTGACTCTTCTCGGTAGTCCGCGTGACATGCAGTTTGCCGTCCGACGCAGTCTGCCAGGCTTCCATCGCCCACTGCGCCAGCTCCGGATCGCCGCTCTTACACCCCATCTCGGCCGGCCGGGCACAGGGCTCCACCCAATACTTCAGCCCCGCCCCATGACCCGCGCAAACCCCCGCCAAAGCGAGCACCAAAACCCGGGGACAGACGGAACGTTTTCCAGTTTTCATAAGAGGCCTACCAGATCCCCACCAGCTTCCACCACACCGGCCCGACCCCCAGCCAGATCGCCAGATTCACCAGCGAGATCACGAATCCCAGCCGCCACCACTCCCCCTGCCGCACATACCCCGCCCCGAAAAATACCGGCGCCGACCCCGTACCGTAGTGCGTCATCGCCGCGTTCAAATTGGAAAAATACGCGAGCGCCAGCGCCGCCATCATCGCCGGAGCCCCCGCCGCCAGCGTCGCCGCCAGGAACGCCGGATACAGCGCCGTCACGTGACCTGTCATGCTGGCAAAGCCGTAATGCACGTAGCAGTACGCGGTGACCAGCGCCCCCAGCGCCAGCGGCCACGCCCACCCGTGCATTACCCCGAACAGTCCGCCGCTCAACACCTTGATCGCGCCATTCTCGTTCATCGCGTCCGACATCATCACCAGCGGAGCGAACCAGATCAGCGCGTCCCACGCCCGATGCTCCGCCAGCAGATCGTCCCACGAGATCACTCGCGCCAACAGCAGCGCGCACAGCCCCGACAACGCGACGAACGTGTTCGACACGCCATGCCACGGCGACGTCACCCACCCCGCCATCACCCCCAGCATGATCGCCACCAGCCACTTCTCCTCGCGCTGCATCGGACCCCGCCTCGCCAACTCCCGCCGCGCCATTTCCCGCGCTTCTTCCGTGTGCTGGATCTCCGGCCGCACCATCCGGAACAGCAGCCACGGCACAATCGTCAGCGTCAGAAATCCCGGCACGATCGACCCCGCCAGCCACCGCCCCCACGTCAGCTCGACGTGCCCGATCTTATACGCGAACTCCGCGATCAGCGGGTTCGCCGCCATCCCCGTCAGGAACATCGCCGACGCGGTATACGTCGTGTGGAACGACACCAGGACCAGGAACGCCCCGATCTTTCTCGCCGTCGGCCCGGGCTCCGACCCGAACGCGCCCGCCACACTCCGCGTGATCGGGAACACGACCCCGCCGCCGCGCGCGGTATCCGACGGGATGAACGGCGCCAGCACCAGGTCCGCCGCGGCCAGCGAATATCCTAGCCGCAGCGGCGTTCGCCCGAAGCGTTCGATGAACCCGTACCCCACGCGCGTGCCGAACCCCGTCTGCGTCACCGCGCGCGAAAACAGGAACGCCGTGAACACCAGCCACACCGTAACGTTGCCGAATCCGGCCAGAACCCTCGGAGCGGACAGCGTCCCCGTCAACACCACCACGGTCATCGCGAGCAGCACGCTCACGCCCATCCGTACCGGCTGCGCCACTAGCGCCACGATCGTCGCCACGAAGATCGCGAACAAGCGCTCCTGCGCCCTGTTCATTCCAGGCAGCGTGAAAAAGTAAAGTAGGACGCCAGGCACCAGCACTGCGGCCCATCGCCACCACAGGCCGGGCGGGGAACTGCGCCGTTCGATCGCGGGTTGAAGGGTTGCGGACACGAACAGTTATTGTCTCTCATTCGCACGCTTGACATCCGGCGAGCTGCGTCCCTATACTCGGATCACTCATAGTCGTATGTCGAAAACGAATATCGATCATGATAGCTTGGCGGCGGATCGCGATCTCTATTCAGGCCTGATCCGCCTCCACGTCCTGCATCACGCCGCGGAGGAGCCCATCTTCGGGCTCGGCATGATCGAGGAACTGGCGCGCCACGGCTACCGCATCAGTCCCGGCAGTCTCTATCCGCTGCTCCACGGACTCGAGAAAAAGGGCTATCTCCGCTCCCGCCAGCAGCGCAACGGCAAGTCCCTCCGCAAGGTCTACCGCGCCACCGCTCTCGGGACGTAAAGCGTTGGAAGCCTCCAAGGCCAAAGTGCGTGAGCTGTTTCGAGAACTTATGGAAGGCGAGTAACGCGGTGAAAACTGGAAAACGTTCCGTCTGTCCCCGGGTTTTTGCCCTCGCCCTGGCGGCCCTCGGGCCTGCCATTGCCCAACCCCTGACCGTCGGACAGGCCGTCCAGCGCGCCCTCAAGAACTACCCGTCCGTCCGCGTCTCCCAGGAACAGATCAATGCCGCCGCAGCTGGCATTCGCCTCGCGCGGACCGCCTTTCTGCCCCGCGCCGACGCGCTCGCCCAGGTCAATCGGGCCACCAGGAACAACATTTACGGCATGCTCCTGCCGCAGAACGTCATCCCGTCGATGTCCGGCCCCGTCCTCGGCATCAACAACCTCGGCACTACCTGGGGCACTGCCATCGGAGTCCTCGTTAGTTGGGAGCCCTTCGATTTCGGCCTTCGCCGCGCCAACGTGGCCGTGGCGAGCGCCCTCCAGGCGGAATCCGAGGCGGGCCTCAAGCGCACGGAATACGAGGTCGCCGTCGCTACCGCCGACGCCTGCCTCACCCTCGCCGCCGCGCAGGAGACCATTCGCGCCGCGCAGGCCGGAGTCGACCGCGCCGCCGTCCTCCTCCGCACTATTACCGCCCTCGTCAACGCCCAGTTGCGCCCCGGCGCCGATGCCTCCCGCGCCGATGCCGAACTCGCCGCCGCGCGCACCCAATGGATTCAGGCGCAACAGGCCGCCGATGTCGCGCGCGCCACGCTCGCGCAGTTCGTCGGCACCGAGCCCGCCCAGATCGCCCTCGATGTTTCACATCTGCTGCAATTGCCACCGGAGCAGTCGCTCCCCGCCCTCGACACCGCCAAGAACCCGATCGCGATCGAGCAGAACTCCGCCGTCGAAGAAACTCTCGCAAGGCTCCGCGCTCTCGAACGCTCGTATTTTCCACGCTTCTATCTGCAGGGCTCCGCCTACGCGCGCGGCTCGGGCGCGGAGACCGACGGCAGAATCCTCGGCGGTCTCAACGGCCTCGCGCCCACCGTGCAGGACTACGCCCTCGGATTCACCGTGACTTTTCCTATCGCCGACCTGCCCTCCATCCGCGCCCGCGAAGCCGCCCAGTCCGCGACCATCCGCGCGCAACAGGCTCGGTCCCGGCAGATTGCCACCGACCTGCGCGCCGAGTGGAATCGCGCCGTCGCCACGCTGAATGGCGCTCGTCGCGTCGCCGCCAACACGCCCGTGCAGGTAGCAGCGGCGCGCACCGCAGATCGGCAGGCGACCGCGCGCTACGAGGCCGGCCTTGGCAACATCGCCGAAGTCGCCGACGCCCAGCGCCTGCTCACCCAGTCCGAGATTGACGACGCCTTGGCCCGCCTTGCCGTGTGGCGCGGTCTCCTTTCGGTGGCTGCGGCCGCCGGCGATATTCAACCCTTCGTCGCGGAGGTCGCCAGGTAAACCAATATGCGCCTTGTCCTGGCAGCCCTGAGCAGACCGTTGACCGTAGTCGTCGCGCTGATCGCCATCGCCCTCTGCGCCGTGCTCGCCCTCGAGCGCATGCCCGTCGATATCTTTCCCCAAGTCGGCGACCCCGCCATCTACGTAGCGCAGCCCTACGGCGGCATGGATCCCGCGCAGATGGAAGGCTACCTCACGTATTACTACGAGTATCACTTCCTCTACATCACTGGCATCGATCACGTCGAAAGTAAAAGCATTCAAGGCGCTGCCCTCATGAAACTCGTATTTCACGAGGGCACCAATCTAAGTCAGGCGATGTCCGAAACCGTCGGCTACGTCAACCGCGCCCGCGCCTTCATGCCGCCGGGAACCGTGCCGCCCTTCATCACCCGTTTCGACGCAGGCAGCGTGGCGGTCGGCCAATTGATCTTCAGCAGTCCCTCCCGAACGCAAGGCGAAATGCAGGATTTCGCGCTCAACCGCGTACGTCCCGCTCTTCGCCACGCTGCCCGGAGTCTCCGCGCCGCCCCCGTTCGGCGGCAACCAGCGCACCATCGTCATCACCCTGAATCCCGACAAGCTCCTGCAGTACGGCATCTCTCCCGACGAAGCCGTCGCCGCCGTCACCCGCGCCACCCTCGTGATGCCTTCCGGCAACATCGCCACCGGCACGCTCAACCGCATCGCGCGCACCAACGCCGCTCTAGGCGGCAACCTCCCGGAACTCCTCAGCACGCCCATCCGCCCGAACTCGGGCACCGCAGTCTACCTGCGCGACATTGGCACCATCGAAAACGGCACCGATCTGATCACCGCCTACGCCCACGTCAACGGCCGCCGCACCGTCTACATCCCCGTCACCAAGCGCGCCGACGCATCCACCCTTTCGGTGATCAACGCCGTCAAGGCCGCCATCCCCGATTTCAAGAAGGCCGTACCCGACGACGTCGATGTCCGCCTCGAATTCGACCAGTCGCCGTACGTCCGCAATTCCATCCGCGGCCTCATCTTCGAAGGTCTGCTCGGAGCCGCGCTCACCGGCCTGATGGTCCTCATCTTCCTGCGCGACTGGCGCAGCGCCTTGATCGTCATCCTCAACATTCCGTTCGCCCTGCTGAGCGCCGTGATTCTCCTCTGGGCCACCGGCCAGACCATCAACATCATGACCCTCGGCGGCCTCGCCCTCGCCGTCGGCGTCCTGGTGGACGAGGCCACCGTGGAGATCGAGAACATTCACACCCAGATGCTGCCGGGCATCTCGCGCGCCCGTGCCATCGTCGAGGCGTGCAGCCGCACCGCCATGGCGCGCCTCCTCTCCATGTTCTGCATTCTGGCCGTCTTCGTTCCCTCTTTCTTCATGGTCGGCGTCGGCCGCCAGCTCTTCGTGCCGCTCTCTCTCGCTGTCGCGTTCTCCATGATCGCGTCCTATCTGCTCTCCAGCAGCCTCGTGCCCGTCTTCTCCGCGTGGCTGATGAAAGAGGGCCATCGCGGCGAAGAGCGCGAAGGCCTCTTCGGTTTCCTGCGACGCTCCTACAATCGCTATCTCGCCGCCGTCCTGCGTTTCCGCTGGCCGCTCGTCTTCCTCTATCTCGCCGGAGCCGCCGCCTTGCTCGTAATCCTTCTGCCCAACATCGGCACCGAAATTTTCCCCGACGTCGAAGCTCCCATTCTGCGCATTCGCCTACGCGCCCCAGCCGGGACGCGCGTGGAAGAGTCCGAGCGGCAGGTGCTGCGCGCCCTCGACGTCATCAATCGCGAAATCGGCCCGCAAAACATCCAGATCACCAGCGATTTCGTAGGCGTCGTGCCCTCTAGCTACCCCGTGAACCTGATCCACCTCTTCACCAGCGGATCCCACGAGGCCGTCATCCAGATCGCCCTGAAACCCGGCACACCGCGCGGCGAACCGCTGCGTGAAAAGCTGCGCGCCAGTCTCCATCAAGCCCTCCCCGCCTCGCAAGTCTCGTTCGAAGCCGGCGACATCGTCAGCCAGGTGATGAGCTTCGGCTCGCCCACGCCCATCGAAGTCGCCGTGCAGGGCGTCAGCCTCCAGGACGACGCCGCCTACGCGCAGAAGGTCTACGCCGAGATGGCCAAACTCCCGTTCCTGCGCGATCTCCAATACGCCCAGGAACTGAACTATCCCACGCTCGACGTCACCATCGACCGCGACCGCGCCGGTCAGCTCGGCCTGACCATGGCCGACGTCTCGCGCTCCATCGTTCCCGCCACGTCCTCATCCCGCTTCACCCAGCCCAACTACTGGCGCGACCCGAATTCCGGCAACGCCTTTCAGATCCAGGTAGAGCTGCCGCAGAACCGCATGCAGGGTGCCGACGAGTTGGGCAGTCTCCCCGTCATACAGGCAACCCAGTTGACCGACGTGGCCGGCATCAAGCTCGGCACTATGCCGGGACTCATCGAACGCTACAACGGTCAGCGCGTCGTCTCTCTCACCGCCAACATACACGGCCTCACTCTTGGTGAAGCCGCGCAAAAGCTAAATGCCGCTCTCGCCCGCGCAGGGACCCCGCCCAGAGGCATCAGCGCTCGCTTCCGCGGCCAGATTCCGCCGCTCGAACAGACCATCAACGGCCTGCGGGTTGGATTGCTGCTCGCCGTGCTGGTCATCTTCCTGCTGCTCTCGGCCAACTTCCAATCCGTCCGCCTGGCACTGGCGATCGTACTCACCATCCCCGCCGTGCTCTGCGGCGTGCTGCTCATGCTGCGGATCACCGGCACCACCCTGAACGTGCAATCGTTCATGGGCGCCATCATGGCCATCGGCATCGCCGTCGCCAATTCCATTCTGCTGGTCACCTTCGCCGAACACGGGCGCCGCGAAGGAATGCCGCTGTTCGATGCCGCGCGCGACGGCGCCGGCGGCCGCCTGCGTGCCATTCTCATGACGGCCTCCGCCATGATCTTCGGCATGCTGCCTATGGCCATCGGCATTGGTGAAGGTGGCGCGCAAGCCGCCCCGCTGGCCCGAGCCGTTATCGGAGGCTTACTCGTTTCCACTTTCGCGACGCTTAGCATTCTGCCTTCGATCTACGTCATCCTCCAGAGCCGGGCCTCAATCGCTTCTCCATCGCTCAATCCGATGGACCCCACGAGCCGATACTATGACGCGACCTAAGATCTTTCTCACCCTCGCCATCCTCGCCGCCCCGGTCTTCCCTCAAGCCGTGGACTTCGCGCCCGTCGTCTCCAAATCGCTCTCGCGCACCGCCGAACTCCCTGGCGAGTTCCAGCCGTTCCTCATGGTCGAACTCCACGCCAAAGTGCCCGGCTATGTCGAGAAGGTCCTCGTGGATCGCGGCGACGTCGTCAAACCGGGACAACTACTCGTCGAGTTGAGCGCCCCCGAGATGGCCGCCCGCATCGCCGAAGCCCAGTCCCGCGTACAGGCCGCCGAGAGCGACCGCATACAGGCCGAAGCGCAACTAGCCGCCGCGCAGAGCACTTACGACAAACTCAAGAAAGCGTCAGAAACGCCCGGAGTCATCGCCGGCAACGAACTCACCATCGCCGAAAAACAGGTGGACGCTGCCCGCGCCCTCGTAAACGCCAGGCTTCAGGCGGTCGGCGCCGCCCAATCCGCGGTGCGCGCCCAGAAACTGGTTGAGGACTACCTGAAGATCACCGCGCCTTTCAACGGTGTCGTTACCGACCGCCTGGTTCACCCCGGCGCGCTGGTCGGCACCGGCGCGGACGCGGTGCTTCTGGTGATCCAGCAGGTCTCGCATCTCAGGCTGACCGTCGCCGTGCCCGAACAGGACATCGGCGGAATCGTGCCTGGCGCCAAAGTCGACTTCAAGGTTCCCGCCTTCCCGGAGCGCACTTACTCCGGCACCGTCGCGCGTGTGGCCCATGCTCTCGATACGAAAACCCGCACCATGCCCGTCGAATTGGACGTCCTCAATCGCGACGGCTCGCTCTCGCCGGGCATGTACCCCAGCGTGAAGTGGCCCGTGCACCGGACGCGTCCGTCGCTGCTCGTTCCCAAGACCAGCGTCGTCACCACAACGGAACGCACGTTCGTCGTCCGCGACCGCAATGGCAAGGCCGAATGGGTGGACGTGAAGAAGGGTGCCGCCGACGGCGATAACATCGAGGTCATCGGCAGCCTGCGGCCCGGCGACATGGTAGTCCGCCGCGCCACCGACGAACTACGCGACGGCGCGCCTTTACCGTCGAAGTAAGGTGGGGCGGACGCCCTCGTCCGCGCGCGACCCCCTGCTCGCGCTCTTCGCACTAACTTCTCAGCTCCGCGGCTTGTCTTCCAGCATCGCCTTCAACCCGGCGATCTCGCGCTTCAACTTGCGCTCCCGTCCCACCATCATGAGTACGTAGACCACCAGAATCAGCCACGCCACCCACAGGCCGCTGTTCAAGAAAGTGAAATTGCGCTGCAGCCGCTCCATCTCGCGGGCCACATCGTCGGCCGAAGCTTGTAATAGCATCAGAGCGAACATTAAATCTCCCTCACAGAGCATGCGCCATGCGGCGCAGCGAATCGATTTCCCGCTGGAACTCTTCCTGCCGCAGGCGCACCATCGTAAAGACCACGCCTATCAACATTACGGCCAGCATCTGCCAGCCGAACACCGCCTTCCAGTCCGGCGGGAAACTGCCGCCGCCCCAGAACACGGGCTGCGGATGCTGCGTGCGCCACCACTTGATCGAGAAGATGACAATCGGCACATCGATGAATGCGAAGATCGAAAACACCGCCGCGAAAGTCGCCCTCTGCGTGGGCTCTTCGATCGCATTGCGCAGCATCAGATAGCCCGCGTAGAGCAGCCAGCACACCAGCGCTGAAGTGAGGCGCGCGTCCCAGGTCCACCAGATTCCCCAGGCGACGCGTCCCCAGATGGAACCGGTGATCAGGTTGCCCGCCAGGAATGCCAGGCCGACTTCCGTCACCGCCACCGCCAGCGCGTCATACTTGAACTGTTTGGTGATCAAGAACAGGGCGCTGGCGATGAATGCCACCATGGCGCAGGTCAGTGCCGTAATCGCCATGGGCACGTGGAAGAAGATGATCTTGAAAATCACGCCCTGATTGCGTTCCGGCGGAAAGCCGGTAAACAGGTATATGTCGCGCGCCAGCAGGATCAGCGCCACCGCGCCGAGAATGTAGATAATCTTATCGCGCATGGTTCAACCTCCAACTAATACCGTCTCCACCAGGAACACCGAGACCGCAGTGTACATTACATCGAAACCGATCAGCATCTTCAGCCAGGAATCGTTGGCCGAAGTGATCGGGTTCCCCGCTACCAGCGAGCTGGTCAACTGCATCGCCCCCAGCAGCGCCGGAATCAAAATCGGAAAATTCAGGATCGGCAGCATCACTTCGCGCAGCCTGATGTTGACCGTCAGGGCGCTGAAAATCGTGCCGGTGACCGTCATCCCCCATGTGGCCAGTCCGATGACCATCATCAATTGCCAGAACTGCGAGGTCCATCGGACATTGTAAAAAATCCCGAACAGCGGCAGTGCGATCAGCTCTACGGCCAGCACCAGGACATAGTTGGCCAGCGCCTTGCCGAGGAACAAGGCGGAGCCGGGGATGGGCGCCGAGATCAGCGCGTCCAGGCAATCGTTCCCCAGCTCGCGCGCGAAGCTGCGATTCAACAGCAGCGTGCCGGCGAAGGCGAATACGATCCACAGCAGGCCGCCGGAGATTTCGCGTGTGGTCTCTTCGCTCGGGTCGAACGCAAAGCTGAACAAGAGCAGCACGACCAGCGCGAATGAGAGCGATGCGTTGATGGCTTCCTTGGTGCGCAGTTCGGCGCGCAGGTCCTTGGCCATGACCACCAGCACCTGCCGGACGAAGGCCATCATCCTTCACCGTAACGCGCATAAACCCATCCGGGGTCAGACACCATTTCGGCTGTCCGCGGGCCGTGAAACGCCACCTGTCCGCGATTGAGCAGCGCGACGTGCGTGGCCAATTCCAGGGCCTCACGCAACTGGTGGGTCGACATTACGATGGTCTTGCCATCGGCCAGCGCCTCGCGCAGCAGACGCTGCAGCACCGCGATCGCGCGATCGTCGAGCGCGGTGAACGGCTCGTCCAGCAGCAGCACTTTGGGCCCGTGCAGAAACGCGCGCGCCACTGCCAGCCGCTGCCGCATGCCGCGCGAAAACTCGCGCACCAGGCCGTTTTTCACGCGCTCGAGTCCGGTGCGCTCCAACCACTCCAGCGCCGATTTCGTCGGATCGGCCAGCCCATAGAGTTTGCCGAACAGCGTCAGGTTCTCCAGCGCCGAAAGCTCGTCGTAGACGCTGATGCCGTGGCCGATGTAGCCCATCAGCCGGCGCGTCGCGGTATCGCGCGGAGAGTTTCCGAAAATCGTGATGTTGCCTTTGCCAGGACGCGAAAATCCCGCAATGGTGCGCAGCAGCGTGGTCTTGCCTGCGCCGTTTCGCCCGATCAGCGCGAGGCACGCGCCTGGAGCAGCCGAGAGGCCAACGTTGCGCAGTGCCGGATAGTCGCCATAAAATTTCCAGACGCCTTCCACGCCGACAGCGTTCATCCCTGCCGGCCTCTTGGCGGGGCCGGCGGGCTCGCGCGATACAACAGTGCGAAGCCGAGAGCCAGAATTCCCAGGGCCACAATCAGAATCGAGACAGTCTTACTGTTCACGCGCGGCATGATCTGCTCGATGCGCGGTCCGGCGTCGTCGGCCGGCTGGTCGCCGCCCGATGTATCGGCCGGCGCCGCGGCCACCGCTCCGCCCAACTGCACCTTGTAAGCCGGGGCGGTGAGCCCGAAGATGTGTGCCTGTGTGCGCGGCTCCGCGCCGAGATCGTTCAGGCTTTCGCCCTTCAGCGTGACGCCGTTGGGCACGATCAGGTAGGTGTTGTCGTCCTTGCTGATCACTTTGCCCGCGAGGTCCGCACCCTCGGTATAAGGCAGGGAGTAATTCACATCGATCCGCGTGTCGCCCGGCTTGATGGCGAAGTCCACGGCGAGCACGTCCGGCTTGGATGTCTTGTTCACCGGCGCGCCAAGAGGCATGCCGCCGGGCGCCGTGGCGTTGACCTGCGGCTTACTCGCGCCTGCCGGCAGGAAGAACTTCAGTGTCCCGCTGTCGGGATCGTTCCATGCCGTCTTCCCGTCATTCTTGAAGAGGTACGTCTCGCTGACCGCGACCTGCCCGGCCGAGGGCTCGAACAGGATCATGTGCTTCGATACCTTCGCCTCGCCCGGTTGCTTCGAAGCGTTGTATACCTCGATCGGGATTCCGGTGGTGGGACGTCCCGGCGGCAGCATGTGGTTGTAAGTCACACCGTCGAATGCCGTGCGGATCAGGTG
>CAWDWK010000066.1:0-198908 GCA_963805775.1 uncultured Solibacteraceae bacterium | reverse complement strand
GCCGCGACCGTTGGCTGCGCTTTCGGCAGCTAGAGGATGTCCGCCCTCTGCTGCTTTGACAAACCACTTCCGCGATTCGGTGTAGTTCTGCTGGACACCCTTTCCGTTTGCGTACAGCATACCTAAAGCAGCCTCTGCGGGAACGTAACCCTTTTCCGCGGCCTGAAGTGTGAATTGGAATGCCGCCTGCGGATCCTGCGGCACCGGTTTGCCAGTTCCCAGGTTCTGCCCTAAGAGCGCTGCACCCCCCATGCAGAACAGATCCTCCGGATCCGAAGAGCCACGGTTGCCGGGATAGACCGTTCCCTCCCCCGATTTCCCCCAACCGCATGTTTCGTAATCTTTCAGGTAGCCCGCCTCTTTCGTCGTAATCTCATCCAGCCAGTTCTGCCAGCCTCCGGCAGGAGCCTTCAATGGCGGTGTCCCACTTCCAGGCTGGTAGACCGGCGCGAGAATGGCATTGGCTGTAGCTCGGACCGGCTCGTCTTTGTCGGTCAGCAGCGAAATCAACGCCTGGAACATCGGCGGATCCTGGCGGACTCCCCTCACCTGGAGTCTTACTGCATAGCCTAATGCGTCGGTAGCGCTCAGGCGGTCGTTGAGATCGGCGCTCTTGTTCGTGGCGAGTTGAATGAGCGCCTGCTGGGCGGCTTGCGATCGCCAGTTGGCGCTCATGCCCAGCGCGCGAATGGCGGCCTGGCGGACTTTCGGCGAAGGGTCGGCGATCAACTGGGCCATCGCCACTACCGCGGCTTCGCCGAACAATCCGTGGCTGCCTGTCTCCGCCGCGGCGGCGCGGACATTGGCGTCTTCGGCGTGGAACAGCTTTTTCAGTACCTCGCCGGCCGGAGCTCCACCCACCATCGCCAAGCCGGGAAAGTAACCGTCAGTAATGGCGGGCGCCACCACGGCTGTAGGTCTTCAGTACACTAAGTTCCCCCGGCGAAGGCGCGATGTTCTTATTGCGGAGCCGCGTTGCCCACGCGATGGAGTCGTCGTTGCTAGGAGGGTAGTAACTTCGTGAGCCCATGTCCTCGAACTCGCGGTAGATGACGTGGTAACCCTTTGCCTTGACTCGCGGGTAGGTGTCGCGGACGGTGGTGAGGTGGGTCGCCAGATCCCGCAGGCCCAGATTCATGTAGATTTCCGGTGCGCTGTTCAAGGGATCGATCGGCTCTTTCAACTCGGACGGCATCACCCAAAAACCCCAACTGTGACTGATTGCGGCGGTGACGATGTTGGGATGTGTCATGGTGAACTCCGCCGAGATCTTTCCACCTTCACCCTTACCGAACATGTAAACGCGGCGCGGATTGATGGGATACGTCTTCTTCGCCCATGCGATCAGCTTATCGATCGGCTCCATGTCGGCCATGCCGAATTTCTGGGCCTGCGGACCCCCGGCGAGCAGCACATAACCGTCGCGAATTCCCAGCCGCCAAAGGGCCTGCCGGACCGGGAAGATGTCGGCATCAGTTGGGGTGTCGTGCTCCGGAAAGCAGAGGAACAAGCCGACCTGTTTGGAAGGGTCGGTTGTGCCGGCAGACGCGAGTCCGGCCGGGGTTTCCACCACGTAGCGAATAATGGTCTTCCCTGTGTCGTCCTTTAGCTCGGTGTCGGCCGCGGCCTTCAGGGGCACATTGAAGATGGCGGTGCCCGCGACAAGACAGGCAAGCCAGAGGGACGATGCATTGAGAAATGACGACGACTTCATAGCATCCAGACTCCTTCCAAATACCGAATACGGCAAGTATATACCGGTTAGAATCTTAGGCCAGTACTCCGGGCAGCGGGCCCGTGCTGTCCGCGAAACGATCGACGGGTGTCCCAAAAGCGTCGAGCATGGAGACATACAGATTGGCAGCGGGCGAATCCTCGGTGTATACCAGGTGCTGCCCGGACGCGATGCGGCCGCCGCCGCGTCCCGCGAGCACCAGCGGCAGACGATGCGGATCGTGCTTGTTGCCGTCGCTGAGCGCCGATGCAAATAGAATCATCGAATTGTCCAGCACGGATTGTTCGCCTTCCTTCATGTCGCGCAGCTTGCGCAGAAGATACCCGTACTGCTCGATGTGCCAGCGGTTGATCACCGCGTACTGCCGCAGTTTCTCGGCATTGTTGGAGTGGTGCGAGATCTCGTGATGCGAGTCCGTTACACCTTCGAGAAAGCGGAAGTTTACGCCGCTCACGGCGTTGCCGAACATGAATGTGCTGATCCGCGTCGTGTCGCTCTGAAACGCGAGGGCGATCAGATCCAGCATAAGGCGGACGTGCTCCTGGTGGGTAGCCGGACTCTCGGCGGGCTCCTGTGCCGAATTGAGCGGCACCAGCGGTTTCCACGTGCGTTTCGGATCGCTCGCGCGCTCCATTCGTGTTTCAAGCGAACGCACGATCGACAGATACTCATCGATGCGGGCCTGATCGCCGGCGCCGAGTTGGGAACGCATCTTTTTCGACTGTTGCAGCACACGGTCGAGCAAAAGGGTTTCCTGTTTGGCGGAATTCCCGGCAGGAGACGCCGCCCGGAACAGGCGTGCGTAGACAGACCGCGGGTTGGTCTCCCGGGCTAGCGGAGTGGTTGGACCGCTCCATGCGATGTGGCATCCGTACACTCGGGTGTACCCGACGTTCGTGTCCACGCCCGTCGACTCGGGTTCGATCCCCAACTCCAGCGACGGCAGCGGCGTTTCACTGCCCACCCTCTGCGCCGCCACCTGATCCATTGAAGATCCGTGGATGTTGATGTCGACTCCCAGTGTTTTGGTGATCGTGGTGCAGGTGAGCAGGCTCGACTCTTTCGTGTAATGTCCGTCGCCGGTGTTCGCCGCGGCATTCCAGAGATTGCTGGCGACCACAATTTGATCCTTCAGATCCTGTAGCGGCTGAAGCGTCGGAGAAAGACTGAAGTCCCTCCCTTGCCCTTGCGGAGTCCACTGCGACGTATTCACACCGTTGGCCATATAAAGCACGGCCATGCGCACGGGCGATTTTGCGTTGCCCTGCGCGGCCGCGGACAGCGCGGACGGAGCCATCGCTTCCAACCAGGGTAATCCGAGAGCGACTCCAGCGCCTCGCAGAACGGTCCGGCGGGACAACGACTTCTGCTTGGGGATCATCATGGATGCTTCTCCTGTTTCTCTGCGGTTCGCAGGATCTGTTTTGGCAACGCGGCGGGCGTCCGCGCCTCCTGATACCGGAACGGCACACTCATCACTACCGCATTAATCAAGGCCTGCGCACGATAGTTGTTCCGCTCCACTTCGGCTACGATGCTATCTACTGTACACGAATCCTGTAACGTCAGGCCGCGCCCGAGGGCATACCCGAGGACCTTACTTACAAAATTGCGGACGAATAAATCCTTCTTACGCATCAGAACCGCTTTGAGCTGATCGGGGCCTTCGAAAACGGTCCCGTCGGGCAGTTTGCCGCTGGCGTCGATCGGCTTGCCTGCGTCTTCCGTACGCCAACGCCCCAGCACATCGTAATTCTCCAGCGCGAACCCGAGCGGGTCGATGCGGCTGTGACAACCGGCGCATGCCGGGTCCTCCCGATGTTGAGCGAGCCGTTCCCGCAGTGTGGCCGGCGCGTCTCCCGATTTCACGTCGTCGAGCTTTGGCACGTTGGGCGGCGGCGGAGGAGGCGGAGTGCCGAGGATCGCCTCGAGCAGCCACTTGCCGCGAAGCACAGGGCTGGTGCGGTGCGGGTGCGAAGAAACCGCCAGTACGGCGGACATGCCTAACAGTCCTCCGCGATGGCTGCCCTCGGGCAATTCAATACGTTGCGGCTGCTCCTGGTTGTCGGGCCGGGACGGCTTGATACTGGTGCCGTATAGCACCTTTTGCAGTTTCTTAGTGGCGATGGTCCAATTGGAATCGAGAAGATCCAGAATCGACAGGTCGTTTGCGAGGATTTCGCGGAAGAACAGAACCGGTTGATTCTTGATGTCGCCTTGCAGTTCGGAGTCGTTCCATTCGGGAAACAGTTTCGGATCCGGCTGGAAAGCCTGCCCCAGGTCCCGTATGCGCAGCCATTGATCGACAAAACTCCGGGCGAAGTCAAAGGATTTTTGATTCCGCAACATGCGGGCCACCTGGCCCTGCAGAACTTCCGGATCGTTCAATTTGCCGGTTTCGGCAAGGGCGAGCAGCAGACCGTCCGGCGTGCTGTTCCAGAGAAAATAGGAGAGCCTCGATGCCATCGAATAGTCGTCCAGCAACCGCGTTTGTCCCGTGGTATTTTGCGGTTCCATGCGGAACAGGAACTGAGGGGATATCAAGACGGCGCGCAGTGTGTACAGAATCGAATCCTCGAACGACTCGCCCCGCTTCGCCGAAGTCGAGAACAGTCCCAGATAGAACTCCAGATCGGCCGGATCCACCGGACGGCGAAACGCCCTCGGCAGAAATTCTTCCAGGATGGTGCGGGCTGCGGCCTCGGGCGTGACTCCCGGTCCAGGAGCGGCGACCAGAAATTTGGCACGCGCCCTGGGATCTTTCGACGCAAATCCTAGCGCGAGTTTCGAGGCTTCCAGATACTTCTCCGCGTAAATTGGCGAGAGGAACAGCGTCTCGGCAGCGTTGTCGAAGCCCTCGCCACCCGCACCATCGGCGGGCAGCGTAGAGCCCACATCCACGTGAAGGTTGAGAAGATCGCGAACTGTGGTCGTGTACTGATATCGATTCAAGCGGCGAGCCGGCGCGGAGCCCTGGCACCATGCCTTCCGAACAGGCAGCCTTCCGCAGATTCTCCTGCACCCACCCGGCAAACGCCTCGCGCTGCTCCAAGTCTAGAGCGGCCGCGGGCGGCATCTCACCGTTGTATACGCGCAAGGCAGCTTTGGTCCATGTCTCGGAACGCTCGCGAAAACTCACCGGCGGTGCGAGCTTAGTGATGTCGAAGCCACCCAACGGAGCCTTTCCGGCATGGCAACTCCCGCAATTCGTCTGTAGGAATTGCTGGCCTTCCGCAGGGTTGTAGTGAACAGCGGGTGGCTGGGCAACAGCCGACGCCGCAAACAGAACCAATCCCGCGTGGGACCTCGGGAAATTCATACAAGGGACCCTCCACCCTCAAATTGCCGGAACTGGATCAAAATACTGCTTATACGTTACCACCGCCGCGGACGCAGTGTTGCTCGTACCTGTACCCGAGGTGTATGATTTCGACTAATGAGCCGCTGCATCGCGCGATCCGTCCTTGGCCTGTTGCTCCTGGCGCCGTGTGTTCTGGCCTCGGACATCGACGGGGTGTGGGCAGGGCAACAACCGGGTCGCCGGGGAGAAGCGGAGGACTTAGCTTTTCGCTTTAAGCTGAACGGCGAGTCCCTTACCGGCAAAATGTTCGGAGACGAGTTCGACCTTCCCATCTCGGAAGGCTCATTCTCCGGCGACCAGATCCGGTTTGTTGTGACCACTACCAACTATTACAACGGAACCAAGACCAGGTTCACTTACACCGGCACGATCAAAGACGGTGTGTTGGAACTTGTCCGCGAACGGATCCAGGCGCCGGATGAAAAAGGCGCCAAAGGCGCCAATCGGCCAGCGGCCAGGCAGGTGTTAAAGCTGAAACGCATCAGCGCCCGAGCTTGACCGGTTGCCCGAACTGCTGTTGAAACAGTCGCAGCATCCATTGGCGATGCTTTTTCAAAAAGGCATCGAAGGTATCAGGCTTAGCGGGGTCGAATTGCGGCGCGTCCCAATCTACCTTGGGCGTGGTCACCTCATCCCTAACCACGCCCGTCGCATCCTCGAAACGGTCCACGTGCTTGCCGGCATATAGGTTTCCTTCAAAGACAATCCTTTTGGCCTCGCCCGGACCCGCCGCCAGCGCGTAAGTGCCGTCGGGAGCCTTGAGCCCGTGTCCGTAGCGCGCAATGCCCTGCACGTAGAAGCGATTGTTCCGGAACAGGGCGCCATTGGCCCATCCTTGCCAGTCGGAGAGGACCAACAATTGGACGTCCAGACCCGGGCCGACGTAGATCGCATTGTCCTCGATATTGGTGTTGTCGCCGCCGCTGATGTGAAAGATACGAGCCAGATCGTTGCGGCTGATGTTGTGGCGGATCACCGTACCGGTGTTGCCGATATTGTCCAGCGGGTTGCGCCGCCCGGGCGTGCAAACCAGCATGAACCCACCCTCGTTGTCATGGCTGTAGTTGTACTGGAAGAGAGTGTTTTGAGAGTTATAGTCCGAATCGAACCCTTGGCCATCCTGCGTGGTGCGGGTAAGTGAAGCCTCATTGAGCTGGAACAGCGAGTTGTCGGTACTCCACGGCCAGATTCCGGCATTGTATGTGGCAGCGCGCCGGTTGCAATTGCGCGCGATGTTGTGCTCTACCAGAACGCTTTCCGTGGCCCATGGCACAATGCCATCCCCGCCCACATCGTCCACGAAGTTATCGCGGATTACAACGTTCACGCTGGGGAACCACCGGCGGCGGGAGAAGTGGTAGCTCTGCGCGGCGATACCCGAGCGGTCCACTTTCCACACGATATTACGTTCGATCGTCAGGCCGTCAAAACGGCTGGGCGTGTGGTTTCCGTTAGTGCGAAAGATGATTCCACCATTGTCCTTACTTTGATTCGTACCGTTGACATCGTGAATGTAAAGTCCAGAAACGACGATATGCTTCCCCGTACCGAAGTTGTCGAGAAAAACGTGAACTCCCCGCCGTGCCTTCGCGGTTTCGCCGTGATTGGTGACTTCCAGGTTTCGTACTTCGATGAACTGCACATTGTGCAGCCGGACCGCATCCTCCACCTGGCCGGCGCCATCGATCCGCGGCCGGGATCCTGGGCCGTAGCGATCGATCACGATGGGGGTACCCTCGGCTCCTGAGCTTGGCGGCGCCAACTGCCCGTGCCAGACCGACCCGCCCTTGAACAGAATGCGATCTCCCGGTTGAAATTTGCCGCCATTCACCTTTTCCAGTGTCTTCCAGGGCGCATTCCGGGAAGTTCCCGCGTTGGAATCCGAACCACCGGTGTGATCCAGATAATAAGTGGCAGCGTGGCAGCAAAGCCCAGTGACTGCGAAGAAGACCAGGCATGTCTGTTTCATATTGTTGTCAACCGCCCTTACCGCGGCTCTTCGATTTCGATGCGACGGTCCACCGCGAGATTCTCTATCACCTGATGCGCACCGGAAGGCCAATCGATTTCCAGCGTTCTCACCGTCATATTCGTCCCCAGCCCGAAATGAGCCTCGGGCTCGCTCGACGCCGCATAGCCCACGGAAGTAGTCACGTGGTTCCACTGCGAACCTGTCTCCGTAACCAGATGGATCCGCGCGCCGATCCCGTCGCGATTGCTCCGATGGCCGCGCAGGCGAACGCGCAGCCAGTGATTGTGTTGTTCGGTGATATTCGTTAGCACTACTGGACTTTCATTCAAGCGCGTGACCACGGCGTCGAGCTTCCCGTCCTGGTTCAGGTCCCCGAATGCCGCGCCGCGGTACAGGGATTTGTCACCGGCGGCGGAGTGCTCGAATCTCCCGTCGCCGCGGTTCCGGAACACCGATAGCGGCTGGCGCGATTCCAGGCTTGAAACACGCTCCATGTTCGTCAGGGCATGACCGTTGGCGGTGAACACATCTTTGTGTCCGTCGTTGTCGAAATCATAGATGCCGGCGCTCCACCCGGAAAGCCGCAGGCTGGCGCTAGAGATGAGGGCCGCCTGGGCAATGTCCAGGAAGATCCCATGCCCGAGATTGCGGAATAACGCGAAGCCTTCGTTGGAGAGGGCCGTCACAACGATATCCTCCCAGCCATCGTTGTCGTAATCGCGGAAATCTACGCCCATACTGGAAATGGCCCTTCCGTCGCCGTTGTAAGCCACGCCCGCCTTCAGGGCCACCTCCTCAAAGCGACCGTGCCCCTGATTGTGAAACAGGAAATTCGGCACGGTGTCGTTGGCCACCAGAACATCCATCAATCCATCGTGGTCGTAGTCGGCGAAAGCCACGGCCATGCCCTTACCGCGATGCGCAGCGATGCCGCTAAGGGCGGACACGTCCTCAAAAGTACCATCCCCGCGGTTGTGGTAGAGCGCGTTCGAGAGCGGCCCGTAGAATTCGGGATGGCAGTAAGTTCGATAATGAATCCGGCTGTCGCCACAGAAGGGCTCTTTGGCGGGATCCCATTGCACATAGCGAACGACGAACAGGTCCAACAGACCATCGTTATCGTAGTCGAACCAGCCGGCCGCCACCGACCACGTTCCGTCGCCGCGCAGCCCGGCCTTGCCGGTAACGTCTTCGAAAGTGCCGTCGCCGCGGTTATGGTAAAGAATGTTCTCGCGAACGCCCGTGACGAACAGGTCCGGCCGGCCGTCGTTATCGAAATCCGCTACGGCCACGCCCATGGAGTAACCCCGGCCCGCTACGCCCGCCTTTTCGGTCACGTCGGTAAAGGTTCCGTCATGATTGTTGTGAAAGAGGCGATTGAAAAACGTCTGGCCTGACTTCCTAAGGCTTGGGACCTCAGCTCCGTTGGCGACGTAGATATCCGGCCAACCATCGCCATCGTAATCCAATACAGCGACGCCTCCGATCATGGTCTCCACCTGGTGCATTTCTCCTGTGGCGCCATTGCGGACGATCATCGGCAGTTCCTTGGCGGAAAACCGGATCGCGGCGGCATTTGTTGAGGCAGAACTAGCACCGGCGGTCGACTGGCTGGGAAGTGCGCCGAGCGCGTGAACCACGCGTTCCAAAGCTGCCCCATCTCCGGAGCGCTCCAGCACGGCCTTACTCTCGAAGAGGCGCCCCTGGCGGAAGAGGAACTGGCCATAGTCGGAAAGCGCGTCGTTGTCCGCTCCCGCTGCGGCATCCCTTAAGTATCGCTCCGCTTCCGGTACGCGCTCCAGCGCTTCCAGCGTGAGTCCGAGACCGCGCTTGATGCGGCTCGAATCCGGCTGGTAACGAAGGGCCGTCTCGAATGCGATGCGCGATTCCTCATACCGGCTCAGTGCATAATCCGTGCGCCCCAGATAGTAACAGGCCAGTTCCTCGCGGGGATCGATCTCACACGCGCGCCGGAACGGCGGCTCAGCGGGCTCGAACTTCTGCTGCGCAGCGAAGACCATGCCGAGCCACTTGAGAGCGGCTGGGCTGTTTGGCTTTTCGTGCAGGGCGGCGCGAAAACTCGCCTCTGCCTGGGCCCAGTCTCCGCGGCGAAAGGCCTCCTGTCCGCGCTCCAAGGCGTCCGAGCCGGCAGGCGAGGCGAAGCAAAAGCGGATCAGGGCAACAAGCAGAGCCGCACTCGCCGCTTTCAGCACCAGGGTTCCGCGCATGAGTCATCGCCTCGATCGTGCTTCATTCAACAACTCGCGGGCAGGCGCATTTCCGGGATTCAGCGCCAGGAGTTTCAGCAGACAGTCTTCCGCTCCCGCGGAATCGCCACCCCGAAACAGTGCCACAGCGAGGCTTAGCCGTACGGTTTCCAGACCTGGACTACGTTCCAGCGCATACCGCCACAGCCGAATTGCCTCCTGTTCATGGCCGCTCTTGATGTACGCATTGCCGAGGTTCACGGCCGCGGCAACTTGGGACGGATCGATCTTAAGCGCCTTCTCGTAAAGTGGCGCCGCCTTCGATAGGTTTCCACCCGACTCATAAAGATAAGCCAGGTGCACCAATACCTCTGCATCATCCTGCGGCGCGCGTTCGAGATACTCCAGTGCCCGCTTCTCGAAGCCCGCCACCGCGGCGTAAGCCAGGCCGAATTCGCGGTCGCCCGCCTGCACGCCTCCGAACGGAACCAGCTTGCGCTCCCGGCTTGCAGCGGTCGAGGCACGCGACTTCAGGATGGCGTGGTCGGTGTACGCCGAGTGCTGAACGTCCCGCACCGGCCTTTTCGGCATATGGCAGCCGGCACAATCCGGGCCACGGCTGCAATCGGCGGCCTGATGGCATTGGAGGCACTTGGCCCTATAGAATCCGGCCCTTTCGGTTTCTGCCGGCGCGCGATGCGGATCGTGGCAGGAACCGCACCAGAGCCGGTCGCCGCTGGCCTTCTTGCACGCGCTCTCCGAAAGCCTCTCGAAATGGCTCGTCACGTTCATGTCCGCATTGTCCAGACCATACGAAAACGGCTAAAGTATCCGCGAGCCGGTCGCCCGGGCGAAAGGTTCCGCTGACTCCCGCGCGCGCAACGCGCGCTTCCCCGGAGAGATGGCATTGTGCACAGATGCTGTCGCGGCGGTCCGGCGCAAGTTTGGCGGGATTGATCATCTTCCCGTGTCCTGCGGCATGCGCGTCGCCGGCGCCATGGCAGCGCTCGCAGGAAACACCGCCCTCGCGGAATGGCGGTACACCGTATCCATTCGTGGTGCCCACCAACGGTTGCACGCGGCTGGCATGGCAGTCGAGACAGACCGGCTCGATACCCCGCGTCAGAAAGAGGGAATCGTACTTCTGGTAGCCGGGTGAGAGATCCCATCTTGCCGCTGCCGAGTACCAGGACACGGGCGCCTGATACAGGAATCCATCTACCGAGTAGAGATAACTCCGCCCTACGGCTCCAGAGCCGATGAAGTATTCCAGGCGCCGGCTTCCGTGCACACCGGCAAGGTCGAAACTGAACCATGCGGCTGCATCCTTGCGGACTACACGGTATCGTACGCCCGAAGGTTTGTGCGCGAACGAGCCTTCGATTTCAATACCGCTGACCTCGCCGCTGCTGCGGGCCATTCCCGTCGCCCGATAAGCGCCGGCGATCTCCTGGTGGCAAGTGGCGCACACTGCACTACCAGTCTCGCCACGCAGTGTGCAGACGGCCAGAAGGAGAATCGAGATCCAACGCTGAAGAGCAGCAGGCGAATTCACAATCCGCCCGACCTGGAGGATGCTCCTTAGCCCCTGCCCCACACTTAGAAATCCACCCGCGTGCCAATCTGAGCGGTCCGGTTGCCGGTGACGCTGGTTACTTGTCCGAATAGCGGACTGGTGATGGTAGTGTTGATCCCACTCAACTGGTGGCGGTTAAACACGTCGTATAGTTCAATGCGCAACTGCCACCGGAAACGCTCGTTGAGCTTCATGTTCTTTGAGAGGGATACGTTCTCGCTAATCGTGCCAAATCCGAGGATCGAGGTATAGTCCGGTGCGGAGTTGCCCAGCGTCAGGGGCGCAGGCTGCGAGAACAGAGCTTTGTTCAGATATGTGTCGGTGGGCGAGCTGGTGTTGGCGTAGTTGAACACCGTCCTGTCGAACGCGCTGTTATGCATATTGCCGGCGGCGATGTTGTCCCGGTTGGTGGCGCCATTCCATCCTGTCGCAAGCGGCGAAGGTGCGCTGAAACTGAGTGGAGTTCCGCTGGCGTAATTCATGATCCACGCCATGGCCCAGCCACCCACCACGGCATCCACCGATCTCGGGGCCTTAGTAAGGAGCGGCTGGCCTCGCCCCACGGGCAGTTGGTAGTTGACGTAGGCCTTGAAGACTTGCGGCTGATTGTAGTTCACCGGCGCCTTCTCGAGCTTCAGGTTGTAATAATCGAGCGGTCCCGCATTAGAGACACACCCGGAGCACGCGCTTCCGGCGCCATTGCTCATGGCTTTCGACCAGACGTAGTCCGCGTACACATTCAGGCCCTTGCTGAACCGCTTGTTCACGGTAACTTGCAGCGAGTTGAAGGTGGAGAACCCGAGCGGGGCGGCATAGTCGGTAATCGTGTTGTTGGCGCGGATTTGCGGATACTGCCGAAGCGCGCTGGCCACGGTTCCGCTAAATCCGGGATACGGGTACGGGATACCGTATTTGGCCGCGTCCGCCGCACTCGCCACCGTGGAATTCAGGGTAGTGCCGAACTGGCTTAGAACGGACACGGGCAATTGGTTGATTGCGGCTAACGCCTGGTCTTTCTGGCGGGTGCCCTTATTGGCGACATAGCCTACGTCCATCACGATGTTCCCGGGCAGTTCCCTCTGGATATTGAGGTTCCACTGCTGCACATAGGGTATCTTGTTGTAGCGCGGATCGATCATCGTGGCTCCGCCGATGTTATCCGCATAAGAGCGGTTGAACGTGGGCGGTACGAAGGCGTTAGTCGGAAACCCATTATCCCAGTTGAAAATGCCCTGCCAGGGATTAATTGGATTTGCGCCCAGATTGTAAGTGCCCGCCCATGGGAATGTGGGCGTCGGTAATCCAAAATCCTCCTGGGTATCGGGCGAATAGAAGATCCCATAGGCCCCACGTATCGTCCATTTGTTCAGCGGCTGCCACGCGAACCCGACGCGCGGGCCAAAATCCTTCCAGTCGGTCTTGCCGAAATAGGTTTGTCCCGTGCAAACGCTGCAACTGCTGCCAAAAATATAACCTCCGTTCAGTCCGCTAAGTGGGTCCTGTTGGGTCGGACTCCAGGCCGCGATCCGATTGAAGTCTTCGTGGAAGGGCGACTGTACCTCGTAGCGGAGCCCCAGATTCAGCGTGAGCCTGGGGTTCACTTTGAAATCGTCCTGGATGAAAGCCCCGTAATAACGGTGGATTTCGCCCAGGCCAACCGGCTGCGACATAGCGGCACTGTGCACAGTGCCGAGCAGGAAGCTGGCGAAGGAATACCCCGTGTTGACACCGGAGGCCGCCTCATTCGGGATTGCCGTCTCCAGCGCGTTGAACGTGAAGGATGGGTTGCCATGTGGCCGGTCGTTCGTGTAGTTGCGGCGCACATCGATTCCGGCTTTAAGGAAATGCCGGCCGTGGGAAAAGCTCACGGTGTCGGTGAGTCCGTTGCCATTGTATGCTTGAAAATCGTCCTGGTTGTTGCCGATGTTGGATAACGGGTAGATCGGACCGGCGCCCCAGTTCACTGATGGATACCCGGCGCTGTCGATGTTCGCGATGCCCCATTCTTTGGCGCCATCGTGGCCAATCTGCTGGTTGAAATTCGGATTGTTCATGCGGTTGTAAAACACCGTGAAATTGTTGAGCAACCGCGGCGAGATGGTGCGGTCCCAAGAGGCACGCGCCAGCGAGCTGTGAATCTGCTGTAAGTTCTGATTGAAGAGCGGCCCGCCCAAGAGGGGACTACTCGAGTCCCAAAGATTCCCTCCGCTGTTGTTGAGGTAGCGCGGCCGGTAGTTATAACTGTACGAAGCACTGAGCCGGTTGCGATCGTTGATGGTCTGGTCGACTTTTTCCGTGAAGTTGTATTGATCGAAAAGCGGCGTACCGCTGGCCGATTGGACAGCGTTGTTGATCAATGGATAGTTGCCGGACGCATCCTTCACCGTGGGAAGGCAGCACGCCAGCGCCATAGCGCTGATTGTTTTAGAGACCTTACTGATTCGCGAGGTAGGGATAATATTGCCGGGAAACATCGTTCCAATCCACCGGCCGCTGGGTAACTGGGAAAAGGTCGACGGATCGTAGATCGCTCCGCGATACACCGGATTACCCAGAGCGTCCGTCTGTCCGGTCGCAGGCCCAAGGAGAGCGCTGAAGTTTCCGGCATACTCGTCGGGTGTTGGGAAGCTCTGGGTTGGCGCGCCAGGGCCGATCGCACGCTGCTTGTATCTCTCGTAGGTGGTGTAGAAGAACGAGCGGTTCTTACCGTTGTATACCTTGGGAATGTATATCGGGCCTCCGAAACTAAAGGCGTAGTCGAATAGCCGGTCGATTGCGCGCGGCGCTCCGCGGAAATTGTTGGTGAACGTGTTGGCATCCAAGGCTTCATTGCGCATGGCGAAGTAACCGCTGCCGTGCACCTGGTTCGTCCCTGACTTCAGAACGAAATTGAACAAGCCCCCCTGGCTGCGTCCGAATTCCGCCGACTGCCCGCTGGTTTGCAGCTTCATCTCCTGCAGGGATTCAGAGGAAACCGACGTTTCGGCGAAGTCAGCCATGTAGGTAGTCACGGACGCGCCGTCCAGTAACACCTCTTTTGAGAAACTGGCGGAGCCGTTGATGTGTGACGTCCAGGTGCCGCCGGAGGCGCCCGGCATGATGGAGTACGCCAACGCTTCGGGATACCTGCCGCCGCTGATCGAGAGCGGCACGTCCAGCAGGTCCGAGCGGTTCAGGTTGGCGCCGACCTCCGGACTATCGGTGTTGATGTAGGGAAGCTGGCCGGTGACCTCGACGGAGTCCGTCACGGCGCCTACCTCCATAGCGGCATCCACTCGGGCGATTTGAGTAACGTCCAGCGTAATTCCAGATCGCACGAGTTTCTTGAAGGAGGGGGCCTGGAAGGTCACGTCATACGTGCCGACCGTCAGGTTCGAAACCGTGTAGACGCCGGAACTCGACGCGAGGGTTTCGCGCACCAGATTGGTTCCTGTATTTCGAACCATTACCCTAACTGCCGGTACGAGCGCACCGCTGGGATCCGTGATGGTTCCTGTAATAGTCCCGGTGTTCAATTGCGCAGATGCGGCCGCAGCACACAAAAGCGCCAGTCCTGGAAGCCACGAGCGAGATGACATGATATTACCCTCTCAGTGAAGTCCCCGATGGTCACGACGATGAACGACTGCCGCAATCATCTAGTTTGTGGGGACATGATATTGCGGAGTATCGTCAATGTCAAACCTACGCGTCCTTATTGACACGATCGCCCACGATGCCGCCACCTCACCGCCTCGCTCCCTGAGACGATTTAGTCGGGTGCTAGCGGCTAGCAGCGGTACGTTCAGTTCGCCCTGAATGAATCCGCACGGAGCGTCGCCGTCAAATCCGCTCGTCCAGAAACTTAGGTTCCAGAGCTTTTCTCGTCAGTGCCGATCGCAATCGCCAGCTACCGGCGATGAGGGTGGCCCCGCTATCGGTCTGTGCACCGACCGAGGCGCCGTTGGCTCAGACTGACCACCACCGAACCGAGCCCCCCGCCACACGACGACGGTTGCCTGTCCGACGATGCAAAGAGCCAAGCGGAGTTCGTCCCAGACGCCACAAAGCCGAGCCCACGGGAACCGGTCGAACCGGTTCAGTTTCGACTGACCGAGCGTTGCAGCACGCCAAGTTGGTGGCGGAGAGCTAGAATCTCAAGCTGCAACACTGCTGGCGTGCGGAACACAGATAGCGTGGAGGCGAACAATACGGATATTACGCCCGTGGCGTTCGAATATTGCCTTACGTCGTCCCGGGACTCGCCTTGAACTATGTGCCGGAGCGCTTTATCGTAAACTCTCTGGGCTGGCCTGCGCCTTCACGCTCACGGGTCATCTTCATCTGGTCACCGCTCAGTGTGCCCTTGTACAGAATCTTGATAGAGTTGCCGCCGGCATCAAAGGTTGTGGAGAATGAGATCTGATTTCCGGCAATCTTCCCTTCCTGGATTGGCATTTCTCCTTGAGCACCGGCCACGCTGCCGGTGAGTTTGTCTCCGTCGACCTTGAATGTAAACGTCGTCGGGGCCGTATCGCCTCCGCGTCCCGGCATATCACCCATCCACTTTCCCGATATGTCGGCGGCCATTGCTACGGCCAGCAGCAGTGCAAGAAAACAAGCGATCCTAATCGTAATCTTCATCGTGATCCCCTTTCATCAGGCTTGAAGTCAGACATAGGCGATCCATTGTACTCGTTCTCAGTCTGAGGTGATGCATCGCCAACACTGTGAGCGGTCCTCCTGTACGGGTTGCGGGATCGTGCGTGGCAAACGGCGCTCTACGTAATATTGCCCGCAGCGAGGACATTACGACGATGCCCATGGAATCAAGCAACGAGGCCAGGACAACGGTTGATATGCTTTTCCGCCCGCGCCTCCGGTTGCGCAACAACACGATTGTCATCCCGGGGCACGGACCTGTCGGCGGCAAGTCCGATGTAGCCGAGTTCGGCGAAATGCTGGTGGCTGTGCGCGAAAAGGTTGCTGCCCTCAACAGACACGGCAGGTCTTTGGAGGAGGTGGTGGCTACCAAACCTACGGCGGCCTTCGATGCGAAATGGGGACAGTTCCTGATTACTCCGCCGGCTTTCACGGGCCTCGTCTATCAGGGCGTTTGATAATCCCGCCGCAGCGTCTGATGCAGGGCGAACAAGGCGATCGCGACAGGCGGAATCATCACGAACGGCCAAACTCCGCCCAGGCGTGGCGCGGATTGCAGCACCAGGAGTTTCGTTGCCACAACAGCGCGCGCCCCGTCGCGAGACACGGAGACCTGGATCGTCCACCATCCCGCCGCAGGTATATCAATGGTGGCGGCTTGCAGTAGCTTGTTCCTTGCCTGGACATGTGTGGCGCGCGCCTGAAACCGCGGACCCGTGCCGCCGGCGGGTTGCAGAGCGAAATTCACCGTCGCGTCAAGAATAACCCTGCCCGTCTCGCGGTCCTGAACCAAAACGCTGGTGTCGATCGGACCGGCGCGGAGCGTTTCCGGCGCCGTGAAGACCGTCACCACAAACGGTCCCGACGCCCTACGCAGTTGGACTGTCCCACCGTCGGCGTGCGCGATTAGGGGAGCGAGCATCGTAATCGTCAGCAGCGCTGTTGTGGTCTTCACCCGTGTACCATGCCCCGCATTTGCATCGGCTGCAGGAAGATCCAAACCCCGGCGGCGTACAGCAATGCCGCCACCACCGCCCATGGGGCGAGCAACAGCAGGCCGTCCTGAGCGCGTTTCGCGTAGGAGCGGGCGATGCGCCAGCCCACATACAGAGACAACAGAACGCCCGCGTCGAGAAGCAGCACCTGGATTGCGAGCGTCACATGTGGCGCGAATAAGGGAGCGGAAGGCGTCCAACGCGGCGCTCCGAGCCAGCCTGCACCGAGGTCGCCCGCGGCACGCTGTGCAACAGGCCATGCCGTGCTCCAGCCGGTTGACAGGTGAAAGAGCAAATGCGCTCCCCACATCGCGAGGCCGAGCGGCAGCAACGCTAGTGAGAAACGGCAGAAACGCTCGCGGTGTGATTTCGTAACGACCGCCGCGGCTCCCAACAGGACCGCCGGTGCCAGCACCAAGGCTGCGCGGTCACGCCATGCGGCCACCGGAACCACCATCGCGGCCGCGCTCGTAAATGCCGAAAACACCACCACCAGGGCCAGCGCCGCGATATCCGGGCGCCTCGAGAAGCGCCCCACGGAAGATCGAATGGGGTCTCTCGCGAGGTCGTATCCTGGACCAATCGCGAGAATCCCGACGTTGTCGTGCGGACATGCTTTCACGCAGTCCAGGCAAAACGTACAGTCCATGTTGCCCGCTTTGCGTGGCAGAAACAGGTGGAGTTCGCAGCCGCGTTGATGCTGGTTGCCCCGTATGCAATCGTGCGTCGAGCAGGCGGTACAAGCGTCGCGGCTGCGGACTCCCACCTCCAAGGGCGACACCAGCGAACTCACGAAATTGAACTGACCGATCGGGCAGACATACTTGCAGAAACTCGCGCCGCGGAAGAACGTGTCTACTGCGAAGGCAGCCGCGAAATAACCTACAAGAATCCAAGCGGTAAGTTTCGGACTGTCCCAGACGCCAAACGCCTCATAAGCCCAGAAGAACAGAATGAGAAGGCCCACGGCGAGCCACTTGGTACGTAGTGCGTGCGGCCAGTATCGTGTCGCGAGCCCCAGGCGGCGCCCCAGTTCGCGCGGTAAAGTGAACGGGCAAGCCATGCAGAACAAATTCCCGGCCGCCAGCAGAGCCACTACGATAAGTGCGCGGCCGTAAGTCCAAGGGAGCACACCGGCAAGGTTCATCGGCGCCATCGGATGTCCCAGGAAGCCGTCCGCGATTACGAGAAGAGCGAGCGTCAACAGAATCGCTTGCAGCGCGCGGCGTCCATACCGGGCGCGGAGCAGCGGGCCGGCAACCGGCGCGCGAAGAAGATCGAATGCGGGACGTGCCGGGGAGCGCCTCTGTAACGTACTGATGGGATGCTTGCGCTTCGCCGTCGAAGGATCGAGCAGACCCACTGTAACAATAACCACGGCGCCCAACAAGACGAAAGAACTGAACACCCACATGATGGCTCCCGCCGTAACTTGATCGCTAAGTTCGGACATACCGAAGAGCCTGGGTACAGTCGCATACGCGGGGTAGAGCAGCCGCTCGGAAAAGCAGAATACGGCGGCAAGCGTAGTGGTGACTAAGTCTCCGCACAACAGGTAGACAGGGATTGTCCAACGATGCCATCGCGGAGTGGCCGGCCAGGGCAGCACCACGGGCCACCAGAATAGCAGCGACGTTCCAAAGAGACAGGCGTGCTCGAGATCGTGCCAGCCAGGAGAGACAAGGGCCAGGTCATAGGCTGCCGGGATGTGCCATAAGAGCAGCGCTACCGCGGCAGCGAACCAGCAGACAGCGGGATGCGTCAAAAACCGTCCGAGCCGCTTGAGAAGGCGCCAGGAAAGGAACGGTCCTAGTACGTCGCGTGCCGCCCAGCGCGGCAAACCGCGAAGCAGCACATTCTGGGGCGAACCGAGTACTATGAGTGGCGCCGCGATAACCATCATCAGTAGGTGCTGGATCATGTGAGCCGTGAGGAGGAAGCTCGCGAAAGCGTCCAGTGGCGAAGCGATAGCCAGCCACAACGACGCCAACCCTGCCAGGAAACACACAAGCCGCCAACCCGGTAGCAAGGTGGCGCGAAGATAGGCCAGGCCCAACCATCCCCTGACATACAAGATCGCGGCGAGCAGCACACCCAGCGTCGCCCAGAATGGAATAGACCACGAAGCGAGCGCTGCCCCGGCGACGGATGGCATGATGGCTTCAGCGCTTCACGGGAGAGATTCCACCATCCACATCAGCGACGACGTCGGCAGCGTCGCGGGCCGGCGCCTGTCCCGCGGGATGCAGAGTTTCGAGAAAGGCCACGATGGCGGTGGTTTCCGCCGGGTTCAGATTCTTTCCGTACGCCGGCATATTCCCGCCACCCTGGATCACTTGGCGCACCATTTGACTGGGCGTCAGGCGTACCGCAACACTGTCGAGCGCCGGTCCGCGTCTCCCTCCCGTGCCGTCGAGCGAGTGGCAGTTGCGGCACTGCTTCTCCTGAAGTACCAGCGCACCGCGGCGCTCCAGTGCGGTGCGTTTCACAAGGAATCGCGCGGGGATGGGGTCACCGCTCCACGCGTCCATCACAGGACTCCAAGGTGTATGCATGCCCAATTGCGTCAGGGCTCCGAGCGCTACCGCGGTGAGTAAGATGGTGAGCACGGCAACGGGCCTTCGCCTCCAGCTTTTCTCCCCCTCGCCCGCGAAAAATGGAAGCCCGAGCAGCAGCGCGATGGCGATTACAGGCCCGATCATCAGCAGAGGCGTCTCGGCGGCCGGCGGAAGGAAAGAGAGCACGGCATAGAGCCACAGGAAGAAGAAATCGGGGCGCGGAGCGGTCTGAATAATTGTCGGGTCCGGCTGGCCGCCTGGTCCGAAGGGCCCGAAAAAGGCCGCGCAGGCGACAATCCCAAGCAGCATGACACCGGAAAACACCATATCCTTCCACACCGCGCCTGGCACAAAAGGTTCGCCGTCCCGGTGGACTAACGCCTCATAATCCCGCAGATAGGTGTCGCGGCGAACCACACGTCCGGGCATCGGCCACTCGTTGATTCCCAGTTTCAACACCAGAAGCACATGCAGCGTGACGAAACCGATCAGGAGCCCGGGGATCACGAAAACATGCATCGTGAAGAAGCGCGACAGCGTTGCACCGGCAATCGTCGGCCCGCCCAGCACCAGTGTTACCAGCGCCGGCCCGATCAGCGGGACGCGGCTCACAATCGACGCTCCGATGCCTAGTCCCCAATAAGCATCCTGGTCGAAGCGCATAACCTGTCCCGTAAAGCCCATGCCGAGTGTCACCAGGAGAAGTAAGACGCCGAGTATCCACGTCAACTCACGCGGGTACTTATACGCGCCGAAGAGAAAGACCTGCGTCATGTGGACCAGGACAATGGCGATCATGAAGTTCGAACCCCAGCCATGCAGCGCCCGGATGAACCATCCAAGAGAGATGCTGTGATTGAGCGTCTGCAAGCTGTTCCATGCCTCTCCCGCGGAAGGCACGTAAATCAGCGCCAGCAGAATTCCGGTGACCACCTGAAGCATGAAAACCGTGAGCGCCGCGCTGCCGAAAACATAAAACCAGCTTGCGGAATTACGCGGGACTGGGTGCGTGACGGTTTCACGAATGGTCGCGCCCAGCTTGAGGCGGTGGTCGAACCATGCGCCCACTCTTTGAATCAGGCGCACGGCGGCCTCTCTCCATTCATCTGTGCGGTTGGGCTCCCGGTGGTTGGCATTTCGCCGCCCTTGATGAACAGCTTCCCGTTTTCAATGCGGTAGTTGTACTGGAACAACCCGCGCGGAGGAGGACCGGCGGCGTTCGTACCGTCCGAATAATATACGCCGCCGTGGCACGGACACATGAAGAGGTTAGACTGCGGGAACCAGTGCACGGGACATCCCAGGTGGGCGCAATTGATCGCAAACACCTGGAACTTCTGGCCGTCTAGGTTTCTCACCCAACACGGAATATCCGCGGTCTGGCCATCCCAGGGATTAGCAATGGGGTTCCGAAACGTCGCGAGCCTGGTCTGACTTACCGGAAACTGCTCCAACCCGCCAAGCGTAAACCACGACTCATAACCCGGCTTACTTCCGCGAGTAATAGGCGACATAAGATAGCGCACAATCGGCACCGCCAGAATCGCACCGACGATTCCGTTGAATATAAGGCCAATCTTCGCGAGAAGCGCCCGTCTTGACGTTTCAGTTAGTGGGGTCATGGGATTACTCTGGTTGCCGTGCCCACGGACGGGCTCGGGTTAGGTGTCTCCGGGAATCGGGGCCGCTGCGCCGCCAGCCAGGCGACGACGCTGGAGATTTCCTGCGCGGACATGGGTCGGCCGGGGACATCATTCCGCCAGTCCGGCGCGCCCAGGTCAGGGCGCCCGATAATGACGACAGTTCGAAGATTCTGGTCGCTTACCAGCGTAAGATATGATCCATCGACAATTGAACTCGCCTTAGTGCTTCCCCGGCCATCTTGGCCGTGGCATGAAGAGCAGTAAGTCGCGTAGACTGCGGCTCCGTGGCCCGGATCGCCCGGCGACGATGCGGCATAGGGCGGGAGACCTTCCCCATGGAGGAAGTCGGGCTTCGCCCAGCCGCGTATGCCGCCGACGATGGCATCGATCTGTTTGTCCGTGAGCATGCCGCCCGCGCTCTGCGCGAAGGCGGGCATCGGCGTTCCGGGCACGCCAGTAGCGGCAGTGCTCCGAATCACCGCATCGTCGGCGATCGCCAGGAAAACCGGATCGCTCAGCGGAATCGCCGCTCCGCCCCTGCCTCCCGGACCGTGGCACGCCGCGCAGTTCTGCGCGAAGAGCGTGTTGAAGTCCAGAATCTGGTTGGGCGGAATCACCTGCGAACCCGCCATGGGCCGCCCTGGCAAGCGGCCGCAGCCAGCGCAGAGCAGGCCGCCGGCAATCGCAAACATCAGAACCATGCACCGGCGATTCATTGGCGCTGGTCTTCTCCGTTTCTCTCGCCCATCGTCCCGGGCGCTTCAAATCCCGCGCGAATGGCAAAGGGAAGGTGCTGCCAAGTGTGGACTTTCTGTTGCCTGGAAACGACGATACCCGCAACTATGCCGAACCCTACCTGGGTGACCAGAAACCAGGGCCAGTTAATCTGTTCGCCCACCGCGGGGTCCAGAAACTCCACCAAGCTGTGGATCAGGCCCGACCACAGGACGGGTGCGATTACGCCGCCCAACAGAATCGGGCGGCGCGGAAACATAGGGAGCATGGCGCCATATAAAAGTCCTACGAGAAGCGACGTGACAAGGTGGACGATGCTCGCGACAATCAGTAGGTTCGGTTGAAACTTCGCAATCTGGCCGGGTGTGGCCTCGCTTGGAAAGAATCCAACCGCCAGAAGATTCACGGGGTACCAGGGGCTGTGCCAGCCGATCCATCCATACGCAATTGCCAGAACCGCCATGACCGCGCTACCCGCCAGGCCGCCTTTCACACCCGCCGAGATGGGATAAGTCTCGAGGGGAAGCCGTGCGCGATGCAGATCGTGCGTGATCCAGTTTGCGCGGGCGACGACGGGACTGCTTGTGAAGACGTGCACCGGGTCCTCCACCACCGGCACGATTTCATGTTTCTCGACTGGCAGCACGTCGCGAAACCAGCCGGCGAACCCGGCAAGCGTCAGTATCGCACCCAGAATGCTGACGGACGCCGTGGTGACCATTCCCGAGAACACCATCGTGATGCCGAATGCCAGGACGATCGGCCACGCGGTCGATGCGGGCATGACAACGGTGTTTGGTGCTTCGTCCTGCCCGTTCACTGGTAGTTCCAACCTCATGTCCCGGTCCATTTGTCACCGCCCGATGATATAAACCACGGTGAAAACTACTACCCACACCGCGTCCACGAAATGCCAGTAGAGAGACAACACGTCAAGGCGGTAGGCGTGCCCTTGTCCGACATGTCCCAATAACGTAAACGTCAAAACGGTGGAGAGTAAGATCAGGCCCACAATCACGTGGAAGCCATGCAACCCGACTAACGAGTAGTAAGTGGTTCCGAACAGGTTTGTACGGACAGTCAACCCCTCATCGAAAATCAGCCGGTACCATTCGCGCGCGGTGCCGTAAAGAAAGGCCGCGCCGAGCGCCACCGTCCCAAGCCACCAGTTCCGGAAGCTACTGACGCTTCCTCGCCGGACCGCTCGAATCGCGAAGTGAATGGTCAGGCTGCTCGACAGCAGGCAGATCGTGTAAAAAACGGGAATCTGGAGAACATCTCTTGGCAAAGGTCCGGTAAGAGTCTTGCCGGAATAGTAGAGATACGCGATGACGAAAATAATGAAGATGGCGGACTCGGCGGCGATGAGCGAAGCCATTCCCACGCGTCCGCGCGAGGGAAGTTCCCAAGAAAAATCCTGCCTGGGCATGCTCATTGGCGTGGCGCTCATTGCCGTATCCTCACTGCTCGTACCGCCAGTCCGGGTCCTCCGGGTGCTTGCGGTCCCAGAGCGGGCGGCGGCTTCTGACCGCTGGAATCAGCGCGAAGTTATAGTCCGGGGGCGGCGATACGGTGGACCACTCCAGTGTCCAGGCATCCCATGGATCGCTTCCTGCATCTCTGCCTTTGAAGTAGGACATCAGCAGATTGCCCGCAAAGATTAGAATGCCGGCGGCCTGAAATGCAACACCGACGGTCACCAGGAGATTCCAAGTGTCCCAGCCACGTCCCGGCTCGTACGTATAGATTCTTCTAGGCATCCCTAGTAATCCAGGGATATGCATCAGGTCGAACGTGAGATGGAACCCGATGAGGAACAGCACGAAGTGCACCTTGCCCAACGTTTCGTTGTACATCTTTCCGGACATCTTCGGAAACCAATAGTAGAAGGCGCCGAAAAGTGCGAACATGATGGCGCCAACAATGACGTAATGGAAATGTGCCACTACAAAGTACGAGTTTCCGAGTTGCCAGTTGAACGGCGCGGATCCCAACATGATACCGGTGAGACCGGCGATGAGGAATTGGAAAACGAACGCGATGCAGAACAGCATCGGCGTCTTGAAGAGAATCTTTCCTCCCCACATGGTTCCCAGCCAGTTGAAGATCTTGATTCCGGTCGGTACGGCGATGGTCATGGTCGATAGCACGAAGAATGTGTTCGCGCTGGAACTCATCCCCACGGTGAACATGTGATGGGCCCATACGCTCACGCTGATGAACCCGATTGCCACCGTGGCGCCCACCATGATCGGATAGCCGAAGATGGCCTTGCGCGAGAACACCGGGATGATTTCGGAAGCGAACCCAAAGGCGGGGAGTACCAGAATGTAGACTTCCGGATGGCCGAAGATCCAGAAGAAGTGCATCCAGAGTACGGCCGACCCTCCGGCCTGCGTGTCGAAGAAATGCGCGCCCAGATAGCGATCGAGAAGCAGCATGAGTTGCGCAGCCGTCAGCGGGCCGATCGCGATCAATACCAGACCGGCCATCACCAGGTACATCCACGCCAGCAGCGGCATCTTTTCGAGCTTCATCCCCGGACACCGCATGCACAGAATCGTAGCTAGTATATTGATCGCTACACCGATGCTGCCGACACCGGAAATCAGCAGCGACAGAGTCCAGAAGTCGGTGCTGTGCCCCGGCGAAAAGGTTTGAGAGGTCAAGGGCGCATAGGCGAACCATCCCACGTCAGGAGCGTTTCCGGCGCCATAGAGTCCGTATGCCCCCACCAGGCTGAAATAGAGCAGGCAGCCTCCAAATGCCGTCATCCAGAAACTGAACGCATTCAGCCGCGGGAACGCCATGTCGCGCGCCCCCAGCATCAAGGGGAGCAGATAATTCGCGAAGCCGAATACGATGGGCATCACCACAAAGAAGATCATCGTGGTGCCGTGCATGGTGAACATGCGGTTGAAGACCTGAGGCGAGACAAACTGGTTGTGCGGCGCAATCAGTTGAATGCGCATGATCGTGGCTTCGACCCCGCCCGCCGCCAGAAACACCAGGCCATAAAGAATGTACATGATGCCCAGGCGCTTGTGATCGACCGTGGTAATCCATCCGTGAAGTCTGCTCACCAGCGATGGCGGCGCGAGTTCCGCGGGCTCTACGGGCGCTACGGGCTGTGCCGCCTCCATTACATCCGACGACTGACGTTCGCTCACCGAAGTGTCTCCAGGTATGCGGTTACCGCACTTACTTCCTGATCGCCCAATCCCATAGCCGGCATCTTAGAGCCGGGTTTCATGAGGTCGGGGTTTTGAATCCACTGCTGGAGGTTTGCGGGCGTGTTCGCTACTGCCCCGGACGCAATCGTCTCCCGGCTCATCAGGTGGGTCAGATCCGGACCGAAACGTCCATGTGCCGTCGTACCCGTGACGGTATGGCAGTTGACGCAGGCCGTGGTTTCGAAAATCCTTCGCCCCGCGTATACAGCGTCGTCCGCGCGCGCCGGTTGGCTCTGTTCCTGAATCCAGCGGGCGAACTCATCGGGGGACTGCACATACACGCGCAGCAGCATCTTGGCGTGCTGGGTTCCGCAATACTGCGCGCACTGCCCCAGGTAAAGGCCGGTCTCGTGCGGATCGATCCACATCGAATTTACGCGATTGGGAATCAGATCGGTCTTGCCCGCCAGGCGCGGGACCCAGAAGCTGTGATCGGTATCGGCCGAAGTCAGCGTGAGGAAGGTCGGGGTCGGGTGCTCCGCGTCGCTTAGCGGCACGTGCAGCTCATTAGCTGTCACGACATTCAGCTTTGGATAGCGAAACTCCCACCAAAACTGGTGCCCGACCGCGATCACTTCGACCGCCGACGCCGGCCGCGCAGGCTTCTGTATGCTGGCGATCACCCGCGCGGTCGCCATGAACAAGGTCAACACGATCAGCGTCGGAATCACTGTCCACGCAAGTTCAACCTGGTTGCTGCCATAGATCTGCGGCGGCTCCCGGCCGTCATCGTTCCTGCGTTTCCTAAACCTCACAACCGAAAAGACCAGCAAGGAGAAAACGACCGTGAATATGACTGCGGTGACTGCCATGACGAAGAGAGATAATCCAAAGATCGAGTTGGCCGGCGTAGAGACGGGCGCGAAGATATTCGTGGGACTCAGAGCCGGAACATGCATCGACAATCCCCCTTCTATTCGTTGCAGACCCTGAGATTGTTGATGGAGGTTCTTAGCCCGGAGTTTTAGAAAAATTTCCTGACTTTACACGCGGGCCCTCGCCCGGCTGGCAACCACGGCGAGCGCGACCGCCAGCATCGCCGCGGCGACCAGCGAACCGAGCGTGTAGATGGTTCCAAGCGGGCGGCCCGTTAGATCCCGCAGCGGCCCCACTCCGAAGGCGCCCACCCCGTAACCCGCCTGATAGAACGCCACCAGTTCTCCCGACATCGCGGCGGCAAATTGTGGGAATTCCTGTCCGCTGAGACTGATGCAGAGGGGAAAGAACCGGGAAGCGCTGAAACCGTAGCCGTCGGGGCTGGTGAAGATCGAACTGGCCGCGGGAAATGTAACCAGCGCCAGCCCTTGGACCAGGCCCGTCGCGTAGACCAGGCCGACCTCGGTGCGCCGTGCCATGAACCGCGCTTATCCCAGTCGTCCGGCGATATGCTCACCCACGCGAATCGCGTTCGCCATAGCCGTAAGCGATGGATTCACCGCGCCGATACTGACGAAAAAGCTGGTGTCCACCACATATAGGTTGTCGAGTTCATGAGCTTTGCAGTTGACATCGAGCACGGAACTTGCGGGATCCCGACCGAAGCGGCACGTGCCCGCCTGGTGGGCCACGCCGGCGATGGGAATCTCCGTCTTGAAATAGGCATTGCGTGGAATCAAATGGTCCGGATGCATCCCTATATCTTGGAGCATTGATTTCAACTTATCGTAGAGTTTCTGTTTAGGCACCTGATTGTTAGGCGTGTAACTTAAAGTGATATTCCCTTGTTTGTCCACGGTAACGCGGTTATCCGGATCAGGCAGGTCCTCGGTGGAGAGCCAGAAATCCACCGCATGCCGGGCGATATCATTCAGGAATCCCAGCGGAGCGAGCGCCGTCTCAATCGGCTTCTCGCCTCTGTACATCTCGCCCACGGACTTACCAATCATCTGTATGTTACCCATCGGAAAATCGAACCCGTCCGTCCCAAAGTAAAAATCATTCATCGCCAGGGTCTTCTGGAAGAATGTCGGGTTCGGCTCCCGGGAAAGCGCCAGGACGGCCATACTGTTGTGATACATGTAATTGCGCCCGACCTGGTCCGAGCCGTTAGCGAGACCTCTGGGGTGCTTGTCATTGCCAGACATCAGCAACAGCCTGGCGGAGTTTGCGGCCCCGCACGACACCACGACAATATCGCCGCGAAACGTCTCCGGCTCGCCATCGCGCTCCACCACGACTTCGTTCACGGATCTACCGTCGGCACTTGTTGTAAGCTTCAATACCTTGGAATTCCGCAGCAGCGTCACGTTCGGAAACTCCAGTGCCGGACGTACGCCGAGCACTTCCGCATCGGCCTTTGCATGAACCAGGCAGGGAAACCCGTCGCAGGTCTGGCAGCGTATGCACTTACTCGCGGCCATGTCCTGTTCATCGAGCATGACTCCACACGGCGCCGGGAACGGGTGATAGCCGGCCGTTCTCAGGTCGGCGAAAAGTTGCTCGATGCGCGGCTCATGCGACACGGGCGGATAAGGATACGGCGCGCTCGCGTAGGGCTCGGTCGGGTCCACGCCATGCACTCCGTGGACCTGATACATCTGCTCGGCCTTGCTGTAGAAGGGCTCCATTTCGTCGTAGCTCATGGGCCAGGCCGGCGAGATACCGTCATATTCGCGGAGCTCTCCAAAATCCTCGCGCCGCAAGCGATACAACGCCGCGCCATACATCTTCGTAGCGCCGCCGACAAAGTAATGCACCTGTGGCTGGAACGCCCGCCCGTGGACGTCGTACCAGGTATCCGGAGAGATATAGCGATTATCCACAAAGACGGCTTTCGCGTCCCAGTTCAACGCCTCGCGTTTCATCCAGTCGCCGCGTTCGAGTATCAGGATCCGCTTTCCGGTGGGAGCCAGTTGCCGAGCCAGCGTTCCCCCGCCGGCGCCGCTCCCGATAATGATGACGTCGTAATCCGAGGGCATGGAATCACAGCCCCGGGCTGTTCTGCATCAGGCCGCCATCGGCGAACACCGTGGTAGCCGTGATGTAATTCGCGCCGCCACCGGCGAGCAACGCAACCACACTTGCGATCTCCGCCGGTTGGGCCATGCGTCCGAGGGGTATCGCGGCGTTCAACTTCGCCATCTCGGCCGGATTCGCCATCGTCGCAAGATTGATCGGCGATGCGACAGCTCCGGGCCCCACACCCACCACCAGGATATTGTGCGGAGCGAGTTCCACGCCCGCCGTGCGAGTGAGCATGCGCATGCCGCCTTTGGAAAGGCAATACGCGGTATTACCGGGCATGGGCCAATCCTCGTGCACTGAGGTGATGTTGATGATACGTCCGCCGCCGCCCTGCTTGATCATCTGTTTGGCCGCGATCTGGGTTCCGAAGAAGGCGCTCTTCAGATTGATATCGAGCACCTTCTCATATTGCTCCTCGGTCGTATCGAGCACCGAGGTGCGCGTCTCGATTCCGGCATTGTTCACCATGATATCCAACCGGCCGAACGCCTTCACGGCGGCGCCGATAAGCCGCGCCAGGTCGGCCACCTTACTGACATCCGCATCCACGCCGATGGACCGGTCGCCCAGCAACGCTACCTGCCTCTCGACCTCATCGGCAGCTTCCGGATGGGAAACGTAATCCACCACGACGTTGGCCCCTTGCCTCGCGAGTTCGAGTACGATGGCCTTCCCTATACCGCTGTTCCCGCCAGTGACAATGGCGACTTTGTTCTTCAAGAGCATGAATTAACCTCTATGTGTTGGATAACCTGGGAAGTCACCGGGCGGTCTTTACAGACGGCGCAGTACTCGAATCCCCGACCTCCGTGCCTTCACCCCAGTCGATGCGCTCCACACCGCTTCGATCCAAAACCTGAATCGGCTGCGACCCGCTGAAATACGTCCACGCCCAATCGACGAATGCCTCCACCTTCTGCCTGACTCCCGACATCAGCAAGGCATGTACCCCCAGCCACGCCGCGAAGGCGATCGGCCCGTCCAGTTCGTGGCGCTTCTTGCCGATCTCCGCCACTGCTGCATCGCGACCGATCATCGCCATGATTCCCTTATCGAAATATTCAAATGGAGTCCGCTCTTCTCCGGCGACTTCGGCCAGAATATTCTTTGCGGTCCACTCTCCGCATTGCTGCGCAACCGAAGCCAGTTGCGGCAGGGAGCCACCATCCGGGCCTGCGATGTTCGCGAAATCGCCCAGCGCGTAAACGTCGGGAAAGCCCTCCACCGTGAGGTCCGGCCGCACTTCGATCCGCCCGCCATGCCCCCGTGGCAGTCCTGCATTCGCCGCCAAAGGCGAGGCCTTCAGCCCGCCGGCCCAAACCACCGTGCGTGTTTCGATCGTTGTGCCGTCGGAAAGCAACACATGGTCGGGAGCTACCTCCTTCACCGAAATACCCAAACGTATGTCGACTCCCTTCCCTCGCAGTGTCCGGGCGGCATAGGCTTGGGCCTTCTTGGAAAACGGCCCGAGCAGCGCCTCACCGTGGTCCACCAGATAGACCCGCGCGCGCTCTACCGCAAGGTCCGGGTACTCGTCCACCATCGCGCCGCGAATCATGTCGGCCAGCGCTCCGGCCATTTCCGTGCCCGTTGGTCCCCCACCGACAATTACAAAATTCAGCGCGCCGCGCTCCAATAACTTCGGATTACGATCCGCGTCTTCGAAAACTGCCAGGATTCGTGAGCGCAAGCGCTCGGCTTGTCTCACCGCGTAAAGCGGAAAAGCGTTCTCCGCCGCCCCTGTCGTGTCGAAGAAATTCGCGTGCGATCCCGCTGCCAGCACCAGGAAATCCCCCTGGTAACTCTGGCCTTGCCGGGTGGTCACCGTTCGCCCCTTGGGGTCGGTGCCCGTCACTTCTCCCAATTTCACGTCAACATTGGCATGGCCGTGAAGAATCTGGCGAAGCGACATCGCCACATCGCCGGTACCCAGCACCGACGTGGCCAGTTGGTACAGCAAAGGCTGGAATTGGTGGAAGTTGTTCTTATCGATGAGCGTGACTCGTACCGCATCACTCTTAGCCAGCTTGCGCGCGCAAGCGAGTCCGGCAAACCCCCCGCCGACAATCACCACGTGTTTCTTCGAATCGTTTCTACTCACTGTCTGACCTCCTGCCATCAACTCCGGATCTTATAGCCCGTGCGCGATTGCAATAACTTCGCAATTACACCGGTCCACCCTGTCTGATGAGATGCGCCCACGCCCCGTCCGGTATCGCCGTCAAAGTACTCGTAGAAGTTGATGTAATCGCGAAACCTGCTGTCTCGCTGCAATTTCGGATAGAGCGCGTATACCTGCCGCTCGCCCGCGGAATTCTTCAGGAAAATCCTGGCGAGACGGTTGCTAAGTTCCTCGGCGACCTGATCGATGGTGAGATACTTACCCGAACCGGTGGGGCATTCGATCTTGAAGTCATCTCCGTAATAGTGGTGGAACTTTTGAAGCGATTCGACGATCAGGAAGTTCACTGGAAACCAGATGGGTCCGCGCCAATTCGAGTTTCCGCCGAACGAATGGGAACGGGACTCGCACGGCTCGTACGCGAGCGTGAACGCGCGGCCTTCGAAGCAATACGTGTAAGGGTGGTCCTTGTAACAACGCGAAACCGCGCGCACGCCGTACTCGCCAAGAAACTCCTCGGGATCCAGCATCCTCTTCAAGACCGCTTTCATGCGGTGGCCGCGAAGCAGGGAGAGGAGCCTTCGCTGCCCGGCTCCCGGCACATTCCAGTGCGAGACGAGACCCGCCAAGTCCGGCCGGCAGTGCAGGAACCAATCCAACCGCCGAGCAAACGCCGGCGTCTTCGCCAGCAGGGCCGGGTCTAGCGTTTCCACGGCGAACAGCGGCACCAGGCCGACCATCGATCGCACCGTCAGCGGAACCACCTGGCCGTCGGGTAAGTTCAGCATACTGTCGAAGAATCCGCCCTCTTCACTCCACAGTCCGGTGTCATGCTTTCCCATCTTGGTCATGGCTTCCGCAATGTAGAGGAAATGCTCGAAGAACTTAGTCGCGAGATCCTCGTACACATGGTCGTGGACTGCCAGTTCCAATGACATTCTCATCAGGTTCAGGGCGAACATTGCCATCCAGCTGGTGCCGTCCGCCTGACTGAGGTAGCCTCCCGTTGGCAGGGGCTCGTTGCGGTCGAATATGGTGATGTTATCCAGTCCCAGGAATCCGCCTTGGAAGAGGTTCCGTCCGCCCGCGTCCTTCCGGTTGACCCACCAGGTGAAAGTGAGTAACTGCTTTTGCACGATTCGCTTCAGGAAATCCAGATCGCCTAAGTCCTGCGGGTCTTTCTCGCGACGCTGTTTCCGGTCGATCTCGAATACCCTCCACGCCGCCCATGCATGAACCGGCGGATTCGCATCGCTGAAATTCCATTCGTATGCCGGCATCGCACCATTAGGATGCATGTACCACGGCGCGCCGAGTTTCAGAAGTTGCCGCTTGGCGAATTCCGCGTCGATCAGTGCGAACGTCACCGTGTGGAATGCCAGGTCCCATGCCGCAAACCACGGGTACTCCCACTTGTCCGGCATGGAAAGGACATCGCAGCTGTTGAAGTGCTTCCAATCCGAGTTACGTCCGTTGGCGCGCCCAGCGGGCGGTGCAGGTTGCGCGGGATCCCCGTGCAGCCAGGCGCGTATGTCGAAGTTATAGAATTGCTTGCTCCAGATCATTCCGGCGAAGGCCTGCCGCTGTACCAGCCGCGCGTCCTGGTTGGCCTGATGCTGTTGAAGCACGGCGTAATATTCGTCGGCTTCGCGCACACGGCCGGCGGCCACACCGGCAAAATCCGCAAAAGGCTGATTCTGACGCCGTGCGCAGAGCCGCAGGCGAATCTGCGACATTCCACCGCCTGGCACATGGAGGACGTAGTGCACCGCCGCCTTGGTGCCGCGCCTCTGGGAATTCACCGCACTGCGATTCCCCTGCACAATATACTCATGGAAGGCGTCCTTGAAATACCCCGCCGCCTTCACGCCGTAGAGTCGTTGCACATTGGTCTCGTTATCGCAGAACAATAGTTCGTGCTGCGGCTCCGCATACAGGTAATACCCGCCCAGCGATGCATGCTGCGCTGCGATCGATCCATCGGACTGCGCAACCAGGGAGGGCTTTTTGCTCCCGGCGGCCCACGACCACGTGTTACGGAACCAGAGGTGCGGCAGCACGTGGAGTGTCGCCCCCTCCGGGCCGCGGTTATGTATGGAGATCTGTGCCAGGATGTCGTCCGCAGCCGCTTTGCAATACTCCACGAAGACGTCCCAGTAACGATCGCCGTCGAGCGCCCCGGTATCGATCAGCTCGTACTCGCAATCCTGCACGCCCCGCCTGGCATTCTCCTCCACCAACCGGGCATACGGATATTCGCACTGCGGATACTTGTAGAGCATCTTCAGATACGAATGAGTTGGCGTCGCGTCGAGGTAGTAGTAGAGCTCCTTCACGTCCTCGCCGTGATTGCCCTCGGCGTTGCCCAGGCCGAACAATCGTTCCTTCAGGATTGGATCCCGGCCGTTCCAAAACGCCGGCGCGAAACAAAGGGCCTGCTCCCGGTCGCAGATGCCGGCCAGTCCGTCCTCACCCCAACGGTAGGCCCGGCTGCGCGCCTGATCGTGAGTCAGGTAGTCCCAGGCGGCTCCGTTCGCGGAGTAGTCCTCGCGTACCGTCCCCCACTGCCGGTCGCTGACGTACGGTCCCCACAGTCTCCAGGACGGCTTGGCGGTATCTGCTTCCTTCAGTCTTTGCTCTTCCGCGGTCATTGTGAGGGAAAACCCGTGAGGCCGATCCGACACCTGATGCGATGAAAGGCACGCACATCCGGGCTTAGTTAATTTGGCGACGCTATTTGTGGCGATTGCGGAGCCGCTCGGTCCACTGCCTCACAGCCTCGGTGGACCTGAAGTACTCTGTGTTTTTTTCCGGCTCCCGGAGATAAAAGCGAAAACGGCAATTACGACACCGGAACGGCACCTTATTGAAAAACCAGCTGAAGAACAAATCCTGTACCGCCTTGGAGTACGAAGCGCGGATGTATAGTGAACCGCAGCGGGGGCACTTGGTGAACTCCTTGGGCATGGGAACAGCCTGCAGAGTTTTTAGAATACTAGAGTAAGCGGTCTGACAATCAGCTTGAAAGGTACACTGTTTCACAAAATCATCCTATAGTCATAAAAAGATCGCACTTATAGTGTTCTACGGCACATCTTTCCAACGCATGCTCGCAGCCGACCTGTAACCGCTCTGGGCAACCGGAATTTGCGCCTGCTACCAGTCCGGATCATCCTCCATAACGACGGAGGTAACTGTGGGATTGCGCAGAATACCCGCCCTCGTACGCGCAGTCACTGGAAGTCTTCTCACCGTCCGGGCCTCCGGTCTGACCGTGGCCATTCTTCTCGCCCTGGCCGTTGTCTTTCTTGCCATCCACGCCAAACGTTCCTCCAATGCGGAAACACGTGAGGGCCACAGAACGGACGTCGTTAATGCTGCTCCCCCTGGCGCCCCGAACGCCCTTCCAGGCATGCCCCGTATCGCGAAGAGGGACGACATATACACAGCGGACCGTCCCGGAAACCTCAGCCCGGCAGTTAGAAATTATCCCGCGCGCATTTATGTGCCTAACAGCCGCAGCAATTCGGTGACGGTCATCGACCCGGCCACCTACACGGTGATCGATCAATTTCGTGTCGGCGCTCACCCGCAACACGTCACGCCTTCCTACGATCTCAAAACGTTGTGGGTGCTCAGCGATGAAGGAGACAGTTTGACCCGCGTCGACCCGGCGACCGGCAAGCCGGCCGGAGCAATTACCGTCAGCGACCCTTACAATATGTACTACACGCCCGACGGAAAATACGCCATCGTCGTGGCGGAACGCCTCCAACGCCTGAACTTTCTAGACGCGGCCGGCATGAGTCTCCACTACTCCTTGCAGGTCCCATGCAAAGGTGTGGACCACATGGACTTCTCAGCCGACGGCAGATACCTGATCGCGAGCTGCGAGTTTGGCATGGCCGTCATAAAGGTGGACATTCAGGAGCAACGCTTCCTTGGACGTCTGATGGTAAATCCGCACGGCATGCCGCAGGACGTTAAGCTATCACCCGATGGCGCTGTCTTTTATGTGGCGGATATGAAAGCCGGTGGCGTGCACTTAATCGATGGCGAGAACCTTACCGAGATAGGCTTTATCCCGACCGGCAAAGGCGCCCACGGCCTATATGTGAGCCGCGATTCGCATGTACTCTATGTCTCAAACCGTGGCGAAGGCAGCGTGAGCCTGATCGATTTCAACACTCGGAAAGTAATCGACAAATGGAAACTGCCTGGCAAAGCGAGCCCTGACATGGGCGGTGTCTCAGCGGATGGCAAAGTCCTATGGCTCGCTGGCCGCTACAACTCGGAGGTTTACGCGATCGATACGGGCAACGGCAAACTCCTCGCGCGCATTCCCGTCGGACACGAACCTCACGGTTTGTGCGTATACCCTCAACCTGGCCGATACTCGCTCGGCCACACAGGAATTTTCCGCTAAAGCTCTGATATCCGGGCCGCGACCGTACCGTGTGGGGCAGTTTGGCAAGCTGCGGCCGATTGTCAATCGGTCAACCGCATACCAATCCGAGCCGCCACCGTGAGGGAGCGGTAGAAGGTCGCTAGTCGCCCATCTTCCGCGGATGTCGCTTCCAACACCTCCCGGACCACCCGGGCGTAAGCGAAAGCACCTTCTTTGGGCATCGGCAAAGGCCCTCCGCGCATCTTGTTCGGTGTGGGGTCTACACTGCGGTGCGCCGGAACCTGCCTCGTACTTCTGTTCTCCTCCGTACTGGCCGCGCAGCAGAGAATTCCTTTCCAGGGCAGCGTTCCAACCGGCACCTTAACCACAACTCCACTCGCCCTGAAACTTGACGATGCCATCCAGCGCGGCCTCAGGACCAATTTGGGCCTGCTCGATCGCGAGACCGCGAGCCAGACAGCGCGGGCTGAACGGATTCGCGCGCTCTCCGCCCTACTGCCCCAGGTAACAGGCACGATCGGAGAAACCGTAGAGCAACTCAATTTGAAAACCCTCGGGTTGGGGTCGTTGGCCATCCCCGGTTTCAGCGGAATTCCGAACGTCGTCGGCCCGTTCTCCTATACCAACGGGCAAGCCAACGTCTCGGCACCGGTCTTCGATTGGAGCGCGCGGAAGAACCTCAGCTCCGCACGCGCAAATGAGGAAGCCTCGAAGCTATCCATCCAGGATGCCCGCGACCTCGTCGTCCAGGCCGTCGCCAATGCGTATCTGCTGATCATCGCCGACACCTCTCGCGTGGAATCCATCCGCGCGCAGGTGAACACAGCCGAAGCCTTGTACAAGCAAGCCGTGGATCGGAAGCAAGCCGGCGTGTCGCCCGCCATCGATGTGCTGCGCGCGCAGGTGGAGCTCAAGACCCAGCAGCAGCGGCTACTGGTGGAACTGAATCAGTTCGCGAAAGACAAACTCACCCTGGGCCGTGTCATCGGCCTGCCGCCTGGCCAGACATTCTACATCGCCGACGTCACGCCATTTACTCCGTACAACGGCTTGACGCAGGATCAGGCGCTGCGCGCCGCCCTGGTGCAGCGCGCGGATTACAAGAGCGCGGGCAGACTGTTGGCGTCGGCGGACGAAGCCGTGAAAGCCGCCCAAGCCGAATGGTACCCCACCGTGGATGTGAACGGATATTACGGCGTCACGGGCCCAACCATCGGCAACTCGCACGGAGTCTTTCTTGTAACAGGTGCGCTCAACTTCAACATCTTTAATGGCGGCCGCATTCGCAGCGACATTGAACAAGCCCGCGCCGCCAGGAAACAACGCTCCGATGAGCTCGCCGATCTGCGAGGCCAGATCGACTATCAGGTGCGCACCGCGTTTCTCGACATCCAGTCTGCCGCGGACCAAGTGGCAGTCGCGCAAAGCAACGTGGAACTCGCCGCCCAGACGCTGCAACAGGCCCGCGATCGCTTCATCGCGGGCGTTGCCGACACCATCGAGGTGGTGCAGGCGCAGGAGTCCGTCGCTACCGCCAGCGACAATCTGATTTCCGCGTCGTACGCCCACAATCTCGCGAAGGCGTCGCTAGCGCGAGCACTGGGCCTGGCTGAGCAGGGCATTAAACAGTTGATCGAGGTGAAATGAAATGGCCGACACCACCATCGAGGAAATTAAAACGCCGGCTGGTTCCAAGCACATCGCCAGGAGGCCAAAACGCCGCCGGGTAGGAATGATCGTTCTCATCATCCTGCTGCCGCTTCTCGTGATCGGCTATTTCCTGTGGCGGTACTTCGGCAGCTATGAATCGACGGACGACGCTCAGATCGACGGGCACATCCATGCGATCAGCGCCCGCATCAGCGGCTATGTGAACCAGGTGCTGGTAGAGGACCAACAGATCGTGAAAGCCGGCGACCCGCTGGTAATCATCGACCCTCGAGACTTTGACGTCGCCGTGGCGAAGGCTGAGGCGGATGTCGCCGACGCGAAAGCCGCGCTGGCCGGTTCGCGGACAGAGGTTCCCATCACTTCCACGAATACCGCGAGCACGCTCCGGACCGCGCACTCCTCGCTTACCGACACCCAGGCCGGGCTGCTCGCAGCGCAACGCCAGTTCCAGGCCGCCGAGTCGCGTCTGGTCCAAGCTGAGTCGCAGGTCACTGAAGCCCAGGCGAACTATAAGAAGGCCGCGGATGACGTGATGCGCTACAAACTCCTGGTCGACAAGGAAGAGATCTCACAACAAATATACGACCAGGCGGCGCTGACGGCCGCGGCCGCTAAGGCTACGGTGGACACCCGGATCGCAGCGGTGAGCGAAGCCCGCCACAATGTGACTGCTGCGGACGCGGCCGTTCAACAGGCGCAGGCAAAGATCCCACAGGCGGAAGCCTCTATCCAATCGGCCCTCACCGCCCCGCAGCAAGTCGCCGTCAGCCAATCGCGGGCCAAATCTTCGGAAGCAAAGCTCGCGCAGCAGGAAGCGGTGCTTGACCAAGCCAGGCTCAACAAGAGCTACACCACCATCTTCGCGCCGTCAGATGGAATCGTCGGCAAGAAGACCGTGGAAGTGGGCCAGTACGTCTCGCCGGGACAGCAGCTTATGGCCATCGTTCAACTGAGCGACGTGTGGGTGATCGCCAATTTCAAGGAGACGCAACTCCGCAATATGCAGCCGGGCCAGAAGGTCAGGTTTAGTGTGGACGCTTACAGCCGCGAGTATGAGGGTCGCGTTACGGGTATCGGCGGCGCCAGCGGCTCGCGCTTCAGCCTGCTCCCGCCCGAAAATGCCACCGGCAATTATGTGAAAGTGGTGCAGCGCATCCCGGTCCGCATCGATCTTGAACCCGGACAGAATGCCGATCGCCATCTGCGTCCGGGAATGTCGGTAGATCCAAAAGTCTACTTACGATAACGACTTATTGCGTATATGGCCGAAGTAACCGAGACGCAACCACCCCCTCCGCCCACACAACAACGTTGGGAACCCAAATTCAATCCCTGGCTGATCGCCGTGGTTGTCGCCCTGGCTGCCTTCATGGAAGTGCTGGACACCAGCATTGCCAATGTCGCATTACCGCATATCGCAGGCAACCTCGGCGCCAGCAACGATCAAAGTACCTGGGTACTCACGTCGTACCTGGTATCGAACGCCATCGTTCTTCCCATCAGCGGATGGCTGGCGAGCCTGTTCGGCCGCAAGCGATTCTTCCTCCTCTGCATCGTTCTCTTCACGGTAAGTTCGGTCTTATGCGGTTCCGCCCCAAGTCTGTCGCTGCTGATCGTATTCCGTGCCCTTCAGGGAGTGGGCGGCGGCGGACTCCAGCCCATGGCCCAGGCCATTCTTGCCGACACCTTTCCGCCGCAGAAACGGGGCATGGCCTTCGCGCTCTACGGAATTACCGCGGTCATAGCCCCCACCATCGGTCCGACCCTCGGTGGCTGGATCACCGATAACTACTCCTGGCGATGGATCTTCTACATCAACCTTCCCATTGGGATAATGACCCTGTTCCTGGTGATGCGCCTCGTGGAGGATCCGCCGTTTCTCCGGCGCTTAAGGGGGGCAGGCATTCGCATTGACTATATCGGCATCTCACTCCTGGCGCTCGGCATCGGCGCTCTTCAGGTGGTACTCGACAAGGGCCAGGAGGACGACTGGTTCGGTTCCCGCTTCATCCTCACGCTCTCCATAATTTCAGCGGTCTGCCTGATATCCCTCGTGGTCTGGGAGTTGTTCCACCGGGAGCCGGTGATCGACGTCAGGCTTTTCAAAAACTTCAACTTCGCCGCGTCGAACCTGATGATGTTCATGCTGGGCGTTGTGTACTTCAGCAGTCTGGTGATGATGCCGCTGTTCCTGCAAACTCTGCTGGGGTACACGGCGGAGTTAGCCGGGTTGGTTCTCTCGGCCAGCGGAATCCTGCTCCTGCTATGCATGCCGATCGTCGGCCAACTTACCACCAAATTCCCGGCCAAATACATTCTTGCTTTTGGCTGGCTCACGGTCGCCCTCGCCATGTTCTATTCCACCAAACGGATCGATCTGAGTATCAACTTCCGTGCAGCCATGTGGCTGCGGGTAGCACAATCTGCCGGCCTGCCGTTTCTGTTCGTACCGATCACCCTGGCCAGTTACACCGGGCTGCCGGCGGATAAGAGCAACGACGCATCGGGTCTGATCAATTTCATGCGCAACATTGGCTCCAGCGTGGGAACCTCCATGGTAACTACGCTGCTCGCACGGCAGGCACAATTCCACCAATCGGTGTTGTCATACCACACTACCAACTACGACATCGCGTTTCAGAACCAGGTGGCTGCTGCTGCCCGTCAACTCATGCAAGCCGGAACCAGCGCTGCCGATGCGCAGACGCAAGCGTACGGATTGATTTATCAGTCGATGCAGGCACAGGCGCAAGCCCTTGCCTATATCGATACTTATAAGGTGCTCGCCATCGGCGCGGGCATCATGTTCTTGCTCGCTTTCATCGTCCGCAAGAACGATCCGCGGGCGGGCGGAGAGGTTGCCGTGGGTTAGTAGCTCATTTCCGAGCCGCGACGGGGTACCCTCTGGGTCGGGAGCGGTCACAGTCATGATTAAAGTAATCACAATCGAACGCGAATATGGTAGCGGCGGCGCCGATATCGCCAGGAAACTTTCGGCGCGGCTGGGCTGGCAGTTATGGGACCAACACCTGACCGACGAAATTGCACGCCAACTGGACTGCGAGAGCCGCGCCGTGGAAGAGCACGCGGAGTGCAGGGACTCGCTGCACTACCGTCTGTTCAAAGCCTTCCTGCGAGGCAGCTTTGAGGGGAACCTGAACGCTCCGCGTTTGAAAATGGTGGACGCCGATTGTATTCGTCAGGTCGCCGAGCGTGTCGTGATGGCCGCGGCGAAGTCCGGCAATGCAGTCATCGTCGGACGCGGTTCCACTTACTATCTGCGCGACCGGCCCGACACCTATCATGTTCTTATCTATGCGCCCCTTGACGCGAAAGTGCAGCGGCTGCGCGCAGCGGGGGAAACCGAGGAAAAGGCCATCGAGCTTGCTGAGACGGTGGATCGTGATCGCGCGGCCTACATCAAGCAGTATTTCGACGTAGATTGGCCGGCCGCCCGGCAATTATTTCACCTCATGGTTAACTCCATCATCGGAGATGATTTGGTGGTTCAGACCATTCTCAATTCGATCGAGCTACTAGACAAGCAGTCGGCCTGATATTTCTGAGGTGGGACAGACCATCGCCTTATGTGGTCTGTCGTGCTTGGCTGCATCGGTTCCCGTTTGGCGAGTGTCTGATCTAAAATGAAAGTCACATTATGCAGGAGACTGCCGATCAGTATCGACAAAGGATGTTCAGTTACCTCAACGGCCGCGACGCCGCAAAAATGCAGGCTGCCGCGCCGGCCAGGCTCGCAAAGCTGCTCGCGGGAATCAGCCCGGCCAAAGCGCGGAAACGCCCGGCGCCGGGGAAATGGTCAATCGCGGAGATTGTGGCGCACCTCGCCGATACCGAGCTTGTCGGAGGCTACCGTATCCGTGCGATCCTCGGAGCGCCGGGCGGCCAGATCATCGGCTTCGATCAGGACGCCTGGGTGACCGCACTGCACTATGATCAGCGCGATCTGCGGAAATCGTTAGAGCAATACCGCGTGCTGCGTGAGGCCAATCTCGCACTGCTCAAGACCCTCACTCCCGAACAGTTGAAGCACCACGGCATACACAGCGAGCGCGGCGTGGAGTCCGTCGAAACCATCGTCCGCATGTTCGCGGGGCACGACCTCAATCACTTCCAGCAGATTGAACTGATCCTCGCCGCGAAGAAGAAATAATCCATGGCTCCAGCCTCCCGGGAACTCTCATTGAATCGCAATCGTGACGGCATTGCTCGGCAGTCCGCTCGATATCAGGAATACTGGAGTGCGTCCGGATAGCCCGCTGGGAACCATCGCATTGATCTGCCACAGGCCGGGACCCGCCGATCCACTGTATAGCACCTGAGCGGGGATGTCGGCGAAAAAGACTTGGGCCGGCAGAGCGTCTCCGCCGAAGCCGGTCGCAAAGATTTGTATCACCGTGCCAGGAGCCGCGGGATGCGTCGCGTCATTTACGCTGAAGTCCTGGTTCTCGATCGCGCCGGGTTGCTGAGGATCGGAAGGCTGCAAAACGAAAATTCCGGATCCGGAGGCCGATACCGTAAACGTTCCGGAAGCGACCTCACTGCCGGCTGCCCTTACGGAAATGGCCGCCGTTCCGAGGGTAACCGTTTCCGGCAGGATGAAATCCACCTGGGTTGTACTGGCGCCGAGTACTTGCGATGCCGTGCCGGAAACAAGCACTCCATCGGGGGTATTCGAGAACGCGCCGAACGCGATAGCGAGCGATCCCGGAGCGATTCCCTGATCCGTTCGATAACTCGCGCCGTTGACTGTGGTCACCGACCCGGTTGGAACCGGGGGCGCCCCCTGCGACCGCGCCAGAATCGCGGCCATTACCGGGTCGAACCGTGCGAAATAATCTGTCGAGCGAATTGCAATTGGGATATCGGGTTCGAAGGACTGGTCCCCGGCGGGGATGTAGGAAGGTGCAGGGAGGAACTGCGTTGAGTACTGGCCGGGGGTTTGAGAGCCCGGTAGGGTGAATAATGCCACATTCCCGAAATGCGCCGGCTTGCCGCCCGTGGGTTCGCCGATCACGTGCACGGGAATGCCTGCACCCGGCATTTTGAACACTTCCGCATCGTCCACGGCGGACGAGAATGTGCCCTTGTCGATGGCCGCGTAGACCGCGAAGTTGGGATTAGCGGCAAGACGCGGAATGCGCTGCGTGATGCCGTTGAACAGCGGATTAATGATGCTGTCGTCACCTCCGGTGTTGCCGCGAAAGTCAAACACCAGGGTGTCGACCGGATTCGAATCTACCGTGTTAAGCAGCGTTGCCGTGAATGCGGAAAAGGGGTTGGATGGATCGTTCGCGCAAACATTGTATTTGAAGTAAAGCATGCGGTTCGTCGCGGAGTACGTAAACCAGTAGTTCGCGGAGGTGTTGAGAAGATAGTCCGGAATGGTTCCCGTATCGGCGGACAGGAGTGAGATCCTCGACTCGTTGGAAGCCGCTATCGCCAGTGTGAACTCGCTGCCGTCGAGCTTCTGGAAGGTCATCTGGGCAGCAGACCCTTCCGGGATGATACTCAGACCCTGGAGGGTCTGTTGTTGGAGGAGGTAAGTCTGGGCCGCATAGTGCAGCCATTGGTCGTTTTCGTGGGGGATTACGGTCCCGAGCCGCCCCATCACATCGTCAATCGGCAAGCTGCCGGCGGCGATCAGCCGGGTTCCCAACGCGGCTGTGTATTCCGGGCCGGCGGAGGTCACGAATACTCCGTCGTCGAGCCATCTCAGATGGAGTGGCAGCGTCTGAAAGCCAGGTGCGTTGCTGAGATAGAGGTAAGTGTGTGCGTCACCCTGCATCGCCACCAATTGGGCCAGGCGTACGTAAAACTGCGCATCGGTCAACGTACTGAGATCGGCCTGGAGTGCGTTGACTGCTTGCTGAAATTCCGTTCGGGAGAGATTAGAAAAGAAGTTCGTGTCGAGGCTTGGCAACTGTGTCGCGACGAAGTTCAGGTCCTGGGTACGGCTGGCGACAGAGGAAGACTGTGCGTTCAGAAGAAGCGCCGTGAAAGCCCAGACAAGCAGCCACCACCGCATTGCATCAATATACTACGGAGCCTGAGCACCACAGAACGCTCAAACGATCAAATCTTTATTGATCGCGACGCCCAGCCCCGGACCTTGCGGCAAAGTTAGATAGCCTTCCTTGTCTACCAGCGGAGGGTTCTGCATCATCGCGAACCCATTGGTGTACGACGCCACCGGCGGATCGTGCAGAATCTCGATCCACGGCGCGTGCGGCCAGGATGCGATGGCGTGCAGTTGGGCGATGGTGCCGAGATTGCCGCCGCCGTGATGCGGAATCACTCGCTTGTTGTGCGCCTTGGCCATTGCCGCGATCTCGCGAAAACCCGTGACGCCGTCGGCCACCATGATATCGGGCTGCAGGATGTCGAAGACATTCTGTTCGAGCATCCAGCGGTACTCGTGCACGCCGCGATTGTTCTCGCCCCCCGCGATCGGAATTCCCACCAGGCGGTTCAACTCGGCCAGTTCATCGAAAGCGTAACGCAGCCGCGGCTCTTCCAGCCACGTGCAGTTCAACCTCTCCAATTCCCGAGCCGTCTGAAGCGCCCGCTGGAAATCCCACATCACGCCCGGCTGCCACGTGCCGGAGGACTGCGCCTGGTTTGCGTCCACCATGATCTCCATCTCGTCGCCCACTGCTTTGCGCACCGCTTCGACCAGGCGCACATCTTCCTTCAAAGTCTGATAATGCGCCCGAAGCTTGATCGCCTTCCAACCTTGCGATTTGAGCTCTACCGCCATGCGGACTCTTTCCTCCGGCGTGGAAAGCTGGATCATGCTGGCATACGCCGGCACTCGATCCTTGGCCGCGCCCCAGAGTTTGTAGAGCGGCTGTCCGGTGGCCTTGCCGGCCAGGTCCCACAGCGCAATTTCCAGGCTCGAAACCGTACGCGGACTTTGGCTCGCGTAGTAGCGCAGCGGGCCAGCCAGTTGTTCGATGCCGAACGGGTCCATACCGATGAGCCGCACCTTCGCCGGCTCCAGCGCCGCGTTGTCGATCCCCGGCCCGATTCCCGAAAGCCCCTGATCGGTGTGAATCTCAATTACCGAGCCGCCGCCGATCCGGTAGGTGCCCACGGTTCCCGGATTCCACGCCGCTTCCATCTTCCCGGTTTCGCGAACGGTCTTCAGATTCACGATCCGGATGTCGGTGATCTTGAGCCGGGGTGCGGAGCGTAGCTGGGGCATCAGAACCACCGGCGGTACAGACTTGAGAAAATCTCGTCGCTGCATCATGGACCTCCAGCGAGAGATTACCAGGAAATTCTAGCGATGACGACCGTGGAGATTCGACGGCTGGTAGTTCGGTACAATCTGCCGCGGATGCCTCCAGGCTTCAATCTTATGCCACAAGCTAACGAGCCATCTCAACATCACTGACTCCTTTGGGCGAAAAATATCAAAAATATACGCTGGTGTCACCCGGCCTGCGCCGGGAGTGTGATCGCCATCACATTACTCCGCCAAGTTCCTTGCCAGTGCTTCGACTACCGCGATGTTTGGCAGCAATTCCTCAGGCAAGTGTTCAACAGACTCTCCAGCTGGTTCTAAAACTCACCTTGGCTCCAGCGTTGCCCACACCGGTTTTCAGTACTGCGCCGTCGATTCCATAACTACTTCTTCGACCTCCTGCTCTCCAGCCATTGGGCCAACCGCTTCAATTCCTTATTCCCAGGGAGCGTCACGTGGCTATCGCCGCTCCCTTGAGGGAGACGAACGACGCCCATCCCAACAGACGACGAAAAGCGATGGTCTGTCCCACCTGCCCGGCTACAGCTTCTGTCCGATTGATTTTGCCTGGCTGAACAAATATAAGTAATCCGTTCCGCCCGCCTTCGAATCCGTACCGGACATGTTGAACCCGCCGAACGGGTGCGCGCCGACTACCGCACCGGTGCACTTACGATTGATATACAAGTTGCCGACGTGGAACTCGCGCCGGGCACGCTCAATCTTGTCTTCATTCGTCGTGTAGACCGAGCCGGTAAGCCCGTATTCGGTATTGTTGGCAATCGCCAGCGCGTCGTCAAAATCCTTCGCCTTGACCACGGCCAGCACCGGTCCGAAGACCTCTTCCTGCGAGAGGCGGGCCTTCGGATCGATGTCGGCGATCACTGTGGGTTGGATGAAATACCCGTCGCCCGAGGCGCGCTCGCCACCTGTAATCAGCCGTCCTTCCTTTTTACCGATTTCGATGTAGTTGAGAATCGATTTCATGGCACCCTCGTTGATCACGGGGCCCATGCGCACGTTGTCTTCGGGCAGGCCGATGGCGATCTTTTCCGCGGCGGCCTTTAGCTTTTCCAGAAACTCGTCGTAGATATCCTGATGCACGATGGCGCGCGAGCAGGCCGAGCACTTCTGCCCCTGGTAGCCAAAAGCAGCGGCAGCGACGCCTTGTACGGCGGAATCGAGATCGGCATCGGCATCCACCACAATGGTGTCCTTGCCGCCCATTTCGAGCACCGTCCGCTTAATCCAGATTTGCCCCTTCTGGGGCTGCGCGGCGCGGGAGTGTATGTCCAGGCCGACATCGCGCGAGCCGGTGAATGCGACGTAACGTGTCTTCGGATGGGCCACCAGTCCGTTGCCGAACGTGGCGCCGGAACCGGGGCAGAAGTTGACCACGCCCGCGGGCATGCCGGCCTCTTCGAGCGCCTCGAAGAATTTCGCCGCGATCGTGGGCGAGTCGCTCGACGGCTTCAGGATCACGGTGTTACCGCAGACCAGACTGGCGCCCGTCATGCCGAGCGCGATGGCATTCGGGAAATTCCACGGCGAAATCACCGCGCCCACGCCAAGGGCGATGTAGCGCAGCGAACCGCGCTCGCCCGGAAGCTGGACGACCGGTTCGGCCTTGTCCAACACCAGCGCCTGCCGCGCGTAGAGCTCCAGGAAATCGATTGCCTCTGCCGTGTCGGCTTCGGCCTCGTCGTAGTTTTTGCCGACTTCGAGCACCAGCCACGCGTTGAATTCGAACTTGCGCCGTCGCAGGATTTCGGCGGTGCGGAACAAAACGCCGGTACGCTCTTCCACCGAGGCGTACTGCCACTTCTCGAAGGCAGCCAGCGCCGCGTGCATGGCGGGCTCCACGTGTTCCAAGCCGGCCTTCTGGTGAACGCCGATGACCTCGGACGGATTCGCCGGGTTGACGGAGACAATCTTGTCCTGGGTGCGGACGTGTTTGCCGCCGATGACCAGGTCGTATTCGCGGCCCAGTTGCCCGCGGACCTTTTCAATTGCCTCGCGCATGCCGCGGAGGTTCTCCGGCTTGCGATAATCGGTGATCGGCTCGTTAACGAACGGCCCTACGGTGTTCAGAGTGGATGTTGGCATGGGTAGATCACTATTATATCGAAACGCTTATCTGGGGCTCGCGTTTGCACTGGCGATACCCCTTGCGGCGCAACCGGTCTTCACGGATGTCTTCCCGCCGGATGAGTACGCGGCCCGGCGCGCGCGGGTGATGACGAAGCTCGGCGACGCAATGGCCATCATACAGGGCACCACCGAACGTCCCGGTGAGCAGCCGCTGCGCCAGGCGAATCAATTCTTCTATCTGTCCGGCGTGGTGGAACCGCGCGCGATTCTTGTGATCGATGGTCGAACGCGGCGCTCACGCTTATTCCTCAATCCGCGCAACGAACGTCGCGAGTCGATGATGTTCGGGCCGGGACTGTATCCCGGGGACGAGGCGGTGAAAGCCACCGGAATCGAAAGCGTGGTACCGCGCGAGGAGTTCCAGGCGGCACTTGACTCTATCCGCGAAACGGGCCGCACCATCTACACGCCCTTCCGTCCGGAAGTGCTGGGGTGCGCCTCGGCGAGCGACCCGGCGGCACTCGCCCGCGCCACGAAGAACGACCCGTGGGACGGGCGCATATCCCGCGAAGAGGCCTTTATCCAACACCTGAAATCCGCGTCGCCGCAATCGAAAATCGAAGACCTCGATCCGATTCTGGACGAAATGCGCGGCACTAAAAGTCCGCGTGAGATCGCGATTCTGCGCGAGGCCACGCGGATTGCCGGACTCGGCATCATTGAAGCCATGCGGGACGCCCGTCCGGGCATGAAGGAATATGAGCTGCAAGCCGACGCGGAATATGTCTTCAAAAAGTACGGGGCGTACGGGCCGGCCTACTTTGCGCTGATCGCCACTGGGGAGAATACATGGTACTCGCACTACCACAAGAACACCCGCACGCTGGACGCGGGCGACCTGGTGCAATTTGATTACGCGCCGGACTTCAAGTATTACTCGAGCGACGTGACGCGTGTCTTCCCCGCAGGCGGCCAGTTCAACGCGCGGCAGCGCGAGTTCTACACCATCTACCTGCGCCTCTATCAGGCGTTGATGACGTCGATTCAGGTTCACATGCGCCCGTCCGACGTGATCCAGCGCGCCGTGGTGAAAATGGACGCGGTGATGAAGACCTACAAATTCAGCGATGACGCAATCAAACAGGCCGCCGCGCAGTTCGTGGATCGCTACCGCAACAGCCGGTCCAATTCGCTGGGGCACAACGTCGGGATGGAGGTTCACGACGTCCGCAGTCCCACCGCCACGCTGGAACCGGGTCAGGTGTTCACGATCGAGCCGGCCATGCAGATTGCCGGAGAACACGTGGGGATACGCCTGGAAGACATGATCCTGATCACGGAGACGGGCTATGAAAACCTATCCGCGTTCGTTCCGGTGGAGATTGACCAGATCGAAAAGATGATGACTAAGCACGGACTCAGCGACGCGCAAATTAAACTCAAATGAACCAGTTATGCAGTACCTAAGTCCGGTACGCCGGCAGTACAAAGGGCGCGAATTGGGTCTTTCTGCGGTGCATAGGTCTATGGGATAAAAGGCGCATGGGTTATAGAGCGATGCAGCTCGACTGTTATTGCGGACAGGCGCCGGACCGGATCCTCGAAATTGGTTTCACCAGCGACCGTCGAATGGTGGTGCACTTCTGGTGCTCCGCCTGCAGCCGCGTGCTCTTCATCTCCCAGTCGCTAGACGAGTGCGCTCAGGCGTGCCCCCCGCCGGACGCCGAAGCCAAAACGCAGTTCGCGGCGGAAGATGCGCGCTTCCTGCAGAGCCTCGGCATCGCTGCTGCGGATTAAGTTGCCGGGCGGCGCGCACCAGGTGCCCGCTTCACGCTACCATGGAGCTACACATGGCTTTCCAGTGGCTCCAGATGAGGGTTCAGGAAGAGAGGGAACGGCGCGAGTTGCAGGCGAAGCACCTGGAACGGATGCCGGGCGCCCTCCAGGAAATACACGACCATCTGACGGAGTGTATTCAGACCTATACCGAGAACTTCGGCGCCGATTCGGCGGATATCGTGATGCTGCCCAACCGGATCAAGGTGACGGTGCGCGAAGAGCGCGACGGCAAGTGGCAGGTCCTTTCCAAGGTGGAGGTGGTCTGCGTGCCCGAAATGCCGGGATTCCGCGTGGAGCGAGGAGACTACACGATGGCGGTGGAGTTTGGCCTGCTTCCGAGCGATAAACTCTTCTACCGCGATCGCGAGCAGGACAAGTATCTGACCATGGAAGAGTTCACGCGGCGTATCCTGGACCGCGCTCTGTTCCCTGCGCTGCGCGAGCAATAGCAAAGAAGCCAGTGGGACAGACGATCGCCTTTTGTCGTCTGTCAACTGCCGTGCGTTCTTAATGCTGCCGTGCGCTCTTAATAAGCATGACAGACCACCAAAGGCGATGGTCTGTCCCACCGCCCCTATTACGCCAGGTCGAACTTCTCCTGGTGCAACAGCGGATCGCTCTTGACGATGACCGGTTTGGAGAGGATCTCCTCGATCTCCTGCAGATAGGTATTCTGATTGCTCTTGAGCAGCTTCGCGACCTCCGGCGACACGCGCAGCATGACGTCCTTGGTATCTACCGCGCGCGCGATCTTCTGCGCTTCCACCAGGATCTCCGACACTACCGTCTGCGGGCTCTTCACGTACCCCGCGCCTTCGCAATAGGAGCACGGCGTGCACAGCGTGCGTTCCAGGCTTTGCTTCACCCGCTTGCGCGTAATTGCCACCAGCCCGAAATCGTTGAACTGCAGAATTTTGTACGGCGCGCGGTCGGCCCGCATCGCTTCCTCTAGTGCCTGCATCACCTTCTGGCGATTCTTGCGCTCGTCCATGTCGATGAAGTCCACCACGATGATCCCGCCCAAATCACGCAGACGGATCTGCCGCACAATCTCTTTGATGGCGTCGGTGTTGGTCTTGACGATAGTGTCTTCCAGGCGGTTCGACTTGCCCACGTACTTGCCCGTATTGATATCGATGGCCACCAGTGCTTCCGTCTGGTTGATGACGATGTGCCCGCCGGATTTCAGCCACACCTTGGGGCGCAGTGCCTTTTCGAGCTCCGCCGTGATACCGAACTCGTCAAAGATGGGCGTGGAACGGGTATACATCTTCACCCGATTGACCAGTGCCGGCTGGAAACGCTGCACGAAGCGCAGCACGCTCTCGTAGGCTTCTTCGTTGTCCACCCAGACGCTCTTGTAGGCAGCGGTCAACTGGTCGCGCAGGATGCGCTCCACCACGTTCAGATCGTGGTGGATCAGCACCGGCGCCGGCCGCCGTTCGGCCTTCTGCCGCATGTCCAGCCACAGGTTGTACAGGAACATCATGTCGGCGCGCAGCTCTTCTTCGGTACGGCCCTCGCCCGCGGTGCGCACGATGTAGCCGCCCGAAATGCCGGTGCGGTTGGCCTGCAAAATCCGTTTCAGGCGGAGACGCTCTTCATCGCTCGGAATTTTGCGCGAGACGCCGATGTGGTCCACGGTGGGCATGTATACCAGGAAGCGGCCCGGCAGAGCGATGTGCGAGGTGATGCGCGCACCTTTCTGCCCCAGCGGCTCCTTGGCGATCTGAACAATGATTTCCTGCCCTTCCCTCAGCAGGTCGCTGATCGAAGGCAGCGGGGTCTTGTCGTTGCGATTATCGTTGCGAGCGTCGGGCCGCGCTTCTGTCCGCGCGTCGGGCCTGCCTTCCGCGCGACCTTCGGGACGTCCTTCGGGACGGCCGTCGGGACGTTGTACAGTGCGTTGCTCCGCGCCTTGCTCCAGCGGACGTGGTTCGCCCTGCGGTCCACGCTGTCCTTCAAGCATCGGACCCCGATCGCCCCGTCCCTTACGGCGGGTTCGGCGGGAGACCCGATGCGGATAGCGTCCTCCCTGTTCGCGCAGGGTGGCGGTCAGGCTGGTGGGAATGCGAGCCGGCTCCGGCCCTTCGTCCACCACCTGTTCCGCGCTCATTTCCTCGGTCGATTCGGCATCCGCCGCGGCTTCACCGGCGTCTTCCTCTTCGCACTCGCCCGCCAGGTCCGCCACGCCTTCGCCGTCCGGGGTCTCGGCAGCTTCGGACTCGCCCGCTTCGGGGCTTTCGGTTTCAACGGCAATGAATCCCGTTTCCAGCGAGACCACCTGGAACGGCGTCGCCTCCGCTTCCTGCGATGCAGCAGGAGTCTCTTCGGCGACAATCGCCGCCTTAGCGAGCTCCTCCGCGGCGAGCTGCTCCGCGACCAGCTCAGCAGCGACTTCCGCGCGTCCGACCACCACTGGAACTACGACCGGCTCGGGCACGGCCACCACTTCCAGCCCGACGACGATACCCTCGTCCGCCACCGGCTCCTGCGCCTGTGCGGCTTCCGCTGCCTCAGCGGCAGCCAGCATTCTCTGCGTCGCGCCTTCGAGGCTGTGGTCTGTTTCAAAAGCTACATCGGACGAAACCTCGTCGCCGGCGGATTCGCCACCGAGGGCTGCTTCGACTGCGGACTGCTCCGGCTCGTTGTCGGCGTGGCCGCCCGTATACTTGGCCAGCGACTCGCCGGGTAGCACGAAGAAATCGTCCTGCTCCGGGTCGAAGACCACGCGTGGTTGCGACACCGGTTCTTCGACTGGAGCCGCCTCGGGAATTCCGGCGGCTGGCGACGACTGGTGACGCGATTCGGAGTCCGGCCGCGGCGAATAGTATTTGGCCTCCGGCAAGCCGCGTCCACCGCCACCTCCGCCACTACGTTGACCGCGTCCGCGGCGCGAGCGCCGGCCGCGCCGGTCTCCGCCCTGATCGCCACCTCTGTCTCCTCCGCGATCCCCGCCGCGGTCTCCACCACGATCGCCGCCCCGGTCTCCACTACGATCGCCGCCCCGGTCTCCCCGACGGTTTCCCTGGAAACCGGGAGCAGACTGCATGGCACTCGCCGGAGGCGAGAGAGGCACCGGGGGAACTACATCCACGGGCACCGCTACGCCATCTGCCGCGGCAGCGGCCACTGGCTCCGACGCTGTCTCAACGGGCGACGCCTGCACCGGCGCAACCGGAGCGCGGTCGAGCTTCAGTATCTTCTCTTCCACCGACGTGACAATCTTGTCGTACTCTTCGTTGTCCTCGAAGAAATCTGAAACGTAGAGAAACGCGTCGCGGCCCAGGCCGATATCGACGAACGCCGACTGCATGCCTGGCAGCACACGCGTTACCCTGCCTTTGTGGATGGAACCCGCTAAGGAATACTCGTTTTCGCGTTGATAAAACACCTCAACGACTTGATCGTCCTCCAGCACCGCCACGCGGGTCTCATGGCGATTGGCTGAAATCACTAACTCTTTCGACATCTACTGCCTCCCCGGGGCATGGAGAGGTCCTTGAGGAAGTGGCTGCGCCGGCTGTTGCTTCAGGACCGCCGCTTCTTCGGCGATCCCGGTACATCAGCTACGAACTCACGCGGGCCGTTGGTGGAGATGCGTTTTCCTCGTACACCATCCGGCCGGGAACCACTCCTCTTGCCCGGGCGAGCGTTTCCGCGCGGCGTTTCCGCGCTTACGTGCCCATGTCCCGGGGGGTCTCTACAGGCTCCCGAATAAATCTTTTTCTCGAACGTTCCCTTGCGGGGCGCCCTGCTAATTCACAAATCTTCTGAGGCGGACGTTGTTCACCAGCCCCAATGCCAAAAAAAACGTCCAGATACTCGAACCACCAAAACTCATGAAGGGCAGCGGAATGCCTGTCACCGGCATCAGTCCCGCCACCATTCCCACATTCACGAGAATGTGGAACAGCAACAGCGCTGCTACCCCCATACATAGGTACATCCCTACTCTATCTGGCGCCGTCTGCGCATTCTGGACGATGCGCATCACCAGCACAAAAAACATCGACATCAAAATCGTCACACCGACGAACCCATGCTCCTCGGCAAAGGCCGAAAAGATGAAGTCCTTGTGGGGCACCGGCAAGAACCGCAACTGTGTTTGAGTTCCCTTGGTAACGCCCTTGCCGAACATCCCTCCCGAGCCTACCGCAATCTGGGATTGGATCATCTGATAACCCTTGCCCTGCGGATCGCGCTCGGGGTCCATGAAACTAACGATCCGCCCTCTCTGGTACTCATTCAAAAACTGCCAACTGATAGGAAGTACCACTACCGTCACAATTGCGATGACGGCCACATACTTCCAGCGCAAACCTGCCAAAAACGCACACGCAATCAAAACCGCCAGGTACGTCAGCGAGGTCCCTAAATCCGGCTGTTTCATCACCAGCGCGGTGGGAACCAACACCAGACCCGCCAACTTCAGCATCTCCCGAATTTCCAGTTGATCGGTTCGTAATTCGGTGAGATAGCGAGCTACTAACAATATTATCACCAACTTGACGAATTCCGATACCTGCAAATGTATACCGAATCCAATCGGAATCCAACGCTTCGACCCGTACGTTTTCTCACCGACGAAATACGTCACCAATAACGCTAAGACGCTGCTTATGTAGAGCGCCGGGACGTAATGCAACACGCTGTGGTAATCGACAGCCATCGCCAGCCACATCAAAAATAATCCGCCCGCCACGTAAACAATCTGTTTCCACCATGCCGAGGTGTAGTCCGTGTCTCGCGTGGCGCTGTAGATCTGCAGCACTCCAACCGCACAAATCAGCAGCACAATCAGGAGAACGGTCCAATCGATATCGCGGGGAGAGAGGTATTTCGTCATGTGGTTAGGTGGGACAGATCATCGATATTCGTGGTCTGTCTTCCTCTGCGGCGCGTATTCATCGGCGTGGGGCCGTACCGGGCAGACTCGGCGTCAAGCCCAACTCCATGGCAGCCAATGTCTTGGCCTTGTTCTGCTGCAACTGGGTTATCCGCTCTTTCTTGTCGAAGTACGCCTTGATCACGTCGCGGACAATTGCCGCCGCGAATTGCCCATGACCGCCGTGTTCGAACAACGCTACCGCCACGATCTCCGGATTGTCGCGCGGTGCAAAACCGACGAACCACGCGTTATCTTTCATGTCCTTGCCCGCGCCGCCACCCTTGAGGAAGTCGTTCGAAGCCAACTGCGCCGTCCCCGTCTTCCCGCAGACTTCGATGTGCGGCAGTGCCGCGCGCAGGCCGGTGCCGCCTTCGTTGACCACACCGTACATGCCGTCCTTCACATCCTTGACATGCTCCGGATTGAGCGTCCACTCGGTCACTTTCACCTTATCCAGTTCCTTCTTGACCATGTGCGGCTGGTACCACTTGCCGCCCACCGCGATACCGCCAATGGCGCGAGCCAGCTGCAGCGGCGTCACTATCAATGCGCCCTGCCCGATCGCCACCGACGGCGTCTCGCCCGCATACCATTTGGTGCGGTAATTACGCAGCTTCCATTTCTCCGAAGGCATCAGCCCCGACTTCTCATGTGGCAAGTCGATTCCGGTAGGCTGTCCGAAGCCCACCAGATCGCCATAGAACGATAGGTTGTCGATACCCAACTTGGCGCCCAGCGTGTAAAAGAAGACGTCGCATGAATGCACGATGCCGGAGTGCAGCGAAAGCGTGCCGTGCCCCTTGGGAACCCAGCAATGTTGGTAGCGGCCGTAAAGCGCCACGCCCCCGGAACAGTGCACAGTCCATTTTTCGTCGATCGTTCCCGTCTCCAGGCCCGCCAGCGCGACGATGGGCTTGAACGTGGATCCCGGCGCCTGCTCCGCCTGAATCGCCCGGTTCAGCATCGGATGTTCCGGATTATCCGCAATCTCGCGCCAGTCCTTCGTCTTGATGCGCACCGCGAATTTATTCGGATCGAAGGTGGGGCGGGAAACCATCGCCAGCACCTCGCCCGACCGCGGATCGAGCGCCACCACCGCGCCATTTTTGCCATCCATGGCCAATTCCGCCACGGTCTGCAAGTCCAGATCAATGGTCAGTTGCAGATCCTTGCCTTCCACCGCCTTCTTAGTAGCCAGTGTCTGGCGTACCTGCCCGCGATTATCCACCACCACCTGGCGCTGCCCGTCCACGCCCATCAGCGTGTCGTTATACTGCTTCTCGATGCCAAACTTACCCACCACGTCGCCCTGGTTGTATTTGGCAAACTCCGGTGCGTCGAGTTCCTGCTCGCTGATTTCGCCCGTGTACCCGATGACGTGTGCCAGGGTACCGTTCTGCGGGTATAGGCGCCGCGGAGTTTCGATCAACACGAGTTCCGGGAAGAAATCGTGATGCGAAGCTACAAACGCGAGATCCGCCGGCGAGAGCTCATCCTTGATGGTAGCGGTAACATATTTGGGCTGCGTGCGAACCCGCTCCACCCGCCGCACCAGGTCGTTGTAATCCAGGTCGAGACCCTGTGCAATCGGCCGCAAATGTTCGTCTTTGGCGGATTCCCGGGCCAACAGCAGGCTGAACGAGGAGTGATTGTCCACAATCACGCGCCCGTCGCGATCCAGAATGCGCCCACGTGGCCCCGGAATGGGCACGGATTTGATGCTGTTCTGTTGCGCCCGTTCGCCGTAGAATTCGGGATTCTGGACCTGCAGCCGCCAAAACCCGGAAATCAAAAAGAGGAAGATGACGACAGTGGCGTACTGGAAGACCGCGATCTTGCCCGCCGCGAAACGCGTATCATCGCGCAACGGGGGTTTCTCGGAAAGCTGGTGCGCGAGATTTGGGTCGGCCGGAGGAACGATCACAACAAAGCGCAATGACGCTCAATTCTATTCTAGCCGATTCCCTGTAACTGCGGTGAGAAACAACAGTTTCAAGTCGATTGCCGCGGCCATTGCCATATATCCGGCGCGATTTGGATGCAATTTGTCGCCCGGTCCGCCAATGGTACTATCCGGTACGAACTCTTGACGCATCCCGCCCGTCTGCGGATCCACGGTCGCCTGGTCGAAGTCGGCCACACCGTCAAACTGGCCCGAAGTGCGGATGAACTGATTGAGCGCCTGACGCTTCCGGTCCTCCTGCTCCGACCCGTGAGTGGCGCTCGTGTTGCCCAACGCGGAGACCACTGTGGCGCCAATGATGCGCACGCCCGGAATACCCGCGCGCAGCCGGCCCACGATTTCCTTCATCCCGCTCTCGATCGCCTCCGCCGAAGCGTTGGCGCCCAGATCGTTGATGCCCTCCAGCCAGATCACCGCCGACACTCCCGACAGACCGATCACGTCGCGCTCTAACCGCTGCCCCGCCGACGGACCGCCGGAGAAAGGCTGCGCCGCCGAATATTCCGCCGGTCCCAAAACACGGTTGCCGCCAATCCCCGCATTGACCACCGACACGCGATTCCCGTACACGGCGTGAACTCGCCGCGAAAGCGCGTTCGGCCAGCGGTCGTCGCCATTCAAGGTGGACGCAGTGCCGTCGGTGATCGAGTCGCCGAAAGCCACGACGACGCGCGTCGAGGCGGGTGCCATCACGTCCAGCGCGTCCAGAAAATACCAGGAGGTGGTAGTGAACGGGAAGGCCGATTCATCCTCCAGTTCACCCTTTCCGCCCGCGCCGGGACGGCTCACATACGACGTCGTCAGCGCCTTGGCATGCCACGTCATGGGGCCGCTCTCGCCCGCCACGTGAAAGCTCACCGCCAGTTTCCGGCCTGCCAGCCCAGCCGCCGTTGGGTCGCTCGCGAACGGCAGGCCCAAGGCATCGCTCCATACCGCCGCGCCCGCCGGCACCGTGACCGACGCCTTGCCGCCAAAGCGCACTGCCTGGTTTGTCCCGGCCGCCACCGCGCCGCCACCCAGGTGCAGGCCCGCGAACACGCCATCAAAGGTCACCGCCCGGGTGCCGAACACATTGGAAAAATGCAGCCTCGCCTGCCTGCCCCAGAGATCGGGCTGCACGATCAGGCGGAATGTCTGGTCGCGCGCCCCGTTGGCCGCCACGGGAAACGCGAAGCGTAAATCGGGTTGCGCCGACGCGTTGCCCACCGGATACGGTCCGTGCACCGAAGCGGCCCAACTCGCCACCCATTTCTGGCCGGGCTGCGCGAAGGCCAGCGAAATGCAAAGAAAGAGAAACGACGGCAACCGTATCACGGCGTCCAGCGTATCAGAAGGTGAAGGTTAGTAGCAGCGGGGGTGGCAAAAATGTGCCACCCGAAAAAGGGAACTTTTTCTCCAGCGAAACAAATTCTCTTCTAGAGGGTGGGTATTTCGATGAATGCGTTCGCGGATGGTGACGTGTGTGCAGTGGCATCGAGCCTTGCATTGGAGCAGGACGTCGCATGGATGATGGCGTTCCAGGCGGGCGACCGGGCGAGCTTCGGCCGCATCGTGGAGGAATATCGCCGCCCCGTGATCAGTCACATATACCGCCTGGTACATGATGCGTCCATCGCCGAGGAACTCTCCCAGGAAGTCTTCCTCCGTGTGTACCGCACGCGCGACTATCAACCCACCGCCAAACTTCGATCGTGGCTCTTTCGAATCGCTACCAACCTGGCCCTCAACTGGCTGCGCGACCATCGTCATGAGGCCTGCCATCAGCGCCTCGATCATCCGCCCGCCCAGGCGAGGCTGCGCGAGCCCCAGGCCCGCACGCCCAACATGGAAGAGTTCCTCCTAAGTGATGTACGGCTGGCCGAAGTGCGCGCAGCCATACAGGAACTTCCGCCCAATCATCGCGCGGCCGTCTTGATGCACAAGTATCAGGAACTCGATTATGCCGAGATGGCGCGCGCCATGAACTGCTCCATCCCGGCGATCAAGTCCCTGCTCTTTCGCGCCTACGAAAACCTGCGCAAACGCCTGGCCCACCTCGATCCCGTGGCCCAAACTGGGGACTCTCTCGAAAATGCGAGCCGCCCCCGGTGACAGACGAGACTGGCATGGGTTCCGCCGTCTTTGCGGAACCCGCTGCCAGCCCCGTCTGTCACCGGGTTCACGGCCACACGGCCCCCCAATTTTCATTCCCCCGGATGAGGCTTTCTTCATAACGCGACTGACATGAATTTCCGGCACCCTTTGCCGAAAATTCGCTGTCTGTCCTTGTCTGTCCCCGGTTTGCCCCCGCCAAGAGACACCCGCCAAGACGCACCCTTGCTTCCTCCGATGAACCGTGATACTTGTGTCTCCGTTACCGTTCGTAATATGCGGGCCACGCCCGCCCACCGTGTACAGGAGACCACATCATGCAAAGACGCGATTTGCTGAAATCCGCGGCCGTCGGAGCCGGACTGACGATTTTGCGAAGCGGCACGCTTCGCGGCCAGAACGCACCCAGTAACAAGTTGAACGTTGCCCTGATGGGTGTCTGGGGCCGGGGAACCGCGCACTACAACGTCCTGCGCAATGAGAACGTGGTCGCCCTGTGCGACGTCAACGACAACCGCACCAAGGAAGCCGTCGCGATCTTTCCCAAAGCGAAGACCTATTGGGACTGGCGCAGGGTGCTCGACCAGAAAGACGTCGAAGCCGTAATGATCTGCACCGCCGATCATCACCACGCCTTCATCGCCAATTGGGCGCTGAATCGTAACATGCACGTGTACTGCGAAAAACCCATGGGCATCAGCGTGGATGAAGTTCGCACGGTGCGCGCCAATTACCTGAGCAAGCGCAGCAAACTGGCCACGCAGCACGGCACCCAGCGCCACGCCTATCCCAACTTCGAGCGCATTCGCGAGTTGATTCTGGATGGCGCCATCGGCGACCTGAAGACGATTCACGGGTGGGACGCGCGACAACTTCCCCGCCCCGGCTATCCCGCCGGTGAAGGCATGCCGCCCGCCTTCATGCACTACGAACAGTGGATCGGTCCCTCGCCCTACCATCCGTACAGCCCGCAGTATTTCGGCGGCTCCAGCGGCCTGAATTGCCTCTTCTGGAACATGTACCGCGATTTCGGCGTCGGCCAGATGGGCGACATGGGCGCGCACACCATGGACCTGCTCTGGAACTCGATCGATGCCGGGGCGCCGACGGGAATCGAAGTCGATCAGGACGTCAGCGACAAATTCAATCCCGATATCACTCCGGTGAAATTGAAGGTGGCGTTCGATCATCCGGCGAACAGTTGGCGCGGGCCGGTGACGGTGGTCTGGTATCAGGGCGGACTGAAACCTACCCCGCCCAAGAGTTACATCGATCTTACGCGCGTGGGCAACGGCGCTATCTTCGAAGGCACTAAGGGCAGTATCTTCGCCGATTTCACCAGCCGCCTGATTATTCCGAATAACGACGACGGCGACATGACTTACTATAAGCGGCGATCCAAAGAGGATACGCTTCCGCTCATCGGCGGCACCGGACAGGTGACGCAGGCCATGTCCCGTCCCGCGGGCGCGGCACCCGGCGGCGGCCGCGGCCCCGGTGGGCGGGGTGGCCAGGCCGGCCGCGGCGCGCTGCCTGCCGGCTTCACCGCCAACCCGGTGGCGGACCCCGGACCCAGCGGATTCCCCGTCATACAGATGCTCGAAGGCGGCGTTCCCGCTGCGCTTGGTATGCCGAATACCAGCGTGCAGAACATCTTGGCCGCCGAACAAGCCGGCCGTCCGGCCGCAGGCGGCGACGTCTTCCAGTCGGAATGGCTCGACGCCTGCAAAGGCAAGAGCAACAACGTCACTCACGGTACCAGCAGTAAGACACACTGCGACTTCGATTACTCCGGGACCATGATGGAGCAGATGCTCCTCGGCCTGGTGGCGCACCGTATGGGTAAGAAGATCACTTACGACCCGGCCACCGGACGAGTGACCAATGCCTCCGAAGCCAACGACTATCTCAAACGCACATACCGCTCCGGCTGGACGCTGAACGGCTAATCTACCCTCTCTGCTAAGTGCTCTCTGGCGGTCGGTGCTCCAATCCGAGCCGCGACCGTCAGGGAGCGTGCGACAACCCAGGAGACCGCACAATGGCCACGCCGGCGCCCAAACAACTACCCCTGAACGCCTACACCCCGCTTCCACCCGGGACGGTCTACCAACCTCCCGTGGCCCCCTCGGAGAAACTGGCCGAACTGACGCCCCGCTCAGTAGGATGGGGAATCTTTCTATGCGTCGTCTTCACCGTGGCCTCCGCCTACTCCGGACTGAAGGTCGGACCAGGTGATGGAAGCCGCGATCCCCATCTCCATCCTGGCGATCGGCCTCGCGCGCCTTTACCCTCGCCGCTCCAGCGTGCTCGAAAACGTGATCATCACCGGAATCGGCGGGCTCGCGGGCTCCGTAGTGGCGGGCGCCATCTTCACCCTGCCCGCGCTCTACATTTTGAAGCTCGATCCGCACCCGGTGCAGACCATCTTCATCTGCGTGGCGGGAGGCTGCCTCGGTGTACTGTTCCTGATCCCGCTCCGGCGCTATTTCGTGCGCGACATGCACGGCATCCTTCCCTACCCCGAAGCCACCGCCATCACAGAGGTCCTGGTGACCGGCGAGAAGGGCGGCTCGCAAGCGAAACTCCTGTTGCAGGCCACCGCCATTTCAGGCGTCTACGATTTCTTCGCCACCACCTTCCACGTCTGGAAGGAGTATCTCGACTTCCAGTTCGTGCCAGTCATCCGCACGCTCACAGACAAAGCCCGCATCGCCGTGAGCTTCGACGCCATCAGCTTCATCCTCGGCCTGGGCTACGTAATGGGACTGCGCAGTTCGATGATTCTCTGCGCCGGCGGCGTACTCTCCAACCTGGTTCTGGTGCCGCTCATCTGGATGATCGGCAGCCACAACACCACGCCGGTCTACCCCGGCACCATCCCGATCGCACAGATGACGGCCGCCCAAATCTTCCGCGGCTACGTGCGCTTCGTCGGCGTCGGGGCCATCGCCACCGCCGGCATCTTCGGCATCGTGAAATCTCTCCGCATCGTGGCCGATTCCTTCGGCGTGGCGCTCAAGGCATTCCGCGTGGGTAAGGACGCCTCCGGCGAGCGCACGGACCGCGATCTGCCCATTGTCACCATCCTGCTGGGAGTAGTCGTGGGCGCGCTGGCTATCGGCGTCTTCCTCGGCAATCTCAACAGTGCGCCCGCCGTCGTGATCACCGGCGTCGTGCTGGCGCTGCTCTTCTCGTTCTTCTTCACCTCGGTGGCCGCCAACGCGATCGCCACCACGGCGCGCAATCCCGTCTCCGGCATGACCATGCTGACCATCATCATCTCCTCCGTCGTGCTGCTGCGCTTCGGCGTCTCCGGCACCACCGGCATGTTCTTCGTCATGGCGCTGGCCGGCATGGTGTGTACCGCTCTTTCGGTCTCCGGCCAGACTGTCACCGACTTCAAGACCGGCTACTGGCTGGGTTCCACGCCGGCGGCACAGGAGAAAGTGAAGTTCCTCGGCGTGCTGGCCGCCTCCATCGCGGCGGGACTCACCATCGTCATGCTGGCCCAGACTTTCCAGTTCGGCGAGGCCGCTCCCGGCGACTTGCGCGTGGTGCTTCCCTCCCCTCAAGCCTCCATCATGAAGGCACTGGTGGAAGGTTTCATGAGCCGCCAGCCGGTCGCCTATATCCTCTTCGGCGCCGGCGCGGCAATCGCCGTAATCATGGAAATGCTCGGCGTCCCCGCGCTGATCTTCGCCCTGGGCATGTACCTGCCACTCGAGCTCAATACGCCAGCACTGGTCGGCGGCTTTCTCGCGCACTATCTCGGCAAGCGTGCGGAACGCGAGGGCGGCGAGCGCGGTGCCGGCATACGGGAGCGCGGCGTGATCATCGCCTCGGGACTGATGGCGGGAGGCGCGCTCGGCGGAGTCTTCGGCGCCGCCTGCCGCCTGATCAAGGGGTACTCTGAAGATTGGATCCACACGCCGTTCTACGGCAATGAGGTGGTCTCGCAATCGATCTCGGCCGCCCTGTTTGTAGCCTTATGCGTGTACCTGTGGTTCGGATCCCTGCGGCGGAAGGAGATTGCAGCATGAGCGGGCAATACGAAGAACTCGTCGGTAACGCCATCCTGGGCATCGACACGATTTGGGGTGGAGACGTCATGTGCGCCTCCGGAACCGGCCGCTTCATCGCCGATTCCTGGTTCAGCGACCAGTCCCTTCCCCGCGCCTACACTGTGGCCCAGGCCGCACGTGTCCGCGAAACCGGAGGCGTCTCCGCCAAAGCCCCGGACGTCGCCGCGATCGAAGCGTACCTCGCACAAGTGGACATTCCCGGCGCCATCACCGGCATGAAGACCGCAGCCGCTGGATTCGGCGGACTGCGCGGCGAATATCTGGCCGGCCTCGCGCTCTGCTTCGAAGCCATGTGGGACCTCGCCATGGAGATCCTCGGCAAAGGCGCCCCCGTACCTTACGAGCGCTGCGTGATGGCGTCCTGCGGCCAGGCGCCCGAGCCTTCTGACCCCGTGCGCAAGCGCGAGCGCGTCGCCGAACTGCTGGGCTGCGGCATCCGTGACCGGCTGGCCCTGCTCGCCGCCGTCGATACCTGGCGCAAGCAGCAGCGAGTCTCCATGGCGTCCGTGCGTCTGCTAGGCGCCGCCGTGATCGGGCACTTCGACGCGCTCACCGCGCGCAACGTAGTGCCGTATCTTCCCGCCGAACTGCACAGCGTCCCGCGCGCCAACATTCAATTCCTGCCGATCCTTGAAGCCTGGTTCTCCGGATCGATGAACTATCTCGGGCACGCGCGCCGCCCGGGAGGCGAACCGGAGTACGAAGCCAGTTACGAGATCAACGCTTCGCTCGAAATCTCGCTGCCCGAATTCCTGCAACTGGTCAGTCACGAGGTAGTCCCCGGCCACGTCACCACGTTCGCCTACCTGCAGAATCTCTACTGGCGCAAACTGGTGGGATTCGAAGCCTCCGTGCTGACCATGAACACCCGCGCCGCCGCGCTCTTCGAAGGCATCGCCAACAACGCAGTCCTCATGGCGCACGGCGTCACCGAAGTAGAGGAGTTGCCGGACACCGACCTCCAAATCGGCGTCCTGCTCGCGCTCCTGCAGGATGACGCCAAGAATCAATCGTCCTATCTCACCTGGGGCGCTGGCACGCCCCAAGCCGAGGTCGCCGCCACTTTGCGCCAGGATTTCCTGGTTTCCCTCGAACGCGCCGACAAGCTTTCGGGCGCCTGGGGACGCCACCCTTTGCTCGGCCGCATGTATCTCCCTGCCTATCGCGCCGGCACCAAAAAAGTGGCGGCCCTGCGACGCGCCTACAAACCGGAAGTCTTTCTCCCCGTGTTGTATGGCGCCTGCGGCCTCGTCGACATCACGACAATAGACAAATTGTTGGTGGAGTAGGTGGGGCCGCCCACTACCGCGACAGCGTGATCACCGCCACACTCCAGCCCGGCAGGCGGACGCGCACCGTCATGCCGGTCCGCTCGATTTTGCCCGGCATCGCTTGAACCGCGGCCGGTTGCTCCATCGTGTTCCGCGCCGAAAGACTGCCCGGAGCCACCAGTTGCATGCCTGCCGCAAGCAGCGGAAAATCGCCGCGCAAGGCCACCTCTACCGAGACTTCCTGATCCCGGGGGTTCACCAGTTTTACATAGATCCTCTCGCCATCTGACGTCCGCGTGGCCGTAGCATTCAAATCGCCCGCGTTCCCGGCGATCTCCAGCAGTTCAGGCGCGAAGTGCTCGCGATACAGTTTCATCACCACGTAACTCGGCGCCGGAAACCACGAACTCTGGTCGAAGTTGATCAACGCGTCGTCCGAAGCATCTGCCGTCACATGCCGCATCCAGGGTGTCGGAGTCGCCATCCCTACCGCCGCGTCGCGCTCCATCGCATTGAGAATGCCTCCGGCATAGAGCCCTGCCCGCCAATCGGTGATCCGCTCGTTCCATTCCGATGACACAAACAACTTAAGCTTCGGATTTTTCGACTGGGCGATCTCCGCTTCCAGCGATTTCCAGAAATTCGCCGCCACCGCCGGCCCCTCCGCGTAGTGGTCGGAGTTTTCGTACCGGGGAATACTTAAATAATCCACGAATTCCGCCGCACCGCGAATCACGTCCAAGTCGCCTTCGCCGGCAATAGTCCGAATCGCCGGGTCTACCTTCTTCAAGGCAGGGACGAACTGTTTCAGCACGTTGACATAGTCCCCTGCCGGGATGAGTCGCAATCCGTAACCGATTTTCCAATACTTCACGCGGTACGGTTCGGGGTGCCCGTTCTGCGCGCGGATTTTGCCCCACGCGCTGTCGCGCGGGCCATTGCAGTATGCAACCAGATCAACGGCGTCCTGCAGGAACGGCGCGTGGTCCGCGTTGTCGCCGACCCCGATCGCGACTACCGGCTCCGCCCCTACTTTCCGCGCAAACGCCAGGAACTCGTCGATGCCGAAAGCGAGCGGGTCCCACTCGTCCCGGCCGCTCTTGCCCACGCGTTTCGATTGCGGGCCTATGCCGTCCTTCCACTTATATCCGTCGGCGGAACTGCCGCTTGGCCAGCGGATAATGGACGGATGCAGTGCCGCCGCCGCCCGCGTCAGGTCGGGGCGGAAGCCTCCGTTAGAGTGCGACGAGTCCGCCATCAGGCTTACCTGATCCAGCTTCACGTCGGAACCCGCGCGGGCCAGAATCCGCAGCGTGGCGTTGTCCGAATTGGCAGTTGGGCTAAGTACCAGCGGAAACTCCTTCCACTCAGTGCCGGGCGCATCCACCGTTTGCTCGGCTAAAACCTTGCCGCCGTCCAACAGGCGCACCACCAGGCCCGGGCCCGTCCCCGAAAGCCACAGCGATCCCCTCAACGCATCCCCCGCACGCACCGCGTATCCAGGCTGCTCGACCCCCGAATCGCTGTCTCGCGCCACCATCCGCAGACTCTGCGTGCCGTTCAGCGGAAGGTCCGTGTCCAACGCGATCTCGCCCGCGCCGCTCGCATACCAGTGCCGCGCCGGCGTGGGTACGCCTCCCAACAGCTCAGTACCGTCCGCGCGCCTCACGCTGAGATGCGCAAAACTTGCGCCGCCGCCGCGTACTCCCACGAATGCCTGCCCGTTGGTGGGTCCGCCCGTAGCGCTGAGATCGAACAGCACCTTGTCGTCCACCCGTACTTGCAGCCCCGCGCCTTCCACCCTGAGGCGCACGTTGTACCAGCGTCCGTTTTCCAGCTTCCCTGCCGCCTTCCCAAGCACGATGGTCTCCGCTCGCCGGGTTTGCGGATTGTCCACCGTCTGCGTCAGTTCGAAGCCGTCTGGTCCCCCCAGCGACACCGCGTAGTTCGCGTGGCGATTGCTGCGCGCCGCCACCTCGAGGACACCGTCACCCGCCGCCCGCATCAGGTCCACCGAAATCTCGTAATCCCGCCAGGTCTCGGCGCCGAAATGAAACCGCGAGTCGCCGCCGCCGGCAGCCTCCAACACGCCGCCATTGACCTTCCACACGCCCCGGGTCAGCGTATCTTCGAAACTGCGGTTCCACACCACCTCGCCCCAAAGGCCGCCAATCACCGGCTCCAGGGATTGCCCGTAAATCTTCGGATCGATCGCATGAAGTACCGTGCCCGTGTTCACCGTGAGGCTGACGGTCTGCGCCGACGCCAGGCCGGCCGCCACACAGAACACTACCGCTTTGGTCATAATTCGACGATGCGACATCCGGCGCCGAAGCGCAACTGATAGGGGCTGCTTCAATGAATGCCACCTCAAAGGCCGGCCGCGGCGCCGCAGTCTGGCCGAAACCCGCCGCGATGCCTCGGAAGGTTAGCCCCCTTCAGGCAAAGGAATCCGTTGCTTTTCAGCCGAAGGCTGATTCGCCCCCGGCAGCGTGAAGCAAAAAGTCGAACCGCGCCCCGGCTCCGACTCCACCCAGATCCTCCCCCCATGCAGTTCGACAATCCGTTTGCAAATGGCGAGCCCTATGCCCGTGCCGTCGTACTCATCCCTGCCATGCAGCCGCTTGAAAACGCCGAAGATCTCCTTCGCGTAACGCATATCGATGCCGATTCCGTTGTCGCGTACCTCAAATACCCATTCCTCGTTCGGTCTCCGCTGCGCTGTCAGGCGAACCTCCGGCGTCCGATTCCCGGCATACTTCATGGCGTTACCCACAAGGTTCTGCAGCAGTTGGACCATCGCGCTCCGCTCCGCCACCAACGTCGGAAGAGCTTCCGCCCGGATGGTCGCGCCGGTTTCCGCGATCTGCGCCTGCAGGTTCCACAGAACCTCTCCAACCACCTCCTGAAAGTTCACCAGCTGCACGGGAGCACCTTCGTCGCGCGTAATGCGGGAGTATTCCAGCAAATCGCGGATCAGATCGTTCATCCGCTTCACGCCCGTCCGGATGTACCCGCTGTATTCGTGGACTCTCGGACCGCCAGGCTCACGCACCAGCAGTTCCGTGAAACTAGCGATCGTCCGCAGCGGCTCCTGCAAATCGTGGCTCACCGCGTACGCGAACCGCTCCAGATCCGTGTTGGAGCGCACCAGCGCTTCGTTCGAACGCGAAAGCTCCGCCCGCCCAGCTTCCAGCTCTCTCTCCGCCCGCCGCCGGTCGCTGACGTCCCGAAACACCAACACGACGCCGAGCACCTTGCCCGCGGCATCGCGGATCGGCGCCGCACTGTCGTCGATAGGAATTTCCTCACCGCTCCTGTTGATCAGCAGCGTGTGGTTCGCCAGGCCAACCACAATCCCAAGCCGGAGCGCCTTTTCAACCGGGCTTTCCACCGTGTCGCGCGTTCTTTCATTCACAATGCGAAATATGCGCGGCAGCGGCTGGCCAATCGCGCTGTCGTCCGTCCATCCCGTCAAGCTCCGGGCCATCAGGTTCATGAACCGGATTTCGCCCCTCTCGTCGGTCGAGATCACGGCATCGCCAATGCTCCGCAGCGTAAGTTCGAGCGTATCGCGGGCGCGCGCCACCTCCTGCCGGCTGGCGTCGAGTTCCGCAATCAGGTGTTGACGCCCGGCCGTTGCCCGCCCGATAGAAACTATTGCCGCCGACACGATACAGAATAGGATCAGCAGAGACCCGACACTGAACCGGCGGAGTCTCTGCGCGCTTGCTTCCGTCGCCCGCTGGGACGTGAGCATGGCTGAGCGGGAGGTCGCATCGATCTCCGAGCACAATATCCGGATCTGATCCATCATCTCCTTCCCCTCCCCCAGGAGAACGATATGGAGCGCGGCCTCACCGCCCGCCGTCGTTCGTAGATCGATCGTCTTGCGCAGTTCCGCCAGCTTGCGATCAGTAAGCTGTTCCAGTCGCGGCATTCGCGCCCGGTTTTCGGGGCGCATCAGCGCATTGAGCTGTTCAAGGTCGTGGCGGATCACGCTCAACGCGCTACTGTAAGGCTCGAGGTATTCGGCCCTCCCGGTCAGCAGGTATCCGCGCTGACCGGTCTCGGCATCTTTCAGGGAGGAAAGCAGGGAAGCAGTGGTCGCGACGATCTGCTCAGTATGGCGAGCTTCCCGGCGTGCTTCACCGTACAACACGCCATCGCGGTATACGAGCACCATGGCCGCCAACAGCACCACGAGCGCAAGCGGCAGTGCGACGCGTTCGAAAAGCCCGTATTTACCCATTTACGATTCCTTGGAAAGAAAGTCGCAAACATTACAGTTTACAATCACGGACGCCGCAAACTGGGACTGACATGTATTTCCGGCGCACTTTGCCGGAAACGCGCCATCTGTCCGAGGTTTGCCCCGTGGCGCACGGACGCCGCAAACTGGGGACTGACATGTATTTCCGGCGCACTTTGCCGGAAATGCGCTGTCTGTCCCCGGTTTGCCCAGCGGCAAGAAACTTCTTCTGTGACCCAACACCCGCCACCGAAACGCTCGCTCGGGTAAGCTTGTAATCAGGGGTGACACGAAATCCCGGAAGAATCCACTAACATTCTCCCTGCCTCAGACACACCGAAACCCCGGAAGCGGGTGTGGGTCTGGGTCGCTGCCTCCCTCGCCGCGGTCGTTCTGCTTCTCGCGATCGTACTCGACGTGATGATCCATCGCGCCGTGCCCATTCTGAAAGGGCGCATCACCGAAACCCTGAGGGCCCGCTTCAACGGCCGCGTCGAATTGGATGGCCTGGACGTCTCCGTCATGCCCGGCCTGGAAGTTACCGGCGATCGCCTGCGCATCTATCCGCCGGACGATGTGGTCGCCGCCGGAGCAACCCAGCCCCTCATCGCCCTCGACCACTTCTCCTTTCACGCGGGATTATCCGGGCTCCTCCTTGAGCCGATGCACGTTGGCCTGGTGCAAGTCACCGGGCTCCTGATCAATATCCCGCCCCGTGAAATGCGCCGCCAGGCCCCCGAAAAACCGGGGAAGCGCGGCGCCAAAATCAAAATCCTGGTCGACCGCATAACCTGCGACAACTCGCACCTGATCATTGGCACGGCCAAACCCGACAAAGACCCGAAGGATTTCGAGCTGAAACACATCGAGCTGCTCAACGTGGGTCCAAATGCGCCCTGGCGCTACGATGCGACGCTCACCAATGCCATCCCGCGTGGCGATATCCACGCGGTCGGCACCTTTGGACCGTGGCAGACGGATACTCCCGGCGACTCTTCCGTCACCGGCCACTACACCTTCGACCATGCCGACCTGAATACCATCAAGGGCCTCGGCGGCATCCTCTCTTCGGTCGGCGATTTCCAGGGTCAGCTCGACAGGATTTCCGTCGACGGCACCACCGAGACACCGAACTTCTCCCTGGATACCGCCAACCGCCCGATGCCCCTGCATACCCGGTTTCACGCTGTCGTGGACGGCATCACCGGCGATACGTATCTCGAACCCGTCGACGCAACTCTGCGAAACTCCACTTTCACTACCAGCGGCTCTGTAATTAACATCAAGGGTCGAGGCCGCATTATCGAACTGGATGTCTATGTTCCCCAAGGCCGGATTCAGGATTTTCTCGACCTCGTAGTGAAGACAGAGCCGCCCGTCCTGACTGCCATCATCGGCACCAGGACTAAACTGCACATACGGCCCGGCAAGGAAAGGGTCGCGGAAAGGCTCAGCCTGCGCGGTAGTTTCACCATGCAGAACATCCACTTCACCAATCCACAAGTGCAGGATAAGGTCGACATGATCAGCTTGCGGGCGCAGGGCAAACCCAAGGAGGCCAAGCCCGGTGCCCAGGACGTCAAGTCGCGTATGAACGGAACCTTCTCCCTGAATCAAGGCGTCCTCCAGTTCAGCAAACTCGCCTACTTTTTTCCGGGTGCGCAAGTGAACCTGGACGGAATCTATTCGGTGGACGGCCAACAGTTCGACTTCCACGGTAAGGTGCTGACCGAAGTGGCGTTGTCCCAAATGGTGGACAATCGCGTGCTGTCGTTCTTGTTAAGGGCTGCCTCTCCTTTTTTCAGGAGAAAGGGAGGCGGAGCCGAGATACCGGTGTGGATTAGCGGCACGAGGTCGGAACCGAAGTTTGGGCTGGACGTGCTGAGGAAACACTCGAGCGCAAAGGAATAGACCTGCCCCCCTCTTGTGCACGTCATCGCACGTGCGCTAAACTACGCGCGAAAACCCCAGGTAGGTCAACACCCAATCACTAGGGGTCAGGCGTTTTGAAAATGGTAGATTTGCCGGGCGCCTCGCGTGTGCCGTCTGGTGCGGACGGCGGTCGTGCCGACCAAATAGGGCTAAACAGCATGCGTTCCCGGAAACGAAATTCCGCGGTATCCGACAACGGACCTGCTAGTATTCCCAAATGCCCCACCGGCATCCACGGCCTCGATGAGATCACGCTCGGCGGCCTTCCCCGCGGACGGCCTACCCTCCTCTGCGGCAGCGCCGGTTGTGGCAAAACGCTGCTCGGCATGGAATTCCTCATCCGCGGAGCGATGGACTTCGACGAACCCGGCGTGTGTTTCTCCTTCGAGGAAACCGAAGACGAACTTACCGCCAACGTCGCCTCGCTCGGCTTCGACGTAGCCGCACTCGTCGCGCAGAAGAAGCTCGCAATCGATCACATCTATCTCGAACGCAGCCTCATCGAGGAGGCCGGCGAGTACGACCTCGAGGCCCTCTTCGTACGGCTTGGTCACGCTGTCGATTCAATTGGCGCCACTCGCGTGCTCCTCGATAGCGTGGAGGCCCTGTTCGCCGGCCTCGAAAACGAATCGGTATTGCGCTCCGAGCTTCGACGCCTCTTCCGCTGGCTCAAGGCACGCGGCCTCACAGCCATCGTCACCGGCGAACGCGGCGAAGGCACGCTCACCCGCCACGGCCTCGAAGAGTATATCTCCGATTGCGTCATCCTGCTCGACCACCAGGTTACCGACACCGTTCTCACCCGCCGCCTGCGCGTCATCAAGTACCGCGGCTCCACCCATGGCACCAACGAGTATCCCTTCCTCATCGAGAGCGACGGCATTTCCGTGCTCCCGGTAACCTCGGTGGACCTGAAGCATGCCGCATCCACCGAGCGGGTTTCGACGGGCGTTCCCGCTCTCGACGACATGTTCGGCGGCAAAGGCTATTTTCGTGCCAGCAGCATTCTCGTCTCCGGGACCGCCGGCACGGGGAAAACCAGCCTCGCCGCTCACTTTGTGGATGCCGCCTGCGCCCGCGGCGAGAAATCCGCCTTCTTTTCCTTCGAAGAGTCCCCGAACCAGATCGTCCGTAATATGCGCTCCATCGGAATCGACCTGGGCCGTTGGGTCGACAAGGGCCTGCTCCAGTTTCATTCTTCCCGGCCCACCACTTTCGGCCTGGAAATGCATCTGGTCAAAATCCACAAGATCATCAGGCAGTTCGGTCCCAGCATTGTCGTGGTGGACCCGGTTACCGCCTTGCTGCACTCCGGTCGTGCATCGGAGACCAAAAGCATGCTCCTTCGCTTGGTCGATTTCCTGAAGGAAGAGCAAATCACCGCACTGATGACCACCTTGACCAGCGGTTCGGATGCCCTGGAGCAAACCCAGGTCAACATCTCGTCCCTGGTGGATACCTGGCTGCTGCTGCGCGATATCGAGAGCGGCGGCGAGCGGAACCGGGGCCTTCACATCCTCAAGGCCCGCGGAGTTGCCCATTCCAACCAGATTCGCGAATTCCTGCTGACCGATCACGGCGTCCAGTTGCGCAACGTCTACCTCGGTGAAGCCGGCCTCCTCACCGGCTCCGCCCGTGTGACCCAGGAAGCCAAAGACGAATCCGCGGCCCTGTTGGCCCGCCAGGAAATCGAAAGAAAGCAGTTCCTGCTGGAGCGCAAGCGCAAGGCGCTGGATGCCCAGATCGCCGCGCTCCAATTGGAACTGGAGACGGAGGAACAGGAATCCCGCCAGCTCATCGCGCAGGAAGAACTGAAACTCAGCAAGTGGGAGCAGGACCGGGGTGACATGGCCAAGAGCCGCTCGGCAGCGGCAGGTACGCCGGAAGGCAGCGCCACCAGCGCCAGGAAGCGTGGAGTCCCGAAATGAAGGCATCCAAGCGCCCGGATGACACGAATCCAGCCCCACAATGGGAGCTGAAGCTGTACGTCGCGGGCCAAACCCCGAAATCTCTAGTGGCGTTCGCCAATCTCAAGCGCATCTGCGAAGAACATCTCGCGGGTGACTACCGCATCGAAGTCATCGACCTGCTGAAAAATCCGCAGCTCGCCAAGGGAGACCAGATCCTCGCGCTTCCAACCCTGGTGCGCAAGCTTCCCGAGCCGGTCAGGAAGATCATCGGCGATCTGTCGAATACCGAGCGCGTGTTGGTGGGGCTCGATCTCCGGCCAAGGACGTGAAAGGCGGCAGTATGAAGCGATCGAAATCGAATGACGATACCAAGGCGTTCGAGCAGGCCCTCGCCGCGCAGCCCCCGGCGGAACACTACCTTCTGCGGCTGTTCGTAACCGGAACCACCCCGCGTTCGGCTCGCGCCATCCAGAACATACGGGCCATCTGCGACGACAAACTGCACGGGCGCTACGATCTCGAAGTCGTCGACATTTACCAGCATCCCGAGCAGGCCCGGCCGGATCAGATTGTGGTTACACCGACCCTCGTGAAGAAGTTGCCGCTGCCGGTCCGCAAGCTCATAGGAGACCTGTCCGACGAAGCACGGGTACTGGTCGGGTTGGATATTGTGCCGCGTGCTCCTGGGATTAAGCCGGTGAAGACCGACCATGCCACCTGAAAGCTTCGAAGATCTCCGCGAACGCAATCGGGAGCTGCAGTCTCGCCTCGAGGAAGCCGAAGAAACCCTCCGCGCCCTGAGGAGCGGCGAGGTCGATGCCGTCGTCGCATCGGGCCCGGACGGCGATCGCGTCTATACGCTGAAAGGCGCCGACGAAGCCTACCGCGTCATGGTGCAGAACATGGCCGAGGGTGCCGTTACGCTCACGCGCGACGGGCTGATCCTCTTCTCCAACCAGCAGTTCGCCTCCATGCTGGGCATCCCTCTCGAGCACGTGATCGGTTCCTCGATCCACGATTTCATTGCCATCGGTGATGCGCCCGTCGTTTACGCGCTCCTCGCCGGTTCCGCCCCGCCGGCAACGGAAGTCCGCTTAAAGAAAGCGGACTCTGTGCTGGTCCCGGCGCACCTCTCCGCCAGCGCACTTTTGCTGGATGATGCCGAATGTGTCTGCCTCATCGTCACGGACCTCACCGAACTGCAACGCCATCGGGAGATCCAACGCGCCGAGGAGCTGTCGCGCGAAAGCGAGGCTCGCCTGCGCGCTCTGGGCGATAACCTTCCGGAAGGCGCCATTTACCGCTACCGCGAGGATCTCGACGGCACACGTCACTTCGAGTTCGTCAGCGCCGGCATCGAACGCCTGACCGGTGTCCCGGCGGCCGAGATCATGCGCGACTCCGCCGCCGTCTACCGGTTGATTGTGCCCGAAGACCTCGAACGCTATCAGGCTGCCGTTAACCGCTCGCGCGAACAGCTCGTGCGCTTCGAAATCGAGTTGCGTCAGAGGCACCGCACCACGGGAGAGTTGCGCTGGGCTCTGTTGCGTTCCATGCCGTCCCGCGTCCCCGATGGCTCCACCGTGTGGGAGGGCATTCAACTCGACATGACCGAACAAAAACGTGCCGCCGAGCAGCTGCGCATCAGGGAAGATCAGGTGCGTCAGGCGCAGAAGATGGAGAGCATCGGGGTTTTGGCCGGCGGCATCGCACACGATTTCAACAACCTGCTGACCGGCGTGCTCGGTAACGCCAGCCTGGCGTTGGATTCGATGTCGGCGTGGGACCAGAACCGTTCGCTCATCGAAGAGCTGATAGTGTCAGCCACCCAGGCAGCCGACCTGACCCGGCAATTGCTCGCCTATGCGGGAAAAGGACGTTTCGTCGTCCGGCCGATCGACATCTCCGAAACCGTGCGCCAGGTCTCGAACCTCGTGCGCAGTTCCGTCCCCGCAATCATTGAAATCGATTTCGATCTGGCGGACGGGATTCCTTCAGCGCAAGCCGATGCCGGCCAGATTCAACAGATCCTCATGAATCTTGTGCTCAATGCCTCAGAGGCCATAGGAGAACGGCCTGGCCGGATTTCGATTCACACCCTGACCCGCGGCTTGGATGCTGCCGCCATCGAACAGTCCCGGCTGGACATTCCCGAGGGCGCCTACGTGTGCCTGGAGGTACGTGATACAGGTCCGGGGATGGATGAAGCCGTAAAGGCGAAAGTATTCGAGCCGTTCTTTACAACCAAATTCGCCGGCCGCGGGCTTGGCTTGGCGGCCGTGCACGGCATTGTGCGTGCCCATAAAGGAGCCGTGGTGGTGGAAAGCCAACCTGGGAATGGCGCGCACTTTACCGTTTTGCTGCCGGCGGTCAACGCGTTCCCGTCTGCGAAACCGGAACTGACAGCCAGGGTACAAAACCCTTCTACCGCAGGCACAGTCCTGGTCGTGGACGATGAAGATGCCGTCCGCTCGGTCGTGAAGGCGACTTTGGAACGGAGCGGGTATCGCGTGCTGCTTGCCGGCAATGGAATCGAGGCCATCGAAATCTTCCAGCAGGCGCCCGATCAGGTCGCTGTCGTACTGCTCGATTTGACCATGCCGTTGATGAGCGGTGAAGAAACCCTCCATCGGTTGCGTACCATCCGCCCTGATATACCGGTTCTGCTCTCTAGCGGCTATAACCAGATCGAGATCATCCAGCGGTTCACCGGGCAGGGGCTGGCAGGCTTTATCGCCAAGCCATTTTCGCCGGCCACGTTGATAGCCAAGATCACATCCGCTTGCGCCGGCTCGTCAGACACCGCCGGTCACCACGTGAATCCCGGGCTGCCTCCCCGGTCGGCTCGCGGATAGTTCTTGCCGGCATCGAAGATGCCGTAGTCGAGTCAGCTCCACCAGCGGCCGCCACACCGCGTGCACCAGGTGATGTTTGATCAGCAGCCGCCAGAACCGGTTGGAGCGCTTGTACAGGTACGACATCGCCAGGTACGGTGCCACGGAGCGCCAATCCGCCGGCCTGCGTCGCCAGATCGAGGCATGTGAGAACAAACGCTGATAGATCCATTCGTAACCGCGTTCCAACTCTTCCGGCGTCATGTGTTTCGGACGGAACACCGCGTGCGCCGTGTCGTATTGGGCCCAATCACGGTGCAGTAAACGCCCCTCAGTTTCCATCTGCCGGAACAGCGGCGTCGCCGGATATGGCGTAAGAATGTGAAACGTCGCGCACTCCAGGCGGTTCTTCTCGATCCACTCCGCCGTCCGCGCGAACACATCTTTCCGGTCGTGATCGAAGCCCAGCACGAACGAACCGTTTACCTGGATTCCGTTATCGTGCAGCATGCCCACCCGGCGCCCATAGTCCGCGGTCTTCGGCGTCTTCTTCCTTGCGTCAGCCAGATTCTCATCCGTCAGCGATTCGAATCCCACGAACACGCCCGTACACCCGGCGCCCGCCATCGTTCGAATTAAGCTCGCGTCGTCGGTGACATCGATCGACACCGCCGCGCTCCAAATCTTATTCAGCGGACGCAGCGCGCCGCATAATCGGCGCAGGTACTCCGGGTTAGATCCCAGATTGTTGTCGATGAAGACGGCGTAAGGCTGCCCGTCCGCCGCGAATTCCGCCGCGATCTGTTCGGGGTCTCGCATTCGATACGGCATGCGCAAGCCATCCGTAGCCAGGTAACAGAACCCGCACCGGTTGTGGCACCCCCGGGTGGCAATCAGGCTCGTGGTCGTAAGAAAGCTCCTTCGCGGGACTATCGACCGGCGGGGAGCCGGGTCCTCGCGATAGTCGCTTTCGTAAGTCGCTGCGTATTTTTTCCGCAGGCACCCCGCCTCCACATCCGCCAGAATCCGCGGCCAGAGCTGCACGCCGTCGCCCAGCGCCAGCGCGTCCCCGTGCGGCGCACACTCTTCGGGACAGGACAGCACGTGCAGGCCGCCCAGCACCACTTTGCTTCCGCGGCTCCGGTACCATTGCGCAAGTTCGAATGCCCGCCTCGCGAAAGTCAGGTGGACCGTGATCCCCACCACCTCGGGCATCGGTGCAAAAGGCGGCCGCCCGTCGAGCAGGTTCTCGTCCCAATACTGTAGCCGCCAGTGGTCCGGTGTCGTCGCGGCGAAACTCGTCAACGCAAGCGTTGGCGTCAGCACATGCTTTCCAAAACTCGCGTTCGGGTCTTTTGGGTAGAACGGGTTAATCAGCAGCGCATAGCGCGGCTCTACCGGACCTGCTGCAGTCGCGGGATTCAACACAGGAGGCCGCGTCATCTCTGGCGGGCACCAGCGGGTTGTATTCATAGCCAGTACTTTACATTGCAAAGTACTTCATGTCAAGCGTCAATTAGGTCGGCGATCTGACGCGACACCGCCACCGTGTCCTGCTCCACGGCGAGCTGCGAGAAAATCTCTTCCAGTGTCGGCAGGGCCATCAGCGTCCTGAGCCGTTCGATAGAGTCGTCGGCCACCAGCTTCCCACGATGCAAAATCACCACGTGAGAACACACCCGCTCCACCGTCTCCAGTTCGTGAGAGCTGAACAGCACCACCTTGCCGCGAGCCGCCAGTTCCTGGATCAAACTGCGCAACACCAGCGACGTCGCAACGTCCAACCCTGAAAACGGCTCGTCCAGCAGGATCAGGTCTGGATTGTGCAGTAAGGCAGCCGAAAGCAGCACCTTTTGTCGCATCCCCTTGGAGTACGACGAAATCGGCGCGTGCCGGTCGCCATGCAGTGCAAGCAAGTGCAGCAGCCCATCCACCCGTGCGGCCGTCGGCTTCTCCGGCAGGTCGCGCAACTGACCCACCATGATCAGATACTCCAACCCGCTGAGGTGCCCATAGAGATGCGGCTCCTCGGGTACGTAGCCCATCCGCTGCTTGAAACCGGTCAAATCATCGCCGATCGACTTCCCGTCAAACCGGATCTCGCCGGACGTAGTCTCGATGAGCCCGGTAATCATCTTCATCGTCGTAGACTTACCGGAACCGTTCGGCCCCAGGTACCCCGTGATCTCGCCGGCGCGAGCCTGAAAGCTCACGTTGTCCACGGCCACGATCCCGCTGAATCGCTTGGAAACGTTACGCAGTTCGAGCATCATGATTGCAGCTCCGTACCGCGAGTATACCTATGTAGTAATCTACTCCGCAAGCATTCTTGTGGAACAGGCAATCCTGCCTGCAGCCGGCTTTCAGCCGGCGCTTGACACGAACTCGGCCAAGTAGGTACGCAACTCATCGCGAACCCGCCGAAACACCCCGAGCCGTTCTTCCTCGGATCCCTTCAGGGCGGCCGGGTCGTCAAAACTCTGATGAAGCCGTTTGGCCGCGCCGAAAAACACGGGGCACGACTCTCTCGCGTTGTCGCAAACCGTGATCACGTAATCGAACCGCTGCCCCTCAAATTCATCGACATGTTTTGAGCGATGCCCGGAAATATCAATACCCAGCTCTTTCATCACGGCGATAGCTTCCGGTCTGACCATGCCGGGCTTCGTACCCGCGCTCTCCACGGCGAACCGCTCCCCGGCATCTTGCCGCAGCAAACCTTCCGCCATCTGGCTACGCGCGGAATTGCCGGTACACAGAATGAGAACCCGCTTCTTCTCCATCACGTCAACTCGCTTGCTCCGCGGGGAACCAATGCCGCGTACGATTGCACGCTGCACACACTGAAAGCATGACCGGTACTTCCACCAGAACGCCCACAACCGTCGCCAGCGCCGCGCCCGATTCCGGTCCGAACAACGCGATGGCGGTCGCCACTGCCAGTTCAAAGAAATTCGATGCTCCGATTAGCGCACCGGGAGCCGCAACCGAGTGTTCAACCTTGAACCACTTCATGAGGCCGTAAGCAAGGCCCGCATTCAAGTACACCTGCAGCGTGATAGGAATCGCGATCAGCACTACATGGAAAAACCGCCCCGTAATGTTGTCCGTCTGAAACGCGAAAATCAGCACCAGCGTGCCGAGCAGCGCGGAAATCGTGACCGGCGCGAATTTCGGCAGCAGCACGCCTTCAAACCATGCTTCCCCGTGTCGGCGTAGAAGCAACGTACGCAGTAGTACCCCGGCCACCAGCGGCACAACGATAAAGACCACCACCGAGGTAAGCAGCACGTGGAAAGGAACCACCAGCGACGACGCACCGTGCACCAGAAACTGCACAATCGGGACGAACAGCACCAGCATAATGAGATCGTTCACCGATACCTGTACGAGCGTATAAGCCGCGTCTCCTTTGGTCAGATGGCTCCACACGAACACCATCGCCGTGCAGGGCGCAGCCGCCAGAATGATGCAGCCTGCTATGTACTGGTCCGCTTCGGCGGGAGTGATCAAGGCCGCAAACACCACCCGGAAGAAGGCCCAGGCAAGGAGGGCCATCGAGAAGGGTTTAATTACCCAATTGATGAATAGTGTGACGAGCAATCCCGCCGGACGCCTCCCCACATTCTTCACCGATGAGAAGTCAACCTTCATCATCATCGGTGTAATCATCAGCCAGATGAGCACGGCAATCGGGACACTGATCTGGCTTCCTTTGCCGAACTCGAGACCGCGCAACTCCGCGATAACGCCGGGCAGCAACTTTCCAAGCGCGATGCCCGCCGCCATGCAGAGCGCCACCCACAACGATAGATAGCGCTCGAACGTGCCCAAGCCCCCGCCACCCTGGGCGTGTTCTATGGCCGCTGCTTCCGTCATGTGTTTCATGCGCAGCAACCTGGAGCACAGCACTGTGCGGGCTTCGTGGCGCGGATAAAGGCGCTGATGAATTTACCTTCCACCGCGGGCGCCATTGCATCCACATCCACGCCCTGCCCGCTTAGAAACGCCCTTGCATCCTCGATGCTGTAAACCCGCGTAGGCTCAATCTCGATGCCGTCAAATCCAGCTTTCCCGAGCTTGGCAGCGTACTCCGAATCCTGCAATGCCCCCGCGATACAGCCCACCCAGAGCAGCATATTTTGCCGCACCTCTGCGGGAACGTCCCCGCGTGTGACCACATCGGAGACGGCGAACCTGCCCCCCGGTTTCAGAACGCGGAACGCCTCGCGCAGCACCTGGTCCTTATCGGCGGACAGATTAATCACGCAGTTCGAGATAATCACATCGACGGAGTTATCCGGCAGCGGAATATGCTCGATTTCGCCCTTCAGAAATTCGACATTTTCCACCCCCGCCTTGCGCTGGTTTTCACGTGCCAGCGCCAGCATTTCGTCCGTCATATCGAGGCCATATGCTTTGCCCGTGGAACCGACACGTCGCGCCGACAGCAATACGTCAATGCCACCGCCCGAGCCGAGATCGAGCACGGTCTCACCCTCGTTGAGTTTCGCCAGTGCCGTAGGGTTGCCGCAGCCAAGCGAGGCCAGCACCGCTTCTTCCGGGATAGCCCCGGTTTGCAGGGCGTCATAAAGATTCGACGTAATGGGGTCGCAGCATCCATCTAGGGCGGCACTGGCCCCGCAGCAGGAACTGCCGCCCGACTGCACGCGCAGCGCCGCCTGTCCATATTTCTCTTTCACCACTTCCTTGATTTCCATGGTTTGCCTCTCTAAGAAAGTCACCGGCACAGCTTCGCAATTGCCTGTGGTTCAATCGCCTTGTTCCGGGTGCAGCACTCGGCGTAAAGGAATCCTAAAAGCTCTTGCAGCGCCTCCGTATTCGCCGAATAACGGAGAAATGTGCTCTCACGCTGGACCTTGACCAGGTCCTCGTTCTTCAACTTGTCCAAATGATGCGAGAGCGTGGAGGCCGTGATTCCGAGCTCCGCCATAATGTCGCCCACGACCATCCCGTCGGGGTGCGCCGATAGAAGAAGGCGCATGATTCGAAGGCGCGGCTCCGTACCGAGTGCCGAGAACATGTCAGCAAATCGGACCACCTGCTCTTCTGTCTGCTTTTTGCTGGTCGCCATTCGTCTCCTGGTTTGATATTTCCATGGTAATGGAAATATCAAACCAGCGCAAGCGCAAATTGCATCAGGAAGCGCGCCCGAGCCGCCGGAGGATCAGCTTCTCCGTCTCCACCACTAGGAAGAACACCAGCCCTCCGAGCAGCAGGCGCGGCCAGACCCACAACGGTATCGCCTGAGTCTCGAAGAGAACCTGCAGCGGCCGCACGTACGTGAACAGAAATTGCAGGACTACGACGGCGCCGATGCCCAGGGGCAAATACTTATTTCCAAGATGCGCCTTCAACGACAGCGACGAGTCAAGCCTGTACCGGCTGTTCAGCAGATAGAAGATCTGCCCAATCACCAGCGCGTTCACCGCGGCCGCGCGCGCAAGCTCATCGGAGGCGTCCTTCGATTTCATCCAGAAAAACGCCCACAATGTGAGGCCGAGCAGCGCCAGCCCGACAAAGATAATGCGCCACACTCCGAAGCCGTCGAGTATCGGATGATGGATCGCGCGCGGCGGCCGCCGCATCACATTCCGTTCGTGCGGCTCGAACGAAATGACCAGGCCGAGCGCGACCGACGTGACCATGTTCACCCACAGGATCTGCGGGGCCGTAATCGGCGCGGTAAATCCCACGAAGATCGCCGCCAGGATCACCAGTCCCTGCGCGACATTCGTCGGCAACATGAATAGAATGGCCTTCTCGATATTGTTGTAAACCGTGCGTCCTTCTTTGACTGCCGCCGTGATCGACGCAAAATTGTCGTCGGCGAGCACCATCCCGGCCGCCTCCTTCGTGACCTCGGTCCCCTTAATCCCCATCGCCACGCCGATATCGGCCTTCTTAAGAGCGGGCGCGTCGTTGACCCCGTCGCCGGTCATCGCCACAATCTGCTTGTTCGCCTGGATTGCTTTCACCAGCCGCAGCTTGTGTTCCGGGCTCGAGCGCGCGAACACGTCCACGTCGCCCACACGCTCCTGCAGCGTGGCGGTGTCCATTTCCTCGATCTCCGCCCCCGTGATCGCCGTCTTCCCGTCCCCGATGCCGAGCATCTTCGCGATCGCAGCCGCCGTGATCTTGTGATCCCCGGTAATCATCGTGACGCGTATGCCCGCGCCGTGGCACTCCTTGACCGCTTCGATGGCTTCGTCGCGCGGTGGATCCAACAGCCCGATCAGCCCGAGCAGCACCAGATTCCTGGGAAGATCCGCCGCACTGAGGCTCCCCGCCTGAACGCCCGGATCCTCCATCCATGCCATACCCAAAACGCGCTCACCCTGGCCTGCCAGCCTGTCCGCTTCGTTCGCAAAATGTTCGCGATCGATGGGTGCCGGGCCTTCCCCGGTCTGCTGCCGGTCGCAATGCTCGAGAATGACTTCCGGAGCGCCCTTTACCAGAAGTATCTCCCTGCCGTCACCGCCCTTGTGCAGCGTGGCCATGAACTTGTGTTCCGATTCGAACGGGATCGCGTCCGTCCGCGGAAACGCCCCCTGCTCCGCCTCCCGTTCCAGCCCCATCTTCGCGGCGAAGGGATAGAGCGCTCCTTCTGTCGGGTCGCCCTCCACTTTCCACGTCCCCTCCTTGTGCAGCAGTTCCGCATCGTTGCAAAGCACGGAGACGCGGCCCATCAGCTTCAGAACCGCATCCTCGCCCGCAGGCTTCCCGTCTTTTAGAATCTCCCCCCTCGTGGTGTAGCCCTGGCCTGTAATCTCGTAAGCCGATTCGGCCGTGACCGCCGAAACCACCATCATCTCCATCAGCGTCAGCGTGCCCGTCTTGTCGGAACAGATGCGCGACACCGATCCAAGTGTCTCCACTGCTGGAAGAAGCCGGATGATGGCCTTCCGTTTAGCCATCCGCTGAACGCCGATGGCCAGCGTAACCGTGATGAGCGCGGGCAGCCCTTCCGGAATCACCGACACCGCGATGCTGACCACCGCCTGGAAGACATCCACGAAAGGCAAGTGCCGCACCCACTTCCCGAACACAAACACGATGACGCTCACCACGGCGATGGCGGCGGTGATCGTGTATCCCAGCTTCTTGATCTGCCGCAGCAGCGGCGTCTCCAGCGCACTTACCGCGGTCATCATTTGGTTGATGCGCCCCAATTCCGTGTGCGAGCCCGTCGCGACCACCACTCCTGTCGCCCGCCCCGCCGCCACCAGGGTGCCGGAGAATGCCATCCCCTCCCGATCTCCCACCGTGGCCTTCTCGGACACCGCGGCCGTAGCCTTGTCGATGGGAACCGATTCGCCGGTGAGCGCCGCTTCCTCCGTCCGCAGGTTCTTCACATCTACCAGGCGAAGGTCCGCGGGAATCTTGTCCCCCGATTCGAGAAGCACGATGTCGCCCGGAACCAACACCTCCGCCGGCACCATGCGAATCTCCTCGCCGCGCACCGTCCTGGCTTCCGCCGACAGCATGTGGCGGATCGAGTCCAGCGTCTTTTCCGCTTTCCCCTCCTGTATGAATCCGAGCAGCGCATTCAGGACCACCACTCCCAGAATGATGGCGGCGTCCAACCACAACCCGACCATCAGCTTGACGAATCCCGCGGCCAGCAGAACATAGATCAGGATATTGTGGAACTGCATGAGGAACCGCATGAGCGGACCTCGCTTGCGTCCTTCCGGCAACTCGTTGCGCCCGTAACTCTCCAGGCGGCGCGAAACCTCGTCTGTGTCAAGGCCGGATCGCGGGTTGCTGTGGAGCCGCCGCAACACCTCATCCGCGGCGATGGCGTGCCACGGAGTGTTGTCACTCGAAACCGTGTCGATTGCTGTAGTCGTGGCCATAGTGGTTGCGCCCCGTAGACGTGCTCAGTGGACGTGCTCTATCAACTCGATGATGAAAATCACGCGGCGGTCCAGGAAATGCCTGACGAACGGTAATCAGAAACTAAGTCGCCGGCCGTCCGAATTGCATCCGCACCAACAAGCTATGCCTCGCGACTTCTCTGAAACCAAGCTTCTCGACCGCATGATCGTTCCGCCGGGACGGAAGATCAAACTCTCTAAGGACTTCTCCACGAGTTGGAAGGAAGGACGCGCTTTCGACAAGCGCCACGCGGCCGAGCGTCTTCGCGAAGGCGTCCAACTCTTGTCGGAGTTCCAGAGCAAGCTCTATGCACAGAATCGGTATGCCCTGCTCGTCGCCTTGCAGGCGATGGATGCCGCCGGCAAAGATGGCACCATCAAACACGTGATGTCCGGTCTCAACCCGCAGGGCTGCCGCGTCACCAGCTTCAAAGCGCCGTCCGCCGAAGAGCTTGACCACGACTATCTCTGGCGCCACTTCAAAGTCCTCCCGGAACGCGGCCACATCGGGATTTTCAATCGCTCCTATTATGAGGAAGTACTCGTCGTGCGCTTGCACCCCGAGTATCTGGAGAAGCAGCAACTGCCGCCCTCGGTCAAGGACCGTAAGATCTGGCGGCGACGCTTCGAGCAAATCAACAACTTCGAGAAGTACTTATCCGAAAACGGCATCGTCGTACTCAAGATCTTCCTGAACTTATCGAAGGACGAGCAGAAAAAGCGCTTCCTCGCGCGCATCGACGAGCCGGCCAAGAACTGGAAGTTCTCGCCCGCGGACGCCAAGAACCGCCTGCTCTGGGAAAAGTACATGGAAGCCTACGAAGACTGCTTCAACCACACCAGTACCCCGTGGGCGCCGTGGTACGTCGTACCCGCCGACCAGAAACCTTATAGCCGCCTCCTGGTTGCCCTCCTGATCTATCAGACCCTGGCAAAGATGAAGCTCGAATACCCGTCCGTCGGCAAAGAGCGCCGCGCCGAGTTGCTGACCATCAGGAAGCTTCTCGAGTCGGATTGAGCGCGCAGCCGGCCTCCTTCCGGATCTACCTGCTCACGGCGCTCCCGGGCTGGAACGGCTGGCTTCGCCGCTCGGCCGCGAGGGAACACGGGCGGATGGAGTAGTTACGCAATAGCATCGCTTTCGTACCACACTCGCGGTATGGCGAACGACGTGTGCCCGCGCAACCGTTCTTCTTTGCTCGGGGGGCAGGAAAAATGCCACGTTCTGTTCGCTGTTCAGTCGCCTGCTGGTTATGCGATCCACACTACTTAGCGGCGCTGACATCTGCTGATGATCTACCGTCAGAAAGTATATGGTTTTACCATCCACCCAATACTGGTCTGCCACCCGAACCACGCTGTCCTTGAATGCGATCAGGTAGGTGATCTGGCGTGCAGGCGCGAACGCCTCTCGGAACTCGGCAGGCGGTGGAGGCGGGTTGCTCCTCACGATTACTACTGTCGTTGGAGCCTGCATCGGAGGATATACCACGGTCACATTCCCTTGGCCGCGAGCGCCGGACGCCAGCACGCAGCCCACAAAACCACGTACAAGCAATCTCATAAAACGCCTTTCTCCATGGGCCTTATGTTTCCCCGGAGGCATCACTCCCTTCGGCGAACATCAGGTCCCTCCTCTACCGGAGATGATGATTCCCACTCAGGCGCGGGTCACAACGAGAGGTGTAACACTTTTCTGAAATCTCGCGGACACCGCGAACGAGCAGGTATAATAACGCGATACGCCCGCGCTTCTACCGCGCATCCCGGCGGCCATAAGGAGGGAATAATGTGTGATCAGGATCATTTCGAACACGACCGGCAAGAGTACGAATCTCTGGGTTTGGTGACGCGGAAACAATTCGGCGCCTTGTTGGGAGCAGGCATCGCCATGATGTTGCCGCAAACCGCCAATGCGGTTAGCGTGACCGAATCGGAGGTAACCGTAACCACGCCGGACGGCGCCGCGGACTGCTACTTCGTGCATCCGGCGAGCGGCACTGCACCAGGCGTTCTCATGTGGCCGGACATCTTCGGGCTGCGGCCGGCGTTCCGCCAGATGGGCAAACGGCTCGCCGAATCGGGATATTCGGTGCTCGTGGTGAATCCGTTCTACCGTGTCAAGAAAGCCCCTACCGCGGCAGCCGGCGGCGCAACTCCAATCCAGGAACTGATGCCGCTCGCAAGAGCCCTGAACGAAACCACCCAGATGACCGATGCCAAAGCATTCATCGGTTGGATTGATGGCCAACCGTCCGTCGCCAAGAACCGCAAGATGGGCACACAGGGCTATTGCATGGGTGGCCCCATTGCGTTTCGCACCGCGGCCGCGGTGCCCGATCGTGTCGGAGCAGTCGCCTCCTTCCACGGCGGCGGTCTCGTGGCCGATGCGCCCAACAGTCCGCACCTTCAAGCCGCCAAATCCAAGGCACAGTTCCTCATCGCGATCGCGGCAAATGACGACGCGCGGGCACCCAAGGACAAAGACGTCCTCAAAGATACGTTCGCTAAGGCGAACCTGCCCGCGGAGATCGAAGTGTACACCGGCGCCGCGCACGGCTGGTGCCCTCCGGATTCGCAAGTCTACAACGAGCCACAGGCCGAGAAGGCCTGGAGCCGCTTGCTCGTGCTCTACGGAAAGGCGCTGGCCTGAACCAAACCGATAGCCCGCGCTCAACTGAAACTCCCGTCTTGGCGTCGCTTAACCGCGTTGCGATTTATTTTTCGGGGACTTTCCGTTGAGAACGGCTAGCAATTGTTTGGCGGATGCGGGCGCGCGAACTGTTCGATGCAACACGATGTCGCGGGCCTCGAGCTCCTTCTTGTACAGCTTCCTATTGGCTTCATTGTCCGGTCGCAAAGTCGAGCCTTCGAGCGATACGCCGGCAAAGAGCCCGCGGGAACGGGAGTAAGTCAAAATCTCCGCCCTCATGGTAAGGTCGGTCGCCGCTGCGGCATCCCGCCCTTTCGGCCCAGCGGCGGCCGATGCGTCTGCGCCAAGTTTGACTTTGCTGCTGAGTATGCCTTGTGCACCGCGGCGGTTCATCACCAGTAGAACGAAATCCGTCGCCTGCCCGCCGAGCTGCAACCCGAAGCTTCCGCCTTCAAGGGCAATCATGGAAGGAGCACCCCAGGGGCCGATGAATTCGTCTCCGCCGCGGCAGACCATCAGGCCACGACCGTAGCTGCCGCCGATCCCGATCGCAAACTTAAGCACCGAAGGCAGCACGATCACGCACTCGGCCTTCTGCAGCAGGTCAGAGGGGATGTTGTCGGGCATCCGAAGAATCTCGCTCATTACCCGGCCGGCATTGGCCACTCTCTGGTTTTCCTTTTTCTGGGCGCAAACGGGCATCACGTGGAACGCAAGGAAGATCGCTATAAGTTTCCATCGCCTGGTCATAATGACTCCAAGATACGAGCATACCCCGGAACCATCGATAGGAAAGCCCGCCCATAACTTGCTTGGCTTACTTTGGTTATTGCCGGGACTCCTATCCCCTGTAAGTGCGTCTTCAGTGCCAGATCCTGGACAAGCACGTGCGCTCGCGAGCCAGCGAAGCACCGCGCGGCCTCCTGCTGCATCACCTTAAAGTAGACGAACAGGGCGCCATCAATTGGGTGAACCTGATCGTGGCCACGGGCCACAACAACCTGGCCATCAATCGCGTAACACCTCTTCAACACTGTTCCTTGTGTTCTCAGCGCTTATCTCTGCGTCTCCGCGCCTCTGCGTTGAAATCACATCTCCCGGATAAAATAGAACCTTGATCCCCCTAATCGAACTGGAAAACGTAACCGTCCGCCGCGAAGAGCGCATCGCGTTGGACGGCGTCAGCCTCTCCATCGCGCAGGGCGAGCACGTCGCTATCCTCGGTCCCAACGGGTGCGGCAAATCCACCCTGATCAAGCTGATCTCGCGCGACCTGTACCCCGTCCTGAAACCCGAGCCCTGGGCGCTGCGCATCATGGGTCGCGACAAGTGGCGCCTTTTCGATCTTCGCCATCACCTCGGCATCGTGTCCAACGACTGGATGCAGATGTGCACGCGCGCCTACTCGGGCTACGAAATCGCGCTCTCCGGCTTCTTCGGCAGCGTAGGAGTATGGCCGCACCACCTGGTCACCGCGGAGATGGAGACTAAGACGTGTGAAGTAATGGAACTCCTCGAAATCTCGCATCTCGCGGAGCGCAATACTAACGAGATGTCCAGCGGCGAGGCGAGGCGCATCCTGATCGCACGCGCCCTGGTCCACAGTCCGAAGGCGCTGGTGCTGGACGAACCCACCACGAGCCTCGACCTGCGCGCCACCTGGGAACTGCGCGACGTGCTGCGCAAACTGGCGGCCAACGGCATCAGCATCCTGATGGTGACGCATCACCTGCCGGACATCATCCCGGAGATGCGTCGCGTGGTGCTGATCCGCGAAGGCCGCGTAGTGATGGATGGCCCCAAGGACCGGGTGCTGGAAGCCGGTGCGCTGAGCGGCTTGTTCGGCGTCCCGGTGGAAGTGCTGGAGCGTGGAGGATACTATCACGTACTGTAGTTCGCAACCCTGTTAAAATCGTTGCCAATACCATGAGCAATACAACCAAGAAGGGCCTCTTCATAACCGATGACGGGCAGAACCTGGCATTCATATTCGTCCTGGTGAGCTCGCTATTTCTCCTCTGGGGATTTTGTAACGGGATGATCGACGTGATGGACAAGCACTTCCAGGAGGAACTCGGGCTCAGCAAATCACAGTCCGCCTGGGTGCAGTTCGCGCACTACCTCGGCTATTTCCTGATGTCGATGCCCGCGGGTTTCCTGGCGAGCAAACTCGGCTACAAAGGCGGCATCATCACGGGACTCCTGATCGTGGCCGCCGGAGGATTCTGGTTCATCCCGGCCACGCACATCAACGCCATGGTGCACGAAGGAACGGTATCGGCCACCGCCGCGTTTGTAGCCTTCCTGGCGGGCGTTTGCCTGATCGCCACCGGACTCACATTTCTGGAGACCATCGCTAATCCGTACACGACGGTGCTGGGCGCCAAGACCTACGCGGCCACGCGCATCAACCTGGCGCAATCCTGCAACGGCGTCGGCTGGATTCTCGGCCCCATCGTCGGCAGCATGTTTTTCTACGGGAAGAACGCGGCGGGGCAGAGCACGGGCAGCGAGACGCTGTACATTCCCTACGTGGGAGTAGCAGTGGTGGTCATCGGAATCGCCGCGGTCTTTTACTTTGCCAACGTGCCCGATATCAAGAGCAAGGACGACTACCACCTGGAAGATGTGACGCCGGGGATTTCGCATTCCATCTGGAGCCACCCGCACTTCGTGATGGCGGTGGCCGCGCAATTCCTCTACGTCGCCGCGCAGGCCGGCATTTTCAGCTTCTTCATCAACTATATGACCGCGGAAGTGCCTCCCATTCCCGCCACCTGGAGTTCGGGGCTGAACAACCTGGCCTCCGGTTCCGGCTGGCTGCACAACTGGCTGCAAGGCTGGTTTGAAGTCAGCAAAACCGGCGTGCTGTCCATGAGCAACAAAGGCGCTTCGAATTTGGCGTCGGTGGGCTCCATCTGTTTCCTGGTCGGGCGATTCACCGGCGCGGGAATTGTCAAGAAATTCCCCGCTCACAAAGTTCTCGGCGTCTACGCGGTCGGAAACGTGATCGCCACCTTGCTCATCTTCCTCAAGCTGGGCTGGCTGAGCGTGATTTGCGTGTTCCTCAGTTACTTCTTCATGTCCATTATGTTCCCGACCATCTTTGCGTTGGGGATTTTCGGCCTGGGCGCGCGTGCGAAGAAAGCTTCGGCGTTTATCGTCATGGCAATCATGGGTGGCGCCGTCCTGCCAAAACTGATGGGCGCGGTGGCCGACAAGTGGGATATGTCGCGCGGCTTCATCGTGCCCATGTTCTGCTTTGCGTTCGTGGCCTTCTACGGCTTCAACTGGTCGAAGTTCAGCAAAGCGGAATCGCTTGACCATGTGACCATCGGCGCCGGCCACTGATTTCACTGGCTCTTCTGAGTCATGAAACATCCATCGCTTTTGAATCGTCTTCTTATTAAGGCTCTCTAACTGGAGCCCGAGGCGCCACCGTAATGGTACGGACACCTTATTGGTCAATGTCGGTGCCATGGAACAGAATCATGTACTCGGAATGCGTGGCCTACCCCTGAGATTGGGTCTCAGGCTTGACGCTCGGTTCCGCTACGTATTCGCCATATTGCTCGCCTGCCTGGCGGCGGCCTTACAGTTCGGCATCGGGTGGCTCGTTGGATCGGATGGCGACCCTGGCTCGTACCAGCTTTTTCTGGGCGCTACCGCGTTGAGTGCGGTGTGGGCTGGCCGGCGAAGCGCCATCGTGACACTGTTCGTTTCCAGCCTCTTTAAGCTGTACTTTTTTCTGCCTCCTGCCTATTCTTTCCGCATTGGATCGACTGCAGCGCTAGTTCACCTCGTCTTGTTCGTGGCCATCGGAAGCGTGATCTGCCTGGTCGGTGGTGCACTGTACACTTCGCGGGAAGAGTTTTCCAGCACGCTGAACAGTATCGGCGATGGCGTAGTGGCGACGGATGACAAGAAGCTTATCCGTTACATGAACCCCGTGGCGGAATCGTTGAGCGGGTGGAAGTCGGAAAAAGCAGTCGGGCGAACCATCGACGACGTGCTCCAATTCATCGATGAAGAAACCTCGCTCCCCGTGCGGCTTCCCATGGACAGGACCTTGCGGCAAGGTGTCGTGGGCCATGTGGCCGGGAGTGCGATGCTGGTCGCCAGAAGCGGGCGGAGACTGCCGGTTGAGGACAGCATCTCGCCCATACTCGGGCCCTCCCAGCGGCCGAGCGGCGCCATCATGGTGTTTCGCGACGTAGCCGAACAACGGCAAACGGAAAAGGCCCTGCGGGAGAGTGAGGGCCGTTACCGCTTTCTCGCCGACTCAGTTCCGGAGTTTATCTTTACAACGGATTCCCAGGGACGGTGGGATTACTGTAACCAGAGGTGGTGCGACTACACTGGACTTACCATCGAGCAATCCACCGGGCAGCAGTGGACGTCGATGCTGCATCCCGAGGATGAACCGCATTCCTTCGCCCAGTGGACTGAATCCGTTCGAACCGGCGTGCCGTACGAAGCCGAATTCCGGCTACGGGATAAGGAAGACAAATACCGATGGTTCCTCGCCCGCGGGTTTCCGATGTGCGATGACCGCGGTAATATCCTGCGGTGGTTTGGCATCTGCACGGACATCGAGGATTTCAAGCGAGCCCAGGACCAACTTCATCAGGGCCGGAAGATGGAAGCGGTTGGACGGCTCGCCGGCGGCGTGGCCCACGATTTCAATAACCTGCTGATGGTCATCATCGGCTACGGAAGAATGCTGCTGGACGCGGCCGAACTGGAAGGTACGCCATCGACCGAGGCCCAGCAAATTCTATACGCCGCGGAGCGGGCCTCGGAGTTGACTCGCCAGCTCCTCACCTTTAGCCGGCACCAGATCGTTCAGCCGCGCCTGGTCAATCTCAACTCGGTAGTGCGCGAAACGGAAACGCTGCTCCGCCGGCTCATCGGCGAGGATATCGAGGTTCGCACGGTTTTGGATCCTGGACTTCTACCGGTCAAAATCGACCCGGGCCAAATGGAGCAGGTAATCGTGAACCTGGCCGTCAACGCCCGGGACGCGATGCCCGGCGGCGGCCACCTGATCATCGAGACCGCCAACGTAAACCTCGATCAGCCATATGTGGGTGGTCATTCCACCGTCGAACCAGGCCAATACGTGATGCTGGTAGTGAGCGACACGGGGCACGGCATGGACCTAGAGACCCAATCCCACATCTTCGAGCCCTTCTTCACAACCAAAGGCCCTGGACGCGGAACTGGCCTCGGGCTGAGCACCGTCTACGGCATCGTCAAGCAGAGTGGCGGCCAGATCTGGACTTACAGTGAATCGGGTCAGGGAACAACATTCAAGATCTATTTGCCCGCGGTTCTGGGGGCCGGCAGCGAGCTCAAAGGCGCGGCGCTCCCAACCCGAAAGGAAACCCGAGGCACGGAAACTATCCTGGTGCTCGAAGATGAGACGTCGGTTCGCAAGTTGGTGCAAGCCATGCTGGGACAGCAGGGTTACACCATTCTCGAAGCGGGCAGCCCGGTGGAAGCTCTGAAATACTGTAAAGAGCACGCGGGGCCCATTCACCTGCTGGTTACGGACGTCGTCATGCCCGGAATGGGCGGGCGGCAATTCGCGGAGTTGGCGGCGAATTACCGTTCCGCCATGAAGGTGCTGTACATGTCCGGATACACCGGCGATTCCATTGCACACCACGGAGCCCTGGATCCCGGCGTGGCTTTCTTGCAGAAGCCCTTCTCCTCCGAGTCCCTGCTTCAGAAGGTGCGCGAAATCCTGAACAGCTAACTGTGGCGATCTGGTTACTGACGATCCAGAATGATCGCGGTGCCGTCGAAATCGCCGCGTAGATTTACGTTGAGTCCGGCGTGCATCAGGTACGCGCCGCTGAACTGGGGCTGGCGCTCCACCAGTTTATTGTTCACGGATTCCACCTTATAGGTGGCACGTTCGTCGAGGCCGCGCAGCAGGATCGCCGGTGCCGCTGTGTTGTATTGCTGCGAATGGCGCAGGGCGAAAACGACAGCCTGTTTGCCATCGGCCGCCACATACTGATTCACCGTGACATCGTTAGTCCGCGGGCTAGCCAGTCGGAAAAGATCGCCGATCTGCACCGTGGCGCGAATTCGTTTATACGCGGCGATCATTTTGGCGGCCAGCGCCGAATCGTCCTCGGAGAACTTATTGAGATTGCTGCCGACACCGAGCGCACCCTGCATGGCGGTCAGGAAGCGGAAGGCGAGCGGGGTGCTGCGCGTGTTCATATTGGGCACGTCGGTCACCCAGGCGGACATGATCTTCGCCGGGTAGGCCATCGAGAAGCCCTCCTGTATACGCTGGCGGTCGAAGGCGTCGGTGTTGTCGCTGGGCCAAACCTCGTCGACCCGCTGCAGCATGCTGAGATCGATGCGCCCACCCCCGCCGGAGCAGGACTCGATCTCCAGGTTGGGATGCTTGACGCGCAGGCGGTCCAGGATCTCGTAAAGGTTGCGCACGTATTGCACCCAGATCTTGCGCTGGTCGGCGGGCGCGGCTTCGGGCCACCCGGGTTCCGAGAAAGAGCGGTTCATGTCCCACTTGAAATAGCGCACGTTGTTTTCGGTGGCGAGTTTGTCGAGGAAGCCGAAGATGTACTCTTTGACATCGGTGCGCGCCAGGTTGAGGATCATCTGGTTGCGCAGTTCACTGCGCGGACGATCGGGGAAATTGATCACCCAATCCGGATGAGCACGGTAAAGGTCGCTGTTGGCGTTGACCATCTCCGGTTCCACCCAGAGGCCGAAATCCATCTTCAGGCTGTTGACGTAATCGATCAGGCCCTTGAGCCCCTGCGGGAACTTCTTCGGGTTTACGGTCCAATCGCCGAGTCCGGCATGGTCGTCATTGCGCGCGCCGAACCAGCCATCGTCCATTACGAAAAGTTCCACGCCGAGTTTGGAGGCTTTGGCGGCAAGATCCTTCTGCCCCTGTTCGTTGACCGCGAAGGTCGTAGCCTCCCAGGAGTTGTAAAGCACCGGGCGCAGTCGCGAAGTGGCGCCGCCGGGGAGAATTTGTTCGCGGGTGAAGCGATGGAGCATTCGTGAGGCAGGCCCGAAGCCGGCAGCGGAGAAGCCTCCGTAGAAGGGCGGAGTTTCCAGAGTCTCGCCGGGCTTAAGCGGGTAGGAGAAATCGAAGCTGTTGAGGCCGCCGGTGACGCGCACCTGCCGGTAAGGCGTCTGTTCGATGGACATGCGCCAGTTGCCGCTCCAGCCGAGGGCGCCGAACCAGACCGAGCCGTGCTCTTCACCGGCATCGCCCGAATCGATGGCGAACCACGGATTGAAATTGTGGCTGGTGTGTCCCTTGCGGCTCTCGATCACCTTCTGTCCTTCGTGGATGGGCTCGTGATTCACCTGGGTCTCGGCAGCCCAGCGGCCCGTGAGATACGTAAGCTGATAACCTTCGCCGGGCGGCAGGTTCCAGGTGGCCGATTGCGCACTCTCCACGGTAATCACGCGCCCGGTGGAGTTGCGAATAGTGGCGGAACGGCGCAGAATGCCATAGTCTGGATAGACGCGGTAATGCAGGGTGACTTCGATCGGGTCGTTGAGATCTTTCAGGACGATATCGAGATCGTTGCCGGCAATGCGGTGTGAGACGTAGTGGAGGACCAGATCGCGATTACCGTTCTCTCGGGTGACTTTGAGCGCGGGCTCGTAATAGCGCGGGCCGCCCCATCCGGGGAACTCTTCAGCTTCGAGCATCTGGCGGGGATCGAAGGAAGAGATGTCGCGGGGGGTGGGCGGCGCGGCAAGATCGTCGGCTCGCCACAGCGGAGCGCCCCAGTAAAGGTGGCGCAGCGCGCCATCGGCGCCGAGCCCCATGGCGTAGGAGTTCTGGCGCGTGGTCAGGAGCCAGGTTTTGCGAGTATCGGAGTATTGAATCGACTGGGCGGAAAGCGCGAAGGCGGAAAGCAGGAATAGAGCGGATGCACGGTGCATGAACAGAGAGTAACTCACGGCTGGCGCGGATGGTGGGAGACTGATATTGTTTCGTTAAGGCAGGAGGCGTAAACATGGACATGGATCGCAGAGGTTTCTTTAAGACAGCCGGCGCCGGTGCGGGCGCGGCGGGTTTGGCTTTGGGCACGGCGGGGACGGCGCAAGCCCGCCCGCTCACCGAAAAGGAGAAGCTGGCGCGGATCGCGTCCAATACCTGGCCGATCCGCTACATCTTCAAGAGCCGGACCGGTTTCGGGCGAAATCCGAAGAACGAGGCGGCAAAGGCGAAGTATGGCGAGCTCACGATGCTCGACTTTCCCCAGTTCACCAAGGACACCTTCCCCGGCGTGTCTCACATGGACCTGTTTTCGGGCCTGTTCGGCGACGTGTCCGACGACAGCATGTACGTGTCCGTGCCGGTGATGGTGGGCGCGGCGACGCGCGTGACGCAGGAGTTCGACCCTTCGAGCGCATCGGGAAAGCGCTGGCTGGAGAAGATGGCGAACAAGATGAAGGCGACCGGTACCAGCTGCCAGCACATCTCCAACAACGCACCGCGGGATATCTGCGAGCCGGACGTAGAAAAGCGTAAGGCGGGCGTCGAGGTGGCGAAGAAATGGCTGGACGGCGCCGCCATACTGGGCGCAAAATCCATGCGCGTGAACAGCGGCGGACCCAGAATCGCACCGCCCGCGGTGGCCACGGCGGATTACCCGAAGGCCGACGAACTGGCGAAATATCTGGCCAACTGCATCGAGAGCTTCAAGGAGATGGCGGATCACGGCAGCAAGGTGGGCGTCAAGGTCACGCTGGAAAATCACTGGGGACTGACGGCCAATCCGATTCACATACGGATCATCGTGGATGAAGTGAAGTCGCCGTTCTGCGAAGCGTCGCCGGACTTCTGTAACTGGGAGCAAGAGTATCTGATGTACAACGGGCTGAAGGCACTGGCGCCGTACGCGCACACCAACGTGCACGCGAAGTACTGGAACCGTTGGAAGGACAACGACGTGCGCCGGTCCGTGAAGATCATGACGGACGCCGGCTTCGAAGGCACCTTTGCGCTGGAATACGAAGACGGGCCGTGGGACGGAGTCGAAGGAGCGAAGTATCTCTACAAGGAAGTGCTGGCGGCGCTGTAGGGCCGGCGTCAACCGCGTTTCCAGATTCGATAGGCGACTACGACGCACACCGCGACGGCAACAATGGCCGCGATCAGGGCGGCTTGCGATACGCCCGGTGTATCTTGGCCCGTCCCGCGGTCCTGCTTGAGCCAAAGCGCGGGCGCATTCACACCCTGGAGCCGGTCAGTGACCGGCGGAAACAACAGCCGCACCGCGGATGTCAGCAGCAAACTCATGGCGGATCCGTAAATCATGATCCACGGTGGAATAGCCAGATCCGACTTGCCTGCCCGGAAGACGACCTGCGAGCCGACAGCGAGTCCGAAACCGAGCAAGGGGCCGCGGAGCAGTCTCAGCGGCGATCTGTGGCCGGGAGTCGCATAGGCGTCTTCCAGGATCAAGCCAAGCAGCGCCATTCCCGGAGGAATGGCGAGGCGCAGAAGTCCCCACTGCGCCTGGAGAAGCGATGCATCCTTGAACCAGCCCGCGGTCAGGAACGAGGCGTACAGAGCGAAGGCCTGGATCAAGAGCACCTGCGGGTCGGCGGTGCGGCGGATTCTACTGAGGATCACCAGAGGCACCGTGCTCAGCGCGTCTGCAGCGTACTGCAAGCGGGAGCGGGAGCGCTCATGCAGATCGCCCAGCACTTCCTCGCGGCACGCGGGCGGCAGCAGGATTGCGACGATCGCCTCAGCGGCCTTTGACGGGCCTGAAGGCATTACCCCACCTCTTTCCCCCAGCGCTTGCCCCATTCCCTGGCCCACTCCTTGCCCCACACCTCGACAATGCTGTCAAAAATACGCTTCGCTGTGACTGCCGATTCCTCTAATGCACGTTCGCCGAGGGCTTCGAGGCGATAGCAGCGCTTAGCCCGGCCGCCTCGCGCAGACGTGGGATCGGAGAGCCAGGATGCGAGGAAACCCTTATCTTCCAAACGGTCCAGGGTGACGTAAATCGCGCCGAGGGAGATGGCTTTGGGTCGGGCCAGTTCCTGTACTTTGTCATGGATGCTTACGCCGTAAGCATTTTCGCGGAGAGCCAGAATCGCGGTCAGAACCAACTGTTCAAACTGGCCAAGAGAATCTGTTTTAGCCATTTGTCCAACATGGTAAGGGAAATGGGCCGGAGAGTCAATGCCCAACTTGGGGTAAGAGGTTTACCGGCCCACGGAGAGGCGGTCGGCCAGGATCGGCGGCAGGCCGGCGTCGTGAATCTTCTGCTGCGCCGCGGCCACATCGTAGACCACACGCCGGTAGGTCACTTCGTTCGCCTCGGTATCGTAGATGGCATAAGCGGCCCGCGGGTCGCCGTCGCGCGGCTGGCCGGTCGAACCTGGATTGATCATGTAGGCGCACTCCGGGTCGATCAGAATAGACTGCGAATCGCTGCCGGCCGGCGTGCGCAGGATGGTTTCCACGCGCGATTGGTTCCAGATGAATCCGCCTTGGACGTGGGTGTGGCCGAAAAAGGCGACGCGCGTTTCCATGTAGCTGAATGCCTGGTTGGCCTCGCCGGCGGCGATGACGTACTCATCCTCGTCGTAAGGAGAGCCGTGGAACACCTGGAAAGATTCGACGGTGACCGGACCCCGGGGAAGACTCAGGATGTAGTCGGTATTTTCCACCGAGAGTTCCTGCAGGGTCCACACGGCGGCATTGCGTGCCACGGGGTTGAACCATTCGAGATCGTCCTGGCCGGTAGAGGCGCGGTCGTGATTGCCGCGCACCACCACGGCACAGTTCAAGCGGGCCCAATCGCAAACCAGGTTGGGATCGGCGCCGTAACCGACCAGGTCGCCGCAGCAGATGGAACGGTCGTAGCCGCCGGCGGACTGGTCGAGAACGGCATGGAGAGCCTCGAGGTTGGCATGAAGGTCGCTGACAATGAGATAGCGCACGGGGGGATTGAATTAAGCCTTTCTGAGCCGCAGGAGGGAGATCTCCGGGGGCGCACCGATACGAGCGGGGATGCCGATAGTGCCGATACCGCGCGTGACGTATGCCGCGGCGTTTCCTTGTCGAAAGAGACCGTAAACATAGGGAGTAAAGAACCTTGCCGGGTTGATGGATTGATCCAGGATCTCGACTGTGACCTGTCCGCCATGTGTATGTCCCGCAAGCAGCAAATTATACCCCTGCCGGGCCGCCACCGGGAAGACGTCGGGATTGTGCTGGAGCAGGAGATTGGTTGCGCCGGGAACGATGAGCCTCTCGGCGCCGCGCAGATAACGGCTCCGTTCGCGCTGGGGCTGGAAGTCCAAACCCGCCAGATTGAGCGTCGCGTTGCCGAAGCGCAGCGCCTGCGCCTGGCCGCGCAGGAAGCGTATACCCACGCGGGCGGATTGGCGCGCAGTATAGTCTTCCACCTTGGAATACCGTTCGTGATTGCCCATGCAACCGAATACGCCGGCATCGGCTTTGACACGTGCTAACTGGCGTATGCAGGCGTCGAGCGGATCGCTATGGCCGCTGATCAGGTCGCCCGTGACTACGGCGAGATGGGCGGGTATGTGGAGCGTGGCATCGATTACGCGAGAGAATTCGGCTTCACTAAGGAAGGCGCTAAGGTGTATGTCACTGAGTTGCAGGATGCGCAGGCCATCGAGGTCGGGGGGCAGGCCCGCCAGCGGAATATCCACCTCGCGAACCTGGAAATTGGTGCGCTGGATGAAAGAGCCGTAGCCTATCGCGGCAAACGGCGCGGCCATGAGCGCTCCGCCCGCGGCATTGAGCACGCGGCGGCGGCCGGGATTTACATCGGCGTGCAGAAGATTGCGTACCCAGACGAGCACCTGGTAAATCGCCAGGACGCCAGTCACGGTCATCAGGTAGGTCAGCGAACCCGCGCCCAGGACGCTGCCGACACGGGTGGGAATGCGGACACGCGCGAGCACCGTGGAAAAGGTGAAGGCATAACTCACGGCCACGAACGCGTCGAAGAGAAAGAGAGCGTAGCGGACCCAGGGGCGCGAGGTGACGCCGAGCAGGAGTCGGGTAACGCGCCACTGCACGAGAGTGAAGATAACGATCAGACTAAGATCCAGGGGATAGATCACCACGGTTGTTTCATTTTCTCACTTTGGGGGCGCTAAGTTAGGCCAGCCAGGCATTTACAACTATTGCCAGGGCGGCGCAAGCGGCTGTTTCCGCACGAAGCACCAAAGGCCCGAGGGAAACCGGCTGCCACGAGGCCGCAGCGGCGAGCCGGCGTTCGGAGTCCGTCCAGCCGCCTTCAGGGCCAATCAGCAGGGCGGCAGAGTCGGAACGCTCCGCCGGAATCTCGCGCAAGAGGGGCGGGGCGAGCGATTCGTCGAAGAAGTAGCGGTGGGCGGCGACTTCTTCCAGGCAGCGCTCGAAGCGCACCGCGGGAGCGATCTCGGGAATGCGCACGCGGCGCGATTGCTGGCTGCTTTCACGGGCGACACGCGCCCAGCGTTCCCTGCGTTTTTGGGACGCGTCGAAGAGGCCTTTTTCGGTACGGGCAGCCTCCACGGGAAGGATGCGGTCGACGCCGAGTTCGGTGGCCTTCTCGACGATCCATTCGAAGCGGTCGAACTTAATGAGGCTGGCACAAAGGGTAATGGTGACCGGAGACTGAACGGTGGGAAGGGCTTCGACCACCTGGAAGACTACGCGCTCACCGCGGGCCTCGGCGATTTCGGCGAGGTAAGCCTGTTGATTGTCGGAGATTTCGAAGCGCTGTCCGGGTTCCACGCGCAGGACGCGGGTGAGGTGGCGAGCCTCGTCGCCACGCAATTCCGCGGTTCCGCCGCGAATAGAATCCACAAAGAATCGACGCCGTGCCAAACCTCATAGTGGCATAAGGCGGCGACCGGCGCCAGGATCGTCCCTATTGGATTTTCTCCGCACTGCCGATAAGACCTTCGAGGAGTCCAAGTCGTTTGCATCGTACGAAGTATTACGTCGCCGCCGCCGTCTACGCCGCCCTTGCGCTGGTAGTTTGCCGCTTCGCGGTTACCCGTGGCGAGCCGGCCGTCACACTGCGCGCCGGCTACGGAGAGTTCGTTCCCTACGTCAGCACGGATGATCGCGGGAATCCTGCCGGCCTGGCGGTGCAGGTAGTGCAGGAAGCAGCGAGGCGCACCGGCATCCGCGTGGAGTGGGTGGAGGCGGACGATGCGGAGAAGGCCTTGCGCCAAGGAGTGATCGATCTCTACCCCATCCTGACTACCTCTGCGGAGCGCAAACGGAGCTTCTACGTGAGCGTTCCCTGGTGGGAAGCCTCGTTGTCGCTGCTCTCTCGACGCGAGCATCCGCTTAAGAACCCAGCGGACGCGGTGGGACGCCGCATCGCACTCCGCGATCGCACGTTCGAGACCGCCGCGGGCGCCAGTCAATTACCGGGCGCCCTTACCGTTCCAGGGCACGGTTCGCTAAAGATGATCGGCGATCTCTGCGCGGGCCGGGTGGAGGGCGTGCTGCTGGACGCCCGGCTGATTTACGGGGCGCTACTGGATCAGCCGTCGGCTTGCGCCAATCACCCGCTGCTGGTGGTTCCGCTGCCGCAAACCTCGCTGCCCATGGCCACATTTGCACGTCCCGAAATGAAGGCCGCCGCCGACCGCCTGTACGCAGGTATCGAACAGATCGCCCTCGACGGCACGCTCACCAGGTTCGCCAACCAGTGGTTCGCTCTCCCGCAACAGCGTTATGTCCGGGATCGACTGGCGGAACAGCAGCATCGCCAGCTCAACATGCTCTACCTGATAGCCGCCCTGTTATTCAGTCTCCTCAGCCTGGGGTATGGCCGCCGGAACGTCCGCATGCGCCGCACTGCCGAAGAGGCCTTGGAACGCGCCCGACGGGCCGAGCTAAGGTTCGAGACGTTCATGACCAACACGCCGGCAGCTGCACAGATCAAAGATGATTCCGGCCGCATTCTTTATGCGAACAACGCGTTGCTGAGATTCTGTGGACGACAACTGCCGGACGTCCTGGGCCAATCGGACTACGAACTCTGGGGCCTCGCTGCGGAGACCGTGCGCGCCCACGACCGGGAAATGCTGCGCAGCGGACGGCCCGCGCAATACGTCCTGCCCCTTGTCAGCCCGGCCGGAGCACAGCATTACTGGCTGGTGCTGAAATTTCCTCTGGCCGGCGAAGGGGGGCGGCCCCTGATCGGCATTACTGCGATCGATATCACGGAGCAACAGTCCGCCGCAGATCGCGTGGCTCGGAGTGAGGAGCGCTATCGCCTGCTTTTCGAAGACGCCCCGGTAGCGATGCACGAAATCGATGGAGACGGCATCATCACGCGCGTCAACCGGGCTCGTTGCGTACTAGGCGGCTATGACGTCGGGGAACTCGTCGGACACCACGCATCGGAATTCGTTCCGTTGGAACAACGCGAGGAATCCCGCGCAGCGGTGCGCGCCAAACTGGGGGGCGCGCAACCGCTACTACCGGTGGAACGCTCTTATCTTCGTCAAGACGGCGGTCTGCTTCGCGTGGAGGTACACGACACACCCATTTATGGTGCGAACGGCACAATTCAGGGTATGCGCACCTGCCTCGTGGATCTGACGGAACGCTATGAATCCAGGCAGCGCATCGACGCCTTTGCCCTGCAGTTACAGGAGAAGAACACGGCGCTTGCCCTGGCCCTGGAATCGGCGCGGGAGGGCACGCGCTTGAAAAGCCAGTTCCTGGCCAACATGAGCCACGAAATCCGGACTCCGATGAACGGCGTGCTCGGCATGGCCGAATTGCTTCTGGAATCCGGCCTAACGCGGGAACAGGAGTCGCTCGCCCGCAGTGTGAGCCGGTCGGGAAGGCAATTGCTCGCCATCATTAACGACATCCTGGATTTATCCAAGATCGAATCCGGCAAGCTGGAACTGGAACACGCGCCATTCGACCTGACGGCCGTAGTGGAAGCGGCGGTCGAACTTATGGCGCCGGCCGCGCACGCCAAAGGGCTCGAACTGACTTACTGGCTGGAGCCCGAGGTGCCCGAGCGCCTGGTGGGCGATGAAGCCCGCGTGCGACAGGTGTTGCTCAACCTGGTTGGCAATGCCGTCAAATTCACCGCGGAAGGCGAGATCGCGATCCGCGTTTCGGCGGGAAGCGAACCGAATGACGCAACCCGTCTGCACGTCAGCGTCGCCGACACCGGCATCGGCATCCCCGAAGACGGGATGCAGCATCTCTTTCAGTCCTTCACGCAGGCTGACAGCTCAACTACACGCAGGTTCGGCGGCACCGGACTGGGGCTCGCCATTGCCAAGAGCATTGTCGAGTTCATGCAGGGCGAGATTGGCGTGGAGAGCACGCCGGGCCGTGGTTCCCGGTTCTGGTTTACCGCGGTCCTCAAGCGGGACGCCGCTGCGCCGGCGAGTTGCGCCTGCAGCGCACTGCCACCGGCGCGCGTTCTCATCGTGGATGATAGCGTCTCGAGCCGCACGATCCTGGAGCGCTATACGGCTGCCTGGGGATTACGCCCGTACACCGCCGAGAATGCGGAGCAGGCGCTCACCACGCTGCGGCGTCACCACGCGGAGGGCGAACCGATCGGACTGGTCCTACTCGATATGCGGATGCGGGACATGGATGGCGCAGCCCTGACCCGCCAAATCGCGTGCGACCCGGCGTTAAGCACAACCCACATCATCCACCTGACCGCGATTGGCTGTGTGTCGGGCTCCGCCGGCGCCGCTGGCCGCGTCGCTAAGCCGGTAAAGCCTCAGGCGCTCTACGAGTGTCTGAAGCGTGTGATGGACCAGGGAGGTGGCCCAGCACCGGCTCTAACGAAGACGCCGCCGGATGCCCAAGCCCACCCGCGGCGCGGGCGTGTGCTCATCGCCGAAGACAACCCCGTGAACCAGCGTGTCGCCAGCCTTCAGGTGCGGCGTTGCGGGTTCGATACGGATGTGGTGGCCGACGGCGAGGAAGCCCTGGCCGCCCTGGAAAGTCTCCATTACGCGCTGGTGCTGATGGATTGTCAGATGCCGCGCATGGACGGGTATGCCGCAACTCGTGAACTGCGCCGTCGCGAGAAAGGCTCGCGCCACACCCCGGTAATCGCCCTCACAGCCAACGCCTACGCCGCCGACCGCGAAGCTTGCCTTCAGGCCGGCATGGACGACCATCTGGCCAAGCCCGTCAGTCTACGCACCCTCGGCGAAATCCTCGACCAGTGGTGCTCGGACAGCTCCTGACCGGGGGGAAATGGCACCTCGTCCTGCCGAGAGCCACCGATATTAAGATGGACAGATGGCCTTCCACCTTGCCCAGATCAATATCGGCCGCCTGGTGGCACCCACCGGCGATGGCCGGCTGGCCGATTTCGTCGCCCAACTCGACCCGATAAACCAGCTGGCGGACGCGGCTCCCGGCTTCGTCTGGCGTCTCCAATCATCTTCGGGTAATGCTACCGACGTGGCCTACGGCGACGACCCGTTGGTGATCGTGAACATGTCCGTGTGGCAGTCTCTCGCCGCCTTGCGCGATTACACGTACGCATCGCGTCACATGCAAGTCTTTCGCGACCGGGCCAAATGGTTCGAGAAGATGGACAAACCGCACTGCTGCCTATGGTGGGTGCGGGCGGGACACCTGCCCACAGTCGCTGAAGGGAAGCAGCGGCTGGAGCACTATCAGGCTCACGGAGCCACCCCGTTCGCCTTCTGGTTCTCGCAGAGCTTCCCCGCACCCGTGGACCAGGAAACGTACGCCTGATTTCGTCGAGGAGATCTACCGTCATGAAACACCTTTCGCTGTGCCTGATCGCCTGCTCAGTATGCCCGGCTCAAATCCCTCCCCCCGTTACCGTGCCGGAAGGGATCGCGCTCGAGGCTAACATCTCTTACGATCGATTCCCCGACACGCGCCTCGATGTGATGTACCCCAAAACGCCGTCGAAGGAGAAGCGTCCCGGCGTGATCATGTTTCACGGCGGCGGCTGGATCCGCAGCACGAAGGAGACCATGATGAATTCCTTCTGCCTGCCTTACCTGGAGCGCGGTTTCGTGGTGGCCAACGTGGAATACCGTGTGGCCGCCGCGGCGCCCGCGCCCGCAGCCGTCAACGATGCGTTGAATGCCGCCAAATGGTTCTTCGACCGCGCCGGCAAATACAACGTGGACCAGGCGCGCATCGTGCTCACCGGCGCCTCCGCGGGTGGCCATCTGGCACTCATGGTGGGCATGACGCCAGCATCGGCTGGATTGGGACCCGCCATCCCCATCGCGGCCATCGTCAACGGCTACGGCGTCACAGATGTCGCTGACCTCTTGGACGGACCGCACCGCCAGGCCTTCGCGGTGGAATGGCTGCCCGAACAGCCCGGGCGAAGCGACCTGGCCAAGCGACTCTCGCCGCTCACCTATGCGCGAAAAGGCATCCCACCAACCCTCACCGTGCAGGGCGAGAACGATCACACAGTCCCGCACGAGCAGGGTGTACGCCTGACGGCAGCCTTGCAGCAGGCAGGCGTCGACGCCGAGATGATGACGGTTCCCGGCGCGGGGCACGGGTTCTCCAAGGAGCAGTGGCCCGCCGTGCACGCGCGCATCTTCGACTTTCTGGCGAGGCGCGGAGTCCTGGCCGCGGCGCAGGCTGCCACGACCGGCGCCGGCGACGAGGCTGCCATCAAAGAAGTGGTAGCCCGCTACGTGGATGCCCGCGACCGCAAGGACGCGAAAGCCACGGAAGCGCTCTTTACGGCGGATGCCGACCAACTGGTGTCTTCGGGCGAGTGGCGCAAAGGCCGGGACGCGGTGGTGCGCGGCACGATGGCCAGTTCCGAAAGCAGCGGGGGGAAGCGGACGATCACGGTCGAGACCGTCCGCTTCGTGACACCCGACGCCGCGCTGGCCGACGGCCGCTACGAAATCGCGGGCACCGGCGGCGCCGCGACGCGCCGCATGTGGAGCACGTTCCTGATGACGCGCACGCCCGCGGGCTGGCGCATCGCCGCGATCCGCAATATGCTGCCCGCGCCGCCGGCGCCTCCAAAGTGACTGCGGAACGCTGGCGGGTTCGCCTCGCCACACCAGCTGATATCCCGGCTCTCACCACGTTGATCGAGGCTTCCGTGCGCGGCTTACAGGCGGGCGACTACACTTCGGCGCAAATCGACAGCGCACTGCGTGCAGTCTACGGAGTAGATACGCAGCTAATCGCCGATGAGACTTACTTCGTGGTGGAAAGCGAACCGCCAGGAGCGGCAATCGCCGGCTGCGGCGGCTGGAGCAAGCGGAAAACACTCTACGGCGGCGATCGTTACCAGGCACGCGAAGATTCGCTGCTGGATCCGCGATGCGACGCGGCGCGAATTCGCGCTTTCTTCGTGCATCCGGAGTGGGCTCGTCGCGGCATCGGCGCCATGATCCTGGAAGCTTGCGAAAGTGCGGCCATCGCGGCGGGCTTCACGCGTCTCGAAATGGGCGCGACGTTGACGGGAGTGCCGTTTTATCTCGCCAAAGCGTATCGTGCCGTGGAGGATCTTGCGGTCCCACTGCCGGATGGGGAAACGCTGCCCATCGTTCGTATGGAGAAGACGGTGGGGTGAGAGTGGTGGGACGAACTCCGTCTCGTGCTAAGTGCCCGTGCAAATCGATGACGATCATTCCCGTCGCGTCGAACACCTAACCAGGATGTTCGGTGCGTTGTGATCGACGCGGGTCCGGAGGTCCGGAAGATTATCGCCACCGTCGCCGGTGCTCGCGGCTGTGGTCCGGTCCGGCGCACCTATCCCGAAAACCTTCACCTGGCACAAGTCAGGATGACGGCTCCCCTCCCTACCCCCGCATGTGAGCCTTCAGAAACCGTCCCGTATGCGACGCCTTGCACGCCGCGATCTCTTCCGGCGTGCCCGTCACCACCACCTGTCCGCCCGCGTGGCCGCCCTCCGGACCCAGGTCGATCACGTGATCCGCCGTCTTGATCACGTCCAGATGATGCTCGATCAACAGCACCGTGTGCCCCGCGTCCACAAGCCGGTTCAAGCTCTCCAGCAGCCGCTCGATGTCCGCCAGGTGCAGCCCCGTAGTCGGCTCATCCAGTATGTACACCGTGTGCTTGGAGCGCTGCAGCTTACTCAGCTCCGTTGCAATCTTAATCCGTTGCGCTTCCCCACCCGACAGCGTAGTCGCCGATTGCCCCAGCGTCAGGTACCCCAGCCCCAAATCGCTCAGCACCTCGATCTTCTTGCCGATCGCAGGCTCGCCGGCGAAAAACGTAACGCCCTCCTCCACCGACATATTCAGCACATCGTCGATCGTCTTCCCGCGCACCGTCACGTCCAGCGTCTCGCTGTTGAACCGCGCGCCCTTGCATGCGCCGCAAGTTACTTCCACATCGGGCATGAAGTAGAGTTGCGTGGTGATCACGCCCTCGCCCTGGCACTCCTCGCAGCGGCCGCCCTTCACGTTGAAACTGAAACGCCCCGCTTTGTAACCGCGCTCTACCGACAGCGGCGCCCCCGTGAATAAGTCGCGTATGTTGTCGTAAAACCCGATGTAAGTGGCCGGATTGCTGCGGCTGTTGCGTCCAATCGGCGATTGGTCGATGCTCACCACCTTATGCACATGCTCCATGCCGTCCACCGCGTCGTGCTCGCCGGGCAGCGTACGCGTGTCCACCAGGCGCTTCCACAGCGCTTTATACAAAATCTCGTTGATCAGCGTACTCTTCCCCGAACCCGAGGCGCCCGTTACCGCCACCATCGTGCCCAGCGGGAACGTCACGTCCACACCCTGTAAATTGTTCTCTCTCGCGCCGCGCACCGTGAGCGCCTTGCCGTTTCCCCTGCGCCGCTTCATCGGCGTTTCGATCGCGCGCTTGCCCGATAGATATTGCCCCGTCGGCGACACCTTGCACGCCAGCAGATCGTCCATCGTCCCCTGCACCACCACTTTCCCGCCGTGCACGCCCGGGCCGGGACCCATCTCCACAATGTGGTCGGCAGAGCGTATCGTGTCCTCGTCATGCTCCACCACAATCACCGTGTTGCCGATATCACGCAGGCTCTCCAGTGTCGCGATCATCTTTACGTTGTCCTTCGGGTGCAGTCCGATGCTAGGCTCGTCCAGCACGTACAGCATCCCCATCAGCCCCGAACCAATCTGCGTGGAGAGCCGTATGCGCTGTGCTTCGCCGCCGGAAAGCGTGCCCGCGCGCCGGTTGAAGCTCAGGTAATCCAGCCCGATCCCCAGCAGCAGCTTCAGCCGCCCGCGGACCTCGCCCAGCACCTGCCGCCCCGCATCGGCGCCGCGTCCCACCGGCTTGACCGTGCCCAGGAACTCGTGCAACTCGTCGAAGTGAAGCTGCCCTACGTCGTAGATGCTCTTGTCCTCCACCGTGAACAGCAGCCTGGTGGCGCGCACGCGAGCCCCTTTGCAGTCCGGGCACGTGTGTTCCACCATCACTTTATCCAGCCACGCCTCCATCCCGGAATTGGCCTCGCCGCGCTGCCGGTAGCGCCGGTAATGTCGTTCGATGCGCCGCGCGATCCCGCCGAAACCGACTGGCTTTCCTTCCGCCTCTTCCCGCTTGACCTTCGCCTCCGGCGGCACCGAGAGCGCGATCTTCCGGTGTTCTAGCCCCTCGAGAATCGCGTGCCTCACCGTCTCGGACAGCTTTGCCCACGGCGTGTCGAGCGAGAAATTCAGGGCCTTCGAAAGGCTGTACATCACCCGTCCATCCCAGGTGTCCGGGTTGTACTTGAACGCCTCGCGCACGAAGCACCCGCCCGCGATGCTGCGCTTCGGGTCGGGCACCAGCAGTTCCGGATGCGTCAGCTTGTGCACCCCGAGGCCCCCGCACGTCCGGCACGCGCTCTCCGGGTTGTTGAACATGAAATATTCCGGCTGTATGTCGCCGTACACAAGGTGGTGCGTCTTGCTACAAAGCCCGCGATAGAAGCGTTCCGCCTCCGCCTTGGCTGCACCTTTCACAATGTGCGCCTGCAGCAGCCCGTCGCCTACCAGCAGTGTGGCCGCGATCCCCGCCTTGATCGCCTTCTCGTGCTTCCGGCCCACCGTGAAGCGGTCCACCACCGCGTCCATTTCCTTGACCTTGGATTCGTCGAGCTCCACCTCCGCCGAGATGTCCACCGGCTTGCCGTCGATCATCAGTATGCGGCAGCCCTTCTTGCGCACTTCGGTCAACACGAAGTCCAGTTCCTCGCCGTATTGGTGAAACACCGGAGCGCGCAGTTCGATCTCCGTGCCTTCGGGCAGCGCGAGTATCGCCTCCAGAATCTGGCTCGCCGTCCGGCTGGGCGTCAGTTCCCCCGTGCGCGGGCAGTGCGGCACGCCGATCGTGGCGTACAGCAAATTCAGGTAGCTCGCGATATCCGTCATCGTACCCACCGTCGAGCGCGGATTGTTCGCGATGGTCTTCTGCTCGATCGAGATCACCGGAGACAACCCGTACACGAAGTCCACATCCGGCTTGGCCACCTGCGAGACGAACCGCTTGGCATAAGTCGAAAGCGACTCCATATAGCGCCGCTGCCCCTCCGCGTAGATCGTGTCGAACGCCAGGCTCGACTTACCCGAGCCCGACAGACCGGTGACCACAATCAGCTTATCGCGCGGAATCTCCACGTTGACGTTCTTCAGGTTGTGCACGCGCGCGCCATGCACCGCGATGGTCGTGCGCGCCGCCACCCGTGCAGCCTTAGAACTCATCCGGGTCCTCCCCCATATGGATGAACGCCAGCTCCTGCACCGCAACGTTGCTCATCTTCGTCAACTGTACCGCCGTCGAGACCTTGCCGATTAACCCGCGGTCCGACAGATACTCGCATGCCGTGGTTACACCTTCCACATTGAAGTTGCGCTTGAAGTGGGCCTCGATCTCGGTGCACGATCGCGCTTCGCCCACCTCGCGCAAGTGCTCCAGCAGCGGCTCGAACAGCGTGGCCGCGCGCTCCGCCATGTATCCGTCGATTGCCGCCAGCGCCGCCTCCACGCTCTTCCGCGTCTTCTTGGCATTGAGCATTCCGGTGTACACCGTTTGGAAGAACGACGGATTCAACTTCATCGCCTGCGGCAGCACCTCGCGATCCGCCAGCAGGCGCGCGCCAATCACCTCGATCCGCGCCAGCGACGTCGCCGCATACAGAATCCATAGCGCGCTGTAATCCAGGTCGCCGCGCGTGACCAGCCACTTATGAGCCTTATCGATGAACGGCAGCGCGTGCGTCGCCGCTGCCAGCAGTTGCACTCGCGTGTCGCGCTCGCCAATTTCGTGCAGTCTCGCACAAAGCGCGGCGATCGTCTCGTCATGTGTGTACAGCAGGCGCCCCTTTGTTAGCAGAGAGTGAATGAACGAGTTCCGTACCGCGCCTTCCACCGTCTTGCGAAACTCTGTACGCGGCAGCAGGAATGCGTGGACATTCACCCCGTCCGCATACAGCGAAAGGCCTGACTTCTCCACTTTTTTGTCGTCGATCGTTACCAGCACCAGATCGATGTCGGACTTCGCCCAGACCGTGTCGTGCGACAGGCTGCCGCAGAGGATGGCAGCCAAAATCGACCGGTCCTTTCGGATCTGCGCAACCAGATCGTCCAGCGCCTCGGTGAACTTCTTCTGGATGGATTCGGCCGGCTGGATAATCACCCTCGCAATGCAGGCCAATTTACCGTTTTTCGGATAGCGAAGTCAATTGCCGTAAGGCTTCTGCACGCTAGTCAGCTTCATTGTGCTTTCGCTACTTCTACAGCAAAGGTATACGTATCGCCGAACATGTTGGAGCGGAACACCACCCACTTCTGGTCCGGCGTGAAGCTCACATTCGGCTCCAGCCGGTAATTGTGCTTCGCCATGTTGACCAGTTTCTCAGAGCGAAACACGCCGGGCTGCACGAAATCCTTCTCGTTGAGCTCCCCCTGAAACTGTATGGCCTGCGGGCGGAAGAGATAAATCCACTGCCCGTCTTTGGCCTTCGCCACCTGTCCGGGGTCGCCGCCGTCGCCGCAGAACAGTTTGCCATCGGCGGTCACGTTGAAGTGAATCGACCACTCGTCGCGCTGCAGATGATAGCGCGTGCGCTCGCCCGTTTCCACGTTGTAGCCCGCCAGCCAGAAATCCTCGCCGCGCGGTGTCTGCAAGTCGTACCAGATGGTCTTGCCGTCGTGCCCCCAGAATTCATGCCCGAAGATCTCTCCCGCCATTGTGCGCTTGTGAACCTGGACGATGTGGCTGCCATCGGTGTGCATGGTCCATATGCGGTCCACCTTATGCCAGGGGCCCTCGTGGCAGAACATCAGCAGGTTCGGGTCGGTGGGCGAAAACTCCAGGTGATTCAGCCAGTCCGTGGCGCGATGGATCACCTTCACCTCGCCGGTGGCGGCGTTGATGGTGAACATCGCCATGGGCAGGTGCGCGGCCAGCCGCTGCTCCATCATCTGCCCCTTGTTCCGCGCCTGTTCGAGCGGGTGAACCTGGCTCGCGGTCGCCGCCGGCGCCGCCTGCCCCGGCGGCGGATTTCGCCCTGCGAAATCCTGCCCGTCGCCTTCGATGTACGTGCCTGCCAGCAGCGTCTCGTCGGCATTCACCGTGGCCACCGAGCCGCGTACCGGCAGCTTCGCGATGCGCCGCGTCTCCAGCGTGTCCACATTGGTCGCGAAGATCTCGTCGCCTTTGCGGTAGTAGACGTTCTGCGTCTTGTGCCCCGTGACGATGACCTGCGCGCGCCCCTTCACCACACTCTTCGCGGTGCGTGTTTCCAGGTCCAGCGCGCTGATGCCCTCCGGTGTGGTGTAGACCATCTTGCGGCCATCCGCGGTGTAGCCGTTCTGGTTGAAATACAGACTGGCGCTGTTCGGTTCGTCGGTCAGGCGCACCACCCGATGCCCCGTGTCGGGGTCGATCCAGGTCTTGGGCGGCGGTTCCGCGCCCGGCGCCAGAAATGCCGGCAGCGTCAAAATGGCAGCGAGGCCGATGCGTGAAAACATAGTCTTCCCTTCCCTCATGCGTGCTGAATTCCCATGATTGACCCGGAAACCGCGCCGGGTCAAACACTTTCACTTCTCTTGCCCCTGTTTTGGGATGCGAAACACTTTTACGCGAAGATAGAGTATGCGCTCAGCCGCCTCTTTCATCCATCCGCGCGATGAGATTCTTCAAGCCATTCAACGCATCTACCGCTACCGCATGACCACCACGTCGGGAGGCAACCTCTCCATACGCGAAGACAACGGCGATGTCTGGATCACGCCCGCGCGCCTCGACAAAGGCAGCCTGCGCCGCGACGACATCGTTTGCGTGCGCGCCGACGGCACCGTGCTGGGGCCGCACCGGCCATCGTCCGAACTGCCGTTCCACCAGGAGATCTACCGCACCCGTCACGATCTCCACGGAATCGTGCACGCCCATCCGGTTGCGCTGGTGGCGTTCAGCCTGGTGCACCAGATTCCCGATACGCACCTCTTTCACCAGACGCGCCTGGTCTGCGGCGAGGCCGGTTTCGCGCCCTACGAACTGCCGGGCAGCCTCGCCCTGGGGCGCAACGTCGCCGGCATCTTCGGAAAGGGCTTCGATTGTGTCCTGCTGGAAAATCACGGCGCGGTCACGGGCGGCGCCAATCTGCAGGAAGCCTTCCGCCGCTTCGAGACCCTGGAATTCACCGCCAAGACCATCATCAAAGCGCGCCTGCTGGGCGACGTGCGCTACCTGACCGAGGACGAAATTGCGCTCGCGCGTGGGGCCGCGCCCGAATGGACCGCTTTTCCGCGCCACGAGCCGACCACGCATGAAAAGGAACTGCGGGCGCGCCTCGCCGAGTTCGTGCGCCGCGCCTATCGCCAGCGCCTGTTCATCAGCACCCAGGGCAGTTTCTCCGCGCGCGTGGACGAAACCAGCTTCCTCATCACGCCCTACCGTCAGGACCGCGGCACGCTCGATGTCCACGACCTGGTGCTGGTGCGCGACTCCGAATGCGAAGCCGGCGCCGTCCCCAGCCGCGCCGCCCGCCTGCATGACGAGATCTATCGCCGGCATCCAAGTATGGGCGCCATCATCAATGCCTACCCGGTAAACGCCACGGCGTTCAGCGTCACCGGCGTCGCGCTGGACAGCCGCACCATTCCGGAAAGCTACATCGTGATCCGCGAGGTTAGCCGCTTTCCCTACGGTTTGCAGTTCTCCGACACTGCCGCGCTCGCCGCCGGCATCTCACCGCGCCGCCCCGCCGCGATACTCGAAAACGACGGCGTGCTGGTCGCCGGCAGCGACATTCTGGAGGCTTTCGACCGACTGGAAGTTTTGGAATCCACTGCCGAAGCCATCATCAATTGCCATACCGTGGGGACGCTGGCGCCTATGCCCGAAGCCGTCACACGCGAACTCGATCGGGTATTCTTAGGGGAATAGGCAAGATGGCGGCGACCAAACCCACGAAGAAGGACGACTCGGCCGAAGGCCAATTGGAGGCCTTCATCGACAAATTCACGCCTGCTGTCGCGACGTTGGCGCGTGCCTGCCTGGAGAAGATGCGGGCGCAACTGCCTGGTGCGATTCAGTTGGTATATGACAACTACAATGCGCTGGCGGTAGGTTTCGGCCCGTCGGAGCGGGCCTCTGAGGCGATCTTTTCGATCGTACTCTACCCGCGATGGGTCACCTTGTTCTTGCTACAGGGCGCCGGGTTGCCGGACCCAAAGCAAATTTTGAAGGGTAAAGGAAAGGTAGTGCGTCACATCGTACTGGCGTCCGCGGCGGACCTGGATCAACCCGCCATCCTGGACCTGATGGCCAAGGCATTGCGGCGTGCCGAAGCAGGAATAGATCCGGCCGCTCCGGGCCGGATCGTCATCCGCTCGATCCGCGCTAAACAGCGCGCGCGGCGGCCGTAAATTCGTTGGATCCTTTTTTGCAGGAAAGCGTATATACACCTATGAGAATCGTTCGGAGTGGAATCTTGTGCGTCCTCGTACCGGTTGGGCTGTTTGCGCAAGCACCGCCGGCACGGCCGGAATTCGAGGTCGCGTCGATCAAGCCTTCCACCGCGGGCCCAGCCGTCGGCGGCGGACAAGTCCATGTGGGTGTACAGATTGACGGAGCGCAGGTACATTGTACTTACCTCTCATTAAAGGACTACATCCGCATTGCTTACCAGGTGAAGGACTTTCAGATCATGGGACCGGACTGGATGGCGTCGGAGCGGTTCGATATTCACGCGAAGCTTCCGGCTGGCGGACGCGACCAGTTCAGGCCCATGCTGCAAAACCTGCTTGAGGACCGGTTTCAAATCAAAATGCACCGCACATCCAAGGAATTTCTGGTGTATGCCATTGTCGTCGCGAAGACCGGACTCAAACTGAAAGAGTCGCCTCTGGATCCGGAGCCTGAGGGCGGCGATGGTGGCAAGGGCGCGGTCAACGTCACCGCTACCGGCGGACGCGGCGGCACCACGGTCAATTACGGCCGGGGCGCCTACTTCTCGCTTGCCGACAATAAGTTCGAAGCTCGAAAGCTCTCCATGGGGGCGCTGTCCGATGCGATAGGCCGGTTCGTCGAGCGCCCGGTGGTGGACATGACCGAACTCACGGGCACTTACGATCTGACGCTCGAATTGACGCCCGAAGAATACCGCACCCTGCTCATACGGATGGCCCTGTCGGCGGGCGTGAACCTTCCCCCGGAGGCCCTGAAACTTCTAGAGGGCGCGTCGGACGAAACGCTGTTCAAGGGTCTGCAGGCCCTCGGGCTCAAACTGGAATCGCGCAGGGCGCCGCTGGAAGTTCTGGTCATCGATTCGGTGACCAAAACTCCCATCGAGAACTAACTTACTGTAGAATTCCAAACGCGATGATACTTGGGCCGGCGGCCACGGCGACATATTGTTTGCCGTCGAACTGATAAGTCATCGGCGATGCTTTCCAGGTCTGATTCGTCTGGAAACTCCATAACGGTTTGCCGCTTACCGCGTCGGCCGCCATCAGCGCTCCGCCTTCCTCGCCGAAGATCACGAGGCCCGTGGCTGTGCTGAGCGTGCCGCCCCAGGATTCCGCCGGGCCCGGCTGCGGCAGGTTCCATGCGATTGTGCCGGTACGGATATCAATGGCTTTCAAAATCCGCTTCGGCTTTTCGCCGTCGGGCCGGCGTTGTGAACCGCCCAGGTATTCCTTGCCCGGCGTCCATGCCCCCGGATCGCGCTTGGTGTAGACGCTGCACTTCTCGAAGGTCTGCACGTAATACAAGCCGGTGGCGGGATTGTAAGAAGGCGAGAACCAGTTGGTGGCGCCGTCCTGCGAGGGGCACACCTTAGTCCCCTCGACGCTTGGCTCCATGTGGGGAAGTTTGATGGGGCGCCCGTCGGCACCGATGCCGCTCGCCCAATTCAAATTGGTGACGAACGGTTTGGCCAGCAGCAGTTTCCCATTGGTGCGGTCGAAGACGTAGAAGAACCCGTTGCGATTGGCTTGGATCAACAGCTTTCGCGGCTTCCCTTCCCAGGCTGTGTCCAGCACCACGGGAGTTTCGGTGGCGTCCCAATCCCACAGATCGTGCGGCGTGCTCTGGTAGTACCACTTGAGCTTGCCGGTTTTGGCGTCGAGGGCCAGGATGCAATCCGAATAGAGGTTGTCTCCCTGGCGGTCGTCGCCGTTGTATTCCGCGCTGGGGTTGCCGGTGGGCCAATAGACGGTGTCTAGTTGCGAGTCGTAGGTGCCGGTAAACCAGGTGGGAGCGCCCGGATGTTCGATGCCTTTGCCCTGCCAGGAATCGGACGGTGACTCGCCAGGTTTGGGCACCGTCCAGAATCGCCAGGCTTCCTTGCCGGTGGTCTGGTCGAACGCCGCCAGGAATCCGCGCGCACCATGCTCGCCGCCGCCCGTGCCGGCCACCACCAGGTTGCCGACGGCCAGGGGCGCGGAGGTTGAGAAATAGTTCAAGTGCCAGTCCGCCATCTCGGTGTCCCAGATCAATTCGCCGGTGAAGCGGTTCAACGCGATCAGGTGGGCATGATCGGTGGACATGAAGACCCGGTCACCCGCGGTAGCGACGCCGCGATTGGTACCGCCCACGGCGGCGGAGGGCAAACCGGGGGTAGGCGGACGGCGGTAATGCCAGATCTCGCGGCCCGTGCCGGCGTCCAATGCGTAACATTCGTTGGCGACGGAAACGTACATGATGCCGCCCACCACGACTGGCGTGACCTGCAGGCGCGCGGCGTTGGGCAGGGTGAACACCCACTTGGGTCCGAGGCGCGCGACGTTCGCCTTGGTGATCTGGGCGAGCGTGGTGTAGCGGTTGCCGCCCGGGTCTCCGTTGTAGCCGGGCCAATCGGTGCTCGAGGTAACTTCGCGAAACTTGTCGCCCGCGCGGCGCAAGAGGTGCACACGGTGGTCGTCGGTCAGTAACTGGAGATCGTCAAAACCCTGGTTGCGGACCTCGCCGTCAAGAGTCTTGCCGTCGGTGGTCTCGACCTTTTGGCGGACCACTTCCCGGCGAAAATTGCGCGGCTGCAAGGTGCGCAGGAAGCGCGTGAGGGGCTCCATTTCGGCATCGCTGAGCTGGCTCGGGGGCATGCCTCCCGGCAGTCCGGTACGAATCAGCTTCGCCAGTTGATCGTTGTTGAGCGCCGGGAGGCGGCGGCGGATCGCCGGACCCAGTTCCCCTCCGTTGCCATCGGCGCCGTGACATCGCGCGCACCGGCCTTCAAATACGACGCGGCCGGGGTCGGCGTCCTGCGCTGGCAGGGTCGAAGACAAAAGCAGTGTGGCGAAGAAAAAGGTGGAGACGCGCATAAAGAAGGTCTCCGTCAATACTACCGCGAACGGATGCCAGGTTTCGAAGCAACGCTCCCTAACGGTCGCGGCTCGGATTGGGGCGGCTCGGATTGGGGCGGCTCGGATCAGTGAGCGATTACTTTACGGTGATGGTGGTGCCGTCCGCGGTTTTGATGCGCATGTCTTCCATTTTCCAGCCCTGGGTGTTGGCGATTGTGCCAGCAGTTTTCGCCTCGATCTCGATATCCTTGAATGTGAAATCAACCAGGGGCGATTCCGGGTAGGAACTCACGGCGAAGGCCCTTTGCGCACCGGTCGATTTCAACCCCGAGACAGTGATGTTGCGGAAGTGCGGCAGCCCCTTCTCCGGCGGTACGACCTCGGTCAGCACGCGCCAGTATGCGGGCATATCGTGAATGCCCTCGGGCAGCTTCGCGTAGCTATAACTGGGATTCCAGTTGAGCGTAATGCTGACCGGTGTGGCCACACCGACGGTGATCACGTTACTGATGTTGATGTTCTCGATGGTGCCGCCTCGCGTGCTCGCGCTCTTGAACAGGATTCCCGCGGGTACGGCGCCGAGCACGGTGAGCCCTTTGACCTCGACATCACGGATGCCACCCGAGGTCTCGCTTCCGACGGTCACGCCGGCGGCGCCGCCGCGCACCGTGTTGCCGTGAATACGAATCTTCTCGCTGGGGCGGTTGACGCGCAGGCCGTCGGCGTCGCGGCCCGCTTTGAGGCAGATGGCATCGTCGTTGCAATCGATATCGCAGTGCGCCACCAGTACGTCCGAGGAGGAATCGATATCGATGCCATCCGTGCTCGGCCCGCGTCCGTCAGTATTATTGCGAATGATCAGGCCGTCCACCGTGACGCGCTGCGAGTAGCATATGTGAACCGTCCAGAAGCCCGGCCGCTTGAGCGTGAGGCCCTGGAGATCGACGTCGCTGGATTTGTAGACCTGGATCAGGCGGGGCCGCTGGCAATCGTAGTCCACCGCCCAGCGCAGGCCTTTCGGCTCGTATTCCTCGCGACGCATATTCCAATACTTGTCCCACCAGATCTTGCCGTCGCCATCGATAGTACCCTTGCCGCCGATCTTCACGTGCGATTGTTCGTAGACGTTGATCAGTGCCGACGGCCACTGCATCTCGATGCCCGCTACGCGCGTCTGCATTACCGGGTACGCGGCCAGATTTTGCACGCCGCGGATCTCGGAGCCTTCGTCCAGACGGATTTCGATGCGCGATTTGAGGAACAGGGCGCCCGACAGGTACACGCCGGGCCTGAAGACTACGACTCCTTCGCCGGCCTTGGCCGCCGCGTCGATGGCCTTCTGTACTGCCGCCGTGTCCACCGTTTTGCCGTCGCCTTTGGCGCCGTAGGCGGCCACATCGAATACCGCCGCGCGCAAATGCGCCGGAGCCGTGCACAGCGCGAGGAACGAGCAGCGCAATAGAAGACCTCATGCGCACTACCAATAACACACGGCGCCTTGTTGACTTTCCATCCAGATGAGTATATATAGTAATTAATACTGACTCTCATGAAAACGCCACAGACTCCCGAATCCTTTCTTCCGTTAAAGCCGAACTGGTTCCACGTGCTGCTGTCGCTTAGCGGACAGGAACAGCATGGGTACGGCATTATGCAGGAGGTGCTGGATCGCACGGACGGCAAGGTTCGTCTCTGGCCCGCGACGTTATATGGGACGATCAAACGGCTGATCGAGGAGGACATGATTGAAGAATCCGACAGTCGTCCTGCCCCCGATCAGGACGACGCGCGGCGACGTTATTATCGCCTGACATCGTTGGGGCGCCGGGTGCTGGCGGCGGAGAGTGAGCGGCTCGAAGACCTGGTGCGCGTGATTCGCGCCAAGCGGCGGCTGGTGACGCAGGAAGCGGAGTCATGAGCCGCACGGCCGCGTTCAGCCTGAGCGTTTACCGCCGCCTGGCGCGCGCCTTTCCGGACGAATTCATGAACGCCTATGGGGAGGAACTGGTGCAGGTAACAGAAGACTCCATCGAAGATGTATGGCGGCATCACGGCTTGCCCGGCCTGGTGCGCCTGCTGCTGGATCTCGCCATTCGCGTCCCGGCCGAGCACCTGGTGGAATTGTGGCAGGATGTGCGGTACGGCCTGCGCATGCTCGCGGCCTCGCCGGGATTCACTTTGGTCGCGCTGACCTCGCTCAGCCTGGGTATCTGCGCGGCCACGGCGGCGTTCAGCAAGCTCAACGCCACGGTATTCCGCGACCTTCCGCACGTAGCGCATCCCGAGTCTCTGGTGGCGCTCGAAACGCCGGTTTCGTATCCGAACTATCAGCAATACCGCGAACACCAGGAGTTGTTTTCGGCCTCGATGGCTTATGTCGCGCCGGTGCCTTTCGGCGTGGCGATGGGAGGCGAAACCAAACGAACGTGGGGGCAGTTGGTCACGCCCAACTATTTCTCAGTGCTGGGCGTGCGTACCGTGCTAGGCCGCGCTTTCGATGAAATCCGGCGACAGCGCGGCGTCGCGCCGGAGGCGGTGGTGAGTTACCGTTTCTGGCAGACGCAACTGGCAGGCGACCCGGCGGCGGTGGGCAGGACGCTGCGCATCAACGGCCATGCTTGCACCGTGATCGGGGTTACGCCGCCGGATTTCCTGGGCCAGTCGCCCATGATCTTTCCCGCCGACCTGTGGATGCCGGTTACGATGGACGCCGCCGTGGCACCTGAGCTCGCGGACAACGCATTGGAACGGCGAAACTTGAAGATGTTCCACGTGGTGGGCCGCCTGCAACCGGGGATCACCGCAGCACGCGTTGAGACCGAACTCGATGCCGTTACCCGGCAGTTGGAGCAGGAGTATTCCGACCCGCAACGCAATCGTCCTGGTCAGCGGGGACAACTTGTCCCCGGCGGAAGAGTGACGCCTGTCCGGCCGCAAGACCTGCCTAAGCTCACGGCGTTTCCCCTCGTGCTGGTGGGCCTCATTCTGCTGCTGGCGTGCTCTAACGTAGCCAACATGATGCTGGCACGCGCGTCCGGCCGGCGCAGGGAGATTGCCGTGCGACTCGCGCTCGGCGCCAGCCGCGCACGCCTGGTCCGCCAATTGCTCACCGAGAGCATGCTGATCGCTAGCGGAGCCGGGTTGCTGGGCTTGGGCCTGACTCTCTGTCTTTTGCGCTGGAGCGCGCAGATTAAGATGCCGCTCCCCATACCGATCAACGTCGAGATCACGCCGGACGGTCGAGTTCTTTTCTTCGCCTTAATCCTGACGTTGGTGACCGGCCTCGCCTTCGGCCTTGTGCCCGCCCTGCAGGCCACGCGCCAGGATCTGACACCGGCTTTGAAGGAGGGCGGCGCCGCAAACCTGCAACGATACCGGGGCTTGAGCCTGCGCAATGCGCTGGTGCTGGCGCAGGTGTCCGCCTCGTTGATGCTCCTGCTGCTCACGGGATTCATGGTGCTGGGATTCCATCGCACCACTGGAATCGACCCGGGCTTTAATCCGAGGAACCTGTATTTGATCTCGCTCGACCCGATGCGCGAGGGCTATTCGGGCGAACAGTCGGCGGCCTTTTTTCAAAAGCTGTCGGACCGCGTCAAACTGCTGCCGGCGGTGTCGGCCTCCAGCCTGACCGGCACAGTCCCGATGGCACTAATGGGCAACGGCAACGTGACGTTTTCGAGCATGTCGACGGATGCTGCGAGTTCGCGCGTGATCCACAACGCCAGACAGAATGTCGTCGGCAGGGACTACTTCCAGACTCTAGGTATTCCGATGCTGCTGGGCCGCGCGTTTCGGAAGGAAGACGAGACGGATAGCGCGACCGCCATCATCGTCAGCGAGAAGTTGTGGCGCGAGTGCTGGCAGCGTGAGGACCCGCTGGGACGCCGCATCGAGATCGGCAGCGATGACGCTCCAGCGGGCGGATTGGACGCGGTGGCGGTGTTGGACCCCCGCCCGCGCGCCGCCAGGACGCGACAGGTGTTCGAAGTGGTGGGAGTGGTCAAAGACATGAAGGCGGCATTCGAGATGGGCGAGTCGCCGCCGGCGATCTACTTTCCGCTGCGCCCCGCCGACTACGCGCAGCCTTCGGTGGCCGGCATCACTTTGATGTTGCGCGCCGTTCCCGGGGTGGACGCCATCGCCGCGGTGCGCCGCGAAGTGAACGCAATGGACAGCCACCTTGCGCCGTTCCACGCGCAGAGTATGCCGGAGCAGATTGAGGAATTGATGTTCCTGGTGCGCATGGGGCTGTGGATCTACGGATTCCTGGGGGTGTTCGGGTTGATTCTGGCGTCGGTCGGGTTGGCGGGAGTGACGGCGTATTCGGTAGCGCGCCGCGGACGGGAGATTGGTATCCGGGTGGCTCTCGGCGCGGGCAGGCACGACGTGCTCGGTCTGGTGATGCGCGAGGGGGCGGTGCTGGTGATAGTGGGCAGTGTGATTGGACTGGCTGGTGCGTGGGCCGCGGCGAAGGTGCTGTCGGCGATGGTTTCCGTGGTGGCTTCGGCAACGTCGGCGAGCACGTCGGACCCGCTGCTATTGGTGGGCGCTCCGGTATTGCTGGCAACTCTGGCTCTATTGGCGTGTTATCTGCCGGCGCGGAAATCGATGAGTGTCGACCCTTCACGGGCGCTAAGGCAGGAATAGGGAAGAAGCGGGTCCAGGGGGACCGGCGCGGACGGGGGCGTCCGCCCCACCACTACCGCGTGGACACACTTATCCTCGGAGAACTGGTCTTGAAAGCGTTGCGGCGGCCGGGGGCTTCCGGGTATTTGCCGGGCGTGGTCCGGCCGCCAGTGATTTGGCTGGAATCTACGAAGACGTAGGAACCGTGCTTATTACCTTGAGCACATCGAGCGTCCCCTCGTTTCGATTCGCAACCTCTGTATCCGGTGGGTCGGCGACAAACGCTATCCGAACATCCACCGGCGATTATCCGTTCGAACGGAAGATCTTCCCGCCGGTCTCCTCCACGTAGGGGAACGACCGTTAGGCTTTTAAAGGCCCACAGGAAGTCAGCACCACCACAAACGCAACGTATCCTGGCCAGGATAAAAACTGTTGGGATCGCGCGAGTGGTGCGCACGACCTCTTTCCAACTTGAAAGTAACATGCGAGAGTTAGCGGTCCTTCGCGCGATTTGTGTAAGTGACTGATAAGAGGGCGAAGATAAACTTTGATTTCGCGAAATGAACCCGTTATGGACTTATCGCGGGCGCGAGCGGCCGTCGTTCTGAATTTGCGCGAGCATGGACAGCATGTCCTTCACCTTGTCAGGATGTTGGGCGGCCACATTGTTCTGTTCGGCGATATCGGTGACCAGGTTGAACAACTGCGGTTGGGGGTCGTTGCCGATTTCGTTGCCGGTCTGGTTGCGCTTCGGGCCGTTGTGCGCCTCTATCACTTTCCAATCTCCGACGATCAGCGAGAGCGCTGTGGCATGTTCGACGATGTGCGGCCGGCCCTCCCTGGATCTACCCAGCAGGACAGGCAGCAGGTTGAAGCTGTCGGGCGCAGAATCTTCGGGCAGTCTGGACCCGGCAAGCGCGGCGAAACTGGCGAGCAGGTCCACCTGGCTGAGTGCCGCCGCGGAAACGCCCGGCTTCACAGTACCCGGCCAGCGGACCACGAAGGGGACACGCGTGCCGCCGTCGTAGGCGCTGTACTTGCCGCCGCGCAGCGGGCCGGCCGGCTTGTGATCGCCCAGTTTCTCGACGGCCTGGTCGCGATAACCATCGTCTACGACGGGGCCGTTGTCGCTGGAGAAAATGAACAGCGTATCGCGGGTGAGCTTCAGGCGTTCCAAGGTATCGAGAATGCGGCCGATGGACCAATCCAGCTCTGCGATGGCGTCGCCGCGCGGGCCCATCCCGGTTTTGCCTACGAAACGCGGATGTGGCACGCGCGGCACATGGATATCGTGGGTGGCGAAGTAGAGGAAGAACGGGAGCGCGCGATTCCGTTCCAGAAACGACACGGCCTTGCCGGTGATGGTGTCCGCCATATCCTCGTCGACCCAACGCGCCGATTTGCCGCCGGTCATGTATCCGATACGGCTGATGCCGTTGACGATGGTATTGTCGTGGCCGTGACTAGGCTGCATTTTGAGAAGTTCGGGATTGGCGGCGCCGGTGGGTTCGCCGGGGAACGGGTGGTCGTAATCCACGCGGATGGGATCTTTGGGGTCGAGGTTGACGACGCGGCGGTTCTCCACGAAAACGCAGGGGACGCGGTCGCCGGTGGCTGGAAAAATGAAGGAGTAATCGAAGCCGAGATCGAGGGGACCGGGGGTAATGTCGCCGTTCCAATCCAGATCGCGCGCGCCCAAGCCGAGATGCCACTTGCCCACGACGCCGGTCCGGTATCCGGCCTCTTTCAGCATGGCGGGAAGGGTGTAGCGTCCGGGTTGAATGATCAGAGACGCGTTGCCGGGCAGTACGCCCGTGCCCTGGTGGCGCCAGGCGTATTCGCCGGTGAGCAGCGAATACCGTGACGGCGTGCAGGTGGCGGACGAAGAGTGCGCGTTGGTGAAACGCACGCCCGCGGCCGCGGCGCGATCCAGGTTCGGCGTGCTGACGCGTGTGGCGCCATAGCAACTGACGTCACCGTAGCCGAGATCGTCGGCGTACATGTAAACGATGTTGGGAGGGCGCGCGGCGGCGGCGAGGCGGGACTGCGCCAGCAGGGGGAGTGAAGCGCAGAGAAAGTGGCGTCGATTCATCAAGGGCAATCCGGTTCTGTGCTTCACAGTATCAAACTAACGGCTGAATCGTGGCAGGGTCGCGCGCATCCCAATGGCATGGCTGAAATACGAGCATTGGCGGCTTCGGCCGTGGGCGCAAAGCTGCAACCCTTCAACTACGATCCTGGCCCACTCGGTGACGAGCAGGTAGAGATCGACATACAGTACTGCGGTATCTGCCACTCCGATTTTTCCATACTACACAACGAGTGGGGGATCACGAAGTTCCCCCTGGTTCCTGGACATGAGGCCATCGGGACGGTGACCGCCGTCGGACGGAGCGCGAAGGCAGTCAGCGTGGGGCAGACCGTGGGCCTGGGCTGGAATTCCGGAAGCTGTATGGCATGCCCCCAATGCCTTGCGGGCGACCACAACATGTGCCGCTATCTGGAGCAGACCATTGTGAGCCGGCACGGAGCGTTCGCCACGCGCGTGCGCTGTCACTGGGTTTGGGCGACGCCGATCCCGCAAGGGGTGGATCTGGCGGTGGCTGGTCCATTGCTGTGCGGCGGAATCACGGTTTTCAATCCGCTGGTGCAGCACAACGTGAAGCCGACGGATCACGTGGGCGTGATCGGGATCGGCGGACTGGGGCACATGGCGTTGCAGTTCTTCAATAAGTGGGGCTGCGACGTCACGGCCTTCAGCAGTTCGGCGGGCAAGGCCGATGAGGCGCGGCGGATGGGCGCGCACCGCGTGGTGGACACACACTCCGCGGAGGCGCTGGCGAAGGTGGCGGGCACGTTCAATTTCATCCTCTCGACCGTGACCGCGTCACTGGACTGGCCGCTGTATCTCAACGCGCTGGCTCCCAAAGGGCATCTGCATGTGGTGGGGGCTGTGCCGGAACCGATAGCGATCGGCGCCTTTGCATTGATTGGCGGCCAGCATTCGGTGGGCGGGTCTCCCTCCGGCGCGCCGGTCACGGTGACGACCATGCTGGAATTCTGCGCGCGCCATGGTGTGCGGCCGGTGACGGAAGAGTTCCCCATGAGCCGCGCCAATGAAGCCATGGCACACCTGGAGGCAGGCAAGGCGCGGTATCGTATCGTATTGAAGAACGATCTATGAAATACTACCTTGCCAAGAGCGAACCCTCGGTTTACTCGATCGACGATCTGGAGCGCGAGGGGAAGACCGTCTGGGATGGCGTGACGAATCCACAGGCGGTGAAAGCCATTCGCGCCATGAAGCCCGGCGACCGGGTGTTTATGTATCACAGCGGCGGGGTGTCGGCGGTGGTGGGATTCGCCAACGTCCTGTCGGAGGGGCGAGACGATGCGAAGAATCCGAAATCCGCGGTAGTGGACCTGGCGTATGGGGGACGGCTGGATCCACCAACAACGCTGGCGGAGGTCAAGCAATCCGGCAAGTTCGACGATTGGGCGCTGGTGCGGCAGTCGCGGCTTTCCACCATGGAAGCACCGGCGAAGTTCGTCGAGTGGATGCGGACGCGGTATCCGAAGGCGGGGATTTAGTCGGGTCCGGGCTTCGCCCGGATTGGACAGGCCGGAGGCCTATCCTACCAGCCTAGAGGCTTGCCCTGGTTCTGCTGATCGAGCCACTTCTGTAGCGGGGCGAAGTAGTCGCGGATGGCGGTGGCGTCCATCTGGCGGGTGCCAGCGATTTTTTCCAGTGCATCCTGCCAGGGGCGGCTCTGGCCCATTTCCAGCATGGCGTTGAGCCGCGCGCCGGCTTCCTTGTTGCCGTAGATGGAGCAGCGATTCAGCGGCCCGGTGCATCCGGCGGCCTGTGAAAGCGCACGGTGGAACTGGAACTGCAAAATATCCGCGAGGAAATATCGCATATACGGGACGTTGGCGGCGACGTGATATTTGGCGGCGGGATCGAAATCGGTTTCGCTGCGATCCACGGGCGGCGCGATCCCCTGATACTTCTGGCGCAACTGCCACCACGTCTCATTGTATTTTTCGGGCGGGATCTCGCCAGAGAATACCTTCCAGCGCCATTGATCGATCACCAGTCCGAAAGGCAGAAAAGCGATCTTCTCCAACGCTTTGTGGAGCAGCAGGCCGATGTCCTTGGAGGTGTCCGGGGCCTGATCGAGCAGGCCGATCTTCACCAGATATTCGGGCGTGATGGAGAGCGCGATGGTGTCGCCGACGGCTTCGTGGAAACCGTCGTTAGCGCTGTCGCGGAAGGCGGGCGGCTGTTTGGAATAGGCTCGCTGGTAGAAATTGTGGCCCAGTTCATGATGGACGGTGAGGAAATCTTCGCCGGTGATCTGGATGCACATCTTGAGGCGGACGTCGTCCAGGGTGTCGATATCCCAGGCGCTGGCGTGGCACACCACATCGCGGTCTTTCGGTTTGAGGAAGAGCGAGCGCTCCCAAAAGGTATCGGGTAACTGGGCGAATCCGAGGGACATGAAGAAACTCTCGCCGTACTTGACCAACTGTTTCCAATCGGTATTGCGCTTCTTGAGCAGGGCGGTGAGGTCGTATCCGGGATCAGCATTGGCGGGGGCGATGAGCGGATAGATGTTGTCCCAGTCCTGGGCCCACATGTTGCCCAGCAGGTCGGCCGGAATGGGGCCGGTGGCGGGTACCGCATCACCGTATTTTTCGCGGAGGCGAGTGCGGACATAGGCGTGGAGCGAGAGGTAAAGCGGCTTGACCTGTTCCCAAAGGCGATCGAGCTCCCGGGCGAAATCGTCGGGCGGCATATCGTATTTGGCGCGCCACATGGCGCCATTGTCCTTGAAGCCGAGCTGTTGGGCCCCCTTATTGGCGAGCTCGACGTAGCGCACGAAATCTTTGCGGATGGGTTTGGAGATGGCATGCCAGCCGGTCCAGGCATCCTTGAGTTGTTTGGGGTCGCGGCTTTCAGCGAGGATTTTGCTGAGCTCTTCGAGATCTTTGCAGCTTGCGGGACCGCTGGGGCAGTACTTACCCTTACCGTAAGTGCCCTCCATGCCGCTCACTATGCGGGTCAGCTCCTCGCTCTCCGCGGGATCGGATGGGGTGGCGATGGTGAGGGAGAGCTTGAGCAGTTTGAGCTTGCGGGCGGTGACGGGGTCGAGCTTGAGCCCGTCGAAGCGCGTGGCGCGCTTGGCGTAGTCCACGGTAGCGGCGATGGACTTTTCGTCGAGTTTGGCGGAGATGGCCTCGGTATCGTCGGTGATGTACGTTGACTTGACCCAATCGGCGCGGGCGGCGTCTACGCCCAGGAGGAGGAGTTTCTGTTCGGCATCATTGATGAATTTGCGCGCCTCTTCGGGGGTTGCCTTAGGGTCGGCGGCAAATGCCATGGCGGCGAGGGTACACGCGGCGCAGGCTACTGCACGGATCTTCATGACTCCACATTAGCAAGGCTCGGAGGATTTCTGCGCTGGCGATTTGGTGTGGGCGCACCGGGCGTGTTAGCATTTGATTATCAGCGTGACATTTTCGCGGGGACGTAGTTCAGTTGGTTAGAACGCCGGCCTGTCACGTCGGAGGTCGCGGGTTCGAGCCCCGTCGTCCCCGCCATTTATTCTCAGCAACCTGTCTATCCGCCGCTATAACCGCCGATAATGGGCAGGATCTCGCCCGTGATGTAGCTGGAGCACTGCGGCGACGCGAGAAACACGTAGGCCGGAGCGATCTCCTCAGGCTGCGCGGGCCGTTTCATGGGAGTCTTAGCGCCGAACGCCCGCACGTCTTTGGCTTCTTTATCCGACGGGTTGAGCGGCGTCCATACCGGACCAGGCGCTACCGCATTCACCCGAATGCCTCGCGGAACCAGATGCGTCGCGAGCGAGCGAGTGAAGGCATGAATGGCCGCCCTTCGTCATTGAATAATCGAGCAGCGCTTCGCTTCCGAGCAACCCCGTGACGGACCCGGTATTGATGTTCGCCGCCCCCGGCTTCATGTGCTTGACCGCAGCTTGCGCCATATAGAAATAGCCATAGAGATTGGTTTTCAGCGTCTCATCGAAGTGCTCGGCGGTGAGATCCTCGAACTGAGATGTATGCACCTGGAACGCGGCATTGTTCACGAGTATGTCCAAAGAACTGAACTCCTTGACCGTCCGTGCCACCGCCTTTTCACAGAAGCTCTGCCGGGAGACATCGCCCGGGATGAGCATGCAGTTCCGGCCTTCGGCCTCCACTCCTCTCCTGGTGACCTCAGCATCGCTCTCTTCGGCCTTCACATAGACGATGGCAACATGAGCTCCTTCTCTGGCGAAAAGGATGGCGATGGCGCGCCCAATGCCCGAATCGCCTCCTGTAATGAGAGCGACTTTGTCCTGAAGCTTGCCGGAACCGCGATAAAATGGCGCGTCATACATTGGGGCTGGGTCCAATCGAGAGTCTTGACCCGGCTTACTCTGGTGCTGTTTGGGAAAAGGCGGAGCCGGATATTCTCGTGCGCCCACCTGCATTGCCTCTTGCAGTTTTCGTTTGGGCCGCCTGCGGTCGGCCCTTGCAACCTGGGCCTGAACATGATGCTGGCGCCGCTGCGCGTTTCTGTTATTCATTCTAATTACTCCTCGGGCGGTCTTCCCCATGTAGTCGCGGTGCAATTTAACTACCGTCCACGCGACTAGGCAACTGGAAGAGGCGCAGCAAGCACACGAAGCTGGGATTCGCGCCAATCGGCCAATGCGCGCTTGAGCACCATTGCATTCGCGGGCGATCGTTGAAACGGAACCAGTAACGGCGGCCCTTCATCTACTTAGTGGTGGAACCCGGATCTACCCCGAAAGTGGATGCGGTTGGAGGTGTCAGCCTATACAGTTCCCACCGAAACGCCGGAATCGGACGGCACCTTTGCATGGAGCGAAACCACGCTTGTGCTGGTCGCAAGTCACGGCATGCGGCGACGAGGCTTGGGGTATTCTTTCGCCGACATCGCGACTGCGAATCTCATCGACACGCATCTTAAGCGAGCATCGTGATCGGACAGCAACCCTCTGAATATTCCTGAACTCTGGTACTTCGATGGTGCGCGACATTCGCAATCTAGGGCGGCCGGGGATCTGCTCGATGGCAATTTCTGCAGTCGACAACGCTCTATGGGATCTCAAGGCGCGTCTCCTGCATCTCAGTGTGGCCGATCTTCTCGGGCGCGCGCATCCGTCAATCGCCGCTTATGGCAGCGGCGGTTTTACGTCCTATTCAGATGCAGGAATTGAAACGGCAATTGACGGGCTGGATCGATGCGGGCCTGACCAAGGTAAAGATGAAAATCGGCAGCGATCCGGCATCGGATGTAGCGCGTGTGCAGTCGGCTCGCGACGCCATTGGTCCGAACGCCGAATTGTTCGTTGATGCCAACGGAGCTTATGATCGCAAAGCAGGCCCTCGCCAAAGCCGCCGCATTCGCCGACCTCGGCGTGAGCTGGTTTGAGGAGCCGGTTTCCTCCGACGATCTCGAAGGCTTGCGGCTGATTCGCGAGCAGGCGCCGGCAGGCATGCGCATAGCGGCCGGGGAATACGGTTACGATTCGTTCTATTTTCGGCGCATGCTCGAAGCAAAAGCGGTGGACGTGCTGCAGGCAGACGCCACACGCTGTGCGGGCATTACCGGTTTCCTCGCCGCAGGCAATTTGTGCGCATCCTTTTCAACGCCATTCTCCGCGCACACTGCGCCTTCACTGCACGCGCACGCAGCCTGCGCCCTTCCGTCCGCGATTAACGTTGAGTATTTTTTCGACCATTACCGGATCGAGCAGATGTTCTTCGATGGCGCTCTCGTGCCATCGGCCGGAATGCTCTCGCCCGGATTCAACGCGTCCCGGCTTCGGTCTGGAATGCAAATTGCCCGACATGGAGAAGTATAGGGTTTATGGCAACGCTACTGCATGAATCGCAGATCGCTTGGGCGCGGCCGCGAGTCGCCGATTTTCCCTCAGGCGAGGCGCGTGCGCTCGAAACCGAACTCAAGAAAGCGCATCGAGGGAGAGGTTCGTTTCGATACCGGAAGCCGCGCGCTTTATGCAACCGACGGCTCCAACTACCGGCAGGTGCCGATCGGCGTCGTCGTTCCAAAGACCATCGAAGACGTCCTCATCGCGGTCGAGCAGTCGCGGCGCTTCGGCGCGCCCCTGCTGGCGCGGGGCGGCGGAACAAGCCTCGCCGGTCAGTGCTGCAATGTCGCCGTCGTTCTCGATTTCACAAAATATCTCAACAAGCTCATCGCATCTTGATCCACAGGCCAAGACAGCACGCGTTCAACCCGGCATTGTGCTCGACTGGCTGCGCAAGGAAGCGGAGCAGCATCATCTGACGTTCGGCCCCGACCCCTCCACGCACAACCACAACACACTCGGCGGCATGATCGGCAACAATTCCTGCGGCACCCATTCGGTGATGGCGGGAAAGACCGAGGAGAATGTCATCGAGCTCGATGTTCTCACCTACGACGGGCTGCGAATGCGCGTCGGGGCGACGACGGACGAGGAATATCGACGGATCATCAGCCGACGGCGGCCGGCGCGGCGAGATCTACGCGGGCTTGAAGGAAATCGCGAATCGGTACGGAGACGAAATCCGCCGCCGCTTTCCGAATATTCCGCGCCGCGTGTCCGGCTACAATCTTCCGGACCTGCTGCCCGAAAACGGATTCAACGTGGCGCGCTCGCTGGTCGGCACTGAATGCACCTGCGCGGTGACGCTTGAAGCGACGGTGAAGCTGGTTTGGAGCCCGCCCGGCCGCTCGCTCGTGGTCCTGGGCTACCCCGACATTTATCGAGCCGGCGATCACGTTCCGGAGATCCTCGAGTTCAAACCGATCGCCTGCGAGGCGATCGATGCCTTGCTGGTCGAGAACATGAAGATCAAGGGCTTACATCCGCGCGATCTCAAACTCCTGCCCGACGGCCGCGGATGGCTGCTTGTCGAGTTCGGCGGCGAGGACAGAAAGGATTCCGACAACCAGGCGCGCCGTCTGATGGACAGCCTGAAGAAACACAGCGACGCTCCTTCGATGAAGCTCTACGACGACCCCCACGAAGAGCATCTCGTCTGGGAAGTGCGCGAGTCCGGCCTGGGCGCGACGGCGTGGGTTCCCGGCGAGCATGTGACCTGGGAAGGCTGGGAGGATTCAGCCGTTCCACCCGACAAGGTCGGTCCGTACCTGCGGGAGCTGTGCGAGCTTTACGACAAGCATGGCTATGAAGGCGCCCTTTACGGGCACTTCGGCCAGGGCTGTATTCACACGCGGATCACGTTCGATTTGCTGACGGCCGAAGGCATCGCGAATTATCGCTCCTTCATGGACGACGCGACCTCGCTCGTCGTCAAATACGGCGGATCGCTTTCAGGCGAGCACGGCGACGGACAGTCCAAGGCCGAGTTCCTTCCGAAGATGTACGGAGCAGAAATCTGCGAAGCGTTTCGCGAATTCAAGACGGTCTGGGACCCGGAAGGAAAGATGAATCCGGGCAAGATCGTGGATCCTTACCCGATCACGGAGAATCTTCGTCTCGGGACGGACTTTGCGCCTAAGGAACCCGCGACGCATTTTCATTTCATCCACGATAAGGGCAGCTTCACGCATGCCGCGATGCGCTGCGTCGGCATCGGCGAATGCCGGCGTCAGGAAAAGGGCACGATGTGCCCGAGTTACCGCGCGACGATGGAGGAAAAGCATTCGACGCGCGGACGCGCCCATCTCCTCTTCGAGATGATGCACGGCGATGTGATCCGTGACGGCTGGAAGAGCCAGGAAGTCTTCGACGCGCTTGACCTGTGCCTGTCCTGCAAGGGATGCAAGGGCGACTGCCCCGTGAACGTCGACATGGCGACGTATAAGGCCGAGTTCCTGTCGCACTATTACGAAAACCGTTTGCGGCCCCGTTACGCCTATGCCATGGGCTGGATTCACCGCTGGGCGCGCCTGGCGTCACTATGCTCCCGGCATCGCCAATGCCATGGCGCAGTTGCCGGGAGCAAAGCGCGCTCGCCGGCATCGCGCCAGAACGCGATCTGCCGAAGTTCGCAACCACGACTTTCAAGGAGTGGTTCCGAAGACGTGGAACGCGCAACAAAGGCAAGCCCGAGGTGATTCTCTGGGCTGATACGTTCAATAACTACTTCCATCCGCGAGTGGCAGCGGCGGCGACCGAGGTATTGGAAGACGCCGGATTTCGCGTGGTCGTGCCGCGCGCGCCGCTTTGCTGCGGTACGGCCTCTTTACGACTACGGATTCCTGGATGACGCCGACAAGCTTCTTGGCGAGATTTTGACGCACCTCAAGCCCTCCATCGAAGCCGGGACGCCGGTGGTTGGTCTGGAGCCTAGCTGTCTCGCTGTGTTTCGGGACGAAATGCTCGACCTGCGTCCGCATGATCAAGATGCCAAGCGCCTCCACGGGCAAGTCTTCACGCTGGCCGAATTCCTTACGCGGCAGGACTACAAACCGCCCGTGTTGAATCGGGACATCGTCGTTCACGGGCATTGCCACCAGAAAGCGATCATCAGCCTCGATGCCGAGAAAAAGCTATTTGAGGCGATGGGCGCAAGAGCCGAGATCCTCGACGACGGGTGCTGCGGCATGGCCGGCAGCTTCGGCTTCGAACAGCACAAATACGATCTTTCGATGCAGATTTATGAGCACGAGCTCGGTCCGCACTTGCGCGAAATGCCTTCACAACGGCTGGTTGTGGCCGACGGATTCAGTTGCAAGACCCAGATCGAACAGGCAACCGGGCGGCGGCCGCTCCACCTTGCGCAGCTCCTGCAAATTGCAAGACACGGCGACGAGGCTGTCGATCATTACAGCGACGGGTTCGAAGACGAAGAAGCGATTGACAATTCCAAGTTGATCCGAACCGGCGCGCTGCTCCTGGGCGGCCTCTGTGCCGGTGCTCGCGCGCCTGGTATCTCGCACGGAGGATTTTTCGATGAAGAGCAAGAAGTTGAACAGCGGGACCGTCCTGGTCTTCGAGACAGGAGACGAAGTTGTCTCCACGCTGACGAAGTTTGCCAAGGAACACCGGATCTCGGCGGCCCATTTCACGGCGATCGGGGCCTTCAGCGATGCCGGCATCGGGTATTTCGACTTGCAGAAGAAGGACTACCTGAAAAACCAGGTCGATGAACAGGTCGAAGTGGTTTCGCTGATCGGCGACATCGCACTCGATAAGGGCGAGCCCAAGGTGCATGCCCATGTCGTGGTTGGAAAGCGGAACGGTGCCACGATGGGCGGACATCTTCTGGAGGCGCATGTGCGGCCGACCCTGGAACTGGTGCTGCAGGATTCCGGCGAGCAATTGAAGCGTAAGTTCGATCCCGAAAGCGGTTTGGCCCTGATCGACCTGGGGGCGAAATGAAATGTCACGGACGAAAACAAGCAAGAGTGGTCGTGGTTACGGGTGCCTCGGCGGGCGTAGGACGGGCGACGGTCCGCGCGTTTGCCGGCGAAGGAGCCCATGTCGGCTTAATCGCCCGCGATACCGAAGGTCTCCACGCCGCTGCGCGCGAGGTCGAAGAGTTGGGCGGCAAGGGCTTGGCAGTGGCCGCGGATGTGGCCGACGCCGATCAGGTGGAAAAGGCCGCGGCCCGGATCGAAGATGAGCTTGGCCCCATCGAGGTTTGGGTAAACAATGCGATGACGACGGTCTTCGCGCGCGTCGCCGACGTCACGCCCGCGGAGTTCAAGCGTGCCACGGAAGTGACCTATCTCGGCACCGTCTACGGAACGATGGCGGCGCTGCGCCGCATGCTGCCGCGCAATGAGGGAAGAATTATCCAGGTGGGATCGGCGCTTGCCTACCGATCGATTCCGCTGCAAGCGGCCTATTGCGGCGCGAAACATGCGATCGCGGGTTTCACGGATTCGCTGCGCACCGAGCTGATCCACGACGGCAAGAATATTCACCTGACGATGGTGCAACTTCCGGCCATGAACACGCCTCAGTTCACCTGGTGCCGCTCGAAGATGCCGAACCATCCCCAACCGGTGCCGCCGATTTTCCAGCCGGAAGTTGCGGCCGAAAGAATTGTCTGGGCTTCGCATCACAATCGGCGCGAAGTTTTCGTCGGCGTCCCGACAGTGATCGCTATCGAAGCCAACAAACTCGCTCCAGGCGCTCGCCGACCATTACCTGGGCCGCACGGGCTTTGATTCGCAGCAGACACAGGAACCCGCACCCGAAGGATCGGCCGGACAATCTATTCGAACCCGTGCCCGGCGACTTCGGCGCCCATGGCGTGTTCGGGCAGCAGGCGCGCGAAGAAGCCGCGACCACGTGGCTTGCGCAACACAAAGGAACTACTGCGCTGGCGGGAGCTGCTGTATTCGGCGTACTCGCCTTCGCGACTCAAGAGACGGGCATCGTAAGGAAAGGAAACGAGAGGTAAAGAGAATGGCGAAAACAACGGCGGATTTGCTGGTGGAACGACTGATCGAATGGGGTGTCGATACGATTTTTGGTTTTCCCGGCGACGGCATCAATGGAATTTTCGAAGCCTTGCGCACGAACCAGGAAAAGATCCGATTCATCCAGGTCCGGCACGAAGAGGCAGCGGCCTTCGCGGCCTGCGGCTATGCGAAGTACACTGGCCGCCTTGGGGTGTGCCTTGCCACATCCGGCCCCGGCGGGATTCACCTGCTCAACGGCCTCTACGATGCTAAGTGCGACGGGCAGCCGGTTCTGGCGATCACCGGGCACACATTCCACGATCTGATCGGCACGCACTACCAGCAGGACGTCGATCTCGACAAGCTATACATGGACGTCGCAGCCTACAACCAGCGCGTCACCGGACCCGACCACGTCGTCAACGTGGTTGACGAGGCGATTAAGACCGCACTCAGCCAGCGCACCGTTGCGCATATCACCATCCCGAAGGACGTGCAGGAGTGGAATTCCGAGAGCAAGCGTTCGGCCGCGAACGTCCCCGCACACAGCGCCGATCTTTTCGCCGCCGCGATTCCCGTTCCATCCCAGGAACTGCTCACGCAGGCGGCCGCGGTGATCAACGAGGGGTCGAAAGTGGCCATCCTGGCGGGCCGCGGCTGCCTCAATGCCGGCGCCGAGATTCTGCAGATGGCGCGAGGCGGTTGGAGGTCCGATCATTAAAGCCCTGCTTGGCAAGGCGGTGGTGCCCGATCGCGATCCCTACACAACGGGCGGCATCGGGCTGCTCGGAACCGCGCCATCCCAGGACGCCATGCAGGAATGCGACACGCTGATCATCGCCGGATCCAGCTTTCCCCTATCTGGACTTCTACCCGAAACCGGGCAAGGCTAAGGCCGTGCAGATCGATGTCAGTCCGACCCGGATCGGGCTGCGCTACCCGGCTGAAGTGGGCCTCGTCGGCGATTGCAGGACGGTGCTCCGCGCTCTGCTGCCGCTCATCAAGAAGAAAGTCGACCAAAGTTTCATCGAGACGTGCCAGAAGCGCATGAAGAGCTGGAACGAATTGACCGAGGAACGGGGACGGCGGACCGACATGCCGATGAAGCCGCAGGCCGTCACCTATCACCTGAACAAACTTCTGCAGCCGGACGCTATCGTGTCGGCCGACAGCGGCACGATCGCAACCTGGGCCGCCCGCTATATCGAGATCCGCGATCGCATGCAGTTCTCGCTCTCGGGATCGCTCGCGACCATGGCAAACGGCCTGCCGTACAGCATCGGCGCAGCGGTGGCCTATCCGAATCGCCAGGTGGTCTGCATTGTCGGCGACGGCGGCCTCACGATGCTGATGGGCGAGATCGCCACCCTTGTCAAATACAACCTGAATGTCAAAGTCATCGTCGTCAAGAACAATACGCTCGGCCAAATCAAATGGGAGCAGATGGTCTTCGAGGGCAATCCTGAATTCGGCGTGGATCTGCAGCCCATCGATTTTGCCGGAGTCGCGATGAACTGCGGCGCCGCCGGCTTCACGATCGAGAGGCCGGAGGAAGCCGAAGAAATTCTGCGGCGGGCCCTGGCGCACGACGGCCCCGCAGTGGTTCAAGCCGTGGTCGATCCGAACGAGCCGCCTTTGCCCGGCAACGTGAGCACGGAGCAGTTCATCAAGTTCAGCGAGGCGCTGCTGAAAGGTCAGAAGGATGGCTGGAAGATCCTCAAGACGGTGATGAAAGACAAGATTCGGGAGGTGGTCTGAAACCCCCGTCCTCGCTCTATGCCAAAGCCTGCATCATCCGATGCGTCCTGCGAGCCCGGTACGGTTTCGCCTGGAGAACCGGCAATCGCGGACTACAAGCCAATTGCGGACTACGCGGTCATCGGAGACATGCACGCGGCGGCCCTCATCGCGGCCGATGGCTCTATCGATTGGGCTTGCCTACCCTATTTCGATAGTCCCGCCATTTTTCTCCGGCTGCTTGACCGGCAAAAGGGTGGCTACTGTGCTGTCCGCGTTGCCGGCATGGTCAGTACATCGCGTCGCTACATCGAAGGCACGAATATTTTGGAGACTGCTTTCACCGCCAGATCTGGGTCCCTCGTGGTCACCGATTTCATGCCCCTGCGACGAGCGTCGGATGTAGGACAACAGGCCGGCCGGATCGTCCGACTCCTCCGCTGCACTTCGGGCTCGGTGGATTTGTGGATGGAGCTCAAACCGACCTTCACCTTCGCCTCAGAGCAATCGCGAATTCATTCGGCAGCGCCCGGATCTGTCCTATTTGAAGGACTCGATCATTGTCTGCTCATGCACGCGCCGAATATCCAGATCGGCGAAGGGGGCAGAGCAACCACGACCTTTCGGCTCGATGCCGGAGACACGAAGTGCGTGACGATGTCCTGCAGTGCATCGAGAGCGGCCCTCGATGCACTGGAGCTTCATTCCCCCGTTACCGCCTTAGAAGAAACGCAGCGCTATTGGGCCGATTGGTCAGGGCGCTTGCACTACCAGGGTGACTACCGGGCTGAGGTACTCCGGAGCATTCTTATACTGAAACTGCTCACCTTCGCGCCTACCGGCGCCATAGTAGCTGCTCCCACAACCTCTCTTCCCGAGGTCATCGGCGGCAGGCGCAACTGGGATTATCGCCTGTCATGGATCAGGGACTCCCAGTTCGTGCTTACGGCGTTCATGCACTGCGGCTATTTCGAAGAAGCTCACGGCTTCTTTCGATTCCTCAGAAAAGCTGCAACCGGTCCCGCCGACCAACTCCAGGTCTTATACGACATTCGTGGCGAACGGGCCGGCGGCGAGACTGAGCTGAATTACCTGGATGGTTATCACCATTCGCAGCCGGTGCGCATCGGCAATGCCGCCGGCCGCCAGAGGCAATCCGACATTTTCGGTGAACTTCTGAACTGCATGTATGTCTATTGCCACATGGCCGGCTCGGAGGCAGAAAAGAAGGAACGCGCCGACGAAATGTGGCCGATGGCGCGATCGATGGCCGGCTACGTCGCCCGGCATTGGCGTGAACCGGACCAGGGCATCTGGGAATCAAGGAACACCGCGCAGCACTACGTGCACTCGAAAGCCATGTGCTGGACGGCTCTCGACCGGGCGATCCGCCTCGCCGCGGCTGTGAACGTGACTACCGAACTAAAATGTTGGCGGTACGAGCGCGATACCATTTTCGAAAGCATCGCCGCGCACGGCTTCAACACAACGATACAAGCTTTCGTCCAGTCTTATGGTTCTGAAGTGCTCGACGCAGCCGTCCTCAGGCTTCCACTCCAAGGCGTTATCGATGCGGCCGACCCGCGAATGCGGTCTACGGTCGAGCAGCTTGAGCGGAGACTGCTCAAAGACGGCCTGCTCTATCGCTATTCGGATGGAGAGGAGACAGGAGAAGGTGCGTTTACATCATGCACCTTGTGGCTGATCAATTACTACGTCCTCCTCGGACGTATGGAGCGCGCCCGGGAACTCCTCGATCATCTGCTGTCTTTTCAGAGTCCGCTAGGCCTGTTTTCGGAAGAGATCAATCCGCTCACCGGCGAGCAACTGGGCAACTTCCCTCAAGCGCTCACTCATGTCGCGGTTATCAGTGCGATTCGGCACCTCGAAGGCGGATTGCGGCCGGGCGCATTGCAGATACTCCGATGACTTGCGGGACGATCTGCATTAGCCCGCCGCGGCGAGTATCGCTGCTTCGCAGGGGGAGTTGCCACGGCATTGTCGCACCGTTTTGAGCGCACATCAGCGCGGCAACATCGGGGCGAGCAAACATGCAGACTGCATGGCATTTCCCCTGATTCATAGACGTTAGCTAGACGAGTACGGCTACTTGTCGAATCAGTGGGCTCGACGCACGGCGAACTGGGAAATCGCGGCGGGATGTGGCCTTCCGATCGAGCGCGGCATCGTAGTGGACGACCAGATGCGCACGGACGACCGCGATATCTACGCGGTGGGCGAGTGCGCGCGGCATCGCGGACAGACGTACGGCCTGGACGAGGTGGTGCAATTCGCGGAACCCAAACGCGGCACATTCAAGAAGCTGATCATTCGTGACGGCCGGCTGGTGGGCGGCATTCTGCTGGGCGATATCGGCAAGGCGGCCTACTTAATGCAGGCGTTCGACCGCAATACCCCGCTTCCGGAAGAGCGGCTGCGGCCGGCACTCAACCGCCCTGCTTGGCGATTCGCTCCAGAATCTCCGGAATCTCAAACACGGCCCGATTCTCTAAACGCTCCGTCGCCTCGCGGAAGCGCCCGTAAGCCGCCGGCTCCAACAATTCTTCCACCGCCCGAGCGATCCCGCGAAAATTCGGCAGCACAATACCCACACCCATCTCGAGAACCCACTCCGCGTTGTACCTCTCCTGTGGCAGCGTCCACGCATTGCGTTCCACGATCACCGGCAGTCGCATTGCCACTGCCTCGCTGATGCTGCCCGGCCCCGGCTTCCCGACGAAGTAATCGGCAAGCTGCATGTATCGCGGCACCTCTTTGGTAAACCCTTCCACGAATATCGGCGCGACGTGCGGCAGCGTTTCCAGCTTAGCTCGTAACTTTGCATTGTTGCCGCAAATCATCAGCAGCTGGCGATCGGGCAGCAGCCGCGCGATCTCTCGCATTACGGCCGAGCCCTCCCCGCCGAACAGTACCAGCCCCACCGGCTTGGCGGGGTCGAAGCCCAGCCGTGCGCGCGCCTCTCCCCGCTCTTCCGCCGAAAGCCGGGCGATTTCGTAAAATCGTGGGTTCAAAATCATGCCCGAAACGCGATGCACCTTGTCCTCAGCATGCCCCATGCCGCGCGCCTGCTCCACCGCCTTCGCCGAGCCGCATATGAAATGCTGGACCTGTTCCTCGATCCAAAAATGCGGCGGATAATCCGCAATATCGGTGAGGATGGTCACAAACGGCACTCCCGGCAGCGCCCGCGCCAGGCTCTCGCCCAATGCCCGGTCCAGGTTCGGCACCAGCGAGACCACCATCTCCGGGCGGTGTTCCCGCCAAAACACTTCCAGCAGCCGCACCGTTTTGGAATGGAAGAGGCGGATTACCCCATGCATGCCCACCATCAACTGCGGCGAACCGAGCGTCCACCCCTTCTTCAGCATCAGATTGTAGATGTCCTGTAGACGCAGGCCCGTCAACTTGCGGAAGACGTCCATGGCATCCAGCACTTCCTGCAGGTTGACCATGCGGATCTCGAATGGCCGCCTCTGCTGTTCCATCACCTGGCGCAACGCGTTAGCCGCCGCCCGGTGCCCGCCGCCCGCGTCGAAATAGATGAAATCCACCTTCATTCATGACGATTGTTGCATGCGGGGCGAATCGCCATCCGAAAACACTCTCGTTCACGGATGTTTTTTCACCCTGTCACCGAAATGTGACCCTGTGCGCGTTACTAATCGCTTATGAAGTGCGATTTGCACGTCCATACCCGGCACTCGGGGATGTGTACCATCCCGATTCTGCGGAAATTCTGCCGCGAAAGCTACAATCACCCGCTCGAGGTCTACGACAAGCTCAAGCGCCTCGGCATGGATCTGGTGACCATCACCGATCACGATTCCATCGACGCGGTGGAGAGTCTCCGCTCCCGGCCCGACTTCTTCCTCAGCGAAGAGGTCACCTGCACCCTCCCCAGCGGCAACCAACTGCATGTGGGCGTCTACGACATCACCGAGAGGGACCACATCGAACTCCAGCGCCGTCGTGACGATTTTGAATCGCTGCTCGCTTGGCTCGAAGATCACGACCTGTTTTTCAGCGCGAATCACGTTTTCTCCAGCCTGACGGGACACCGCTCCATCGAGGACTTCCATCTCTTTGAGTCTGCCTTCCCCGCCCTGGAAACCCGCAACGGCCACATGCAGGCCTGCGCCAACGCCAATGCCGCGTGGATGGCCGACCTCGCCGCTCGCGCCGAAGTCGGCGGCAGCGACGCCCACGCCATGGCGAGTGTGGGGTGCGCTTGGACCGTGGTTCCCGGCGCGCGCAATCGGCAGGAATATCTCCGTGGGCTGCGCCGCGGCATGGGACGCGTGCGCGGTGCTTCCGGCGGCTACACAAAGCTCACCCGCGATGTCTTCGCCATCGGACACCAGATGCTCCGCGAAAAGCCCGCAACCTTGCCCGTCGTCTTGCTGGCATGGTTGGTACCGTTCATCATCCTGCATAACTCCATCCGGGAGTCTGTCTTCGCACGCTGGTGGATGGCACGATACGTGCAGTCTCGTTCGACAAGGAACGCGACCGCCAGTATCGCGCAGGTGACAATATGAGGCAGACCGGCGGCATGTTAAATTACATTTCCGGCCGCGACCATAGACTGATGCGGCGGGTCAACCGCTGGCCCGCTCCCCGGTGGATCCGCCTCTGGGCGCTCTGCGCCACACGCGGCGGCGACGGATGGCTGTGGTACGGCATGGGCGCCGTCATTCTGCTCTTCGGTGGTCCCGGTCGCTTCCGGGCGGTGGGCGCCGCGGCCCTGGCTGCCGCCTTGGGCATCGCCATCTTCCTTAGCTTAAAGAAGGCCACCGGACGCAGGCGGCCCTCCGCCTTCGAGCCGCACTGCTGGGCTACCCTGCTGCCTCCCGATCAATTCTCTTTCCCTTCGGGCCACACCATCACGGCCTTCGCCGTCTCGATTTCCCTCAGCCGCTGGAATCCCGATCTCGCGGTCGGACTGCTGTTCTGCGCCGTCAGCATCGCCGCTTCCCGAATTGTATTGGGTATGCACTTCCTCAGCGACGTCCTTGCCGGAGCTGTCATCGGAGCAGTCTTAGCCTACACCGCCACTTCTATCGTCCTATGATCTTCTACAGAACCGGCGTATCATTCCCCAGTAATGCCCGGCGCACAATCTTGATCGGCGGGTAACCCTGCTGCAGGAAGGCGTCATGAAACCCTTGCAACGTATACCGATCTCCCTTCATCTTTTTGTAATCATCCCGTAACTTCAATATCTCTAACTTACCGAGCGTGTACACAAGATAAGTCGGATCGCTGGTGCCGCGCTTTGCCTCCTTCTCCGCCACCGGCCGAACCTGGTAGCCTTCCTTGACAAAGAATTCCACCGCCTGATCCACCGTCATCTTTCCGGTATGCATCTGTATGCCGGCGATGAAGCGCGCATCCCGCAGCAGCGCGTCCTGTAACTGTCCCAGGCGTAACTTCAAATCCCCGTTGCCGTAGCCTTCATCTAACATCATCTGTTCCGTGTAGTGCGCCCAACCTTCGGCGTTGGAACTGCAGCCTAGCAGCTTGCGAACCTTCGTCGGGGCGCGCGAGATCCACACGAACTGCGTGTAGTGCCCCGGATACACTTCGTGTACCGCCGTGCTGATGATCGTCCCCCGGTTGAAACCTTGCATGTATTCTTCGGTCTGCTTCGCGTCCCACGTCTTCTCCGGCAGCGTGACGTTGAAGAATGCCTCCTTTGCAACTTTCTCGAACGGCCCGGGTGTGTCCATCGACGCCGTGGTTAGCGCGCGCATGAACGGCGGAGTCTCTTCCACGATTGGCGGCACTTTCGACGGAATCGTCACAATCCGGTTCTTTTCGATGAACTCGCGCAGACCGCTCAACACGTCGCGAAAGCTCTGCAGCAGCTTGCCTGCCGCCGGATGGTCCAACATCGCCTGGTCCAGAATCTGCTCCGCACTGCGCGTCTTGTCTATTTCCGCGGCTACCCGCTTGAACGCCGCCTGGTTCACACGCAGATTCTCCTTGCCGATCTCCAGTAGGCGGTCCAGCGGAATATCCACCATCTCGTCGTAAAGCAGCTTCTTGCGATAAGTCTCCGCTCCAATCCGGAAATCCCCCTGCGAGCGCGGCAGCAGATCAGTCTTCAGAAACGCCTCGTAGCCGTTCAGCGCGTCGATTACTCCCTGGTTGGCCTTCTTAAATTCCGCCAGCAGCGCAACGTCGCTCACGCTCTTGAACGCCGCGGGCACATCGTTTTGAAAGAAGCTGACGATACCCGGCATCTGTTCCAAGGCTATCTCGGTGTAAATCCGCGGTGGATTCTTGAGGTTCTCTCGCGCGGATTGAAACAGCCGCGGCACCAGCTTTTCGCGCGCGATCGCCGATTTCAGCCGTACCGCCGCCGGCGCGAAACTGCGGCTCATAATCACAAACACCGCGTTGGAGACGCTTGACGAGTAAATGTCCGGATTCTTCTCCCACGGGCGGACCACTTCCAACGTCAGCAGTTGTCCGCGAATCTGCGCCAGCACCAGTTCCCGATCTGCCACCGCCACCGGCGAAAGCCCGCTCGCATCGAAGCTCTCCACTTCCTGTTCGAACCGATGCAGCGCCGCTGTCTGCGCTTCGATATCGGCACGCGACCCCGACCCCAGCATCGTGTCCCACTGATGGAAACCGGCCTGAGTGCCCTGAACCGGATCGTATTTGAACACCACTTCATCAAAAAGGCGGTCTGCCAGCCTGGCGAATTCGTCATCGCGCTTCTGGGCGAAGCACACGCCGGCCAGCAGGAAAATCAAAATAATCCTCGAAACCTTCATGGAGTCGATTATAGCGATGCCGCCCTGTCCGTCCGTGCTCCACTGAGTATATGGACATTCCACAACTCTTACACAGCATCGCAGAGCGGGTCTCCGGTAGCGCATCAGTGAAGAACGTCTACGGCGACCCGGTGGTCGTAGGCAACCGGACCGTAATTCCCGCCGCCCAGGTCCGTTATGCCTTCGGCGGCGGTGGCGGCACCAAAGGCGAAGGCGAAGCCGGGGACCATAACGGCGGAGGTGGCGGAGGCCGCGTTTCCGCGCGACCCTGTGGCGCACTCGAAGTTACAGCCGAGGACACCCGCTTCATCGCGTTCGACAACCGTCGAACCACGGGCGCCGCGCTCGCACTCGGATTTATCCTCGGTGCGGCAGTCGTCGCCTTACTCGGAACACCAAAGATCGAGATCGTGAAGCGGCCCGAATCGTAATCGCCGCAGCCAAACCGGTGTTCAACTCTTCTGTCTCTTTTTGATATTGCGGTAAACGCCGTAGCCCGCCAGCCCAAGCAGCGCGCCCGCCACTGCGCCAACGCCAATCACCAGTCCTGCCGACAACCCGGTCACAGCCCCTTGGGCAGCGAGTTCCAGCACGCCTACCGATGCGCCGCCCGCGGTGCCCACTCCGGCGCCAACTCCCGCCGCGGCCGCTGCTTTCGCCTTGTCCTTTTCTTCTTCAGTCATTTTCGTATTCCCGAAACACACAACCACCAGTTCCATTGTATAGGCCGGCAGGCTTGTGAGCCCCTAACCAAATACATCTGTGGCCTGCAAGAGATGGAAGATATGATTGCTTCGGACGGCTCCGCGCTGCCCGCCAGGCATCGCAGGCGCTTCGGTTTAGTCTTCCCTCCGGGCCGATTCATCGCGGCCGTCGCCATCAGCCGTGCCGCCCTGTGGCTTTCTCACTGTCTTCTTGCCCTTCAACACCGCCCCCAGCATAACCGCTGCCGGCACCGCCGCCAGCAGTGCGTACTTGAACTTTGTCCCATTTCGTGTTTTAGGCAAGTCCGGCGGCACCACTCCCGCATCGTGCGAGTGGTTGATGGCCTTCCCGATGCGCATTTCCTTCAGGTCATACTCGAATTGCTTGCCGCAGTCCAGGCAAACCACGTAGCTTTGGCTATGCGGTTCGCCCGCCTTGGTGATCGGCGCCACCGGGCGCGTTAAGCGGCGGTGGGAGCAACGAAACAGCAGGTTCAGCAACGTGTCGATCATAAACGCCCGTAGCCCTGGACCTATTATCGCAGTGGACGCCGCCCGTCGCGGGGTCGAACAGTCCACTCAATGCGAAAATGGGAACGTGACTGCCAGACCCGCGGCACAAAGCGCTTGTTAGCCGCCATCCTCATCTTCGCCGCCACCTACCTCGTCCTCGCCGTCGGACGCATCCCTTTCCTCCGCGTGGATCGCACCGGCGCGGCCATCATCGGCGCCAGCCTCATGCTGGCCTTCAACGTCCTCACCGTCGAGGAAGCCTACGCCGCCATCAATTACGACACTATCATCCTCCTCTTCGGCATGATGATCGTCGTCGCAAATCTCCGCCTCTCCGGATTCTTCGCTGCCGTCAGCGCCTGGGTGGTAGATCACGCCCACGCCCCACTCGTCCTGCTCTCCGGCATCGTCCTGGTCTCCGGCGTCTTCTCCGCCTTCTTCGTCAACGACACCATGTGTCTCGTCCTCACCCCCTTGGTCCTCGACATCACCCGCCGTCTCGGCCGCAAACCCATCCCCTACCTGCTCGCCGTCGCCATGTCCTCTAATATCGGCAGCGTCGCTACCATCACCGGCAACCCGCAGAACATGATGATCGGCAGCTTCTCGCAAATCCCCTACCGCACCTTCGCCGCCGCCCTGACCCCCGTGGCCGCCGCCGGACTCGCCCTCACCGTCGCCGTGATCGCCCTCGTCTACCGCGCGGAATTCCGCACTAGTACGCCGCTTCAGGTGCATCACAATCCCGTCCGCGTGAATCGCCCGCTCCTCTGGAAATCCCTCGCCGTTTCCGCCGGCATGATCGTCTTCTTCTTCACCGGATTGCCCGTCCCCAAAGTCGCCGTCATCGCCGGCGCGCTCCTCCTGATCACCCGCCGCGTCAAGCCCGAAAAAGTCTATCGCGAGATCGATTGGAGCCTGCTCGTCCTCTTCATCGGACTCTTCATCGTGATCGCGGGCCTCGAGAAGACCCCCGTATCCGCTGGCCTTTTCACCTTCGCCGCCCGCTTCCACCTCGATCGCACCGCGCCGCTCAGCATCTTCGCCGCGCTGCTCTCGAACCTGGTCAGCAATGTCCCGGCCGTCCTCGTCTTCAAAACTTTCATCCCCCACCTGGCCCACCCGGAGCGCGCCTGGCTCACCCTCGCCATGTCCTCCACGCTCGCCGGCAACCTCACGCTGCTCGGATCCGTCGCCAATCTGATCGTCGTACAGCGTGCCCGCGCCGAGGTGGAAATCTCCTTCCGCGAATACGCCCGCGCCGGCGTGCCGCTGACCGTCCTGACCCTGGCGGTCGGCGTCTGGATGTTAAACTAACGGCTTGTCCCCACAGCTCTCGCGTACCGCTGAGTGGTTCCTCCGCTCCGGAATTCAACAACCTGACGGCGGCGTAGCCCGCTACTACCTGGTGGATGCCTGCCGCAATCTTCCCACCTCCACCGAGATCACCGGCTACGCCGTCAGCACATTCGTCTATCTGCACTCCGTCACCCACGACGCCCGCTATCTGGACCGCGCCCTCGCCGCCGCCCGCTTCCTCACCCGCGCCTGGGACCCCGTCTCGCAGACCATGCCGTTCGAGATCGATCCCCCAGCCTTCAGCTATTTCTTCGATTGCGGTATCGTCATCCGCGGCCTTCTCGCTGTCTGGCGGGCCTCCGGCCAACAGGAGTTCCTCGATCTCGCCGTCGCCACCGGCGAATCCATGGCGCGCGATTTCGCCGCCCCCGCCGGCGATTTCCACCCCATCCTCGCCCTCCCCAGCCGCGCGCCGCTCCCTCGCGATCCCCTCCGCTGGTCGCGCACCGCCACCTGCTATCAGTTGAAATCCGCCATGGCCCTCTGGGACCTCCACGAGGCTACCCACGACACCCAAGCCCGCTTCCGCGAGCCCTACGAGTGCGTCCTCGAAGCCTCCCTTCAAACCTACGCCGATTTCCTCCCCGGCCATCCCGACCGCCCCAAAGTAATGGACCGTCTCCACGCCTTCTGCTATTTCCTCGAAGGCCTGCTGCCGCGTGCCGCCGATTCCCGTTGCGCCGCCGCCCTGCGCGACGGCATCGCCCGCGCCGCCTGCCACCTCCGCGCCATCGCCCCCGAATTCGAACGTTCCGACGTTTACGCCCAGTTGCTCCGCGTCCGCATCTATGCCGATTGGCTCGGCGTCGTTCCTCTCGATCGCCCCGCCGCCGAATTCGAGGCCGCCCAACTCGCCGCCTTCCAGGCCGTCGATCCCGATCCGCGCATCGATGGCGGATACTGGTTCGGACGCAAGCACGCCGAGCCCCTGCCGTTCATCAATCCGGTCTCGGCCGCCTTCGCGTGCCAGGCCCTGGAATTGTGGGAGGCCAGCCGCTCCGGCGGCACACAAGCGCACCGCCACCTGCTGATTTGACGTTGAACCCGAAAATCAAAATCGCCTTCGCCTCCGGCACCGATCCCCTCAACCGGCGCCTCATCGACTACCTTCGCGCCCTCTATCCCGACCTGCCCCTCTGGGTCGTCTCCAATTTCCCGCCCGAAGACCCTTCCCTCAAGTGGATCCGTTACCGCGTCAACCGCACCTTCGCCGAGAACCTGCACCGCTGCCGGGAAGAGTTGCGCGGTCACGAGATCCGCCTCGCCGGAGTCATGCTGGTCCCCAACGTACCCTTCCGCCGCATGCGCCTCCTGGCCCTCGTGCTCTCCCCTCGCGCCTTTATCGCCTTCAACGAAAATCTCAACCACTTCATGCTCCGGCCGGCGTCCCTGCCCGCAATCGCCCGCCACATCGCATGGAGAGCCGCCAACCTCCTTCGCTGGACCCGCCGAGCCGCGCGCACCGCCGATTGGCCCCAAATCGCCCATTACGCCGCCGCCAGCCTTGTAGGACAGGCCTCCCGGCCTGTCCGCCTTTTCCGCCGCCCCAATCCGAACCCCGCCAACAATCCGAATCCCGCCTCCAATCAGAGCCGCGACCGTAAGGGAGCGTTTGCCCCCGGCGTCGCCGTAATCATCCCCTCCCGCACCGGCAAAGATCTCCTCCAGTCCCAACTCCCCGCCCTCGTCGCCCAAGCCCCCAACCAGATCATCGTCGTCGATAACGGAAGCACCGACGATACCGCCGCCTGGCTCGCCGCCGCCTACCCGCAAATCGAGGTCGTCCACTCCCCCGCCCCGCTCTCCTTCGCCCGAGCGGTCAACCTGGGCATCGCCCGCGCCCGCTGCTCGCACGTCTGCCTCCTCAACAACGACATGCTCCTCGAGCCGGACTTCTTCACCGCCCTCCAGCGAGCCTTCACCCAGGTCCCCGACCTCTTCAGCGCCACCGCGCAGATTCGTTTCCCTCCCGGAGTCCGCCGCGAAGAGACCGGCAAAACCGTCTTCGCCCAGGCCGCGCCCGAAGATTTCCCTATCCGCTGCGATGAGCCCTTGCCAGGCGAAGACGGCAGCTACGTCCTCTACGGCAGTGGCGGCTGCTCCCTCTACGACACCGCCAAGCTGCGCGCCCTCGGCAATGTCGACGAGGTCTACGAACCCGCCTACGTGGAAGATCTCGATCTCGGCTATCGCGCCTGGCAGCGCGGATGGCCCAACGTCTACGTAGCCGGCGCCGTCGTCGAACACCGCCATCGCGCCACCACCACGCGCTTCTACACCGAAGACCAGCTCGCCTACATCCTGGAGATCAACTATCTCCGCTTCGTCGCCCGTGCCGTCAGCGATTCCAAAGTCTTCCGCCGCCTCTGGTCTCAGGCCCTGCGCCGCCTGTACCTCCGCAAAGGCCCCCTCGCCCCCGCCGTCGCCATCGCCCTCCACGGCGGCCCGCGCACTCCCGCCACCTACCCCGAGGACCTCTTCCTCGCCCTCACCGATGGCAGCGTCGCCGTCTTCCCCGGCCGCCCCGCCACCGCCCGGCCGCGCATCCTGATCGCCAGCCCCTACCTGCCCTTCCCGCTCTCCCACGGCGGGGCTGTCCGCATGTACAACCTCATGCGCCGCGCCGCCGAAGAGTTCGACCTCCTCCTCGTCGCCTTCACCGAACACGCCGCCCCGCCGCCCCCCGAGCTCCTCGCCTTCTGCGCCGAGATAGTCCTCGTCCACCACGCCGGCAGCCACGACCTGCCCTTCACCGGCCGCCCGGAAGTCGTCGAGGAATTCGCCTCCCCCTCCTTCCGCGCCGCGCTCCACCAGACCGTCCGCAAGTGGTGCCCCGCCGTCGCCCAGCTCGAGTTCACCCAGCTCGCCCAGTACGCCCCCGATTGCGCCCCCGCGCGCACCATCCTCGTCGAACACGACGTCACCTTCGATCTCTATCAGCAGCTTCTCCGCTTCGACGACCGCTGGGAACTCCGCCGCGAGCTCGACCTCTGGCGCAAATTCGAAACCGCCGCATGGCGCACCGTGGACCGCGTCGTCACCATGTCCGAACAGGACCGCCGTATCGTCACCTCCACCCCCGCCGTTACCCTCGCCAACGGTGTCGATCTCGATCGCTTCCGCCCCACCGCAAGTGCCGTCCCGGACCCGCGCCGCATCCTCTTCATAGGCAGCTTCGCCCACCGCCCCAATGTGATGGCCGTGGAATTCTTCCTCCGCGAGGTCTGGCCGCTCCTCCACGGCGCCGAGCTCCACATCATCGCCGGCACGCGCCACGAGCAGTACCCCGTCGACGCCGACCTCGCCCAGCCCGGCATCCAACTCGAGGGTTTCGTTGCCGACGTCCGCCCCGCCTACCAAAGCGCCGCCCTGGTCGTCGCGCCCCTCGTGGCATCCGCCGGTACCAACATCAAGGTGCTGGAGGCGATGGCCATGGGCAAAGCCGTAGTCAGCACCCCCGCAGGAGTCAACGGCCTCGATCTAACCCCCGGCGAAGATTTCCTCCTGGTTCACACCGCCAAAGAAATGGCCGCCGCCATCGAAACCCTCCTGGCATCCCCCGCCGACCGCGCCCGCATCGAAACCGCCGCCCGCGCCCGCGTGGAACGCGACTACAGTTGGGACGCCATCGCCCGGGCCCAGTCCGCCCTCTACCGCGAATTGTTTTGATTTGCTTCAGCGGTTAGGCGCCCGGCCACCGTCACGCCGGCGTCGGTTTGAAATGCCAGAATTTCCTTACCGCCGCTCACCAGAAATCCGCGCATGTTCATCGTCGAGTCCGCCGACCTGCCCGGGGCGGCAAGCGTCAACTGGAACACCACCGAACAGTCGCTGTCCACCTGAAAGCTCCCGTTCGCTGCTACATCGAGTTTCCCCTTGGCCGATACCGTATGCGCCTCTTCGCCTGCTTGCATTGGCACGGTGCTGCCCGAGACCGAAAAGGCATACCGTGCCAGAAGGTCCGCCTCCGAGCACGCATCGGAGGTTTTTTTCATTGTTCCTTGTTTGGCGCCGCCTGGGTCGCTCTGCTTGAATTGCACGTCGGTTCCATCGGTGGAAAACGTTCCGCTGAAATTCTGGAAGCCGCCCGAGTCGTCCCGTAGTTTCCACACAACTGTGCAATCCGGCTTTGCCTCGTAACTTCCCGTGACGGGGTTTTCCAGTAGCAGTCCCCGGAAAGCAGCGGACGCCGTACCAGTGACACTTCCGTGCCCGTCAAAGAAAAGTCTGCCTAAACTGGCAGTCGGCTGCGGCGATCCCGGCAATGTCCGTGGTCCCCGTCAACTGAAATGCGTAAGGTCCACTCAGCACCGCAGGGTCGCAGGAGTCGGCGGCGTACAAGGCCAAACCCGGAATCAGGAGTAACCAAGGTCCCCAATTCATCCCCATTTGACGAGCACCCGCCGGGCCGAATTCGACCCGGAACCAGACCTCGCTGTGCGGATGTCGACACTGCTCTGGAGCGAAAAGCTACCTCCCCGCCTCCGACGCGTACCCCTTATCCAGCCAGTCCGCCTTAAATCCCGTCCCCAAATACAACGCTTTCACCTTCGCGAAGCCCATCTGCTTCAGCAAATCCACCGCGGGCTTCACGTTCGGACACCGGTCCCACGGGCAGCACCCGCAATAGACCACCACTTCGCGATCGCGCGCCAACTTCCCTGCCTCCGCCTTCAACATCGCCAGGCCGGCCTCGTTCTGTCCCGGTCCGGCAAACACCGATCCCGGTATATGCCTGCTTCGGTACAACACATTCGGGCCGACCATGAACACCGCCGGACGCGCACCCGTCCCGGCCAGTTGCGCCGCCAGATCCTGCGGCTGGACCAACGCCAGTTCCGCCGCCGCCGCTACCACGACGACCGCCGCCAGCACCACCGCTAGCCGCGTAAGTATCTCATTTTTCACGCCTGTGAAGTTTCCGCCCATTTCGACAATGCGCTTCGACATGTTTTAATAGTAATTCCTTATGCCACGTCTTTTTGCATTTGCATTAATTCTCTGCGCTGGTACGCTGTTCGCCGCCGCGCCCCCGCAGCCCGCCATTCCGCCGGCCAAAGCAGCGGCCGCGCGCCTGCCCTTGCGCTTCGAAGAGAACCGCGGTCAATGGAACCCTTCCGTGCGCTTCACCGCGCGCTCCAACGGCGCCAATCTACAGTTGACCGCCCACGGCCCGGTATTTCTCGTCGGCTCCAGCCGCGTCGAAATCGATCTGGTCCACGGCGCCGCGACGCCCGCCATCCAGCCGCTCGACCGTCTGCCCGCCACGACGAACTATATGGTCGGCCCGCGCACCCAGTGGCACACCGGCATCGCCAACTACGCCCGAGTCCGCTACCAGAGCGTCTACCCTGGCATCGACGTGATCTATTACGGCAACCAGAATCAGCTCGAATACGATTTCGCCCTAGCCCCCGGCGCCAACCCCGACGCCATCCGCCTCGACTTCCGCGGCGACGTACACGTCAGCCTCACGCCCTCCGGCGATCTCGCCCTCGATTCCAACGGCACCCAAATCCTCCAGCAGGCGCCCGTGATTTACCAGGACAACCGCCGCATCAAGGGCCGCTACACCCTGCTCGCCCGTAATCAGGTGGGCTTCCGCCTCGACCATTACGACCGCACCCGCGCTCTCCTCATCGACCCCATCCTGGTCTACTGCACCTACATGGGCAGTTCCGGCACCGACCGCGTCACCGCCATGAAGATGGGTCCCAACGGCCTGCTCTACGTCACCGGCTCCACCAATACCGGCGAAATGCTCTACATCGACGGCGCCTACGACAACTTCAATGACGGCCTGACCGATGTCTTCCTCGCCATCATCGACACCACCGCCAACGGCAACTTCGCCCTCAAATATTTCTCCTACTACGGCGGCAGCAACAACGATACCCCGCTGGCCCTGGAAGTCGATCCCAAAGGCGTCGCCTACATCGCCGGATCCACCACCTCCGTCGATTTGCCCCTGGCCGGCAACTCCGTGCAGACCACCGGATCTGCCTCCGTCACCAACGGCTTCGTCGCCGTCATCGATCCCAACCAGTACGGCGGCGTTTCCCTCACCTACGCCACCTATCTCGCCGGCACCGACGGCAATAACACGGTCAACGGCATCGCCCTCGATTCCGCCGGCTTCATCTACGTAATCGGCACCACCAATGCCACCGATTTCCCGCTCACCGACAGCGGCTACGCCCAGGTACTCTACGGCGATCAGGACGCCTTCCTCTCCAAGATCGATCTCAACAGCGCCTCCCTCGCCTACTCCACCTATCTGGGTGGCGAATTCACCGATGACGGCCGCTCCATCGCCGTCGGCACGAATGGCAAAGTGTACTTCGGCATCAGCACCACCTCCACCCTATTCCCCATGGAAGGCCCCAGCTTCCGCCAAACCTCGCAGGGCGGCTCGGATATGGTCGTCGGCATGATGGACATGACCCAATCCGGCGAGGCTTCACTGGTCTACTCCAGCTATTTCGGCGGCTCCGATAACGACGAGGTCCGCAAGATTGCCCTCGACTCCAAAAACAACATCATCCTCACCGGCTACACGCTTTCCAGCAATTTCCCGGTCACTCCCGATGCCGTGCAGCGCAACCCCGCCGGCAACACAGACGTGGTTGTCTCCGTACTCAATCCCAATGACCCGCCGAACTTCCTGGTCTACTCCACCTACTTCGGCGGCTCCCAGGGCGAAGTGGCCTACGACGTCAAGCCCGACAGTGCCGGCAATATCTACGTAACCGGCTACACGCTCTCCCCCGATCTCTTCACCGTGAATGCTCCCCAGCCCGGCTGGGGCGGCGGCATCGATGTCTTCCTCGCCGCCATCAAACCCGGAGCCGCGGGCCGCGCCGGCCTCCTCTACTGCACTTACCTCGGCGCCACCGGCACATATGTCGGCAGCGTCATGGTGGTCGGTCCGGATGGCAGCATCTACGTGGGAGGCTATGGCAACGTCGGTCTGCCGAGTTCTTCCAACGGCAACGGTTTTGCCGGTGGCGTCAGCGACGGCTTCATCACCGTGATGAAGTAATCCGACTCACGCGTTTTTCCTTACCACCCAGGTGGTCATGCAGCGCTGATTCTGCACCACCGTCGTTTTCAGCGGGTCGATCAACCGCCCGCCTAACTCCCCGGTGAGTTTGCCCAGCATCTCCGCGTCAACCAGGTAGCGCTCCGAACCGTCGGGCAGCAGGAACCGCCGCCCCGCGATGCGCCGCACCTCCTGTTCCATGCCAATCGAGGACGCGAGGCGGCAGAACATCATTCCACCCGCTTTCAGAACCCTCCAAGTGGCATGCAGCATGGCTAGAAACTGCTCGTCCCCGCGAGCAAAGTGCAGCACCGCGCTACTCACCACCACGTCCGCGAACCCGCTCGGAAAAGACATCTCCTCGATAGCTTCCACCCGAAAATTGTCGGCCGCGAGCCCCGGCGCCAGCAACCCCGCCAGCCGCCGTGTACTCTCCACGGCCTGCGCATCCGCGTCCACGCCAAACACCTCGTACCCCTCCCTGAGAAAATAAACCAGATTGCGCCCCGACCCGCACCCCGCATCCAAAACCCGCATCCCCCGCCCGATCCGCCCGCGCAGAAGTTGGTCAAACAAATAAATATCAATCGCCCCAAACTGCTCGACAATCTCACTCATGCCTAAAGCATACACACACGATCCGAGACGATTCTTAAGGCCTCGTCGAAACGTGCCTGCCGCATGTTTTGCGAGAGTTGTTCCCAATGAACCCTGCCGTAGACGGTTTTCGCCTGGTTGTCCGCCAGACTCACCTCGCGCGCCCAGAAACGTCGTTGAAAGTCACTGTACGCGGGCACGGACTCACTCCGGTCGATCGGCTCACCCGGCGATCCCAACGTCAGGAACGCCATGGCGTAGAACACGTGTGCGAGCTGTCTCATCAAATAGAATCGCGCTCTCTGGTACTCATCCGGCGCTTCGCCGAAATACTCCTGAAGATAGACCCTTTCCTCCGATTCATTGGTGACGATCATGTTCGCAACCACCGCCATGTCGGCATACCGGTCGTTCTGGAAAGCAGCCTCCCAGTCCACCAGCCACAGACGGTTGCCGTCGAAGAGCATGTTGTCCGGCTTGAACAGGTCGTTATGACCCGGCGCCGGTTCCGAATCGAGACGCGAGTACACCGCGGCCACTTGCTGGTAGCCAGCGAGAAGTTCCTCGGTCTCGTTTTCAGGCAGAATGCTCGCCGCCCGGAACTTCTGGAGGAATCCGTCCAGGGCAGGTCCTTTGTTAAGCAGGAACGTGCATGTGGTATTGAAGGGGGATCCGGGAAACGGCGACAGCGCGTGCTGGGTCCGCAGCACGGAGGGAATCCGAACCAGCGCATCCGCCGCCGGGAAAGGTACAGCCTCCACAAAATCGGTGATGGAGATCCGATCCTGAGCGCTGGCATACCTGACACGCGGCGCCAGGCCTGCATCGGCCGCCGCCTGCATACAGGTGAAGTGACGTGTCATATCGCCGGGGCGCGTGTTGATGCGCAGCAGGTATGCCGATCCTCGTACGATAATGCGAAAGGCCCGGTTCGATCCGGGCCGCTCGGTCAGGTCGCGGATGTCTTCGAATTCGGTGACACCGAAAGTCTCGTTCAGGCCGAGAGTCACGGCCGCGCTTTTTTCTTGCGGGATCATAAGCCTCCTCTGGAACTGATCACGACGCCAGACCGATATTACTCAAGTTTCGGCGCGCAGACCATCTTTAACTCTAGCCTAACGACAACTCTATCTTGCTTATTTTCTGCGCGTTAGACTTCCCATTGGAGGGCCTGTTATCCTGGAACAGGGAGGCAGTTGCTGCCCTCAACTCTCCGCGAGTCCCCGTACCGGGTCCACCGCGAAATAAATAGGCCGCCGATAAACGCCGATGAACGCCGATAAGCGTTCCTGGTCTTATCGGCGTTCATCGGCGTTTATCGGCGGCCCATTCTCTTCTTAGAACGAGAACCGAACCTGCACATCCACCTTGCGATTATAAGTCGAAGTGCCGCTCCCGCCCATTGGTCCGAACCCGCCCGCCAGGCTCCGATACTGTCCGAAGAATGGCGACCCCAGGTCCCCACTCGGCGCCGCCCAGTTCACGTGATTCAGCACGTTCGACGCGTTCAGACTCAGCGTGATCGTATATCGCCGGCTGGCAGCCTGCCCCGCCCCCTGCGCGCCCATCATGCCCGGAGGCGGACCCGTCATCATCCCGCCGCCCGGAGGCGGTCCGCCGCCGCCCCGCATGCCGCCACCACCCATGCCGCCACCGGGAGGCCCGCCGCCACCCGGACCGCCCATCATCATCCCACTCGCCGCCTCGCCATGGCCGCCAATCGTCCACGTCCGCATCAATCGCATCGACATCGTGAATGCCCCCGGACCCCGCGCGTAATTCCGTCCGATGCTCGTCCCCGCCGCCGGATTCAGATTGAAGCAGCCGAAGCTCGCCGAGTAATAGTAATTGCTTCCCGTGCACTGCCCCGCCCCCACCGCCACAATCGACGGACGCTCCATCGTAATGCTGTCGCCGTTCGTGTCGCGCCCCGTCGTGATGTTATACGGCGCGCCGCTCGATGCCGTAATGAACGGACTCACCGAGATCTTCCAAAGCAGCGGCACGCTCGTGCCCACCACCATCCGGTGCCGCACGTCGCCGAAACTCGACGGCCCCCATTCCTGCCGCAGATTATACGGGTCCGCCGCCTGCCCCTCCGCGTCCGTCTTCCCATACGAAAGCGCGTAGAAACCGAACAGGAACAGCTTCTTGTAGTTGACGCTGGGCGATACCTGAATCTGGTTGGTACGGCTGAACCCAGTGGATTCCGTCAGGTATCGTAATTGCGAATCCCCGAACGGATAGACCCCGCCAATCGGCGCGTTGATGTCGCGCGACCGCGACAGGTGCGTTCCCCGCCCGTTCAAATACACCGCGCTCACCTTCACCGACTTAGTCACCTGCCGGTCCAGCCCGATGCTGGTCTGATAAGTGTGCGCCGCTTTCATCCCGCTGTCCACGAACTGCAAGCTCTGCGGCTGCTTGCCCGCCGCTAACTCCGCCAGGGAAGGAATCGCCGGATAGAACGACGGATTCAGGATGAAGTACGATTGCTGCGTCACGCCGTTATACCGCAGTTCGCTCAGCGTCACGCTCTCGTTCACCCGGTCGAAGAATATCCCGAACCCGGCGCGCAGCACCGTCTTCGCCGCCTTATTCCCCTTGCCGTCGATCCCCCACGCCAGCGCCAAGCGCGGCGAAACATCCCCATGGTCGCTGATGTTGGTCTGTGTCTCATACCGCAACCCGTAGCTGAACGTCAGGTTCGGACGCGCCCGCCAGTCGTCGTTCACATACAACCCCGCATCGAACTGCCGCACCGAAGTCAGCGGCGTGCCCGCGCTCAGGCTGAATTGCGACGCGCCGCCGCCCAGCAGGCGGATCTGCGCATCGCTCATTCCCGCCTTCTGGAAAATCAGCGTGCGCTGGTAAACTTCCAGCGCCGTCAGGTCCGTCGACGTCCCCGCAATCGGCTGATTGTTCGCATCCAGCACCGGTCCCGATCCGCCCAGGAAGCTGTAAGTACCCCCGAAATTACTCATGCTGGTCGAATCCGTGTAACTCTGCCGCAGCCGTCCGCCCCACTTGATCGTGTGCGTTTTGCGCGTATAAGTCGAGTTATTGGATAACTCCAGCCGGTTCACCAGCGTCCCCGAATTGCCCACCTGCGCTCCGCCGCCGTTGAACGCGCCCGCCACGTTGATCGCCGGAATCGTGATGTCTCCCGTGCTCTCGGAATTCGTGCGCATGAATTGAAACCGCGTCTCGTTGATAAACCGCGGACTGACAATCGCCGTCTCCGTCACCTGCAGCGTGTTTTCGCTGTTGGCCTGGTTGTAAGCCTTCGAAGCCAGGTTGAAGCTGCCGATTCCCTGGTTGTCAAAACTCATGCGATTGTATTGGTACCGCGCCACCAGCGTATTGTTGCCGTTGATCGCGTAGTCCAGCCGCGGGCTGATCCCCGTCGAGCTCTGCGGCGTCAATACCGATTGATTCACGCTCTGCGGCAGAAAATTGGCATCCAGCGTGGTCGCCAGAATCAGTGCATTCTCCTGCGTGGAGCGCCTCTGCGCATCCAGTCCGAAACTTAATTTCTGTTTCTTAATCGGCCCCGTCAAGTTGACGCCAAAGAAGTCCTGCCGGTAATCCGGCCGCGTCGAAGTTGTCAGCAGCGGACTCCGCGAGTTCAACGTCTCATTGTTGAACTGCCCGAATGCCTGGCCGTGCAGCGTGTCCGTACCAGGCTTGGTCAGAATCTCGATGCGTCCGAACCCGGGCCGCTCGTACTCCGGCGAAAACGGATTGGAATTGATCCGCACCTCACGAATCGACGACTTATTAGGCAGGTTGCCGCCCGTGAAACCGTCGATGTAAATCTGTCCGCCATTCGGACCCGCGCCGGGACCGGCCATCGCCTGTAACTGCTGCTCCAATTCGTCCGGATCGTCCGACAACGCCGCCAGTTCCTTCTCGCGCAGCACCAGCGCGGAACCATTGGACGTCGGATCCGCCGACACGCTGTTGGCTTCATCCTCCACGTTGAGCACCTGCGTGTCCGCCTGAATCGTCAACTGCGCATCCAACACCATCGGCCCGGTGATTTCGAAATCCTGGCGCCCGGAAACCGAGAATCCCTTCGCGATCACGCGCACGTTGTATTTGCCCGCCCGCAGGGCCGGAAACGCGTACTGACCGTCGACTCCGGTGGTCTTGCGCTGCTCGCCTCCCGGACCGCGCAGTTGTACCAACGCGCCCGGAACCAGCGCCCCGGAGGGGTCGGTAATCGTTCCCCGCAACGTTGGTCCATCAACACTTTGCGCAGGCAAACTCCACAGGCACAGCAATAGAGCACAGCTATAGTAAGTCAGTTTCATATCGGTTTCTCGTGTAGGACAGGCCTCCTGGCCTGTCCGCTCTTGATTCTCGTTCCCCTACGGCACAATTCCGCCGAGGCCCATGCCTCCGAAAGCGTCCATGCCGCCGCCCATCCCGCCCGAACCGGTCATCCCCGACCCGCGCCCACCGCCGGATTGCGCCGCGATAATTTGCAGGATGCCGTCCGCGTTGGCCAGCATCATAATCGCCGTCATCTCATTGCTCTTTGCACCTTTGGTGCTCGAGACCACGATCGTCTCACCCGCCTTCAGATCTTCCACTTTCGCCGGCGGCATACGTTCCAACATCGCGTTGATGTCCATCCCGCGCCCGCCGCCGCCCATGCCCGGCGGGCCGCCCGCGCGCATGCCCCCCATATCGGGCATCCTCTTGATCTGCGAGTCCGCTGTAGTCCGGATCACCAGCGGCTTATTGTTCGCCAGATCCTTCACCGTGATCTCCCGCGCCTCCGCATTCACCGCCGTAATAGTGCCCGCCTTGGTGATGAACGTCCCGAACACCACGTCCTCCGCCGTCACCTTCAGACCGTCTTCGCTCTTCACGCCGCGCGCCCGCACCTGGTCGCCCACACTAATCTCCGCCAGCTTGCTGCTCTTGGCATCGGCGAACTTCACCGAATCCGGAGCGTAGCGTTTGAATGACGTCTTCTCCGTCACCGTCACCACAGCCTGGCTCTCCCCCGTGAGCGTGCGAATCTTCAATGTCACCTGGTCGCCGCTCTTCGAAGCCACCACGCCGGAAACACCGCGCCGCGCCCAGTCCATCCGGTCCGCTTCGTTCTTTTTCACGATCTCCGAGGCCGGCATCACCACGATGCGCCGCAGATTGTTCGTGCCCGCTTCCGGCGTCGCCAGCACGCGGTCGCCCAGCGCCACGTCGGTAACCTTGATCGTTTCCGCCTTTTTCAAATCCGTCACGCCCGGCGCCACTCTCTGCGCCATCGTGTCCGCGGTGACCTTCATGGCTACCGCCGCGCCATTGTCCGGCTTGATCTCGATCTCCGCCGTCTCCGCCTTAAAAAGGCTCACCGTTCCCACTACGCTCTTAACCGCCTGCGCCTGTGCTGGAGCCACCGAGCCCCACCAAAAAACTACCGCGCAAGCCGTCAATCGAATCTGCATCATCATCTTCAGTAAACGACAAACTCGCCCCAAAACCTCATTAAGTTTTGTAAAAGGAGTTCGCGGTAAAGCAACAGCCACCGTGGCGCACGCACTCTTGCGTGCCGCGTCGACACTCATGTCGACGCGCTTGACCGCCGTTCCCGCCCTTATAATGAACAGGCATGGGAAGTTCCGATGAGCGCCGCCCCCATCTGGGCGTTCACGCGATCAACATTTACGTTCGAGACCAGGCCCGGAGTCTGCAATTCTACCGGGATCAGCTAGGTTTCGATTTGGCCTTCGATGCCGAGCTTCCATCCGGCGCACGGTGGATCGCGGTGGCCCCTCCCGATGGCAGCGCGCTGCTTAGCCTGATCGAGCCGAAACCCGAATCGCGCGAGTATCTGCTCATCGGACGGCCCACCGGGATCGTCTTTGTGACCGAGGATGTCCCCGTCAAGTATGCCGAGTGGCTCCGCCGCGGCGTCCGCTTTCAATATGCGCCGCGCCTGCGGCGAATAAAATATGAGCGCCAGCCGCTAGCCCCACGGATGCGTCTCGAAGGCAGAGAACCCGGCTTGGGGCGGAGTCTTCACACACTTCAAAGATCCGGACGGAAACTCGTTCGCACTGGTCGGGTTCGATGAAGTCTCCCGTGAAATAGAAGCCCAGCGTCGCGTAGTGGCGGAGAAGCGCGAAGCCGAGCGCCGCACCGCACAGGAACTCGAAATTGCCAAACAGGTGCAGGCACAGGCTTTTCCCTCAAATCCCGCCGGCCATCGGAACGTTCGAATACGCGGGTACCTGTATTCAGGCCCGCCAGGTCGGCGGCGACTACTTCGATTTCCTGGACCTCGGCAGTGGCCGCTACGGACTCGTAACGGGAGATGTCGCCGGCAAAGGAATCGCCGCGGCTCTACTGATGGCGAATCTCCAGGCGAATCTCCAGATCCAGTGCGAGATGCCGTTCAATAAACCCCGCGAACTGCTGCGATCGGTAAACCAGGTATTCCACAAAAATACGATTGAGAGCGCCTACGCAACTCTCTTTTTCGCGGAATACGATGACCAAAATCGACGATTACGCTACGCAAATTGCGGGCATCTTCCACCGCTTCTCCTCCGGCACGACAATACCCTGGATCGTCTCGAGTCAACCGGTACGGTGCTCGGCCTGTTCCGCGATTGGGATTGCCTGGTAGAGGAACGAACCCTCTGCCCGGGGGACACCCTGGCAATTTATACCGATGGCATCACCGAGGCGTTTAACGACGCGGACGAAGAATTCGGAGAAGAGCGCCTGATCGACTCGTTGCGCCGGCATCGACAACTGCCCGCACAGGGCATGATATCGGCCGTAGTCGATGAAGTCCGCCGCTTCAGCGGCCACGAACAGCACGACGACATCACCCTGACCATTGCCAAGTGCCGGTAAACCGGATGCGCAAACTGGGGACTCTCTCGAAAATGCGCGCCGCCCCGGTGACAGACGAGACTGGCATGGGTTCCGTCGTCTTTGCGGAACCCGCTGCCAGCCCCGTCTGTCACCGGGTTCACCGCCACACGGCCCCTATTTTCATTCCCCCGGATGAGGCTTTCCTCATAACACGACTGACATGAATTTCCGGCGCCGTTTGCCGGAAATTCATGTCTGTCCCCGGTTTGCCCCCGCACGACGCGCAGGTGGCTCTCATCGCGCACTTAATTTGCCGCGGCCCAATGGTAATCTACGAGAACGACGGCGCCCCGCATCGCTTAAGGTCGGGCGCTTCAGGAGCAAGCAGAAAAATGACGATGAAGTTGGCGAAAGCGCCGTTACTGTTCACCTTGGTCTCGATGGCGGCCTGGGCCCAGGTCAATGTGGGCGAACAGAAGCCCGAAGCCGCCCTCCCCTTCACCATGACGACGGTGAGCACATTTGAACTACCCTGGCGGCTGGCCTTCCTGCCCGACGGCCGCATGTTGATCACCGAAAAGGTCGGGCCCGTTTGGCTGGTATCCCAGCAGGGAGAGAAGATCCAGGTCGGAAATGCGCCCAAGGTCTATTACCAGGGCCAGAGCGGAATGCACGGCGTCTTCCTCTCCCCCCATTACGCTACCGACCACAGTATCTATTTGACCTATGCCGCGCCCGGTGAGTATGGCGGCGGACTGGCGCTCGCCCGCGCCAAACTGAACGTCACGGCTACGTCGGCCACGCTGGAAAACTTCGAAGTACTCTGGCGCCAGGTGCCCACCGGCAAGGGCGGCCAGGAAGGCGCGCAGGTCGCCTTCTCGCCCGACAGCAAGTATCTCTTCCTCGCTGTCGGCGACCGCCAGCGCATGACCCCCGCCCAGGATCCGGACCAGCCCGTAGGCAAGATCCTGCGCCTCACGCTGGACGGCAAACCAGCCCCCGGCAATCCCAACTTCGGCAAAACCGGCGCTGCCACCATTCCCCTGATCGATCCGCCCCGTGACACCGAAGCCGCCAAGACCGCAAACGTGGTAAGCACCTATACCTTTCCCGGCCCGAATCTGACGCCCGCTGAAACCTGGGCCAGCGGCGTCCGCACGCCCTACGGCCTGGCGTTTTCCCCCACCGGTGAACTGTGGGAGGTCGAACATGGCCCGCGCGGCGGCGACGAGTTGAACCTCATCGAGAAGGGCAAGAACTACGGCTGGCCCCTCGTCTCCTATGGCGAAAACTATAACGGCGTGCCCATTGACAAGCCCGGCACACGCCCCGAACTGGCGAAGCCCGTGCTCTATTGGGTGCCGGTGATTGCCCCGGGCAATCTGATGTTCTACCGCGGCACACAGACCTTTCCGCAATGGAACGGCAACGGCTTGGTCAGCGGCCTGGCGACCAAGGCGCTCGTCCGTGTCATCTTTGACGGCCATGGCGGCGCCAAGACCGCCGAGCGCTGGGATGTGGGCCACCGCATCCGCGACGTCGAACAAGGACCCGATGGCTCGTTGTGGATGTTGGAAGACGCCCGTCCCGGCGCCCTGATCCACGTAACACCCAAGTGAAGCCTGCCCCAATTCCGTGGTGGGGCAGGCTTCAGCCTGTCAATCCGAGCGCAGCTCGGACTGTTCTTTCTTCTGCGTCTTCCTCTGCGTTGAAGCAGTCTACTTGTTTGGTTCCGGCTATGCCGGGTTAGGGAGCGGTGTCAGGCGGGTTATTTGCCGGCAGTCCCTTAGCAAAACAACAAGCGAGAGGGCCGGAGCGATCGGCCCTCTCGCTTGGATGCGCGCTTCCGAATTATATCCAGTTGGATATAATCGAATCATGCGGCCGCTGCGCTTCCTTGATGATTCGCTCAAGTGCCTCCGAGACTTCCCGGAGGACGCGCGGCATGATGCTGGTTATCAACCTTGACAAAGTTCAGCGAGGAGACCAGCCCGACGACTTCAAGCCGATGCCTACCATCGGCAAGGGTGTAGAGGAGATTCGCGTTTCGGACCCGACTGGTGCTTACCGCGTGATCTACTTGGCCAGGCGTGCGGAGGCTGTCTACGTCCTGCATGCGTTCCACAAGAAATCACAGGCGACGCCAAGAAAGGATCTTGAGATCGCGAAAGGACGATTTAGACAAATATTGGGAGGAGGGATATGAGCAAATCAGAAAGCTACGCAAGTGTTTGGGATGCGATTGCGGACACCCCCGAGCAGGCTGCGAATCTGCGAGCGCGGGCCGAACTGATGCAGAAGATCGTAGCACGCCTGAAGAAACACGGCTGGACACAGGCCGAAGCGGCGAGCCGTTGCGGCGTGACGCAGCCACGCATCAACGATCTGCTCCGCGGCCGAGTCTCGCGCTTCTCGCTCGATGCGCTAGTCAACATCGCCACGGCGTTGGGCTGCCGCGTGCGCGTTGATCTCGACGCTGCTTGAGATCAGGTCGCCACTGCGACGCGGAAAATCCAAAACGCTGATCTACCGACTGCTCCGGTTGTTCACTATGAATTAGTACAGATAAACGGCCATAGCCCGACGATTCAGCATTAGGGCACTCCGCATTAACCGCGTTACTAAGGGCGTGCGCCACGGGTTATTCTGAGCCAGCATGTACTCCTCAGACAAAACTTCAATGAACAAATTCATTGAAGACGCGCAATTCGCTCTAGGACCCATTGTCGAGATGGACGGGCGAGTTCTTTACAGCTCCATCGAGACACTCTGCCCAGGCAGGATATATCTGCTGGGATTGAACCCAGGCGAGGGGCCCGATAGATATCATAATGTCGGTGCTAGCTTGCGAGATATGCCAAATCACCGCCGAAACACCTACATTGATGACGATTGGGGGCGCGGAGTAGGCCTGCATCATACCCAACGGCGCGTGTGCTTTATGCTTCGATCTTTGGCACTGGAGCCCCGCGAAGTATTTGCCACGAATCTGGTCTTTGCCCGTTCACGAACGTGGACATCGACGCAGGCGCAGCTCATTCCTGCGTGTCTCCGCGTTCATCAAATGTTCCTCGAAATCGTTCAGCCTCAGACGGTGCTGACCTTCGGCAAGGCCGCCTTCGATGCGTTGACTAAGATCGGCGGACACGGGGCAATCAGCATTTTCGATACCGGTTGTCCCAATGGTCGCACTAACTTTTCCTGCTATGCGGCCGACGCCGATCTATTTGGGCAGTCGTTTCGTGTCGTTTGTTTGCCGCACTTCTCAGAGTTCAAGATCGACGCACAACTTCCCACGATCAATTGCCTGAAGAGAGTTGTAGAGACGTCCACGTCCGTCTAAATGTCCTCTCGAACCCGCCTAACGAGTTACCACCGACACGTCAATTCCCGTAACAGGGTCGCGGTAAAATAATCAGCAATTTCTCGGCTTCAGACCGCCTGACCCTGCAACTTCCAACCCTGCGGCAGTGCGCCGGCCTGTCGGCGGGAGCTTTCCAGTAGCGAAGCCGATTTATCGTTCCTAATCCGGCCAAATCCCACTCGACGGCTCACGTCATTATGCGGAGAGCGCCGCTTATACCCAAAGATGGTCCCTCTTGGATACCGCAGTAAACCTGAAGCATCTCGCGTCGTCACATAGCCATCTACTTGCCCAGTTTCAGAGTCTAATGGACCGAATTCAAAGCGGTCTGACTCACACCATAAGTGGATCACCGTCTACTTTTTCTTGTCGGCTTTCTCCTTCCGCAAGCCCTCATAGTACTGAATCGTAGAACCAAACTTGTCGTACGCGCGGGCGTACTCTCGCCTGCGGCGTCTTAAATCGTAGGGGATCACGACACTCTCCGTGAATTTCCGCCATACCTTCGCAAAGGGCCATTTCCCGCGAAGCGTGCTGGACCATTCCGGAACTTCTTTTGCATGCTTGTTTAGGGAAACGCCAGAGTATTCGGTAAGACCACTGATGCCAGCGGCAGCTGGCGAACTAAGCAGAGCTGCGAAATCAATTCGGCTACGGCCACAATCCCCTGAACTCAAGATGGTCCAGCGTTTGTTGCTTGCCTCCACAGTAACGCCTTCCCAAAGAGCTCGCATCACGATGCCAGGCTTACGAATGTAGTTGTAAAAGTCTGTTTCGATGATAGTGCGACGTCCCCGAGCTTGGAACGCGTCGAAGGGAGACAATCCTTCTCTAATGGTCCACCCAAAAGTGCACCTGAACCAAACTCTCCGGGCATCCGACCCGGCCCACCTCAAATCCAGAGGAACAAGAAGCTCGTTAGCCCCAGGGGAGACTTCCGCGTTCATAGTCGACGGGGCAAAGATGACTCTGGATGGTGAAAGCTGTTGGAAGGCCCAAAGCTCAATTGGAACAGAACCCTCACGCGTAAACGCAAATGTAAGACGTGGCGGCGGGTAAACTAACGCACGATATTCGGGATGCGCCTCACCCGGTCCCACGAGTGGACGAGATGGAACGTTCGCAAGCATCCACGCAATGTAGTCCTCGCACTGCGATTCCCACAGCGCGTCTGCAAATGGGAGCTGTCTAGATGCCAAATCCGTGCGCGGGAGGTTTAACGGAAAGCGCCCGTCAGGGTCAAACACCGACACGGTCGGACGAAGAACAACGAAACCTTGACCCGTCCAGTCTTGTCGCAGGTAGTCGTCCGGCCTGTCCCAGACGAGTATTCCATTACAAGCTAACTTGTTGCCGCGGACCTCGTTTCTCCAGTGCACGTCTTGATAGCCGGGGACGCTGAGCCGATGCCAAGGCAGCGACAATGCCGAGCCGGCAGCGGGGAAGCTAAGTCGCTGACGAAGAACAGTGCGAGCATCCCCGTCGAGGCGCACGCGCTCCACCGTCCGTCCCACCGTGCAATAGTAATCCCATTGGCGGAGCGGATTCGGGTCGATTTTCTCGTCTTCCCAATGCTTTAAGCTTGTTAGCCCGCTCCAAATATGATCTCCTGAGATCTTTACTCGTACGGTTGTTCCCACGGGGCGTTGGCAGTGGTTTAGCTGAATCTCGTCACTATCAAGTGTCGCCGTGAAGCAGACGCCTCCGTTCTTAGGCGCGCACACGTGCTGAGTGGACACTTCGACCTCATCTCCCAGAAGGAACGCAGCGAGTGCGCCTACTCCGAATCTTCCTGAGCGTAGGACTCGGGATTCTCCAGTCTCGGACTCGTGCTGCTGTCGCCATGCATCGCTGCGGCGAAATGACGCACCAGCTTTCAGGAAATAGTCACGAACCACTCCTGGGGTCATGCCAATGCCCCGGTCAGCAACGGTAACGTAGCGACTACCGTCGGGCTTCCGCTCTAACGTAATCACAACATCAGCGCCGTGGTCCGGTTGCTCCGGATCAACGAAGGACGCGTTTTGCGCAAGAAAGTCCTGCAGTTCGAGACATGCATCAACTGCATTCTGCATCAGTTCGCGAATACCAACTCCTGGCGTATCTCCGTACAAAGGCTGGATCAGTAGCTTCAGGAGGTCGGCTCCGGCAGCATCGAATCTGGCCTCGCAGGGGATATACGTGACGGTAGCCGCAAAGGCACCCTCCTCGTCGAGATTACTTCTCACTCTTCGTATCACGAGACCTAGCTTGGCTAAGGCTCCAAACCTCCCGTATACCTCCCCCAGCACTGCCCAACAGGAATCCAATTCCGCCTGAAGGCCTTGAAGTAGGCCCTTCAACTTCAGGTATGTGCGCGCCTCTTTGGGGACGGCCTGAACAAAAATTGCCTCGGGATCGTTATGAGTGTTGCGAATATCGAGGATGGCATCATGGGCCTGCCACTCCCTTTCTGAGAGCGGGCTACGCAGTCTCCTCACTTGCAGGAGTTGACTCGGTGCACGCTCTTGATGCATTTGAAGGTAGTCGGCTATTCGCAGTAGCGCCATCAGAAAAACAGCGTGTACGCCCTTGTACTCTCGGGGATCTGTAGCGCTAAGGTGCTCTAGACAATCTCGAAGGCGAACACCATGGCTCCGGGCGATCAAACCGGCGAGTCCTGCCAAATCGGACGGCACATCTTTCAATCGTATTGGAGTATTCGTCGGGCCGGGCACGCCGTTAACGGCAATCTGGTGCGCTAATCGTGCATGGTGGCGTCGAATGAATTCGCCAATCAATAGGCGATCCCTCAGTTCCCATTTAACTGGATCGTGTGCGGGACGATGTATTGGCTCACTGCTCCCAAATAGCTTTGTTAGCTTTCGAGCATCGAATCTCGCTGCCTGGGAGAGAAACTCCGCCCACATATCCGGCCAGCGTTCATCGTCAGGCAGAAGCGCCGGCGAGGAGACATCGTGCACGAGTGAAAGAAAGCCGTCCTCCGTCAGGTGCATTGCGGAATCGTGAAGCAGGGTAGCGAGGCAGAGCAAAGCACTATCGCTTGCCGTCAACACGGACCACGCTTCGTCTCGAACCAATGAACTCGCAGTCTGCAAGACCTCAACAATGTGCTTCGAGCTGTGATCAGTATATTCGGGAAAGAACGGAGTCCCACTCGATTCGAGCCACGGCCTAAACTCGGCATACGAGATAAGGACAGATCCATGAAGCAGGCCATCTTCCTTGAGCACGGCCTCAAGCTTTGGCGGAAGGGTCATTTTTTGAGGCATTTGCCCACTGTTTGTAACATGTTTTATTCATTATACAAGGTGCGATTCTGCTTTAATCCCCCTAGGTGGCCGCCTCTCAATTCGGATTGTCACTCAGGAGCCTGGCAGCAGTTGGAGCTTCGCGTGCATCTTGAGTGGCAGACGATGCTCTTCTGAAACAGGGTCCCATGCAAACACATGTGTGTACCTAGAATTCCCGACCGTGGGCTGCTCACGCGCCAGTCTGAACCAACCGCACCCTCTTGGGTGGGCCGACGCGCCGCGCTCGGTCAAAACGCCCAGATCCGTGAAGTTGGCCTGATTACTCCCCATAACGCGCTTAGCTCCGACTAGTCAGCGTCGGGACGCCGCCGCATAGACTTATCCCTCGAACGTACGATGCTACCGCAGCGCAATCATAACGGCGTGGCGCCCTTCAGGATTGTGAAGCGGAGCTTAACCAGGGCGCGATCGTCACCCTAAACTGGACGGACAGACCGCGCACCCGGGTATTGCCGCTCCGATAAGTCCCGACAGACGGTTACGCCATCCTGGGAAAGAACGGGCGCCTTGGCGGACCAACAATCAGTGTGCGGAATGCCCGAGCCGCTACTCAAACCGGCCCCCCTCCCGCCCCTATTCCCCCGTCACAACCTTCCAACTCTTATCCGGATTGAACCGCATCATCTGCCGGGCAACCACGCTCGTCGTAGAACCGAGATCCTTTTCGTAAACCTTGCCCCGATGGCTCACCAAAAACGTCTTTATGCCGGAAACTCCATATTCGTCCGGAAATGCAACCATCGCGAAGCCGCCGATCATCTTGCCATTCACCACATAGTCCATCGCGCCGCCATCGGCCTCCGGACCCTGTGCCTTCAGAATGCGGAAGTAGTAACCGTGATACGGCGTCGCCTTTTTGCCCGCCAGCATGGCCGCCGAAGCATCGGCAAATGCTTTCGGTACCAGGTTCTCGGACTCGCCTTCCCAGTAGAGTCCGTCCTTCTTGCCCGGCGCACTCAAAATCTTCTGCGCATACTGCAGGACGCCGCTCGCCGTGCGGTCGCGCGACGCATAATCCATCTGCGCCTCTACATATGCGCGGCAAACCTCGATGGCCGTCAGTTCGTTGCGGCCCACCCGGCGCGCCAAAACCTCCACCCGGCCGACCGCGGGGTCGAAACGCCACTTGCCCTTGTCCAGCACAACCGGCACGGGCATCGGCCAATCATCCGGCCCCACCACGATGGTGGCGCGATCGTGATCTTCGTCCGTCTCCACCTGCATCTTCTGCCGCGCCAATGCGGCGAACTGCTGGCGACTCGCTTTATCCTCCGCCGCATCGCCCGACTGCACGATGTCTTTCCCCGCGGGGCCGAAAATCTGCAGCAGGGCCGCCGCATCGTTTGCCGCCGCGGCGTCAACCAGTGCCTGGGCCGCCTCCTGCGGAGTTGCGAAAGTCTTCTGCCCTGTTTGCGCGCCGCCCGGAATCAACGCAATTCCCGACGCCACCGCAACCATCGCCGCCAAAGTTCGAGCTGCCATTATCTACCTCCTCGTCCACCACCCGAATGCCCGCCACCGCCGCCTCCCGAAGGCCGGCCTGCCGGAGCGGAACGCGGCGCGCTCCGCGCCGCCCCCATGCTCGAATATCCGTGATCCGCATTCTGACGTGCGGCGGCCCCGTTGCCCATGCCGCCGAAGACCCCACGATTCTGCGCCGGCGGAACGTTGTGCGGAACCTCGCGATTGCCGAATCGCTCACCCGGCTGTTGCCCGCCCGGTCGCACCGCTTGCGGCGCGGGACGCGCCAGGTTCTGCCGCACATTCCCCTGAAACTGCGTGCGCAAAGCGGGACTGGCATACGGCACGCCTCCGCGGTGCCCCGGATCGTGGACCCACGCGTTGGTCCCGTGGACGTTGACCACATTCACGCGATTGAAATTGTACCGGTGGATGAACGTGTTGTTCACAATCACCGTGTGCGTGCCCCAGCCCGGATGCCAGCCCCATCCGCCCCAACCGTGCCATCCCACGCCGAAGAAGAGCCCCACGTTGATCGGCCCGCCGAATCCGAAGTACAGCCCGCCGCCCAGAATCGTCCGCGGCGGCCACCACCAATGCGGATACGGATACCAGATCGGCGGACCCCAGATCCACACCGGATCGTACACCGGCACGTAAATCACATCCGGGCTCGCCGGTTCGATCGCAATGTAGGGCGGCCCGGCATCGGTCGTAGTCGATACCGTCTGCTGCGCTGTGGATTGCAGCCTGCCTGCCTGCTGCGCCTTCTGCCGCATCCGCTGAACCGCATCCATCACGTCCTGCTGTTGCGCCAGAAACGCGTTGCCCAGGTTCGTCGTCCATGCCACGTCGTCATTCAGCCGTTTCAGAACATCCGGGAATACTACCAGCGCCTGCACGCTGGCGTCCCAGTTCTGCTGCTGTGCCGCTTCGGTAAGCGCCGGCCCGGTCAACCCCGGATTTTTTTGCACCCATTGGAATGCTTGCACCACCTCCAGCGGATAGGTCGCGGCCACCATCACCTGGCTCAACAGCGGATCGGGATAGAGCGCAATCGGCGCGACCAGATCGTTCAACTGATCCGGACTGAGAGTCTGGTCCGGCGGCGGCGGTGCCGGTGGACCCTGCTGCGCCGGAACGATCCCTGCGATCAGCAGCAGGATTGCAATAATAACTGCAGCATTGCGTGGCGTATTACACCTCCCAAATACATCCCAATTATTATATGATCCGCCCGCCTCTCAAGTTACCGGCCCGAAAGAGCCATATCTGGTCACACGAACATAAAATAATCCGCATCCCCATGATCCACCAGCACTTAACTGCCAATCGTCACCCCGCGCAAACCCCGTTTTCGAGACCCTGTGTGCCATTCTGAAAGTAGCAGAATGGACCTGGAAAGCTAAGTGGGACAAGCGTGTCCCGCCTATAATCGGGAACTTCTTTAATTTCACTGAGGCTTCTCTGGTTCGCGGGACATTCGTGTCCCGCCCCAACGTGTGGTTTCCACCACGATATAATCGAGTGTTGCTGACCGCTGCTCACCACTCCGGAGGAATCCCAAGACTTGCCTGAACTGCGTAAGGACCCCATCACCGGGCGATGGGTCATTATCGCCACGGATCGCGCCAAGCGCCCCAGCGATTTTGTTCGGCAGGCCGTGCCGCCTCCCGCCTCCGGCATCTGCCCTTTCTGTTACGGAAATGAAAACAAGACGCCGCCCGAAGTGCTCGCCTACCGCAACTCCGGAGACCGCAACCAGTCCGGCTGGCGCGTGCGCGTCGTCCCCAATAAGTTTCCCGCCCTCGGCATCGAAGGCGAGTTGAACCGCCAGGGCGAAGGCATGTACGACAAGATGAATGGCATCGGCGCCCACGAGGTCATCATCGAAGGGCCGGAGCATGACAAGACCCTTGGCGCGATGTCCGAAAAGCTCATCGAAGAGGTCCTCTGGGCATTCAAGGAGCGCGTCAACGATCTTAAGAAGGACCACCGTTTTCGCTACATCCTCCTCTTCAAGAATCACGGCGATACCGCCGGCGCGTCGCTCGAACATCCCCACTCCCAGTTGATCGCGCTCCCCGTCATCCCCAAACGCGTAAAGGAAGAGGTGGACGCCGCCAAGCTCTTTTTCGATCTCAAGGAGCGCTGCATCTTCTGCGACATCATCCGCTACGAGACCACCGCCGGCGTGCGCCTCATCAGCGAAACCGACCGCTTTTCCGTCCTTGCGCCCTATGCCCCGCGCTTCCCGTTCGAAACCTGGATTCTGCCCAAGCGCCACGAATCGCACTTCGAGGATACCGACGCGCCCACTCTTGCAAACCTGGCCTGGATTCTCCGCACCACCATTCGCAAGCTCGAAAAGGTGCTGGAACATCCGGCCTATAACTTCATCATCCACAGCGCGCCTGTGCAGGAGGGCGCCCTGGCTCACTACCACTGGCACATCGAGATTATTCCGAAACTCACCAAGGTCGCTGGCTTCGAATGGGCCACCGGCTTTTACATCAATCCGACCCCGCCGGAAGAATCGGCCAAATTTCTCCGGGAGGCAGGACTAGGATAGTCGAACCACACCCCGGTTGCATCTACACGGTGCGGTTTGATATAAACGTGCTGCGTTCTTATGGCGGACAAGAACAAGAGTGCGGCGAATGCCCGGACTTCTGAAAGGCGCATGACTCAACCTCAGGCGCCACGAAGTAGCAAGCATTCCGAGGCCGCTCCCAAGGCGGAAGCGCGCGGTGCCGCGCCCGTCCCCACCCAGTTGGCCGCGTTCGAAGCCGCCATGAAGCTGTTCCACACGCGCCAACTCACCGAAGCCCGCGTTCTCTTTCAGCAGGCCGCTACCGGCTCCGAACGCGACGTCGCCCAGCGCGCCCAACTGCACATCGTCATGTGCGACCGCCGTCTCGAGCAGACCAAGGTCAGTTTCGGCACCGCCGAGGAGTGCTATAACTACGGCATCGCCCTCCTCAACGCGCGCAACTTCGCCGAAGCCCGGACCCACCTGGAAAAAGCCCTGGCGATCGCTCCCGGCGCCGACCACATACACTATGCCCTGTCGTTAGCCCAGGCACACTCGGGCGACTTTGCCGGCGCCCATGAGAATCTCCGCCGCGCCATTGAACTGGAACCACGCAACCGTATGATGGCGCGCCAGGACGCGGACTTCGCTCCGCTGGCCAACCAATCTCCGTTCCGTTCCCTGCTGTATCCGGAGAAGAACGGGAGATAGTGGTACCTCACTCCGCCGCCGAATCGCCTCGCGTGGAAGACCGGTCTCCACTCCGCGTAGTCGCCATCGGCGGAGGTACCGGTCTGTCCAGCATCCTGCAAGGCCTCAAGCATTACGCCCGTCCCACCGGCCCCACGAATCCCACGTTGGACATCACCGCCATCGTCACCGTGACCGACGACGGCGGCAGTTCCGGACGCCTACGCCGCGAATTCGATGTGCTCCCTCCCGGCGACATACGCAACTGCATGGTCGCCCTCAGCGAAGACTCCGCCCTGCTTTCCCGCCTCTTCCAGTACCGCTTTGAGTCCGGCCGCGGGCTCAAAGGCCACAGCTTCGGCAACCTGTTCCTCATGGCCCTCACCCAGATTCTGGGCGATTTTCCGGACGCGGTGAAGGCCTCCTCCGAAGTCCTCAAAATCGCCGGCCACATCTACCCCAGCACCACCTCCAACGTGTCGCTCGAAGCCACGCTCGATAACGGCGATATCCTCGTCGGCGAAACCCACATCAGCCGCAGCACGCACCGCATTCAGTCGATCCGCCTGCGTCCCCGCAAGGTCCGCCCGTTGCCCGCCGCGCTCACCGCCATCGCCGAAGCCGACGTGATCACCCTCGGGCCCGGCTCTCTCTTCACCAGCATCGTCCCCAACCTGCTGGTAGACGGCATCGCCGCCGCCATACGTTCTTCGCCCGCTCTCAAGTGTTACTTCGTCAACCTCATGTGGCAGCCCGGCGAGACTGATGAATTCCGCGCCAGCGATCACGTGCGCGTCCTCCACCGCCACGCCGGTGGAAAAAAATTCCTGGACTACGCCGTGGTCAACGTGCGCTCCATCACCAGCGCCCTCAAGAAAACCTACGCCAAGCGCGCCGCCCTCCCCGTGGAAAACGACATCGACACCCTCATGAAGATGGGACTCAAAGTGGTGGCCGGTAACCTCTCCAGCCACACCGACAAGATCCGCCATGATTCCGACGAGACCGCCGCCGTCGTCTTGAAACTTGCCCAGGAAGGACGCCGCCGCAAGAACGCATAATAGTAGTTGATGCACAAGCCCGTAACCATCGTCATCCTCGCCGCCGGACTCGGCACCCGCATGAAGAGCCGCCACGCCAAAGTGCTCCATAGGGCCGGCGGAAAAACCCTTCTCCAACACGTCCTCGATACCGCTCTCGAACTCGCCCCGCCCGAGCGAATCTTCGCCGTCGTCGGGCACCAGGCCGATCACGTACGCAAATCCGTGGCCGCCTCCGGTATCGGCTTCATCCAGCAGACGGAACAGAAGGGCACCGGACACGCCGTGATGATCGGCCGCGATGCCATGGCGCACCTCGATGGCTACCTCATGGTGCTCTACGGCGATTGTCCCCTGCTGCGCACCGCCACGTTGCGCCGCCTGATCGCGCAGGAGACCGAAGGCTCCGCCGCCGGAGTTCTGATGAGCGCGAATATGGAAGACCCCACCGGCTACGGCCGCGTGATCCGCGATGCGCGCGGCAATGTGCTCGACGTGATAGAGCAAAAGTCCTGCAACCCGGAACAACTCGCCATGCACGAGGCCAACATGGGCATCTACTGCTTCCGCGCAGATCTCTTCTGGAAGCACGTCCAGGAGATCCGGCCCGACAACCCCGCGCAAGAATATTACCTGACCGACATGCCCGCCATCCTGACGCGCGCCGGACACACCGTGGAAGCCATGCTCATCGATGACCCCGGCGAAGCCCTCGGCATCAACGATCGCGCCCAACTCGCCATGGTGGATGCCATTTTCCGCGAACGCAAGCGCAGCGCCGTGATGGCGGGGGGTGTAACCCTGATCAAACCGGAAACCATCACCATCGATGCCGCCGTCGAAATAGGTATGGACACCATCGTCGAGCCGTTTGCCCAGCTCCTCGGTAACACGACGGTCGGTGAGAACTGCCGCATCGGCGCGTGCTCCATCATTCAGGATTCCGCGCTGGCAGATGCCGTACAGATCGGCCCCTTCACTGTGGTCAACACGTCCACGCTGGAGCACGGCGTGAGTGCCGGCCCGTACGCCCGCCTGCGTATGGACAATCACGTCGAGACCGGCGCCCACATCGGCAATTTCGTCGAGTTGAAGAAGACCCGTATGCGCGCCGGCGCCAAAGCCGGCCACCTGGCTTACCTCGGCGATTCGGATATCGGCGCGGAAGTGAATATCGGCGCCGGCACCATTACCTGCAATTACGATGGCTATAAAAAGCACCCCACGCACATCGGCGACGGCGCATTTGTGGGCAGCAACTCGACCCTGGTGGCTCCGCTCGAAATCGGCGCCGGCTCTTACATTGCAGCCGGTTCGGTTGTAACGCAGGCAGTTCCGCCGGACGCCCTCGCTATCGGCCGCGGGAGGCAGGAAAACAAACCCGAATGGGCGAACAAACGGCGCAAACTCGCCAAGAACCTACAGACTGTAAGGAGCGGGGATTAGGGGGTCGGTTCGGCCCCCAAAATGCCCACAAACATACTTCATGCGCGCAGCCGCCCTCTTTCTTCTGATCGCGACCGTCGCCGGCGCGCAGTTCAAAAGCACCGCCACGCTGGTAGTTGCACCCACCACCATCGTCGATTCCAAAGGTAAATACATCGACGGGCTGGAGCCCGACAACCTGGTTCTCTACGACAACGGTGTGCGGCTGCCGATACAGGTGGATGAATCCTACAACCCCATCTCGCTGGTAGTGGCCGTGCAAACTGCCGCCAACTCCGCCGCCATACTCGACAAATTGGGGTCGAGCGGCATTCTCTTCGCCGACCTGCTCGCGGGAGATCGGGGTGAAACCGCGCTGGTCACCTTCAGCGACGAAGTACGCACACGACGCGAATTCACCACCAACTCCGACAACCTCTCCGCGGGCCTGCGTTCACTGCACGTGCAAGGAGACGGCTCGGTGGCGCTCGAAGCCGTGATGCAATCGCTCAACATGCTGGCCAAACGCAAGAGCGACCGGCGGCGTATTCTGCTGGTGATCGCCGAGAAGCGCGACCGCTCGAGCAAAGTCAAGTTTGAAACGGTACTGCGTGAGGCGCAGCGCCAGAACGTTCTCATCTACTGGCTCTCGTACTCTCCGTTCCTGGAGCCTTTCACGGCGAAACCGAAGACCGTCAAGAGCAAAGATCCCAGCAAGGACGGCGAGGCCCTGCCGCCGGATATGGCGCCGGGCAACCTGCTCAGCTTCTTCACCGAAATCGCCCACACTGCCAAGCCCGACAGTTCCGCGCAACTCACTCGTACCACCGGCGGCCGCGCCATCGGATTTCTCAAGCAGGACGCGCTGGAAGAGGCGATTCAGGCGGTCGCATCCGAAGTGCATCGCCAGTACATCGTCAGCTTCAAGCCGCCTCCGGCCAAGGCGGGCCAATATCACTCCATTCGGATCGCCGTGAAAGATCGCCCCGAGCTGGTCGCACGAACCCGCGCCGGCTACTGGTCGATGCAGCAGTAGGACAGGCCTCCTGGCCTGTCCACTTTAAGGCCGTATCACAGGCAAGATGATCTGCGAAGAGCGGCTGCCGCCGAAGTAAACGGAGTTTTCGGCGATCCGCCAGCGGCGATTATCGTTGAGCGGTTCACCCGTGTTCGGATTCACGTCGAACCGCGGAAAGTTACTGCTCGAAATATCCAGACGTATCCGATGCCCGCGCTGGAAGACCAGCGAAGTGGGATACATTTCGATGGTGAACTCTTCGGGCTGCCCCGGTTTAAGAAATTCCGCCTTCGCCAAATTCTTGCGGTATCGCGCACGCACAATGCTATCGGCGATATTGAGATCCACGCCCGAAGGAAAATCCTTATTCGGCGGGTAGACATCGATCAGCTTGGCGGTGAAATCCGTATCGGGCCCGTTTGATGCAGCCCACAGCTTGACGATCAACCTGCCGGTAACTTCGACATCGGCGGCCAGCGGCGGCGTCTGGAAGACTAGCACGTCGTTGCGCGCCGAGAGCGGCTTCGTGTCGGAGCACAGCCAGAAATCCGTTCGGCAGCGCTGATCGGCCGCGCCCTGAAACATCAGAGTCCCCTGGGAGGAAACATTTCCGCCGAGCGTGGGCACGGGGTGCTTCGGATCGAAAAGGTACGTGGTGGGCGGACCCTCGGCCGGCTTATCCGGCGACAACACACCGTTCGCGTGGAGATAATAAGGTGTCGCCGCGGCGCGCGCGAGCGGCCACTCCTGCTCGTCGCGCCAGTGACCCCCGACGAAGAGCCGCCCTTCCGGCGTCTTGTGCGCGTCGCCGCCACCCATCACGTAAATCCGCACGGGCGGTTCGCGATCCACTCCATTGTCGATGCCCTTGAGCCAGTGGTCGAACCAGCGCAGGTGAAATGCCTCCAGATCGAGCGCCGCGTCCGAGGTGAACTGCGCCTCGCCCGCGTAGCTGAAATTCTCGGAGCTGTGAATCCAGGGACCGACGATCAGCCGCTGTAGGCTCTTTTTGGCTTTGCGCAATTCGACGAAGTTGATGTTGGCAACCGGCGTCCCCCAGGAATCGTACCAGCCGGTGGTGTGGTATTCGGGAACGTCCTTGTATTCGGCGAGGTGGTCCACCACGCTGGAGCCGTGGTCCTTCCAGAAGCTGTCGTAATCGCCATGGCTCATGCCCTCGATCAGCCAAGCTTCGTAGTCCGGAGCGAACTTGAGCGGAGTGGTGCCGGGGCGCAAGGGCAAGCTCTGTACGTAGTCGCGGACATGGGTCCCCAGGTCGACGAGCGCCGCCGCGGCGGTAGGATCCGACGCCGCGCGGGCCGCGGCCGCGGGGGCATAGGCGGTTCCCGGGATGGCATTCCCCATGGTCAACACCCAGTTGAGCCAGCGCAGTTCGAAGGCGCCGTTGTGTCGGACGCCGTAGCGGCCGAAATCCGACATGGCGTTTCGCGGCACCATCGCCTTCACAAAGGGCGCGTTGCCGATGGCGAGCGCGTGTTGGGTGGCGCCGTCGTAGGAAGAGCCCATGGTGCCGATACCGCCGTCGCACCAGGGCTGCGCGCCAATCCACGCGGCTGTGTCGCTGCCGTCCTTGGGATCGTCGACAATTGGACGCCAGCGTCCTTCCGACTGGTAGCGGCCCCGCACGTCCTGCATGACGAGCACATATCCGCGAGGCACGAAGTATTCGGCGGTGTCCTCCGCTACGCGTCCCTTGCCGTAGGGCGTGCGGTCCAGCAACACCGGGAACTTGCCTTCCACCGCCGCGCCGTTGCGGCCGGGACGGTAGATATCGGTGGCGAGCTTCACCCCGTCGCGCATGGCGACCATGACATTCTTCATCGCCACGACCTCGTAGCGCGGTTCCGACTGCGCGGCGGCAGCGGAGACGAGAAGAGCGGCAAGACACCATGGCAACATGCGGTCTATTCTATCCGCTTCGCCGAAACTTATGCCACATTGGCGGTTTCGCGGACCTTTGGCGTCTCGCGGAACCACTCTTGCAAGCGTTCCAGGTAGAGGTAGATTACCGGGGTAATGTAAAGCGTCAGGAACTGGCTGACCACCAGGCCGCCGACTACGGCGAGTCCGAGCGGCTGGCGGGCATCGGCGCCTTCACCGTAGCCGAGGGCGATGGGCAGGGTGCCGAACAGCGCCGCCACGGTGGTCATCATAATGGGGCGGAAGCGCAGCAGGCAGCCCTCCCAGATGGAATCGTAGGCGCTGTGCCCTTTCTTCTGCGAGTCGATGGCGAAATCGATCATCATGATGGCGTTTTTCTTGACGACGCCGAACAACATGATGATGCCGACGAAGGCGTAGAGATCGAGTTGCTTGTGGAAGATCACCAGCGTCAGCAGGGCGCCGAAGACCGCCGAGGGCAGGCCGGAGAGAATTGTGATGGGGTGAATGAAACTTTCGTACAACACACCGAGCACGATATAGATCACCAGAATCGCCACCAGCAGCAGGATCGAGAGATTGGCGAACGAGCTCTGGAACTCTTTCACCGTGCCTTGGAAGCTCGAGCTGATGGTGGCCGGCATGCGCATCTGGCGGATGGTGTCGTCTACCTGCTGCGCCGCCTGTCCCAGGGAGTACCCTGGGCGCAGGTTGAAGGAGACGGTGACGGCGGGCAACTGGCCGAAGTGGTTAATGGAGAGCGGGCCGGTCTGCCGGCGGGTGCGCACGACGGAATCCAGAGGAATCAGCGCATTGCCGGTCGAACGCAGATAGAGCTTGGAGAGCGCCTCCGGAGTGCGTTGGTATTGGGGCAGCACTTCGAGGATCACCACGTACTGGTTGGCCGGAGCATAGATCACCGAGACCTGGCGCGCGCTGTAGGCGCTGAAGAGCGCGTCCTGCACCTGGTCCGGTGTGATGCCGAGCGAAACGGCGCGGTCGCGATCGATATCCACCATCAACTGCGGACTGGAGATCTGCATGTCGCTGTTGACGTCCACGAAACCGGGCAGCGCGCGCATCTTATTGGTAAGCTGCGGAGCCCAATCGTAGATCTCTTTCAGGTTCACGCTTTGCAAAGTGAGCTGGTAGGCGCTGGGCGAATTCTGGCCGCTCACGGTGATGGGCGGCGGATTCTGCATGAACACCATCAGGCCGGGAATGGCAGCCATGCCGGGACGCAGTTGTTCGATGATCTGGTCCACGGAGTTTGTGCGTTCCTCGCGCGGCTTCATGCGTCCAAACATGAACGCCTGGTTGCCTCCGATCACGAACACGCCGACATCCTGAACGTCGTGATGCGCGCGCAAAACTTCGCCCGCCGCGTGATTGTGCGCGGCCACCCAGTCGAACGAAGCGTCCTGCGGTCCCAGCGTTCCGGCAAACATGAAGCCGCTATCCTGGCTCGGGATGAAGCCGGTGGGCATGGTGGTGAACAGGTAGACGGTGCCGAACAGCATCAGCACCGCGATGCTCAGCGTGACCAGGCGAAAACGCATGGCGACAGCGAGCGTGACCTCATACCAGCGCTGCATCGTGTTGAAGCCGCCTTCGAGGGCGCGATAGGCGATGCCGTGCCGGACGTGGCGCTCGTGTTTGAGGAAGCGGCTGCCTAGCATCGGCGTGAGAGTCAGTGAGACGAAGCCGGAGATCAGGATGGCCACTACGATGGTTACCGAAAACTCGTGAAGCAGGCGCCCCACGATGCCGCTCATGAAGAGCACGGGGATGAACACGGCGACCAGCGAGAAGGTCATGGAGAGAATGGTGAAACCGATCTCGCGCGCCGCGTTGATGGCGGCGTACAGGCGCGATTCTCCCATCTCCATGTGCCGGACAATGTTCTCCAGCATCACGATGGCGTCATCCACCACGAACCCTACGGAAAGTGTGAGCGCCATGAGCGAGAGGTTGTTCAAACTGTAGCCCAGCAGGTACATCACGGCGAACGTTCCCACGATGGAGAACGGAACGGCGCAGCCTGGAATCAGGGTGGCGGAGAGATTGCGCAGGAAGAGGAAGATCACCAGGACGACGACGCCGATGGTGAGAAGCAGGGTGAACTCCACGTCGTGTATGGAGCCGCGGATGGATTGCGACGCGTCGAAGGCGACGGAGAGATTGATGGCCGGCGGAATCTCCTTGCGGAACTCGGGCAGCAGTTGTTTGACGTTATCCACCACCTCCACCGTATTGGTACCGGGCTGCCGCTGTATGGCGAGGATGACGGCGCGCTTGTTGTCGTACCAGGCGACGATCTTGTCGTTATCCACGCTATCGATGACGTTGCCGAGCTCTTCGAGGCGGACCGCAGTGCCGTTGCGCCAGGCGACGATGATGGGGCGGTACGCGGCAGCGTTATCCAGCGAGCCGCTGGATTCGATGGTGAACGCCTGCTTATCGCCATCCAGGCGTCCGGTGGGCAGATTGGTATTGCTGGCGTTGACAGCGCGCTGAACTTCGTCGATGCCGATGCCGCGGGCGGCGAGCTTGTCGGGATCCACCTGCACGCGCACGGCGTACTTCTGCGCGCCAAACACCTGCACACGCGAGACACCGTTGACCATGGAGATGCGCTGCGCCAGCAGCGTATCGGCATACTCGTTGACCGTGTACATGGGCAGCGTGGTGGATTCGAGCGCGAGGTAAAAGACAGGCTGCTCGGCGGGGTTGACCTTGTTGTACGAGGGCGGGCGCGGCATGCTAGGCGGCAGGCGTCCGCCGGCGCGGGAGATGGCGGCCTGTATGTCCTGCGCGGCGGCGTCGATCTTGCGGTCCAGCGTGAACTGCACGGTGATCGACGTGCTGCCGAGCGAGTTGGTGGAGTTCATCGACTGTATGCCAGCGATGGTGGAGAACTCGCGTTCGAGCGGCGTGGCCACGGTGGATGCCATGGTTTCGGGACTGGCGCCGGGCAGGGCCGCGGCCACCTGAATAGTGGGGTAATCCACGCTCGGAAGGGCTGCCACCGGCAGTTCCCGAAAGGCGATCGCGCCGAAGAGGACAATGGCGAAAGAGATAAGCGCCGTCATGACGGGGCGCTCAATGAAAATGCGCGAGAGGTTCATGACTTCCCCACGTCGAGTTTCGACGGATCGACGAGTTGCACCTGGGCACCCGGGAAGAGGCGCAACTGGCCGTCGACGACCACGGTGTCGCCGGGCGCGATGCCCTTCTCGATCACCATCCTCTTGCCGAAAGCGCGGCCGGCGGTGACAACGCGAATGACGACCTTGTTGTCCGACCCGACAACGTAGATGAATTGGCCCTGCTGGCCGGCCTGCACGGCCTCGGCGGGCACGACGGTGGCACCCTGGAGGGTGTCAAGAGTGAGGACGGAAGTGACGAACTGTCCGGGCCACAGGGCGCCATCCTTGTTGTCGAAGGTGGCCTTCAAGTGAATGGTGCCGGTGGCGGTATCGACGGTGTTATCGATGACGGAAAGCGCGCCGGACGAAGCGCGGGTGGCGTCATTCTGGGCGAAGACGCTGACGACGAGCCTGTGGTTCGCGTTGAGACGGCGCACGGCCGCAAGGTGCTGCTCCGGAACGTTGAAGTTGACGAAGATGGGCGAGACCTGATGGATGACGACGAGCGGAACGTCGTTGGCCTTGACCAGGTTGCCGGCGTGAACCAGCAGGTTGCCGGTGCGGCCGGAGAGGGGCGAGCGGATCTGGCAGTAATTGAGATTGAGCTTGGCAGCGGCCACGGCTGAGACATCGCTATCCAGAGCGGCCTTGGCGCTTTCGATGCCCGCCTGCGTGGCGCGGGCGGATTCGCGTGCGACATCGGCGCCGGTGCGAACCTGGTCGGATTGCGCGCGAGAGACCACTCCGGCTTTGGCGAGTTCGGCGTAGCGTTCGGCATCGCTCAGGTTGTATTTGGCCTGGGCGGAATCGCGGGCCAGGGTGGCCTCCAACTGGGCGATCTGGGCGCGGTCGCGCGCCACATTGGCTTCGGCCTGGCGCAGAGCTTCCTCGTAGGGACGCGGGTCGATTTCGAACAGGAGATCGCCGTTGGCTACGTTCTGGCCTTCGGTAAAGCTGACGCGCAAAAGCTGTCCGGAAATCTGCGACTTGATCTGTACGATGGCGGATGCTTCGACGGTGCCGACCACGCGCAGTTCGGTGGGCACGGATTCCTGCGTGGCTTTGGCTACCGACACCGGGACGACGGGCATGGCAGCTGGTCCCTTGGCGGTTTGCGCCGGTTTGCAGGCGCCGAGCGACAGCAGGCACAGACCGGCCAGCATGGTCGCGGAAATACGATTTACACCCGTCACGATGAGCTACTCCCGGAGCAGATTGCTACTTAGACTTTCGCCTGTTCTTCGCAGTTTAGCAGAGACGGAAGTGCCAAGATAGAGCTTTCCTTGAGCAGTAGACGCGCGGCGGTCGAAGACGGTAGGAAAAAAGACGGAAAACGCTCCCTCACGGTCGCGGCTCTGATGGCGGCGCGGATTGAGTGGGGTGCAAGAGCAAGTTATGTCGAGCGGGCGAAGAGGTGGACTCCGCTGGGGTCGCCGGCGGGCGGAGGCTGTGGGACCTGGTCTGGCGGCAGGTTGCGGAACATGTTGGCAGCCCGCTCCATTGCGAACTCCATTACGTCGCGGCTGCCATAAGTGAGGCGGCGGAGCCCGACCCAGCCGCGGCGCTCGAGGACGTCGAGTATCTGGAGGCCATCGAGATGATCGGCGGCGCGAACATTCTCGATGGATTGATAGATATCCATGCGCACCCGGCGTGTCATATCGCGCGAGGCGGCATCGAGCAGCCAGTGGCTGGCGGTGGCGTGCTCGGCCAGAGCCTCGACCGTCGAGGCGGGGAGATACATCAACAGGCCTTCGGTGATCATCAGCGTGGGACCGTCGCCGCCGGCGGCGAACACGCTCTCGCGTTGGGACGCATCGCTGATGTCGGCAGCGAGACGCTCGCGGCGGCACTGGGGGGCCACTGCCGCCATGACGGAATCCTTGTAGTCGAGCATGGCCGGAAAATCGACTTCGATCCAACGCACGGTAGGAGGGAGTTCCAACCGCCAGGGGCGCGTGTCGAGTCCGGCCCCAATGCTGAGCACAGTGGCAATGCCGTGCGCCGTGATGGTTTCGGGTACGAGCTGGTCGAGGAAGCGACTGCGCACGGCGATTCCGAAGCACATGATGTCGAGACCGGCGAGGGCTTGGGCGATGGCCATGCCACGGCTTCCGGCCAACTGCGCGGCGAAGGGGTCACGGATCAGCCCATCGGGACGCTCCGTCTCCATGGCGCGGCAGGCGGCGGTCATCAGCGCGGTGTCGCTGACGTGGGCGATCTCGTGGGCTTCCGGTAGCATGGTTTTCATCTTGCCATAAGTTACGATCAGAAGATGCCCGAAATTCGCACCGGCACCCGGCTTGTGTTGCCCGTGCTGTTGCTGCTTGCCCTATACTGGCCGGGACTGACGACCTGGTTTTATCAGGACGATTTCGGCTGGCTGAGTCTGCGGCATGACGTACATTCGGCGGGCGACTTGACGAGGGCGATGTTCGCCCCTAAGGCGCACGGCAACATGCGGCCGCTGGGCGAGAACGCCTATTGGCTGGGCCTGGGCGCGATCTTCGGCGTAGCGCCGCTGCCGTTTCACATCTGCACGTTTTTGACGCAGTCCGCGAGCCTGATGCTGTTTGGCAGCATCGTGCGGCGACTGGTGGCGTGGACGCCGGGCGGGCTGTGTGCGCAGATTCTGTGGCTGGTGAATATCGGCGTGGCCCAGGCGATGGGGTGGAGTTCGATCTACAACCAGGTGTTGAGCGGTTTCTTTTTTCTGCTGGCTTTCTACTTTTTGCTGCGCCGCATCGAGACTAGTGGGCGGGGTTACGAGATGGCGCACTGGGCGGCATTCGTGCTCGGGCTGGGAGCGCTGGAGATCAACGTGGTCTATCCGGCGCTGGCGGCGCTGTATGTGTGGTTCCACGCGCGTGCGCTGCTGAAAAGGATTCTGCCGATGTTTGCGGTGTCGGCGGCGGCGGTGCTGTTGCATTTCTATTACGCGCCGCCGGCGCACGCGGGAGTGTATGCGCCGCACGTGGATGCCGCGATCGGCGCGACGATTTGGACTTACTGGCGATGGGTGGTGGGACCGATGCCCGAGATCGCGGCAGGAGTGATTGCGGCCTGCGCGATCGTGCTGACTGCTTGGGGACTGCGGCGCGGCGAATCGACGGCGTTGCTCGGCGCCGCGTGGTTTGTGTTTCCGCTGCTGCCGTATCTGCCGCTGCCGGAACACAAGATGGATTACTACCTGGCGGTGCCCTCGATCGGCATCGCGATGTTGGGCGCGTATGCGATCGCACGGATGTGGAAGTTCGGCGCGGCGGGAAGAATCGCGACGGCGCTGGTGATTCTGGTGTATACGGGGACTTCGGTGCAGGCGGCGTGGACCGCGACGCGATGGCAGCATGAACGGGGCGAAAAGGTGGAAGACCTCGTGCTCGGAGTGGAGGAAGTACACGAGGCCGCGAAGGGGAAAATCATTCTGTTGGACGGCATCGACAGCGATCTTTTCTGGAGCGGCGTGGCGGACCTGCCGTTCCGCGCGAAATCGATTCCGGGCGTGTATCTGGCTCCGGGCAGCGAGGCGCGTATTCAAGCGGCGCCGGACCTGCTCTCGAAGTACGTGCTGCCGCAGGCGATCGCGCGGCGCGCACTGGCGGCGAAAGCCGCGGTGGTCTACCGCTTCGACAGCCAGATGCTACACAACGAGACGGCGCACGCGGGCGCGATGTGGACGGAGGACGAGCCGCGCTTCGTCAACATCGGGGATCCGGTTTTCGGCGACTATCTGGGGGCGGGCTGGCGAGAGGCGTCGAACGGGTTCCGCCGGATGGATGGCGCGGGGACAATTCGTATCGGCGGTCCGCGGAATTCCGCGGAGAGTTTGTATGTCGGCGTTTTCGAGACGCGCGATTTTCGTCCACGGGTGCGCGTGAACGGCGTCGAGGTTGCGGTGGCCCTGGCCCAACGCGGAAACGATCTCTCGGAGTTTCGCGCGACGCTGCCGGCGAGCGCGGTGCAGTGGAAATTGATGGACGTGACAATCGAGAACCCGATGCAGGGGCCTTTGGTGTTCGGCTATGCGGAGGTCCGGTGAAGCGCCGTGACTTTCCCGCGCTCACAGGACTGCGCTTCTTCCTGGCTCTGTGGGTGATCCTTCATCACCTCACTGGGCCGGGGCAGAAACTGGAAGCCACTGCGCTGCTGCTGCCGCACGGATTGTTTACGTTGATCCGCGGAGGATATCAGGCGGTCACGACGTTCTTCGTGCTGAGCGGCTTTGTGCTGACGCGGAGTTACGCGGCGACGGTGTGGAACCGGCGCAATACGCTGAGGTATGCAGTGGGACGAGTGGCGCGCGTGTATCCGGTCTACCTGTTGAGCCTGGCGGTGGTGGCGCCATTCATTCTCGCGGACCAGACAGCTGGCAAAGCGGAATACGTGGCGGCGCATCTTCTGTTGGTGCAGGCGTGGCTGGGTGTGAGCCCGGTGAATTGGAATACTCCGGCGTGGTCGCTCTCGTGCGAAATGTTTTTCTATGCCGTGTTTCCGTTGGCGGCAATCTTCTTCGTGCGGCGGATGAACTGGCGCAACATCGCACTGGCGGCGGCGGTGGCGTGCTGCCTGACGCGTGCGATGTGGTCGGCGGGGGTGTCGGACAACATCAAGCCGCTGGTCCACCTGAGCGATTTTCTGATGGGGATCGCGGCCGCGTGCGCCTACGAACTATTGCAGCGGCGGAGGCGGCCGCCTCAGGGGTGGTGGTTGTATATCCCGGGCTTCGCGGGAGCGGCGGGGGTGATCGCGTATCCGGAAGTGCTGCCGAAATTCATCGACCTGAACAGCGCGCTGCGGCCGCTAAATGGTGTGCTGCTGATCGGCCTGGCGCTGGGAGGCGGCGTGCTGGCGCGCATGCTTTCCACAAAGGCGGCGGTCTACCTGGGAAAGTCCAGTTATGCGATGTACATTCTGCACGTGCCGATTTTGTGGTGGTGCCTGCGGCGGTCGCCGGAGTTTCCTCCGCTACTTTACATCGCTATCGTGATCGCAGTGTCAGCGGCGGTGTACGGCGCGTTCGAAGAGCCGGCTAACCGGACACTGCGGAGTTTCCAGCGAGACCCAGTTCGGCAGCCCGCGCCTGCATCGCTTTGACGCAGAACGTGACGTGATCTTCGAGGGGCACGCCGAGTTCCTGGGCGCCTTCGATAATGTCCTGGCTGGAAGCCGGCATCGAAGCCGGTCGCCTATACTGGTCTTGAGGAGTATCCTGGTGCGGCGCTACGACAGTCTCATCTCAATGCGGGAACAGATCCTTGGGATCGCGGCGCGGCACGGAGCGCGGAACGTGCGTGTTTTCGGCTCGGTTGTGCGGCGGGAGGACACGCCGGAAAGTGACGTGGATCTGTTGGTGGAGTTTGAGCCGGGACGGGGGTTGCTGAACCACGCTGCGCTGATCGAGGAGTTGCAGAACCTGCTGGGCTGTAAGGTGGACGTGGCGAGCCACAACGGCCTGAAGCCGCGGATTCGACAGCGGGTGATGGAGGAGGCGGTCGTTCTGTGAGGGACGACGCCGGCCGTCTCCAGGACATTCTGGACTCGATCCAGAAGATTCAGGAACGGATTGGCGGCGGACGTCAGCAGTTTGAAAGCGACGAGATGTTGCAGGTGTGGGTGGTGCATCATCTTCAAATCATCGGTGAGGCGGCGCGTTCGATAAGCCCGGCGTTGCGCGTCGCGCATCCCGGGATACCGTGGACCAATGTGATTGCGATGCGAAACCTCTTGGTGCACGAGTACTTTGGCGTCGATATCGAGGAAGTCTGGTCCACCGCGGAAAACGACCTGTTGCTTCTGCGGCCGGAGGTGGAGGCGATGCTGGCGGAACTGTTCTGAGGTCCTCGCACGGTAAAACCGGCTAACCGGACACTGCGGAGTTTCCAGCGAGACCCAGTTCGGCGGCCCGCGCCTGCATCGCCTTGACGCAGAACGTGACGTGATCTTCGAGGGGCACGCCGAGTTCCTGGGCGCCTTCGATGATGTCCTGGCGGTTGACGCTGCGCGCGAAGGCCTTGTCTTTCATCTTCTTTTTGACGGACGCGGCGTCCACTTCGAAGACGCTGCGGGTGGGTTTGACGTAGGAGATGGCGGTGATGAAGCCGGCCAGCTCGTCGCAGGCGTAGAGGGTTTTTTCGAGGGGAGACACGCGGGGCACGCCGCTGTAGTTGGCGTGGGAGAGGATGGCTCGGCGGATCTCGTCGTCGACTCCGCGTTCGGCAAGGATGGCCTCGCCGAGCATGGGATGGTCGGGGGCTTGCGGGTGGATCTCCCAATCGAAATCGTGGAGGAGGGCGGTGATGCTCCACTTGTGTTCGTCCTCGCCGAGGTGCCTGGCGTAGGCGACGACGCAGGTCTCGACGGCGAGGGCGTGCTTGCGGAGTCCCTCGGACTTGGTGAATTCGCAGACGATGTCCCAGGCTTGTTCACGGGTGAGCATGAGTTCCATGATAACCAGTTCAACGCAGAGACGCTGAGGCGCAGAGATAAGCGCAGAGAAGCAAGAGAAATTTGGTGGGGCAGGCGAAAGCGCCTGCCCCACCTGCTAGAGTCGCTTGGTTTCGATGTAGAGGAACTCCAGTGGGGCGTCGGCGATGTTGAGAGTGGCGTGGCGGGCGTCCGGCATCCAGCGGGTTTCTCCGGCTTTGAGCTCGATGTCTTGGGACTGGCCGTCGGGCCTGGTGAAGCGGATGTGACAGGCGGCGACGCAGACGAGCACTCCGGCGCGGTCGTCATGGATCGGGATGGATTCACCGGCGGCGAGAGTGAGACGCAGGACTCGCGCGCGATCGTTTTCGAAATCCACGCTGACGTGGCTGGATCCGAGACGCAGGATGTCGCGATCGATCACATTCTGGGGAACGAGGTCGGGAGGAAAGTTGCGCGGCGGGGTCATGCTGCGGCCGGGCTGCGCGGCCAGCGGCAGCGCTCCGATGGCGAACAAAAGGAGGCAGAGCGAAGTCCTCATGAGAGCACCTCGCTCTTAGCTTACAACCGGGGTTACGCGTTGTGAAGGGCGTCGTCGAGGGCTTGCAGGATGAGTTGCACGTTCTCGGCGGTGGAACTGTAGCCCATGGTGCCGATGCGGAAGACCTTGCCTGCCAGGGGTCCGAAGCCGCCGGCGATTTCCATGCTGTATTTGTCGAGGAGGAACTGGCGGATTTTGGCGTCATCCACGCCTGCGGGAATGCGCGGGGTGTTGAGCGTCCAGAGTCGATGACCGTGGGGAACGTGCATGCTCAGTCCCATGGCTTCGATGCCGGCGACGAAGGCTTCGTGGTTCTTGCGGTGGCGCTGCCAGCGTGCTTCCAGTCCTTCTTCGGCGACGATAGCGAGACCTTCGCGCAAGGCGTAGAACATGGTGGCGGAGGCGGTGTGGTGATACTTGTGCCCGGTGTAGAAGGTGTCGAGAAGGCGTAGGTCGAGGTAGAAAGACTGCACCGGCGTCTGGCGCATTTTGAGGCGATCGAGGGCGCGGGGCGAGACGGTGAGCGGCGCGAGGCCGGGAGGGCAGCCGAGCCCTTTCTGGGAACAACTGTACGCGATGTCGATGCCGGTTTCGTCGACGAGGACGGGCATGCCTCCGAGCGAAGTGACGCAATCGGCAATGGCAAGGGCGTCCACTTCGTGGGCGGCTTCGCAGATGGGCTGCGCCTGGTTGTAGAGGCCGGTAGAGGTCTCGGCCTGGACGAAGGCGACCACGCGGGGGCGTTCGCGGCGGATGAAGTCGCGGGCTTCCTGCGGGTCAAAGGGCACGCCCCAGGGCTTGGACAGGCGGACGACGTCGCCGCCGTGGCGGCAGGCCATGTCGCCGATGCGGTCGCCGAAGAAACCGTTAGTGAGGAGCGCGAATTTTTCGCCGGGCTCGATGAAGTTGGCAACGGCGGCTTCCATGCCGGCGCTACCGGTGCCGGAGAGGGCGACGTTGAACTGATTTGTTGTGGAGAAAGCGTAGCCGAGGAGAGTGCGGACCTCTTCGACTACCTGGAAAAAGAACGGGTCGAGGTGGCCGACCACAGGCTGCGCCATGGCCTGGTACACGCGGGGCGCGACCATGCTGGGTCCAGGTCCGAACAGAAGGCGCTGCGGCGCCTGGAGGGGGGTATACGATTGCTGCATCAGGTTCAGTTTAACAGCGGGCGGCAGAACAGGAGAGAAGACGAGTCCGAGCTTCGCTCGTATGGGCAGGCCAGGAGGCCTATCCCACTACTTTGGCTCCGGTCCAGCGGATGCGGCGGCCTTGCTTCAGGGAGAGGTTGGCCATTTGCACTACCAGTGCGGCTTGAAAGGCTAGTTTCATGGGGGCGGTGGGGGTTTGGCGCGTGCGTATGCATTCGAGGAAGTTTTGCACGTGCAGGTCGGTGGCCCAGCCGAAACCTTTTTCGGATTTCTTTTCGATGGCGGGCTGTTCTTCTGCGCCTTTCAGGAAGACCTTTAGCTCTTCACGGCCGATGTCCATACGGGCTTTGTCGCCATCCAGTTGATTGAGTTGATCGTTGCGGCTCTTGTACAACATGGCGGCGTAGTTCACGGTAAAAACTGCGACGAAATCCTCGGGGTACTCGGCGATGGCCACCACGGATTCCGGTTGGTCCACGCCTTGCTTGTGGGGCTTGCCGGCGGCGGCGGTGACGGCGCTGGGGAAACCCGCGCCCATGAGCATCTGTATGCCGTCGAAGATGTGCGCACCCTGATCGGCGAGGATGCCGCCGGCGTAATCGGAGTAGAAGCGCCAGTTGCGAAAACGATTGGGGTCGAGCGCGCGGCGGGGCGCGGGGCCCTGCCACTGTTCCCAATCGAGGGGGCCGGCCAGTTTCGTGGCGGGCGGGCTGCCGAGATAATTGTTGAGCCACCAGGAGCGGACCATGCGCACGTCGCCGAGGGTGCCGCCGGCCACGATGGCGCGCCCTTCCTTATATAGGTCGTAACTGCGGCGCTGCATGCCCACCTGAATAATCTGCTTGGTTTTTCGTTCGGCTTCGACCAGCGCGACACCCTGTTCGGGAGTCTGGCACAGGGGCTTCTCCACGTAGACGTCTTTGCCGGCGGCAAGTGCGTCGAGCACCATCTGGTAGTGCCAGTGTTCGGGCGTGGCGATCAGTACGGCCTGGACGTCCTTGTCGGCGAGGAGCTCGCGGTAATTTCGGTAGACCTTGGGATGCGTCCCGGGAATTTTAGAGGCGACGGAAATCGCATTCTCCAGGTTGGGCTCGTAGACGTCGCAGATGGCGCTGACGCGGAGTGCGGGGTCCTTCTGAAACACGCCCATGACGAAGGTGCCGCGACCGCCTGAGCCGATTACGCCCAGCGAAACCTGGTCGGAAGGAGGAACGGCGTGGGCAGCGATGGCGCCGGCCGCGGAGAGAAGAAACGTTCGGCGGGGAAGCCTCATAGGGTTATGATAAGGCCGTGAGCGCTAAAGATACAGACGGATCTTCCGTGTCGCGGCGCGCGTTGCTGGCCGGCAGCGCGCTCCTGCTGAGCAGTCCCGCGAGGGCGAAGGCGAAACTTAAGGTTGCGGTATTTTCCAAGCACCTGCAGTTTGTGCAGGGCGAAGAACTGGCCACCACGGCCGCCGGACTCGGCTTCGACGGTGTGGACATCACGGTGCGCGCGAAGGGACACGTGGAACCGGCGAGCGTGGCCAGGGATCTTCCGCCGCTAGTGGCGACCATACGCAAGCACGGGCTGGAAGTGCCGATGGTGACCACCGATATCGCCGACGCCGAAACGCCGTTCGCCGAGGATATTCTGAAGTCCTGCTCGGCGCTCGGCATACACAACTACCGTTTCGGCGCGTTCAAGTGGGACGCGAACCAACCGTACGATGAGCAACTGGAAGCCATGAAGCCGCGGCTGGCGAAACTGGCCGCGCTCAACGCGCGCTACCAGGCGTGCGCCATGTATCATACGCACTCGGGCGTGGGATTGGTGGGTGCATCGATTTGGGATCTGTGGTACCTAATGCGCGATCTGGATCCCAAAGCGGTGGGCGTGAACTTCGACGTATCGCACGCGGTGATCGAGGGCGGACTGGGCGGATGGATCGACAGCTTCAAGATTACGGGCAAGCATCTGCGCGGTATCGCGGTGAAAGACTTCGTGTGGGAAAAGGACAATAAAGGCGCGTACCGCGAGCAGTGGAAGCCGATCGGCGAAGGCATGGTCAAGCTGCCGGAGTTCTTTGGCATGGTGGCGCAGACGGCGTTCGAGGGTCCGCTGCAAATCCACTATGAATATCCGCTGGGTGGCGCCGACAAAGGGGCGCGGACACTCACGATTCCGAAGGAGGATGTGCTGGCGGCGATGAAGAGAGATCTGGAGCACGTCCGCGGCATGCTGGCGAAGGCCGGTCTATAAGGCGGCGCGTCCCCGAAGACACTACGAGTGACTCTCATTAGACTTGCTGGGTGGGCGCCACGCCGAATATGGCACGGAATCGCACGCAATAGATGACTACGGCGTTATATTTCTGCAGATCGACGGATGCGGGCAGTTCGTAGTTCTGATCCCCCTGATTGCCTTTCATCAGCCCGAGTTCAATGTAATCTAAATTATTCTTCAGGATGCTCTGACCGAGGTTCTTATCGTCACCTTGGGCGAGCACAACATGTACGTCGGGGCCATTGGAGGTTGTGAAATCGGTGAGACGCAGATATCGAGTGCCATCGGGGGCCATATAGATCGTGGCGCGACCACTGGTGGGATGCGCTCTCGACTCCAGTTGCCCCGTAAGAAGAGGGCGGACTTCGGAGCGCGAAGCGAACGGGGCAGGCTCATTGACCCTGTGGTTGATCCAGAGTTTCTCGGGACGGAAAGCCCACCAGGCGAGGAAGAGAAGCGGGATGATCACGGCCGCTAAGATCCACTTTCTGCGCGAGCGACTGGAATCCAATGTTCCTTTCATGGCGTCCTCCTTTCGAGCATATGAACCCCGGAGATGTTCTCTCCTGTTAAATACAGATTCGTCCCCGGCGTTCTGGGATTTATTCTCAACCGTCAAATCGCGATTGCCCTGGACAATGGCATTTCGTTTAGGGATATTGTGGTAACAGCCATGAAACCGAATGTCTCTCGCCGTACTCTTCTAGCCGGCGCTGCGATGCTGAGCCAAGTGCTGCCGGCCGGCGCCGACGAAAAGCCGACACCGCATAAATTGAAGGTGGCAATCTTCTCCAAGCACCTGCAATTTCTTGAAGGAGAAGATCTGGCCAAGGCCGCCGCCGACATCGGCTATGACGGCATCGACATTACCGTGCGGAGGGGCGGACACGTGGAACCCCAGCGCGTGGGGCAGGATCTACCGCGGCTGGCCGGCATCATCCGCGAGCACGGGCTCGAAGTGCCGATGATCACGGTGGACATCGTGGACACACAGACGCCGTTTACGGAAGAGATTCTCAAGAGCATGGCGGCGTTGGGGATTCGCAACTACCGCTGGGGCGGTTTCAAGTACGCTGCGGACCGGCCGTACGCGGCGCAGCTCGAGGAGATGAAGCCGCGCATCGCGAAACTGGCGGCGCTGAATTCGCGCTACAAGGTTTGCGCCATGTACCACACGCACTCGGGGACGGGGGTGGTGGGCGCGTCGATTTGGGATCTCCACATCCTGCTGAAGGATTTCGACCCCAGCGCGGTCGGCGTGAATTTCGATGTGGGCCATGCCGTGATCGAGGGAGGCGTGGGGGGCTGGATCAACAGTTTCCGGATTACGGGGCCGCATTTGCGCGGCATCGCGGTCAAAGATTTCGTCTGGTCCAAGGACTCCAGCGGCAATTGGCGACCGCAATGGAAGCCGCTCGGAGAAGGCATGGTCCATTTGCCGCAGTTCTTCACGATGGTTGCGGATTCGGGTTTTTCAGGCCCGCTGCAACTGCATTTCGAATATCCGCTGGGCGGCGCGAGCGATAGCCGCGGGACGGCGGTCGTCAACAGGGAATTGGTTTACAGCGAGATGAAGCGCGACCTGGGGAAACTGCGCGGGTATCTGGCGCAGGCGCGCTTATAGCTCGAGATACTTCCGCGTATTCCGCGGCAACCGCTCCCTCACGGTCGCGGCTCGGATGGGAGCCGCGTCAGCGAGCGGTGCTTCGACACGTGTGTACTAGGTCAGCTTCCAGGGAGCGCGGTAGGGGCGTGAGAGCATGCCGTTGGCTTCCTTGTCTCCCGGGATCTCCTCACTTTGCGGATCCCAGCGGACGCCTCGGCCAATCCGCGTGGAGATGTTCCCGAGGTGGCACATTGCGGCAGTGAGGTGCCCTTCCTCGACGTCGCCATTGGGGCGTTTGCGGCTCTTGAGGCACTGGAGGAAGTTCTGGATGTGGCGCCCTTCGAGGTCGCCGCCCGTCACCTGCATCGGATCCATGGCCGGTTTCCGGGGCTGCCCGGTCATTTCCGGCTTGATCTGGAACCCCCTGCGGCTGAGGGTCATGGTCCCCAGGGTGCCGCGCACAATGATGGAGAACGGATCGCCCGCGCTCACTTCGCGCGCGGTCCAGGTGACTACGGCCTTGTCGAAACGGTACAGCACGTTTTGGATATCGGGTGTCTCGCCGCCGTCACGCAGCACCCACCGGCCGCCCATACCCGCGACTTCCGACGGCGCGCGCGCGCCAACCATCCAGCGGCAGATATCGAGATCGTGCGCGCCCCAGTTGGTCATCTGCCCGCCGCTGTAATCCCAGAACCAGCGGAAGTTGTAGAGGCAGCGGAAGGGGTCGAAGGGTCGGGAGGGCGCCGGCCCGAGCCACATATCCCAATCGAGCGACGGCGGCAGCTCAGCGGTGAGTTCGCGGGGCGTGAAGCCGGGGATGGCGTTGCGCATAAAGCCCGCGTCGATGGTGTGCACCTCGCCCATTTTGCCTGCGCGGATCAGGTCTACCGCCTGCTGGTAATGTTCTCCCGAGCGCTGCTGGCAGCCGGTCTGGACCACGCGGTCGTGCTTGCGCGCGGCGTCCAGCATTTTCCTGCCGTCGAGGACGGTCAGCGAAAGCGGCTTTTCGCAATACACGTCTTTGCCGGCCTCGCAGGCCTTCACGGTCATGAACGCGTGCCAGTGGTCCGGCGTCGCGATGGCCACGGCGTCGATGTCGCGCTGCGCGAGCAGCTCGCGGAAATCCTTATAGGCGCGGACGTTGGGTCCGGACTTTTGCTGCCATGAGTCGCGGTAGGGAGTGTAGACGTCGCAGACGGCGACGGGTTCCACCTCGGGCTGCTTCAGGAAGATGCTCCAGATCTGGCTGCCGCGGTTGCCGCAGCCGATCAGGCCCATGCGAATGCGATCGTTAGCGCCCATCACGCGGCTGGCGCTGAGGGCAGACATGGTGCCGACAGCCACCTTGGCAAATGCACGGCGAGTATTTTCAGTAGCCATGGTTTTCACACTTAGTGTAGTCCCAATCGAAAAGCGGAGGCGGTTGCCTGTGTTTGCCCAAAGACGATATCCTTTTGCACAAATTTGAATCTGCAATAGAATATCTGTACTGGAATTGGGTGCGGGCAATGCTACTGGAAACAGCGGAGGTTCTGTGGACAGCGCGGTACGATTACGATCCGGGCTGGATCCTCAAGCGGCACTCTCACGAATTCTTTCAGGCCGTCTACCTGGTGAGCGGCGCGGGAACGCTGAGCCTGGACAGAACGCAGTATCCGATAGAGCCCGCGCATGTATTCGTTGTGCCGCCAGGCGTGTTGCACGGGCTCAAGGCCAGCACCCGCGTTCGCACGCTGGACATGAAGTTCAACGTTCGCAATCGCGCGCTGGTCTCCGCCCTGCGCGGCATAGCGCCGCTTTATTGCGCCGCCGACTCGGGTATACGCACGCTGTTCGAACGCGTGTGGCATGAAGGGGACGTTCAGGAGCCTCTGTATCGCGAAATGTGCGCTTTGCACCTTTTGGAGTTTCTGCTGTGGCTGCAGCGAATCAGCCCGGAACGCGTGACGACGACGTCGGTGTCCAGGCTGGAGACCGAGGTGGCGCGCGGCGACATGCTCACCGGCGCCGTCATGAGTTTCGTGAGCGAGCACATCGCCGAGCCGCTCACGGTCCGCCGGCTGGCAGGGGAACTGGGATGCTCCGAACGCAGCCTGCGCCAGCACCTGCACGATGTTCTGGACGTCTCTCCCCTGCAATATGTCGCGCAGTTTCGAATCGACCGTGCGAAGAGCCTGATCCGCGAATCGGAATGCGCGCTGAAGGAAATCGCGAGCCTCGTCGGTTTCGGCAGCATCCACCATTTCACGCGAGTCTTCCACCGCATCACAGGCATGTCTCCGGGGGCGTGGCGCGATCGGTATGCGCGCGGCGTTCGTAAGGACGTCAACATCAATCCGCGTTTCCGCAACGAGGACTGGACGGTGCAGCGCGGCGCGTGAGGGCGACCGCTGCCGATTCGTGCAAAACCTAGTCCGGTAGCGCTAAATCTTGGGAAGACTGAAAAAACGGCATTGCAGTAGACTGGCCGTGGCGGGGAGGAACGGGGCTTTCTCGCGATATCCCTCTCGCTGTTAGGAGAGTTGCTTAATATGCTTCAGAGGCGTTCTATACTGCTCGTCCTGGTTGCCGCCGTGTTACCGGGCCAGTTTGCCGTGGCGCAAACCAATGTCGGCCAGATCGCCGGCCGGGTGACCGATTCTACTGGTGCCGTTGTCCCGGGCTGTGCCATCACTGCATCGAACACCGGGACTGGCATTGTCTCGACGACGAAGACAGATGCTTCCGGCGACTACGTTTTTCCCTCGCTTCCGGCAGCGACATTCAACATCCGCGCCGAAGCGGCGGGCTTCCGCGCCAGCTTGCAAAGCGGCGTGATCCTGGATGCGGCCTCGAAACGGACGGTGAACTTTGAGCTCCAGATCGGCACGGTGCAGGAAACTCTCGAGGTAGCGGCCAATGCGGAACAGGTGCAGGCCGCGTCCGGCGAAGTTTCCCAAGTCATCTCCGACAAGCAACTCAGCGACATCGCCCTTAACGGCAGGAACTACTCGCAGATGCTGCGCCTGATTCCGGGAGCGGTCGGGAACACTCTGAATTCCTTCGATGTGGGCCTCTCCACCACCGGCTCAAAACATCAATGGTGTGCGGTACAACTCGACCTACTTCACCGTAGACGGCGGCGAGAACCTGGACAACGGCTCGAACAGCAACGGGATCATCGAACCCAGCATGGATGCGATTGCCGAGATTCGCATTCTCACTTCGAGTTATAGCGCGGAGTTCGGCGGACGCCTGGGATCGTCGGTCATCGTGGTTACCAAAAGCGGCACCAAGGATTTTCACGGGACGGCATTCGAGTTCGTGCGCAACAATGCCTTCGATGCCCGTTCCTTTTTCGCCACCACCGTCCCGGCTCTGCATTTCAACGATTTCGGGTGGACGATCGGCGGCCCGGTCATCATCCCCGGCACATCCTTTAACAAGAGCCGGAGCAAGCTTTTCTTTTTCAACTCGGAAGAGTGGAAGTACCCGCATGAGGGAGTGGCCAACGTCGGGACCGTGCCTACGGCATTAGTGCGGTCGGGCAATTTCCAGGGCTCGTCGCTGGCGGCTCCCAAGGATCCGGCCAACGGCGCCCCGTTTCCCAATGCCATGATTCCCGCGAACCGGTTCTCGGTGAACGGCCCCAAGCTGTTATCTCCCTACCCATTGCCGAATTTTAACGGTCCCGGCGGCAACTACTCGTACAACGGCGTAAGCTGGAACGATACCCGCGAGGATCTCATTCGCATCGACTACTACATGAACAGCAAGAACCAGCTGATGTACCGCTGGACGGGCGATACCTGGCAGATCTGGAACGCGGTGCAGGGGACGACCGTCGGCTTCGTGCCTGGCTCGCGCAACCGCCCGGGTTATTCGACGGTGCTCTCGCTGAACACAATCTTCAACCCCACCACGCTCAACTACGCCGGTTTCAGCGTCATGGACAACCATATCCAAGGAATACCGAACGATTCCCTGGTCAGCCGCGCGGCGCTTGGCCTGACGTATCCGCAGGTCTTCTCGCCGCATAACTATAGCGCCGGTCCCGCCGTAAACATTGCCGGGTTCACCGGCTACACCCCCGGTGACTTTATCAAGAATCTGAACACCACGTTCAAAGCTAATGACGACCTCACCAAGATCGTGGGGACACACTCATTGAAATTCGGAGCGGAGGTGATTCACAGCCGCAAGGATCAGAACAACAGTGGAGGCAACGAGTATGGCACAGTCACGTTCAATACTTCCGCCGCTGCGACCTCCGGCAACGCGATTGCGGACGCGTTGCTGGGCAACTTCTACACGTACACCGAAGGCCAGACCGATCTCTGGTGGTGGTCGCATTATTCGTCGTTCGAGTTCTATGCGCAGGATAGCTGGCGCGTGAACAAGCGTCTCACGCTGGAGTACGGCGTGCGGTACAACTACATTGAGCACACGACCAATGCGCTGGGCACATGGACCACTTTCCTGCCGTCTCTCTTCAACCCGGCGAACGCGCCGGTAGTGTCCCCCAAGGATGGTTCGCTGACTACGGCCGGCAACCCCTACAACGGCATCTCCCTGTGCGGATCGGGCTTCCCGAGCGCAGCCCAGGGGCGCGTTCCGCAGGCTTCCAACTCGGCGTTATCCAGCCTGTTCACCGGCCTGCCCGATACGTGCGTGCCAACTCCCAAGAATAACTGGGGACCGCGCCTTGGCTTCGCGTTTAACCCGACCAGCGATGGCAAGACGGCAATCCGCGGCGGGCTCGGCGTCTTCTACGATGTGATCGAGACGGACGAGTATGCAAATACATCCGCGAATCCGCCGTTCAGCACGTCGGCGTCGATCTACAACGGCAACATCGACAATCCCGCCGGAGCCACGTTCCGGAGCTTTCCGCCGAACCTCGTCGGACTGGACAAGACTCTGCCGAACCCCCGCGTGCTGACGTACAACGTCGACGTGCAGCGCGAACTTCCCGGCAACGTGATCCTCAGCGTGGGGTATGTGGGTACACTTGGGCGGCACCTGCTGCGCAGGTTGAATATCAATCAGCTCCCCGTGGGCGCGCTGGACCTGGCGGCGAACAAGGGCGTCAACGCCAATGCACTGGTCCCGCACCAGGGCTATGGGAGCATCAACATGATTGAGACCGGGGACGACTCCAACTATAATGCCCTTCAGGTAACCGCGACCAAACGCTATTCCAAGGGACTCTCGTTCGGCGTGTCCTACACGTTCTCAAAAACCCTGGATACCACCCAGGGAACGACAGCGGTGCCGCAAAACTCCTATAATGCGGGACCCGATTACGGCCTTTCCAGTATTAGCCGGAAGAATGTCTTGAACTTCAACTACGTGTACGAACTGCCCTGGTTCCGGAAGGCGCAGAACGCCGGGTTGCAGTACATTCTCGGCGGTTGGGAGCTCTCCGGAGTCACGGCTTTCCAGAGCGGCGCTCCGAACTCGATCACGGTGCCCTCGGACATCGCGGGTATCGGCGCCACCTCGACGCGCGCTTCGTTGACCGGCAACCCGAACCTTGCGGCCGGAGATCGCACTCTCAGCCAGTGGTTCAACACATCCGTGGTTTTGAGTCCCAGCCAGATGACCCTCGGCCAGTTTGGCACCTCGGGCCGCAACATCCTGACCGGGCCAGGTTTCAGCCAATGGGACATTTCGCTGCTCAAGAATTTCCAGATTACGGAGAAGAAGCGCTTCCAGTTCCGCGCGGAAACTTTCAACACTTTCAATCATCCGTCGTTTACGAGCATTGGCACGAGTTTAACCGCCTCGAATTTCGGGCAGGTGACAGCCGCCGGCCCCGGGCGTAATCTGGAGTTTGGTTTGAAATTCCTTTTCTGACTACTACACATGCCTCTTTCCGCTTCACTCAACCGGCGCCAGTTCCTCTTCGGGGCCGCTGCCCTTCCCGCGGTGGCGCCGGCAGTGGCGGCCGCCCGCTCCGCCACCGACGTACGGGTCCGCTCCATGGAGATCGGGTACGAAGATTTCCTCTACCGCGTGCCGATCAAGTTCGGAGGCCGCGTGCTGGACCGCGTGACCCTCCTCAATGTTCACTGCGTGGTGGAAGGGCGGAACGGCAAGACGGCGACGGGGTCGGGCTCGATGCCGCTCGGCAACGTCTGGTCGTGGCCCTCTGCTTCGCTGAACTACGACCAGACCTTACAGGCGATGAAGGATCTGGCCGGACGGGTCGCCGCCCTGTACCAAAGCCACTCCGATTACGGCCATCCGATCGATCTCACGACGACGGTCGAACCCGAGTACCTCAAGGCCGCCAAGGAGATTTCCGCCAAACTATCCGACACGATCCCTAAGCTCTGCTCGCTGGTCACGGCCAGCCCGTTCGACGCGGCGTTGCACGATGCCTACGGTCGCTACCACGGGCGCAGCGCATATCAGCTGCTTGGCCCGGAATTTCTGACGCATACCCTCGACCATTATCTGGGCGACGAGTTCCGCGGAGAGCGTCTTCCCCCCTACATACGCGCTACGCCTGTGGAGAAATTGCCGCTTTACCACCTGGTGGGCGCACTCGACCCGATCACCGACTCCGACATCCGCCAGCGCGTCAACGACGGGCTCCCGGAAACGCTGCCTGAGTGGATTCGCTACAACGGCCTGCTGCGGATCAAGATCAAGCTGGCGGGCAACGACGTCGCCTGGGATGTCAATCGCGTTGCGGCCGTGCATCGCGCCACCGCCGAAACGCAGAAGAAGCGGGGCGTCACAGGGTGGTACTGTTCGCTCGATTTCAACGAGAAGTGCCACGACGTGGACTATGTCCTGGAATTCATCAGGAAACTGGACGAAGCGGCCCCGGGCGCACTCGCCGACATACAGTACATCGAGCAGCCGACCGCGCGCGACCTGGCGGCGCATCCCGACTTCGACATGCACAAGGCTTCGAGCCTGAAGCCGGTGGTGATCGACGAATCGCTGACGGGCCCGGACGCGCTGTTACTCGCGCAGCAATTGGGCTACTCGGGGGCGGCTCTCAAGGCGTGTAAGGGCATCAGCCAGTCTTTGCTGCTGGCCGCGCTGGCGCAAAAGCACAAGCTGTTTCTGTGCGTGCAGGACCTCACCTGTCCGGGGGCATCGCTGATCGAATCGGCCGGACTCGCCGCGCACATTCCGGGAGTCGCCGCCATCGAAGCCAATGCGCGGCAATTCGTGCCCGTCGCCAACCGCGGCTGGGAAAAGAAATATCCGGGGGTTTTCGTGGTCAAGGATGGCTATGTGCGGTGCAGCGAGCTGAAGGGCCCGGGGCTCGGCTTTCTGTAGCGGAGTTTCGTGTAGCGAAAAGGACAGGCCAGGAGGCCTTCCCTCCTGGCACGGTGCCGTCAGGAGGCATCTCCCGGCCACAATTCCGTTTTCACAACAAACTGGTGTCGCTGGATTCCACTACCATCACGCTGTGCATGTCGATGTACGACTGGGCATACTTTCAGCTGGCCAAAGGAGCGTGAAGCTGCATCTGATGCTGGATCACTACGGCTACTTACCGAAATTCGCGGTGATCACCACCGGCAAAAAGCACGACATCACGGTGGCTCGTACCTTGCCATTTGAGACAGGAACAATCGTAGTGATGGACAAAGGATACGCCGACTACGCCTGGTGGAAGCGTCTTAGCCAGCAGAACGTCTACTTCGTCACCCGTCTTCGGAAGGATGCCCTGTACCGAGCAGAAACCCACCTCGAGATTCCCCATCTCCATCGCCAACTGGTGCGGCGCTACGAAGAGATCACCTTACTCCGCTACGGGCAAATCTTTACGCCGGGCCTGCGGCTTCGCCGAATCGAAGTGTGGGATGAGAACATAATAGGAGGCCTGTCCTACCGGGAATTGATACAATCTGGGACGGAGCCCGGTTGCTTCCACTATGCGCCTTGTCTGGATCTGCGCGTTTGCGTCTCTTTTCGTACTCTCGGCTTTTGGCGAAGGGATCACGATCGTTTTGGATTTTCAGGGGCCGCGGTCCGAACAATCCATCGCGGAGATGAAGCGGGAATTCGCCGGGATCATGAAAGACACGGCGCTGCGCTTCGATTTCCGGTCGCGCAAGGAAGTGAGAGAGGAGACGCCGTCCGACCTGGTGCTGGTCCGCTTCACGGGCAAGTGCGTGCTCGGGCCGGTGGGCTACCTGTACGACGAGCGCGGACCGATGGCGTTCACATACTCCACGGACGGCGTGGTGCAACCCTTCAGCGAGGTGGCCTGCGATAAGGTGACTTCCATCGTGAGGTCGGCTATGGCGGGCGGCGATTTTGCCAATGCCGATGTGCTGCTGGGGCGCGCGCTCGGGCGGGTGCTGGCGCACGAAGTGGTGCACATCCTATCGCGATCGGCGGCGCACGGGCACGACGGTGTGGCTAAGACGGCGCTCTCGGGAAGCCAGTTGATTGCGCCGGAACTGCGGCTCGGGGCGGCAGACCTGGAACGGATCCATGCTCACAGCGGTGCCGGCGGCGGCCAGTAGATAATCTTTCCAATAAGATAATTTGATTCGACAGCCCCGTTATTCTTTGGTAACATCTCCCTAATCACTACCGTCAGCGCCAGAGTGCGCGACGTTCGCTCCTGAGTTTCGAGCGGTGCCAATGTTCGGCACGATACGGAACTGGAGAACTGCAAGGGGCGAACGTGAATTTTCAATTCCCACACAACGAATCAGCAAACGGCAGGAGTAAGACCTGCATCACTCGAGAGGTGTACTCATGAACGTCTGTCTCACTCAGCAGCAGAAGGAAGAATTCGTAAAACGCGGTTTCTCGCGCCGGAATTTCGGGCGATTGGCCGCTATGATCACCGCCGGCGCGGCACTGCCGTTTTACAACGAGCCGGCGATGGCGCAACTTTCCGCGATTCGCGGAGGGATTCCCGCCGACGCCGTGAAGATCAATGCCAACGAGAACCCGCTGGGACCGTGCGAAGACGCGCTGGCGGCGATCCACAAAGTGGCCAAGGACGGCGGCAGGTATCTATACGAGGAGACCTTCGGTTTCCAGGAATTGCTGGCCGAGCAGGAAGGCGTGAAGGCCAATTACGTGCAGCCGTACGCGGGTTCCAGCGCTCCGCTGCACCAGGCGGTGCTGGGATTCACTTCGCCTACGAAGCCCTTCGTAACTGCCGACCCGGGATACGAAGCGCCGGAGCGCGCGGCCGAGTTCATCGGCACGAAAGTGATCCGGGTGCCGTTGACGAAGAGTTTTGCGCACGATGTGAAAAAGATGGCGGCGGCGAGCGAGGATGCCGGGTTGATTTACGTGTGCAACCCGAACAATCCGACGGGGACGCTGACGCCGAAGTCCGAGATCGAGTGGCTGCTGGCGAATAAGCCTAAGGGCAGCGTGCTGCTGCTGGACGAAGCGTACATACATATCGCGGGAGCGCCGATGTGCTCGGACCTGGTGGCGCAGGACAAGGACATCGTAATTCTGCGGACGTTCTCCAAGATATACGGAATGGCGGGGCTGCGAGCGGGAGCGGCGATCGGGCGTCCCGACCTGCTGGACAAGATCCGGCCGTGGACATCGGGAGCGCTGCCGGTCACGGGGATGGTGGCGGCGACGGCGAGCCTGAAATCGAAGACCCTCGTGCCGGAGCGGCGCAAGATCATCGGCGACGTGCGCAAGGACGTACTGGCGTTCCTCGACAAGAATGAATTCCAGTACATCCCTTCGGTGTCGAACAAGTTCATGGTGAACGTGAAGCGGCCGGGGAAGGAAATCATCGAGGCCATGATGAAGGAGAAGGTCTATATCGGCAGGGTATGGCCGAGCATGCCGACCTACGTGCGGGTCTCGGTGGGCACGCAGGAGGAGATGAACAAGTTCAAGACGGCGTTCCTTAAGGTGATGGCTTGACCGAATTCGCGCGCAGGAAATTAAGACGCGCGGTGGGGTACGGCTGGGCGGGGTTGCTGGGCGACTTGTCGGGCGGCGTGATCGCGGCATTGATCGCGCTGCCTTACGGCCTGGCAATGGCATCGCTCATGGGCTTGCCGCCGGTGCTGGGGGTGTTCACGTCGATTCTGACGGCCCCCATCATCGCGGCATTGGGGCGCAATCCGGTGCTGATCGGAGGCACGGCGAGCGCTACGGTTCCGTTCATCGCGCTGGCGGTGAAGAGTCAGGGGGTAGGGGGCGCGGCGAAGGTTTCGATTGTCGCGTCGGTGATCATGATGGGGTTCTGCGTGATGCGCCTGGGGAGGTACATCACGCGGGTGCCGCACGCTGTGGTGACGGGATTTTCCTGCGGGATCGGCGGCATGATGCTGGTCTCGCAGATGGACATCATTATGGGTGTGGATTCGGCGGCCACTCGTGCGGCGGGGTCTACGATCATGCAATTGGCGGCGCTGGCGGAGCGGTTGGGCGGAGTGCGTCCGGCTCCGCTGTTGCTCGGAGTGATGGTGATGGTGGCGGCGACACTGGCGGCGCGCTGGTCGCCGAGGGTTCCGGCGCCGCTGGTAGGTGTTGGCCTCGCGATCGTGGCGGCGCGCTTTCTCGGATTCCACGAGCGGGAGATCGGGGCGATGTCGTGGACCATGCCGCCGTTCGTGGGATTTGCGTGGAGCCCGAAGGATGTGTTCACGGTATTGCCATCGGGGTTCGCGCTGGCGTTTGTGTCCAGCGTAAACATACTGATCACGTCGCGCGTGGTGGAGCATTTCAGAGGGCGCCACCGGCGCGCGAAGACGTCCGACGCGGATGCGGAACTGGGGGCGTACGGGATCGCGAATATTTGTGCGGGGATGTTTGGTGCGCCGCTGAGCGTGGGAATTCCGGCGCGCAGCCTGGCGGTGGTCCGGTGTGGCGGCACCACGAGGGTGGCAAACCTGGTGCACGCCGTCGTGCTGGGCGCGATTCTGTGGCTGGGTTCCGGCGTGGTGTCGCACATTCCGCTGCCTGCGCTGGCGGGGGTTACGGCGTGGATGGGGCTCTGCCTTTTGGATTGGAGCGCGTGGCACCGGCTGCCGAAGATGAGCCGCGTGGATGCGGCGGCTTTTTTGGCCACGGCGGTATCGGTGCTGGCCGTCAACGCGGTGCTGGCGGTAGCGATCGGGTGTTCGATTTACGGGGTGAAGTTGGCATACGTGCGGTGGGTGCGACCGGAATCGAGGGTTCCGGATTTGCAGGTGGATTAACGGGGAAGTTAGGGGTCGAATAAATTCAGCAAATCGTGAGGGCGGGCCGGAGGTCTGTCCAACAAAGGGGGATACGTATATGACAAGGAAGAGTATTTTCTGCGCCTTGTTGTTCGCAGGGGCAACGTGGTGCCAGTCGTATCTGGGAGGAGTCCGCGGCACGGTTCTTGACGGCTCGGGCAAGTCGATCGGGGAAGTCAAGGTGACGCTGGTGGATGAAGCTGGGGGCGCGCAGCGAGCCACGATTTCGACGGCCGAGGGTTTCAGCTTCGGCCAGGTGGTGCCGGCCACGTACACGGTGGTGGCGGAGGCGCCGGGCTTCAAAAGGTTTGAGCGCAAGCACGTGATTGTGGCTACGCAGGAGACGGTCTCGCTGGATCTGAAGATGGAGATCGGCTCGGTCAGCGAGAGCGTGGAGGTGACCGCGGATGTGTCGCTGATCGACACGTCAAACGCATCGCAGGGGCAGGTGCTGGATCGCCAGCAACTGGTGGATCTGCCGAACCTGGGGCGCAATCCGTTCATGATGTCGAAGCTGGCGCAGAATGTGACGCCGGTGGGCGACCCGCACTACAACCGCATGGAAGACCAGAGCGGCTCTTCGCAGATCTCGATTGCGGGCGGTCCGGTGCGCGGCAACAATTATCTGCTGGACGGCATTCCGATCACCGATGCGGCGAACCGCGCGATCATCATTCCGACGCTGGAAGCGGTGGAACAGGTCAAGGTGCAGTCGAATACCTACGACGCGGAAATGGCGCGCACGGGCGGCGGCATGTTCAATACGTACCTGAAATCGGGGACGAACGATTATCACGGCAGCCTGTTCGGTACGATGCGGCAGACCAGTTGGGCGGCCAACAACTTCTTCAATAACGCGGCCGGCATTCCGCTTCCGTCGCAGCCGAATCGCACCTTCGGAGCCAGCTTCGGCGGTGTGGTGCGCATCCCGAAAGTTTATAACGGCAAGAACCGGACGTTCTTCTGGCTGGCGTGGGAAGGCTACGACGATACGCAGTCGAACTCTTCGCAGTTCACCACGCCGACGGCGCTGGAGCGGATCGGCGACTTCTCACAGAGTAAGACGCCGGGCGGCGCGCTGAACGTGATCTACGATCCGAAGAGTACGGTGTGCGCGGGCAGCACTTGCACACGGCAGCCGTTCGCAGGCAATGTCATTCCCAACGGTCAACTGAATCCGGTGGGTCTGGCGATTGCGGCCACCTACGTACAGCCGCAGACGGCCTCCGCCTACTACGGCGCGCCTAATTTGACACAGGCGGCACTGCTGCCTGCGCGCGCGTCGCAGAAGACCGCGAAGCTGGATCATGAAGTTACTAAGTGGTGGCGGGCGAGTTTGAGCTACCTGCGATATTTCTCGCTGGAGCCGGGCAACAAATGGTTCAACACCGTATCGTCACCCGACCAGTGGCTGCTGCAGCGCAGGGTGGACACGACGCAGTTCAACAACATCGTGACCATCTCGCCGACCACGGTGCTGACGGTGCGCTACGGGTTCAACCGCTTCCCGAACTATGGCTACCAGGTCAGCCAGGGCTTTAACCTGGCTAGCCTGGGCTTCGACCCGAGTTACGTGGCGGCCATCGCGTCGCCCACGTTCCCCAATGTCACGATGACT
>CAWDWK010000065.1:0-46733 GCA_963805775.1 uncultured Solibacteraceae bacterium | reverse complement strand
TTTTTCCTCGATGGTCCATCTGATCCCGATTGGCCGGATTCGCGGCGCGGAGTCGTTCCACCACACTCTCGCGCTGTGTAGGCACTTTATCGAGTCCGAAGGCCGCAATCTGATCGTGTTCCCGGAAGGCACCCGCTCCAGGAATGGCACAATCGGCCCGTTCAAACCAGGCATCGGCATTTTATCCGATAGACTGGGAATTCCAATCGTGCCGGCGTACATCCAAGGTACGCGCGAGGCGATGCCGAAGGGGCGACTGTTTCCCGCGCACAGGCGCGTGGTGGTGCGAATCGGCGCTCCCATCTACCCGCACGCGAACGGCAGCGGCCGTGGCCGGAACCACGACTGGATGGCGGCCCAGGCGCGCAGCCGGATCGAGGACATGAGGGGGGACCAGGCCGGTGCCCGATGACATCCGAAGCATGAAGTGGTGGGGTTGGGGCGACGAAGGATCGGAGTTCCAGATCGACAACCGGCCGGATCTGTGGCCGTACATCCGCGCCAGTCTGAACCTGCCGGATGACCGTCCGAGTTCTCCGCGGGTGGCTTACGATTCGGTTCGTGTGCCGGAACAGAAGATCAACCGCGCATTCCTCGACGAAGTAACCGAACGCCTGGGTTCCAGCCGGGTCAGGGATGACAAAAGCGAGCGGCTTACTCATGCCTTTGGTAAGAGCTTTCGAGACCTCTGGCGGATGCGCCACGGCGCCGTCAATTACGCGCCAGATTGCGTGCTCTATCCGGAAACCAGCGAGGAAGTGAGTGCGCTGGTTGCGTCTGCCGTCCGGCACCAGGTCGGCGTCATTCCGTTCGGCGGCGGGACCAATATCGCCGGATGCCTGGAGCCGATCGGGTCGCGGGACCGGATGACCGTTTCGGTCGATATGCGCCGCATGAATCGCTTGCTGAAACTCGACGGCGAATCCGAAACCGCACGGTTTCAAGCCGGGGTGCTCGGGCCGGACATAGAGGCGCAATTGAATCGCTCCGGCTTCACCTTGGGCCACTTTCCCGACTCGTTCCGATATTCCACTTTGGGCGGCTGGGTTGCCACACGCTCGGCAGGCATGCAAAGCGACCGTTACGGAAAGATCGAGGACATCGTCCTGTCGCTGAAAATGGTGACTCCGGCCGGTCTCATTGAGACGCTGGCCGTTCCCAGGGCGTCCAGCGGTGTCGACATCAACCGGCTATGCATCGGCAGCGAAGGCGCATTCGGAATCATCACGGAAGTAGTACTGAATGTGCACCGCATGCCTGAGCGCAAAGAAACCTTAGGCTACCTGTTCCCCGATTTTCCAAGCGGATTGCGTGCACTGCATCGCTGCCATCGCGAGGGATGCGTCCCGGCCATGGCGCGATTGAACGATCCGAAGAAAACTGCGCTGTCCTTCGCATTCAAGACCGCACAGGGCGCGGCGCAGCGACAGGTCGGCCGGCTGGTCAAGTCGTACCTGAAGCACATCCGGCGCATGAAACTCGGTGAAGCCTGCCTGATGCTGGTCTCCTTCGAAGGCAGTCAGGAGGCCTTCGAGCGGGACCGCCGCCGGGCCGGCGCGATCTTCCGGCAACTCGGCGCATTCGGACTGGGCGCGGCGCCCGGTCGCGCGTTTCAGGCCGGCAAGTTCGATTTCCCGCATCTGCGCGATTTTCTCTGGGACCGTGGAGTTCTGACGGACGTGAGCGAGACTGCGACCGTCTGGAGTAACATCCTGCCGCTCTACCAGGCGGCAACAAGCTCCATCGAGGCGGCCATCGCGGCCCATTGCCGCGCGGGCTGGGTAGGCTGCCATATCAGCCATACCTATCACGCGGGCGCTTCCCTGTATTTCACCTTCGGGCTGGACCCCAACCCGGGAGACGACCTGGCGCAATATTTGCGTGTGAAGAAGGCGGCGGAGGACGCATTCCTGGCGAACGGAGCGACCCTCTCTCATCACCATGCCGTCGGCTACGAGCACCTCCCATGGCTGGAACAAGAGATCTCTCCCACCGGATTGAAAGCGATTCAATCCCTGAAGCGCGGCCTGGATCCCTGCGACCTTTTCAATTCCGGCAAGTTTCAATCCGGATACGGTTTCACCGAATGGGGACTGCCGGACGATGGAGACAAGCCACAGTAAAGCCGATATGAAAACCGAGAAACCACTTGCCCTGGTGACCGGCGCGTCCAGCGGCATCGGGATGACGTTCGCGCGCCGCCTGGTGAAAGAGGGCTACGGCCTCATTCTGGTTGCGCGCCGCCGCGAACGCCTGGAGACACTCTCCCGTGAACTGGGAGGCGCCGAGGTGCTCGCAGCCGACCTGACGAATGACAGCGAACTGAAGGCGGTGGAAGACCGCATAGACGGCGCTCCAAATCTCGCGTTGCTGGTGAACAATGCTGGTTTTGGCACCAAAGGCCGGTTCTTTGAAGCGCCGGTCGACGGGCAGGACACCATGCACAGACTCCACGTGCAGGCAACCATGCGGCTCACGCATGCTGCCTTACGCGGGATGGTGCCGCGCGATTACGGCGCGGTGATCCAGGTATCGTCGGTTGCGGGTTTTGCGCAGAGCCCCGGCAACACGAGTTATTGCGCTACGAAGGCGTGGATGAACAGCTTTACGGAAGGCCTGTATCTCGACCTGCGGAGTCGGGGCTCACGTGTAGTGGTTCAGTCGTTGTGCCCGGGCTTCACCATGTCCGAATTCCACGATGTCATGGGCGCGAGTCGCGACCGCATCCCGCCGCGTCTGTGGCTGCAGGCGGAAGACGTGGTGGAGGCTTCGTTGCGGGGGCTGAAACAGGGGCGGCTGTACGTCATTCCGGGCCGCTTTTACCGGGTGATGACGGAAATACAGCGGTGGGTTCCCCGATCCCTCCGGTTCGCCCTGGCGATTCGCTATGCGCGCGCTATGAAGCGAACGGCCTGACGGACATGCAACCGAAACGAAGAGCCCTCGAGGCAACTGCCGCCGAAACCTATGCGCTCGTGCGCGAGAAAATCCTTCCGGCGGCGGAGAGGCTGTCGGCGTGCCGCTCCACTACGGACTTGTACGCCAACCCTCTATACCAGTCCCTGGCGACGGTCGTCGATCAAATGCTCGGGACGCCGCACTGGGCCGATTTCCGTGAGACGCTTGCTCCGGCGCGCCCGCAGTACCGCATAGTCGCCTGGAACATCGAACGGGGCGCCCTGTTGGAGGGGCAATTGGATGCTCTGCGAACCCAGGAGTACCTGAGGCAAGCGGACGTCCTGCTGATCACGGAAGCGGATTGCGGAATGGCGCGTTCGGGCAATCGTATGGTGGCTGAGGTGATGGCGCGCGAACTCAGTATGGTCCAGGTATTCGCGCCATGTTACATCGCCCTGGGAAAAGGCTCGGGCGCGGAGCGCGACGCCGGCGGGAGCAACGAATTCGGATTGCATGGGAATGCCCTGCTGAGCCGGTATCCCATTCGGGACGTACGGCTCATCCCGCTGATCAACGGCATCGACAAGATGGCGCATCGGGAAAAACGGCTGGGACAGCAGACTGCGATTGCAGCCGTCATCGACTTTCCGCAAGGTCCGGTAGAAGCCGTGTGCGTTCACCTTGACGCGAATTCGACGCAGCAGCATCGTTGCGCCCAGATGAAGCACATTCTTTCCAGGCTGAACCCGGGCCTGCCGGTGGTGCTGGGCGGCGATTGGAACACGAGCACGCACAATTCCTCGCGCGCATTGTGGTCGATCCTGGGCTACTGCCTGAGGGTGGTTATGGGTGTGGACAACTCGATTCGCAATCATTACCTCCACCCGGAGCGTTGGTTCGAGCGGCGCCTCTTTGCCATGCTGGAGAACAGCGGGTTCGAGCACCGCCGCACGAACCTCCCCGGCGAGTACACGATGTATATCGATGTGAACGATCCCCGCATCTTCCGCAACCTGGGTGAATGGGTACCGGCATGGTGTTTCGCGTTCATCCGGTGGGCGCTGCGTCACCACAATGGCCGCTGCCCCATGAAGCTCGACTGGTTCGCCACACGCGGTCTGCGGGCTGAGAACCCGTTCGTGTTGCATGATCTGCGCGACCGGATGGGCACGCCGCTCTCCGACCACGACCCGGTAGGCATAGACATCGCGCTGCCGTCGAGTGACGCGGGCCCCGGGCTTTTCTGATATGGTGGTGGGCTTCGAGGATTAGCGAATGCCGTCGCCGCTGCTCTCGGTTCGCGTGGAAAGAAATCTTTTCGAGGTTTCGCGGGTGAACAGCTGCCTGGAGACGCTCTGGGAGCAACAGCGATTGCCCGATGACGGCAGGATGGAAGTCCTTCTCTGTGTGGAAGAAGTATTGAGCAATGTCATCCGGCACGGCTTCCCGGGCGGGGAGGTCGATGAGGTTTGGGTGCGCGCGGACCTCGCCGCCGGCGAAATCGAAATTCGAATCGAGGACAACGGTGTGGCATTCGATCCGTTGTCGTACCCTCCACCCCGGCTCGACGTGCCGCTGCAGGAGCGGCGCACAGGCGGGTTGGGTATTCACCTCGTGCGAAAACTGATGGACCGGATCACGTACGAACGTTCGGCCGGCAGAAACTGCCTCAGTATGGTGAAAAAGATCGCCACCGGCACGGACACCTGACTATCCGGACGCTGCTTTTGCAGGAGTAGCCGCGATGTCTTCCTTGAGGCGGCTTGCGATGTGGTGCAGGAAGTACACGCAGCGGTAGTACAGGCTGATCAAGTCAAGCGTCGCATTGCGAAACTCTTCGGTTGACCTCGCATGTTGCTCTTCGAAGCGGGCGCGGATGCTCTGCTGCGCATTCGAATGATGCATCGTCAACGCCACGAGGCTTTCCGCATCTCGCGGCGCCCGGGTGCGCAGCGCCGCGGCCGCCGTCCGCAGCAGAAAATCCAGGCTCTGCACCGCCGAATCGCAAAGGTCCTCGCCGCCGGCAGTGCTCGAACCGGCGACCGCTTTAGGGATCTGGAGCAGCGACTCTTCCAGATTTCGGATGTCGTCCGCGGATGCCGCCCACCGTTGCGATCGCGTGGCGAGAGCATCAGGCTGCCGCCGCGCTACCATATCCGCCAGGCGCGGCAACAGCGCATTCATCCCGTTACGAAACTCCACCGAAAGCCCGGCGAGTTGCTCGTGTGAAGCGAACCGTTCCGGATAGAGAGACAAGTGGTCCACGAGAGCCGTGAAATCGTCCACGAGCCGGTCCAGCGCCAGGTTGGATTCTTCAATGTACCCGTCTTCCAGGCTCAGTATACGATCGGCGACGTCGAGAATGCGATTATCGTGAGTGACCAGCAGGACGGCACAGCGCATCTCTCGCGCCAAATGCTTCAGCAACTCCACAACGTCGCGTCCGGAGGCGCGGTCCAGCGCTGCCGTCGGCTCATCCGCCATGATGACTTGCGGAGATCGCACCAGCGCCCTCGCGATTGCGACACGCTGTTTCTGACCACCCGACAGCTCGCGCGGACGCTTCTGCGCATGCTCGGCCAAACCGACGCGGGCCAGTAGTTCCAGCGCACGCCGGCGCGAGCTCTGCGCCGTCGCCGCGGGATCGACGGTGAGAGAGATCTGAACGTTTTCACAAATAGTGAGCGACTCAACCAGATTGTGGGCCTGAAAAACAAAACCGATTTTGCGGCGGACCTGAGTCAACATCCGGCTGCTGGCATTCCGTAGCTCGGCGCCGTCCAGCCTGATGCTGCCCGACTGCACGGAACGGAGCGCCCCGGCGAGGCTCAACAGTGTTGTCTTACCCCCGCCTGAGGGGCCCATAATGATGGCGATCTCACCCGGGTAGAAGTCTATGTTGATGTTGTGGAGCACTTGTTTTGCCAGCGCCCCCTCGCCGTAGGAATGGCTGAGTCCGCTGATCGAAATCAACGCGGGAGGGCTCATATCAAAACACGTCCGCGGGATCGGCGGTGCGCAGTTTGCGCGTGGCCAGCACTCCGGCAATCAGGCAGACTGCCGCAACCGTCGTCAGTACAATGAAGAGGTCCCTGAGGGAGAGCGAGGTGGGGATGTGCGCCATCACCCGCGCCTCGTGGTTCAGCACGGCAGTGAGCAAAGCCGCCGGGATAAAGCCCAGCAGCATCAGCAAGAGGGCCTCTTGCAATACAAGAACGACGAAAAAGCTATCCGCTAAGCCGATCGCTTTCAAAGTAGCGTATTGCTTCAGGTGGTCGTTGACGTCGGTATAGAGTATCTGGTAAACGACGATGCCTCCGACCAGCATTCCCACCAGCATCCCGGCCGCGCTGACAAAGCCGATGGGGGTTCGTTTGGCCCAGTAATCCTGCTCGGCTTTCATGAACTCTTCGCGCCGCACGATTTCGACATCACCCGGCAGAATCTGCCTCAAGCGGCGGGCCACGGCATCCGGATCAGCGCCGGCCTTCAGCGCGATCATACCGACATTCGCCATGTTTCGTGGCTTGTCCGGGCGTATGCGAAAATAGGCCTCGTCGCTCATGACGACAACGGCCGAGGCGGCCAGTGTGTGCCCCAGCGTGAACAGGCCCGTCACTCGCACGCGTTTCCGCTCGGCTTCCGTTTCCACGCTACCGCGGTCACGGAACAGCGCCGGCACGGGGCCGTAATCCTCCTGCGACAACGTGTCGAACAGGACGCTCTCCGGGTCGCGGATCGCATCGATGTGACCAGCGATCTCGGGAATGAGGAAAGGATTCTGGTCGGGGTCGATTGCCATCGCAAAAATCATTTTTACGCGGCCATTTACCGGGTTGGCCCACTGAAGGAAACCGAGGTAGAGCGGGGCCGTCGATTCGACTTCAGGCAAACTCCTGGCCTGGAGCAGGCGACGCCGCGAGAATTCCATGCTCGATCCGAAATACTCGTAATTCGGACTGACCATGACCAGTTCGCCGCGAAGAATATTATGCGGGAGCACCACCATCGCCATGATGCCGTTATAGAGGCCGAGTTGGAAGAGCATCAGCATGATCCCGAAGGTGATGCCCAGGATGGCGGCGGCCATACGCTTCTTGTCATCCACGAGTTGACGCCAGGCGAGTGGAATTCCCAGCGGCGCCACCATCCGGGCCGCCGCTTTGATGGGCCGGATCATGGCTCGATGCGAACCGAAACCTGGCTATTGGTCAGGTGTTGGACCTTTTGGCTGTCGTCCAGGCGAATGCGGACGCCCAGCACTCGTTTATCGGCAGCGGTCTGAGCGTCTACAGGGTATAACTGGTTCCCGGACGCCTGGCGCAGGATTTCTTCCACCTTCCCGGTTAATGTGCCCACAAAGCCTTCGCCCGTAATGGATGCACGGGCGCCCTCACGCACTCGCGGAACATCGCTGAGGTAAACTTCCGCCACTACAAACATGTTCCGGACGTCGCCCAGGTCCAGTATGCCCTCGCTGGTCACAGTCTCGCCGGGGTAAGCATGAATCTCCAGAACCGTTCCGGAAGCGGGTGAGGTGATATGGTTCCGATTTAACTCGGTCGTGGCGTATCGTTCCTTGGTTATGGCGACTTCGAGCTTTCTCTGCGCCACCTGCACATCCTCTGATCGCACCTGCTGGAGGCTCTGCAATAGCTCAGTTTCGCGCCGCATGGCGTGGCGCGCGGTATCGACTCTTAGCTGTGCCGCTTCCAGTTCGGCCCCGGGCAGCAGGCCATCGCGAGAGAGGTCTTTATTGCGCTGAAGCTCCTTTTCGGCATTCCGAAGAATCGCTTGCTGACTTTCGATCGCGGCTTGCTGCGCCGCCACGGCAGCCGGTTTTTCTCCGGCCTTCGCCTGGTTCACGGTGCTCTCCGCCAGTTCCACCTCACTCCTGGCTTGGGCAAGGGCAGCGGCCGCAAGGTCGTAATCGCGCAACACAGCGATCTCCTGGCCGGCGCGAACGTGCGATCCACGCGCAACGAGCAGCTCTTTAACGATGGCCTGCGGTGGCGCCGCGACCTTGATGATGCGGTCGCCAGGCGTAATCCTCCCAAGACAACTGATCGCCCGCGGTTGGGTCGAGGTTGTCGACGCGGCCATAGCGGGTTCGACATGTTCACTGCGGCAGCACGAGGCTGCCAGAAGCATCCCCAGGGCGAAAACCAACACGACCGCCGAAGAATATCCCCTCCCTGCTTCGCGTCCCATGAATACCGAACATCATACAGCAATCGAGTGGAGCCGTTGGCTTTATCGAAGCGTTCGTGATACAACCAAGTCCATGGCACTCACGGTGGTCGGGTCACGGACGAAAACTGCGGTCGTCCTGGAGGTGAATGGAAGAGTCGACGGGGAGACCGCGCCGGAACTCGAGCGAGTGTGCCGGCAATGGATCACGGCGGCGGATCGCAATGTGATTCTGGATTTCAGCGGAGTGCAATACATCAGCAGCGCAGGGCTAAGCAGCGTCCTCGGGGCCGGCAAGGAAATCGATCGCCATGGTGGCCGGCTGCTGATCTGCGGCCTTGCCGCCCGCGTGAACCAGATATTCGCCTTCTCGGGCCTCGACACCTTGTTCCCGCTTTTCGAGACGAGAGAAGCGGCACTATCGAATTGCTCCGAAAACGGTTCTGCTGCAGATATCGGCGGATGAGCGAATATCGGGTGGTGGACGGCTGGGACGCCGCTATGCAGCGAAACCGACGCGCGCTTGGACGGCGGACGAGCGTGGTGGATCAGTAGCCTCTTCATCGGGAGGCCGCCCAGCTCTAGGAATGCTGTCTTCTCATCCGCCCCGCCCGAAGAGGTCGAACGCAGGACTTTCGCCTTTATCAATTCCAGATAGAGGTGCTGCAACAGCGCGGTCGGCTGAAGGGTGTGATCGCTACGCTCGGCACGCATACACGCGGCGGCGATGCGCCGTAGTTCCGGGTAGAAAACCTGAACCAGCCGGCCGGCAGCTTCCGGTCGCCATGGCGAAAGCTGGGCATCAGGTTAGCTACGGTGTCGGGTTGAAGCGGCGACAGGGTCACCGACTAGAAGCCTGCCTCCTGGTGTTGGCCTGCTGCCCGCGAAATTCTTCGAACCAGTCACCGACCCGGTGCGGTCGGTGTAGGGGGCGATCTTCACGCAAACCTCGCACAGCTGCCCCTGGTAAATGAAAGACGGCGGCAAACCTCGGACGAGCGAACCCGGTCAATTGAATTCGACTAGCTGCAATTGGGGCCTTGAAAGGAAGAAAAATGGTGGGATGCCCCGCAAAAAGGAGAGTCCGATTGTGTGGTCGATACGTATATGAAATACTCGAACAGGAAGCTGCAGTCTTCTAACCTTGCATCGCAGATCTTTTTTGTTCACCGTCGCCGGGTGCCACCTTTTCAGGCCCTCCGTGGCCGTTGCCGGGGTCCACGCGGGCTTTGAAGAAGTTGCCGCTCGTTCCGGCATTGGTTTCCGCCATGCCGCCAGCAAGACCTCGCAGAAATATCTGCCGGAATCCATGGGCGCCGGTGTCGCCATGCTGGACTACAACCAGGATGGACGGCTCGACCTCTTTTTTGTCAATGGCGCCAGGATACTGGACCCGATGCCGCCCGGAGCCAGGCCGGATAAATCCGACGCCCGCTTCTGGAACCGTCTTTATAAGAACCAGGGCGACGGCACCTTCACGGATGTTACCGAACGGGCGGGGCTGCGCGGCCAGGGGTATGACACCGGAGTAGCGGTCGGCGACTTCGATAACGACGGCTTCCCCGACCTCTATGTAACCAGCCTGGGAGGTAACACTCTTTACCATAACAATGGCGATGGCACATTCAGCGATGTCACGGCCAAGGCCGGGGTCGGCGGCGCGGGATGGTGCGTCTCGGCATGTTTTGTGGACTACGATCTGGACGGCCGCCTGGACCTGATAGTTACCCGGTACGTAGATTGGGACTTCGATAAAAATATCTATTGCGGCGAGCGGCGCCCCGGTTATCGCAGCTACTGCCACCCCAACGAATTTCCACCCTCGACTCACCTGGTTTTCCATAATAACGGCGACGGCACTTTTACCGATGTCTCGAAGAAAAGCGGCCTGGGAGCCGTCCCATCCAAGGGCCTGGGTATCGCGATCAATGACTTCGACCGCGATGGATGGCCCGATATCGCGATTGCCAACGACTCGTTTCCCGAACAACTCTTTCGCAACAATCGCGACGGGACTTTCACCAATGTCGCGACCGAATTCGACATGGCCTACGACGAAGACGGCAAGACCTTCGCCGGGATGGGCATCGATTTCGCCGACTACGATAACGATGGCTTTCCGGACGTACTGATTGATGCCCTCTCGGGCCAGCGTTATGCCTTGTTCCGGAACCGCGGCGGACGCTCGTTCGACTACGTGTCCGGTCCGTCGGGAGTTGCGGGAATTAGCGAGAAGCATTCCGGATGGGGAGCGAAGTTCTTCGACTACGACAACGATGGCTGGAAAGATCTCCTGGTAGTGCAGGGCCACGTGATGGACAATATCGAGTTGACGCAGCCGGCCTTTCGCTACCGCGAGCCATTGGTGCTGATGCGGAACCGGAAAGGAAAATTCGAAGACGTCTCGAAGGAGTGCGGGAGAATTTTCCAGACCGCCCTGGCGGCTCGCGGCGCTGCCTTCGGAGATCTCAACAACGACGGGTTCGTGGATGTTGCCATCAACTGTAATGATGGGCCGGCGCTGGTGTTGATGAACCAGGGAGGCAACGGCTATCACTGGCTCATTGTGAATACCGTAGGAACGCGGAGCAACCGCGATGGGATCGGTGCGCGCATCCGGCTGGTGCTGGACGACGGCTTCGAACAGCACGGCTTCGTGAGCACCGCCGGCAGCTACGCGTCTGCCAGCGATAAACGGGTTCACTTCGGGCTCGGCGCCTACACCGTCGCGCGGCTGCTCGAGATCACCTGGCCTGGCGGGACTGTGCAGCGCGTCCAGAACGTCAAAGCGGACCAGGTCATCACGCTAAAAGAGCCAGCGTAGCTTTGAGCGGATCACTGCCCTTCGGTTGCCGGATCTTCCGCCGTGCCCCAGTTCTTGTTGGGATGCGGCCCCATCTCAAGTACCAGCGACCCGCCGCGCGCCAGATCCGCGTGGGCAAAACGGGGCACATTCAGAGGCTTGCCATTGAGTTGCGCCGACTGAACGTATTTGTTCCGGTCCGACACATTGTGCGCCACGATGGTGAAAGCTTTCCCGTTGCCCACCGCGATGCGCACCTGGCGAAACAGCGGGCTGCCGATATCGTAATACGGGCGCCCCACGGTGACCGGATAGAAGCCCATGGCGCTCAGCACATACCAGGAGGACGTGGCGCCGCCGTCATCGTCGCCCGGGATGCCGAGCGGACTATCGGTGTACCAAACCTTCATGATCTGCCGCACGCGGAACTGCGTCTTCCAAGGCTGCCCCGCGTAATTGTACAAATACGGGATGTGAAAGCTGGGCTCGTTACCCTGCGCGTATTGCCCGATCAGGCCGGTCGAATCCGGAAACTGGCCCAGAAAGACGTATTTCGATCCGCTGTAGCCCTCCGTGAAAAGGCCGTCCAGCCTGGCGGCGAAGGCCTCTTTTCCACCCATCAGTTTCATTAAACCCGGAATATCCTGCTGCACTTGGAATGTGTAGGTCCAGGAATTCATCTCGGCGAAGTAATCGCGTCCGCCCTGGCCGCCGCCGCGCTTGGGATCGAAGCCGGCGACCCAATTACCGTCGGCGGACTTGGGCGACATGAAGCCTGTGCGCGAGTCGTAAACATTCTCGTAATTGTGGGCGCGCTTCATGAAATAGGCATAGTCGTCATCTTTGTGAAGCGCTTTGGCCATCTGAGCCACGGCCCAATCGTCGTAAGAGTTCTCCAGAGTAACGGCCACCGCCTGGCGCCGCTCCGAGGGATGCACCTCGCTGACGGTTTCCTTTTCGCCGGCTGCGAGCGCGGGGAAGAATCCTTTCTCCTGATAGACACGGTCCAACGCGGTCAGAGGGCCGCGTCTCCAGGGCAGCACGGTGGCCTCGGTCGCGTTCTTGCGCATTCCGGCGTATGCCTTTTCCGCGTCGAAGTCCCGGTATCCTTTCATGTAGAGGTCGGTAATGAACGGGTCGGCGTGGTGTCCGATCATCACGCCGCGATCGCCGCCCATGGTCGGCACAGTGGGCAGCCAGCCCGACTGGTCGTACATACGGAGCAACGAGCGCACCATATCGACCTGGCGCTGCGGGTCGAGCAGCAACTGGAGGGGGTGCAGCGAGCGATGGGTATCCCAGAAATTGTCGCCGGTATAGAACGGATGACCCTCGGTGGCGTGAACCTGGCGATCGATGCCGCTGTAATACTGGCCGCCCTCCTCGGTCATGTCGTTGGGACGCCCCATGGAGCGATAGAGGGCCGTATAAAAAATCGTGCGCTGGCTTTCGGTTCCGCCTTCGACGGCAAGCTTGCCCAGTTCGCGATTCCATACTGCGCGCGCGGCGGCTTTCACCTCGGCGAATGTCCGGTTTCCTATATCGGCCGTCAGATTCCGGTGCGCCTGTTCGGTGCTGATGTAGGACGCTCCTACGCACACAGTGACCGGTGCACGAGAATCAAAGTCGACGGCGAGGCCCGCGGCTTCGCCACTACCCGCACCACGACCACCGCGGCCGCTGCCGGCTGCTGGCGCGCGAAACGGCTGCGACGAAGTGAAGGGCCGCGAAAAGACGGCGTAGAAGTACTCCCGTCCACCCAAGCCGCCGGAGAAGCCCGCCACCGCATCGGCACCGGCCACGGCGATCTCGCCGCCCGCTGTCATCAGGACGTGGGCCGAAGACGCGGAGGGAAAGGTGAGGCGATAGAAGGCTGCGCGCCGCGCCACCGTATACTCGACCGTGATGTCGTAACGGTCCAGCACATTGGAGCCGTAATACGGGGTCACGGTTTCAAAATCGCGATCGAAGTCCGACGCGTATTTGGCGGGAACGGTTTCCAGCGGACCGGTAGTGGGCATCAAGACCACTCCCGAGGCGGGGAATCCGGCGATCTGGCGGGCGAGATAACGGTCCACGCCGCCAGCCGTGAGCGGGACTATACGCACCATGCCGTACGGCAACTGTACGCTCGGCGACGTGGGCTGAAGCAGATGGCCGATGCCGCCGATATCGGGACGAACATAATCCACCGGAGTCTTCTGCGGCGGCTGGGCTCCCAGGGTTAGGAGCCCTGAGAGCAGGTAAGTCGCGAGTAGGGCGCGTGGCATGCCGGCGATCAGAATTTAAACCGCAGACTGAACTCCACGTTGCGCGGCAGGTTCGCTTGCGGGTTCGTAAATTGGCCGAATGTCGAGGCAGTGATGGAAGTCCCGAGGCTGCCTAAGAGATGGCGGTTGGCAAGGTTAAACGCCGAACCGCGAAACTCGAAGGATCGCTTCTCTCCAGCTTTGAAGATCTTACTCAGAGCAACGTCTTCGTCCATCTGGATGGGGTTCCGCAACCCGGGAATAATGGCGCCCGTAGTGCCGAAAACGCCGTTGGCCGGTTGCACGAACGCCGCCTTGTTGATGTAAGAGCTATTGGGATCGTTGGGATTCCAACTGGGATTGTAAAGCGGCTGCCCGCTAACATAAGTACAGCGGGCCGCGCCTGCGCCAAAGAGATTCTGGCCGCACGTGACGCCCAGGGGAGAACCGCTCTGGTAGTGATGCACCGCCGCGACCTTCCAGCCGCCCACAGCCGCATCGAGCGCCTTGTTCATGGTATTTCCGAACCTCTTACCCTTCCCCACGGGGATATCATAGATGTAGCTGAGCGCAAAAACGTGAGTGCGGTCGCTGCTGCTGAGATCTTTCTCGCGATTCACCACGTAGACATTAGGCGATGTGTTATCGGCAAACCATTTGGAAAACGTGTACGACGCCTGGATGTAAAGCCCGTAGGTGAAGTTGTGCTGGACCTGAGTTTCCAAGGCGTTGTAAGTGCTGTGACCGCCGTCCGTTGTGCCGGTAAAGCCCTGGCTGTACTGCGGATAAGGGTCCAGGGAAGATCCCAGGGTCTGAGTAAGTGGATAAGTGGCGTACGGAAGCCGATACCCATTAGTGATCAGAACCTGGTTAGTCACGACGCCACTGGCATTGATCAGCGAATTGAGAGGCTGGGTCAGCAGATTTCCGTATATCGGAATGTACCGCGGATCGAGCTGATTGTAGTTCTGGCTGGACTGTACCTGGTTGCCATAGTTGGCATGAAAACTCACCCGCGCCAGAGTAGACTGGGCGAAGCTCTTTTCGATAGTGAAGTTATAGTCGTAATCCTGAGCCACCTTGCCGTCCGAGTAGTAGCCACCCGGACTGGTGTAGTTGTTAATGGTCGGATCCACTCTTGGCGGCGTGGAATTGGCAATCGCGGCAGCATAGGGGAGCAACCCGGCGATTGAGTTGTTACTGCCGTTGGGAAGGAGCGTGTTGATGCCGGTGGAGAGTTGGTTGGCCGGCGCGTTGAAATTGCCACCGAATCCGCTGATCGAATCAAGCGCGGCGCCGTCCTCTTTGTTCGACCCATAGAAGATGGCTCCGCCGGCGCGGATCACGGTGCTCGGCGTGAGCTGGTAGGCAATACCGGCTCTGGGCCCGAATGCCGTCCGCCTGCCTGCGAGCAGGGTGGTCCGCCCGGTGCGTCCCGGGCCGGAGCCCGCGAAGATCAAAGCTCCGAGCAGGTTTCCAGCGCCTGGATTGGGCGTAGTGGGGTCGAACTGGCTGTTCCAACCGTGCGGTTCCCGCTTGGGGAGGGGTAAGTCATAGCGCAGGCCCAGGTTGACTGTCAACTTCTTAGAGAACTTAATATCATCCTGAGCATATGCCGCATAGTACGGATAGACAAAATTCGCATTGGAGGGGAATGCGAAACTGCCGCTGCCGACGCCGAGGAGGAAAGATGCCAGCTCATTGCCGGTAGTGCCGCTTACCGAAGGGTTACTGGTAGCCGAGGCGGCAAAGGTGACAGACCCGCCGCAGGTATTGCAGAAGTCGCCATTGTAGTTCTGCCGCATATACTCGAAGCCGTACTTCCAGGTTTGCCTTCCCTTCACCCACGTCAGACCTTCTTTGATATCCCACGTTCCTCCCAGCAGTTTGTCGCTCTTCGTGGTATTGAAATTCCCGAAGCTGCCAATCGAGTACGACGTATAAAGAGGAGACTCCTCATAAGTCGGCACTCCCGGAAGCCTGGTGGCGATTCCATAAGCTCCGCTAACGTTCGACCCCAGGCGGACATTCGGCGCTTCGGCGCCGTTGCGCTGGTTGTAGTTGAAACTGAAATGATTGAGCAAGGTCGGTTTGAAGATGTAGTCCATGTTGAAATGGACATAGCGGTTATCGTAATTCTCCTGGAATCCTTCGGCCTCGGGGCCGGGGACTGGCCCAAGACAGATATTGCAGCCGTTAAAATACTGGCGGCTGAACAGGCCGTTAAACCGCATCTTGTCGCTCTTATTCCAGTCGCCCTTGATGGCATATACACCCTGATTTTCACCGGGATCGCGCTGACCGGTATTTACTACCGGGTTGTTATTGAGGAACGAATTGGGATTTTGGGGCAGCGGTTCGTAGCTCAACATGGTGGCAGCGACGGGGTTGATCAGGTTTTTCGGAATAATGTTACCGGGAAACGGCAGGCGGGCGTTGGCGTTGGCCAGTACATTGCCGCCGGCATCGAAGGGGTTGTAGATCGGAATGGGGAGTCCGTTGGCGCCGAGCAGGTTGCTGAAATCGCCGGTGCGCGCGGCGGCCGTCGGCACACTGATCAAGGAGCTGGATACGATATCTTTGGCCCTGGAGCGCTCACCCGAAAAGAAGAAGAATGCCTTGTTACGGCCGTTGAATAATTTGGGAATCCAAACCGGCCCGCCCACCGTCAGGGCTTCGAGATTCTGATTATGGACGGTTTGGGCCGAAGGCAGCGGAGCAATGTAAAAGAACCCGCGGGCGTCCAATGCCTGGTTACGGAGCTGGACAAAGGCCGAGCCATGAAACTCGTTGGTTCCGGACTTCGTGGTGTAGTTCAGAAAACCGTTGCCGGTGCGCCCGAATTCCGCCGAATAGGCGCTGGTCTGAACCTTGAACTCTTCAATCGCGTCTACGCTCACTACACGCATTTGGGGATCGTTACGGCGCTCGCTCTGCGATTCTCCCCCGTCCAACAGGAGACTTGTGTTCGAGCCGGAGCTGCCGCCGGCGATCTTGGGGGCGCCGCCCACGGTGTCAGGATCCTGGCTAAGATCGGTAGTAACTCCCGGCGTCAAGGTGGCGAAAGCCAGGTTGCTGCGCATACCTCCGCTGGCGAATAACGGGAGCCCTTCAATAGCCCGCGTTTCGATGACCTTCCCCAGATCGCTTCGGTCCGTCTGCAATTGCGTGGCGGTGGCCCGCACCTGCACGGTCTCCTGCAGTTGGCCTACCTCCAGCCGGATATCGGCACGCGTGCTTGTGTTGACGGCCACTGTCACAGCGGAGAGTTGGGCCGTCCGAAAACCGGGCTTTTCCACGGTTATGTTGTAGAGTCCGGCCGGCAGGGATTCGAAATTGAAGCCCCCGTTCGCCCCGGAAAGAAATGTTTGTGAAAGACCGGTGGCGGGGTTGAGCAAACCTACCTTAGCCGCTGGTACCGCCGCACCCGAAGAATCTGTCAGAGCTCCGGCGATGCTCCCGCGATCCTGGGCAAACCCCAGAACTGTTGCGATAACCAGACAGACGAACAGCCTGACTTGAACGACAGATCTGCTACACGGCAGCTTCCGCATGTGCACCCCTCCTGCTTATCTATTGCACTCAATTGCCGGGGAGTATATCGCTAATGGATTTCCATTAACAGTGCATTTTGGCATATGTCGTTCGGCATACAGGTTGCGTTCATGTATCGAGGTGTAAAATGCCGCGCCGGAGCGCGATCACCACGGCATGTGTACGGTCCGCGGCGTCCAGTTTGCTGAGTATGTTTTGGATGTGGATCTTCACTGTGCCGGCTGCCGTGCCTAACTGGTCGCCGATTTCTTTGTTGCCTAACCCTTGAGCGACAAACCGCAGCACCTCCACTTCGCGCGGCGTGAGTGTCATCTGCGGAGGATGATCACGCAAGCGTTCCGCAATGTCACCTTGCATGAGGCGTTTGCCGGAATGGACGGTACGAATCGCCCGCACAATTTCGCTGTGCGCCATTTCCTTGAGGAGATATGCCCGGACTCCAGCTTCGAGGGCGCGATAAATGTCCTGGTCGCCCGCGTAACTCGTAAGGGCAATGATCCGCGCATCAGGCCACTCTTTGAGGATCGCCCGGCTGGCCGCCACTCCATCCAACAACGGCATGCGCAGATCCATCAGGGTGACGTCCGGCTGCAGCGTGCGGTACATATCGACGACCTCACGGCCGTTGCTGGCATCGCCCACCAGTACCATGTCGGTTTCGTTGGCTAATATGGAAGCGATCCCTTTTCGCATCGCCGGGTGGTCGTCCGCATACAACACGCGAATCCGTGGGGCCGGCTTCATCGGGCCTGATCCCCCTCGCCGCGCGCAGTCACGCCGCGGCCGGCGCCCTCTGTGGCGACTAAGACGGTAATTGCCGTTCCTTTACCCGGTGCGCCGGCCACCTCGAGATTACCGCCGATCTCCGCGGCCCTTTCCTGTATTCCGATCAAGCCGTAATGACCGGGCCGGACCATCTCTCCTACCCGGCAGTCCAACCCGCACCCGTCATCTTTGATGGAGAGAGTGATTCGACCGCCGGAACGGTCGAGCGTCACTTCGAGGTTGCGTGCTCCGGAATGCTTCACGGAATTGGAAATCGCTTCCTGCGCGATGCGGAGTAGATTGTACTGCGTCTCGGCCGAAATATCGTGCAGGTTCTCGTCCAGCCGCAGCTTGAGGCGGATAGCGGTGTCGGCGGTGATCTGCCTGGCGAAGCGCGTGATGTCGCCCGCCAGCCCGCGGTCGGCGGGATGTTCACTGCGCAGGCTGGTGACGGTCTGCCTGGTTTCGCGCAGATAGATTCCCGCGTCCTCAATGATGCCGTGTAGCGCTTCGCGGTCTTCGGGCAACCGCAGCCGTGCCGCCAGCGCCTGCAATTGCAGAGTGATCCCCGAGAAGCCCTGAATCAACGTGTCGTGCAGCTCGCGCGCGATGCGGCTGCGCTCCATCATCACCAGGCCGAGCTGCTCCCGCACGCGGCGGACGCGCAACAGGTGGGCCAGGCCGGCCACCAACGCCAGAAATCCGGCGCAAAGCGGAAGGAACCAAACCTTCTGGTAGTAGTAGGGCGCCAGGGTAAACCGCATTGCATCGCCCGATTGGTTGCAAACGCCATCGGCGTTGCAGGCGGTCACCCGGAACCGGAACGGGCCGGGAGGGAGGTTCGTATAGAAGGCCTCACGCCGCGTGCCTGCATCGATCCATTCTTTGTCGAACCCTTCCAGGATGTAGCGGAACATGATCCGGCCGGGTTCGAGGAGGCTCAATCCGGTGTAGTGGAATTCCAGATTCTTGACGCCCGGGGCGATGGTCTCGATGCTGGCCGGCGGCTTGCTCTCGCCGTTCACCGCTACGCTTTCGATTACCACGGGCGGCGGAACTTTCTGAGCGGGGTAGTTCAAATCGAATACGATGACTCCGTCGCTGGTTGAAAACCAGAGGCGGCCATCGTGGGCCCGGGTGACGGCCGGTTGCACGCCGGAATTGCATTCGATGGTCCGCGACGGGTCAATGGGCGTGGCAGCCAGTTTTCGAACGCTGCCCGCCGCGAAGCGCAGCAACTCGGAGCGGCTCACTACGAAGATTCCTTTGCGACAACCCAGGAAGAGATGATCGTGGGCATCCGCCGCGATGCCGACGACGACCGTGTCGAAGAGGCCATCCTTCATGGAAAAGGAAGTGATTTTCCCATCCTGGATCATCTTGAGGCCGCGGCCGATGGTTGCGATCCACAGCAGACCGTCCTGGTCGAGGTAGAACGCGCTCGCACGCGGGGGCGCTCCATCGTTCAACCACAACTCCTGAACCTTTCCGTGCTCGAAATAGAACAGACCCCGCGAGTCCGTGCCGATGTACAAGCGCCCGTTGCGGTCTTCTCCCATCGCCATGATGGGCGTTGCCAGCGCCGCTTGCATGGCAGGCGGCTGTACGAATTTTCCCTGTTCCAGCCGGGCCAGTCCAGCCCGTGTTCCCACCCACAATACGCCGGCCCGATCGCGGAAAATACATCGGACGACATCGGACGGCAGACCTTCACGCACGGTATAGGTCCGCTCGACCACTCCGTTGCGCCGGAAGACCAATCCCGCGTTGGAACCGCTCCACACGCCGCCGCTGTCCTGGAGTAACGCCAGAATGTCGTCGGCTTCCGGCGGGCTCTGGTGAAAGCGCGAGAAACGATTGCCGTCCAGACGGACCACGCCCTGCCCCCGCGTGCCCACCCAGATTTTGCCGTCCTGGTCTTCAATTACGGGGCCGACGTTGTTGCTGGGCATGCCTTCCCGGACGCGATAAGGAACCGAGCGGCCATCCAGAAACTGATCGAGGCCGTGCATAGTGCCCGCCCAGAGGCTGCCCTCGCGGTCTTCGTGAATGGCAAAAACCATTTTCTGGGACAGCCCATCCTCCGGTAAGAAACTCTCGATCTCATTGCCGCGCATGCGGTCGAGTCCGTTTCCCGTGCCGATCAAAAGACTGCCGTCGAGGCTCTGTCCCAGGCTGAGCACCTGATTGCTGCTCAAGCCGTCATGCGTGGTGAACAGCCGCTCTTCACGATTCCGGAGCCGGATCAATCCGGCGATGGTGCCGACCCACACCACGCCATCGCCCGCGCAGAGCATGGATCGGACGGGAGTAGACGGCGGTACGGAATTGAGTTCCCGCGTGTGAAAGGCGTGCCCATCCCAGATTTTCACCCGCGAATCTTCACTTCCCGCCCAGACCATCCCGTCTTCGGTCTGGCACCCCGCATAAGCCATACCGCGCCCATCTTCGTAGGTTTGCACTTTGCCCTTCGAGATGCGCACCATGCCTTCTCCCGTGCAGGCCCACACATCACCCTCGCGCGTGGGAAGCACGCAATAGACGAGATCCGACGGCATTCCCTGCGCGTGCGAGAATTGCGTCGCAACGCCGCCCTGAAGCACAATCAGTCCGGAGTCGTTGGTGCCCAGCCAGAGCCGTTGCTGCGGGTCTTCGACGATGGTGCGGATCCAGGTCTTATCGAGAATGTGGTTCGGGCCGGTGATGGTCATAAACCGCACACCGTCGAACCTTACGAGGCCGGAGTATGTGCCCAGCCACAGATAACCGTCGTGAGTTTGGGCCAGGGAATCGATCTGCAATTCCGGCAGCCCCTGCTCGCTTTTCCAGGACCGGTGAATGTATTGGGTAAGTCTGCGGTTCGGGTCCAGAGCCCGGGCGGGCACGCAGTACACAATAGCGCCGAGCAGCAGAGCGCGCGCGACCGAGCGCATGCAATACGGCCAATGCATGTCGGCGGCCAGTATACCAAATGACATATGCTGAACGACAGTGTTGTTATTAAATCGGGCGGACTACAATCAATCCAGACAACTACTGGGTACCATTCATGTCGAGCCGCCGAACCTTTCTTCAAACGGGCACGGCCTTTCTGACCGGCGCTCTGCTGGCGGAGGGCGACCAACTAACTGCCAGCCAGGTGATCGAACGAATCCAGAAGAATGCGGGCGTGGCCTGGCGCACGCAGACCGTGGACACGATTAAGGCCGGCAGTCCCGATACGCCGGTCAAGGGAATTGCGACGACGATGGTAGCGACGCTCGACCTGTTGAAGCGCGCTTCGGCCGCCGATCGAAACTTCATCGTGGTACACGAGCCGACCTTCTACAGTTCCAACTCCGAAGAGGCGCAGGCGCCAGGCAATGCGGACGATCCCCTGTTTAAGTTGAAGCGCGACTTCATCGAGAAGAACAATATGGTGGTGTGGAGGTTTCATGACCACTGGCACGCGCAAAAGCCGGACGGAATCATTACGGGAATGGCCGTTGCATTGGGCTGGGACAAGTACCGGAACCCCGACAACCCGAGGCTTTTTGCTCTACCGCGCACGTCACTCGAAAACCTCGCCCGGGATATTCGCGACCGCCTGAAAATCCGCGCGATCCGGGTGATCGGCGATCCTCAAACGATGGTGAGCAACGCCGCGTTCAACCCAGGTTCCACAGGGCTGAACCAGATACAGCGATATTTTTCGGGAACGGATGTCGATGTTTTCGTGTGCGGCGAACCGCGGGAGTGGGATGCCGACGAGTACGCCAGGGATTCGATCGCATCAGGCAAGAAGAAGGGCATGATCATCCTCGGCCACGATATGTCGGAAGAATGGGGCATGGAACAGTGCGCCAAATGGCTGAAGACCTTCATCACCGAGGTTCCAGTCGAGTTCATGCCGGCGGGTGAAGCGTTTTGGGTTCCTAAATAGCAATGCAACAGCGGTTCCTTCGAACCGCGGAGGGGGAAGATGGTGGGGCTTTTTCAGCGGATTTCGGTAGTTGGCATTCTGGCCGCGGGCGGCATTCTTTGTGCACCCAAGAAGGGTGTGGAGTTGTGGGCGCAGAAGCCGGTGGTCCGTCCAGAGGTTCCCGCGGGTGTAACCACATCGACCAACCCGATTGACGCGTTCGTCGCCGCCGAACTCAAGAAGAAGGGCCTTCAGCCCGCCGGTCCGGCCGATAAGCAGGCGCTCTTACGCCGCGTCTATCTGGATCTGATCGGCATCCTGCCCACCCCTGCCCAGCAGGACGAGTTTCTCAAGGACGATTCGCCTGATGCCTATAACAAGCTGGTAGACAAGCTGCTCGCCAGCGAACAACACGGCGTTCGTTACGGCCGCCACTGGCTGGATGTTCTGCGCTACGCCGATGTGGATGAGCGCATGTATGCGCAACCGGGAATTCATCTCTGGCGGGACTGGGTGATTCACGCGCTGAACCGGGATATGCCGTACGACGAGTTTGTGCGCGCGCAGTTGACCGGCTATCGCAATGAACGCACCCAGGTAAACGGTATCGGCATCCGCTCGCGCATCGAGCCCAGAGCGGACGATATCTTCGCGTTGGGCTTTCTGGCGCGCGGCGGTGTGGTTCGCGACAACAAGGACTCGGGTGAATTGCCCATCGTGGCGGTGGAAACCGTCTCCACGGCATTCATGGGTCTGACGGTGGGCTGTGCCAAGTGCCACGACCACATGTACGATCCGATCAGCCAGAAGGACTTCTACCGGATGAAGGCCCTGTTCGATCCCCTGGTGGTAAAAAAGCTCACTTTTGCCACGCCGGCCGAAATCCTCGCCGCCGCGGACGCCCAGGAAGATGCGCAAAGAAAGAGGGCCGCAGCCGAGGCCCCCATCAAGGCCAGGATGGAAGCCATCGAAGGACCGCTGCGTAAGAAACTCGAAGAGGAACGAATCCTGATGCTGCCCTCCGACGCGCAGGCAGCCGTTCGCAAACCGGAAAAACTGCGGAGCCTCGCGGAACAAAAACTGGTGGACGATTACACCGTGCCGCTGCGCGTGGATCCGATCAAGGTCAGGGAGGCGCTGGCCCCCGACGCCCGGAAAGAGTTCGAGGATCTCGAAAAAAAGCTTAACGCGCTGGGCGGAAACGGTGGCGGCGGCGGTGGACGGCGCGGGGGCGGCGCAGCCCTGCCGACTTTCTGGACCGTAGAAGTCGACCGGGGACGTGAGAAGGAGCCTAGCTACATCCTTTCCAGCGGCGAGGTGGACCGGCCCGAGAAGGACAAGCCGGTTGAGCCGGGTTGGCCGTTCGCGCCGGAGAAGATCGACTTCCGCGATGGCCGGATCGAAGCTTTTGCCGATTGGCTGACGGCTCCCGAAAACCCGTTCTTCGCGCGCGTGGCCGTCAATCGCCTCTGGCAATGGCATTTCGGCGAAGGTTTGGAGAAGACTCCCAGCGATTTCGGTACCTTGGGCGGTATGCCCACCAATCCCAAACTCCTGGATTGGCTGGCCGCGGAATTCGTGGCGCGTAAATTCAGCATGAAGGAGATGCACCGCCTGATCGTCACGTCCGAGACTTACAAGCGGGCCTCGGCGCTCGATCCGGCGATGGTGACTTCCAATTCCAAAATCGATCCCGCCGACGATTATCTCTGGACCTTCCGTCTGCAGCGGCTGGAAGCAGAACCAGTGTGGGATTCCATTCTGGCTTCAGCCGGCACGCTGGACACTTCGCTCGGGGGCGCGTCCTTCGACATTACCGCGCCCGCGCCCAGGCGCGGTGGGGGTGCCGCGGCCGGGCGCGCCGACGCGGGGCCACCGATTGTGGCGAACCGCCGCGCGGCCTTCATGATTCGCGGATTCTCCACCAGCCGCGACGTGGTCCCGAATTTTCTTCAATCTTTCGATGTGGATGACGGACGCCTGCCGTGCCCCATGCGGACCCGCACCGTCACCGCCCCGCAAAGCCTGTTCCTGATGAATAGCGAAGAGGTGGATAAAGCCTCTACGCACCTGGCGGAACGGCTGCAAAAGGAATCGAGCGGAGACGTCGGAGCGGCGGTGGATCTGGGATATCGCATTACGCTGTGCCGTCTGCCTTCCCCCGGGGAGAAGGACCAGGCGCTTACCTATGTCAAGAACGATCCGCAGAGGCTGAAGGGATTGGCGTGGCTGCTCTTCAACCTGGATGAATTCATGTACGTGAGGTAAAAACGATGAATCCTATGTATCCGTGCGGGCGGGTCTCGCGTCGCGGTTTCATCACCAAGGCCGCGGGCGGTTTTTTCGGAGCGGCGATGGGAGGCCTCCTCGCCGCCGACGGCAAACTGCCCGGCGCGGCCATCGGACCAAATTTCCCACCCAAGGCGAAGTCCGTCATTTATCTTTTCATGTGTGGCGGCGTGAGCCATATCGACACCTTCGACCCGAAAGACAACAAGTACGCCGGCAAGATGATGGATGGCACCGCGTTCGGGGACAATGTCGCCGAGATCAAACGGCCGGTCATCTTCTGTCCCCGCAAGTTCACGCGCTATGGCCAATCCGGCATCCCGGTTTCCGACTTCTTCCCGAACCTGGGCAGCGTCATTGACGATATTGCGATTGTCCGCTCGATGTGGAATCACGAAGGGAATCACTTCCCGGCCGTGATCGAGACGGTGACGGGCCATCGGGGCAGGGCCTTCGATCATGCTTCCCTGGGTGGGTGGGTCTCCTACGCGCTGGGTTCCGCCAACAAGGATCTGCCGACCTTCGTAAACATTGGCCGCCCTTCCTCGCCCGTCCAACTGACCGGCGGGTACCTCGGTGCGAGCGTTGCCGCGACGCCCTTCCAGGCGGGCGCGACGCCCATCCCCAATCTCTATCCACCCAAAGGCGGCAGCACCGCCGAGCGGGAACTGCAGATGCAGACGCTGCACAATCTGAACCAGGAATTCCGCCACGTCTATGCAGTCAACACCGATATTGCGGCGCGCGTGCAGTCCTACGAGCTGGCGGCGCGCATGCAGCTTACGGCGCCGTCAGTAGTGAATTTTGGCGACGAGCCAAAAAGCGTGACGGACCTGTACGGCATCGGCGATAAGGAGACCGACGAGTTTGGCCGTCAGCTCCTCATGGCGCGGCGCCTGGTCGAAAAAGGTGTCCGCTTCGTGCAACTCTGCAATGGCGGCGGCGGCAATGGCAGTTGGGATTCCCACGTCGACATGAAGGAGCATGAACCCCGCTGCCGCTCGGTCGATAAACCGATTTCTGGACTGATTCGCGATCTCAAGCAGCGCGGCATGCTGGATTCCACACTGGTGGTGTTTTCAAGTGACTTCGGCCGCACGCCATGGTCGCAAAATACGACCGGGAGAGACCACAACCCGAGGGGCTATTCGGTTTGGCTGGCCGGCGGCGGCATCAAAGGTGGCATGACCCACGGCGAGACTGATGAAGTGGGTTACCGCGCGGTCCAGGACAAACACTATTGCAGCGATCTGCACGCCACCATTCTTCATCAGTTGGGACTCGATCACTTGAAAATGCAGGTGGAGGTTTTCGGGCGGACTTTCCACCTGGTGGAGGAAGGCGACGGTCCCATTAAGGCGATCATCGCCTGATCCCGCGCCTGAAACCTATCGCGGCTCGCTGATGCGGATCGTATCGTTTGGCCGCAGCCCTTCGAGAATCGTCTGTTTGCGCCCCGAAGGCCAGTCGATGTCGACGCGATCGATGCGAGTTGCGTCGCCCAGGCCGAAATACAGCGGCAAGGCGCTCTGCGATAGATATCCGGATTTGCCATCGTTGTATTTCGTGTAGACCTGCCCCCCGGCGTGAACGCGCACGGTGGCGCCCAGGCCATCGCGGTTGGACACCGTTCCCTGCAGCACGACTTTGACCCAATGAATGGGCCGCCGCGAGCTGAGATCGCTGACGAGGACTTGCGGTTCGGAATTGAAATCGTTGGTCACGAGGTCGAGATCGCCATCGTTGTCGAGATCGAAGATCGCGGCAGACCGGCTTCCGAGCGTTGCCATCACGGTAATTTTTCCGGAGCGGCCGTCGCACACCTTCAGAGACCTCCCCTCGGCGGAGCAATCCGTCTCGAACCAGGGAGTGTGCGTGCGTCCGTCCCTGCGAGGCTCGACCCCAAGCAGGAATTCGGCATCGAGGAATTTCTGGCCGCGGTTATTCAGCAGGAGGGAATTGATCCCGTACCGGAAAGGGTAATTCATCCCTGACGCAATGAACAGATCTTCCCAGCCATCGGCATTGAAATCCCCGGCGCTTGGTCCCCAAGGCCAGTAGTTCTCCGTACCCACGCGGTCGGAGATCTCCTCGAATTTGCCGCCGCCCAGGTTGTGGTAGAAGGCATTGCCAAAGACGAAGTCGCTGGGCGGTCCCATCAGGAAACTCTCGGGCCGGTTGGTGGAAGCTTTGTTCTTTTCCTGCTCGGGCGACATTGGCCGGAACATGTCCGAATGCATATCGGTGATGAAGAGATCCATGCGGCCGTCGTTATCGAAATCGAAAAACTTGATTCCCATGGCGCCCCACGCCGTCTTGCTGAAGTACCGGCGGGTCTTGTCGACGAACTTGCGGCCGCCCTGGTTTTCAAAATAGTGGTTGGCGCCCATCATGTTGAGCAGGTAAACGCCGGGCCATCCGTCGCCGTTCAGGTCGGCGAAACTGGCATCTCCCGTCCAGGTATCTGCCTGCAGACCCACTTCCGCGGTCACGTCCTTGAATCTGTTGTGGCCCAGATTCTTGTAGAGCACGGAGTGCTCGTAGCGCTCCGGGTACTGATGTCCCTCAAACGCATCGGGCAGGCCGACGTATTCCCCGTGAGACCCTTTGACATCGGTGGTGTAGCGGCCCACATTGCACACCAGGAGATCGACCTTTCCGTCGCGGTCATAGTCGAAGAAAACGGCGCCCGAGGAATGGGCTGACAGGTCGACTCCCGCCTCTTTGGAGATGTCTTTGAAATGGCCATGCCCGTCGTTTTCAAACAACACGTTGCCGCCGCGCACGGTGGTCACAAACAGATCCGGATCGCCGTCGTTGTCGATGTCAGCGAATGAGGCCCCCACGCTGATGCGATCGGCTAAGGCGACGCCGGCTTCGCGGGTGATGTTGCGGAATTTGCCGTTGCCCAAATTCTTCCACAGCTCATTTCCGCCCACCTGGTTGGCAAAGAAAATGTCGTAGAGCCCGTCGCCGTCCACATCGGCTACGGCGATGCCGTTTCCGTGGTCGTAGTGTACCTGTTTGTACGTTTTGCCGGAGTCATCCACGATGTGCTGAACGAAAGTAATTCCGCTCTCCTTCACCTTGTCGGCAAAATGGAAATCGTAAAAGACTTTAAACTGGTTCGCCGTGGCCAGTTGCGCCTGCCTGCGCGCCGCCAGAGTCGTTACGCCGATATCCGGATCGGGATAAGAGACAGGGGTGGGATTTTCATCGCCTGAGCTTGCAGCGAAGCATGCCAGCGCCACGAACAATGCCGGTCGCATGAACATGTTGTATTAACGGCCCGGCGGATCGCCGGGTTACCGTACTCCATTATGTTTTTCGCATTTTTGCCTGATAGAATTAACGGGTGCTGCTGAGAGTGCTGGCTATCGCAACGCTTGCGTCCCTGGCATGCGGGCAGACGCTGGAGGAGGGCAAGCGTGCTTTTGACGCGCACGACTATGCCGCGGCCGCACGATTATTCGAGAAGGCCACCAAGGAGTCTCCGGCTTGCGAGATTCACTTTTATCTCGGCCTGGCGCGCTACCGGCAAAAACTGGTGGACCCCGCGCTGATCGCGTTCCAGGAAGCGATTCAGTGTGATCCGAAGCTGGTGCTGGCTTATATCGCCCTGGGAGAGACCTACGCGGCAAAGGGCAATGACAATGAGGCTATCGTCGCTTACGAGCGCGCCCTGAAACTGGAGCCCAAGAACATCTCCGCGCTCGGAGGCATCGCCACAATCTACACACGCGATAAGCTTCACGAAAAGGCTGCCGGTGTTCTCGAGCTGTTGGTCAAGCTGAAGCCGGCGGACCCGCAGGCGCACGCAGACCTGGGGGCGGCTTATTTCACTACCGGCAATCAGGATGGGGCGGAAGCGCAGTTTCAGGAAGCGCTCCGGCTCAAACCAAACTCTGGGGCCGCACTGTTGGGCCTGGGAAATGTTTACCTGCGGAAAGGCCAGGAGAGCCAGGCGATCGCGGTGCTCCAGAAGCTGGTCAAGCTTACCCCGAACGCCTTCGAGCCCCGATACCTGCTGGGCTCAGCCTACAACCGCCAGGGCCATTACCAGGATGCGGTGAACGAACTCCAGGCGGCTGTGCGTTTGGGTGGTAACGAATCCGAAATCTATTACCATCTGGCACGGGCCTACGGCGGTCTGGACCGGCAGGAGGACCGGCGCCAGGCGCTGGCCCGTTTCGCCGAGCTGGGTCGAAAGTCGAAGATGGATGCCGATGCCAAGCGCCGGTCGCTCAGGCTCGTGGCGGAAGCGAAATCTTTTGTGGACTCCGGAGATCTGACCAAGGCGTTGACGTGCATGGAACAGGCTCGCGACCTGCAACCGTCCGACGATACGATTTTGTTCCGTCTGGGTAGTTTGAATTTCGATTTGGAGCGGTACGACCTTGCGCGGAACTACGCGCAGGAGGCAGTGGCACTGGCTCCCTCGGAGTGGGTATACCAATTCCTGCTCGGCCTTGCCGATAGCCGGTCGGGCCATTGGCAGGAGGCGCGCGCCAGCCTGGAGATTGCCGTCAGGCTGAAGCCGGATGCCGCGGACGCGTACAATGCCTTGGGAGAGGCCGCCCTTCAGCAGCGCGACTTCGAACGCGCTATCGCCAGCTTCCAATCCGCCGCGCGGTTGGATCCGAAACAGCCCGCTTACCAAATGAACCTGGACGCGGCCCGCAAAGCCGCCGGGCAGAAGTTCTAAGAGAAGGACCATCGCCACGCTTCAGGTGGATACGCGGCTCGCGGCGGCGAGTAAGACAGAAACTGTGGAGGCGCTTCATTACGTAGCCGTCGGCCCGGCTTTCTGCCATGCTTTGTCGCCCAACTCGCAGTAGAGTTCGATCTGTCGAAGGGTGACGGGCCGAGGAAATCGACGGATCCTTTCCAGATTGTTGGCGAAGCCGGATTCCAGTAACACCACAACAAAGCGGCAGAACACCACGAACACGCGGCAACTCATCATCGTGAAGCTGCCAAGCACCATGAATCCGGTGATCACGAAAAGGCTGCGCACCACGCCCATATTGCTCATGGGCATGGGCTCCATGCGGCCCACCACGCCGGTGAAGCGACTAAACACCATGCCGATGAGCACGGTGGCGACGTCGCGGAGAATTAGCATCAAGTTCGTCCATTCGGCTGAAGAGCAGTTAAGGCTGCTCCGTTACCTATCCAGTACTAACCTCCCTTTATTTGTTAACCTGACGTACCTCACCATAAAAGTGCGGCCCTGGCTTTTCATGCTCACGCTCTTACGTTGATGGCTCCTGCTGTCGGAGGGCTGGGACCGCACTTGGGCCGGTACAACTCGATGGCATCCGTCGGCAATCCCGTCACAATACTGTTGGTGGATGACGACGAATTAATCCGTCGTTTCGTCCAGCGTATTCTCCAGGAACAAGGATTCCACGTCATCGAAGCTTGCGACGGCGCCGAGGCGTTGAAGGTCGCGTCCGCCTACACCGAACCTGTTGATTTGTTGTTGACGGATGTGATCATGCCCAAGGTCAATGGGCTGGCGCTCACCCGGCGGCTAATGCAGGAGCGGCCCGGCATTGGCGTGCTTTACATGTCCGGCTATGTGGAAAAATCCATGTTGCTGGCGACACATCCCGAATCGATCCTAATTCAAAAGCCGTTTACTCCGGACGCACTGATCGCGGCCGTGCGTCAAGTACTCGGCTCCCGGGAGCAGAAGTAAACACCTCCCATCGCCGCAAAGATCGAAAACCTTCATCGACCGTCGGAGCAGCAGAGGACCAGCGGAGGAACCCCAAAACCCCTAGTCTCCGATGAGCGCCACCCTTGCCAACTCAGGGTAGTTACGCACGAAATGTAACCGACAAGAAATGAAGCCGTTAGAGTGCCATGTCGATCAAGGCCTACGAAGCCTGCCGCTTTCTCGCCCAAATCGCGTAGCGTGGCCGGCGAGCACATCCGGATCTCATTTTTGGGAAGGACGATCAGCACTGTGGCTACGTTGAAGGCATCCAGAAGGCTGGTTTCGGGGTATTGCACTTTGTAAAGAATTTCACCAGCAACGTGGATCAGAATGAGCGCAACGGCAGTCAGCGCCGCGATTCGCCGCGTCCCGGTGCCTCCCGTCCACAAACGCACGATGCGCGAACGAATCGAACTCCAGTTCGGGGCCGCGGCCCGCGCTGTATTCGGGGCGGTTCTCGCGTTTTGGTCCACGCCGATGGGCTGATAGAACTCGATATAGGCGAGCAGATCTTCGGCGCGCACCTGCCACACACGGGTGGAAAGTGTAGTCGGCCTGGGGGAACGATTGGCAGGGTAGACCTTGGCCAGCAGGCACGGCGTCTTCCGAGCGGCCGAAGTGTTAGAGACGATCAATCTTGCAGGTACGTTTCCACACTCAAGCACCGATTACGGCACGATTTCAGTTGACCAGGTTGACTGTGTCTCGGGGTGGCAGGTTCGTGAATTTCCCCCACTGGTCTGACCGTTCGGATTGCGCGCGCAGAGGATAACGGATGAATACCTTAGTGACGGTCATCGTCGTCGTCCGCAGCGGCAATAGGAAAGCTCAGCAGGCCGCCGGAGACGGGCAACACGCGCCGGACAGGAGCCGGCATCGGAACACTCGCGCCCTTGATGCTATGCCAGAGAATCCGGTTGAGCGCCTGCTCGTCGACACGGTCGTAGTCGCTGAAATCCATGCGGGCCGCCAGGGCGGCGCCATACGCATTTGCCGGATTCTTGCTTAGCATGTCGATTTCGGCATTCCGTGTCCGGTAAGCGGATAAATCGGGTGTAGCCGCAAAGGAGTTATACATTGGCGTGGCCGCGGCATCGTGCTGTGTCAAGGGCGGAATTCCAAGAAGCAGCTCAATCGTGCGAAGCATGGAGACCGTGGTGTACATTGTGCTGTCGACGGTGCCGCGCTTGATGTACGGACTGATGACTAGGCCGACGGTGCGGTGAGAGTCGATATGATCGGGACCGTTCTGCGCGTCATCCTCAATAATGAAGATCGCGAAGCTGCTCCACACTTTGCTCTTCGACACTGATTCGACAATCCTGCCGATTGCCAGATCATTCGAAGCCACCTGTGCCTTGGGAGTGAAGGCGCCGGGCGCGGTTCCCTGTGTATGATCTTCTCCCAGGCCCATCACCATGAAGTTCGGGACCCGGTTCTCCCGATCCATCTGCTCGAACTCCTCGACAAACTGCTCGGAGCGCCGGTAATCCCGCATCCTGGACTGCTGGTCCGGAAGGTCGTTCTTGCCGAAAGTCTTGCTGAGAATTGGAGCAAGACCGCGGCGTCCCGTGTAGCCGAAAGAGTACGTGGACAGCCCCTTTGCTTTGGCCGCTTCCCAAATGTAGGGATGGCTCTGCTCCTCGACGGGACGAGAGTTCACGTTGCCGTGCTTCGAATAGCTCAGCGTCCATGCGCGCTGGTTGTAATCGGATGCGTAGGCGGCAGTCGTCCATGGGTGACCGTCCTGGGAGACTTCGCCGTTGCAATAGAGATTGTCGAGCAGAACGAATTGCTCGGCGATGGCATGGTGGTTGGGCGTGACGTCGCGGCCGAACAAGACCAGGGTGGGATCGCCGTTGCCCTTGGAGATGTCGCCAAAGACCTGATCGTAGGTCCGATTCTCCTTGATGATGTAGAGGACGTGCTGGATCGGCGAGCCTTTGCCGACCTCGGACGGGATTACACTGTTGCCCTTGATTTCGGCTTTGACCAACAATTCGTCGCGGTATGGCGAGTTTTCGTAGACCTGTTTCGTATACTCTCCGAGTTTGGTCCTGGCAGGCGCGTCGACGAACGACAGCAGTCCCGAGAGATTGTTCCCATGATGGACAAAGCTCGGAGCGGGCGAGGTCTTATCGATCGGACGCACTACGTGGTTCGGACCCGTGCCCAGGCCCTTGCCGCTGCCGATCAGGATCCGCTTTCCGTCGAGGGTAGTGGTCACGACCGTGGGATACCAGCCGGTCGGAATAAACCCGGTTACCGTGCTTAGGCCGCGCTCGGCGATGGAGACCACGGCGACACTATTGTTGTCTGCGTCCGCTACGTAGAGCTCGCGGCCGTCGGGCGAGAGTGCAAGCGAGTTGGGAGTGCTTCCCACTGGTGCCTTCGGCGTCGGCGCAACGCTCACTGTCTCCAATCTTTCCTTGGCCTTCAGATCGAGGACGAGCACGTGATTGGTATTCCCGCAGGAAACGAAGAGCCGGTTGTCCGGGGTCAATACGAGATCGTTTGGGTGCGGCTCGACCGGCAGCCGGTCGGTCAGCTTAGGTTCCTTTCGATTGCTGACATCGACCGCCACGATCTCCGCGGCCCCAATGTTCGCCACGTAAAGCTGCTTGCCGTCGCGCGAGAGCTTGGCAGCGAACGGATGATCGCCGAGGCTCAGCCGCGAGACGGTCTTTCCGGTGGCTCCGTCTATCGTGTAGAGCTGCCCATCCAGGTCATTCAGGGCGTAAACCGACTCGCCATCGGGCGAGGCCACAATGCTCGAGATCGCCGTCTTCGCCTTTTCGGCACCCTCGAGTTGCAGGCTTTGACGTTGCGTCCACGAGCCATCGTCCCAACGCTGGAAGGTATAGATGTCAGCTGCGACATTGTCCTGCCCGCCGGAGACCAGGATACGTTTTCCGTTGGGCGACCAGGCCAGACCGCTCCATGATCTATCGAGGGGAAATGTGGCAATCTCCGTCTCGGTGGCCAAATCGACCAGATGAAGTTGGTGGCGAGTGTACCCCGAATTCGTGAAGGCGAGAGTCTTGCCATCCGGGCTGACCTGGGCGCTCAGAATCATGTCGCCGGTCTCCAGTTGACTGCCGGCAGGCGTGACGCGCCACCCGTCCGGGAGGAGAACGCCGGCGCCATCCTTGCCGGGGATAGTAATCTCGGCTCCAGTGTGCGGATGTTTCATCCGCGACCGCTGAACCGCCGTAAAGGCTCCCACGCAGAGGCTAACAAATATCGCTGCGGCCACTGTGAAACGCTTCATACCTCACCTCGTCGCTGACAGATTGGGTTCAACCCAGCATAAGAGACTCTGTTGGCGGTTTCATGACAATTAGGTGTCGATTGGGTTTGCGATGGCCGGGTTTCGGCAAATCACGAAATTCGTGACGGTTGAGTGGGGGAACTTCCTGGTGATGCGCCGGCAGAGGCAGGAATCGCCGGCGCTTAGAAGGTGCTTAAGCGGCTAAGATTGCACTTACTTTGAATTCGGACCCTCGATTATCTGGACGAAGTCATGAGGTCGAATCCACTTGGCAAACGCAGCTTGCACCTGTTGCGGAGTGAGCTTGGCGTACATATTTGCAGCCACTATCGGCTCGTCCAGCGGAAGGCCGTTCGTCGCGCTGGAGATCAAACCTTCCGCGATGCTGCGGACACTGGACTCTGAAAGGGGGATTTGCTGGAGAAGCAGGACCTTGGCTTGTTTCAGCGTTTCTTCCGGCACCGCGGAAGTCTGCATCTCCTTCAAATCACGTTCTACAATGGCACGGACTTTTGAGACCTTGTGAGGGTCACAGCCGTAGCTAATGATGTAGAACGCCCGGGTCGGCTCCGCTTCGAGCGTCGATGAAACGTCGTAAACAAGTCCGCTGTTCTCGCGAAGATCGCGAGACAGGCGGCTAGCATAGAATGCTCCACCTAACACTTGGCTTCCGAGGTTTAAAGTGTAGTAGTCCGGATCGGACCGGGTCACCGGCAAAGTTTCCGCCAGAGTGACTTCAGCCTGCACGCGGCTGGCATTTGGCACTTCCATGCTCGATGGCTGGTTAGTCGAGACCGTCGACGGAAGAGTGTGGCGCCTCGGCCCATGAGATTTCCAGTTTCCGAAGTTACGTTCAATCACCGCGCGGGCGCGTTCCGGCGTGATATTGCCAACGACAACTATCGTGGTAAAGTCGGGCTGAAACGTACGTTTGTAATAATTGCCGACATCGGCAAGAGAAAGCGATGAGACACTTCTCGACGTCGGGTGGCGGAGATCAGGATCGTTCTTCGGCAGCAGTGCCGATTCCAAAGTGTGCTCGGTAAGGTAGGGCGCGCTCTGAAGTTCTCCCGCCATACGTTCAGCAAGCTGGCGCTGGACAATTTTGAACGCGCCGGCGGGCAGAGCGGGATGTAGCTCATTTTCCGCCAACAGCGCAACTCCGCGGTCAAAATCGCCGGCCAGCACTTCGAGCGAAAAGTTAGCGCCGGCCGACTCGTTGGCCCCGATATCGTCCAGCGCTTTTTGAAACGCGGCCCGATCTAACGATACAGTGCCATAGGAAAGAAGTTCATCCAGTACTTCGTTGACACCTTCTTTACCCTTGGATTTCTCCACACCAGAATCATTCTGGACACGACCGAAGACGCTGACCGTGTCGCTCACTGTCTCCGGCTGCACGATCAGTTTTAAGCCATTCGACAGTGTTGTGATTTGCGGATGCACATTCGAAACTGGTATGGAGAGCTGATTCACCTTGTGTGCCCAAGCGGGAAGCGGAGCGGCCGCGTTCTCGGTGGTCGCAAAAGATTCGGGTTTGCCGAATGACGACGTTGAAATCGGCTGACCCGAGGCCTGAGGCGTCAGAATGGCCGATATCGATTCCTGCTGATTCAGCAGCTGGCGCGCAACACGGTTTACGTCTTCCACCGTGACCTTCTGAATTGCCTCGATGTCGTCGCTTGGGCAGTGCCGGTCTTCCAACGCCAAGGCCTCCGACCAAAACATAGCGAGATCTGATATGGAGTTCTTTTTAAACTCCGCGTCAGCGGCCTCGTGCCGCTTTGCAGCGTTGACCAAGTCTGCCGGAACTCCGTTCTTGGCGATATCCTCAAAAATTCCCTGGACTTGATGGAGGAGCACCGTGCCATCCCCACCCGCGGGAAACGCAACCTGAGCGTACGCCAGGCTCGCTTCGGGGAAGCTGTCAAACGAGAAACTGGCGCTCAATGCCTGGCCTCGCGGCACGAGCTCGCGAAGGCTGCTGCGCTCGCTGCCGAGGACATCGGCCAGAACCTGCGCGGCGGCGAAGTCGGGACTGTTCGAGCCGGGCCAACGGAAGGCAGCCACGGCAAGCCCGTACGGCAGGTCTGTGGCGAGACGTAAGGTCTCGGGTTTCACAGGTTCGAGTTCAATCGGGGGGCGCGCGGGCAGTGTCTTAGCGGGAATAGCACCGAACAGATCCTTGACTGTGGCGATTGTCGCGGCGGGATCGACATCACCGGCGATCACCAGGATCGCGTTGTTCGGCGCGTACCAGTCGTCGTGGAATTTCTTGAGCATGGCTCCCGTAGTCGCATCGAATGAGGGCCGCGTGCCTAATGCATCATGCTCGTAAGGAGTTCCACGGAACATCGTGGACAGCAGCTTAGTGTAAAAGACATCTTCGGGATCGGAAAGGTCGCCTGCGACCTCCTGCTCGATGGCACCGCGCTCATGCTCCCAAAGGGCGTCGGTAGCAAGCAGATCGCGCATCCGGATCGATTCGATGTGCAGGACCACGTCCAAGTCTTGCTTCGGTACCGTGAAGAAATAACGCGTGACGGATTGCTGCGTTTCGGCGTTAAAGTCGCCCCCCATCGCCGCGGCGATGTTGGCTAGCTGATCGGCGGACAGATCCGGACTGCCGCGGAACATCATGTGCTCTAAAGCGTGGGCCGTACCGGGGAAACCCTGCGGCGCTTCGTTCGATCCCACCAGGTAGTTCACCACCGTGGTCACCACCGGGGCCAGGGGACTGCGAACGATCACGACGCGGAGACCGTTGTCCAGCGTGGCTCTCGACACATCTTCGACAGGCTTCGGGGCTGCCGTCAGAACGAGACCGGACATGGCGGCGGCAGTTAGAAAGGCGTACGCGAGCGGGTTCACCGCCAAGTGCGACGTCCGGAGCACGCTGGACAAAAAACTTCTGGGCTTGGCAGTCATCCGCTTCAAAATAAATTGGATTGATAATAAGGCACTTCTGGGCAGAACAAACAGGAATAGGGCGCTATAGGTCGAGCGCCGTGGGACCTCTGAGTCGAATCATGTCTTGAAATAAAATGGACGCAACGGCCGCCAAACTGTGTACTCGTTCGGGGATACCTGGCTCGTCGGTGGTGCCGTACGGGGGTTAAATGCGGCCTTTAGGCGACGTTTTGAGGTCAGTAGACGCCGGAGTGCAGGCCGCATTCCTAAACGCCCGCGCCTACGCCTAATTCGCAGTCGCCTTCGTATCGCCAATTGCGCTCGACACAAACTCGGCAAAATCGTGCTTCAACTTGGCGTGCGAGTCACTATCGATGTACAGCATGTGGCCGGATTGGTAGAAGTCAAAAGAAATCCGCTTGTGCATCTCGGGATTCAGTCCCATGTGGTTGAACGTATACATCACGGCATAATACGGCGTCGCCATATCGAAATAGGCCGCGGCCACCATCACCTTCATGTACGGATTCTTCACCAACGCGTTGCGGAGCATGGCGGTGGTATCCCCGAAGCCGTTTTGTACCCCATAATCCCAGGGTTGGACGCCGCCGCTGGGATAGTAAAACATGTCGGTTTTGTAGCCCAACTCGGCGCGGATGTAGTTGGTGAACACAGACGTGAACGGCGGAGTGATCAGCGTGCTGGAAGGGTCGAACTCACTGGTCTCGCCGACATTCATGCCGGAGGGACCGGTCAACCGCCCATCGTAGCGTCCGATCGTGAGACCTTTGTCACGCAGCAACTCGCGAGAGAAGTGTGAGACGTCGAAGCGCAGATTGGTCTCGCCGAGGTAGCGCGCTTCAAGTCCCGTATACCGCACCAGCTTGTCGATGACTGTCTTACGCTCGGCGGGAGTAATCTCATCGCCCTTGGCGAGCGCGGTCGCATACTCGCTCATCGCAAAGCCTTCCACTTCCTTGAGAAACGATTTCAGATCCTTTCGCAGCAAATCGGCCGCTACCTTCTTGTGGTAGTAGGCATCGGCGGCCTGTGTCGGCAACAGCAACTGGTAAACCAGATCGTCGCTGCGGCTCCAGATGGTCTCCAGGTTGAGCGTGGTTCCGATCAGCACGATACCGTTGAAAGCCATGCCGCGATCGATGAGGTAGCCAGCCAGACCCGCCGCGCGAAACGTTCCATAGCTCTCGCCGGCGATTAGCAACGGTGAGAGCTGACGGTTATTGCGTGCGATGTACATGCGCATGAATTCGCCCACCGATTGGATGTCGCCCTGCACGCCATTCATGCGCCGCGCCACCTCGATTGACTTGGCACGACTGTATCCCGTGCCCACGGGATCGATGAACACGAGGTCCGTCTGATCGAGCCAGGTATCCTGGTTGTCCTTCATCTGGTACGGCGGAGGCGGCATGCTGCCGTTCGGCTCTAGCTTGGGGCTGCGCGGCCCCATCCCACCCATATGTACCCACATCGACGCCGACCCTGGTCCCCCGTTGAAGCAGAAAGTGACCGGGCGCTTGGTCGTGTCGGTCACGCCGTCAAGCGTATACGCCATATAAAAGATATGCGCTTCGGTTTCGCCAGCGGCATCCTTCAGCGGCATCTGCGCCACTGTCGCGGTGTAGTTGAGGGTCTTGCCCTGCACGGTCACGCTGTGATGCGTGACCACCGGCGTTTCATCGATTTCACCGCCGATCGCCGGACCAGGACCGGGCACGCCACCTCGGCCGCCACGGCCACCTGGGACTGCGGCTGGGGGTTGCGCTGCGGGCGCTGGTGTGGCCGCCTGGCGGCCTTGAGCGGAAGCCTGAGGCTGAAGCGCCAGGGATGAGAAGAGAAGCGGCACAGTTAAGGCCATTCTGCCCGCGAATTTCATAGAGTTCATCATACGCACAAACGCTCCTTCAGGTCAGGTTCTACCGGTGAATTGTGTTAAGGCGAAGTGGAGGGGCTGCAGGTTACCGCCTATCTCCGTTAAGCCCAGCGCGGTTTGGCCACCGCTTCTGCCCAACTCTACTGCTGAAGGCTCACGACGTAATCCTTGAAGTAGCTGGTGCTGTCGGTCTTCGACCAGAGCCCAACCTTGCCGGCCACGGGTGGACGGAGCACGGCATTATTCGCCGGGAACAAGTCTGGATTGGGCGGCCCTTTCCGCCCGGCCTGCGGCTCGGAGCCGAGCGTATACTCCAGCGCCAATGCGCCGTCGAGCCATGCCTTCAGGCTGGCTCCGTCAACCGTCAGCTTCAACTCATGCCATGCGCTGCGGTCCAGCGGGAACGGTTTGGCGCGGTCGCTGAACTTCATGTTCCGCCTGATGCCGTTATGGAATTCCCAGAGTGCGACGTTGTTCTCCGTGTCGTTGTAGCGGACGGCCAACCAGTCTCCATTCGGCTTCACATTGAAGAGGATTCCGGAACAGCGATCCGAATCGCCAGCGACGGTCTTGAACTTCATGCTGATGGTGCCGTTAGAGAAATTGGGTAGGCTGTTGAGCACTGCCACCGGATAATACGCGAACTGCTTCGCGTTGTCCATCAATTCTTCATTTGACGTGCCATACAACTTGCGCGCGGTTTGCAGCAGCAACTTCGTTGGATTGTCCTTGCTCGCCACCCACGGCCGGCCGTCGATCATAATGACTTTGTCGTCGCCGTCCTGTGCCACTACCCATGTTCCGACGATTGGCTCGAAGACGGTCGGTGACTTACCCACCTGTTCGTTCTTCAGATCGACTTTGATGTCGGCCGCGCCGGCCGTTGCGGCCAGAAGAACTGCGATACATAGCGCGGACCCACCTCTTGCGACACCCTTCATTGGAATCTCCTTTGCACCAGTATGCCACTGACCAGGAACAGGACTGGCCAGAGAGCATAGAACATTGTGCCGGCGCCTTTGGGCGGAACGGCGAGCGGATTGCCGCGAAAAATCGACTCGTCGGTTTCCGCCGGCGGCGGGACGCCGGCGATCGAGTAGATTGCCTCGAGCACGCCCTCCGCCGTCGTCACGCGGCTCATCGTTCGGCGGCCGCTCAAATCGAACCAGATCTCACCGTATCCGGGTCTGGTTTGTTCGAAAAGGCCGATTGAGGTGCCGGATATATACTCGACCTCGAGTTTCGGCATGAGACGCCGCAGCTTCGAAAGCGCATGATGCTCCAAGTCAATTCGCCGTGGATCCTCCGGGGCCAGGTGTGCCTCAATGCGGAGTGCCGCGTGGATTTGCCGGAGCGCGTGTTCGTCCGCTTCGGAGAAGGAGTTGCTCCGGCTTTCCGAAGTGTCCCAACTGACATTGAGGAAGGTACAGGCGAAAATACTGACGGCTGCGAGCACGCCGACGCCGAGCGATTCGAATGTCCGGCGGCTGATGTGGAGGCCAAGTTGCGTCCAGATGGCGGTGATGACGAGGCCCATCAGGGTCAGCACCAGGGCTATGAAAGTGGTGTCGAGGCGCAACAAGCCATGCTGGAATTCCGCGACCATGGCGGCGGGAGTATATCCGGCGACGCGCTCCCACCACCCTCCCTGAATCGCCCCGAAGAAACTGACGATCCATGTGCCGACCGTGACGCTGAGTGTCAGGATCGCGGCGGTTGAAGGGTGCTCGGTAAGCGACGCCGTAGCCGAAGCGAGTCCGATCGTCAAACCTGCATTGAGCACGTGGCCAGCGGTCAAGGTGAGTAATTCCGGAGTGTGTATACCGCCTCCGTAGCTCGCCCATAATAGGATGGCGCTCAGTGGCGGCAGCATTGCGACCATCCAGCCGGCCAGCAAAACAAGCGCCTTGGCCGTGATACGGGAAAAGGCGGACATCCCTTGTTGGAGTTCCAGTTTGAGGGCGCCACTCTGCCGATCGCCGGCCACCAGGCGAATCGTGACGAATGGCAAGAAGAAAACAGCGGCCAGTTCGCAGGCGCTGAAGGTGGGTGCCCAAATCCCGGTCAAGGGCGATAAGGCCTCGCCCACGCCTGCAGACGTTCCATTCAACCCGCTCACCTCCGAGTAAGTCCGCACGGCGCTGATAAAAGACATCCCCACAAGCGGCCCCATGGCAATGAGCATCACCCACCAGGACTTTGACACAAGCAATTCGCGCCACTCCTTGTCCAGAAGCCAAAGGAAGGCGGATCTACGTGAGCGCAAGAAACACCTCTTCAAGGTCTTCGTGCGGTTTCGATCCCTTGTGGGCCGAAGCCAGCGCGGCGAGTTCCGGAACCGTACCTTCGCCGCACACACGGCCGTCGCTCAGCAGCACGAATCGGTCGCAGAAGCGCCCGGCGTCGCTGATCTGATGAATGGACAGGAAGAGCGTCCGCCCGAGGGCCGCGTGCGCTCGCAAAGCGGCGGCAATCTCCCGCGCCTGCCGCAAGTCGAGCCCCTCGAAGGGCTCATCGATCAACAGCGCCGGCTGCGCTGTCAGCAGGCCTATGCCGAGAAGTGCGCGCTTCCGCTGGCCCTTCGAAAGAGTGCCGAGTGGTTGGTGCAGTAACGGGCGGAGATCGAGTTGCTCGATCACCTCATCGCGAAGGCCCGGCCGGCCTCCGAGAAAGCCGATCGTGAAATCCAGAGCCCATTGCAAGGACTGTTGGGGCCATGGCGCTATTGCGTCGGGGATATAGAACAAGTGCGTACGGCGGTCGCGGGCTGCGACCGGCCGCCCGTCAACTAGCATTGCGCCACTATCCGACGGCAATACTCCGGCGAGACATTCGAACAGAGTCGATTTCCCCGCGCCGTTCGGTCCGATTAGTCCGAGCACCTCGCCTGCCCGCACCTGAAAGCCGACATCCGACAGCGCGCAGATCCTACCGAATCGCTTTGAGAGGCCAGTGACCTGAAATAAAACCGGTTTCATCAAATATCCGCAGCGGCAATCCGGCCCTCGACCGGGCACCGAGGGGCAAAATGGCTGCCAGATCTTCACAGCGTTACGATATTTGACGATAGCTCATGATGAGCCTGTAGACCACAACGCCGAAGCCTCCCACCAGCTTACTCGCCAACGCGCCGGCGATCAACAACAGGTGAGGATCTATCCGGTGAGCCCGTCCTTATCAGCCCGCTCGAATCCAATGAAAAAAATTGCATCGTGACTGCGAACGATGGGTCTGCTCCAGAACAGGACATGGGTGAACCGCCGGACAGACGGGGCCGCCCGCCTTATATGCCGGTGTTCGTGACAGGCATTTCAATGGGATCAGATGGAATCGGCGGGATAGAAGCACCGCACCGGCCGCGTCCGCAGCCGGTGGCCACGGCACTCACCCGCGCCGCGATCTTCCTCGTCGTGAAGCTAAAGCCCGGCGCGATTCATCGCTCCACGATCCGGTCACTCTGTGGAGACTTCGCTGCACTCTTGCGGACGGTGGGATCTCGTGACACCGACGGAGACCTCTCCTGTGTGATGGCGTTCGGGTCTGAAGCGTGGGACCAACTATTTGGATCGCCTCGGCCGGCCGAACTGCACGTGTTCCGTGAAATTCGTGACGGCCCACGCCATGCGGTTTCCACGCCGGGCGACATCCTGTTCCATGTCCGAGCGAGGCGCATGGACTTGTGCTTTGAACTCGCGACGCAGATCATGAACCGTATCGGCCCCGCCGTTGAGCCCGCGGATGAGGTCCACGGATTTCGCTATTTCGACAACCGCGATCTCATCGGATTCGTCGATGGCACGGAGAACCCGCAAGGGGACGCCGTGCTGGTCGCCGCGGAAGATACTGCATTCGCAAGTGGCAGCTACGTCATCGTGCAGAAATATCTTCACGATCTGGACGCATGGGATGCGCTTTCGATCGAGCAGCAGGAAGCCATTATCGGCCGCAGGAAACTATCAAATATTGAATTGGACGATTCCGTCAAGCCAACCTCGGCGCACAACGCCCTCACCACGATCACTGAGGATGGAAAAGAGGTCAAGATCCTGCGCGACAACATGCCCTTCGGCCGGGTTGGGCAGGGTGAGTTTGGCACTTATTTCATCGGCTACAGCCGTTCGCCCCGTACGATCGAACAGATGCTCGAGAACATGTTCTTGGGCCGGCCGCCAGGCAACTACGACCGCCTCCTGGACTTCAGCCGTGCCGTCACTGGCAATCTATTCTTCGCTCCGTCCGCGGATTTTCTGGAAGCACAGGCAGATGACGAACCGGAGGTCGCGGCGCGTCCCGTCGCGGCGAACGTTGCATCGTCCATATCCTCCCCGCGGCAAACCGAGGGTTCGCTGGGGATTGGTTCACTCAAAGGAGAAAATTCCCCATGAACAACCTGCACCGCGACCTTGCTCCGATTTCCGATGCAGCTTGGGCTCAGATCGAAGAGGAAACCGCGCGCACGTTCAAACGCCACCTCGCCGGGCGGCGCGTGGTCGATGTGCAGGGGCCGGCAGGCGCTGCCCTTTCCGCAGTCGGTACGGGCCACTTAGGTCCGATCGCCCCTCCGAGGGAGGGCGTTCTGGCTCGACAGCGCGAAGTGAAGGCGCTGCTCGAGCTTCGTGTTCCGTTTGAACTGGATCGCAAGGCGATCGACGACGTCGAACGTGGCGCGAATGACTCGGATTGGCAGCCGGTGAAAGACGCGGCACGGCAGATCGCCCTGGCGGAGGATAGCGCGGTGTTCGAAGGCTATGCCGCGGCCGGTATTGTGGGAATTCGTCCGGGAACCAGCAATCCCAAGATGCGTCTCCCCGCAGCTGTTCGCGAGTATCCGGATGTCATCGCCCAAGCCTTGAGCCAGTTGAGGCTCGTCGGCGTCAATGGGCCCTATTCGGTTCTGCTTGGAGCCGCAGCTTATACTGCGCTCGCCGAAACCAGCGATCAGGGTTATCCCGTGCTGGAGCACGTCAAGCGTCTGGTCGACGACAAGATCGTCTGGGCGCCTGCCATCGAAGGCGCCTTTGTGTTGACGACGCGTGGCGGCGATTTCGACCTGCACATCGGACAGGACCTCTCCATCGGCTATTTGAGCCACACCGACGACACTGTGCGACTGTACCTGCAAGAGACCTTTACATTCCTGCTTCTCACGGCTGAAGCGGCTGTAGCGTTGGGTCCACCCGAGAAAATGGAGGCGAAATGACCGACAATTCGCGCGACAAGAGAGGAGGAGCTTTGGCTTCTCTACCCGACGACAAACACGACGCGGAACGGCGGATGCTCGGCGCAATGCCGGGCGAGCCGGCGCTTGGTCGCGGCCCGGCGCCGGACGACGATTACTCGCGACATGAGTACGATCATCCTGCCGCGGGGTGGGGTGCGGCGAGCAGCGTCGCCCGTGTGCTCGAACGCGCGGGGGAGCCGATCGAGGGCGCCCGGGCAATCTTCGTGATGAACCATGAGAATGGCGGCTTTGACTGTCCGGGTTGCGCCTGGCCGGACGATCCCGACGGTCTGCACCTCGATATCTGTGAAAATGGCATCAAGCACGTCACTTGGGAGCTCGCTGCCCCGAAGGCCAACCGCGAGTTTTTCGCCCTCCACACGGTCAGTGAGCTGGCCGGATGGAGCGACTACGACCTGGAGGCGGTTGGACGCCTCGCCGAGCCGATGAGCTATAACCCCGAGACCGACAAGTACGAGCCGGTCTCCTGGGAGGATGCGTTCGCGCTCGCCGGCAACACACTCCGGGCTCTCGCCAGCCCGCACCAGGCGTCGTTCTACACGTCCGGCCGGCTGAGCAATGAGGCGACCTTCCTCTACCAGCTTTGGGTCCGCGAATTCGGCACGAACAATCTGCCGGATTGCTCGAACATGTGCCACGAGGCGAGTGGCCGCGCGCTCACCGCGGCGATCGGAACCGGAAAAGGCACCGTGGACCTGCGCGACTGGACAGTTGCCGACGCAATCTGGCTAATGGGCGACAACGCCGCCACGAATGCTCCGCGCATGCTCACCTGGCTCGCCGAAGCCGAGCGGCGCGGCGCGCAGCTCATCCACATCAACCCGCTGCTCGAAGCAGCTTCCCGGCGAACCATCGTCCCGCACGAGCTCGTCGATATGGCCACGTTCCACACCACCAAAATCGGGACCATGAACGTGCAGGTGCGGATCGGTGGTGACATGGCACTGCTGCGCGGCGTCGCCAAAGCCGTCTTCGAGGCGGCGGAGAAGAATCCGGCCGTGCTCGACCGGGACTTCATCGAACACTACACTCACGGGTTTAATGAGTACCGGGCGATCGTCGAGTCCACCCCCTGGTCCGACTTGGTCCAGGGCTCCGGCGTTTCCGAGTTCGACATCCGGAAACTCGCTGACACATATATAGCGGCGAAGAGGGTGATCATCGCCTGGTGCCTCGGCCTCACGCAGCACGAGCAAGGCGTCGATACCGTGCGCGAGATCGTCAACGTGCTGCTGCTGCGTGCCAACATCGGCATCGAGGGCGCCGGGCCGTGCCCGATCCGCGGCCACAGCAACGTGCAGGGCAACCGGACCTGCGGCATCGACCATCGTCCTGACGCGGCCTTTCTCGACCGCCTCGCCGCGGTTTGCGGAATCGACCCGCCGCGCGAGCATGGCATGGGCACGGTCGATACGATCGAGGCCATGCACAGCGGCGGGATAAAGGTCTTCGTCGCGCTCGGCGGCAACTTCGCGCTCGCGGCGCCGGACCTTCCCTACACCGCCGAGGCGCTGCGGAAATGTGATCTCACCGTGCAGGTAAGCACGAAGCTCAACCGCAGCCACGTCGTGCACGGCAAGCGGGCACTGATCCTTCCCTGCCTCGCTCGCACCGACAAGGACCGTCAGGCGAGCGGCGAGCAAGGCGTAACTGTCGAAGATTCGATGGCCATGGTGCACATCTCCTATGGCATGAAGGAGCCCGGCTCTCCCCACCAGCGGTCTGAGTGCGCGATCCTGGCCGGACTGGCCCAGGCCACCCTGCCGCAAAGCAAAACGCCATGGCAGAACTACGTCGATAACTACGACACCATCCGCGACTCGATGGCGCGCGTACTCGAGGGTTTCGAGGATGTCAACCGCCGCGCCCGCTACCCGCACGGTTTCCGCATCGCGCAGCCGGCGCGGGAACGCATCTTCAAGACACCGTCGGGCCGCGCCGGGTTCTCAACGGCTCCCCTGCCCGCCGGCGCCGACCCGGGCGAGGGCCGGCTCCTGCTGACCACGATCCGGTCGCACGACCAGTTCAACACTACGATCTATTCGAACAACGACCGTTACCGGGGCCTCAAGGGTCTGCGCACGGTCGTATTCATGAACGACGACGACATGCGCGACCGCGCGCTCGAAGAGTTCGATCTCGTCGACATCACAAGCTACTCGCGAGACGGGACACAGCGGAACGTCTATGGCTACCGGGCCGTCCGCTACGAGATCCCGCGGGGTTGCACGGCCGGCTACATGCCGGAGTTGAACGTCCTCTGCGGGATCGCCGACTACAGCACCCAGAGCGAACAGCCGGTCACGAAGCACCTGGTGGTCGAGGTGACGCCGGTTCGCTCGAAAGCGGCGGAGTAATCGCCCATTTCGTCGCGTGAGCTTGAAGGAGAAGGTCATGACCGTCGCAGAAAAGATAATCCTGGAACCAACGACACAAGCCTTTGTCGATTCCCTGGCCGCACAAAAAGGGAAGCCCATCTATGAGCTTTCCTACAAGGACGCACGCAAGGTGCTCGAAGATGTGCAGGCCAAACAAGTCACCAAATTACCAGCAGACATTGAAGACAAGGTGTTGCCGGTTGGTCCTACGGGAGAGATACCGGTTCGCATATTCCGTCCGCCACATTCGAAGGGCCATCTCCCAACGGTCATGTACTTCCACGGCGGCGGTTGGGTCCTGGGCAGCAAAGATACGCATGACAGACTGCTGCGCGATCTGACCAACGGAGCTCAGGCCGCCTTTGTTTTTGTGAACTACACGCCCTCTCCCGAGGCGCAGTTTCCGGTACCGATTGAGCAGGACTATGCCGCGACCAAATATATCGCCGAGCACGGTGCAGAATTCGGACTCGACACGAACCGGCTCGCTGTGGCCGGTGACAGCGTTGGCGGCAACATGGTCGCCGTGGTGACACAACTCGCGAAAGAGCGGAAGGGCCCGCCGATTCGTTACCAGGTGTTGCTTTATCCCGTGACAGACGCCGGAATGAATACTGCCTCCTACAGTGAGTTCGCTAACGGTCCATGGCTTACCAAGCCGGCTATGGAATGGTTCTGGAATGCTTACGCTCCGAAGAAAGAGGATCGCAAGAAAACCACTGCGTCTCCGTTGTCAGCAACGAAGGAGCAGTTGAAGGGCTTGCCGCCGGCGCTTGTGATAGTCGACGAAAACGACGTCTTGCGCGACGAAGGCGAGGCATACGCAAGGAAGCTCATAGAGGCAGGCGTCGATGTGACCGCCGTGCGCGTCCTTGCTACGCATCACGACTTTGCCATGTTGAACGCTTTGGCGGGTACGCCCGCCTGCAAGGCCGCCATTCAACTGGCGTCCGAGAAACTAGCCTCCGCGTTAAGAGCATAAACGCCTCGTCGAGGGGCTCGATTTGGCTGCGCGCACACGACTTACTATGGGTGGCTCGCCAGCCGGAACTGTATGGTTTGGGGGTTCCACTTAAGGAACCGGTTGACGATGGCCATCGATTCCTGCTGCCGTCCTTCACCGTCATAGAGTACGGCGAGTTCGGCATAGGATCGCGTGAGCGAAGGATCCAGCTCGATCGAACGAAGCAGCTCGTGTTCGGCTTGCTTCAGATCGCCTGCACGTTTAAGGGCCAGGCCGTAGTTCAACGCAAAAGTCGCGCTATTCGGCATTGACTCCACCGCCCAACGACTGAGTGCGACGGCCTGAGCCGGAGGACTGCTCTCGAGAAAGGCAACCTCGAGGCTCGAGAGGACGTCGGGATCGCTATTCTGTTGGGCCTCCGGCAGTTCTTCGAGCATTTTGACGCTGGCGCGGATCATCCCCGGCAGTTTTTTGTTGGAAGCGATTTGCAATTGGGCAAGTGCCAGATCGCGCCGGCGATACTCTGCCGGAGGCTCGCGCCACGCGACGACGGTGTTCGCAGCGTTCGAACCAGGGGAGCTGTTCGCTGCGTTAGGAAGCTGGATCCGATGATCGGTCACTGCCAGGTGCGCGATGTTGTTTGCGGGCCTGGCCGGCATGTGGCAACTGGTACATTCCTTCTGACCGGCCGGATGCGCC
>CAWDWK010000064.1:0-42200 GCA_963805775.1 uncultured Solibacteraceae bacterium | reverse complement strand
TCTCCCAATCTCCGCGCGCGACGGGCGTGAGGGCAGGCGTCCAGGTAAATTCGCGATGTCCGTAGGCTTCGCTGGTGGCGGAGATGCGGGAATCGTCGCGCGGTTGGAAGTCAACGCGGATGGAGCGTCGCAGTGCCATGGGAAGCACGGGGAGACTGTGATAGTCGATATGTTCGCCGATTAGATTGACACGCCCGGGGGCCGAGACCATGGCCTCACGATAGCGAGGTGAGCGGGCGGTGTCCAGTTAGGGGCTAAAAATGGGCTAAGCGGGACATTGGTCCCGCCTGCCGGGTTCGGATTCGTTTAGAATCAATAAGTTAGTGTCTGTAGAAGTGCAACGGGCGGGACAAACTTGTCCCGCCGGCGGGTCCAGGGGGACCCGCGCGGACCAGGGGGTCCGCCCTACCATTCCATGTTACAGAACTGGTGGGGCGAGTTCGGGGGCGGGGGGAAGCGCGAACCGGTGTAAGACTTGGCCGGAGAGCAGTTTGGCGGTCGAAGAAAATATTTTATGTTGGCGTCACTCGTCTCGCAGGGCGATGGCCGGGTCTACTCGCGCGGCGTGCCATGCTGGGATCGATGCCGCGGCTAGGGCCACCACGGCCAAGAGCGCCGCTGCGGCACCGAAGGTCACTCCGTCGAGGGGATCGATACCAAAGAGCAGGGCGGCCAGACTGCGCGCGAGTACTGCCGCACCTACGAGGCCGGCGACGACTCCGGCCGCGGCGATCCTGACACCACCCGCGAGGACCAGGGAGAGGACGTCGGCGACCTGCGCGCCCAGGGCCATGCGGATGCCGAACTCGCGCTTGCGCCGGCCTACGGAGAACGCCAGCACGCCGAAGATACCGACGGCGGAGAGCAGCAGCGCCAGGGCTGCGAAACCGCCGACCAGGCGCGCGCGGAATCTGGGACGGGCCACGGATTCGGCGGCGATCTCTTCCATGGTGCGAATGTTGGTGACGGCGAGTTGCTTGTCGAATTTGGCGATCACGGCTTTCACGGCGGCAGTCAAGGCCAGCGGGTCGCCTGACGCGCGCACGGCGATAGATGCGTTGTCCCAGGCGTTCTGCGTGAGGGGCACGTAGACTTCGATGGTATTTTCCGTCTCGCCGAGGCCATCCACCTTTACCTGCCCCACTACGCCGACAATTTCCCGCTCGACAAGGCGTGGCCCGGCGGGTTCCATGGCAGACACGCGGATGCGAGTGCCCACGGCGGGTTGGCCGTTGAGGTATCGATGTACGAATTCCTGGTTGACGATGGCCACCTGCGGCGACACGCCATCATCGTGCGTTGAGAATGCGCGACCGGCCTGCAGCGGAATGCCGAGAGTTTCGAAATAGCGCGCGCCCACCATCTGATAATGCGCGCGCCGCGAACGGCCCTCTTCGGTTTCCGGCTGTCCGACGATCTGGACTCCCTGTCCGATGTCGAAGCCAGTGAGCGGCAGGCTGCCGCCGAACGAGGCGGAGCGCACTCCGGGCAGGCTCTCGATTTCGGTTTGTGCGGCCTGGTAGAAGGCCAGCATATGGGCGGTTGTAGGGTAACGGCTCAGGGGGAGCGAGACTCGCATGGTGAGGACGCGGCCGGCGTGGAATCCGGGGTCCACCTGGCTGAGGCGCTCGAGCGTGCGAAGGAAGAGGCCGGCGCCGGAGACCACCATGACGGCGATGGCGATTTCCGCCATGGCGAGGGCGGCCAGCAGTTTCGTGTTACCGAGGGCGACTGCGCGTCCGCCTCCGGACATGGTGCCGGCGAGCGAGCGTTTCGACAACTGCCACACGGGGGCGAGCGCGAACAACAGGCCGGTAGCGAGGCTGACGATAGCGGTGAAGGCCACGACGCGCAGGTCGAGCGAGAGCACGAGGCCCGCGGGCAGCCCGCCCTCCGGGATGAGGCGCGGCGCTATGCGAATCAGAATCCACGCCAGGCCGAGCCCGCCCGCACCGCCAATCGCAGATAACAGGAGGCTCTCGGTGAGCACCTGTCTTGCGAGCCTGTTTCCGCCTGCTCCAAGCGCGGCACGCACGGCCATTTCGCGCGCCCGCGCTGCGCCCCGCGCCAGCATCAGGCTGGCCACGTTGGTGCACGCCATCAACAGGATGAAGAGTACGACGCCGGCGAGCACCAGGCTGGTGCTTCGCAGTTCGGCGCCGACGATGGATTCACGGAGGGGATCGATGGTGACACTCCAATCCTTATTCGTGGTGGGTGAGATCTGCGCGATCTGCGCGGCGATCACGGCCATGGCGGACCGCGCCTGGTCGATGGTCACGCCCGGCTTGAGGCGGCCGAGTACCTGCAGGTAGTGGATGCGGCGCTGTTCGGGAGTGCGCTTGGGCGTCATGAGGGTCCAGAGATCGCTCTCGTAGAGAATCTGGAAGCGGGCGGGCGCGACGCCGATTACGGTGAACGGCTTGCCGTCGAGCGGGATGGTTCTGCCGACAATCGCCGGATCGCCGGAGAAACGCGTGTGCCACAGGCGCTCGCCGATGACGACGACGTCGGCGCGGGTGCGGTCGTCATCGGGGTCGAAGGCTCGGCCGGCGAGGAGAGGAATGCGCAGGAGGGAGAAGAATTCCTGCGTGACCGACTGGCCTGGAATGCGTTCCGCGCCGCTGGCGGTCTGAAGGGTGCGGCTGCCGCCGGAGACGGCGGCCATGGCGGCGAACACGGCGTTGTGGTCATGCCAGTCGAGGAAGTTGAGGGGCGACGTGCGGTTGTGGAGGTACCCGGGCGCGTGTTCCCACAACATGACGAGGCGGTCCGGCTGGTTGTAGGGGAGGGGGCGGAGGAGCGCGGCGTCTACTACGGAGAAGATGGCGGAGTTGGCGCCGATGCCGAGCGCCAGCACGGTGGCCGCGAGGGCGGTGAATGCGGGAGCACGGAAGAGTACGCGGGCGGCGTAGCGGAGGTCGTGCATGGACCTTCGACGTTTGCGGGGCGATCCCGGTTAGGGAGGATAACTGTTCACGAGCATCGAATGAACTCAAAAACTGAGCCGCGCCTGGAACTCGACCACCCTCCCGGCCAACGCAGGTTGAGTGGTGCGTCCAAACTGACTGCTGTCGGCGAAGACCCCGGGATCATAGAAACCAAATGGGGTCAGGTTAAGTGTGTTGAACAGGTTGTAAATATTTCCCCTTAGATCGACAGTGGCGGCATTGCCCAAATGCCAGTTCTCGGGTAGCCGGATCAACTTGCTCACGGCAAGATCGGTGCCAAAATAGCGCGGTCCGCGAAAGGTGTTGCGGCCGATACCGGGGGGACCATTGGCCGTGATATTGAAGTACTCCATTCCGCCACCGGGCCAATTGGTTCCATTAATCAGCGCCGAGTTAGACGAGTTATACACCGCGTTGTCGTAATACAAAGTGGGGCGGATCGGCCCAAGCGATGGGCCCCCCGGAGTACTGACCGACTGACCAATTTTCACGGTGTAGGGAAAGCCGGTGTGATAAGTAATGATTGGCGCGATCTTCCACCCGCCGAGGACCTGCGCTTTCCAGCCCGTATCGCGGTTTTTGTACCAGGGTAGTTCGTATTGTCCGGCGAGAGTCAGGTAATGTGGTGTATCGAAGTCGGAAGGTCCGCGTTCGGTCGCCTGATTCTGAGGGTAGGTCTGGTTAGACCCTGCTCCCGGTCCCTCGTTCGAAAGAGTATCGATACTCTTGGACCAGCGATAGTTGGCTTGCAAGCCAATGCCATTCGCAAAGGTACGTGTCAGGCTCACATTGAGCGAGTTATAGTTTGAGTTGCCATCCGGCTGCGGGAAATAGACAGGGCCGAATGCCAGGGCGTTTGGATATAGAAAATTTTCGTTGACGATACGAATCAGATGATGGTCGACGCTTCCCTGGTACCCGACCGAAGCCACGAGTTGCCAAGGCAGACGGTATTCCAGATTCAGCGAGTAGACATACGCATATGGAGTCGGGAACTTGTGCTCCGCGCCCCAGATCTGCACCGTACTGCCGACCACGCCCCCCGTGGTGGGATCGATGCCTACAGCCAACGCCGGGTTGATCGGATAGCTGTAAATTGAATTCGTGTTTCCCAGCGTGTAGAGAATCTTATTGCCATCGAACGGCGACTGCACGTTGCCGCAACAGATGCCGAAACTGGCAAAGAATGGCGGGTTCGTATCGTTGTTAGTAAACAGCACGTCGGGCACGCGCTGATAATACATGCCAAAGCCGCCGCGCATCACTAAATTTTTTGCGCGTCCAGGGTTATAGGCGAACCCGAAACGAGGCGCGAAGTTCCGGCGGTTCGGCGCGTAAAGCTCATTTACGGGTTGCACCGTCGCATCCGCCAGCGTGTAAGGATTATTGAAGAACAGGTTGCTCAATTGACCGCGCTTCTCGGTAAGCGGGCTGAAGTATTCCCAGCGCAAACCCAGCGTGAGGGTCAGATTGGGCTTTGCCTTCCACTGATCCTGCACGAACGCACTATAAGTCTGCGTCCGGAAATAGCGCTGCGCGCCGGAGGGCGCACCGGTTGAAGGATTCGCGTTAATAGCTTCGTAAACCGGCGTGTCGTTGGCAAGGTTGAACAGGCCTTGAAAGGAGTAGTCAGGGCGCGCCCCGCCCACCAGGCTATTGTTATCCTGCTCCCAGCGTACTTCCATTCCGGCTTTGATGGTATGCGCACCCACCACCTTGCTGATAGTGTCGCGGATCTCGAACTGGTTTTGGACCAGCAGGCTCGGCGTTGTATTGGCTTGGGGCGCGCCGAACTCCAGGCGTGACGGCAAGGCCAGCCCCTCGACCTCAATGCGCGGAATGCCGAAGTTTACGTTGGCAGCATCAGCCACACCGTTATCGGCGAACCGTGTGAAATTGAAGCGGGCTTCGTTGAGAGTGGTTGGACTGAGGGTCCGGTTGTACGTCAGGGTCGCCGCCGAGTTCAGCGGGTGGAATGGCAGGTCGCCGATTGGTTCCCCGCCGTTGCTGGCGTCGGCAGAGAGCTGCCTGAGCCTGGTGAAATACATGCTTACCGCGATGGAGTCTTTCGACGTGGGAACGAAATCCAAGCGTCCGTTGTACTGATTGCCGCTGGTGCTCCCGGGCAGCCGGACCTGAGCGAACGCAACGTCCGGCGTGCTGCCCAGACCCGCGCCGGTCGGGTCGGCCGCAAAGTCTACGTATTGCCCGCGCGTACCTGTGAGAGAGCCGATATTCAGGCCGCCCGAAACCTGCTGGCAGGTCCCTGGCGCAAATGCTCCGGGACACGGCGTGGGAATGTAGGCGGTTATGCGAGGCTGGACGGTCGGATTACTCAGAACCTGGGCGATGATGCTGCCTGGGCGCGCTGCGATCACCTGTTGCTCGAATTGTGGAGTTGCCACCCACGTGGTTTCGTAGTTGGTAGTGTTCTGGCGCAGTCCCTCGCAAGAGAAGAAGAAGAATAGTTTGTTGCGCCTGATGGGCCCGCCCACGCTGCCCGCGAACTGGCGCAGATACTGGTTCACGCGTACCGGCGGTGCGGCATCCGGCCCACCAAACTTGTTGTACGCATTGAAGACCGGATCGTTGTACTTGAATACGCCGCTGCCATGGAACTGGTCGGTGCCGTTCTGCGACACCACGCGGATCTGCGCGCCGGAACTGCGCCCCGCCTCGCCCGAATAGTCCGCCGACGCGACCTGCACGGACTTGACGGACTCCTGGTTGGGCGTCAGCACCGCGGCGCCACCCCACTCCAGACTGTTGACGCTCACTCCATCTACTTCATAATTGTTTTGTGAGGTCCGCTGGCCGGTGGCCACTACGGGCATCTGATTCTCGGTTTGAAACAGCGAGCTATTCGAACCGCCTGGTCCGCTGGCATTGGGAAGGGCCAGCGAACCGCCGCTTCCGGACCGCGCGGCGTCACCGAAGACCCCCGGCGCGAGGCGGAGCAACTCGTAGGGATCGCGACCGATTTGCGGAAGCGTGTTGATAGCTTGCGCATTGAGCTCGGCCGTCACGTTGCCAGTCTCGGTATTTAGGACAGGAACGTTTTCGCCATGAACTGTCACAGTTTCCGACACTTCACCGGGTTGGAGGGTGACATCGACGCCCTGTGTTGCTTCGCCGGCCAGCCGGATGTTCTCTACCCTGATTCGCTGCATCCCCCTGGCGGAGGCTTCCACCGTGTAGTTCCCTGGGGAGAGGCCGCCGAAGCGATAAAACCCTTCCGCGCTCGATATACTCTCCTGTCTGCGCTGAGTCTCGTTCTGAATCAGGGTTATCTTGGCCGTGGGAATAACTGCCCCGGAGGGGTCTTTAACAGTGCCCTGAATTACACCGCCGAACTGGGCCAACGCAACCGGGGTGACCAACGAGCAAACGAACAGCACCGCTGGAGTGAGCATCTTGCTCTTCATTGTCTAGTCCTCTATTACCCGAGAGCGACTCGTTCTTGTGCATGTCCGCTCCGCACGCCGATTGCCAGTGTTTTCCCGGCTTGAGTCTGAGCATTCGGTCTAATAAGAGGCGCCTTCGGTAATTGGAAATACGAAACGATGAAATCAATCCGGACGGTCGCCGACAGTGGATAGACGATTCGGTAGGTTTTACATAGAAGAAACTTCCGACAGCGACAGGTCACACTGTCCGAACGAACACGGGGCCGGTTGTTGACGTTATAAACGATACCGTCGCGGAACGATTTCTACGATCAAATGGTTTCGGCGGTTCGGATAAAGCAACTGCGAACTTTGAGCCGCACACGCTGGAGGGCAAATGTTGAAGCAGTTATTGCCAATCGTGCCGCTCTTGGTGGCGGCGTCCGCGTTGGCCGTGGACGTCACGACCTACCACAACGACAACGCCCGAACAGGTCAGAACCTAAGCGAAACGATTTTGACGCCCGCCAATGTGAATGTCAATGGCTTCGGTAAGGTGTTTGTGATATCTGTCGACGGCAAGGTCGATGCCGAGCCCCTTTACCTCGCGGCCGTGACCTTCCCCGGCCAGGGAACCCACAACACGTTGTACGTGGTCACGGAGCACGACAGCGTATATGCTTTCGATGCGGACACGGGCGCGCAGTTGTGGGAGGTCTCCATGCTGAAGGCCGGTGAGACCACGTCCGATGGTCGGAATTGCGGCCAGGTGACTCCCGAGATCGGGATCACCTCAACCCCGGTTATTTCACGGAGCAACGGCGCGATCTATGTCGTGGCCATGTCGAAAGACGCGTCCAGCACTTACTTCCATCGCCTCCATGCGCTGGATCTCACTACCGGCGCGGAGAAGTTCGGCGGACCGATCGATATTCAGGCCGTCTTTCCTGGCACTGGCGATAACAGCAACGGCACGAGTGTCGTCTTCGACCCCAAGCAATACGAAGAACGGGCCGGCCTTCTCCTGTTGAACGGAGTGGTCTATACGAGTTGGACCTCGCACTGCGACATCGGACTGTACACGGGCTGGGTCATCGGCTACTCGGCGACGACACTGGCACAGACCAGCGTCTTCGATTTCACTCCAAATGGGCACATGGGCTCGGTGTGGATGGCGGGCTCAGGTCCGGCGGCGGACCCTAACGACAACATCTACTTCCTGGCGTCCAACGGGACTTTTGATACGACGCTCGACACGAACGGGTTCCCGAATCGCGGAAATTTTGGGAACGCCTTCATCAAGCTCTCCACAATCAATAACAACCTGGCTGCCGCCGATTACTTCAATATGTTCAACACAGTATCGGAGTCCAATGCGGATCAGGATCTCGGCTCGGGAGGCGCGCTGGTACTTCCGGATATGACCGATGCGTCGGGGACGACGCGGCATCTGGCCGTGGGCGCCGGTAAAGACCAGCACATATATCTCGTGGACCGCGACGACATGGGAAAGTTCAGTTCCACGGCAAACAATAACTACCAGGATCTGTCTGGTGCTCTTGCCGGTCAGGTGTTTTCCAAGCCAGCTTATTTCAATGGCCGCCTCTACTACGGCTCCGTGGGCGATTCCATTAGGGCATTCCAGTTCTCGAGCGCCAGACTCGTAACCACGCCTGTGGCTACTACCGCTAACAGCTTTCCGTATCCGGGAGCCACGCCAAGTATTTCGGCAAATGGCGCGGCCAACGGGATCGTGTGGGCAGCCGAGAATAGCAGTACCGCCGTACTCCACGCTTACGACGCGAACACACTGAGCGAGTTGTACAACAGCAACCTGGCTTCCAACTTACGCGACCACTTTGGGACCGGGAATAAGTTCATCGCTCCCCTAATTGCCAACGGCAAGGTCTACGTGGGGACCACAACTGGAGTTGGTGTCTTTGGACTCTTGCAGACATCTCCTGTAATCACCAGCCAGCTAACTGCCACAGGGAACTCCGGCAAGAGCTTCACTTATCAAATCACCGCGACCAATATCCCGACCAGCTACAGTGGTACCGGGCTGCCTGCCGGCCTCAGTCTGAACTCAAGCTCGGGCCTGATCAGTGGGACCCCTCAGAGTAGCGGTAGAACGAATGTCGCAATCGGCGCGATGAACGGAAGTGGAACAGGTACGGCTACCTTGGTAATCACTATCCACGGTAAGAAGAACTAGCGCGGCCCGTACCACGAGGCAGTCTTCCTGTCGAACCGCCCGTGATTCCAGCGATCGTAAAGGGCATGATGGCGAGTGGGTGCGCTTTGATAGAATGTATCCCTATGAAACGCCATTTGACATTGACTGTACTGCTTCTTTTGATGGCCGCGATTGCCATGGCGGCCGATATGACGGGAACGTGGGCCGGGTCGTTCAAATACAACGAGCAAGACGTGCCGATCAGACTGGCGCTGAAGGGCGATGCGGATATCACGGGCACGGTCGAAGGGCTGCCCGGCGGAACCGCGCAGATCAAGGACGGAAAACTCCAGGGTGACAACGTCACCTTCTGGATCACCATCGATTATCAGGGGAGTCCGGTCAAGCTGGTTTACAAGGGCAAGGTGGCGGGAGACGAAATCAAGTTCGAGTTCGGCACGGAAGACGGGAGTTGGGGGACGCAGTTCACGGCCAAGAAGGGGTAGGGGCGCGAACGATCGAATTGCGTTCATCGCCGATGGGAGGAATCGTTGAGTCCCGGTTCCACCGGCGCGCACGGCGCGCGACGTGCAATTATAGAAAACATGCCGGTCCGCATCCCCAATTCCTGGGTAGTTTACCGCGCCGATGAACGTCTGCCTGTCCCCGAGCCCTGGATCAGGCATTTGGCGTACCTCATGGATGGCGCGATTCCAATTGGCCGCTGGTCGATCGGACTCGATCCACTGATCGGCCTGATTCCTGGAATCGGCGACCTGATCGGCGCTTTGATCTCGCTGGTGATCGTGGCGCGCGCGGTGCAGGCCGGCATCCCGCGTATCGCGGTCGCCAGGATGTTGGCGAACATCACAATCGACACGGTGGTGGGCTCCATTCCGGTGTTCGGCGACGCCTTCGATTTCGCGTACAAGTCCAACCTTAAGAACCTGAGGATCTACGAGCAATCACTGATCGATCCGCGCGCCGCTACTACGCGGCATTGGGGATTCTTTATTGCGCTGTTCCTGGTGGTCGCGGCAGGCCTGGTAGGCATCGCGTTAGGAGTTCTCGCGCTGGCTCGTCGAGTGTTTTGAAGACATGACCGCTCTGCTTCGGACGACTACCGGTGGGCGGGAGTGTGTTCGTGGGGCAAACCGGGGACAGACAGCGAATTTCCGGCAAACAGCGCCGGAAATTCATGTCAGTCCCCGGTTTGCGGACCCAGCAGCTAGATTCCGAGCAGATTGGTTTGAATCTTCGTGTAGCCGTGATCTGCCGCCCAGAGATTGAGCGGAAGCGTCGCAAGCTCATCAACCGCCGGTACCGCGTGGCCGTCTTTCGTCAGATCGACTGTCTTGATGTATTGATGGCAGGTGTCGCACGCTTCCACGCGGACGTGCGCGATTTCGTTGGCGGTATAGACGGCGAGTTTGTGTACGTCCTCTTCGCCGCATCCGGGGCAGACAATCCGGCGGAAATCCCATTCGGCGCCGCACAATGAACAAATCAGCGAGCGTTTCCCTCCATCGCCTTCCGGCCGGAGCACTCCGGCCAGGGGCTTCGACGAGCACCACGGACATACCGGCGGAGTGGCGTGGAGCGGTGGACGCGTCGAGTAATCGGTGAGATATTCCGCGTAAGGTTGAAGAAACATCCAGGCCAGCAGAGTTTGCGAAGGATCGGAATTCGAAGCCGGGTCCAACGTAACATCAGATTCAGAGCGCGGCCGCCAGAAATTCGTCAGGGTCTCCAAGTGCGATTTTCCCCCGCTCGCGCGGTGTGCGGCGGCGGCCTGGGCCAACGGCGCGGGCGCATTTGTTTCGACAATCGCGAGAAAGGCCGCAAAGCCCGGCACGAGCACGAAGAGATCGAATTCCTGCCGCAGCGTGCCGGGGAGGCGCGACACCTGCTCTTTGCCGCAGCGGGCCTCCAGCTCAGCGTACAAGGACTTCTGAAACTGGGCGATGCGCCTATAGAAACGGAGGCCTTCGGTCGCGGACGGGTATGTCGCGACTAACTCACGAGCGCGCGCGATGCGGGCGTCCCACTTACCGTTTCTCATTTCCTACTCGAGCTGCCGCGCGTGATCTCTTCATACCAGACGCCGTGATACCGCTGGGCCCACTTGGCCGATATGTCGCCGCGAATTACGGATCCGAACGCGCCGCGCTCCATCGCCGTGCCCATGTACACGTGAATGATGAACAGTCCGATTGTGATGAGCGCAGCCGCCGGATGGACGATCACTGCCAGAAGGCGCAGGATGCGGAGGTTCCATGGAATCCAGTGGGGAAACCACAGGATCAGCCCACTTAGGAAAAGTAAGATGCCGCACAAGAAGAAACCCCAAAACAGGAGCTTCTGCCCGGCGTTGAAGCGGCCGGCCGTCGGCACCTCTTCGTCTTCATTTCGAATGTAGTGACGTATCGCGCGCCACCACAGCTTATCATCGGCGGTCTCGTGCATCTGCGCGCTCCACATGCGATGCATCAGCAGGACGGCCACAAAGAAGAGGAGCCCGATCCACGGATGCAGCTCGCGCGCGATCGTCCCGCCACCAAAGATGGCTGCGATCCAGAAGAGCCAAGGGGACCAGAACGCCAATCCCGTGAGCAGCAGGTACACATAGGAGAGCCCGGCGATCCAGTGAATCAGCCGCTCGTGAAAGGTGTAGCGAAGCACCCTGCCGCGCGGAACGCCGCTGTCGCTCATGGCAGCGCTCATGGCCGCACTCCCGGTCCGGGCTCCGTGCCCGGTTTCGGAGTCGGCGTCAATTTCTGCTCGTCGCCTTCGACGACCTTCGGCCCGAATCGAAGATAGTGAATCGCCACGCCAAGTATGCCGCCGATCATCGCAATGTTACCCAGCCACTTGAGCGGACTCTTCCATAACCGCACGGTCCAGGGAACGTGCGGGTCGGAGGGCAGTCCGCCATACAATTCGGGATTTTTCGCGTCGTGCAGCACATAGATCACGTGTGTGCCGTTGACGCCGGAAGGATCGTAAACGCCCGCGTCCTTAAAGCCGGACACATCGCGGAGCTGCTTCGCGCGATTCTCGGCGAGGAATTTCATGTCGTCCTTGGTGCCGAAATGCAGGCATCCGGTGGGGCACGATTTGATGCACGCCGGTTCGAGCCCCGCGCTGACGCGGTCCACACACAAGGTGCATTTGAAAACTTTCCGCGCCCCGGGGCTGAACTTCGGGATGTTGAACGGACAGCCCGTCATGCAGTAGCCGCAGCCGATGCAATTATCCTGCTGGAAATCGACGATGCCGTTCACATACTGAACGATTGCGCCGTCGGCCGGACACGCGGTCAGGCATCCCGGGTCCGCGCAGTGCATGCACTGGTCCTTGCGCATCAGCAGCATCGTGCCGTGCTCGGGATCCTCGTGGTCGTTGAACCGTATGAGGTTCCAATAGTTCCAAGCCGTGTCCGGCATCGTCTGGTAGGAGTTGGCGAATACCGTTTCGCTGAACGAATAACCGTTCCACTCCAGGCACGCCACCTCGCAAGCTTTACAGCCGATACAAGTGGTAGTGTCGATCAGCTTGCAGACTTCAAACTCGCGTTTGAGTCCGGTGCCGGGAACAGATCCGGCATGGCCTGATATCGCGCGGACTTCCAGATTGACCGGGTTCATGCCTTTTCCACCTTTACCAGGAAGCCTTTGGATTCCGGGGTGTAGGCGTTCGGATCGACGACGGTCGGTGTCAGCAGGTTCGCCGGCGTGCGTGCGACCTTCCCGGCGTCCTCCTGGATGCCGCGGAAGCCCTGGTGGATCGGCAGACCGATCTGATAGACCTTTTTCCCGTCGATGGTCATCGGTTTGAGCCGGCGCGTGACGAACGCTTTGGCGATGTAGGTGCCGCGGATGCTGCTCACCTTAATCTTTTCCGCCCCCCGAATCCCCAATTCATCGGCTAATTCCACTGGAATCTCAACGAACGGTTCGGGGATCAACTGCACGTTCATGGGATTGTTTTTCGTCCAGTAGTGGTACTGCTCGGTCAGGCGGTAGGTTGTGCAGACCACGGTGTAGCCCTGCTCGGGAGTAGCGTACTTGTCGGCGGCGGTGGTGAGCTTTCGGACTACGGGATTATTCGATTGCCCGGGATGCAGCACGTTTTTTACGGGGCTTTCAATCGGCTCGTAGTGCTCGGGGAACGGTCCGTCCGTCACCGCGCCAATCGGTACAAACAACCGGCCCACGCCCTCGGGGTTCATGATGAACGGTCCCATGTGATCCTTGGGATGAGAGTCGGGCTTGAAATCGGGAATATCGTTGCCCACCCACTTCTGTGCGTCTTCGTTCCACCAGACCTGCCGGCGGGAGGGATCCCAGGGCTTGCCGTCGAGGTCGCAGGATGCCCGGTTGTAGAGGATCCGGCGATTCGCCGGCCACGACCACGCCCAATTCTGATAGATGCCGAGTCCGGAAGGATCGTCGGTTCCGCGACGGGCGAGCTGGTTGCCGGCCTCGGTAAAGCAGCCGGAGTAAATCCAGTTGCCGCACGCGGTGGTGCCGTCATCCTTCAGCCACGCAAAGCCGGGCAATTGCTGTCCCGTTTTTATTACCTGCTGCGTCTTGTCGTCCTTCAGGTCCGCGAGCGCCTTCCCGTTGATCTCTTTGGCCACTTCGGAAAGAGACGGATGCTGCGGATCTGTATAGGCCCATGTCGCATGCAGAATGGGATCGGGGAATTTGCCGCCTTCCTTCTGGTACAGAGAGCGAACCCTCAAGTAAATCTGCGCGAGGATATCCTGGTCGATCCGCGCATCGCCCGGGGTCGGCAGGGCGATATCCTTCCACTGCAACCAGCGCGCGGAGTTCGTAAAGCTGCCGTCTTTTTCCGCGAAACCGGCGCACGGCAGGCGGTACACAGTGGTCTTGATACTTTTCATTTCGTCGGTCGATGTGCCCGGAGCCCTCCAGAATTCGCTCGTTTCGTCCGGGTAGATCTCGCCAACGACGAGCCATTCGGCCTTCTTGAGCGCGTCGATATTCTTTTGCGTGTCGGGCCCGACCATCACGCCGTTCATTCCGAACGCGAACATTCCCTTCACTTCGCCGCGGTACATGCGATCCCAGATCTGCGTCCAGGAGTAGTTGCGGTCGATCTTCGGAAGGTAGGTGTAGGCAAAGTCGTTCTGTTTGGTCGCCGCGTCGCCATAAAACGACTTGAGAAGCGAGACGACGAATTTCGGCGTGTTCGACCAGTAGTTGAACGATTGCCACGCACCTGGTTTTGAAGGGTTCGGCGTGGTGCGCTTCAGGTACGCAGCCAGATCGGTGTCGTCCGGATTCGGCATTTTCAAATAGCCGGGCAAAACGTCGAAGATGCCCGCCATATCCGTCGCACCCTGAATGTTCGAGTGTCCGCGTAACGCGTTCACGCCGCCCCCCGCGCGCCCCACGTTTCCGAGGAGCAATTGAATCATTGCGGCCGTGCGGATGATCTGTGTGCCGAACGTGTGCTGCGTCCAGCCCACTGCATAGATGATGGTCGCGGCCTTCTTCATGTCTCCGTCTTTGCGGATGGACGTGAAGAGATCGTAGGCTTTCAGTAATTGGTCTTTTGGAATTCCGGTAATTCTCTCGACCGTTTCGGGCGTGTACCGCGAGTATTGCTGCTTGAGTAACTGGAAGACGCAGCGCGGATGTTCGAGCGTGAGGTCGTACGCCGCGTTGACCGGCAGCAGGACCGGCAGTTTGGGAGCGGCAGGCGCACCCGGCGCGGCAGGCGGAGTGGCGTGTTCCTGGGCGGGCTTTCCCGCCATCGCTCCGCCCTCCTGATAGTTCCACGTGGACTTGTCGTATACCTGCGTTGCCGGATCGAAGCCGGAAAACAGCCCGTCTTCCGGCAGCTTGAAGCCTTCCTTAACGATGTAGGCGGCGTTGGTGTAGTTGACGAGGTATTCCCTCGGGAAGCGGTTGTTGTCAATCGCGTAGTGGATCAAGCCGCCCAGGAAGGCGATATCGGAGCCGGCGCGAATCTGACAGAAAAGGTCGGCAGTGGAGGCGGTCCTTGTGAATCGCGGATCCACGACGATCATCTTCGCATCGCGGTTGCGTTTGGCTTCGATGGCCCACTTGAAACCGCAAGGGTGGCACTCCGCGGGATTGCCGCCCATGATCAACATCATGTCGGTATTCCTGATGTCGATCCAGCCATTGGTCATGGCCCCGCGTCCGAACGTTGGTCCCAAACTTGAGACCGTGGGACCGTGTCAAACGCGGGCCTGGTTTTCCAGGTAGCAGACCCCCAGGCTGCGCATACTTTTTACGACGAGATAGTTGAATTCGTTGGTGTCGGTACAGCCGCCGGTGAAGGCGATACCTTCGCAGCGGTTGACGGTTTTGCCGTTCGCGTCTTTTTCGACGAATGTCTCGTCGCGCGACTTCTTGGTCCACGCGGCAATTTCGTCGAGCGCCTTGTCCCACGAAATATCTTCCCAGTCCGTCCCGCCAGGACGCCGCACCTGCGGCTTCAAGAGGCGCCGATCATTCAGGATGTCCTGTTCGAGTGAAGCACCCTTGGGGCAAAGCGTACCGCGGTTGATGGGATGGTCCGGATCGCCCTCGACATGAATCACCTGGGGCGTCACGTTCTTTGCCTTGTCGCCCAGCGTGTAAATGATCACACCGCAGCTAACCGAGCAGTACGGGCAGGTGGAACGCGTCTCCGTGGCGCGGGCGATCTTCAACTCGCGCAACGCCGCATATGCCGGAGCGAGATCGAATCCGAATATGGTCGCGACCGCTCCGCCTAAGCCTGCGACCTTCAGGAAGCCTCGTCGACTGGTTTCCATCTCCCGACCCTCCGCTGGTCAGTGTCGACCTGATCCTTGCGAAAAAGGGGATGTACGCAACAGGGCGACAGGTGCATTAAGAAATACGTGCGAACACGAAATTAGTGCTTTATCGCATATGTGGGATCAGAACATGAAGGCCACGGCCAGATTCACATGATCGCCTCGCTCGTTAAAAAAGGTCTGGTTGCGATAGTCCGTCAACATCCGGCGGTATTCCCAGGCGAACGTGACGTTGTTGGAAAGCCTGTACATCAGATTGCCCATGTAGCTCTGGTTGCGCCAACGGTTTCCGACCGGAAGTTCCGAGGCATCCGGCGACTCGATTCCATACCCAAGGTTCGTTTGCCACTTCCTGGTGAAGTTGTATTGAGCCTGTATCCATCCGCCCTGGCTTCGCACTCCGTGCCCGCCCGCGGTTCCAACCGCGCCCACGTCTTCCCCGGCGGTTGCAGAGAAAATGCCTAAAGCGCGCCCGATAAATGCCTCGCCGGTCAAGTTGAAGTGCTTGGTAAAGGGAAGCGAATAGTCCAAGGCAACACCCCAGGAATCCACCGGCTGTTGCACCTCGATCAATCCGATCAGCCCGGCATTCTTGCCGCGTCCGTAGACGCCGCTTACTCCAACCGTGTAGTCGCGCTCATGTACCCTGCTGGTCCACGCGAAGCGATTTTCCAGCATGGGCATGCGGCCACGCTCTCCGATGCCGGGCTGGCGCGATGCCGAGAAGATATTCGGGTAGTCGCCGACATTGGGGTCGTTCGCCGCCAGCTGCCACAGGAAGTGGCTCGTATCGCTTGGGCCGCTCTTGTATTCCACGCGCAGCTGCGGCTGCCTGATCCACAGATTGCCGGAAGCCGAGAACTCCGGGATTGCGTACATGGCGTAGCTGGTCGGATTCAAAGGAGCGAAGACGGCCCAGTCCTGTCCCGCTTCGAAGGCCCAGTGGTGCCAGTCCAGGCGGCCATACGCAAGCCGGAGGCGGAACAGATCCATGTTCATCCCGTTAGTAAAGTCAGTCTTGCCGCCGAAAAGATCGAATTCAAACTGGCCGCTCAATTTGGCGCCGACCACGTTTGGCTCACTGAAACGCAGGCCGAGCCGGGTCTGACGCGCCGTCATTCCAAAGTTCTTGTCCCCTCCGGTCGGGTCTGATCCCTGCTTGCTCAGGAATAGCGGGACATCCTGAATATTGTTCGCGGCGGTGTTATAGAACGCGTTAAAGAGCAGAGTGCCGTATAAGATCACCGGAACATGCGTCTCGGAGGTTACAGGAATATCGGCGGTTCGCCTCGGCGGCGGCTGCGGGACCGTGGGCGCCCGTGCCGCCTGCGCTGAGACCGGCACCACTTGAACGGCGCCGTCCGGGGGGCTGTCTCGCCGCGTCCATACCTGCGCGAGCTCCGCGTCGTTCAGGAGTCCTTTGCGACGCAGAATCGAGGCCAGCGCACTTACCCGCGCATTCTCGGCCGCGTTCTGCACGGTTGATAACTCGGCCTTACTGATGGATCCCTTTTCCGCCAGGATTCGCGCAAGAGCAACGGCAGGATCGTCATACTCATCGGCCGCGGCTACCGGGACACACATCAGCGCCAGCGAAACTAAGAATCGTCCGAACATAGGCATTCTCTCGTGGTTTCGAGACGGCTTTCGTAACGATGTGGCGCGCGCTCCACATGCCGGCCAGGCAGGCTTCCGGCACGAGACTGTCCGATGCCGGGAATTCGGAAGGGGCGCAAAATATTTCGCTATGCTGCTTTGGTGTCAATCCAAGGAGGTCTGCAACTTCATGGTTTTCTCGCTACGATGATGTGCTGTGTGAGGATCAGGGGCCAGAGTGTCTTCTGTTCGAGAATCGCGGCGCGCTCTTTTACTGACGCGGCCACTTCCGGGGGGTTCAGGGGCCGCTCGTCCGGGAACTTCCACATGCCTATCGCTTCGATGAGCGTCCTGGCGGCGCGGTAGAGCCACGTGGGTGTCGGAAAAGTAATAATTGCAATACCGCCTGAGCGGAGAACGTCAAAATGGGAGAGCACGGCCTGCCGGGTTTCCGCGGGATCGAAATGCTCCACCAGTCCGACACTGAATACGACATCCGACTTACTGTCCATAGACAGGCCGAGCACGTTCTGTTGATGTAGCCTCACGACGGGACTAAGTCCGGCCTTCCTTTGGAGTAATGAAAGTCCGTAACTGTTGGTGTCGATTACATCGTAGGAGCGACAGGGAATCTTAGCGAGTATGCTCTCGATGAAACAACTGTTGGCTCCTCCAATCTCCGTTATGGCAAGCTGTCTATCGGGAGTGGCGGAGGCGGCGTAGCGCTGGATCGCATCCAATAGGATGGCCGTCGAATACCGTCGTGTCAGCTTCGCCGTGATCGGGACGCTTTTGTAATAGAGGTCCCAATCTGTTGCCTCTTTGCCAGTCAAGGAGACGGCCTTACTGCAACTTACCGCGGGCGTCCACGGTCCATACCTCTTCGACCGAGTCGCCGCGGACCCCGTACACCTTCTCGTGGAGATTGACGGCGACACAGATGTGATTGGGGATCACGCGGACCCGGTCGCCCACGCGGAATTCCGCGGCTTCGTGGGACATGTCGATGAAGCCATGCTCTTCGTTCATCTTATGGAAGCGCGCAGCGGGGGCTTCGACCAGGTGTCCGAAAGTTACTTGGGAGGTGTTAGCCAGGCGATCGGAAGAGAAAGTCTTAGAGCCGCCATCGATGATCATCTGTCCGGGGCGGGCGGTGGAAACCACCGTGGCGAGGACCGCGGCGGCGCAATCGTCCATCGTGCAGGCGCCGCTACAAATGGTGTTGAGATCGTTGAACACGTAGGTGCCCGGGCGGATCTCAGTGAGACCGTGGACTTCGTGGGAGTGGAAGAGCGTGGGCGTGGAGCCGCCGCTGACGATGCCGATCTCGATTCCGGCGGCGCGGAAATCGTCGAGGATGCCGCGTATGAGATCGGAAAGCCGGGCGAGCGCGCGCAGGCCGGATTCATCCATGCTCTTGATGTGGCCCGGATAGAAGGCGATGCCGGCGAAACGCAGGTGAGGCAGCTTTTCGATTGCCTGCGCGAGTTGCACCAGTGGGGCGCCAGGGGAGACGCCAACGCGTCCCAGTCCCGCGTCCGCTTCGGCCAGTACGCCGATTTCCACTTGTGCGGCGCGTGCGGCGTCGGAAAGTTGGCGGGCGGCGAAAACGCTGTCCAGCGCCACGGTGACCTGAGTGCGGCGCGCCACCTGCGTGAGATGTTCGAGCTTGGTGTGGCCGATGATGGGGAAGGCCACGAGCATATCGGCGGGTTCGGCGGCCAGCATGACTTCGGCTTCGGAGACTTTGGCCACGGTCAGCCCCGCGGCGCCGCCGGCAAGCTGCCGTCCGGCGATGCGCACCGATTTGTGAGTCTTGGTGTGAGGCCGCAGGCGCAAGCTGTGCTGGCGCGCGTAGTCCGCGACGCGGGTTAAGTTGCGCTCGAAGATATCGAGATCTACTACGAGCGCGGGCGTGTCGATTTCGGAGATATGCATGTTAGACGTGGGCTTGCCAATCGCAGAGGGCTTGCGCCATGTAGTGAATATTATATATGCACGAGCAGAGGCGCTTCCGAGCCTCGCTCGGATCAGGCTGACAACCTGCATCACAATTTAAGACAGGGCAGGCTATTCGTAGCGGAGGGCTACGATGGGGTCGATTTTGGTGGCTCGCCTCGCCGGGATATAGATGGCCAGCGTAGCGGCGGCGATCAGTGCCAGGGGGATCGAGATGAAGGTCGCGGGATCGTTGGAGGTGACTCCGTAGACCAGCGACGCCATGAGGCGCGCCATTCCGAAGGCGAGGGGGAGGCCCACGAGCAGGCCGGCGCCGATGGTCAGCATGCCGCGACGGAAGACCATGGCGAGCACGCTTGGCCGTTCCGCGCCAAGCGCCATGCGGATGCCGATTTCGTGGGTCTGCTCCGAGACCATGTAGGCCATCACTCCGTACACGCCGATGGCGGAGAGGCAGAGCGCCAGCAGGCCGAAGACGCCCATGAGGACCGCCATGTAGTTCAGACCGATGGCGCGATTGTGGATCGAGCGTTCCATGGTGCGCAGGTCGGAGATGGGCTGCTCGCGATCCACCGCGCGGATTGCGGCACTGACGGCGGGCGCGAGGGCGAGCGGATCGCCAGTGGTTCGTACGGCGATATCCATCGACAACTGCGGCGCCTGCGGAAAGGGGACATAGATGGTGCGGCGGGGTTCGCGGTCGTAGGGGTTGTGCATGATGTCGCCGACTACGCCCACGATGGTGAGCCACGGCGATTTGGAATCCGCGCCGCCCAGCCGTATGTGCTTGCCGAGGGGCGATTCGTTTTTCCACCAGCGATCCGCCATTCGCTGGGAGATCAGCGCCACCTTGGGCGCGTCCGGCCCGTCGGTTTCGGCCAACAGGCGGCCGGCCACGAGCGGGATGCGCACGAGCTCGAAATAGGCCGGGGTGGCGACCTGATACATGGCGTTGGGGAGCGGACCCGCTTCCACGGGGCGGCCTTCGATGGTGAACCCGCGCCCGCTGGAATGGTCGCTGTAAGGGAGCGCCGAGACTGCGGTTGTCGCACGCACGCCGGGCAGCACGCGGATACGGTCCAGCACGTCGCGGTAGTAGGCGATCCGTTGGTAGGGTTCGTGATACTTGTTATCGGTGAGCGCCAGGCGCATGGTCAGCATTGTTGCCGGATCGAGCCGTTCGCCGTTGTCCACCAGCTTACGGAATCCGCGAACCATCAGCCCCGCGCCGACCAGCAGGATCACCGCCAGGGCCACTTCGGACGCCACCAGGATGTTGCGCAGGCGGTGACGCGCGCCGCCGGTGGAGCCTCCGCGGCCACCTTCCTTGAGGGCGTCGGTGAGGTTGGGGCGGGAGCACTGCCACGCCGGCGCCAGGCCCGCCAGAATGCCGCTCAATACTGCCGCAGCCACCGTAAACAGCAAAGTGCGCGTATCCATCTGGATGTCTTTCCAGCCGAGGATGTAGCGCTCGATCTCAGGGGGCATGCCGCGGCGGATGACGCCCATTCCCCAGATGCCGATCAGCAGGCCGAAGACAGCGCCGCACACGGAGAGCAGGATGCTTTCGGTGACCAATTGGGCGATCACGCGCCAGCGCGATGCGCCGAGGGCGGTGCGGACGGCGACTTCGCGCAGGCGACCGGTGGCGCGGGCGAATTGCAGGTTGGCCACATTCGCGCAGGCGATGAGCAGCACGAAGAACACCGAGCCAAGCAGCATGATGAGGTACTGCTGGGTGTAGGAATCCACCATGTAGCGGCGGGCCGGCCAGACCATGTAGCGACGTCCCTTGTTGGTGTCCGGATAAGACTTTTCCAGGCGGCCCGCGATGCGATCCACTTCGGCGCCGGCCTGTTCCAGGGTTTGACCGGGCCAGAGGCGGGCGACGGCTTCCAACTGGTTGTTGCGGCGGTTGGCGCGTGCGGCGGGGGTCAGGGCATTCGGCGTCCAGAGCTCGGTGGCCATGGGGAAATCGAAGCTCGCGGGCATGACGCCGGTGACCAGGAAATTCTGATCGTCGAGGCGGATGTTCTTGCCGACGATGGCGGTGTCGGCGGCGAAGCGGCGGCGCCACAGGCGGTCGCTCAGGACGACTTCACGCTCGCGGCCGGGCTGATCTTCACCTTCCTGGAAGCCGCGGCCGAGCGCCGGCTGGACACCGAGCGTGATGAAGAAATTGGCACTCACCAGCGTCTGTATGGCTCGCTCGGGCTCGCCGCCGGCGCCGACGATGTTTGCCATGCCGCCATCCCACGTGGCGAGGTTGTCGAGCGTGGTGGTCTCCCGGCGGATGTCGTCGAGATCGGCCGGGGTGTCGCCATTCCACTCGTTGGGGTTGTCGGGAATGCGCTGGAGGACCATCACGAGGCTCTCGAGATGCGGCAATGCGATGGGCTTCCACAGGAGGGAATCGCAGACGCTGAAGACGGCGGTGGTGGCGCCGATGCCTAGCGCGAGTGTGAGCACCGCGGTCGCGGCGAAACCCGGCGATTTGCGCAGCATGCGCTCGCCGTAACGAATATCGTGCCACAAGTTCATGAGTCAAGCACCCTGGGAAGGAGTACGCACTTGTGGTCGCCGGGGTTCGCAAAACTTTCCGGTTACAATGAAAATCGGCCGCGTTTGCATGCGGCCAATTTGTGGACTATCGTACCCTGGACCAGCTTCGGAAGACTAATCCTGCATGGCGCCTGCTGGTGGCCGACAACGCGCCGATGATTGTCAGCTTCCTGTATAAGACGTTCATTCAGCCGAATGTCCGCACCATGGCACAGCCCGAACTGGCTTCACGCCTGGCCGATTACCTTTACGGGCTGCGCGAAAAATTGGGGGAGGAAGCGTTCCCGCGGCGGGCCGAGCAGTACCTGGACGATTGGGCCGCCGACAGCCGCGGGTGGCTGCGCAAATATTATCCGCCGGGGAACGATGAGGCGCACTACGATCTCACGCCGCCGACGGAACGCGCCATCGACTGGGTCGCGGGCTTCAACCAGCGACAATTCGTGGGCGCGGAATCGCGGCTGATGACGGTGTTCGCGCTGCTGCGCGAGATCGCGCAGGGGACCGAGGAGGACCCGGCGTCGCGCATCGCCGACCTGGAGAAGCGCAAGGCGGCGATCGAGGCGGAGATACAGGGCATACGCGACGGACATGTTCCCATGCTCGACCCTACGCAGGTGAAAGATCGCTTTCAGCAGATGGCCTTCACGGCGCGCAGTTTGCTCAGCGACTTCAGGGAAGTGGAGCAGAATTTCCGCTCGCTGGATCGTGCGGTGCGCGAGCGCATCGCTACGTTCGAGGGGGGCAAGGGAACGCTGCTGGAGGAGATTTTCTCGCAGCGCGACGCCATCGCGGGAAGCGATCAGGGTAAGAGCTTCCGCGCGTTCTGGGATTTCCTGATGTCGCCGGCGCGGCAGGAGGAATTCTCGGCGCTGCTACAGGTGGTGTTCGCGCTGAAGGAGGTGGATGCGCTGGCGCCGGATCGCCGGCTGATGCGCATACATTACGACTGGCTGGAGGCGGGAGAAGTGGCGCAGCGCACGGTGGCGCGGCTCTCCGAACAATTGCGGCGCTACCTGGACGACCAGGCGTGGCTGGAGAACCGGCGCATCATGCAACTCATACGCCATGTAGAGCAGAGCGCGCTCGCGGTGCGCGACCAGGCGCCGGCGGACTATTTCATGGAGTTGGAGGAGCCGGCGCCCACGATCGACCTGGCGATGGAGCGTCCTTTGTACAGCCCTCCGTTCAAGGCGAGGTTCGCGGCGGCGACCGTAGTGGAGGGCGACCAGGGGCTCGCGGCCGACGCGCTGTTCGACCAGATCTACGTGGATAAGACGCGATTGATGGCGCAGATCCGGCGGGCGCTGCAGACGCGGCACCAGATCTCGCTGGCCGACCTGGTGAAGAGCTTCCCGCTGGAACAGGGGCTGGCGGAACTGGTAGCGTATCTGAGCCTGGCCACGGAGGACGATGCGGCGGTGATCGACGACGCGCACAAACAGGAACTGACGTGGGTGGATTCCGAGGGCACTCGGCGCAGGGCCACGCTGCCACTGGTGATCTTCAGCGGGCACGCGGCATGACGCCGCAAACCACTACGGCCAATCTGTCACCGGTGCTGATTGCGCTGATGAAGGGGATCACGAGCCGCGACGACGACCCCGCTGTGTGGCAGGCGCTACTTGAATTGCAGGCGCGGGTGCGAGATTACGTCGCCGTGCTCGGGCTGGAGCTGATTCTGGACGAGGCGGAAGGGTATGCCTACCTGCGGCAGCGCGCGACGGCGGAGGGCGAGCCCGAACTGGCTCGGCTGGTGGCGCGGCGGCAACTGGGATACGCGGTGAGCCTGATGCTGGCTTTGCTGCGCAAGAAACTAGCGGAGTTCGATGCGGGGAGCGGCGAATCGCGGCTGATACTCAGCACGGAGCAGATTGCCGACCTGGTGCGGTTGTTCCTCGCCGATACGGCGAATGAGGCCAAGTTGATGGATCGGGTGGATAGCGATATTAAGAAGATTGTGGAGCTTGGATTTTTGCGGAAGTTGCGGGGGAGTGAAGACCGGTTCGAAGTGCGCCGGATTTTGAAATCGTTTGTAGATGCGCAGTGGTTGGGGGAGTTCGATCGCCGGCTGGCGGATTATAAGGCGCATATTACGGGCGGCGAAGAGGGGGCATCGTGAGGCGTGGGGGAGATGGCGGGCAACCGCTCCCTTACGGTCGCGGCTCTGATGGGAGCGCCCGCAAGCGGGCGAGGCAAGCTAAAGCATGCCCCACCACGGATGGGAGTCGCGCATGACTGAGCCTTTGTTTGCCGAATTGGGTACAGCGGCCTCTGTTCCGGTGCGGCCGGGGTTCCGTTTGCATCGCGTGGAAGTGCTCAACTGGGGGACGTTCCACAAGCAGGTGTGGGGCCTCGACCTGGGCGGAAACAACGCTTTGCTCACGGGCGACATCGGGTCTGGAAAATCTACTTTTGTGGATGCGGTCACGGCTCTGCTGGTGCCTCGCGCCAACTTCAATAAGGCGGCCGGGGCGGCTACGGGCGAGCGCAGTTTGGAGACATATTTTTTTGGGCGCTACAAGAGCGAGCGCGGCGAACCTGGACTTTCGTCGAAGCCAGTATCGTTGCGTGGTCCGGACAGCTACTCGGTGCTGCTCTGCCGCTTTTTCAACGAGGCGCTGGGGCAGCACGTAACTTTGGCCCAGGTCTTCTGGGCCAAGGCACCGCAGGGTCCGCCGGCCCGTTTGTTCGTCATCGCGGACCGGCCGCTCTCGATCAAAGAGCACTTTGCCGGTTTCGGCGCCGATATCAATACGCTGCGCAAACGCCTTCGCGCGATGCCGCAGGTGGAACTGTTCGAGACCTTTCCGCCCTATGGCTCGGCGTACCGGCATCGGTTCGGCATCGAGAATGAACAGGCGATGGATCTCTTCCACCAGACCATCTCCATGAAGTCTGTGGGCAACCTGACGGATTTCGTGCGCGAGCACATGCTGGAGGCCTCGCCGGTGGAGGAGCGGATCCAGGCGCTGATCGGGCACTATCAGGATCTGGACCGCGCGCACGAGCTGGTATTGAAGGCCAAGGAACAGGTCGGATTCCTGACGCCGCTGGTGGCTGCGTGCGACGAACATGGCAGCCTGACGGCGAAGGTGGATACCCTGCGCGCCTGCCGCGAGGCATTGCGCCCGTGGTTTGCCACGCGCAAGCGGAGCCTGTTGGAGAAACGCATCGCGCACCTGAACGACGAGATCGAGAAGCTGGCCCACCGCATCTCCGTGACCTCGGAAACGCGCAGCCGGCAACTGGCGGATCGCGACTCGATACGACAGGCGATCGCGCAGCAGGGCGGCGACCGCATCGAGCGCATCAAACGCGATATCGCCGATAAGCGCACGCAGAAGGAAGAGCGCGCGCGGCGGGCTACGCAATACGATGCGCGCGCGAAGGTTCTGGAACTGCCCGGAGCGACCGACGCCGAGACGTTCGCCGCTAACCAGCGCGCCATACGCGAGGGGCGCACGGAAGCCGAGGCCGTGCAGGCGGACGCGCAGAATGCGCTGACCGAAGCCGGCGTGGAACTGCGCCAACTGCAGGAGCAGTACGACGAACTGGAGGCGGAGCTGCAGTCACTGTACCGGCGGCGATCGAACATTCCGCGGCAGATTCTGGAGATGCGCAGCGAACTGTGCCGCACCACCGGGATCAGCGAGGACGACATTCTGTTCGCCGGGGAGCTACTGCAGGTGCGAACGGAAGAGCGCGAGTGGGAAGGCGCGATCGAACGGTTGCTGCACAATTTCGGCCTTTCCCTGCTGGTGCGCGACGTGCATTACTCGCGCGTGGCGGAATGGGTGGACCGGACGCATCTCAGCGGACGGCTGGTTTACTTCCGCGTGCTCAAGGCGCGCGCGGCCGATCACGGCGCCGTGCCCGCCGCTTCGCTGGTGCGCAAGATCGCGATCAAGCCGGAGTCGGCCTTTTATGAATGGCTGGACGCGGAACTGGCGGCGCGTTTCAACTATGCATGCTGCGAGACGCTGGATCAATTCCGCAGGGAGCCGATGGCCGTGACGCGCGCCGGCCAGATCAAAGGACGAGGCGAGCGCCACGAGAAGGACGACCGCCACCGCATCGACGACCGCTCGCGATTCGTGCTGGGATGGAGCAACGAAGAGAAGATCGCCGCGCTGAAGCTGGACCAGCACCGCGTGGAGACAAGGCGCGCGCCGCTGCTGGACCGCATACACGTGCTGGAACTACAAAGGAACGCAGCGCAAGAGCGCAACACCCGGCTGGCCGAGCTCGCCGTGTTCGAAAGCTTCCAGGAACTGGATTGGCGGCCGCTGGTGACGGAGATTGAACGGCTGGAAGGGGAGCGCCGCGATTTGGAGGAAGGGTCGGACATCCTGCGCACGCTGCAGGGACAGTTGGCGGCGCTGGAAGCCGCCAGTAAAGAGACGGAGGCGCGGCTGGCCGGCGACCAGCGGGAGCAGACGCGCGCGGAAGAACGGCGGGAACAGGCGCGGGAACTACTGGTTGCATGCGATGCCCTGCTGGCCGGCACCAGCGAGGAAGTGAAGATGGACGTGTTCCCGCGCGTGGAATCGATGAGCTTCGAGGCGCTGGGTTCGCACGTGCTGTCGGTGGAAAACTGCGACACGCGCGAGCGCGACATGCGTGAGTGGGTGCAGGGCCGCATCGACGCCGAGGACAAGAAGATTCGCGCGCTGGAAGAGCGCATCGTCAAAGGCATGCAGGCCTATCGCTCGCGCTATCCGCTGGAAACGCGGGAGGCCGACGCCAGCGTGCAGGCGGCAGGCGAGTACCGCAAGATGCTGTACAGCCTGAAATCGGACGACCTGCCGCGCTTCGAGAGCGCGTTCAAAAGTCTGCTCAACGAAAACACGATCCGCGAGGTGGCGAACTTCCAATCGCAGCTCAATCGCGAGCGGGAGACGATTCGCGAGCGCATCGAGACTATCAATCGGTCGCTGCGCGGGATCGACTACAATCCCGGGCGCTATATTCAGTTGGAGGCCAATCCGAACGCCGACCCGGAGATCCGCGATTTCGTGGCGGCGCTGCGGGCGTGCACCGAAGGTTCGCTGGCGGGGTCCGACGAGGCGGGATATACGGAGGAGAAATTTCTGCAGGTGAAGCGCATCATCGAGCGGTTTCGCGGGCGTGAGGGCACGGGCGAACTCGATAAGCGCTGGACGGCGAAGGTGACCGACGTGCGGCACTGGTTCACCTTTTCGGCTTCCGAGCGCTGGCGCGAGGACGGGCGCGAATTCGAGCATTACGCCGATTCGGGCGGGAAATCGGGCGGCCAGAAGGAAAAGCTCGCCTATACGGTGCTGGCGGCCAGCCTTGCGTACCAGTTCGGCCTGGAGATGGACGCGCCGCGCACGAGGTCCTTCCGGTTCGTGGTGATCGACGAGGCGTTCGGCCGGGGGAGCGACGAATCGGCGCGCTACGGCCTGGAGCTTTTCGCGCGGCTGAACCTGCAGTTGCTCATCGTGACGCCGCTGCAGAAGATCCACATCATCGAGCCTTACATTGCCGGCGTGGGGTTCGTGCACAGCGAAAACGGGCGGATTTCGATGCTGCGCAATCTGACCATCGAGGAGTATCGCGCCGAACGCGCGGCTCGGGCGAAATGAGCGCCACGGAGTGGACCACGCCGGACGATCTGCGCCGCCAGGTGCAGCGTCAGTGGGACAACGGGCGACTGCTGGGCGCCGGCGTCAAGGGAGAAAGCCTGTTTCCGATGGAACTGCGCCTGCGCGGACCGGATACGCGGGCGCTTTCGGAACGCTTCGAAGAGGTCCGGCAGTGGATCCGGAGATTGGAGAGCGAGAGCCGTTACTCAATTGAGTGGCGCGAGGTGAATCATCGTTTGCTGGGGCGCAATCGCGTGCCGGGGCGCGTTGTGGTGCCGGGCGAGCGCGAGGCGCTGGAGCTGATCGGGAAGGCGGACGATGCGGCTCGCTTCGGCCGGGTGGCCGAGATCACGCGGGAGCAACTGCCGGAGCTGACGGCGTGGCTGGGGCGCAAGCCGCTGACCGCGCTGGAAAATGCGGCCGATTGGGAGCGGATTCTGGCGGTGCTGCTGTGGTTTCGCGCGCATCCACGGTGTGGCCTCTACCTGCGCCAGGTGGATGTGGCGGGCGTGGACACGAAGTTCATCGAGGGACGCAAGCCGCTGCTGGCGGAGCTGTTGGATCTCGTGCTGCCGCCGGAGGCCCTGGACGCGGCCGCGGCGGGACAACGCAATTTCGAGCAGCGTTACGGTTTGGCGAGCAAACCTTCGCAGGTGCGGTTCCGCATCCTGGATCCGCGCCTCTCCATACAGGGGTTGACGGACCTAGCGGTTCCGGCGCGCGAATTCGCCGGCCTGGATTTGCCGGTGGAGCGCGTGTTCATCACGGAGAACGAGATCAACGGCCTGGCGTTCCCGGCGGTTCCCGCGAGCCTGGTGATTTTCGGCTTAGGCTATGGCTTGGACCGCCTGTCCGAGGCTAGATGGCTCCACCGGAGCGAGGTGTACTACTGGGGCGACATCGATACTTACGGGTTCCACATACTGGATCGGCTGCGGGTGCTGTTCCCGGAGGCGCGCTCGCTGCTGATGGATCGGGAGACGCTGTTGGCGCATGCGGAGCTTTGGGTTCGGGAGAGCAATCCGTATGATGGGGAACTTCCCCGACTGACGCCTAACGAAGGGGCCCTGTACGACGATCTTCGACGGAACCGGTTGGGCGAGCGGGTCCGGCTGGAGCAGGAGCGAATTCCCTACGGGTGGCTCCAAATGGCGCTGTCCGAAGGTGACATTTAATTAATCTTCCGATCGGTTTATGCTTTAAAAAAGAATAAAACGGATTCCGGGCCCGGCCGCATTCACTTTTCAACGATAACTTCGGTAAACGAATGAGAGTACTCGGACCAATATTGTCCGGTACCAGTACTACCGATTTTGTTCACTCCGGCAAATATCTTGACTGGCTCTAACCCGTTACCTACAATAATCCAATAGCTTAGCTGGTTCGGAGGAACCGACTACAAAAATGAAGAGAATTCTTTTAATTTCGTTGGCATTGTTGATTATGGCGAGCGGTGGATTCGCCAGCCAGCTATGTACAAACAACGTCGGCCTGGACCAGTACATCGCGAATTACGCGGGAATTAATAATGCCTGCCAGATTGGCGACAAGCTTTTTTACGATTTCGGGTACAGTTCTTCTTTAGCTCCATCCGGCACACCGCCTTCGGCCTCTGGCGTGTCGATCGCTCCGGTTCCTGGTGACGGTTATTCAGATCCGGGGATTCTGTTCTCAGTTGGCGGTTTTTTGGTGTTTCCCGGCAAGACCCTGGATGCCACCATCACGTACACCGTCGCGACACTTAGCGGGTCGGCGGTAATGGAAGGCTACAGTTTAGACATCGCCGGATCCCACACAGGCCAGCCTACCGGCGCAGGCTCCGGTTCAGTTACGGAATCGTTCTCTGGAAATCCTCTGGGTACGCCACTAGTTACGTCGGTTGGTCCGTTCGCAGCCGCCACGCTATCGGCAGAAACCGATATCCTTCCCTGGGTCAGCAGTACCACCGTCACAACCCAGATCCACCTGCAGTCGCCCGTAGACGGTAATGACCGGGTCACGATCTCGGCAATTGAAGAGCACTTCGCCGAAGCTGTCCCGGAGCCCTACGAAACAATCCTGATCGGGTCCGGCCTGCTGTTCTTCGGTTTGTGGCGAAAGCGCGTAAAGCATTCAAATAATAATAGTTAGCTATCGCTCGATGCATCGGAGGAGAGCAAGATGAAGTTATCGGTTCTATTGGCAATTACGCTGACCGTTTTTGTGAGTGCCGCATCAGCGGCGCCACTGTGTGTGAGCGGTGGGACTATGGCTAGCTACGAAGCGTTGGGAAGTGGCGGATGCGTCATCGGCAATACGCTGTTTTCCAATTTCATTTACCTGAACACCGTTTCCGGTACCGGGGTTGCCGTGCCTGATACGACTGTTTTCCTGGCGACGGTTGGGGACACACTCAATCCGGGCATCGTCTTCTCAAGCAACGGCTGGAATATTCCGTCAGGATCGCTAACCGACGATTCTCTGGTTGATTCGACGATCAAATTCACTGTAAGCGTTATGGACGGCACCAGTCTTCTAGAGGACGGGACCCTGACGCTAACCTCCTCCGACGTAACCGGCACAGGATTTGCGGACATTACGGAAACAATTAAACCTTCTTCCGTTCAGTTGCAGGTGGATTCCGGCGGACCGTTTGTGAGTCATCAATACTTTCCACCCACGAATTCGGTTTCCGTTCTGAAGGATCTCGTTGTTGCGGTACCGCAGGGCTCTACCGGCACCGCTTCTATCAGCAGTTTTGAGGAGGATTTCTCCGAAGCTCCCGAGCCCGTCAGCACGGTTCTGATCGGGTCGGGTCTATTGGGGCTCGGTTTGTGGCGCCGCCGTGCGATCCACCGCGGCTAAGAAAAAATCGGCCGCTCTGTAAATAATAAAAAGGCCAGGGTTTCGACCCTGGCCTTTTTGTTTTAGCAGACCAAATCGTCGCGGCCGACCTTTAATTTTTCCAGGTTGCCCAAAATCGTCAGCGCAATTTGTTTGGGGTCGAAAAAGGTGCGCGCGATGCGGCGTACGTCTTCCGCTGTCACGATTTCGATGCTCTCCAATAACTCGTCCAGGGTGAAGAACTTACCGAAGTACATTTCCTGTCGCGCGAGGTTCGACATGCGGCTGCCGGTGGATTCCAGTCCCAGCATTAGCGAACCCTTCAGGTGGTCCTTAGCGCGCCGCAACTCCTCTTCGTTCACCTGCTGTTCCTTGAGCTCGCGAAATTCCTTGGTAATAGATTCCACGACTTTTCGCGCCGATTCCGCGCTGGTCCCGGCGTAAATCGACAGACAGCCGGTGTCGCGGTATGGATTTAATTCGCTGAATACGGAATAGGCAAGCCCCTGCCGCTCGCGAATATTCTGGAACAGGCGCGAGCTCATGCCGCCGCCCAGCAGCGTGTTCAGCACGTAGCAGGCGAAGCGTTCCTGGTGCGGCAGCGGATAGGACGGAACGCCGAGGCAGAGGTGCACTTGCTCCAGCGATTTCTTGTTTCGGAGGGCAATGCGGGCGTGGGTGTTGGGGGCCTGCTCGGCGGGGACGGCGTCGCCCTTCGGCAGCGAGTCGAAGTGCTGCCGGACCAGGGTGGTCAGCCCTTCGTGGGTCAGGTGTCCGGCCGCCGTCACAAGCACGTTTGCAGGCGCGTAAACCGCGTTGTAAAAATCGCGCACCATGGTGCTGTCGAAGCGCCGCACGCTTTGCGGCGTACCCAGAATCGGCTTGCCCAGCGCGTGGTCCTTCCAGAAATTGGCGGAGAAGATCTCGTGGACGAGGTAGTCGGGCGAATCCTCCTCCATCTTGATTTCTTCCAGGATGACGCCCTTTTCCTTCTCGATATCCTCTTCGCGGAACATGGGGTGCAGCACGAGGTCCGCCAGAACGTCGAAGGCCAGCGAGAGGTGCTGATCCAGCACCTTGGTATTGAAGCAGACCAGCTCTTTGGCGGTGAAAGCATCCAGATTGCCGCCCAGGGCGTCCACGCTGCGCGCGATGTCCTCTGCCGAGCGTCTGGTGGTGCCCTTGAACAGCATGTGCTCGATGAAGTGGGAGATGCCGTTCTGTTCCGTGGATTCCCGCCGCGAGCCCGAACCGATCCAGATGCCTACCGAAACGCTGCGCACGTGCGGCATCACTTCGGTAATCACGCGCACGCCGTTATCCAGCGTGCTCATTTCGATATCGCGTAAAGGAGTGGTTGGTGTGGTCATTGCAGAAGTGAGCGGAAGGAACCTCTTCGAAAGGAGCCTCTTCCATTTGTAGCACCTTCGGGCGGCTGGCGGGGAGGCGGTGGCGTGACGCGGGCCGGGGGCAGGGGGCAAACCGGGGAACAAATAGGGGCGTGTGGCGTAAACCCGGTGACAGACGGGGCGGCAGCGATTTCCGGCAAAATGCGCCGGAAATGCAGTCTAGTCCCCGGTTGGCGGCGGATCCGGTAAACTGGAAGAGAATGCCGCAGCCTCTTGTGGGCATGGACCTGACTGATCTGCGCGAGGCTCTTGGCCCCGATCAGCCCGGGTACCGCGCCCGCCAAATCTACGAAGCCCTTTACCGCGGCCAAGCTACGGACTTGGTGCAAGTCTCCACGCTGCCCGCCGGCATGCGCCAGGAACTCGCCGAACGGCACGCGATGGGGCTTCCCGAGGTGGACCGCCTTTTCGAATCCAGCGACGGAACGCGGCGTTACCTGCTGCGCCTCGATGACGGCCGCACGGTGGAAACCGTCCTCATGCCCGAAGGCGAGCGCGACACCATCTGTATCTCGAGCCAGGTGGGCTGTCCGGTGGATTGTAAATTCTGCATGACCGCACTGATGGGCCTGGAACGCAGCCTTACGGCCGGCGAGATTGTCGGCCAGGTGCTGCTGGTGGCCCGTGAAAATCAGCTGCGGCGGGACGGCGGGCGCCTCAACATCGTGATGATGGGGCAGGGCGAACCGCTGCTGAACCTTCCCAACGTGGTCAAGGCCACGCGCATACTGCTCGACCCGGCGGGCTTTGCCTTGTCGCCGCGCCGCATCACCGTCTCGACGGCCGGCATCATCCCGAAGATCGCGGAACTCGGCCGCGAACCGGTGCGTCCCAGGCTCGCCATCTCGCTCAATGCCTCCAATGAAGAGCAGCGGCAGGAGCTGATGCCGATCACGCGGAAGTACCATCTCAAGGATTTGCTGGCTGCCTGCAAGGAATATCCACTGCGTCCCTGGGAGAAACTGACTTTTGAATACGTATTGTTGAATGGCGTCAACGATAGCGACGCCGACGCGCGCCGCGTGGTCAAACTGCTGGCCAACCTCAACGCCAAGGTCAACCTGATCGCCCTCAATCCGGGGCCTGGAATCCCTTACGCCACGCCACTAACGGAGCGGGTCGCCAGCTTCCAGGCAATCGTCCGGCGGGGGATTCCCTGCTTCGTCCGCAAACCGCGCGGGCTCGATATCTACGCCGCCTGCGGGCAACTCAAGAGCACGTCGCAGGCCTCCGCGGAGCCGGCGCAGCCGCTTCCCGTACTCTTGTGACGGCCGCTCCTTTTGTGAGACTCTCGCGCCGCACCCTGCTGGCCTCGCTCTGTGCCGCGCCGCCGCTTTTGGGCGGGCCGGCCGAACCGCTGACCCTTCCGGCTCGACGCAACGATTTCCACCAATTGCTGGTCCCGGCGCGGATTGAAAACTCGCCGCCCCTGTGGTGCGAACTGGATTCCGGCGGCGGCGGCCCGCTGGTGTTCATCGACGCGGCCCAAGCCGCCGCCATTGGCGTCCAGCCGACGTTTTACGGACGCAGCGCCGGGCCGGTGGAAGGCGGCCTCGCCCCCGATTTGCGCGCCCACGTGACCCTCGCCTTCCCCGGCCTCACCCTGCCGGCGCAGGAACTGGTGATCAAAGCCAGCCCGCTGCCCGGCGACAAGGACGCTTCCATCGGCATGCTGGTGCTGAGCCGCTTCGTGGTGGAACTGGACCACGAGTCGCCGGCGGTGCGTCTGCACGATCCCACGCTGTTCCGCTACTCGGGCCCGGGCCGCACGTTCCCTTTCACCATGGAGGAGAACAACCCGTTCACCGCCGCCACGTTGACTCTGCGCGACGGCCAGCAGGTGTCGGCGCGGATGGTGATCGACACGGGCGCCGTCGGCAGCATTGCCTACTTCAGCAGGAGTTTTGCCATTCAGAACAAACTGACGGAACGGGCGTTGGCGTCGGCGCCCGATACGATGGGCCGGACCGCCTGCCGGATTGAACGTTTCGCGCTGGGACCGCTGGGTATCAACCGGCCCGTGGTGCACCACTTCGGGACTCCTGGATTCGGCGGCAAGACTGAGCCGGATGGCATGATCGCCGCCGATTTTTTGCGTCGCTTCCGGGTGTTCCTGGATTATGGGCGCGGCCGCATGATCCTGGAGCCGAACCGGAGCTATGGCGAACCGGCGGCCTTCGATGCCAGCGGTCTGCGAGTTCATCGTATCCCCAACGCGCCGAACACGTTACGCATCTATGAAGTGTTACAGGGAACGCCTGCGGCCGAAGCCGGATTGCGGCAGGACGACCTGTTGGCAGCGCTCGACGATATGCCAATCGAGCGCATGTCCCCGGGTATGGTGCAGGAGGCGCTGACGCGGGAAGGCCGCGAGAGCTCGCTGCTGATCCAACGCGGCGGCGACGTGTTCACAGTACGCCTGAAACTGCGGAGGCTGCTATGACTCGAAAGAGTCATTACCGGCGAGCGATTCGTATGAAACGATCTTTCGGCCAGCACATCAAAAGCTCAAGGAGATCTAGGGAGCGCCAATGAGGTTATTACCGGTAGGAGTCCTATTGCCAGCGATGCTGGTGGTGAGTCTGTTCGGGCAAGATCAGCCCGTCCAGCCCACGCCGTCAGCCCCGCCCGACAGTTCCGCACCGGTTGCCCCGGCCGCTACCGCCAAATCTCCGGAAGCTGGAACCGCCTGGCGGAAATCGTGTGTTCGGCGTGCTTCCGAACTATCGAACCGCGGACTCGTCGCAAATCGGCACGGTGCTGACGAATCGCGAGAAACTCGACATCGCTGCCAAGGACTCATTCGATTATCCGCTGGTGGCGCTTGGCGGGGGCGCTCGCCGGATTGGGACAGTTGACCAATCAGCAGCCCTCCTTCGGACAGGGGCTCAAGGGATATGGGCACCGCCTGGTGACCAACTATGGGGACCAGGCGATGGGCAACATGTTCACCGAGGGGCTGTTTCCCGTGCTGCTGCATGAGGACCCGCGATATTTCCGGCGGGGAACCGGCAGCGTGTGGTCGCGCGCCGGCTACGCGTTGACGCGAGTGATGGTAACCCAGACGGACTCGGGGGGCATGCGCTTCAATACCTCGGAGTGGGCTGGGAAACGCACTGGCTGTGGCGATCTCGAACGCGTACTATCCCGACACCCGCACGTTTTCGGACAATGGGTTGAAGCTGCTGCAGCAAGTGGGGACCGACGCAGTGTCCCAGGTTCTTAAGGAATTCTGGCCCGACATCAAGCGCAAAATGTTCCACAAGTAAGCTGGCGGCGCGGCGGTGCGGGCTGCCAGCCGGGTTGTCCGATTTGACCCATTGACCTCCACCAAACTAAGATAGTGTTAGGGAAGTGTTGGTACTCAAGGGTCTATGAGAACGGACGCGCCACTAAATTTCAGGTATCAGGACATTCTGACGTCGATTGTCCGCGCATATATTGATACCGGGGAACCCGTGGGATCCCGTACCATTTCGAAGCGCCGCCACAATACCCTGAGTCCCGCCTCCATTCGGAATGTGATGGCCGATCTGGCCGACGAGGGCTACCTTTCCCAGCCGCACACATCTGCCGGGCGGGTGCCAACCGAGAAGGCATTCCGGTTCTTCGTGGGTTCGCTCGCCACCAGCCGCGTGGCCGCCGGCGAAGCGGACCGCATGACTAACGAATTTCGCGCCCTGGACACCGTGGGCGAGCGGGTGGAGCGCTCCTCGTACATCCTGGTGGAGCTCACACGCAACGTCGGCATCGCCGCCGCCATCCCCGAACTGGCCCAGGAACTGGACCAGATCCAACTGGTTCCCCTGTCCGACCGGCGGGTTTTGATGGTGCTGGTGACGCGCGATCACATGGTGCGCAATCGAGTGGTGATGCTGGACGAGCCCACCTCTCCGGAAGAATTGGCTTCGATTTGCAATTACGTCAACCGCAACTTCGGCGGCTGGCAGCTCGGCCGGGCGCGGCGCGAGTTGTTGCGCCGCATCGAAGATGAACGCGAACTATATCACGCGGTGATGCACAAGTTACAGTTGTTATCCCAGAAGGGGCTGCTGGATGTGGACACGTCGCCGCAGGTTCACATGGAAGGCGCGAGCAATCTGCTGGGATTGGACCTGCACCTGACGCGCGAGAAGATGCGCGAGCTTTTCCACGCACTGGAAGAAAAGCAGCGAGTCATGGAACTGCTCGACCGTTTCCTGGAGCAGCCGCCTGGTGAGCTGGCGGTGCGCGTCGGTCTGGAGGAAGCCCACCCGTCGATGAAAGACCTGGCGCTGATTGGGATGACGATACGGATGGCCAGCGGCCTGCCGGCCAAGGTCGCGGTGCTGGGTCCCATGCGCATGAACTACGAACGTGTGATCGCGGCCGTGCTGCAAACCAGCCGGGCGCTGGAAACTGCACAGTTTTAGAATCTGGAAACGGCGATAGAAAGCTAAAGCGAAAAAGCAGTGGATACACAAAACCCCGAAGAAAATCTCCCGGAAGTACTCCCCGAGGATGGCCCGTTCGACTCGATTCTGGAAGGCCAACTCGCGGCACTGGCGGCCGAACGCGAGCAGTTCGCGGCGGAAAAGGCGGAGTTACAGGAGCGCCTGCTGCGCGCCCGCGCGGAGTTCGAGAACGCGCGTCGCCGTTCGGAGCGCGACCGCCAGGATTACCTACAGTTCGCCGCCATGGAACTGGTTCGCGACATTCTGCCCATCCTGGACGATTTCGAACGCGCTTTGAAGGTGGATACGGCAGACCGCGATTACGCCAAAGGCGTCGAGCTGATTTATCAGCGCATGGTGGACACGCTCAAGAAGCTCGGGCTCGAAGCCATCGAGACCGCCGGAAAGCAATTTGACCCCAACTTGCACCAGGCAGTGGAGCGCGTGCAGACCGAGGAGGCCGAAGACCAGGCCATTCTCGGCGAGTTCCAGCGAGGTTATAATTTTAAAGGAAAGCTTCTCAGGCCCGCGATGGTAAGGGTCGCGGTCAGGCCGTAGTCGTAGTGAACCCCGTGTCGAAGAGAGATTATTACGAAGTACTAAGTGTCGGCAAGGAAGCCGGCGATCAGGAAATCAAGGGCGCATACCGCGAACTTGCCAAGCGCTATCATCCCGACCGCAATCCGGACGACCCGAACGCCGAAGAGAAATTCAAGGAAGCGAGCGAAGCATATAGCGTCCTCAGCGATGCGCAGAAGCGCGCAGCGTACGACCGGTTCGGCCACGCCGGTGTGCAGGGCGCCGGCGGTCCGGCGGGCTATAACCCGGAAGCTTTCGCGGATTTCGGAGACATCCTGGGCGATTTCTTTGGTTTCGGCGACCTGTTCGGCAATGCCGGAGGCGGCGGGCGCAAACGCACGCGCGCGCAACGCGGCGAAGACGTGCGCTTCGATCTGGAGCTCAGCTTCGAGGACGCCATGTTCGGCATGAGTGCCGAAATCCAGGTACCGCGGATGGAGCGGTGCGAGCGCTGCAAGGGCGCCGGCAGCGAACCGGGCAGCGGGCCGAGCAACTGCCCCACGTGCCACGGACGGGGTGAAATCCTCTACCAGCAGAGCTTTCTCTCGATTCGCCGCACGTGCAGCACCTGTAACGGCTCGGGCCAGATCATCCGCAACCCTTGTTCCGAATGTAAGGGCCACGGCTACCGGCAGGTGCAACGCAAACTCAAGGTCAATATCCCGGCCGGCGTGGACGACGGCAACCGACTGCGCCTGGCGGGCGAAGGCCAACCGGGCGGCAACGGCGGTCCCGCGGGCGATCTCTACGTGTTCCTCAAGGTGAAGGAACACCCGTTCTTCGAGCGGCACGAACACGACCTGCACTGCACTATTCCGCTGAATATCGCGCAGGCCTCATTGGGCTGCGAGATCGAAGTGCCGACGCTGGGCCAGCCGCACAAGCTCAAGATCCCGGAAAGCACGCAGAACGGCGCGCAGTTCAAGCTGCGGCACCAGGGCGTGGCGATTCTGAACAGCGGCGGACGCGGAGATCTGTACGTCCACATTCGCGTCCAGATGCCCACGCGGCTTACACGCGAGCAGCGGAAGCTGCTGGAACAGTTGCGGGATACGCTGCCGGTGGACAATCAGCCCAGCGAAAAGGGTATCTTCGACAAGGTCAAAGATTACTTCATGTAGGGGGCAGGCCGGGAGGCCTGTCCTACAATTCGTCCTCGGGGCGCTTCTTGTGCTTGGGCTTCTTGCGCGCGGATTTGGGCTCGATGGGCTTCGCCGCCGGCACCGGCCCGACGCGCTCGCGGGCGATCGCCCTCACTTCCTTGGCGGCATCAAACGTCTTCTTCTTGCGTGGCAAGCATCCTCCGCACCGCACTGCCCAGCATCTCGGGCGTAAACGGCTTGTGCAGGAACATCACCCTGCCGGGAGCCGCCGCTTCCAAGGGGGCCATGTCCACAGGATACCCGCTGGCCGCGATGACGCACAGCCGCGAGTTGGCTGCCAGCATCCGCGCAGCCAGGTCGCCCAGGGGGATGCCGATCATGGTGGCATCCAGCACCGCCACGGCGAAGGTGGGCGCCGCGACTTCCACTTCCGCCCACGCTTTCTCCGTCCCGCCGGCGGTGACTACCGTATACCCCAGGCGGCGCAGGTACACGCTCATCATCTTCAGGAGGGACGGTTCGTCATCGACGAGGAGGATTCGGCCGGCGGCTTCTGTCATTCGAGTATTTCAATCTTACTCTACCGCTTCGAAGATTCGACGGACCGGAGCGAAAACGCGTCATCATGACAGTACTGGGTGGGTGAGGTGCGGCTGAAAGGAAGCGGCGCCCCACGGCATTCCCCGGTTGGAGAAACTATGAAACTCAGCATTCCGGTCAGCCTGATGGTCAGCGTCGCCGTCGCGCTGCCCGCCGATCTTCCCGTCAAACAAGTGGTGCTTTACAAGCACGGCGTCGGCTTTTTCGAGCGCGGCGGCACGCTGGGGGCGGGCGAATCGGCGCGCCTGGATTTCAACGCCGCGGAGATGAACGACGTGCTGAAGTCGCTCACCATTGGCACGAGCGGCGGCAAGGTCACCGGCCTGCGCTACGATTCCATGGATCCGCTGAGCCACAAACTGGAAGAGTTCCCCTTCCAGATCGGTGGCGGCGGCATGCCCGGAATGCTGGATCAACTCAAGGGAGCGCGCGTCGAACTGAAGCTTGGCACGGAGATGGTCGCGGGCACGATCGTCAGCGCCCGCACCTTTGCGGCGACGGATAAGCAGCCGGAGCACGACCAGCTCAATCTCATGCTGGATAGCGGCGAGTTCCGCACGGTGGATCTGGGCGCGGCCACGGGCCTGCGCTTCCCCGATACGAAATTGCAGCAGCAGTTCAAGGATTACCTGGCCGCGCTCGCGGCCGCGCGCTCCAAAGAGAAGCGCAGCGTCTATATCGATTCGACGGACGCCAAGCAACGCGACGTCACGGCGAGCTATATGATTCCGGCGCCGGTATGGAAATCGAGTTACCGCCTGATCTTTGGGGACAAGGCGCCGATGCTGGAAGGATGGGCGATCGTGGACAACACCACCGGCGAGGATTGGACCAAGGTGCAGCTTTCCCTGGTGTCCGGCCGGCCGATTTCCTTCGTCAGCCAGCTGTATGCGCCGAGGTATGTGAATCGTCCTTTCGCCGAACTGCCCGACGACCCAGCGGCGCGGGCGGTGGTCCATTCCGGCGCGTTCGAGGAGCAGAAGGCCGCCGCCGGGCTGGGGGGAGTAATAGGCGGCAACCGCCTGGAGCAGTTTGGGAGGTTGCAGAAGGCTCCGCCGGCGCCTGCGGCAGCGCCGATGGTCGCGATGTCCACCGGCTCCCTGGATGCGAACCTCGTTGCGCCCAGTGCCATTGAGGCCTCTGCTGTAGGCCGTGAGCTCGGCGACCTTTTCGAGTACCGCATCGCGCAGCCGGTCACCATACGCAAGAACGAATCGGCGATGCTGCCCTTTTTGCAACAGAGCATCGAGGGGCGCAAACTGCTGATCTATTCCGACCACAGCTCGCAGCATCCCACCAATGCCGCGGAACTCACCAACACGAGCGGCAAGACGCTGGACGGCGGTCCGATCACGGTTTACGACGCTGGCGCCTATGCCGGCGAAGCTCTCATGGAGACTGTCAAGACCGGCGACAAGCGTCTGATCAGTTACGCCGTAGACCTGGGGACGCGCATCACGGAGGCGTTTGGCAGCAAGGCTGCGATGATCCGGGAGATTCATGCCAGCCGCGGCATGGTAACTACGAAATACGCCGCCGAGGAGACACGCACTTACACCGTGCGCAATGTGGACCAGAAGGCCAAGACCCTGATCATCGAGCACCCGGTGCGCGCCGACTATACGTTGCTCAGCCAGAAGCCGAAGGAAAAGACGGCCACGAATTACCGTTTCGAATTGCCGCTGGCCGCCGGGGGGACACAGGAATTCGCGGTGAACGAAGAACGCGTGTACGAGCAGTCCATCGCGGTGGTCAATCTCACCCCCGACATCCTGTTGAGCTACTTGCAGAATCGCTCGCTCAGCGATGGCGGGCGGCGCCAGTTGCAGCGCGTCGCGGACGAGAAGCGCCAGATCGCCGAGAACGATCGCGCGCTACAGGATGTGGATGCGCAGATGCGCGCGTCGACCGCCGACGAGGACCGGATCCGGCGTAACATTCAGAGCCTGAATAACGTCGCAGGTCAGCAACAGCAGGTGCAGACTTATGCGCGGCAGCTCGACGGGCAGGAGCAGCAACTTGCGAGCTTGCGCGATAAACAGGCCGAGTTACAGAAAAAGCAATCAGCGCTGCAGGGAGAGTTGGACAAGTTGGTGGAGGCGCTGACGTTCTAAGAATAATGGGCCGCCGATAAACGCCGATGAACGCCGATAAAACAAAGAAATGCTTATCGGCGTTCATCGGCGTTTATCGGCGGCCTATATTTCTTAGTTAGTAGCCCAGATTTTTCTTCACTACGTTTTCCAGCGGCTGGCCCTGCGAAAAGCGCTCGAACTGGGTTAGGAAGAATCGCATTCCCTGCTGGGTCCAATCCGGGGTGTGGTCGGCGCAGTGCGGGGAGAGGAGGAGGTTTTCCATGCTGTAGTATGGATGACCTTGCGGTAGGGGTTCGGTGTCGAAGACGTCCAGCGCGGCACCTTTGATGCGCTTTGCGGCCAGCGCACGCACCATCGCGGCTTCGTCGATGACGGGGCCGCGGCCTATGTTGATTACTACGGCACTGGGCTTCATCGTTTGAAATTCCGCCTCGCCGAGCATGCCGCGAGTTTCGGATGTCAGCGGCGCCGCCGCGACGATGTAATCCGACTGAGCGAGCATTTCCGTACGTTTGTCCGGCGGGAAGATCTGGTGAACAAGCGGATCCACGTTGTACAATGACGGCCCGTGGCGTTTTACCGCCAAAACACGCATGCCCATGGGGCGCACCCTGGACGCCACAGCCCGGCCGATATCGCCGTAGCCCAGAATCCCGACGGTCTGGCCGGAGATCTCGACGATATCGAAGGGTTCCCAGCGGTCCGCCTCCTGGTTGCGGTTCATGCGGCGGAGATCCTTGGCAAAGTACAGAATCGCGGCCAGCGCAAATTCGCCCAGCGACTGGCTGAAGACGCCGCGTCCGTTGGTCAACGGGACCGGGCTCTCCACCAAGGCGGGAAACAGCACGCCATCCAGGCCCGCGGAGCGGGAATGCACCCAACGCACCTTGGGACACATGGCGAAGACATTGCGCAGCAAGTCGCCAGCGGCCGACCAACTGAAGATGACGGTGGCGTCGGCGGCCAGCCGCGCGAACGCCTCCACCGAATTGCCCACCGCGATGTTGGTTTCGGGCGGCAATTGCGCGAGGAGCTTGAGATCGGGGTCGGCCAAGTCCGCCGACAGTACCAAAACTGTTTGAATGTCCATCAGGAGAAAGCTACCACATGTTCGACCTCTCACTGGAAATGCTTCGCGTCGTTGAGAACGCCGCCGTCGCGTCTGCCCGTACTATGGGCATGGGCGACCCCAACGCCAGCGACCAGGCGGCTGTCGAATCGATGCGCCGCTGCCTGGATACGCTGGCCATAGAAGGCACCATCGTCATCGGCGAGGGCGAGCGCGATGAAGCGCCCATGCTGTATATCGGCGAGCGAGTGGGCGCTACGTCCAACGGCGGGACGATGACGGTGGATATCGCCGTCGATCCGCTGGAGGGCACGAATCTGTGCGCCACGGGCGGTGCGGGCGCCATCACGGTGCTGGCGGCCAGCGAGCGCGGCGGCCTGCTGCACGCGCCGGATTGCTACATGGAGAAGATCGTGGTGGGTCCGGCCGCGAAGGGCGCTGTGGACCTGGACGCGCCGGTGAAGCAGAATCTCAAGGCTATCGCGAGGCGGTTGGGGCGTGGCGTGGACGATCTGGTGGTGGTGGTGCTCGACCGACCGCGGCACGCCAAGTTGATCGCCGACATACGCGAGGCGGGCGCGCGCATCCGCCTGATCTCCGATGGCGATCTTTCGGCAGGAATCGCCGCCAGCGTGGCGGGAACGGGCGTGCATGCGGTGATGGGGTCGGGCGGCGCGCCGGAAGGCGTGCTCACCGCGGCGGCGCTACGCTGCCTCAATGGCGAAATCCTGGGCCGCCTGGTGGTGAAGGACGATGCCCAGAAGGAGCGCATGCAGGCGATGGGCATCACGGACGTCAACCGCATATACAACGCGCCCGAACTCGCGCCCGGCCATAATTTGGTGTTCGCGGCGTGCGGCGTCACCGGCGGCGATCTGCTGCAGGGCGTCCGCTTCACCGGCGACGGGGTTCACACGCAGTCCATCGTGATGAACTCCAACCCGGCGCGCGTGCGCTTCGTGGACACGACGCACCTGGAGAACAAGCCCGACGTGAAAGTGCGGTTTCGATAAGGCACCGCTCCCTCAC
>CAWDWK010000063.1:0-90473 GCA_963805775.1 uncultured Solibacteraceae bacterium | reverse complement strand
CCGATGCCCAGATTGAAAACGTTGCGCGGTTTCACGCGATCGGGATTGTGGTCGTCGTTCTCCAGACTGGCGAAGTTATCGTAGCCGCCCTGAGGCAGCGTGAGCAGCGTCGAGGTTACCTTGCCCATGGCGCCGCCAGCGCTCACGCAATCGGAAATCGGGTTGGCGACCGTGGCAAATACGCCGTTGCAGGCCAGGCCGATCGATACCTGCTGATAGCGGCGTCATGCCGGCCGATCCGCCGATCATGGCAGAGCCGGCATCGGGCACTCCGCTCACTACCAGTCCGCTATCGTAACGCCATGTGAGGGCGATCCATTCGGCGGTCTTGTGCTGATAACGAAATACTCCGGTGGACTGAAACGCCTGGTCGTGGTCGATGCGAAATACGCCGCCGGCCAACGGCGCTCCCTGGAAGATGAGTCCTCCATCCTCGGGAGGATAGTATCTGGCGCGCGTATGGCCAAACGTCCAGTAGGCCTGAAAGCCCTTCATGTTGGTGGTGCTTACGCGGCCGGTGACTCCATCCAGCTTGGAGTTGTGCCATACGATCGGAAATGTAATCGTGGTGGCTCCCAGCGTGTTGAAGTCGTACGCACCGTGCGTGTACTTCCAGAAGTAGTCGGCGTCAATCAACAGGTACCTGCCGATCGCCTGCTGAAAGCCGGTATTGAACTGATTCCGGTTGCCGGGCTGCAGCGGCACGCCTACCGAGCCGAAGACATTCTGCGCCAGCCCGCCGAGTCCGGTCGCACTCGAGAGCAGAAGGTTCTCGTTGAACGGCGTCTCCATCGTTCGGGAGTAGGCAACGCGCAGAACCGTTCCGGTGCCTTTGATGTTGTAAGCGATGCCGAGCCGCGGCTGCGGGCTGGTGGCGGTGGCCTGGCCGCTGTAGCGGTCGAAACGGAAACCCGGAGTGAAGACAAAATTCCAAGCGTAATCGTGTCCTGCACGTAAAACGCGGCTTGATTCACGTTCCCGGTGGCGTGATAGTTGAACAGTTGCCCGCCGCGGCTCAGGTCGAAGGGAACCAGCCCCGTGTTCAAATTTGGGTTTGCGGTAAGCCCGAGAGCGCCGCACTGATTCGGGTCCAGCACGGTCGAAGGACCGGCTGCGTTGCCGTCGGCGTCCACGCAGATCGGATTGAAGGTCGGGTCGGTGACGCCGAATTGGAAATTCTCCAGCAGGCGGGTCTGCTTCAGATCCACCCCGTACTTGAGGTTGTGATGGCCTTTGGTGGTGGATACGTCGGCCTTCACGCCCCAGTTCAGAAGCTGCCGCTGCTGGCTCTGGGTGGTGGGCAGGTCGTTGAAGGTATCCGAGCTGGGGAAGTAGTTGAACTGGTCCTTCCGGATGTAAGGGTTGATGGTCAGCAGGGTGTGCGAACTGACGGTGTGCTGGTAGCCCGGCGCAAAACTCCAGGTGAGTACGCGCTGGCGTTGAGTCTGGCCGGCCGCCTGCTGATCGTAGTCATTCGGAATCTCCAGATCGTTGCGCGCCAGGAACAGGTTGAGATGGAACACGTCCTGACCGGTGGGCTGAAAGTCGAGACGATCGAAAAGCGTTTGATTGTTCCCGATGTCGTGGAGGGGCCGAAACTCGGGAGTATCCAGAAAACGGCCGCTGCGCACTCCATCGACGCCCAGAAAGTTGCCGAATTTCGCGGTGCCGTAGCCCAGGCCGAGACTGCCTCCCGCGGTGCCGAACGAACCGTAGTTGGCGTCGACGTTTCCGAACACCCGCCCCGCGCCAAGGCCGGAGCGCGTGGTGATATTCGCCACCAGGCTGGTCTTGTCGCCGAATTCGGCCTGCGGCGACCCGGTGACGATCTCCATGCTCTGTATGGCGCTGGCCGGAAGTTGCGTGGAGAACACCTTGCTCTGCTGGTCGCTGATGGGCTGGCCGTCGATGACAAAGCTGACCTGCGCGTGATCGCCCAGGGGATGGAACAGACCATTGCCATCGGCCGCGACGCCTCCGGTGCTATACGTGATGGCCTGGCTCAAACCGGCGCCGGGATCGACGGTTGGGGAGTTTCATGATCAGCGACCGGTCCGCATCGGTGTGCGCGGAGGGATCCACTTCGATGAGATCCGCTCCCGCAGCCTCCACGGTAACGGTGGTCGCGGCTCCGGCCAAGTCTAGCGTGGCCTTGAACTGCACGGGAATGGCGCTGCGGATGCTCCACGTCCTGCCCGAACACGGCGAAGCCCGATGCCGTCACTTCCAGGTGATACGGATTCGGCGGAATATTGCTGAAGCGGAACGCGCCCTCGGCGCTGGTGACGGTGGATTGTCTGTAGCCGCTGACCGCATTATGAATGGTGACCGTGGCCTTGGCGACGGCGGCGCCGGACGGGTCGACCACAGTTCCTTCGATGGTGCCCGCGTTTCCCAGCGACTGACCGAATACAGGGTGAACAGCGATGGTACAAAGCACGAGTAGCGCACCGAGAGCGAGAGTTTTCTTCATGTGGTCCAGTATTGGGATTTTGAGACGCTACCACCAGCTATATTTCACTACCGGGAGCGTACGCGCCATGAGCGGGATGGAATTGCCCGCCAGCGAGCGGCTGCTGCGGTACAGCTTACCACTGGAGGATCTGGCGGATCTTGTGGGCTTGCCGCTTGCTGACCACCAGCTGGAGGGAGTTACTGAGAGTAATGTACCAGCGCTGGCTGCTGAGCGCCGTGAGTTTGCGAACGTGATTCACATTCACGATGGCGTTGCGGTGCACTCGCTGGAACTGAGGTCCGCCCAGGCGATCTTCGATGGCCTTCAGCGACTGGGTTGCGAACAGGCGCTGTTTCGCGGTGATGATCCAGACCAGTTCGCGCTCGGCTTGAAAGGCGAGCACCTCGTCGGCATCCAGCAGGACATAGTCGGATCCGCTGCGGCCGACGACTTTGCGGATCCGGTTGGGATGTTCGGGTGTGGCTACAGAGGCAATGCCGGCGACCTGATTGGCAATCTCGATGGGCCGGTTCAGCAGGCTCGCGGCGCGCTCGACGGCTTTATGCAGGCGTGCTTCGGTGACCGGCTTCAGGAGGTAGTCGATGGCTCCGGCTTCGAACGCCTGAAGGGCATGCTGGTCGAAGGCAGTCACGATCACGATGACCGGCAGGGGCGGCTCTCCGAGGCTCCTGACGACTTCGAACCCGCTCATCACGGGCATCTGAAGGTCGAGAAAAACCAGATCGGGTTTCAGTGCCGCGATCTGCAGCAGGGCCTCCCTGCCGTTGGCGGCTTCTCCGGTGATCTCGACCTGGGGGATCAGCTCCAATCCCTCGCGCAGGACACGGCGTGCGACGGGTTCGTCATCCACGATCAGAGTCGTAATCCGGCGATGATCCATCTCTGTCAGGTCTACGTCATGTGGCGTGCGATTCACAATACTAACTTACGAGCGTCCCATATTTGGCGGTGAGCGGGCAAGTTTTGTGGGCAGACGGACAGGCTATCGCTCCCTGATGGCCGCGGCTGCGGCTGGAGTTGTTGGCAAAAGACGAGTTGAGCGGGCGGCATCTGCCGGTGAGCGGGAGCTCATTAATTAAATCTACTTAGAAGGAATGTAAGTCCAGATTGACATCATCATGGAACAGCTAATAACTCTTCGTCGGGCCGCCGGGCTCTGGTGTGTATTGCTTGTGCTCCCGTTCGCTCATCGACTCCTCTGGGCTCAGTCCATTCAGAGTGGAACAGTGTCCGGTGTGGTGAAGGACCCGGCCGGCGCCGTCGTACCCGATGCCAAGGTCACTCTGCGGAACGCTGTTACCGGTTATGACAAAAGCACTGTCACCGACACCACAGGAACGTACCGGTTCAACAACATCCCACAGAATAACTACCGGCTGACGGCGGACGCGCCTGGCTTTGTCTCTACCAGCCAGACCATCGATGTGCGCAGTTCCCTGCCCATGGCGGTGGACATCACACTCGTCCTTGGCGCAGGGTCCACCACGGTCAACGTGACCACATCGGGGGCCTTGGTGGAAACCGATCCATCCACCCACCAGGATGTGGACCGCAGCGCGTTCCTGAAGCTGCCGGTCACCGATCCGGGTGCACAGTTGAGCCAGGCGATTACCGCGAGCAGCGGCGGCGTGGCGGCGGACGCCAACGGTTTCTTCCATCCGCTGGGAGATCACGCGCAGGTGAGTTACATGCTTGACGGACAGCCGATCAGCGATCAGCAGAACAAGGTCTTCTCCACGCAGATTCCGGCCAATGCGCTGCAATCCATGGAGCTGATCACCGGATCTCCGAGTGCGGAGTTTGGCGATAAGTCGAGCCTGATTGTAAATGCGACCGTGAGATCGGGCCTCGCGGCAAAACCGTTCGGCAGCGTCGACGTATCCTGGGGCTCTTTCGGCACGTGGTCGGGCAGCATCGCGTACGGCATGGGAACCGCCAAGTTCGGGAACTTCTTCGTGGCCAACGTGGTTGACAGCGGGCGCTTCTCCGATTCTCCGCAATTCACCGTCTTTCACGGCAGGGGAAATAACTCGTCCATTCTGGACCGGATCGACTGGCAACCCAACGCGCTGAACTCGTTCCACCTGAACCTGTTCGTGGCGCGAAACTGGTTTCAGGTTCCGAACGCCTACGACCAACTGGCGCAGGACCAGAAACAGCGGGTGATGACGTGGATGATCGCACCCGGCTACCAGCATACGTTCAACGACCACATGCTGCTGACGGTCAACCCTTTCGTGCGGCGGGACCAGGTCAACTACTATGCCAGCCGCGATCCGTTCGACGACAACCCCATCACGGCTGCCCAGAACCGCTTCCTGACAAACTACGGCCTGGCGGCCGACCTTACCTACCAGCATGGCATCCACACCGTAAAGCTGGGGACGCGGCTGCAGCAGACACGGCTGCTCGAGAACTTTCAGTTAGGCGTGACGAATCCGGCGTACAATCCGGTGTGCCTGAATGCGGACGGCACTTTTCTTCTACTGCCGGGTGTAACGAATCCTAACGAGTGCTCGAGTATCAATCCTACTTTCATGGCAAACCCGAATCTTCAGCCTGGCCTTGTGCCGTTTGACCTGACCCGCGGCGGCACCCTGTTCTTCTTTCATGGGAAAGCTAACATCAACCAATACGGCTTCTTTGTCGAAGACTCGATCAAAATCGGAAATTTCACCATCAACGTAGGTTTGCGGGAAGACCAGTATAATGGCCTGGCCTCCGCTAACGGAGTTCAGCCGCGGCTGGCGATCGCCTATCTCATTCCGAAAACCAACACGGTGCTGCGCGCCGCGTACGCCAGGACATTCGAGACTCCGTTCAACGAAAACCTGATCCTTTCGAGCGGAACTGGCTCGGGTGGACTCGCGCAAAATGTTTTCGGCTCGCAGTCGACGCCCATCGAGCCCGGATTCCGCAATCAATTCAATACCGGATTCCAACAGGGAATCAAGGGTTGGCTGGTAGTGGATGCCGATTATTTTTGGAAATATACGCACAACGCTTATGACTTCGACGTCCTCTTTAACACCCCGATCACGTTTCCTATCGCCTGGCACAACTCGAAATTGGACGGCGTAGTGGGGCGAGTGAGTTCGACCACGATTCATGGTTTTCAGGGTTACATGACGTTTGGGCACACTCGCGCCCGTTATTTTCCCCCGGAGAACGGAGGTCTGATTGCCCAGGGTGCGCCGCTGGCCGGCGGCGTCTTTCGGATCGACCACGATCAGGCATATCAGCAGAATGTCGTTCTGCGCTACCAGCGGCCGAACAACGCGGAATGGATCGAGTTCACGTGGCGCTACGATAGCGGGCTGGTGGTCAGCGGTGTGCCCGATGTTGCCGCGGCATTGACGCTGACGGCGGCGCAACAGGTGACCATTGGTTTTTCCTGCAACGGAGTGTTCGCCACCTTCAGTACGCCGATCACCACCTGCAATGGCGTGGGCAAGTCGACGCTGTTGACGCTGCCCCAGACCGGAACCGAGAACGACGACCATAATCCGAACCGTGTAAAGCCGCGCAACCTGTTCAACCTGGCGATCGGCACGGACAATTTGTGGCACAAGAAGGAAGGCGGGCGCGTCACACTCCGCTTCGCGGTGGTGAATATGACGAACAAGGTTGCGCTATACAATTTCCTCTCCACCTTTAGCGGCACTCATTTCGTCGCTCCCCGCAGCGTCCAGATTGCGATGGGATACACGTTTTAGTCTGGTGTTTGCACCGCTCCCTCACGGTCGCGGCTGATCGAGATCGCAGTACAGTAAGAGAAAGGGAGCGCGAAGGGCCGGCGCCGCCGGAATGGGCGACGACAATGCTGGGATTGAACCAACCTCTGCTGATCAATATTCTCGGGCACGCGGCCGGCGCGTTGATTTTCGCGATTTTCCTGGTCCTTCTGTACAGCGGCCGGGGATGGTCCGGAATGCAGGGGCGCTATTTGTCCGGGCTGGCGGCGGGTCTCTCACTGGCCTGGAACCTGGGATCGCTGGTGGTTCTGGCCTGGCCGACTTTGCCGCCGTTTGTCCTCTACCTGGTAGTGGCGATGAGTTTCTCCGTGCTCAGCCTGCTGCCCGCCGTGTTGCTGCAAGTGTCGCTCGAGGGAGCGTGGCCGGCGCTGGTGGGCGCGGGCTACGCGCTCAGCACGGCGGCGATCATCATGCATTTCTGGGAAATCGAGGGCAATAGCGCGACGCTCCACCAGACCGCACTTCTCGTGATCACGGTGGGGTTCCTGATATTGGCCGTGGCGGCGGTGGCTGCGCCGGCGCTGCGCAAGCGGCGGGGCGGCATACGGATTCTGGCATCCATGTGCCTGGCCCTGTTCGCCATGTCTTTCGTCCACTTCGGCAAGGGGCACGCCAGCCAGGCATGGTCGAGTGAACTGGTGGTGCACCATGCGGGCATTCCGCTGGCCCTGTTCGTGCTGCTGCAAGATTACCGGTTCGTACTGTTGGATGCGTTCGTCCGCTTCCTGACCAATGCGCTGCTGGCCGCGATTCTGACTGGGCTGGTGATCGCGGCGGCCTTCCGGCTGGTGCTGGTGGAACGCATCGCGCAACCGCCGCTACACGAAGCGCTGCTGCTGATCAGCATCTGTCTTTTCCTGGTGTTTTTCGCCTGGCTGCGCAACCGGGTGCAGGCATGGCTAACGCAAGCGATCTTCCGCCGCGGCAATGTGGCGGGCCTGGCGAGCCGCGTGAAAGACTGCCCGGCGTTCACCAGCGAAGATGAATACATGGACTGGGCCGCGGCACTGATCGCGGCGGCGGTGAAGACCCGGGACTACGCCGTAGTGTCGCAGAACGAGCTGGAGGCCGCGGCGGACCTGCATGCCCCGGTACTTGCCAATGTTCTTCCGGCGTCCCGCAGGTCGCCGAAATGGAACTGGGTCGAGGTGGTGGTGCCGGTGCGCCGGGGTCCCGACGATGTCCGATTGATCCTGCTGGGACGACGCCATGGCGGCCAGCGCTACTTCAGCGAAGACCTGGACACGCTGCGTCGAACGGGTATTGAAATCTCCGAGCGGGTGGAAGCCCTGCGCCGGCAGGAGATGAATCGCCTGGTGAGCCAGGCGGAACTGCGCGCCCTGCAATCGCAGATCAATCCCCACTTCCTGTTCAACGCCCTCAATACGCTGTACGGCACGATTCCCCGGGAAGCCGCTGGAGCGCGGCGCATGGTGACGAACCTGGCGGAGATTTTCCGCTACTTTCTGCAATCGGACCGCACCTTTGTGCCGCTGGCGCAGGAGATGCAGATTGTGCGCGCCTACCTGGAGGTGGAGCAACTGAGGCTGGGCGACCGGCTGAGGGTGGAATTCCAAGTGGATGAAGCGGCGCTGGAATTGCCGGTTCCGGTACTCTCGGTGCAACCCCTGGTGGAGAATGCGATCAAGCACGGAATCGCGCAAAGCGCGGAGCCCGGATACGTGCGTGTGCGGATCGAGCGTGTGCCGATAGAACCAGGAGGCGAAGAGCTGCGCATTACCGTGGAGAACAGCAGGGACTCCGCGCGCACCGGGGAAACGGGCCCCGGGGTCGGTCTACAGAATGTGCGCCGGCGTTTGGAAATTTGCTATGGCCCGGGCGCAACACTCCGCCTGGCGCCCGATGCGCACCAGACCGTCGCGGAGATTTCTATCCCGCTGGTTGCGGCGGGCGCGAGATAAAGCACCATTGACGATCAGGCGGGCAAGGCTTCAAAGGTGAGACGCAAATACGAGCGCGCCTGAAACTCGATACGGACGGGCACGACGGAGTTTGAAGCCTCATCCATCCATACGCGGAAGAGAGTTTCGTAACGCGTGCGCTCGTTGCGGATTTTGCCGTGGATTGGCAGCAGGCGATCGCGGCCCGGCTGCTGCGCGTCGAGTTCCAAAACGTATTCCTGCTCGTTGTAGACATACCGCCCCACGGCGTGGCGTGCGCGCTGCTTCAAAAGAGTCGTCAGCAGGAGAAGGAACGTGGGCGGAGTCTGGTCCGGCGATTTTGGCCAGGAAGTCTCGCGCCAGACGACGTTTTCGTGAAACGTGGATTGCGCATGCTCGATCAGGGCGTGGTCGGACCAGCCGGCTTCGGCGGGAAAGTCGAAATGGGTAATGGCGCTGCGGCTATGGCCGACAGTATTGCGGCCATTCACCGCGCTGAAGGCGATGCGGCCGGATGGCGGATCGGCGACCGCCCTGCGGGCGTGCTCCAGGCTTTCTTCGGGCGACGAAGTGAGCACTCCGAAATAAGCGGATTCTACCGGAGCGGAATCGGGCCCCAGCACTACCTCGCGAATCCAGCCGAGGCGGTTCAACCCGTGGGCATGCCTGGGGTCCGAACCCGCCGCAAAAAAGAAGGTGCGGCGCAGGGACACGCCTTCGCCTGTTTCTTCCAACGAGGCTTGTCCGCCGCCGACTCCGGTGCGCCGGTAGATAGTGACGCCGAGGAACGTGATCAGGGCGTCGGCGCGATAGGTGCGGGACGCGATACGAGACGGCGCGCCATCGCGTGCACCTGGGGACGGCGTTGCGGGTGCGGTGGGTGTGGATTGGCCGTGAAGGCGAAAGAACGGAGCCAAAAGTAATCCGCTGAATCCCCGCCTCGAGAATCTTGGCATCTGCCGGCTCTCCCCGTGAGCTTATTTTCAGTATGAGCGATTCAGGCTTTCGGGTGGTGGGTGCATGATCTTTTGGATACACCGCGCAAGAGTGCTTGAGCGAAGCACGATAGACCACGAATGGCGATGGTCTGGCCCACCTGGTCTACTTCAGGTCGTAGACGAAGTAGGTGGAGTTCTGGAATTGGGGCGCGCGGGGGAGGGGCTGTCGCAGGACTACGTAGGAGATGCCGGAGGCTGTGTACTGCGGGAGGTCGTCGGGACGGAAGGTGCGGATTTGTCGCCAGCGGAACCACCACTGTTCGCCGAGATCCTTGAGGTAGTTTACCTGCCCGCCGCCTTTCCAATCGACGTAGACGGCGCGGAGAGCTTCGCTGCGAAAGATGCCGGGGGCGAGGTTGCGGTCGAAGCCGGGGAAGACAAATACGGCGTCGCGCCGTGTGTTGGCGCGCGCCCAGGCGGAGAGCTGGGCGAGGTCGCCTGTGTGCAGGTGCGGGTAGTTTACCACGCCGCCCAGGATCGGGATGGCGAAGAAAGCGGCGATGGCGACGAGGGGCGCGAGACGAATTCCGGCGAGCGCGGTGACAGTCGCCAGGGCGAATGCGAGGCCGACACGGCTCCAAACGAAGGGTCCGGTGAGGAGCGGTTGCAGCGGCAGCAGGTAGGCGAGGGCGAACCAGGCGAAGGCTTCGGCGGGCCGGTGCGCGATGACGGCGCGAGCGCCGGCGGCGGCGGTGAAGAACTGCATACCGAGGGTGAGAAAGAGCAGCGCGCGCATGGGCTGCACTTGCGGGACCAATCCCCAATGGAATTGCTCCAGAAGCAGCCAGGAGAGCGGCATGGTGAGCAGGCCGAGAGCCGCGAGCCCGAGCACCAGGACGCGCAGTTCCACGACGACTGCTTGGCGGATACGCATGAACGCCGCCAACAGGACGGCCAGAATCAGCAGATGATGCACGATGGTGGCGGCGGGCCAGGAGGAAATCCAAACGTACGCGGTACGCATGCGCTGGAGGAATTCCTGGCTGGAATCGAGGCGGGCAAAGATGCGCTGTGCGTCGCCGGACGCGGACTGCGCGCGTGCTGCGGCGGCGAGCACCGCCACCGCGACTGCGAGCGGGATGAAGGCGACGAGACGCGCGCGGCGACGCGGGTCCGGCCACAGGGCGAAGAGGAAGTAGACGCCCCAGAATGGCAGCGCGGTGGGCGGATGGTAGAGGAACGCGGCGGCCGCGGCGACGCCTGCGCCGAGATAGCGGCGATGCGCCGCGAGACCGATGGCGCAGATCAGGAGGGGGACGGCGAAGGCGCGCGGCGTGGGTTCGTATTCGAAGGTGAGGACGGCGGGGCCGGAGATCAGCGCGCCGAGCGAACAGATGGCGGCGATGAGCAGCGAGGGAGCGAAGGCGAGCCCCAGCGCTTCGGCCATCAGGAGGAGCCCCCAGATACCGAGCGCGCGGGTCACGATCTGCTGGGCGGCGAGCACTTCGCGGAAGCCGGCGCCGGTGATGGCGCGGAGGGCCAGCGCGGTCTCGTCGTAGAGGGTGAACGCGACGTGGGGGTGCTGCACCAGGATGTCGTTGCGCAGAACCACGGGATCGCGCAGGTGTTCGAGGATGGGGACGTAGATCTGGCTATCCTGCTGGAGCCACGTGTGGCCGGGAAACTGAAAGAAGGTCAGGAGCGCGAGCGCCGCGCAGACGGCAGCGGTCGCGAGCGGCTTCATTTCGCCGGAGTCTTTTCCAATTGCTGTTTGGTCCAGACGCGGTTGGGATTGAGTTCCAGCGATTTGGCGAAGGCCTGACGCGCTTCGGCGTCGCGATTCTCCTTGCGCAGGCTAAGGCCGAGCCAAAGATACGCTTCGGCATTGGCGGGATCGAGTTCGATGGCCTTCTGGAAATCCGGGATGGAGAGCTTGGCGCCGCCGCCGAGCTGGGCAGGGACGTAGTAATTGCCGACGCCGCGCGCCACGTACATCATGGAAGACTTGGGCGCCTTCTCCACGGCCTTATTGATGGCGTCTTTGGCCTTGGGACCGTACGAGAGGCCGCTCATGATGTCGGTGACGGCCTGGCCGTAGAGGGTGCCGAGGAGACGATAGTACTCGGCGTTGGCGGGCTTCATGGCCACGGCTTTTTCGGCGAACTTGATGCCCTGCTCGGCGATCTGGCGGCCCGCCTTGCGGTCGCGGAGTTCGATGGCGACTTCGGCGAGGTAGGAATTGGCGAGGGCGGCGTGATATTGCGCCTCGGCATCATTGGGCGCTTTGGCGGCGGCGGCGCCGGCCTGGGCGGCCATGTCCGTGAGGGCGGCGCGGTCCTGTTTGTCGCGCGCCATCTCCAGGGGAGAAGGTGCGGCGGCGGCCATGAAAGCGGCGATGAAGATTGCGAGCATGCTATTCCTCTATTAAATCAGAGAGCAGCGACCCGCCGTTGCACAGTGAGGAAATACACTGCTACGGCCATCAGAACGAGTCCGTTCACAGCGAGCACGAGAGGGGCCGAAAAGAGTGGGACGAGCCAGCCGGTCAACAGGTTTCCCATGGGCATGCCGCCACGGAAAGCAAAGTTGTAGATGCTCATCACGCGGCCCCGCATTTCGTTGGTGGTGATGAGTTGAACCAGTGAATTCACCAGGGCGAAGACCGCGATGAGGGATGCTCCGGAGACGAAGAGCATGAAGCAGCTTAGCCAGACCGAGGCGGAAAGGGCGAAACCGCAGATACCGCCGCCCAGGCAGATGAGCATGATGAGAGCGATACGTCCTTTGCGGCGCACGTTGCCAAGGGCGGCGACGGTGAGGGCTCCGACGATGGAGCCGATGCCGGAGATGGAAAGGAACAGGGTGAACATGCCGGGGCCCTGATGGAAAATGTCCTTGGCGAAGACCGGGAGAAAGGTCATCATGGGCACTCCCAGGGCCGTCATGCAAAACGCCAGCACCATGAGGGACACCATGGCGCGCTGACCGCGGATGAAGCCGAAGCCCTGTTTCATGCCGGCGAGAATCGATTCCGAAGTCTTCTGTGGGTAAAACCGCGTCTTGAGCATGAGGAGGGAGATGATGGGTGCGAAAAAGGACAAACCGTTGAGTCCGAAGCACCATTTTTCGCCCAGCTGGGTGAGGGCGATGCCGCCGAGTGCCGGTCCGATGACGCGCGCCACGTTGAACTGAATGGATTGCAGGGCGATGGCGTTCGGCATGTCCTCTTTACTGACCAGCATGGGAATCAGCGCCTGGTAGGCGGGTCCGCCGAATGCCTGGGCAAGGCCGGAAACGAAGGAGAGGCAGAGAATGTGCCAGACGTGGACAAGGTGGAAGGCGATGAGGGCGGTGAGCAGGAAGGCGGCGCCCATCTGGATGCACTGTGAGATGAGCAGCACTTTGCGGCGCTCGATGCGGTCGGCAACCACGCCGCCGACCAGGGAGAACAGAAAGATGGGGATACCTCCGAGGAAGGCATCGAGGCCGAGCAGGAAGGGCGAGTTGGAAAGCTTCAGGACCAGCCAACTCTGGGCGGCAATCTGCATCCAGGTGCCAATGCTGGAGGTGCAGGCGCCTATCCACATCAGGCGGAAGTCGCGATATTGAAAAGCTTTGAAGACCCGGCGAATCACGATTGGGTAATATTCGGAAAAGCGAACGTGCCCGAGGGCATGAATTGGATTGTAGCAGTTCGGCGGGGGGCGAGTTGTGAACTGCCGTGTAGTATACTGGCCGCTTCAGATACAGATTCGTAACCGAAAAAGGAAGAGCCATGTTGCCTGACTACCTTGCTAAAGCTAAGCCAAACCCGATGGGGAACCGCGCCCCGTGGTATGCCAATACCGCGCCGACCTATGCCGGAATCTTTCTCTGGATCGCCTTCTATCAACAGATGGCCGGAGGGACGCTGCAGCATGGCGGGTTGGCGCTCTGCCTGTTGGCGCTGGCGGTCGCGGGACTGCTGAGCTACGCCTTGTATTATCGCGTTCCGGCGATGCTCGGCATGAAGACCGGATTTCCGCTGTACGTAGTAGGCAGCTCGACGTTCGGCACGGCCGGCGGTTACGTGATGCCGGGGCTGCTGATGGGCGTGCTGCAGATCGGCTGGTTCGCCGTGGGCACGTTTTTCTCCGCCGATTATATTCTGCGCGGGCTGGGGATGGAATCGAAGCCGGGTACGCTGTCGTTTGGACTCGTCTGCGTGCTGTGGGGCGGCACGATGGCGTTTGTGGGCGCCAAGGGCGTGCAGTATGTGTCTAAGATCGCGCTGTTCCTGAATGCGATTCCGCTGCTCATGCTGCTGGTGGTTTTCTTCCAGACCTCGGGCGGTATCGGGAACTACCAGGTGGCGCCGGCGCAGCAGAATTCGTTTGGCGCATTCACCACTATGATCGCGATCGTGATCGGATTCTTCGCGACGGCGGGCGCGGCGGGTGCGGATTTCGGCATGAACGCGCGCGACGAGGGCGACGTGCGGTGGGGCGGGCTGGTGGGAATCACGCTGGCGGTGATGGTGGCCGGCGGACTTCCGCTGCTGGCGGTGGCGGGCGCTCACGGCAGCGGATTGACGCAGAGCTGGGATTTCGGCGAAGTGGTGCAGGCAATCGGCGGACCGATCGCCTCGGCGATGCTGTTCCTGTTCGCCATCGCGTCGATTCCGGCTTCGTGTTTCTGCGCGTTCATCGCGGGCAACAGCTTCAACACGATGATTCCGGGAGTGCCGCGCGTGTCGAGCACGATGGCGGCGGCGGCGGTGGGAGTGGCACTGGCGATCACTGGCGTGGCGGCGAACCTGATCGGGTTTTTCACGATTGTGGGCGCGAGCTTCGGACCGATTATCGGGGCCATGGTGGCGGACTATCTGCTGTCGGGCAGGAAGTGGAGCGGGCCGCGCGAGGGCGTGAATATGGCGGGGTACATCGCGTGGGCAGTGGGCTTCATCGTAGGCATACTGCCGCTGGATGTGTTGCCGATTACGCTCTCGCCGGAGATGAAATCGTACGTGCAGCCGGCGGTGGTATACAGCTTTATCGTCGGCTTCGTGGTTTACTACGCGCTGGCGAAGGCGGGGATGCAATCGAAGACGGTTGCGATGCCGAAGGCAGGGTAGGAGCAACCGCTTCAGATCACGGATCGAATGTGGACCCGTCCTGTTCGCCAGCGTTTAGTTTCTCGAACCTTCAAGAATAACCTCAACGTAGTTGGCAGTAGCACCGCCGCTCCTGTAGAATTGATCCCTATCCGGGTTAGGAGCGAATTCGCAAAATGCCATACGCACTGAAGGGACGAGTGTTGTTGGTCGCACTCTGCACGTCGTTGACTGCGTGGGGTCAGGGCGGCCGGGCGGGCCGCGCCGCCGCGGCGGCTGCGCAACAGACGGGAGCGCCGCCTGCGGGCACGCCTGCCGGCACGGCGGGGCGCGGCGGGACCGGCGCCCTCGAGTTCTACAACTACGATACGACCGCGGGCTCGGGACCATCGATTCCCGATTCCCAGCCCATTGAAACGCACCAGAAGATCACAGTCGGAGGGGAAACGCTCGCTTACACGGCGCGGGCCGGATACCTGCCGCTGCGCAACGCGACCACGGGACAATCCGAAGCCCATCTGTTTTATACCTGCTATGCGAAGGACGGTGTCGCGGACGACGCGGCGCGCCCGTTGTTGTTTTTTCTGGGCGGCGCGCCTGGCGTGTCGGCTGCCTGGCAGGAGTTCGGCGGGTTGGGGCCGAAGCGGATGAAGTGGGCGAATGACGGCGGGGCGGGGCTTGCGCCGTATGGCTGGGCGGACAATCCGAATACGCTGCTCGGGCAGGCGGACTTGGTTTTCGTGAACCCCGTGGGTACTGCGTTCAGCCGCGCCGACCAACCGGCCCGCGCCGCGAACTTCTGGACCACGGCCGCCGACATCGATTCACTCGGCGAGTTCGTGCGCAGCTTCGTCAACACTTACAATCGCCGGAACTCGCCTTTGTTTCTGGCGGGCGAGGATTTCGGCACCGGGCGCGCGGCGGGTTTGGCCGCCTATCTCATCGAACACCGGATCCCGGTAAGTGGCGTGGTGCTGCTCTCTATGACTATGAGTGCCGACGCTCTGGCCGGCGATGCGCAGTACATCACGCTGCTGCCTAGCCTGGCGATGGCAGCCTGGCATCACAAAAAACTGGCGCCGGAAATGAACGCAATGAGCGCCGAACAGATATCGGGACAGGCACGCCAGTTTGCTTCGCGCGAGTATCTGCATGCACTCTACAAGGGCGATCGCATGTCGCCGGAGGAACGAACTAAAGCGATAGCCACCCTGTCGCGGCTGACCGGGCTCTCCAAGGCGGTGATCGTCAACAATAATTTGCGCATTACGCTGGAGCGCTTTAACGCCGAGTTGATGCGCGACCAGCACCGTGGACTGTCCAGTTCGGATTCGCGGGTGAGCGGCTTTGTGCCCACACCGGCCGCCGGCGGCCGCGGTGGTGGCGGCGGCGGCTTTGCCCCTGTCGTGAACACGCCGATCGATTTCAATCTCAGCGATCTCGGCGGCGGATTCCAGACGGCATATGAAGCCTATCTCAAGCGCGAACTGACTTTCAGCGCCAACAGCAACGGTATCTTCTATCTTTCCAGCGGTGGCGTCGGCCCCTTCACGCCCACCGGGGGCGACGATGCGAGCCTTTCCGGCGCGTTCGCCCGCAACCCCAATTTGCGCCTCTTCGTCGGCGTCAATTACTACGATCTCAATGCGCCTTTCTATGCGGCCGAGTTTACGCTGGCCCACCTCAACGTGTCGCCGGAGGTTCGCGCACATAACATCACAGTAAGTCATTTCGAAGCGGGGCAGATGACTTATGTCGATAACAAGGCGCTTGCCAAGTTACACGGCGAACTTACCAGGTTCGTCACCGACGCGACCGCGCCTGCACACAGATAAGCGCAACCAAGGAGCAATGTCATGAGAGTTCACATGCGATTCAACCCCAAGTTATCCATTTTCCTCATCCTCATCGCTGCCATGGGCGGGGAAGCCTTCGCGCAGGGCCGCGGCCGCGGGGCCGTGGGCGCGACCAACGGCTTCTACCGGTTTAATTACGGGATGGAAGAGATGCAGCCCATCAACTATCCCGCCCAGCCGATCGCCACGCAGCATCAGATTACGCTGCACAACGAAACCATCCAGTACACCGCGCGCGTCGGATTCCTGCCCATACGCCATGCCACTACCGGTGTCACGGAAGGGCATCTTTTCTACGTCTACTATTCCAAGAACGGCGTCACCGACAAGTCCAAACGGCCGGTCTGGTTTTTGTTTAACGGCGGACCCGGCGCGGCCACCGTGTGGCTGCACATGGGCGCCTTCGGCCCCAAGATGGTGAAGATGGAGCCGAACGGGCTGGCCACACCGCCGCCGTACACCTATGTCGACAATCCCAATTGCCTGCTGGATACCGGCGACCTGGTCTTTATCGACGCCATGGGCACGGGCTTCAGCCGCCCCGAGAAACCCGCTTACGGCGCTGACTTTGGGGGCGTGGAGAACGATCTGGCGGCCTTCGGCGAGTTCATTCGCAGCTTCCTGAACGAGTACAACCTGTGGGGCTCGCCGCTCTTCGTCGGCGGCGAAAGCTACGGCACGACGCGCGCCGCGGGCCTGGCCGGGTACCTGACAGACCGCGACATCCCGATCAACGGCGTGATGCTGCTATCGGCGGTGATCGATTCCAACGCCGCCGCGGGCGAGCAGCGCCAACTCAGCACCCTGCCCACGGAAATCATGACCGCGCATTATCACAAGAAGCTGCCGCCGGAGCTTCAAAAGCTCACGGTGGACCAGATTGCGAAGCAGGCGCGCGAATTTGCCTCGGGCGAGTATCTGGAGTATCTCTTCGACGGCGCGCGCGCCACCGGAGCCCAGCGCGACAAAGTGCTGACCGACATGTCGCGATACACGGGACTCGCGAAGCCTTTTATCGATGGGCTCGACCTGCGTGTCCCTCTGGGACCGTTCTCCACGGAACTGCTGCGCGACCGGCACCTGATGACTTCGCGACTGGATTCGCGCTTCGCCGGTTATCAGTTGGATGCGGGCGCCAATAATACCAGCTTCGATTACAGCAATGCCAACATCGAAGACTGTTTCCTCACCGCCTTTGAAGCTTACATCCGGAATGACCTGAATTACAAGAATGATAACCTCTATTACGTCTCCGGTAACGCGCCGCAGTGGTCGGGCGAATACAACACGGTAGTCAATCTGGAGACGGGTTTCGCCAAGAATCCACACATGCATCTGTTCGTGGGAATGGGATATTACGATTTCGCCTGCCCCTTCTACCCCGTAGAATGGACCCTGGCCCACATTAAAGTGTCGGACGAAGTCAGGAAGAACAATATCTCGACGGGTTATTATGAGTCGGGGCACATGGTCTACATCGACCAGCCCGCGGCCGCCAAGTATCATGCGGATCTGGTGAAGTTCGTGCAGGGATCATTGCCTAAGTGAGGTTTCGGACGGATCGGGTTCCGGGAACCGGCCGCCGCACGGGTTCACGGTAAGCGTTCTGCTAAATTGGAGGGCGGTGACTCCTTCGGCCTTCAATCCGTTCCTGATGATGGAATCCAGCGGACGGCGGTTTCCCCTCGGTGAGGGGCAGTCCTGGGCAATCGGGCGAGGCGACGGGTGTGCAGTGATGCTGGACAGCCGCTCGGTATCGCGGTTACACGCGCTGATTCAGCGCAGGGACGCCGGCGATCTCGCTCTAGTGGATCTCGGGAGCCGCAATGGCTCGTTTGTCAACGGGACCCGGGTTAGTTTTCCGGTGACGCCTGAACGACAAAGACAAGCTGCTGTTCGGCGACCAACAACTGATCTTCCGCAACCCGGCGCGCTCCGAAGCCGTGCTGGCGGCGTCCGGCGTGGACCTGAGGAACGAGCCGACCACCGCCCTGCACACCAATTCGCTGACCACGATCCTGGTGGTGGATATTCGGGATTTCACACCGCTGGCGCGCACGTTGCCGGAATCCCTGCTGTCCCAGACGATTGGCACCTGGTTTTTGCGCAGCGGGCAGATTGTGAAGCGGCAAGGCAGTTGGGCGCAAAAGTACATTGGCGATGCGGTGATGGCGGTGTGGATTCACGATCATCCGGAACAGGTGGGCGCGGACATCCTGCGCGTGCTGCGCGCGGTGAGCGAGATCAACGTGGCCACGGCGGAGATCAGCCAGACGCTGGCGCTGCCCGCCCCGTTGCGCATCGGAGCGGGCGTGAACACGGGCCTGGCGATTCTGGGCGGCACGGATTACACCGCGCTCGGCGATACTGTCAACGCGGCTTTCCGCCTCGAATCGGCCACCAAGGGGATCGGCCTCGGAGTGGCCGTGGGAGAGAGCGTCTATCGCGAATTGGCTGCCGCGGCACGGAACTGTTTCATCCGGCGGGACGTGGAACTCAAGGGATACGAGGGTTCGAGCATCGCCTGGGCGATTTCCTTTGAGTCCTTGCAGCAGTTACTGCAGCGTTAGCGTCAGCGCACGTGCTTCGCGGGCGGATTGCGTTCTGCGGCGAACTTCTGCTGGTGCCAGCGCGGGTAGGGCAGCGGAATCGCACTGATTTCGTCGAGACGCTCCACTTCCGCATCGCTGAGAGTCCAGGTGGCGGCGGCGAGGTTGTCACGCAGTTGGTTCTCATTGCGCGCACCGATGATCACCGTGTCCACGCGCGGTTTGCGAGTGACCCAGTTGAGGGCAACCTGGGCGACGGAGACTCCGCGCTTTTCGGCGATTTCCGCGAGTGCGTCGGTGATCCGGTTGAGGCTCTCCGGATCGACATTCCCCGGCACCTCGAGCGTGTTCAATCGCGATTCCGAGGGCTTCTCGCCGCCACGGCGGAATTTGCCAGACAGCAGTCCGGCCTGTAGCGGACTCCACGCCATGATTCCTACTTGCTGGTCGAGACCCACCGGGACCAGTTCGTGTTCGGCGTCGCGCGCCAGCAGTGAATAGTTGATCTGCTGCGAGATGTAGCGCGCGGTGCCGAGCCGGTCGGAGATGGCCAGGGCTTTCATCAGGTGCCAGCCGGAATGGTTGGAGCAGCCGATATAGCGAACTTTGCCGGACCGGATGAGGTCGTCGAACGCCCGCATGGTTTCCTCGAGCGGCGTGAGCGAATCGAAGCCGTGGGACTGATAAAGGTCGATGTAATCCGTGCCGAGGCGGCGCAGACTGGCCTCGCAGGCTTCGATGAGGTGGCGCCGCGAGAGTCCGGCTTTGTTGGTGCCGGCCTCGAGACGGACGAATCCTTTAGTGGCGAGGACAATCTCTTTTCGACGGTCGCCCAGCGCCTGGCCGAGGACTTCTTCGGACTTGCCGAGAGAATAGATGTCGGCAGTATCGAAGAGATTCACTCCGGCCTCAATGCAGATTTCGATCAGGCGGCGCGCCTCGTCCACCTGCACGTTGCCCATCGCGGCAAAACGTCCTTCGCCGCCCAGAGTCATGGTGCCAAAGCTCAGGGTTGAAACTTCAAGGCCGCTGCGGCCGAGAAATCGATATTCCATTCGTTGTCTCCTTTTGACAGGATACCCAACCGTCCGCTTGTTGACACCGTGGTGTGTTCGGGTGTATTTGATGTACCTGGTATGGGAACTAATCCAAGCGTCAAACCCGACAAGCTGACGATCAGCGCTCCGGTCAGCCCGGAGTTCGCCGAGATCCTTACGCCGGAGGCACTCGCCTTCATCGCCGAACTCGAACGGAATTTTGGCCCGCGGAGGCGGGAACTGCTCGAACGAAGAGTCCAGCGTCAGGCGGCGATCGATGCCGGCCAGTTGCCGGATTTCCTCCCCGAAACCGAGAGCGTGCGTGCCGGCGAGTGGACTGTCGCCCCGATCCCAGCCGACCTCACCGACCGCCGCGTGGAGATCACCGGCCCCGTGGAACGAAAGATGGTGATCAACGCGCTCAACTCCGGCGCAAGCATGTTCATGGCGGATTTCGAAGATTCGAATTCACCGACGTGGGCGAATAATATCCAGGGCCAGATCAATTTGCGCGACGCGATTGCCGGCACCATTTCGTACACGAGCCCAGAGGGTAAGGTGTACGCGCCGGCGCCCAAGACCGCGGTGCTGCTGGTGCGGCCGCGCGGCTGGCACCTGGTGGAGAAGCACGTCGCGGTAGGCGGACAGCCGGTATCGGCATCGCTCTTCGATTTTGGTCTTTACTTCTTCCACAACGCGAAGGCGCTGATCGCCAAAGGCACCGCGCCCTATTTCTACCTTCCGAAAATGCAGAGCCACCTGGAGGCGCGCCTCTGGAACGACGTCTTCGTGTTCGCCCAGGACTACACCGGTGTTCCGCAGGGCACCATCCGTGCGACGGTGTTGATCGAAACCATTCTGGGTGCATTCGAGATGGACGAGATTCTCTACGAACTACGCCACCATTCGGCCGGGCTCAACTGTGGGCGGTGGGATTACATTTTCAGCTTCATCAAGGTCTTCCGCAATCATCCCGGATTCGTGATGCCGAACCGGGCCGACGTGACGATGAGCTGCCATTTTCTGAAGTCTTACGTGGACCTGCTGATCCACACGTGCCATCGCCGCGGCATACACGCGATGGGCGGCATGGCGGCGCAGATTCCCATCAGAAATAATCCCGCGGCCAGTGAGGCGGCCCTCGATAAAGTGCGGCAGGACAAATTGCGCGAAGTGAAGGCCGGTCACGACGGCACCTGGGTTGCACATCCCGGACTGGTGCCGATCGCAAAGGAAATCTTCGACGAGTACATGAAGACGCCGAACCAGATCGGTGTCAAACGCGCGGACGTACATGTCACAGCCGCCGACCTGTTGGCTGTCCCGCGCGGTGTGATCACCGAAGACGGGCTCAAGCTGAATATCGACGTGGGTATTCAGTATCTGGAATCGTGGCTGATGGGCAACGGCTGCGTGCCGATCTACAACCTGATGGAGGACGCCGCCACCGCGGAAATCTCGCGCACACAGGTCTGGCAATGGCTGCATCACAGCGCCACTTTGCAGGATGGACGGACCGTGACGCCGGAGCTCATCCGCCGGACCATCGCCTCGCAATTGGAACACATCCGCGCGACGGTTGGCGAGTCACGCTATGCGGGCGGTAAGTACCCGCTCGCGGCTGAGATCTTCGAGCGCATGATGACCAGCAATCGCTTGTCGGACTTCCTCACGCTGGAAGCTTACGGACACATCGATTAGTGCAAGAAGCGGGTCCAGGGGGACCCGCGCGGACCAGGGGGTCCGCCCCACCACTTAACTTACTGCCGGCAATGTGAACGAGAACGTGGAACCTCTTCCGAAGGTTGAATCCAACCAGATGCGCCCGCCGTGTGCCTCGATCACCCTGCGACAGACGGCCAAGCCGATGCCAGTTCCAGGAATTTCGCGTCCATGCAGGCGCTTGAACGGAATGAAGACATAGTCCCAATACTCCCGTTCGATTCCGATACCGTTGTCCTCAGCGCGAATCACCCAACGCGCGTCCTTCAACAACGCGCTGAAGTGAACGCGAGGAGTTACCCCGTCGCGCCGGTACTTAATTGCATTGCCGACCAGATTCTGGATTACGTGACAGAGCTGAGCCTCATCGCCGAGAACACACGGGAGATTGTCCGCCGTCACCTCGGCGTCGGATTGCGCAATCAATTCGCGGAGGTTCTCTTTCGCCCACGCGAAAACCGCGTTGAGATCGACGGAGGCTGAGGCGGAATGGGATTGGCCGATTTGGGAGTAGTGCAAAAGGTCGTCGATGAGCATGCGCATACGGTTGGCGCCGCCGACGATGTATTCCACGTATTGCTGCTCTTCGCCGGTGAGGCGGCTGCCGAGGCTACGCTCCAGCAGGCTGGCGAAAGTGGTAACCGTCCGCAGTGGCTCCTGAAGATCGTGACTCGCCACATAGGCGAACTGCTCTAAACTCTCATTGGATTTTTGAAGATCGCAGTTCACGGCTTCCAACCGGGTGTTGGCCAAAGCCAGCGCGCGTTCGGCGGCACGAAGCCGAAGCAAGGCGCGTACCGTGGCCACCAGTACCTCGGGGTCGACGGGTTCCGCCAGATAGGCATCGGCGCCGCTATTGAGGGCCGCCGTCGCATGCGGAGCCGCCGTTGCGGTGGCGGAGATCTGAAGCACGATGACCGACGCTCCAGCGGGGGACGATTTCAGCGTCCGGCAAACTTCGATGCCGTTCAGATCGGGAAGGTTGATGTCGAGGAGGACTAAATCCGGCTCCAGTCTTGCGAATAGTTCGAGACAGTCGCCGCCTGTTCCCGCGTCGTAAACCACAAATCCCGCGTGTAACAAGATCCGGCTCCGGGCGTAGCGGGACGGCTCGTTATCGTCCACATTGATGATCACGGATGGCTCGGACATGCAGTTATCTCCCGTAGCTCGAATTATCTCTAAATTCAGGTTCAGCGGAAAAGAGTGCGGGTTCGCCCAAAACCGTGCGTATCGCAATGAGCGCCGGGAGCCGGCCGACCTCACTCTTGGGAAGGATGCTAAGGCAGCGTCCGGCCAGGCGCTCTTTATCAGCTTCAGTCAGCGTCTTCGAGGTATGGATCACCACGGGTATGTCTCGCGTTCTTTCGTCGTTCTTCAAGTCATCCAGAACGTCAAAACCACGACGATCGGGCATCACCAGGTCCAGAAGCACCAGGGCGGGAAGTTCAAAGCGGGCGCGTTCCGCCGCCTCCGAAGCGGTTGCCTCGATAATGCGAAAATGCGTTCCGCGAAGAAGCTGGCGCACGAGGTACCGGGAAGTGGGTTCGTCGTCGACCACCAGGATCGTGTCCGACTGCCTTTTCGCTTCGTGTGAGCCGGAATCGACTGCGGCCGGGGACGCGTCAACCAGGGGCAAGCTGAACGTGAACGTGGCACCCTCTCCGACCACACTTTCCACTCCCAGTTTGCCACCCATCAGTTCCGCCAGCCGGCGCGACAAAGGAAGACCGAGGCCGGTACCTTTCACGTGCCGCTGAATGGGGTTGTTGATCTGGGAAAATTCCTGGAAGATCCGCTCCTGGTCTTCAGGGGCGATTCCGATTCCGGTATCTTTTACAATGATACAAATTTCGTCGCCGCTCTTCGATAAGTGCGCGGCCACCCGGACCTCGCCCTGCTGCGTGAACTTCAAGGCATTAGAGATCAGGTTGCGCAGTATCTGGCCAAGTTTGCTTTCATCGGTGTAGACCGTGAGGCCCGCCGCAGGCTCTTCGAATACCAGATTGACCCCTTCGCGGGTGGCCAGGGGTCGCATGAGGGCACGAGTCGAGCCAAAAAACTGGCCTAAGTCAATTAGCGTGGAGTGGACCTCGATCTTACCGGCTTCTACTTTCGCCAGATCGAGTAAGTCGTTGACGATTTCGGCAAGCTGCTGGGCCGCGTCCCGAATGTAAGAGACCTGCTTTTCCTGCTCCGCCGATAAGTCGCCGTCAACGCGATCCAGTAAGATGCGGGCCAGGGCCAGAACCGCGTTTACGGGAGTACGGAACTCGTGACTTACGTGCGAAAGAAAGCGCGACTTAATCTCGTCGGCGCGCCGCAGAGCCACCGCCTTCTCTTCGAGTTCCGCATAGAGGGCCACCACGCCGCGGTTGGTTTCATCGAGCTCGATATTCAGACGGGCGAAATCCTCCTGCCGTTTTTCGAGCTCCATTTCCCGGACCCGCAGAGCGTCCAGCGTTTGCAGAAGATCCCTGTTCTGGCGTTGTAATTCCTGGTCGAGGCCGGCAGTTGGCTGCTGGACCAGGCTGCCGCCGATTCGCCCGATGTCGCGCATCTCGATCCGCCTGGCGTGCGGCGGAAGGCGCTTGCCGAAGAGGACAGTGGTGCCGCGGCCGGGGCAACTGGAGATGTGGAACTGATCCATCAAGCGGCCGCTTCCAACTATACCCAGGCCCATCCCGGTGGGGGACACGTACCGGCCGGAGAGGATGGCATCGATGTCGGCTATACCGGGTCCGCGATCGGAAACCTGCATCCATATGGATTGGGGGCTGGATCGAAGGTTGATGGAGAAGTCCAGTTGGCCGCCGCCGGCGTATTGATGTGCGTTGCGCGCGATCTCGGAGACTGCCGTGGCGATGCGCGCCTGGTCCTGGTCGCCGAATCCCAGCAGCGCGGAGACCTGGCGCGCACGCTGGCGGGCCGCCACCACGTCCTGTTCGCTTTGAATCTGGACAGACAGGATGGGAGTCAGATCGACGGGAGCCGGCAGCGTACTCATCGGCCCCCCCGGAATTTAGCCACCACAACGCTCACGTCGTCGCGGGCGCGCGTCGCGTCCCGATAGAGGACACCGGCAATCACTGAGGGATGGCTGAGTCGAAGGCCGGGGTAGCTCTCGAGCTTCCAACTGGTGTTCAGTCCGTCGGAGTGCATAATAATCAACGCTTCATCGGACAGCGGATACGAAAACTCCTGCAAGCGCGGCGAATGGTAGCCGGCGGTCCCATTGTGCGAGACCATGAAGACCGACTTACTTGCCTGAGAGATCACTCCCGCGATGTTACCGATTCCGGAGTAGCGCACGCGGCGGTCCGTCAGGTGTATGTGGGCCACGGCAACCGCGGCTCCCCGCGTGCTGCGCAGGGCGCCATGCACTTGCTGGAGCACAGACGCGGGAGTAAGATCCGTAGCGCGCCGGAACGCGGAGATGGCTTCCGCGGACGCGCGCGCGGCATCCACCCCATGCCCGAGGCCATCGGCAACGATGAGGGTCAGCGTATCATCGCGCTCCGCGACAGCCCACGCATCGCCGGAGAGCGTCTCGCCGGCAACCGGCTTCACGATACCACCCACCGAAACTGCGGTACGGGCTTCGCGGCGGATTTGCGAAACCAGTACGGTACCTTTGTCGCGCTCCGTGTAAATATCGAATTCCTGCGAAAGCCGGGTGATGGCCCCGAGCCCGGTGCCCGGTGACTGCCCGCTCGAATAGCCGTCCGCCAGGCACTCTTTAATGTCGCCCATTCCCGGGCCGCGATCGATCGCGAGAATTTCGACGCCGCCTGCGCTCCGGTCCGACAGCGGCGTCAAAAACACTTCGCCTCCGCGTGCGTGCTTCAGCAGATTCGTAGAGATCTCGGTAGACACCAGCGCGACATTTCCGTAGAGCGATTCGTCGAGGCCTTCCGCACGCGCCAACGCGAGAGCGGCGCGACGGATTTCAGCCACCCGGCTTGCATCGTCCACCGGAATCACTGCTGCCGCCACTGCCCTATCCTTTCCATCGTGTGATGATCACGCGCGTGCCGCCGCCGAGTTTAGATTCGATGGAGAATTCACTGCAGAGCCGCTTGGATCCGCCCAGGCCCAGACCCAGCCCGCCATTTGTTGTGTAGCCATCCTGCATGGCGCGCTCCAGGTCTGCAATGCCAGGCCCCGTGTCCTCGAAGGCGAGGCGCAGGCCTTGCCTGGGTGGTTCTCCGACAATTTCCACCGTAGCCCGTCCGCCGCCGCCATGAACCACGGTGTTGCGGGCCAATTCGCTCGCCGCCGTCACAACTTTGGTCTGATCGATGATCGACAGGCCGATTTCGACTGCGAGCGAACGGGTGGCCTGCCGCACCGCAACGACGTCTTCCTGCACCGCCAGCGGCAATTCAACTTTCCTGGCCATTGGCGCCCGCTTCTCCCATGCTCGTCGATTGAAGCAATTCCATTCCCCTGTCGACATTCAGGGCGGTCCGGATCCCGGGCAGCGATAGGCCAAGCTCCACGAGGGTAATTGCCACCGAGGGCTGCATGCCGACCACTACCGTTTCGGCATCGAGTATCCGCGACATGGCGGCGATGTTGCCTAGCATTCGTCCGATGAAGGAATCGACGACATCGAGCGCCGAGATATCGATCAGCACACCGTGCGCGCGGTCGCGCACCACACGCGAAGTCAGCTCATCCTGAAGCGTCAGTGCCAGTTGGTCGTGCATATCCACCTGGATTGTGACCAGCAGGAAGGAACCCATCTTGAGTATCGGAATCCGCTCCATAATGTGGGGGTCTCTCTCCAGTCTTACGTACGCGTGACTGCCAGGCTTTTCTTCTTGAGTGCGAGCTGCAAGGCGTCGGCGAGGGTGGCTTTGGTCAGCACGCCGCCGAGATCGACGCCGAGGTGGATGATGGTTTGAGCGATTTGGGGCCGGATTCCGCTGATCACGCACTCCGCGCCCATCAGGCGAGCGGCGGCGATGGTTTTGAGCAGATGCTGCGCCACCAGCGTATCTACCGTAGGCACGCCGGTGATGTCAATGATGGCGAGGTCAGAGCCCTTGGCGACAATCGCCTCGAGCAGGTTCTGCATGACGATCTGCGTGCGCGCGCTGTCCAGCGTACCGATCAGCGGTAGCGCGAGAATGCCGTGCCAGAGTTCCACCACCGGAGTGGAAAGCTCGAGCATTTCCTGTTGTTGACGCTGAATCACCTGTTCCCGCGTGACCTGATACATTTCGACGGTGTAGAGGCCCAGTTTGTCCAGCAGTTCGGTGGCGGCCCAGATTTCGTCTCCGAGCGTTTGCGGGTCTGGAATCTCGGCCCGAAGACGGGCAAAGAGCGGTTGCTTTAACGAAAAAATGAAGATGGCGGTCTCCCCGGGCGTAAACCCCTCGGCGGCCCGTGTCCGGCTGAACTCGGCAAGAAAATCGCGAACCGCGGTCCACTCGGTGGTCCTGATATCCGTGCTGGAACTTCGCGCCAGGGCGTCGCTGAGAGCTGTCAGAAAATCCTGGCAGGCGGCACGAAGCCGCGCCTCGGGCAGCCGGTCGCGGCGAGAGGAAAGGAAATCTGCCTGGAGTCGTACCCAATCTCTGAGCAACTCATTTTGGTCGCGGGCCATGATATCGGCCAGACGAGTCTTAGTCATTGAATCTCCGGATTAAATTGTGCAGGGGCATCAGCCGTTCTTCCTGCATTGGGAAGTGCAAGGCTTGCACGTATTATCTTGGCATGAGAACTTAATGCAATATTGCTGCCAAACCGGACACGGCCGCGCAAATCCACTCGGTTGTATTGCGCAGTACATACGTCAGTCGTTTACGGCAGCTCGTCCGTCAGTCCGTAATCTCATTCCGGAAAGATGGCATTGATCTCCCGAAAGCTCACGGCTTCGTTGGCGAACTCAAACGTGCCGTGCTGCCGCATCTCCCGGGCGGCGCGCAGGAAGGCGCCAAGGGCGGCGCGAGAGAGCGAACTGCCGACGCTGATCCGTTTCACCCCCATCGCCGAAAGTTTAGTCCGGCTCAGTTGGACCCCTTGCAGCCCCATGACCACGTTGACCGGGCGATTCACGGAGCGAACCACGGCGGCAATGTCCTGCTCGGTGGCAAGGCCGGGTGCATAGAGAACGTCGGCGCCTGCCTCCTGATAGGCTTGCAGTCGCGCGATCGTGTCTATGAGGTCGGGCTTGCCGACCAGATAATTCTCGGCACGCGCCGTCAGCGTGAAGGCAAAGGGAAGGGCACGCACCACTTCTGCCGCGGCGCGGATTCGCTCCGCCGCGTGCTCGCGCTCGTAGATGGGATTCCCTGGCTGCCGGGACATGTCTTCGATGGAACAGCCGGCAAGCCCCGCGGCGGCCGCAAGCCGGATGGTCTCCGCGACGGCTTCGGGAGAGTCTCCAAACCCATTCTCCAGATCGGCGCTAACGGGGAGGCCGGTAGCTGCGACGATGACCGAGACGTGGGCGATGGTCTCTTCACGACCGATGCTGTTGTCCTTTCGGCCGGCGGAAAAGGCGAAACCGGCACTCGTCGTGGCCAGCGCCTCAAAGCCCACGTGCGCCAATAGCCGCGCCGTACCGGCGTCCCACGGATTGGGAATGATGAAAGCCTCGTCCCGCTCATGGAGCGCGCGAAAGACACGTCCCTTTTCAGCTTGCGTCACTTGTATCGAGGGCGGCCGGTCAGGCTGTGCCATGGCGAGATTCTCTCGCGCTTCGGGGTCTTACCGCAACTCGGGGCGACCCGCACCATCCGCGCCGGCGCTTACCCCGGCAACTGGCTGGGGTCGGCCGCGGCGTGCGCGATTACAGTATCCCGGAGCAACGGCTGCGCCGCCACATCATACGTTTTTACGTGCTCGTGAAACTGATGCAGCAGGTCGACTGCATCCAATGTCGCCACGGGCAGACCCTCTCCCGAAGCGCTCCGCCGCGCAGTCACGAATTTTCCGAGAAGGTGCCTGTGCGCCAGGATATGCGCATCCAGGTGGGCATAGCCGCTCTGGCGCATGGACGCTTCCTCGTCTGCAAAGTGGGTGCCGCAGAAATCGAGGGCCGCGTTTAGGATCTCGATGACTTCCGCGCGGCACGCACCGCAAATAACGGCTTCGCCCAGGTGGTTCAGGATCAGCTCGATGGCATCGTGCTCCAGCTGTAACGCCTCAACCGCGCAACCGCGATCTTTCAGGCTGCGGATATCGTCCGCCCGTCTGATAATTTCCTGCCAGTGCGCACCGGTAGTTCCCAGCCAGCCGGGAGCGCGACCACGGTGATTCATAAGGCCACACTTATCACCACTAATACGCCAGGGGCACCCTTATCTTTAGATACACGGATTAGTGCGGACGGACGCGCTTCCAGACGCGCATGCCGAACAGCCGCAGATCCGGGCCGAACTCGGTCATTAGGTTTGTCTGCATCTGGTCGAGGGTAGACCACCCCAGCGACTGCCCCAACCTCGCCGGTCGAATGGGATCCCTGGTCCAGTTACCGGTGGCTACGTTTGTGACTGCGCCGGCGAAAAAGCGGGTGTAGGCCGGGCGGCTGGTTCCATCCGGCATCTGCGCCGTCACGGAAGATCGTACCGCGTGCCAGAATCGTTCTTTCACCGAGGACGAGCGGGACATGCGGTACCGCAGATCTTCCCCTGTCAGAAGACCCGTGGCCATTTCGGTAGTGTTTCTGATGATGCGACGCTCCAACGCGCGGCCATACCGGCGCCCATACGAGGTGGCTCCGGAATCCCAGCAGGCAGGCTCGCGTAACAGGTCGTCGATCGCCGTGTCGACCGCCAGAAATCCCAGGCGCGAAGGGTCGTATGTGCGGTGAAGGTATTGGGACCACCGCGCGGCAGCGGTGAATGGTTCCGCCAGCTGCTGCTGTGCACAGATTGGGAAAGCGCCACCAGCCGCCAGTCCCATTGCCAGCACGATCCGCCGGATGCTCAGGCCCTGGTTTTCGATGTTGCCCTCGATCCTGTCGTGGAATCTGTCGGGGATTGCTCGACAATTTCCTCGGTCTGGGCATTCCAGTAGAGTTTTTTCCCCTCGCGTTGGGCGCGGGCCGCCATGATTACCGCTGCGGATTGAGCCAAGCCTTGCTCCACTGAGGCGTTCGGCTGGTTCCGCGTCCGCAAACATTCGAGCCAATTACGCATGTGGCTCGGGTTTGAGTCGGAAGTGAACGGCATGGCTCCATAAGTTTTCTCGATGGCGCCGTTCAACAGCTTCTGAGACCACGACATACCGTGACGCTCCGCTTCGCCAAGTTTGATCGGCTTCTCCGCGCGGCGGAGGAACGGGTTGCGTTCATGCGTGCCCTTTTCCTCCACCAGTTTCCAGCGCTGGCTTCCTTCGCCTCCGATATTCACCAGCGTTGCCTTGTCTCCCATGATGCGCGTGAAGCTGTCAGAATCGTTGCCGAAGCTCGTCGAATAGCTGACAAGAAACCCCTTCGGGTAATCCAGAAGCGCCTGGAACGTGTCCGGATTCTCGCGTCCGTCCGGCCAGGCGAAAACGCCTCCGTGGGCCACGGCCGAGTGGGGGAAGGGGTCGCCCGTGACGTGGTGAACCATATCGATTGCGTGGCACATCCACTGATCGGGAATTCCGCTGGAGAAATCGCGGTAGAGCCGGAACTCGAAATAGGCGCGGGGGTCGAAAGGCCGGTAGGACTTGGTAAGCAGCCATTTGCGCCAGTCCGTGTCTTCCTCGCGAATCTGCTGGACTTCCGGCCGCCCCCGCCAGCGCGGACCGTGATAGTTCCAGACAATCTCAACCTTGCTGATTTGGCCCACCGCGCCCGTTGCAACCAGGTCCCGCACAGCCGCCTGGTAGGGCTCGCTGCGATGCTGCGTTCCGATCTGCACCACCAGTTTGCGCGACAAGATGGCATCGCGCGCGGCCTTGGCGTCGTGCAGATCGGTAGCCATGGGCTTCTCGCAATAGGCGTCCTTGCCTGCCTCGGCAGCCAGTCTGAGCAGCGGAGCGTGCTGAAAATCGGCGGTGGAAATCAGGACCGCGTCCAGCTCCTTCGCCGCCAGAAGATCCTCCACGTACTGAAAGGAGGATGGAGGCCTGCCGTATTCGTCCGCGGCCGTCTTGGTGGCTCGCTCGCGATTTACTTTCCACAAATCGCAGACTGCCGCCATCTCGACGTTGTGACTCGACTTCAGGCCGGCCACAACCGAGGCAAGTTCGCGGCCTCGATTGCCAATACCGATGTGACCGAGGCGTATGCGGTCGTTGGCCCCCGGGACGCGAGCATACGATATCGCGGTGGCGCCCAGCAGTGTAGATCCGGCTAACAGCAACGACCTGCGGCTGAGGTCGTCGTGAAGCACGGGAGGTTTAAGGGATTCCTCGCGGACGGGAGGTCTCTCGAGGGGTTCAGTGCGGTGAAGCGGTAATTGAGGTGACAACGGAATTTCCTCACTCCCCACTGCGATGGGGTCAGAAATAATATTGTGAATATTATCACAGTTAGCCCTAAAGGGCTAGCGATTTATCAGGGATTCTCCGGAAGTAAGCTACCCATGTTGTTGAAAACCCCCACGTAAACGACGATTCGCAAAAATGCTACTTGGCTTTTTGGCCCATTCGGGAAGCGGTGGAAGGCGGCACAATTCCGCTGACACGCAGATACCCGGCTATATTTCCGTAGATCTCGTTGTTGTGTACCACGACGTGCAGAAGCGCGTACGTCATTTGTGGCGAGGCCAGGACCTTTTGATCGTCGACTCCTTCGAGCGCCGCGGTACAGTATGCGAACGAATCTTTCAACGCCTGGCTCACCTCCGCCTTGTCCTTCAGGCCGGCTACTTTTTTGGCGGCTTCCGGTGCGTTTTCCGCTTTGAGCGTGGCGCAGTCGGAGTAGTTCCGCTCGGTCGAGTGATTGATCCATTCGGCGAACGACATCTGACCGTCGGTCAGCTTGAACCCATACTTGGCGGCGGGCATCGCGTCGGCCGCCGCTTCGAGGTTTTTAAGGACTCCGTTGAAGTAGCGCTGCGTGACGGTCGTCTTCAGATTATTCTGGGCACCCAGCACAAACGGCACGCAACAGATGCAGAGGAACACTCTGGTTCTCATATTCATAGCGTCAAGACTACATGAACCGCGCCCCGGGTGCTACCTCCCGATCCGCTCTCTGGCCAATGACCTCTTATTCGGCGGATCAGAAGTCGGCGGCCCGTGATAGGCTTATCGAAGACCGGGAGCCTAAACCGAAACCCGGAATCCCTGTGAGGGCTGGGCAAATGACTGGGATACTGCGATTCTCTTGCGCGCTAGCGCTGGCCGCGGGCATGGCTCATTCGGCGGATACGGACGATTGGTTCGAGTCCAAGGTGCGCCCGGTCCTTACGCGGAACTGCTACGCGTGCCACACGGAGGCGCGGAGCGGCGGACTGCGGCTGGATTCCGCGGAAGCTTTCGCCAAAGGCGGCAACTCGGGTCCGGCGGTGGTGCCGGGAAAGCCGGAGGACAGCTTGCTGGTGCAGGCCGTACGGCAAACGCATGCGCGGCTGAAAATGCCGCCCGGCGGGAAACTGAAGGACGACGAAATTGCAGCCATCGAGCAGTGGGTGAAAGCCGGTGCGGTGTGGCCGAAGGGCGCCGCGACGTCGACCACGGCCGCTGCTCCGGCGTACGTGATCACGCCGGAGCAGCGCGCGTTCTGGGCCTTCCAGCGGGTGCGCAAGCCGGCTCCGCCGGCGGTGAAGAACGTGGCGGGCGCGCCGGGTGCGATTGACCGGTTCGTGCTTGCGAAACTGGAGGAGAAAGGACTGAAGCAGGCGCGTCCGGCAGACAAGCGCATATTGATCCGGCGCGCGACGTTCGACCTCACGGGTCTGCCGCCCACTCCGGAAGAAGTGGACGCGTTTCTGTCCGACCGCTCGCCGAATGCGTTCGCTGCGGTCGTGGACCGCCTGCTGACGTCGCCGCGTTACGGCGAGCGCTGGGGCCGTATATGGTTGGACGTGGCGCGCTATTCCGACGATAAGTTGAACTCGACAGAGGAAGAACCGTACCCGAACGCGTTCCGCTATCGCGACTGGGTGATTCAGGCGTTCAACCGCGACATGCCGTACGACCTGTTCGTAAAGGCGCAGATCGCCGGCGACCTGTTGAAGTCCGACGATCCGCTGCAGTACCAGCCCGGCTTGGGCTTCTACGCGTTGAGCCCGGAGATGCAGGATGAGCGCGTGGATGCCACCACGCGCGGATTTCTGGCACTGACGGTGGCGTGCGCGCAATGCCACGATCACAAGTTCGACCCGATTCCGCAGAAGGACTACTACTCGCTGCAGGGTATCTTCTCTAGTTCGGAGGCGAACCAGGTACCCCTTGCGCCGAAAGACGTCGTAGCGAGGTGGGACGCGCAGAAGAAGGCGCTGGACCAGCATGAGAAGCGGCTGAAGGATTTCGTGGCGGCGCAGACAGACCAGTTGGGAGCGATCCTGGCCTCGCAGACAGCGCGCTTCATGCTGGCTTCGCGTGGGCTGACGCCGGCGGACGATCTGAATCGCGAGACCCTGGACCGCATGACCGCATACCTGGCGAATCCACGCAAGGAGCATCCGTACCTGAAGCGGTGGTTCGAGGTGGCGGCGAGGGGCGGGACGGCGGAGGAGTTCGAGTCGGCGGCGCGCGAGTTCCAGGCGAAGGTGGAAGAAGTCAACGAAGAAAAGCATACGGTGGACGAAAAGAACAAAATCAAGCTGGGGTTGAATCCGTCGCGCAACGCGGAAAGCCAGGCGGAACTGTTCTCTTTGACAATCGACCAGTACAACCTGTGGCGCGATCTCTTCGCCGAATCGCGTAAGGATGCAGGCGGCGCCCTGCGAACGCCGGACGGCGTGTTCTACTACGGCGGCGGTAAGATTGACGGCTTCCTGAGCGGGGAGTGGAAGCGCCGTCTGGAATCGTTGCGCAAGGAACAGGCGGAGATGAAAAAGGCGCTGCCGGCGCAATATCCGTTCCTGCAGACGATCAAAGAAAGCGCCAATCCGCGAGACATCCGAGTGGCGATTCGAGGGGACGCGAGCAATCGCGGAGATGTGGCGCCGCGGCATGCTCCATCGATTGTGTGCGAAGGCGAGCCGAAAGTTTTCACCAAAGGCAGCGGACGGCTGGACCTGGCGGAAGCGATCGCGGACCCGGCGAATCCGCTGACCGCGAGGGTAATGGCAAACCGCATCTGGCAGCATCATTTCGGACGCGGCATTGTGGAGACGCCCAGCAATTTCGGCAACAACGGCGCGCGGCCTTCCAACCCGGAGTTGCTGGATTACCTGGCGGCACGCCTGGTGGAGAGCGGGTGGTCGATGAAGGCACTGCATCGCGAGATCCTGCTGAGTGCGGTGTATGCCCTGAGTTCCGAAGATATCGCGGCCAACAGCGCGGTGGACCCGGATAACCGGATGTTGTGGCGCGCAAACTGGCAGCGCATGGACGCGGAGACGCTGCGCGATTCGCTGTTGTTCGTGGCGGGCAATCTGGACCTGACGGCCGGCGGTCCGCCGGTGAAATTCGACGATAAGAACAAGCGTCGTGCAGTGTACGGGTTCGTTAGCCGGCGCAAACTGGACCCGATGCTGGCGCTGTTTGATTTCCCCAATCCGAATAGCACGAGCGAGCAGCGCGTGGTGACCAACGTGCCCCTGCAGCGGCTGTTTCTGATGAACAGCAGCTTTGTGGAGACGCAGGCGGCGGGATTGGCCAAACGTCTCAGCGGCCAAGATGCGGAGCGGGTGCGGCAGGCGTACCGGCTGTTGTTCGGACGGACGCCTTCGGAGGAGGAGTCGCGCCTTGGCGTCGCGTTTGCGGCGAAGAGCGGGTGGACGGAGTACGCGCGCGTACTCTTGAACTCCAATGAATTCGAGTGGGTGAACTAAAATGACGCGACGCGAACTACTGCATACGATGGGCGCGGGCTTCGGCATGGTGGGATTCGGCGGCGTGGCCGGAGCGCAGACTGCCGCCGATCCACTGCTGCCCAAGTCGCCGCATTTCCCGGCCAAAGCCACGCGCGTGATCTACCTGTTCCTGAACGGCGGACCCTCGCAGGTGGACACGTTCGACCCCAAGCCGAAGCTGAGCGAGTATAACGGTAAGCCGATTCCCGACTGGCAACCTTCGTACCGAGCGCAAGACCGGCAACCTGCTTAAGTCGCCGTTCACATTTCAGCGTTACGGGCAGAGCGGTCTGGAGATCAGCGAGATCTTCCCCAAGCTGGGCGCGTGCGCCGACGACCTGTGCGTGATTCGCTCGATGTACACGGACCGGCCGAATCACGAACCGTCGCTTTTCATGCTGAACAGCGGGGAGAAGCTGCCGGGGCGCCCGTCCATGGGGTCGTGGGTGACGTACGGGCTGGGCACGGAGAACCAGAATCTGCCAGGCTTCGTGGTGCTGTGTCCGGGACTGCCGGTGGTCGGGCACCAGTTGTGGAGTTCCACCTTTCTGCCAGCGGTATATCAGGGGACGTATCTCAACACGGAGGAGAAGGACACGGATCGGCTGATCCAGAACATCCGCAACAAGAGCCTGACGCGCGAAGAGCAGCGCGGCGAACTGGATCTGCTGGCGAAGTTGAACCGGTTGCACTTGAAGCAACAAGGCACCGAGCCGCAACTGGAGGCGAGCATCCAATCCGCGGAGATCGCATTCCGCATGCAGGCGGAAGCGCCGGAGGCGTTCGACATCACTCGCGAGCCCGAGAAAACCCGCGAACGATACGGTGACAGCGATTTCGGGCGCGGCTGTCTGATCGCGCGGCGGCTGGCGGAGCGTGGAGTGCGCATGGTCCAGGTATACTTCGGCAACTTCCAGCCCTGGGACAACCACGACGATATTCAGATTCATCGCGCGCTGGCGGCGCAAGCGGACCCGCCCATTGCCGCGCTACTGCAGGATTTGAAAGCGTCCGGGATGCTGAAGGATACACTCGTAATCATCGGTGGCGAGTTCGGGCGCACACCCGCGGTGGAAGTAAGCGGACTGATCAGGGTGCAGAACGGTCGCGACCACAACAATCAGGGTTTCAGTTACGTGCTGGCCGGCGGCGGAGTCAAGGGCGGGATGGCGTACGGCGCGACCGACGACTTCGGATTCAAGGCGGTTGAAAACCCGGTGCACATTCACGATCTGCACGCCACCGTGCTGCACCTGATGGGGCTCGAGCATACGCGATTGACATACCGCTACAGCGGGCGTGATTTCCGGCTGACGGATGTGGCGGGGACTGTAGTCAAGGACATCTTGGCGTAGGGCAGACCGAAATTCTGGAGGCTAACGAACGCGTGTTTTCACCTGCCAAGAATTACGTCAATGCCAGAGAGCAGTAGTTCCAGTTTTGCCCGTGGCAACTTTCCCACGCATTCGCTGAGCAGATCCCGATCCAGGGTTAGGATCTGAGAGACGTTCGCAACCGACTCCTGAGGGAGTCCCGTCAATCGGCTCGAAAGCGCGAGATTACCCGGAGCGTCGGCCCACCGCAAGTTCGTGGTCAACGGAACACAGACCACAGTGGCGATGCGGCTACGATTCAACGCATCGCCTTGAACAATCACTACCGGCCTTCTGTATCCAGGTCCGGAGCCGATAGGCGCGGGCAGATCCGCCCATCGGATTTCACCTTGCGCGATCACCACTCGACTTTTTCGAGGACACGGGCTGCGGCCCGCGAGACAAACTCGTCTTTGGCGGTCTGCACGTCGGCGCACACCCGGTCCATCGCCTCGGTGAGCTCATCTGCCGCATGCCGCGCCACGTACTCCCGGAGTGCGTCGCTAAAAAGCTGGCTGCGGGACTTCCTGGTCCGGCGCGCGAGCCGTTCGGCCCCCTCGAACACATCGTCCGGAATGGACACGGCCGCTTTCATACCCTAAGTATAACTGAGTCCTCCGCAGGTTGTGCCTTCGGAAGCGCCTGATCAAGCGCTAGAGGACTCGAAAGAGATCAGGCAAATCAGCGTCCCGCGCCGAAGTCCATTCGGAGGTTCAAAACCAAATTGTAAGTGAGTGAAAAGCATGGTGGCCAGGGACGGGATCGAACCGCCGACACGCGGATTTTCAGTCCGCTGCTCTACCAGCTGAGCTACCTGGCCGGGAAACTTAAGTGTAGCAACCCCCTCACACCTTCTGCAACGTTTCGAGCGCCGCGCCCGTTGCCTGCTCTACATCCGCGTGCAGGCTCTTGCCGTGCGCATCCATCGTCACAATCGCCGCGAAGCCCTTCACCCGCAGGTGCCACATCGCTTCCGGAATCCCGAACTCCAACAAGTTGACGTCGAGCACCTTCTCCACCGTCCGCGCGTAATATTGCGCCGCGCCGCCGATGCCATTCAGGTACACCGCGCCGAATTCCTGCAGCGCGTCCAGCGTCTTCTTTCCCATTCCGCCCTTGCCGATCACCGCCCGCACCCCGTACCGCTTGATCACGTCCGCCTGGTACGGCTCTTCGCGGATGCTGGTCGTCGGACCCGCCGCCTTCACCTTCCACTCGCCGCCTTCCTGCAGCATCACCGGACCGCAATGGTAGAGCGCCGCGCCGTTCAAATCCACCGGAGGCGCGTTCTTCATCAGGTACGCGTGCACATTGTCGCGCCCCGTGAACATCTCGCCATTGATCAGCACCACGTCGCCCACCTTCAGCGCGCGCATCTGCGCTTCGGTCAGCGGCGGCGTCAGCACCACTTCCTTGCCCGTCAGCGGGAAACCCTCGCCGCGAGCCATCTTCTCCACCACCCGTTCCGGATCGCGATACAGCCACTGCGTGATCGCCCCCGTGGCCGCATCCAGGCGCACGCCCAGCCGGCGGAACGCCCAGCAATCATACGCCACGCTCACGAAGAAGCTTGCCGGCAGCCGGTTCGCCGCCGTGATCTTGCAGCCGATCAGGCTGGTCTTCCCGCCGAAGCCCATCGCGCCCACGCCGAGTCGGTTCGCCTCCTCCATGATCTCCGCTTCCAGCCTGGCCAACTCGGGATTCGGATTCACATCGTCCAGCGTGCGGAAAAGCTGCCCCTTCGCCAGGTCATACCCGTGCGCCCGGTCGCTTCCGATGCACACGCCCAGCGCCCCCGGCGCGCACCCCTGCCCTTGCGCCTGCCACACGGCATGCAGAATGCACTTGCGTACGCCTTCCAGATTGCGATCGGCGCGGCCCAAGTGATCCAGATTGCACGGCACCGAGTATTGAATATTCTTGTTCTCGCAGCCGCCGCCCTTGAGGATCAGCTTCACCTCGATCTCATCCTGCTCCCACTGCTCGAAGTGCACCACCGGCGTCTCTGCGCCCAGGTTGTCGCCGCTGTTCTTTCCGGTGAGCGAGTCCACCGAATTCGGACGCAGTTTGCCCAGCCGTGTCGCCTCGGCAACCGCACCCTGAATCGCCGCCTTGATGCGGATCTGGTTCACGCCCACCGGCGTGTGCACCACGAACGTCGGCATCCCCGTGTCCTGGCAGATCGGCCCTTCATCCTCTACCGCCATATCGACGTTGGAAAGGATGATGTCGAGCGCCTGTGAGGACTGCGTCCCCGGCGCCTCCTGGCTCGCCGCCATCGACATCGCCGCGCGCACATCGGGAGGCAGGTTGGTAGAGGTCTGGGTAATCAGTTCCAGCAGGCTGTTAGCAAGAAATTCCATAATCGGCTCTTAACTTCCATTATAAATTGTGGTATCGCCCGTCGATACCTTAGCGGTCCGCTCCCCCAGCGATTCCAAAAGTCGCCGGCTGGCTGCCGCCACTTCTTCCACGCCGCGATCGAACACCGCCTGATTGGCCTTGGACGGCTTGTGAAACCCGCTGATCTTGCGCACGAATTGCAGCGCCGCCGCGTTCAATTCCTCCCCGGTAACAGCCTCCCCCGCCCTCCGCAGAACTTTGATGCTACGGCACATCGTCCCCTCCCGTATCTCAGTGGCTGCACAGACAGACACGTTCGTCCGACGTGGCAAGCCGTCCTTCAATATATGCCCGCAAGGCGTCGTCGATCGGAGTCCCGGCAGCCGCCGGCGACACCAGCGAGCGAATCCCGTTCGCCGCCAGCGATACCGCCGCGGCCTGTCCTATGCCTCCGCAGATCACCGCCTCGCATCCCGCCAACATTTCGACGAAGCTCGCGTGATTGCCGCAAGCCTCCGTCCCGCGCGCCCGCGTGGTCCGCGCTCCAGCCACGCCCGAGTTTACTTCCACCACCACAAAGGCCGCCGCGCGCGCCAGGTGATCGCAGACGGAAACCCCGTCCGCGGTCGCAATCGCAATCCGAGTCACTGCCATGAACCCTTACTGTAACTCATGTGGCCCCGCCCGCAGTCGCGCTATCGTACCGCCAGGTCTTCCAGGAAGATGCGGCGCGCGTCCCTGTACTCTTCCGGCAGCATCGGACCGAGCCTGCCCGATTGCTCCGCCTCCGCGCGCTCTTCCGCGAAGATGCCGTCCACGCTCTGGAACGCCACCACGCACGCTTCCACCACGTCTTCGCCGTATGCTGGCGCGGCGTCCACCAGCATGTTGGCGCGGCCCAGAATCTCTTCCGCCGCGCGCACCCGTTCGCCGGCGCGTGCGACGATCTCCGGGTGCCGTCCGATCTCCAGGTCCGGTCCGAAAGCTGCCACCAGCGTGGACCAGCGATCCAACACGATCAACGCGCCGTAGCGGTGCGTATCCAGTGTCATCTCATAGGCGAACGCGGACCCTTTCCGGCTGCCCGCCAACCGTCGCAACGCCATGGTGGCTGCATTGAGTTCGCCGGACAGGGAATCCACAAACGCGGAAACGCAGCCGAAAAACTGCGCCTCGCTGATATTGGGGTAACGCGTGATGCGCAAGAAATGCCCTAAGCCATATGGTCGCCGAGCGCGCGCTCGACTTCCTGTGCATCCAGCCGCTCGCCGTTGTTCAGGCGTCCCAGCAGCGAGGAGATAATCTCCTTGGCTTCATCCTTGCGAAAATTCTTGATGAAGCCGTCGAAAAAATGCTCTCCCGCGAGCGCGTGATTGATCTCGCTCTCTTTGTTGTGGTCCTGTAGTTCGGTAAAGTAGCAGACCCTGTACTTCCCTGTGTACTCGGTCTCCCGATATATTTCGAACATGACCTTATCGGCTTCAAACAGCATATTTTTCGAGCGTAGCACAGGCAGGCGTATCCGCCGAGGCCATCTTCATTTAACGGCGATCGTTGCCGAGTTTGAGGTCTGTCCGTCAATCGTGACGGTCAGTGGATACACTCCCGGTGTCAGCGTCGAGGGCACCACAATGTTCATCTGCGCGAGGCCGATAAACCCGGGCGTGAGGCCGGTGAAGGAAACCGTCGCCGCCGTGGAACCGATCTTCGCCGTCACCACAGATTGCGCGACGATCAGCGTACCGTCAGTCGGCGCGAGAGTGCCGTCCTTCGTTGCCGGCGACACCGGGCCTGTACCCGTCAGGTAGGCGACAATCGTGCTGCCGGCGGGCGCCGGATTCGCAGCAGTGTTCAACGAATAGTCGGGAGTATTCTGCACGATCGCGTCGCCGCTCGTCGGGTCGTAAAACAGTCCGGGGGCCGCCGTCCCAACCGCCACCGGGACAACGTTTGTGCTCCCGCCGTTGACCAGCACCGCGACGTTGACCGTACCGCTCGTCGGCGTAGCCCATGGCACCTGGAAGTTGATCTGCCCCGGCGAAATAAAGTATAGGGGTGCCGCCACGTTGTTGACCTTCACGCTGACCGAATTGGCGGTAGTGACCCACGGACGGCCGTCGTCGGCCAGGTAGGTCGAGACGCCGAACCCAGTCCCGAAAACGCTGGCCAGCGCGCCGGGCGAGATGCGCGTCGCGTAACTCGCCGCGTTCGTCACGCCGTTGGTGCTGATCGTGGGAAAGGCCGGGACCAGCGTGCGAATCACGGAGTTGCCGGTATCGGCGATATAAACCGTGCCGTCGGAACCAACGGCAACACTGCGCGGGAAGCTCAGCGATGCGGAGGTAGCAGGTCCGCCGTCGCCGCCGTAATTCGCTCCCCCAATGCCGGCGATCGTGGTAATGGTACCATCGGCGAAAATCTTGCGGATCCGGCTGTTGTTCGCGTCGGCGACGTAGACGTTTCCGGCAGCGTCGAGCTTGACGTCCACCGGCTTACTGAATTCAGCGCTGGTCGCCGGGCCGCCGTCGCCCTTGAAGCCCGCCACGAGATTACCCGCAAAATTGGTGAAGTTCGCCGGAGGGGCAAATTTCGCCACGCGCTGGTTGCCGGAGTCGGCAATATAGAGCGCGCCGCTGGCATCCAACCACAGCCCGTTGGGAGCGTTCAATCTGCCGCTGGTGCCGTTGGTGCCGCCGGTGCCGCCGACGTAGGTGGTGATGATGCTGTTGGTATCCACCTTGCGGATCAGGTTGTTTCCATTGTCCGCGATGTACATGTTGCCATTGGAATCGAAAGCGATGGCCGTCGGGCCGCTGAGAACCGCCACGTTGGCCAAGCCCCCGTCGCCGCCATAACCGGCAGGCTGTGTGTTGTCGCCGACCACGGTGGAGATGGTGCCATTGGTGACCTTGCGAATCACGTTGTTCTTCGTGTCCGCAATATAAAGGTTGCCTGAAGAATCGAACGCCAGGCCGCTCGGGGAATTCAATTCGGCGGCGGTCGCCGCGGCGCCGTCCCCCAGAAAGCCTGCCGTGCCGTTGCCGGCGATCGTGTTGATCGTGCCGCCGGAGATCATCCGGATGCGCTGATTCCCCGTGTCGGCGATGTAGATGTTGCCCTTGGAATCCAGCGCCACGGCGTTTGGAGAACTCAACTGCGCCGCCGCCGGGGAGCCGCCGTCGCCTATGTACCCGGCGAAGCCGGCGCCGGATAATGTCTGGATGGTGTACTGCTGGCCGTGGGCTGCGGAAAGACACAACAGTCCCAGGCACGCTACAAACGTAAGACCCCGAATCTTCATAATAGATATCTACAGTGTAAACGCGCGCACCCTGGCTGCGGTTACCGGAAATGGCCGCCTGGGGCTTCACCATCCCGGAAAATTCCTAATCTTCTGCAAACACAACGTACTTTCAGTGCATGGTAGCGGCAATGATCCAACAAATTCCCAGCGCCACCGCTCCCGCCAGGATGGCCGCCGCGACATTGCGCTCCTCGCCGATCTGCTTCCACAGATCCAGCGGCGCCAGCTTCAGCACCAGCGAGAAGGCGATGATAAAAACGATGATGCCGAGCCCGCAGAAAATCAGGCCGTTGATCACGGGATAATCGGTCATAAGTGGCGTTGAATCCAATCGCTCCACTGCTCGAGCCCGGCGCCCGAAGTGCACGAGACCTCGATGATTTCGATCTCCGGCTGCACCCGCCGCGCGTTCTCGCGGGCCAAGTCCATGGAAAACGGTACGTACGGCAGCAGGTCGACCTTGTTGAGCACCATCAGGTCCGCGTGATGGAAAGTGGCCGGATATTTCAATGGCTTATCCTCGCCTTCCGTAACGCTCAGCAGCACCGCGCGCGCCGCCTCGCCCAGGTCGTAGCTGGTTGGGCAAACCAGGTTGCCCACGTTTTCCAGGAACAGAATCTCCAAATCGTCTGCCAGCCAATCCGCCAGGTGGCGTTCCACCATGCGGGCGTCCAGGTGGCAGGCGCCCCCGGTGGTAATTTGCCGCACTGGGAATCCGTAGCGCGCCAGGCGCCGCGCGTCGTTGTCGGTTTGCAGATCGCCCGTCAGCACGGCCACGCGGCGCCCTGCGTCGAAGCCGGCCAGCGTGCGCTCCAGCAGCGACGTCTTACCCGACCCCGGAGAGCTGATCAGGTTGAGGCAGAAAGTGCCGTTGCCCTCCAGGCGCTCGCGCAGCGTGGCGGCAATGCGGTCGTTTTCGTTCAGGACTTTGCGTTCCAGGGGCACGCGCATCAGGTTTCCTCCAATTCCACGAAGGACAACTCCATTTGATCACCTCCGGCAGCCTCCGTGTCGCCCGACCCGCACGCCATGCACTCGGGCCGCGCGTCCGTCACCTGGAACACATTCGCACACACCCGGCACCGCCGCGTCCACGGCACCACTTCGATTTCGAACGTTAGCGAGGCCAGGTCCGTATCGGTCACCAGCACTTCCAGGCAGAAGCGCAGGCTCTCCACCTCGACCCCCGAGAGCTCGCCGATCCGCAGCCCCGCGCGCGTCACGCGTGTGCCCTCATGCAGTGCGGCCTCCGCCTGCACCGCATCCAGAACGCTCGCGGCGATGCTCATTTCGTGCAACTCATACTGTAAGGGGATTGTGCGCGCGGCGGCAACCATTGCTAGAATGGAGAAGACCAAGCGGGAGTAACTCAGTGGTAGAGTCTCAGCCTTCCAAGCTGTTGGTCGCCGGTTCGATCCCGGTCTCCCGCTCCATCTCTTAGGTGGGACAGGTTTCAGCCTGTCAATCCGAGCGAGGCTCGGACCCTTCATCGCCCATAATAGACATGGACCAATGTCTCCCCCTGCTAATCTGCGTGTAGGACTCTTCGCGATCGGCCTGGAAGCCTACTGGAGTCAGTTCGAAGGCCTCCGGAAGCAGCTCGACGATTACGCCGCGCAGGTCGCCCAGCGCCTCGGCCGCACCGGCGTCGAGATTGTCAACCTGGGCATGATCGATAGCCCGGAGAAGGCCGCCGCCGCGGGCCACGCCTTTCGACGCGCCGATGTCGATCTGCTCTTCCTGCACGTCACGACCTACGCCCTGTCCTCCACCGTCCTGCCCGTCGTGCGCCGCGCGAAAGTCCCCGTGATCATCCTCAATCTCTCTCCCGGCGCCGCCATCGACTACGCCTCCTTCAACGCCACGACCGATCGCGCAAAAATGACCGGAGAATGGCTGGCGTGGTGCCAGGCGTGCCCCGTACCCGAAATCGCCAACGTATTCCGCCGCTGCAACATCCCCTTCTTCCAGATCACCGGCATGCTGGAAAACGACCCCGCGGCGTGGAACGAAATCGAGGAGTGGCTCGCTGCCGCCCAAGTCGCCCACACGATGGAGCACAATCGCCTCGGCGTGATGGGCCACTATTACGGCGGCATGCTCGACGTCTATTCCGACTTGACCCTGCAGTGCGCCGCCTTCGGCGGGCATATCGAAATCGTCGAAGTCGATGAGCTCGCCGCTCTACGTGACGGCGTCTCGCCCGTCGAAGTGGAGCGCCGCGTGGCCCACTTCCTCGAATCCTTCGACGTACAGCACGATTGCTCCGGCGAGGAACTCGCTCGCGCAGCGCGCACTTCGGTCGCGCTCGATAAACTCGTCGACCGCCACCGTCTCGGCTCGCTCGCGTACTACTACTCGGGCTCCGGAAATCCCGCGAACGAAGACGCCATCAGCTCCATCATCCTGGGCACCAGCCTGCTCACCGCCCGCGGAATTCCCGTCGCCAGCGAATGCGAAATCAAGAACGCGCAGGCCATGAAGATCATGGATGCATTCGGCGCCGGCGGCTCCTTCACCGAGTATTACGCCACCGATTTCAACGACGATATAGTCCTCATGGGCCACGATGGTCCGGGACACCTGGCCATCGCGGAAGGCAAGATCAAAGTCCGCCCGCTCCAGGTCTACCACGGTAAAGTGGGCCGCGGTCTTGCAGTCGAAATGTCCGTGAAGCACGGCCCGGTGACCCTGCTGTCAGTAGTGGAAAATGCGGGACACCTCAAGCTGCAGACCGCGGAAGCGGAATCGGTCGCCGGCCCCATCCTGGAGATCGGCAACACCAACAGCCGCTATCGATTTAGCATCGGCGCGCGCCGGTTCATCGACGCATGGAACGCCCAGGGCCCGGCCCATCATTGCGCCATCGGCATCGGGCACATTGCGTCGAAAATCGAGAAGCTCGGCGCACTGTTGAACATCGAGACTGTGCGGATCTGCTAATCACAGACTATTCGGTGATCCGTTTTCGAAGCTCTTCCGCATCCCCGAGATCTTTGGCGCGCCCGGTCTGCTGCTTATTCCGGAGCAATGCCGCACGACCAATAAAGTGAGTACTGATCCCGTCCAATTCCGCCTCGCTACGTGTCGTCCACGCTTCTTCGAAGGTGACCCCGGAAATGGCGGTCAGCAGATCGATCCGGTTTGGCTTTACTCCTATCTGGACCACCATCCCGGGTGAGCACAGATCTGCTACGTGGATTCCCAATTTGCCGAAGCCAAATTCCGACAGTGCACGCAACGCCCGATACGCGTTCTCCTCGGTGGGACGAATTAGCAGATCGAGATCCGCAGTGTAGCGTGGGTAGCCGTGAAAGGCCACTGCGAACGCGCCAACCACTAGGTATTCAACTCCGTTCGAGTTCAACAACTCGAGAAACTCGCGCCAGTCTTTGTTGAGCGGCATCGGGGTGACGGCGGTCGCGAAGTTCGATCAGGATATTCAGGCGCTCGTCAGAAGACATCGCTGCTTCCTCACGCGCGTCGGCTTCATCGGCGTCCTCGAAGCTGGCAAATACCCTTGCCCTTTTCTCCACGCTTGTATTATAGCCTTCCCTCAAAAAGCCTGATTGACCCGCCGCCGCTCGCCCTTCCCCACTGTTAAACTGGTGTCGCCGCTATGAAACTTCAGAGCCACACCATCACTCAAGGACGAGACCGCGCCCCCGCGCGAGCCATGCTCAAGGCCATCGGCTTCACTGACGAAGATCTGGCCAAACCCATCATCGGCGTGGCCAATACCTGGATCGAAACCATGCCGTGCAACTACAACCTGCGCGAGCTCGCGGTCAAGGTCAAGGAAGGTATCCGCGCCGCCGGCGGCACCCCCATGGAGTTCAACACCATAGCCATCTCCGACGGCGTCACCATGGGCACCGAGGGCATGAAGGCCTCCCTCGTCAGCCGCGAGGTGATCGCCGATTCCATCGAACTCATGGAGCGCGGCCACATGTTCGACGGCATCGTCGCCCTGGTCGCCTGCGACAAAACCATTCCCGGCGCCGCCATGGCGCTCCTCCGCCTCAACGTCCCCGGCGTCGTGCTCTACGGCGGCACCATCATGCCCGGAAAATTCAAAGGCCACGACATCACCATCCAGGACGTCTTCGAAGCTGTCGGCGCCAACGCCCGCGGCAAGCTCAGCGACGCCGACCTGCTCGACATCGAAGACCATGCCTGCCCCGGCGCGGGCGCTTGCGGCGGGCAGTTCACCGCCAACACCATGGCCACCGTCATGGAGCTCATCGGCCTCTCCCCCATGGGCACCGCCGCTGTGCCGCAGGTGGACAAGCGCAAGGACGCGGTCGCCTTCGGCTGCGGCGAAGTCATTATGAACGCCGTGCGCAACAACATCCTGCCGCGGGACATCTGCACCCGCGCCGCTTTCGACAATGCCATCGCGGGCGTCGCCGGTACCGCCGGCTCCACCAACGCCGTGCTCCATCTCCTCGCCATGGCGCGCGAGGCCGAACTTCCCCTCACCATCGACGATTTCGAACCTGTCCTTTCCCGCACCCCCGTCTTCGTGGACATCAAGCCCGGCGGTCAGTACATGGCCGCGGACGTCGATCAGGCAGGCGGTATCGGCGTGGTCGCACAGCGCCTGCTCGAAGGCAAGTATGTCGATGGCTCGGCAATCACCGTGACCGGACGCACCTTCTCCGAAGAAGCCGCTAAAGCCCGTGAGACCGCCGGCCAGAAGGTCATCCGGCCGCTCACCCAGACCCTCAAACCGCGCGGCGGCATCGCCATTCTCCGCGGTTCGCTCGCCCCCGAAGGCTGTGTCATCAAACTCGCCGGGCACGAAAAGAAGACTCACCACGGACCGGCCCGCGTCTTCGATCGCGAAGAAGACGCCATGGCGGCCGTGCTCGCCGGCAAGATTCAAGCCAATGACGTCGTAGTCATCCGCTACGAAGGTCCGCGTGGCGGACCCGGCATGCGCGAAATGCTCGGCGTCACCGGCGCGCTCGTAGGCGCGGGACTCAGCGATAGCGTGGCCCTCCTCACCGACGGCCGCTTCAGCGGTGCCACCCACGGCTTCATGATCGCCCACGTCGCGCCCGAGGCCTTCAACGGAGGCCCCATCGCCATAGTCGCCGAAGGCGACACCATCACCGTGGATGCCGAACGCGGCGTCCTCGATCTCGACCTTCCCGCCGCGGAAATCGCGCGTCGCCTCTCCGAGTGGAAGCCCCGCGCCCCGCGCTACCCTGCCGGCGTCTTCGCCAAGTACAGCAAACTGGTCTCCAGCGCCAGCGAAGGCGCCGTCACCCGTGTCTAAACCCCATGTAGGACAGCGCCTCCTGGCCTGTCCGCTTCCCACCCTCGCCCTTCTCCTCCTAGCCGCCGTCGCCGCCCCCGCCGCGCAGCCCTCCGTCACCATCTATCGCGACACCTACGGAGTCCCCCACATCTACGGCAAAACCGACGCCGACACCGTCTTCGGTCTCATGTACGCCCAGTCCGAAGACAACTTCTGGCAGCTCGAAGAAGACTACCTCCACGCCCTGGGCCGCGCCGCCGAAGTCGATGGCCCCTCCGCCTTCGCCTCCGACCTCATCACGCGCGCCTATGAAACCGAAACGCGCGCCCGCGACCACTACGCCCACGCAGGCGCCAAACTCCGCGCCCTCTGCGATGCCTTCGCGGCCGGAGTCAACCACTACCTCGCCCAGCACCCAGCCGTCCACCCGCGCCTGCTCACCCATTGGGAGCCCTGGTTCATCCTCGCCGAAGAACATCGCGGACCCGCCGGCGCCGGCATCACACGCGCCGAACGTGAACGCGCCTTCCCCGCCCTGGCCGGCACAACCGCCGCCAACGTGCCCGCCGACGCCAACGAAGGCTCCAACATGTGGGCCGTCAGCCCGCGCCGCTCCGCCACCGGACACGCCCTCCTGCTCATCAATCCGCACGTCGGATTCTTCGGCGGCGGACAGCGCTACGAAGCCCACCTGCACAGCGACGAAGGCCTCGACGTTTCCGGCTTCGCCATCCTCGGAACTCCCTACATCCGTTCCGGCCACAACAGATTCCTCGGCTGGAGCCACACCAACAACTACGCCCAGACCGCCGACGTCTACCTGGAAAAATTCGACGACCCCAACGACCGCCTCTCCTACCGCTATGCCGGCGCTCGCCGCCAAGCCGTCGAGTGGATGGATCACATCCGCGTGAAGACCGCGAACGGCGTCGAATCGCGCCGAGTGATCTTCCGCAAAACCCACCACGGTCCCGTCCTCGGCATGCGCGGCGACACGGGCCTGGCAGTGCGTGCGACGGCTATCGAAGGCGGCACCATGGAACAGCGCTGGGCCATGGCCCGTGCCCGCAATCTCCGCGAATTCAAAGCCGCGCTGGCGCGCCGCGCGCTCACTGGTTCGAACACCATCTACGCCGATCGCGCCGGCAATATTTATTACCTCCACGGCGATGCCATCCCGCGCCGCAACCCCAATGTCGATTGGACCAAGCCCCTGGATGGCAGCGATCCCGCTACCGAATGGCAAGGCCTGCACACCCTGGCCGAATTGCCGCAGGTGCTGAATCCCAAAAGCGGCTGGCTCCAGAACTGCAACTCCACCGTATTTCTCACCAGCGCCGGAGACGACAATCCGCTGCCCGCCAAATACCCGCCCTACATGGCGCCCGAGCCGGACACCCCCAGATCGCAGCGCTCCCGCGCCATCCTCTCCGGCACCGCGCGTTTCACCTTCGAGCAGTGGACGCGTGCCGGGTTGGATACCAAGGTCGGCATCGCCGCCGCCCGCGTACCGGAGCTCGTCGCGCAATATCGCACCTTAACCACATCCGATGCCCCGCGCGCCGCCAGACTGGCCGACCTCGTCGCTGCCCTGCAGCAATGGGATCAAGTAGCGCGCAACGATTCCGTCCCCGCCACCCTGTTCGTCCGCTCCGAAACGCGAGCACGGGCCAACTCCGACAGACCCTACGCGCTCATCGAAGCGCTCGAAAAAACGAAGGCTGATCTGGAAGCTGCCTTCGGCACCTGGCGAGTACCGTGGGGCGAGGTGAACCGCCTGCAGCGCGTGCACACCAGCGGTACCCAGGAACCATTCCGAGACGATCGCCCCAGCGTCCCGGTACCCGGAGCCCCCACCTTCACCGGCACCATTTTCACCTTCGGCACGCGCGAAGCCCCCGGCCAGAAGCGCATGTATGGTACGGTCGGCGACACCTACGTCTCCGTAGTCGATTTCAGCAAGAACCCCCAAACGCGCTCCCTCCTGGTCTTCGGTGAAAGTGCCGATCCCGCCTCCCCCCACTACTTCGACCAGGCCGAACTATATTCCACCCAGCAATTCAAACCCGCTTGGTTCACGCTCGCCGAAATCAAACGCCACCTCGAGAAAAAATACCGCCCGTAGGACAGGCCTCCCGGCCTGTCCGTTTTTTGGTGGGGCGGGATTCAGCCTGCCAATCCGAGCGAAGCTCGGACGTCTTCCTACCAAACCAACAACTCAATCGCCGCCCCAGGCTCGCACTTCACCCTCTGCGCCGCACTCCCCTCGCGCAGCGAAACCTCGTAATACCCCGAGCTTCCCAAAATCAAAAACAACTCCGCCGCCCCGCCCTCCGCATAATTCCTGGCCAGCGCCGTAACCTCTTGCGGTCCCAACGCCAGAGTGAAATTCCGCGTCTCCAAATCCCCGAAATCATTCACATGGAAATTGGTAATGATATTCCCGAACCGGTCGATCTTTAGAATCCGTCCGATCCAGGTACGCTTCCCCGCCCTATGCGGCTTTTCGAACTCAGGCTTCAAATAATCCTGCATCACTTTCCCGACACTTGCCGCCGACGCCCCCGCCGCCACGTGCGCCCCCACCGGAGCGAAGATATCGCGCCCGTGAAACGTCTGGCTCACCGGCCGCCGGAAATACTTCTCATTGGAGACATGCCGCACCTTGCACTTCTCGTGCAGGTAGACCATGGAGAGCACCCCATTATCCGGACCCAGGAAATACTGCCCGCCAGCCTCCACCAGAATCGGCCGCCGCGCCGTACCCACCCCCGGGTCCACCACCACCACATGCACAGTCTTCTTCGGAAAATACCGCCACGCTTGTGCGATCAGGTACGCGCCTTCGCCAATCTCGAACGGAGTCACGCCGTGGCTGATGTCCACAATCTGCGCCCCCGGGCAGATGCCTAGAATCACGCCTTTCATCGTGCCGACATAGTGGTCGGTAATCCCGAAATCGGTAGTCAAAGTCAGAATCGGTCGCGTCATTGGTAAAATAGGTTCAAGTGCAGCATTTCTATTTCGATCACAACGCCACCACACCCGTCGCTCCGGAAGTTCTCGAGACGGTGGTGTCGTGCCTCGGACAAGTGTATGGTAACGCGTCCAGCATCCACCATTTCGGACAGGGCGCGAAGCAGCGCCTGGAAGCCGCGCGCCGCCAGCTAGCCGCGCTCATCAACGCCTCCGCCGCCGAAATCGTCTTCACCAGCGGCGGCACCGAGGCCAACAATCTCGCCATCCTCGGATTGACGCGCGCCCACCCCGCCGCCCGCAAGCACGTCATCACCTGCGCCATCGAGCACCCCGCCGTGCTCTCTCCCGCCAAACAATTAGGCGCGGAAGGCGTGGAAGTCACCTGCCTGCGCGTCGGCCCCAGCGGCATCGTCAACCCCGAAGACATCCGCCGCGAAATCCGCCCCGAGACCGTGCTCGTCAGCATCATGCACGCCAATAACGAGCTCGGCACCCTCCAGCCCATCGCCGAAATCGCCCAGATCGCGCACCAGTCCCTTACAGCCTTACACGTCGATGGCGTCCAGGCTCTCGGCAAAGTGCCCGTTGACGTGAGTCGGGCTCGGCGTCGATCTCTACAGCATGAGCGGCCACAAGCTTTACGCGCCCAAGGGAGTCGGCGCACTTTACATACGTAAGGGAACCCGCCTGGCGCCCATCGCCTATGGCGGGCACCACGAACGCGACCGCCGCCCCGGCACCGAAAACGTCCCTGGCATCGCGGCCTTCGGCGCCGCCGCGGAACTCGCCGGACGCCGCATGGCCGAAGATACCGAACGCCTCGCCATGCTCCGCGACCGTCTTGAGAACGCCGTGCTGGAGCGCATTCCCGGCACCGGAGTCAATGGCTCGCGCTGGAATCGCGTGCCCAACACCACCAATCTCTACTTCGACGGCATCGATGGCGAAGCCATGGTGATCGCCCTCGACCTCCGCGGCTTCGCCGTCTCCACCGGCGCCGCCTGCTCCAGCGGAGCGCTCTCCCCCTCGCACGTCCTCAAGGCAATCGGCCTGAGTGACGACCGCGCCCGCGCCAGCATGCGCTTCTCCCTCGGCCGCGGCAATACCGTCGAACAGGTGGACGCCCTCGTCGAAGCCATCGGCGCCAGCGTCGCGCACTTACGCAGGATCTCCGTGCATGCCTGAGTTGCCCATCGCAGTCGCCATGAGCGGCGGCGTGGACAGTTCCACCGTCGCCGCCATGCTCGTGCGCGAAGGCCGCACCGTGGTCGGCATGACCATGCAGTTGTGGAATCAGCGCCGCTTGCCCGAACTCGCCTCCGCGGACGGCACACCCTCCGGGTCCGGACGCTGCTGTTCCCTGGACGATGTCTACGACGCGCGCCGCGTCGCCGAGCAGATCGGCATCCCCTACTACGTGGTCAACTTCGAGCAGCAGTTCGAAGAGCACGTCGTGAAGCCCTTCGTCGAAGAGTATCTCGCCGGGCGCACCCCCATCCCGTGTACCCTTTGCAACAACTACATCAAGTTCGATCGCTTCCTGGAAATGGCCGATTCCGTGGGCGCACACTACATGGCCACTGGACACTACGCGCGAGTACGCTTCGACCCCGCCACCGGCCGCTATCAACTCCTCCGCGCCGTGGACGATTCCAAAGATCAGACCTACTTCCTCTTCGGCCTGACTCAAGCGCAGCTCGCGCGAACCATGTTTCCGCTCGGCGAATTGAACAAGCCCGAAGTGCGCACCATCGCCCGCTCCATGGATCTCGCCGTCGCCTCCAAGGGCGATAGCCAGGAAATCTGTTTCGTCCCCAACGGCGATTACGCCGCCTTCATGGACGCCTATCTCAAGGAAAAAGGCGTCGCCGTCGAGCGCACCTCTGGCGAGATCGTGACCACCGAAGGCCGCACTCTCGGACGCCACGAGGGCGTTCATCATTTCACTGTCGGGCAGCGGAAGGGCCTGGGCATCGCCACCGGCGAACCCCTCTATGTGATCGCCACAGACCCCGCCAGCCAGCGTGTCACCGTCGGCGGCAATCTCGATCTCCAGTGCGCGCGCTTCGTCGCCAAACAAGTGAATTGGATCTCCATCGCCGGCGTACCTCCCGGCGAGACCGTCCGAGCGCAGGTCAAAATCCGCAACAAGCACGCCGCCGCCGAAGCCACCCTCTGCGGCACGGCCGATCCCGAACGCGTCGAAGTCCGCTTCGACCAACCGCAGCGCGCCATTACCCCAGGCCAGGGAGCCGTCTTCTACGACGGCGATCTCGTGCTGGGCGGCGGCTGGATAGAATAGCGGTCACGCCAACAACCACAAACTCAGCCCCGGCTCGAGGATGCGACCGGACAAACGTGTCCGGTTTTTGGCTGGTCAAGCATACGTAACTCATTTGTTTTCAACAAATCGGTACAAAAACCGGCGGACCAATATGTCCGGAAGTGTCATGCCCTCTTCAGCACGAAATAGATCGTGTCCCCCAGCGCCTTCGCCACCGCCGAATCCAGCCCCGTCCATTTCCCCAGCAACGTCTTCGGATCGAGCAGCCTCAGTTCGCTCGCATTCAAGCCGCGCGCGAACTGCACCCCCGCCGCCGAACATTGTGCCGACCCGCCGTGAAACGCCGCATGGAACAGCACCGGACTCACCTGGTTCGCCAAACTGGTGTCCGGAGTCTTCAGCGTGATCAGGTGGCCGTCCCAATTGCCTTCCACGTCCGCCGCCCCGGGCGCCGCAACCGAGGCATCGGCAAACAAAGCATCCGCATCCGGCACCGACATATTTTCGAACGGATAGTTCTGGCGCGCCATCACAAACGTCGCGAAAACGATTCCGTTAGGGAACGTGCCCAGGTGCATTACTCCAATCGCGTTCTGCGCGTCTATTACCTTGATCGTGTCGTACACCATCTGATACGGAGCGTTGGTGTACGTCAGCAGCAAGACGTCGTCGCCCTTCTTGAAGTACGCCCGGTTGTCGTCCGGATATTGCACCGTGCGCACCTCCGGCAGCCCGGGCAGCGCCGAGAGTTCGTAGTTCACCACATACCCCGTAGCCACGCCGTTCTGCACCGGGTTGAAGCGCTTCCAGAAACTGCCGCCTGCGAAGAACTGGCCCGCCGCCGTCGCGCTCGGGTTCAGCACCGCATCCCGCACGCGCTCTTCCCACCCGATGAGCGTGTCCTTGGCGAACGACCCCTTCCAGAATGAATCGCGGAAGATTCGCCCCTGCGCCAAATCGATCCGCACCGCGCCCGTGTTCGCCAGGTTCTCAATCCCCAGCGTCGGAGTGTCGCGCAGAATCGCCTGCAGCTCGGCCGTCGGGCGCGTACTGAAGTAATCCGGCGTGTCCGCCCCCCGCGCCACGGAAGCGCGCACATCCGCCGCGAGCAGCGGCCCACCAAACGATAGCGGATCGTACTCGCGCTGCACGAACTGCGCCGTGAACGCGATGAACCTCATGCGCGCCTGTAACTGAATCACCGGATCGTTCGTTCCCGTCACCTGGAACGAAATCAGGAAGTCCGCCAGGCTGCCTACCGCCGCCAGGTTCTCGAACGTGCGGAATTTCAGGTACGCCGCCCCGGTCGCCCGCAGGCTGCCGCCCGCCATCTGTTCGTACACGTGGCAGTACAGCGTGGTGTAGTCCTGCAAAATCTCCGCGATCCCCTGCCACCCGCCGCCGCCATCCTTCTGCATGTACTTCGTGCCCTGGAAGGTGAACCGGCGTCCATCGGGAGCCGCGAATTCGATGTGATACCGCATCTCGGCCTCGCCCGTCGCCGGGTTCACCCGCAGATAGTTGAACGTGCTCGCCGATTCGTCGATGGTGAACGTCGCCGCCTGCATCCCTTCGAACCCGCCGAACGTCATCGTGCCCTTGACCGACGCCTCGTGCGCGTAGCCGTCGATAAATTCGTTGACGTCGTCCACCGTCATCCGGCCGTCGAACACACAGGTGAACGCTCCCGCCGGGTCGCCCGTCGCCGGGATGAGGGTGCCGATCGTCAGATCGCCCTCGCGCCCCGCTGGCGTGAGCAGGCCGGGGAAATACCAGCCATCCATCTTCTCGTCGAACAGCATCCCCACGCCGTCCGGCAACTGCACGTCGAGGAACGGCTTCAACAGCGTGTTGGTCGGCAGCTCCTTCTGCGTCATGCGCGTCAGCGTGTAATAGAAGCCGAACTGCCCGTTGGTCTGCGCGTGGAACAGTCCCAGCGACGAACTCCCCAGCAGTCCGGCCACCGCCGGAGGCAGCCCCGTCATGTACGTGCCCACCAGGAAATCGGCCGACACCTTGCGAATTTCATCGTGGAATGGCGTGAAGTCGTTCAACTGGAAGTGATCTTTAAGGAAGCTCGGGGCCACCAGTCCTTCTACCAGCCCGATCAACTCGTACCGCGCTTCCAGCCGGCCATCCGGCTTGTTGTTGAACTGCAGATACGCGATTCCACCCGCGTGGTTCGCGTTGGAGACCGCGTCCATCCGCCACACGCCCTCCAGGTCGGCGGGCGCCGGCACCGCCGCGGCGGCGTACATTTCCTGATGGTCCTGCGCCGTCATCTGGTCGAAGGTGTAGAGCCGCGACATCGGGAACGTCAATACCCGCGCGCCGTTCGGGTACTCGCCCAGATACACGCGCCCGATCAGCAGATCTTCATTGACGATCTTGAAAACGTCGTAGAAGCCCTGCCACGGCGGATCCAGGTAGCGCAGCAGAATGTAGCGCCCCGGTTCCAGCGTGCCCTTGGTGTCGTGCCCGATTTCGATCTCTTCCAGGCTGTTGCGCGCGTGGATCCGGTCGTCGGTATCACTTGTGATCCCGGCATACTTGCCGTCCTGCAGGAAGAACTGTTTGCGGAACCCCGTGAAGATCGCCGAGGACATCGCGTTCAGCACGTGCCCCTGCGGGAAGAAGCCCTTCCACCGCTCGTCGTTGCGAATCGTCTGCGCCGCGATATCGACAGTCGGCGCGCCGCCCTTGTTGACCAGCGTGTCGATTCCCATCGTTGGGCAGCGCCGGAACAGCGCCTCGAGCTGCCCTTCGTTGTAATCGATCGCATCCAGGGCGTGTATGCCCGCCATGCTGACCGCGCCCGCCGGAGCCGGATAGTCGTTGCGAATTCGCATTTCGGCGAAACGCTCCGTCAACGCCGAAATCGTCAGGAACGGATTCACGCCCAGCGCGCTCGGAATCACCGAGCCATCGGTAACGAATAGTCCCTTGTGCACGCTGCCGTCGCCCGCGAACACGCGCCCAAATGGGTCCACCGCGCCTTGCAGGTAATCGTCGCCCATCGGGCAGCCGCCCAGCGGATGCGCCGTGATCAGGTGCCGCACGTTGAAAGTGCTCCACGTGGGGTTGGAGATGAAGTTGCCGCGCAGCGCGTGCGCGTGGCGGCGAATCTCCTCATTCATGCGCGTGAAGATCTGCTGCTGCCCGCCCTTGTCCCAGGAGATGCGTATGCGCCCGTCTGGTTCCGTCCACGGCGCTTCGAACAGGATGTTCCCGCGCGCGTTGTCCTGCCCCATCAACAGGTACAGCATGGAGTGATTCATGGCACCGTTCGGGCCGTGGACCGGCGCCGTGGGGTCGAAATCGCGCGCCAGGCGGTCGCGCTGCGCGGCTTCGTTGCCCGTCACCGTATCCTGCCCGCGAATCAGTCCGAATGCTGCCTTGGCGCCATCGACGTAAGCGTTCGGGAACGAGAAATCTTCGACAGCGATGCGCTGGTCCTCCGGCAGTCCCTGTGTGTAGCGCACCAGCCCCACGATATTCGGACCGGGCGACGGCGAATCGCCCTTCGCCGGCGCCTGCTGGTACGGATACCCCAGCACGTCGGTTTCGTAGTCGCCGTTGTAGGCCAGGCCAAAGAAATCGCCATTGCCGCTGAACTTGGTCCCCAAGGCGGGCGAAACCGTAAGCCCATGCATTTCGGAGCGCAGCAGAATTTCCGTACTGTTCAGCGCTCCCGCGGAAAGCACCACTTCCCCCGCATCCAAGGTAAACTCGTCGCTGTCGCCCGCTCCCCTCACATACTGGCCGTGAATCCGCCATCCGCCGCCGGAAAGTTTCTCCAGCCATTCCACCTTGGTCTGCGTCAGGATGGTGGCGCCGGCATTTCGCGCCATCGGAAGATAGTTCATGTACAGCGTGTTCTTGGCCTTGACGTTGCAGCCGCAGACGCAATTGCCGCAATCGTTGCACGGCCGCTGCTCCACGCCGTGCGGGTTCGTCCCGTTGATGGTGAAGTTCACCGCGATGTTGAGCGCTTCCACCGTGATACCCAACTCCTGCGCCCGCCGGTTCAACGCCTGCACCTTGGCGAGTTGCATGGCGCGCGGATGCGGCGAAGGCGCCAGTATGTCGCGGGCCCGTTGGTAATAAGGTTGCAATCCGTCGTAAGTAATTTCCGACGGCCAGTGGAACTGTTCGAAGACTTCGCGGTCGGGCACGATCGCCACGTTGGCGTTGATCAGCGACGTGCCGCCCAGCCCCGACCCTTTGATCACCGAGATGTCCGGGTAATTCAGCAGCTCGAACAACCCCAGCGGATTGACTGAACTGCGATCCTCCGCGATCACGCCGGCCAGCGTCTCCGGAAACTCGCCGGGCTGCCGTTCCTTGCCGCGTTCCAGAATACAGACCGACGGCTTCGGACTAAGTGGGGCTGCCGCCAGCCTCGCCGCCGAGATAGCCCCTCCGTACCCCGATCCGATAATCACGAAGTCGTACTGTTTCGCGCGCTGCGCCCACGGTGTGGATAGCATGTCTTAACTCCGGTTTACTTACTCGGTTCGCCCAACAGGTCGCGGAAATAATCGTTCAGCAGCCGGCCGTTCGGATCGTAGGTCCGGCGCGCATCGGCGAACTGCTGCAACCGGTCGCCCAGACACTTCACGACTAAGGCACGCGTAAGTTTGGGCGTCTGGTTGAGCAGCGGAATGCCGCCCATGTCGCTGCAGAACTGGTTGTAGATCGGGAGGAAGGTGGTCCAGCCGGGGTTCGCCGTGGACACCGGGTCGATGGTCATCACATTGCCGTCCCAGGAATAAGAGAGCAGCGACTGGCGATCCTTCAAAATGCGATATCCCACATACAGCATGTTGTTGCGATAGCCCGTGTCCTGATAATACTTTTTGCAGAACGCGAAATACTGAGGCAGCACAGTCGGATAAATCTCTTCGGGGAAGGCCCACAAGCTGAACGTGTACCGGCTGTCGCCGGAAACCGGCGGATACCGAATAATCTGGTCCGTGGCGACGGTGTTATCGCTGCGTATCAGGTTCTCCAGCTTGAACCGCCAGAGCGCGCCGAATCCGTCGATCACCTTGTAGCGCACCGTCTTGTCGGGTATGTTGGCCTCCACCTGCGAGCAGAACAGCGGCCCAGCTGAGGCCCACATGTAATTCCGCAGCGGCCAGACAGCCTGATCGGGGTCGCCCGTGGCGCCCGGGTTGTAGTGGCGGAACTCCACCGTGATCAGATCTTCAAACGGAAACATGTAGTACATCAGCGATTCGCCGGAGGTCTTTAACTCGGGAAGTTTCTCCAGGAAGTCGGCGAGCTTGAAAGTTTCATGCCGCACCGCCATCGGCACGATCGGCTTTATCGCATAAGTGGCCTCATACACGATACCGAATGTCCCATAAGATGACCGCACCTTCTGCATCAGGTCCGGCTGGTCGTCGGTAACTTCGAGTAACTCGCCTGAAGGCAGCACCATCTTAATGCGCGTGACGTACGAACCCACCTGACCGTACTCGCCCGGCATGGACGCGTCCTTGGTGCCGGCGGTGGCCGCGCTGCCTACCGAGAGGCTGCCGATCTCGGTGTTCACATAGAACTGCAACCCATGTTTCTGGAGCTCGTGCGCGACATCGATGGCAATCGCGCCGGCCTGCACGGTAACTGTATCTTTGCCGATGTCCAGGATGCTGTTCATCTTGTCCATCTTGATCAGGGTGCCGCCGTCGGCAACTCCGACAGGCGCCGTGGAATGATTGGAGCCTACCGCGCGAACCGGCGAAGGATACTGGTCCGGATTCTTCAGGATCTTAATAATGTCGTCCACCGAGGTGGCTTCCACCACGACGCGCGGATGTGAAATCAGGTCCCCAAACCAGTTGGTAATCGTCGGCCCAGCAGCCATGCACAACCCTCCTTGATGTAACCTTGGTGACAGTTATATCACGAACGTTTCAGGTTTCGGCATCCAACACTTCGCGGATTTTCGCCAGCAGGGCGTCCGGAGTGAATGGCTTATGCAGGAAGGCAGTGGGTCGCCCGGGATCCGGGGCGCCGAAGTTGTCGCGATACCCGGACATGAAGAGGACCTTCAGCCCCGGAGTCCGCTGCCACGCCGCGCGCGCCAGTTCGAACCCATGCATCTGCCGCATCACGATGTCGGTCACCAGCATGTCCACCTTGTGCGCGTTCTTTTCGTACACGACCAGCGCGGACTTTCCGTTGTCGGCTTCCAGCACGTGGTACCCGTGGGCTTGCAGCACCGCGCAGCACAGCTTCCGCACGCCTTCCTCGTCGTCCACCAGCAGAATCGTCTCCGACCCCATGGGCGGTCGCATCGCGGCCCGCTCAACGACGGGCGCTTCCACGCGCGGCAGGTAAACCTCGAAGATGGTTCCGCAGTTGGGCTGGCTAAACACCGTCACCTGTCCATCGGCTTGCTTGACCGCACCGTATACCGTGGAAAGCCCGAGGCCGCTGCCCTTCCCCGGCTCTTTCGTCGTGAAGAAAGGCTCGAAAAGGCGCGAGCGCGTCTCCGGATCCATGCCGCTGCCATTGTCGCTGATCGCCAGCATGACGCAGGGGCCCGGCTTCATCCCCAGGCGCTCGCCGGCCTGCCCTTCCAGATCCACATTGGCGGTCTCCACCACGAGTTTGCCGCCGTTGGGCATGGCATCGCGTGCATTGCTCGCCAGGTTGAGGATCATCTGTTCGATCTGAACCGGATCGGCCCTGATTCGCCCCAGCCCCGGCGCGGTGAGCAGCAGCAGTTCGATATTGCGACCGAGCAGGCGCCGCAGCATCGGCTCCATGTTGGAGAGCATCATGTTCAGATCCAGCACCTGGGGGTGCGCGGCGCCGCCGCTGCTGAATGCCAGCAATTGCTGGGTGAGCGTTGCCCCCCGTTCGCCGGCGTAGGCGATCTCATCCACGTGCTCGCGCGCGGGGCTGCCGGCGGCGACCTCGCCGCGCAGCATTTCCGCGTAGCCCGCGATCACGGTCAGCATGTTGTTGAAATCGCCGGCCACGCCGCCGGCCAGCCGACCCACCGCTTCCATCTTCTGCGCATGTGTCGCCTGCTCCTCAAACTGCCGCCGTTTGCCGATATCGCGGAACACCAGGATGCCGCCGCGCAGGCCGCCCGCATCGCCACTGACCGGCGCCGCATTGAGTTCCACCGGCGCCTCGGCGCCTGTCCGCGAGATCAGGACGATGTGCTCGCTGGTGTTGACTATGGCGCGTTCGCGCAGCGCGCGTGTCAGTGGATTTTCGATGGTCCCCCGCGTGCGCTCATCAACCAGGCGGAGAACGTCCTCGACGGTCTGTTTGCGCGCCTCGGCGCCGCTCCACCCGGTGAGCGCTTCGGCGACGGGATTCAGGAACGTGATGCGCCCGTCCTTATCGGTGGCCAGCACCGCGTCGCCGATACCCGCCAGCGTGGAGGACAATACGCGACGGCTCTGGCGCCATGCCGCTGTCATCCAGGCGACCACGCCCGCGATCGCCAGGTACGATCCGAGCCGCACGCCCAGCACCCAGTACCCGGTGATCCCCGAGAAAAAGAAACCAAACAGCGCCACCGCGGACGCGCCTGCGGCAACCATTCCAATGGTCCGCCCGTAATACCAGGCGGAGAGCCACACGGGCAGCATGAACAGCAGTGCAATGTCGGGCTCTACGTACGGCCGCAGCAGCAGGGACACCAGCAAGGCGAGCGCCGTCAGAGCCAGCGCGACGACACTTCCGTGCAAGGGCGATCGTTCCAGCCGGTTCATCGGAGCTATGTTCCAGATTCAAGATACCGCACGCGGAGTCTTCGTCGTAGGCGTGCCATCATACGGCGATGCCTCACCGGGCGGGCGCGTTTTCCAGCGGCGGTGAATCCACAGCCACTGGTCGGGATATTCGCGAATCACTTCCTCGAGCTTGGATTGCAGCGTCTGCGTGTCGCGGAGCGCATCGCCCGTCATCGCCAGCGGCGGGTAGAAGCGCAGCACGTAGCGTTGTTCCCGCTCGTTCCACAGCGCAAAGCCGGGAATTACCACCGCCCCGCTGTGCGCCGCGAACTTGGCAAAGCCCGTGCCCGCCGAAGCCGGCACGCCGAAGAAATCCACGAAGACGCCGGTGTCGAGAGCCGCATTCTGATCGATCAGGATGCCGACCGCTTCGTTGGCGGCCAGCGCCTTCAGAATGGCGCGCGCGAAATCCTTTTTGCCGATGGGCCGGTTGCCGGTGAGGGCGCGGCGGCGTTCCACGAGCGCGTCGATCAGCGGGTTGTCCAACGGACGCACGACAACGTTCATGGGCGCGGTCATCAGCGCATGCGCGAAGGCGCTCAACTCCCAGTTGCCGAGATGCGCGGTGGCCACGAGCACGCCGCGGCCGCCTTCTCGCGCCTGGTCGAAATACTCGCCGCCTTCGAGGCGGATCCACTTCCCCAGATAGCCCCGCCGAATGGCCGGAAACTTGGCGAAGGTGACCAGGATGCGCGCGATGGAACGGAACACACCATCGACAATCTCGGCATGCCGCTGCGGCGTGAACTCGGGCAGTGCCATCGCCAGGTTGCGCCGCGCTACGCGCCGCAAACGCGGAATCGCGAGATCGAGCAGGCGGGTGTAGAATCGCGCCAGCGCGAACGACAGCTTGCGGGGCGTCCACTGCAAGGTCTTCAGCGCCACGACGGCCACGCAGTACTCCAGTACATTGCGAAGCCGCGATCTATGGCGCATGAACTTGAATTGTACCCCCGGGTGTGCAACTGCATCGCGCTCGATTGCGAGCCAACACGTTATCATGGAGGGCGGGAAACGGGATGGGACCGAGCGTGAACACAGCCCAACTGAAAATCAGGATTTTCGCCGACGGCGCCGACAAGCGCGGCATTCTCGACCTGTACAAGAACCCCTTGATTCAGGGTTTCACTACGAATCCCACCCTCATGCGGCAGGTGGGCATCACCGATTACGAGGCCTTTGCGCGCGACATCCTTGCCGAGGTGCCCGATCGGCCCTTCTCCCTGGAGGTCTTCTCCGACGATTTCGACGAAATGGGCCGGCAGGCTCGCAAACTCGCTGCCCTTGGCCCCCACGTCTACGTCAAAATACCGGTCACGAATACCAAGGGGGAGAGCGCCGCGCCCCTGGTGCGGCAGCTCACGAAGGAAGGCATCAAGCTCAACGTCACCGCCCTCATGACGGTGGAGCAGGTATGTACCATGGCTGCGGCGCTTTCAGGCAGCCCCAGTGCATACATTTCGGTTTTTGCGGGGCGTGTGGCCGACGCCGGAGAGGATCCGCTGCCGATCATGCAGGAGGCGCTCGCCGTCATGCAACCCCAGCCGCAATTGGAGTTGATCTGGGCAAGTCCCCGTGAGATTTTCAACCTGGTGCAAGCCGACCGGATCGGCTGCCACATCATCACCATCACGCATGACCTGCTGAAGAAGCTGCCGGGATTGGGCAAAGATCTGACCGAGTTCTCTCTCGACACGGTGAGAATGTTCCACCGCGACGCGCTCGCCGCTGGCTACCGTTTCTAACGCCTACCGTCGGGAACTCTTCAGCGCGGCTGCGATCGTTGCAAGGGGCAGCAGCAAGGATAGCGGCGCGTCCAGCAGTGGCACCGCCCCATAGCTGGCATACCACCGTGCCACGCTTTCATTCTTGGCGTCGATGATCAGCACAACGCCACCGACTTCCGCCGATGCCAGCAGACACCGTCTGCCCGCGGCGAGCAGAAGCTGTCCGCCGAGTCCTTGCCCGTGCAACCTGCGATCCACAGCCAGGCGCGCCAGGCGAAAGCCCGGCACGTCATGGCGCGCCAGTCCCCGCCGTACGAGCTCCGGCGTGCGGGCATACGTAACCGAGGCGGGGCTCAGGCTGTAGAAACCGAGCATGGTTTTGTTGTCGGCATCGTCAATCGCAAGGAAGGTTTTCGCACCGCCAAGTTCGTGACTCTTGCGGGCGTAACGGCGCAGAAACTCGTTTTAACGCTTCTTCGCCGCAGTCCAAAGCTTCGCGATCGTGTCTCTTGTGAATCGGCTCTTCGTGCCACCGCGTTGCAATCATGACCGCCGTGGCAGTGCCCGTGCCGCGCTGCGCAGCTTTGCGTTTGGCGCAGGCGGGTGCTCCAGCAGTTCAAGAACCCGTAGACTGTCCCGGGCGGAGAGCCGCACCTGATCGGCTTCCTCGATCACGGTCTTCGCGGCGATCAGGCGCCAGCTTACTTTGCGTTTCTGGCCTGGATCACCTGCTGCGCCTGCGAAAGCTGATCCGCCGTCCCCCTCATCGCAACCGCACTCTGCGCCGGAAAAACGAACACGCGCGACATCTTCGTCTCCGTTCGGATCTGGGACACCGTTTCCTGAAGGCTTTCCGCCGTACCCGCGCTCACGTGAGCCACCTGCGCGATCTGATTGCCCGGTCCGCTCATCTTAAATTCGTTCGTGCCCTGCCCGCCAGGGCCATCCAACTGCTTCAACAGCCAGCCCGCCAGCGCCATCTGATCGTCGTTCCCCCGCATCACGAGAAACTTGCGCGAGACCAGAGGGAAGCAGCGTGAAATGTCCGCCATCGAGCGCACCACATTCGTGACCTCCTGGAATGCCTGCAGAGTGTCTTCGTGCGTCAGGGCCGCTACCCGCACCACCAGGTCGCCCCGGGCGTCCCAGTCTTCTTCGGGGAGCCGGTAGTCCGACGCAGCGCCGCCGCCGGGTTGCGCGCCGGCCGGTTGATCCAACACTCCGAGCACCCAGTCGGCCGCCTTCACTTGCGACGGCAACGCACGCATCACAATCGCCTTCTGCTGGTTCATTGGAAAGATGCGTTGAAAGTCCAGAACGGAGCGCATCGCGTTGACAATGTCCTGGAGGTCCCGCTGGTCCTCCACGTGGCTCAGGTATGCCACTTGCGCCAGCGGAGCACGGGGATCGTTGAACGTGAACTCCTGCGGCCCCGTCGCGCTGCCGGGTTTGTCCATCTCGGCGGTGAGCCAACCGGCCGCCGCGATCTGGTCCGCGGTCCCCTTCACCGTCAGCGATCGCTTCGCCGCATCCACCGACACATCGCGGATATCGCCGACCGATCGCACCATGTTGGCGACCTGCTGCAACGCCTGCGGCGTATCGAGGTTGGTGAAGTAGAATACCTGTTCCGAAGTCTGCCCCCACGCAGCGAATGCGAAGAGGACGACGAGCAAACTGGCGCGGCCAACCATACTGAATTCCTCTACCCTCAGGACGCGGCGGGCCTTCGAAGCGTGCAGCCGATCTCCGGGTCCGTCCCTGCTACGCCGCCGGCACCGTACGCGCCGCCTCCACCTGCGCGGAGATCCAGGCGTACGTCTTCTCCATGCCTTCGCGCAGCGGGCGCGAGGGCTCCCATCCCAGCCGCTCCCGAATCAGGCGGTTGTCGGAATTGCGCCCACGCACGCCCTGCGGTCCGGCAATATGCCGTACGGAGAGTTTCTTGCCCGCAATCGAAATCGCCATTTCCGCCAGTTGGTTGATGGTCACCATCTCCTCGGAACCAATATTGACGGGGCCTTCGAAATCCGATTCCATCAGGCGCCCCACGGCCTCGATGCACTCATCCACATACAGGAACGATCGCGTCTGCAACCCGTCTCCCCAGATCTCGATATCGCCACCGTCAGGCGCCTCCGCCACTTTGCGGCAGAGCGCGGCAGGCGCTTTCTCGCGGCCGCCCGTCCAGGTGCCTTGCGGTCCAAAAATATTGTGGAAACGCGCTACCCGCACCTGGATTCCGTAATTGCGCGCGTAAGCCAGGTACAGGCGTTCGCTGAACAGCTTTTCCCAACCGTACTCGCTATCCGGCGCCGCCGGGTACGCGGATTCTTCCGAGCACTTGGGATTTTGCGAATCGCGCTGGTTATACTCCGGGTAAATGCACGCCGAGGAAGAATAGAAAAATCGCCTGATCCCGGCGCGCACCCCCAGTTCCAGCGTATTCAGATTGATGATGGCGGAGTTGTGCATCACCTCTGCATCGTGGTCGCCGGTGAAAATGTACCCTGCGCCGCCCATATCCGCCGCTAACTGGTAGACCTCATCGATGTCTTCCACTACCGGGCGAACTACCGCCGGGTCGCGCAGGTCTCCGAGGATCAATTCGTCCGCCGGTAGCGTTGCGAAGTCATGCTGCTTCAGATCGACCGCCCGCACCCAATGGCCCCCGGCCTTGAGTTTCCTTACCAGGTGTCCGCCGATGAATCCACTTGCCCCGTTTACAAGAATTCTCTTTTGCATAGCTTTCGCGAATGCTACCGCGCCGCTTCAAAGCCCAACCGCCAGCCCAGCTTCTCATCATCGAACCAGGAGATTTCGGCGCCAAACCAGCGCGTCTTCGACGCCCCCTGCCAGTGCGCCGGATTGACCGCGGCCAGCACGAACGCGCAGGGCCCCTCCCCAAACCGCTCAATCCGCTCCGTCAGCCACGACCCGGCGTTGAGAGGCTGCGCCAGCACCACCGGCAGATTTCCCAACAGCGCCAGATAGGCCTGGAAGTTCTTGTCCACCTGCTTGATCGGCGGAGGCACTCCGTAAGCCGCCGCGTAGCGCTTGATCGCATCGTCCAGATTGCGCACGGCGATCACCACGCGCGTCACGCCGCGGAATTCCTTGGTTACAGGTTTGCCTTGTGGAAAGGCCCGTTGGTCGCGCGGCGTCTTGTCCTGAATCAGGAACGGGAAAAACGTGCCGCGAATTTCCGCGCCCACATCGGACGTCTCCCATTCCAGTCGCACCCCGTCGGGACGCGTTCGTCCGCTGCCGACCGGCGCGGACACCGCGATGCCCGCGGCCTTCAGACGGCTCACCTCCGCGGCCAGATCCTTCTCCCGCATCGCCCACGCGCACGGACCCGCATTCTCCTTGAGGAATTTCGCCCACACATGCCCGGCCACCGCCTGGGCGTCCGCATTGGCCTGAATGCCCATCAATTCCAGGTAAGATCCGTCCGGAAAGCTGACCAGCGCCATCTCGGTCGCATGATTGTTGTGCGCTCCGCCGTAGACGCTTGCGATGCCCACGGCCGCAAGCTTCGCCTGCATCTGCTTGAGCTCGCTTCCGGCAATGGTGACGTGATCGATTCTCGAATCGGCGGCGTAGAGCGTCGCGGTCACGGCCGCCGACAGCAGCAGAACAAAGCGCATCATCACATGATTGTAAAGCTTCCCCGCTCGCGCAAAAAAAGCCGCCGGTGTGACAAGCGCCGGCGGCCGAAAGCACAACTGAGGAGCGATGGCAACACAAATGGTGCGGTCCCGACCTCCGCAACGATGCACCTGAGCGATTCGTGTAGGAACTTGAACTTCGGGACCGCAAGAACATCATCGCCCGGGAGTGCGCAGCTGAACAGGTCCAGGCGTACTCGCTTCGTTCTAGGACTTTTGCACGGATTGCGTGCCATCTGGTACTTTACCGACCGCGATCACCGACACCGCGGGCCAGGGGAAAAAGCGGTCGATGCGCCGCCACAAGGGCACCAGCGAATCGAACACGCGCAATTGGAACCTGCTGAACGATCGCCGCTTGAGCACCTGCCCGTTGAAGCGCCAACCGGGGCGCGTCACTCGATTGAAGTGCAGCATGCGTTCTACCTCAAATCCCGCCTCTTCCATGCGCGCCCGCAATTGCGCCTCGGAGTATCGGCGATAATGCCCGAGCACTTCGTCGAGCGTGCCGTACGCTTTCTGATCCTGCGGCACCAGAATAATGGCGCGGCCGCCGGGCTTCAGCGCGGAGAAAATATTGCGGAGCGCCGTGAGATCGTCCTTCACGTGTTCCACCACGTTGAGGCAGACCACGCTGTCGAAGCCTCCGCGAAGCGGCTTGAAGTCCTCGAAGTCGCACAGGTCGCACTTGCAGACCGTCAGGTTCGGACGACCGCGGAAGCGCACGCGCAATCGCGCCATATGCTCTTCGTCGATATCGCTCGCCACGTAGGTCCTGCGCCCCCGTGACAAATGCTGCGACATGTTGCCGATCCCCGCGCCCAACTCCAGCACGCGCGTGCCCAGCCAGGGCCGCACGGTATCCGCCATCCACCGGTTGAAGCGCTTGGTGCCGGCCAACGAATCCAGAATCTTCGGGCCGCTCTCCAGGTAGATATCCCGCGTGAAGTAGCCGCGCAGAATCACCCACAGCGCACTTACGGCGTCCATGGCGCCGATCTTCTTGCCCTCGTCGTAGGTGCGCCCGTAGTAACTGATCGGCACCTCGTAAATCGAAGCCTGCCGCTTGGCGAACTTGATGGTGAGTTCGGGCTCGATGCCAAACCGGTTGCTGTGGATTGGAATGCTGCGCGCCAGCGAAAGACGGAAAGCCTTGTAGCATGTCTCCATGTCGGTCAGGTTGAGGTCCGCCGCCATGTTGCACGCGGTAGTCAGGAGGTGGTTCGCCAGCGAGTGCCAGTAGTAGATCACGCGCCGCTCGCCGGAGATCAGAAACCGCGAGCCGTACACGACGTCGGCCTTGTTGGCGAGCAGCGGAGCCAGCACCTTCGGATATTCCGAGGGGTCGTATTCCAGGTCGGCATCCTGGATGATGCCGAACTCGCCCGCGGCATTTGCCAGCGCCGTGCGGATGGCCGCCCCTTTGCCGGCATTCAATTTGTGATGAAACACACGGACCCGGCCGGGATACCGCTGGGCAAGTTCCTCCAGAATCTGCGGCGTGGAGTCCGTGGAAGCGTCGTCTACCGCCACCAATTCCGATTCCAGGCCCTCCGGCAAGGGTGCGTCCAGGGCGCGCAGAATCGAGGCGGCGATAAATTCCTCTTCGTTGTACGCCGGAACAAGGATAGAAAGCAGGCGTGTGTTTTCCAACTACGGATTATCGCGCAGTGCGCCCGTCGAAATGGGGACCGGGTGTTTCACCGAGGTGCGGGACTTGTGCTTCATCGCCCAGACCGCGGCCCGGTAAAGCAGCAGCACGCCGACAAACACGCCGTACATGACGGGCAGGCGGACGTCGCTCTTCACCAGCCAGTAGTAGTGCACGACTCCCGCAATCCCGCTGATATAGATCAGGCGGTGCAGCAGTTGCCAGCGTTTTCCACCCATACGCCGGATCCATTCCTTGGTGGACGTGAGCGCCAGTGGAACCATCAGCAGGAACGCCGTGAAGCCCGCCGTAATGAATGGCCGCTTCGCCACATCTTTCAGCATGTCGGGCAGATCGAAAAACTTATCCAGCCAGATGTAGGTGGTAAAGTGCAGCGTTCCGTAAAAGAACGCGTACAGGCCGATCATCCGGCGGAAGCGAATCAGGTCCGGCAGCCCCAGCACCTTGCGCAACGGAGTCACGGCGAGCGTGAAGACGATAAACCGGATGGTCCAGTCGCCCGTGTAGCGCGTGATGTACTCGATCGGGTTGGCGGTGAGGTTCTGGTGCCAGGCCCGCCAGCACAGCCAGAAAATGGGCACGAGGCTGGCCGCGAACACCAGGACCTTGGTCCAGCGTTGTTTCAGCATGCTAGTAGTTCTTTTTGAGATCCATCCCGTTGTACAGGCTGGCCACCTGGTCGCCGTAGCCGTTGAACATCAGCGTCGGCCGCTTGCGAAATTCTCCCAGCCGCCGCTCGCTCGCCTGGCTCCATCGCGGATGGTCCACGTGCGGGTTCACGTTGGAGTAGAACCCGTACTCGGGCGGGTTGGCTATATTCCACGAGGTCGGCGGTTGGCCGCCCACCAGGCGGATCTTGACGATGGATTTGATGCTCTTGAACCCATACTTCCACGGCAGGATCATGCGCACCGGAGCGCCATCCTGCGGCGGCAGCGTCTCGCCGAACATGCCCGTGCACAACAGCGCCAGCGGGTGCATGGCTTCATCCATGCGCAAGCCCTCGACGTAAGGCCACTGCAAGCCGGCTGCATGGGGCATCTGCCGCCGGTCATAGAACGTTTCAAAGGCGACGTAGTTGGCCTTGGATGTGGGCTCCACTTTCTTGAGCAGTTCGCTTAGCGAATATCCGATCCACGGCACCACGATCGACCAGGCTTCCACGCAGCGATGCCGGTACACCCGTTCCTCCAGGGGAGCCAGCGCCAGAATCTCTTCGATGGTGAACTTGCGCGGCTTGCTGCACGCGCCTTCCACGCTCACCGTCCAGGGAGAGGTCTTGAAGTTCTTGGCGTATTCCGCCGGCTCGCTCTTGTCTGTGCCGAACTCATAGAAATTGTTGTAAGTGGAGACTTCCTGGTAGGAGTTCTGCTTCTCGTCCAGCGTGTACTTGCCTTTCTGGACGTTGGGCAGTTTCGTGCCCGCGAACGCGCGGGCCGAAGGCGACAGCAATTCACGCGCACCCAGGAAGGCGGCCGGAACAGCGGCCAGGAAGTTCCGCCGGTTCATATAGATATGCTTCGGCGTGATTTCGGAATAGCGGATATCGGCAGGCTTCTTGATCAGCATCTCGTTCCCTCCACTATATGCCCCTATGATGGCGCTTTATTCCCGCCCTCCGCAATTTACAATTGCTGCCAAAACATTTTGGCCGCCGATGAACGCCGATGAACGCCGATAAGAGAAGCACTGTTTTATCGGCGTTCATCTGCGTTCATCGGCGGCCCAAAATCTTCTCTCCGCCTGTGGATTGTCACGGCCGCAGGATCACCTTCATCAGGTTCGGCTCATGCCGGTACAACCGGTCGAACCACGACGCGCCCTCTCCTAGTGGCGCCACCGCGCTGATCAGCGTATCCACACGAATCGCTCCTCGCGACATCATCTCGATACACGCCGGATATTCTCCATTCGAGGCGCAGGACCCCTGCACGCGAATCTGTCGCGACACTACCAATTGCAGCGGAAACTCGATCTCCGGCGACACGTTCCCCACCAGCGTCACCGCACCGCCCTTGCGTACCGCGCCGATCGCCGTGCGGATGGGCTCCGTCGCACCCACGCACTCCAGCGCCACGTCCGCCCCGCGCCCGCCGGTCAGCGCCTGGATTGCCTCCACCGCGCCCGTCGTCTTCGGATTGACGGCATCCGTCGCGCCCGCCGCCAGCGCCAATTTCAGCCGTCCTTCGTCGGGATCCACTGCGATTACCCGGATGCATCCCGCGTTCCGCGCCGCCTGGATCGTCAGCAGCCCGATCATCCCGCTGCCCACCACCACCGCCGTATCGCCCAGCCGTATCGGCGTGAGGCTCACCGCGTGCACCGCCACAGACACGGCCTCGATCATCGCCGCCTGCTCGAAGCTCAGGTTCTCCGGCAGCCGGTACATGATGCGCCGCGGCACCGCCACGAACTCCGCGAACGCTCCATGCCGGCGGTACGGTCCCGGCGAGACGCCCAGCACTTCGCGATCGTCGCACAGGTTCTGCTCGCCCCGAATGCAATGGAAGCAGCGCCCGCAGTACACCGTCGAATCGAACGTGACGCGGTCGCCCGCCTTCATGTCCGTGACATTGGCGCCGGCTTCCACCACTTCGCCTGCCGCCTCATGTCCCATTACCAGAGGCGGAATCCGCCGCCCTGTCTTTCCGTCCAGCCCGTGGACGTCGCTGCCGCAGATCCCGCAGGCGCGGACCCGCACCAACACATCATCCGGGCCGATTGCCGGGACCGGCATCTCGACCATATCCAGTTGCATGTACTGCGTTAGCAAAAGTGCGTTCATAGCCACGGAATTATCATCGCACGTCCGAAATCGGGAACTTTGCCCCCCTCCGCGCCGTCCATTCCCCGGAGCTAGCTGTGCCCCTGTTGGAAGATCAACCCGTCGAACCCACCTGGCGCCGGATGCTCGTGCCGTGCCTCCAACTGGCCGGCATTCTCTTCACCGGCTGGCTCATGTGGCGATCCACGCTCGGCCTGCAGTGGGCGCGTGTGCCACTGCCCTGGTTGATTCTGCGCGCCACGGTTTACGCCGTCGCGGCCTGCTGGGCCGCTGCCACCATCACCATCGTGCTTTATCTGGCCGCATCGCAATGGGAAAAAGAAGACGTGATCCAAGCCACGTTGCGCGCCTCCTCGGCCGCCGTGTGGTTTGCCCCGTGCGTGATTCTGCTGACCCAATTCTCACCGGCCGCCGCCATCCCCGCGCTGGTGCTGGTGGTCAATGCCAGCCACCTGCTCTACATCCAGTGGCGCGTCAAACAGCCGCCGCTCGAGACGCCGCACGATACCAGTCTGTTTGCCACCGCACAACTCCCCGAGCGCCGTTTCGTCCGCGAATTCGGCCCCGGACTCGCGATCTCCTTCACCCTGCAAACCGGTGTGTGCGCGGTGATGTTGCGCCACCATGCCCTCGCCGGCTTCTGCTTCGTCGCCGGCGCCGCGCTGGCTACGGTCTTCGCACTGGCTTCGCGCGGAGTCGAGCCCAAACCGCCCAAGACAATGCCGCGCGCATTTCTCGGGCTCGCCCTCACCGTCCTTCTCGCCATCGGCCTCACCATTGGCGGGATGATTCCGATGATGATGCACGGCAACAGCGACAACGGCAGCGCCTCCGGCAAGACTCCCGCGGGACAGCCTCCCGGCATGCCGGGCGACGGACCCAATGATCAGCCCGATGCCTCCGCCGGCACCGTGGCCGACGCCAGCGGTTTCCCGGGTGTGATCCTCTGGCCCGAGATCAAGCCCATTCCCACCCTGATCGCGCCCATGCCGCAAACCCCGGATGGCGGCGGCCCTCCCGTGATGCTGCGCCCGCTGAGCATTCCCTTCTCCGGCGAGTATTGGATGTTCCGCTGGCCCTACGCCCGCCCACCTAAGACATCCTTCTTCCAGCGCGGCAGCCCGGCCGCACTTTCCTTCAGCAGCACCGATCACCTACCGCTGCAAATGGAAGCGCGCCACAAACTCGACCAGCCTATCGCGCTCAGCTGCTGTAGCGCCATTCGCCTCGAGATCCGCAATGCCGACCGCTACTTCGACACCATCTCGCTGGAACTCGTGCTGATCAGCAACGATCATCCCGGCGCGCCCTCGCTCTCGCTGGGCCACTACAACGTCGCCTCACGCCCGGACCTCAGCCGCGACCCCGTTGTTCCCGTTGCCGAGACCCTCCAGTTTCCCATCCCGTCCGCCGCCCCAATCGATTCCTTCGACGAATTCAAAATCGTCTTCCTGCGCGCCCGCCGCCGCGGAGACAAAAGCGCCAAGCTCGCCATCGAACGCTTCGTCCTCATGCCCCGCATGTAGGACACACCGTGATACGATAGGCGCGAAATGACCAGACGTTCCGCCCTCCTGATGAGTTCGAGCCTCGCCTTTGCGCCGCTCGCCAAAGCGTTGCCGGCCGCGCCCGCCGGACGCCTCAAGCAATCCGCTGCCCGCTGGTGTTACTCCAAAATCGCCATGGACGACCTGTGCCGTCAGACCGCCGAACTCGGCCTCAGCGGCCTCGATCTCGTGGATGAAAAAGATTGGCCCACCTGCGCCAAATACGGCCTGGTCCCGGCCATCGTCGCCGGCGCGGGTACCATTCCCGTCGCGTGGAATCGCAAGGAGAACCACGAGAAGCTCGAGCAGGACATGCGCAATAACATCGCCAAGGCCGTCGCCGCCAAGGCGCCCAACGTCATCACCTTCTCCGGCAACCGCCGCGGTCTCGCCGACGACGAAGGCCGCGACAACTGCATCCTGGGCCTCAAACGCGTTGCCAAAATGGGTGAGGACGCCGGCATCACCATCTGCCTGGAACTGCTGAACAGCAAGGTGGACCATAAGGATTACCAGTGCGACCACACCAAGTGGGGCGTCGAGGTGGTCAAAGCCGTCGGGTCGCCGCGCGTGAAACTGCTCTACGACATCTATCACATGCAGATCATGGAAGGCGACATCATCCGCACCATCCGCGACAACATACAGTACATCGGCCACTTCCACACCGGAGGCGTACCCGGCCGCCACGAGCTTGACGACACTCAGGAACTCAACTGGCGCACCGTTGCCCAGGCCATCGCCGACCTCAAATTCGAAGGCTATTTCGCCCACGAGTTCGTGCCGCTTAAAGACCCCATGACCTCCCTAAAGCAGGCCATCACGCTCTGTACGGTGTAAGCCTAAAGCCCCGACGGCTGCTGCACCTTCAAGATCGTGATGTCCCCGAAGCCAGCTCTCAAATATAGAGTCGGTGCGGAGGCCGTTCGCTGGACGAACTGATGGCCCAGCAGCCACGGTCTGCGTTTGTCGCTTCCAGGAAAACCCGCTGTCACGCCGCCGATATCGCTCCTCGCGTCAATATTGTAGTCGGCCTCCTCCGGGAGAAGAAGCGTAATTCCTCCGTTCCTGACGGTTACGTGGATATCCGATATCAGATTGTCTACGTGCACCTCGCCGGCGCGGTGATCAACAGCCAACTTGGCATGATAGGGGGCCTTGATGTGGTACTCCAGATCAAGGTCGGCAGCCTGCCACAACGAGGCGAGCGGCAGGTGCCGGTGCCGCGCAAACTCCGTCGTGATCACCAGCCCCTCGGTGCGGCGTTCCACCGACACTCGCACTTTATCCAACTGCCCGGACACCCTTCCGCGGTCTTGTGTCGCGTATGCGGCCTTCGTCGACTTGATCGTGGTGATCTCGACATCCGGTCTGTCCCAGCCTTCGACCGTAAGATCTCCCATCGAATTCTTCAACGTGAGTAAGCCGCCGGCCGGCAAATCCGCGTGCTCCGTGTGGACCACCTGTACCTTTTGCCTGGGTTCTTCGCCGGCGAAGAGCAGACAACTCACACCGAATACCACCGACAGCGTTCGCTTCATTTGGATTGCTCGCTTTCTGAGTCCACTAATAATCAATCGTACACGCTTCTTGAGTGAGCCCACAGCACCCTCCTGCTTCCGCTACAATGACCGGAGCTATGGACGACACCCGCTGGAGCGATGCGCAGTTGGACGCCATGCGCCAAACTCAGGACGTGGTGGCCGACCCGGTCGTCGCCGCCCTTTTTGCCGCCGGCCAGGTCGATGCGGTCAACAGCCTCATGAAGACGCTGGTGGAAAATGACGGCCTGCCGCCCGACGCCCTGCCGCCGTCGGTCGCCGCCTACCTCTCCGCCACAAGCGGCCTGCCCAATTGGGCCGACCCCAATAAGATCGCCGCCGGGGAGCGCGTGTTCTGGCGCTACGGCCCCGCCATCATCGCGGTCCTCACCTGCTACGCGCTTCCCTTCTGCTACGCGGGACGGAAAGGCGTCCAAGTCCTCGCGCTCACCGCGCGCCTCCGCACCAACCCGACGCGGCGCATCATTGAGACGGCGCAGATGGTAGTTGACGTGATGCGTCCGGGCGGTCTCGGCGCCGTCGGCAGCGGCATACGCACCGCGCAGAAGGTGCGCCTGATGCACGCCGGCGTGCGCTGCCTGATTGGCCAATACCCGGGTTGGAAACCCGAATTCGATCTGCCCATCAATCAGGAGGACCTGGCAGGTACGCTGGTCTCCTTTTCCTCCATCACGATCGATGGCCTACAGCGCCTGGGTTACGCGCTCGCCGACGACGAAATCGAGGGCTACCTGCACGCCTGGAAAGTCGTAGGCCACATCCTCGGAATCCGCCCGGAAATGCTGCCCGTAGACTACGCCGACGCGAACGCCCTCTCGGTCCGTATCGCAGCCCGCCAGTTCGCCGCCTGCGACGAGGGCCGGTACATGACGAGCGCTTTGGTGGAGATGCTGCAGCACATCGTTCCTGGCGACCTCTTCGACGCAGTCCCCGAACTTCTCATGCGCTATTTCCTCGGCGACCACACGGCGGACATCCTGGCCGTGGCTCCCCAACCGGTGGGCGATATTCTGATGCGGCCGTTTCAGTTGCTCGTCCACGCCGGCAGCACGGTGGTCCATTCCTCCAATGAACTCACGCGCGTCCACGAACTCTTCGGCCGCGCCCTGATCGAGGGCATCATGCTGGTGGGCCGCGGCGGCAAGCGCATCCCCTTCACGGTCCCCACCGAATTGCTCCAGCAGTGGGGCGTCAATTGGGTAGCATAGCAGCGCGCTACAATCCCCTCATATGATCACCGGAATCGAACACGTCGCGATCGCATCGCCCGATCCACTCCGCCTAGCCAGTTGGTACGTGGAGAATCTGGGTTTCAACATCAACTACCAATCTGCCCACGGCAAAACCGTCTTCATCAAAGCCGCCGACGGTTCCATGATCGAGATCATCGAATCCGCGCCCGGTACCACGCCCGCCGAAGGCATGAGTGCCGCCGGGTTGCGCCACGTCGCGCTCACCGTGGCCGATTTCCCCGCCGTCTACGCCCGCCTCAAAGAAAAAGGCGTCCGTTTCCTGACCGATGCGCAGACCAAAAACGGCAACTCCCTCGCCTTCTTCACCGACCCGGACGGCAATATCCTACACCTGTTGCACCGCGAAACGCCTCTGCCTTAGGCTGCAGAGCGACGCGATTCGGCCACAATTCAGGCACAAAGTGTGGCAGTTTAGCTACAGTGTAACTTTCACAAGTCCTTCTGCATCAGATACTTGTCGTAACACCTCAAGCTTGCTGTAATAGTAGTCGAACATGTGCGGTGTTATGCAGGAGAGAGAACTTGCGGTTTGAAACCACGATAAGACGCCCGGTCGAAGCCTCCGGAGTAGGTCTTCACTCGGGCGTGCTCGTGAACATTCGAATTCTGCCCGCGCCGGCCTCCACAGGCGTGGTCTTCCTCCGAACCGATCTCGACCGCTTCCCGATCCCCGCCAGTTGGCGCCACGTGGCGCGCGTCAGCTATGCCACCAGCCTCATGCGCCAGGGCGTCCTCATCTCCACCACCGAGCACCTGCTGAGCGTCTTCTACTCCATGGGTATCGACAACGCCTACGTGGAGATCGACAACCTGGAAGTGCCCATCCTGGACGGCAGCGGACTCCCCTTCGTGCGCCTCATCGAACAGGCCGGCACCCGCCAGTACCGCCGCAAGCGTCGCTATCTGCGTGTCCGCCGCCCCGTTTCGGTGGAGGAAAAGGGCAAGCGCATCAGCATCATTCCCGACGAAGTCTTCCGGCTCACCTGCGACACGGATTATCCCGCGCCGGTAGGCCGCCAGTCGCTCGAACTCGAAGTCACACCGGAACGCTATGCTTCCGAGCTCGCATTCGCGCGCACCTTCGGCTGGCAGAACGATCTCGACCAGATGCGCAATATGGGCCTGATTCGCGGCGCCAGCCTGGAAAACGCCGTATGTTTCACCGGAGACGGCCCGCTGAATCCCGACGGTCTGCGCGCGTCCGACGAGTGCTGCCGCCACAAGGCTCTGGATCTCATCGGCGACCTGGCGTTGCTGGGTCACCCCCTGCTGGGCCACGTCATCGCCGAGCGCGCCGGACACGCCATGCACGCCGCGCTGGTAGCCCGCATCATGAGCGACCCTTCGCTCTACGAGATCATTACCTTCGATCAACTGGCGTCGCGCGTCACCCAAGCCCTGGTATCGTAGTTTTTCCCCTGAGATTTCGCAAAGCTTGTACTAAGCTAGGACAATGCGCTGGATTTCCTTGACACTTGGATTTGCCCTCACCTGCTCTCCGCTCCTGGCGGCCGACGCAAAAACAAAAACAACTGAGCGGCTGGACGATTCCGCCAGCCTCTTCTCCGAAATCATGGGAACGCCGGACCGGTCGATTCCGCAGGACCTGCTGGAAAAGTCCTACTGCATCGTCCTGGTGCCCGATCTCAAGAAGGCGGCCTTCGGGGTCGGTGGAAAGTACGGCCGCGGGTTTGCACTCTGCCGCGCCACCAGCGGTACCGGATGGGGACCGCCCGCCGCCATCCGCATTGAAGGCGGAAGCATCGGGTTTCAGATCGGCGTCTCGTCGAGCGATGTGGTGATGCTTGTGATGAACGAACGTGGCATGCAGAAACTCAGCTCCAGCAAGTTCACCATTGGCGCGGATGCCAACGCGGCGGCCGGTCCGGTGGGTCGCAACGCATCCGCCCAGACCGACGCGTATATGCACGCCGAGATTCTTTCCTGGTCGCGCTCCAAGGGACTGTTCGCCGGCGTGTCCCTGGATGGCGCTACGCTGCGCAACGACCTTGACGAAAACGAGATGCTATACGGCCAGCGCTGGACCAGCAAAGAGATTCTGGGCAGTGGCGCAAAGATGCCGGAATCGGCTTCCAAGCTGATCGCGGTACTCAACAAATATTCGATGCGCGAGAAGAAGTAGGCCTGCAGGCGCAGCTACGAGACCTGCCAGTAGACGGAATAGCGTTTGTCAAATATAGTGTTCAGGGGCGTGAGGGTTACGTCTTTTTGCTGGCCCGTGGTGCGGAAGGTGAGCGGCGCGCCGGCGGGTTTGATCCACGAGGCAGGGTCGGAGTCCGCCGCCTGGAAAGTCGGGATCTCGAGCGGGAGGCGCTGGGGGCGCGGCGCGCTGGGACCGACGGTCAACTGGTCGGTCAGGCCTTCGCTGCCCAGATCGGCGGCGAGCACGAGCGGTCCGTAGAGGAACGCCTGCGTCTTCGGATCGTCCGGCATGGTTTCGACTGTGAGATGCATCGGCATCGTTAGCTCGATCTTGTCGCCGGCTTTCCAGGCGCGGTTCAGCGTGAGGTAGCTGCCGGGGGTCGGCGCGACATCGGTGACGCGGCCGTTGATCTTCACTGATGCGGCTTTGGTCCACGCAGGAATGCGCAGGCGCATCGCGAGGCTGCCGGGCTTCGCGGTGGTGACGGTCAACGTGGTGGTTGGCTGTTCGGGGAAACGGGTGTCCTGGCGCAGGCGGAATCCCTGCTCTGGCCAATCGAGCTCCGATGCAATAAAGAGGTTGACGAAGATGCCTTCGGGGTCGCGCCAGTAGATGCTGTCGTTGAGCTTGGAATACTCTTCCACGCCGCTGCCGGTGCAGCACCAGAAGGATTTGTCTTCGGTATTGAAAGTCTTCCACGCGCCAGGTGTAAGCGAGACGTAATACTGCGTGTGGCCGGTTTTGGGCTGTATGGTGCCGAGGCGCATGTTCAACAGGGAGCGTTCGTAGTAATCGAAGTAGCCGGCGTCTCCGCTCCAACTGTAGAGGTGACGCGCCAGCTTCAGCATGTTATATGAGCAGCAGCATTCGGCGGTAGCCACGCTGCGCTTGAGTTCGGCGGCCAGCATGCGCGGTTGGGTGAGCCAGCCTTCGCCGTTGCTGGTGCCGGTGGTCACGTAGCTGCGCGCGGTGGTGACTTCGTACCAGAAGAAATCGGCAACGTCGTGGAAGCGCATGTCGCTTGAAATCTCGTAGCGCCGGGCGGCGCCGATGACCTGGGGAACGTGCGTGTTTACGTGCAGGCCGGTCAGCTCGTCGGTGCGCAGTGCGAGGGGGTTGAAGAAGCGCTTCTTGGTGAAGCGGTCGCCGGCTTTGGCCCAGCGGTCGTTGCCGGTGGCGGCGGCCAGATTGTAGAGCACCTCGTTCATGCCGCCGTATTCGGTGTTCAGGATGTCCTGCATGTGCTCTTCGGTTTTCGACGCGGACCAATCGTCGGCCCAGCGGGACATGCCTTCGAGAACTTCGAGCGCCTGTTTGTTGCCGGCCAGTTGATACATGTCGAGCATGCCGGCCATGATCTTGTGGATGGTGTAGAACGGCGCCCACACCGGCTTGCGCGCATCGAGCCGGTCGAACCACTCGATGGGGAACGCGCTGAGGTAGCCGGAGGCGCCCAGCTTCTGCTGGCATTTGGCGAGTTCCGCCACCATGTAATCGGCTTTGGCTTTGGCTTCCTTGTCGCCCATGGAAGCGTAGAGCTGCGCGCTGGCCGAAAGGAAATGTCCGATGAAGTGGCCGCGGAGTTCGCCCTCGCTGTTGCGCCGCTCGCCGGGCGTTGGGGCAATGTAGACCTCCCATCCGCCGAGCGGCTCGGCGCTGGAGGGCAGCCCCGCATTCAGGCGGAAACTGTGGAGGAGGCGATCGGCCGGCAGGCGATTCATATAGGCGCGATTCCACTCCGCCGCATCGAGGAACGGGGACGGGAGGAGGCGCACCTGGGTCAGGGGGAAGGGCTGGGCCTTGGCGGCGACGTCCTTGCGGGTGAACTGGATCGGGTCTTTGAAGGGCAGGATGCCGTCGACGGTGCCCTGGCGTTTCGGCTCCGCGGGTTGCTGCTGCTGCGCTTCGAGCGCGGTGGAGGCTGCCGGCGCGGCGGCAAGCAGCGCGGCGAAATTGCGGCGGCTGAGGGAAGTCTTTGGGTTCACGGCGTACCTCGCTGGAATCGCTTACAGTATGCCATGTTCGGACGCGGCGGAAGCCGCACTCTCCGAGTCGCGCGTAATCCTCCCATAGCAATGCGATGCAGCGATTACAAACCGACTTCTCGTTCCTAAATTGAATCGGTCCTATTATTGGACCAGGAGGATTTCGATGACTCAAACACTCAGTAAGACAATGAGGGCGGTGGCGATTGATCGGTTTGGTGGCATTGAAACGTTACAAACAAAGGAGCTTCCCATCCCGGACGTTGGCGCCGATGAAGTGTTGGTTCATGTGGAAGCCGCTGGCGTCGGCGTTTGGGATCCCTTTGAACGGGAAGGCGGATTTGCGAAGCTGTTCAATATCGAGCCCGTGTTTCCACTTGTATTGGGATCCGATGGCGCCGGCACTGTTGAAGCCGTGGGACCCGAAGTGAAGCGGTTCAAAAAAGGGGACCGCGTTTACGGGATTTCCTTTCTGAATCCGAAAGGCGGATTTTATGCGCAGTATGCTGTTGTGAAAGAAACCAGTTTGGCGCTCATCCCGGGAAAACTCACCCTGCCACAAGCCGCTGCCATGGCCGTTGATGCTGTTACGGCTCTTGCAGGCCTCGATACAACGCTGGACATAAAAACTGGGGAGTCCCTATTGATCTTTGGCGCCAGCGGCGGCATTGGTCACTTGGCCGTGCAATTCGCCAAACGCATGGGCGCGCGCGTACTGGCCGTGGCCTCGGGAGATGATGGTGTTGCCTTTGTGCGCGGTCTTGGCGCGGACAAGGTTGTAGATGGATATAAGGAAGACGTGCTCGCTACCGCGCACCAGTTCGCACCCAACGGTCTTGATGCCGTGCTCCTAACGGCGGCTGGTGAAGCAGCTGAAACATCTTTAGCTGCTCTACGAACTGGTGGACGCGTTGCCTATCCTAACGGTGTCCAACCCGTTCCCAAAGAACGTGCTGGCATTAAACTGCAAAACTACGACGGCGAATATAATCCGCCACCCTTAGACAAGGTCAACCGCCTTGTCGACTCCGGTCCGTTCGAAGTCAAAGTCGCCCGAACATTCACTCTAGATCAAGCCGCCGACGCTCAACGCGCGCTCAATGATCACTACCTGGGCAAGCTCGCATTGATCACGAAGTAATCGATAGAGAAATAGACCAAATCCTAGTCGGCTTTCGTCGCGAAGGCGTCTACCCTCGCCGGGCGGCGTGCGGGTATTCAGAACTGCCAATCTCGCCTGGCCAGCCGGTAACCGGTAGACCGCCTCCGACGTTTGGCGGGCCCAGTAGCGCTTGACTCGTCCGCGGTCCGCCCAGTAAACGTTGGGCAGCAAACTCTTTCGGCATTTTTTCGCAATCGGGAGTTATTGATAGCGAACATGTTAGGCCCGCGCTAGTAATCTACTGACTGTTTCAATAGTGATGGCTGTCGATTTTGCTCCTTCCCAAACGATTACAGGATGCAACCGTGAAATTAAACGGCGCACAATTTGTATCAGGAGGTCCACAAATGGTTGAATTCGAAACGAGGAACGGGCGTTCTTTTGCCTACTCAAGACTGGCGGCAGGGATTGCCTTCGCGATGATCGCGGCAATCATTGTTCTGGCGTTGGAAAAACAAGCCGGCGCGCAGAGCGCTGGCGCCTCATATCCGAAGATGAGTGCGTTAGATCAGTACTTGATGACGCCACAAGCAGAGGTCGCTTTGGCAAGGACCGCCGCGCCGGAGTCCGTCTCAAAGGACGCGGAAGTGTTAGTATTAGACCGGCACGGCTACCAGACCGCGGTCAAGGGTAGCAATGGGTTCGTTTGCGCGGTGCAACGCTCCTGGACCTCGAACCTGGAAGATCCGGGCTTCTGGAATCCGAAGTTGCGAGCGCCGACCTGCTTCAACGCTCTCGCGGCACGGTCCTTTCTGCCACGGGTCGTGAAAAGGACCACGCTGGTCCTCGCCGGAAAAACCAAGGAGCAACTTGCCGGCGAGATGAAAGCCGCATTCGAAAGGAAAGAGATCCCTGAGATTGAACAAGGGGCGATGGCTTACATGCTGTCAAAGCAGGGTTACTTGAACGACCGGGACGGACACTGGCATCCACATATCATGATTTACATTCCCCAAGCGGAACCGGCAGGGTGGGGCGCCAACTTACCAGGCTCGCCGATCTTCGGATCCACCGATCAAACAGACCGCACGACTACATTTTATATACCGGTCGCTAAATGGTCGGACGGGTCAGCGGACTCGGGCGATACGATGTCACATTAGAGTTGGGGGGAGAATGAAGTACCTTTGCATGGTGATTGTAGATGGCTCAGTTCGAGCCCGCGCCCCATGGTGACCTCGTAATTCGCCAGATACGGCATTTCTGGGAGAATCCTTCCTGGCTCGTCGCCAGGCAGCGGCCGAACAGTGGTTGCGCCGGTAGTTCGGTGGCAAGTCCCGGCTGCGAGCATATGTTAACGCCTATCGGGGTCCCCTCACATTGGTGGGGAAGTAAAAGGTTAGCCCACCAGGACGGTGGGGAAGCCCAGGACGATCTTGCCTCCGTGGGCCGTTGTGTCGCCGAGGCGCGCCTGCGGCATTTTCATCGTGAAGACGGTGAAGGAGCCCACGACGATCACGTCGGGAGGCCCGACGCAGGTCGCCATGTCCGTCACGCGGGCTGCCGGCAATCCGCCGATCAGCACGGTGACCGCTCCGGGCGGCAGGATGGGACCGCCGACGTGGGGCACAATCCCCGTCACCATGGGACAGACGTGCATGTCGGTGATTCTCGAGGCAGGCATTCCCATAACGATTCTCCTTTAACTTCTCGGCTCCCACAGTTTGACGCGGTTGGTGACTTCGACGCCTTGGGCTACGAAACTTCTAAATTTCTCCGGCGCGCGTTCGGGCTGTTTGGCGATGGCAGCGAAGATCACCGCGCCGGATACGGCTTTGGCGGCCAGGAACTCACCGGGCGGCACCGGCGCTGCATCGGGCGGCGCGAGACTGCCGCCGCTGAAAAACGCCGCGAGGCCCGCACAGCCGGCTGCCGTGTCCAGTTCGGCCTTTTGAGCGGCGGCCATGGCCGAACGCCGGTTGTCGTCGTTGGGTTGGGCGATCCATTTCTCGGTGGCATCGAGCGCGGATTTGATTTTGGGCTGCGGGGTCTCGCCGGCCGAACGGCGCGCGCAGACCCAGGCCCACCACACGGCTTCGCGCTTGGGCAGCGCGTGCGCGATAAACCTTACGGCATCGGGGAAAAGAGCTTTCTCCATGAGCAGCGCGACAAAATCCAACGGATGCAATTCGGGGCGCAGGAGCGCCATCGCTTCCTCGCTGAGTTCGGCTACCGAGGCAAGCGAGACGGTTCGCGTATTGATTGGAGCCTGTGTACTTCCCATGTCTAGTTGATCATCACGACGCCGCCCTTCACCACGGTCATCGCGTCGCCGTTCACCTGCGTCATTAATGAATGTACCTGAGCCTGGACCTGCGCATCGACCTTGATCATCATGCTGCTGATGGTCACGCTGGTGGGGTCCATCTTGATGGTGCTTTGTCCCACCTTGAGCTGAATGGATTGCATGGCTTCTATCTCGATCTTGCCCATGTCCACCTTGATGGTCTGATTGCCCATTTTGATTTGAGTGGATTGATTCCCCATGTCCAGGGTAGTGCTCTGGTTGCCCTGCTTGATTTCGATGGTCTGGTTCCCCTGCTCTACGGTGATTGTCTCATTGTTGGTGACGGTTTGCGTTTCATCGTGTTTGATCAGGGTGACGCGGTCGTGGTCCACCTCGCGATTCTCGTCGTTCTTCACCAGGGTCTTGAGATCTTTTTCCGCCTGTACGCTGACGAGTTCGCTTCCCTTCTTGTCTTCGAACGACATCATGTTGAAATTGTCGGGGCCGCCATGCAGGCTGCTGCGGGACTTGATCCCGCTGACCGTCTTCTGATCGGGCAGGGTCCACGGCGGCATCATGTCGGCGTTGTACACGCTGCCGACAATGATGGGCCGATTGACATCGCCTTCCAGGAAATCGACGATCACTTCCTGGCCGATGCGCGGGATGTGGATCGCGCCCCATTGCGGGCCCGCCCAGAAGGTGGCGACGCGCACCCAGCAGGAACTGTTGACGTCGTCGGTGCCCTGGCGGTCCCAATGGAATTGGACCTTGACGCGGCCATACTTGTCGGGAAAGATCTCCTCGCCGGACGGGCCGACGACGGTGGCCGTCTGCACGCCGCGCACGCTGGGCACGGGCGTCACGCGCGCGGGACGGAAGGGGAGCGTCGAGGGGATGCAGGTGAACGCGTTGGCGTAACGGAATCCGCCTTCGACCTGTTCCACCGCGAGCGGCTGTTTGGCCTCGTGCTGCACGCTGGTGAGCACGAACTTGCCGTTGTCGGAGTAGTGGCGGGTGAGATCGAAGGTGTGTCCCGCCGTGAAACCGGCGTGCCCGCCGCGGCCGCGGATCAGCAGGCTGGAGAGAGCCTCCTCCTGCATGCGGATGTCTACCGTGCGCTTGTTGTCCGTGAAGATGTTCTGGAGGCTGGCGGGTTGTTCTCCGCCGGATTTGTTGATGCCGTCGAAACGGCTGGCGTATCCGCCGGGGTAGTCGTAGAGTTCGAGGCTATCGTTCCCGGCCACTTTCAGCTTGTGGGTCACGGTGCCTACGGTCACCGAGTCCGTGATCGTCTTGTCGGCATCCAGATGCTTGGTGGGCATTTCGAATGTGTAGTCCCAGGCGGTGAACTTGCCGGAACGGATTTCCTGGCCCTTGGTCCAGTCGAACACGTGGTCCAATTCGAGAACCGCGTTTGACCCCTCCTGCCAGATCGTGGTGGGCGTATAGGGAATCGCCGGGTGGGATTGCGGCGTGTTGGCGAGCACCATCTGGTGGCCGCTGGAAGAGTGCTTGAAGAAGTAGAAGATCCCCTCCTCCTCCATGAGGCGACTGGCAAAGGCGAGGTCGGTCTCGCGATATTGCACGCAGTATTCGCGCTGCTCGAAAGTGCCTTCTATCTGATAGGCCACGTCCATACCGGTGAACAGGGTTTTCAGGATGTCTGGCACGGTGATGTGCTGGAAGGTGCGGCTACACAACTTGCGGTCGAGCAACCAGAGTTGGGGGACTACTTCGAGGGTGTAGTAGGTGAAGTCCTCGTCGCGCTCGCCCTGAGTTACTTTGCAGACGATGCCGTTGAAGTAGCGTTTGTTCTTGCTGGGGGAGATCTCCACGGTGACTTTCTTGCCGAGCAACTGGTCAAAGGGCAGGAGTTTGGTTTTGTCGCCCCAGCCCGTCTTCAACTCGAAATGAAACATTTGGGAGATGGCTTCGCGGCCCTGGAGCCCAACCAGGAGTAAAGCGTCGGGCCCGAGGGGCGTGGTCAGCTTCATCGGCCGGTCTGTCTGTGCGTACATGAGATCTCCTCGAAGGGATGAACGCTCCCTTACGGTCGCGGCTCGGATTGTAGGTTAGATCAGAGCTTAGGTGTAGACGAAGACGCCGTCGTCGCCGATGGTGACGTGGATCGGCGCCAGTTTCTGCCGCTCCGCCAGGCGTCCCAGAATCTGGCGGGAAACTTCGGGCAGCAGCGTGTTAGTCAGAATGTTGTCGACGTTGCGCGCGCCGCTTTCGACTTCGGTACAGCGCTTCGCCACCTCGTCGATGAGCGCTTCGTCGTGGGTCAGCGCGATGCGGTGGGTCTCCTGAATGCGGCGCTGAATTTTTCCCAGCTTGAGGCGGACGATCAGCTTCAGGGCTTCGTCGCGGACGGGGTAGTAGGGGATGATCACGAGGCGCCCCAGGAAGGCGGGCTTGAAGACCTTGTTCAGCTCCGGCTTGAGGGCCTTCACGAGTCCGGCCGGGCTCGGCATGGTTTCCGGGTCCGCGGTCAACTTCATGATGGTGTCCGTGCCGGCGTTGGAAGTGAGAATGATGATGGTATTTTTGAAATCGATTTCGCGGCCTTCGCCGTCTTCCATCTTGCCCTTGTCGAACACCTGGAAGAAGAGTTCCAGCACGTCGGGATGCGCCTTCTCCACTTCGTCAAGCAGTACGACAGAGTAGGGCCGGCGCCGCACGGCTTCAGTGAGCACGCCGCCTTCGCCGTAGCCGACGTATCCGGGAGGCGAGCCCTTCAGCGTGGAGACCGTGTGGGCTTCCTGGAACTCCGACATGTTGATGGTGATCATGTTGCGCTCGCCACCATATAATAGGTCCGCCAGCGCGAGCGCGGTCTCGGTTTTGCCGACGCCGCTGGGGCCTACCAACAGGAAAACGCCGATTGGTTTGCCGGGATCTTCCAGCCCGGCTTTCGACGTGCGGATGCGCTCGCTGAGCATGTCCAGCGCGTGATCCTGCCCGATCACCCTTTTGCCCAGGGTGGATTCCAGCGTGAGCACGGACTGCATTTCGTCGCGCAACATCTTGCCGATGGGAATGCCGGTCCAGGCGGCGACCACTTCGCCGACGATCTGCGAATCGACGCAGACGCGCATCAGGGGGGACTCGCCCTGAAGCTGTTCCAGTTCGGTGTTCAAGGCGGCCAGTTCCGTACGCAAGGCTTCCGGAGCGGGGGCGCGTTGCACCGCGGGGGCCGTGGCTGTTCCTTCGGCCGCCGCAGGGGGCGACGCATGCGCGGCCGCGGGGGCCGGCGGGGCCGGTTCCAACTTGCCGCGGACTTCGCGGATCTTGCCGACAAGATCGCGTTCTTTCTCCCAGCGCGCAGTCAATTCGGCCAGCCGGGCTTCGGTTGCCGCCTTGTACTTGAGCAACGCGGCGAGGCCCTCGGCATGGTCTGCCCCGAGGGCGGATTCGCGCTCCAGGATGCGCGTCTGCACAGTGCAATCGTCGATCTGCCGGGTGGCATCTTCGATGGCGGGCGGCGTGGCGTTCTGGCCGAGGGCAAGGCGCGCGCAGGCGGTATCGAGCACGCTCACCGCTTTATCGGGAAGCTGCCGGTCGGGCAAGTAGCGGTGGGAGAATTTGACCGCGGCCACCAGGCCCTCATCGAGGATGCGCACGTTGTGGTGCTTCTCCAGCACGGGCACCAGGCCGCGGAGCATTACCTGGCACTTGGCTTCGGTGGGTTCTTCCACTTTCACCACCTGGAAGCGACGCGCCAGCGCCGGATCTTTTTCGAAATACTTCTTGTACTCGGACCACGTGGTGGCGGCGATGGTGCGCAGCTCGCCGCGCGCCAGGGCGGGCTTTAATATGTTGGCAGCATCGTTCTGTCCGGCCGCGCCGCCGGCGCCGATCATGGTGTGGGCCTCGTCGATGAAAAGGATGATCGGCGAGGGCGACGACTTCACTTCTTCCACCAGGCCCTTGAGGCGGTTTTCGAACTCGCCCTTGATGCCGGCGCCGGCTTGCAGCAGCGCGAGATCCAGCGTACGCACGGTGACGTTGCGCAGACTGGGCGGCACATCGCCCTGCACGATGCGCTGCGCGAAACCTTCGACCACGGCGGTCTTGCCGACGCCGGCCTCTCCGGTGAGGATGGGGTTGTTCTGGCGTCGCCGCGTGAGAATGTCCACCATCTGGCGGATCTCGAAATCGCGGCCGAGAACCGTATCGATTTTTCCCTTCCTGGCATTCTCGGTGAGATTCACCGTGTACTGATCGAGGTTCTGCGTCTTGCCGCCCGCCTTGGCGGCGCCGGGCGCAGCGGTACCGGGAGCCGAGGCCGAGGCCGGGGCTGCCTCCGTATCGGCCGTGTACTCGCGCGAATCCGCGAGAATGGCGGGCAACACCTTGCGGAGCGCCTCGGGCTCAATTTTGCGGAATTCCTTGCTGACGTCGAGCACCAGGCGCGACAGCTCGTCATCCGACACCAGCGCCAGGATGGCCGCACCCGAACTCACCTGGCCCGCGCCGAATTCCAATGACCCGATGGTCCAGGCCTCGCGCAGCATACGGAGCAGCGACGGGCTGAACGCAGGCGTCCGGGCGTTACCGGCTTTGAGAGCGTCGAGGCTGCGCGCGAGTTCGCCGGCGAGGCGCGCCTTATCGACGCCGAAGTGGTGGACGATGCCGGCGAAGTCCGTACTGCCGGCATCCTGCAATTTCGTCAGGAAATGCTCGATCTCGATGTCGTAGTGGGTCCGCGCCAAACACAGGCCGGCCGCGCCTTCCAGCGCTGTGCGCATGGTGTCATTCAGCTTGCCTACGACTGCCTTCAAGGTATTTGCCATATAATTCCCTCCTTGTTTCTATAACTCCAGAACCGTCTCACCCGCGTCGTGCGTAAATTCCGCCGACTTGATCCAACTGGTCCAGCCGAGCTGCGGACCGTCGCCATCCCGCGGCTTCAACTCGCAGGCGGGAACGTCCTGCCTGCGGAGAATCAACTGAACTTCCACATCGTACTCGCCGCCCGTGAAGAAGCGCGTCAGAGAGCGCAGCTGGCGGTGCCCTTCGTGACCGGGCAGGAAGTCCTCATACTGTTCCAGGGTCAGCGGTCCCAGTTGGATGCGCACGCGGGACTGCTGGTCCCAGGTCTCATTGCCGACGACGGCACCGATTCCCAACTGTCCCGAGTAGCCGCCGTCTTCGCCCAGCGAACACTGCGATTCCACGTCCACGGGGTACCATGCGCCCACGAACTGTTCGATCTCCACCGGCACGTTGAAATAGTCCGACAACACCTGGCGCAACACGGTGGCGGAGCGGGAGTGCATGGAGATCAGGCCGCCGTAGAAGAGCAGGGAATCGTCGGCGACGTCCTGGCGGTCTTGCAGTCCCGGCGTGTTCAGCCCGAGGAGCGCCAGCACGTAGTGCGAGAAGCGGTCGAGTTCGCCGCGCTCGTAGGGAATCTCGAAATGGAATTTCTCCCAGGCCTGGTAGAACAGAGAGACGATCCGGTGGTTGAACAGGTCGAGGAAATCGCGCAGGGTGGTGTCGCGGGCGCGGATGCGCTCATTGACAAGCTCGCAGTAGGCCCTGGGAAGCACTCCCTGGGGGCCGTGCAGGCCGATGAAGTTCACGCGCATCAGTGGCGGCATGCCGGCGCGCGATTCCAGCGACTGGATCTCGCTGGCGGGAAACGACACGTCGGGATTGGCGCCAAAGCGCACCACTTCGGAGGCCGGGGTGTTGAAGCCGCCGACCACCTGGCGCTCGGGCTGGGTGCGCGCCATCAAGCGGATCGCCTGGAAAAACTCAAACAGGTAGGGTTCCCGCTCGAGCAGTTCGGCGATGGGCCAGCGCGCTAAAGCAGTATTTTCTGACCCGCCCGGGGTGGCCACTGTCTGAGGATCTCCTTTCTCTGCCGCGTCCGCACACGGAGCTGGCTGAAACTGTTCATGGATACATACAGTCCCAGAAAATACTCCAGGACGGAAGCGAACAGATAGACTCCGCCGCCTACAAACTGCTCTTCGTCGAACTCCATCTCCACCTGCGTGCCGCGCGCGAAGACCACGCCGTCTTCGGAAATGACGCGCGCGAAGTGGCGCCGGCTGTCGAGGCCCGTCAAGCCTTCAATCTGCTTGTCGGAATAGGTGGACCCGGTGAAATTGTAGAGCCGCAGAATCTCCTGCAAAGCCTCCCTGCCATTTTCCACGAGGGAGAGATAGTTGAGCGAGAGCTGCGACACCAGCCGCCACATGGAATCTTTGCCCACGGGCGGACGCAGCGCGTCGGTAGGCTTGATCAGGGCCACGATCCGCTTCACGGGCAGGGCGCCTTCGAGTTCGAAATCGCCGGCTTCGTTGCCGAAGGGCAGGCGCGCGGGCAGGTCGCGATTGGTGCAGACGGTGCGCACGGTGAGCGCGTCCAGGTTGGGCCGCACGGGGCGCGAGGAAAGGTCCACCAGCGAGAGGAAGACGTCCGTGCCCTCATCGTCGCGGTAGCCCGAGGGGCGGCGCGAGGAGCGCCAGAACGCCTGCACCTTCGCCCGGTTCACGCCGTGGCGATAGGAATAGAACGGCTCGAACCGGACCACTTCGCCGGATTGCGGATTGGCGCTGATCACCTCGTTAATCTCAAAAACTTCGGTGGCGCGCCGACGGCTCACGTCCGGCACCACCTGGTATTCGTAGGCGGTGTGATCCAGCAGGATGGGCTCGGCGGTCTGCGCAAAGAGGTTCACCAGGGGAGCGCAGTTCAGGCGGAAGGTCTTGGCGCTCACGCCCAGCTCGAGCATCTGGCGGCGCTCGCCGCGTTCAAAGGGCGAAATCATGAGGAGGATTTCCGCCTGGCCGCCGAAACCAGCTTCGCAAATCCGCTCGAGCCCGGTGAGATCGAGGAAGAAAAATTTCTGCGGAAAGCAGAAGTATTCCTGCAGCAGGCGGTAGCCGGCGAACGAGCGGCGCGCGTAGGGCAGCATACCCTCGTCTTCGCCGAACCCGACCGGACGCAGCGCGTCGGCGCTGAGAATCACCGGCTGGGCGCGCGATTTCGGCGAGGTATCGCGTATGATGATGTGGCTGCAGTTATTGCACAACAGCTCATACAGCGTGTGCACCACGTTGCTCTCGCCGTTGAGATAGAAGCGCAGGGACGAGAGACCGAGTTGGGCGAATTTCAGATCGCCCTGACATTTCAAGGCGATGCGCACCGCGGCCACCGCTTCGGAAGATTTGGCGGGGGGCTGCAGGCGGTCCGGCGTCTTCCATTCGGCATCGGTGACTTCGAGCGGCCAGAACGTGAGGTCGTAGCAGGTGCGGAATTTGCAGGGCACGCCGTTCACCGGCCGCGAATTCAACACCGACTCGCGGTCCAGTTTCAGGCCGCCCTCCGCCGACGGCTTGCGCGTCCATGTGGAACTCGGCCACCGTCATGGAGGGAATGGGCCGCAGGTAGTGCGGGTACAGGATGTTGAGCAGCGCCTCGGTGATCTCGGGGAACTCGTCGTCGATCTTCAGGTGGACGCGCGCGGTGAGAAACGCAAATGCCTCGAGCATGCGTTCGACGTGGGGATCTTCGCACTTATCGGGCTCCAGCACCAGGCGCGATGCGACTTTGGGATACTTCGCCGCGAACTCCACGCCCATCTGGCGCAGGAAGGTCAGCTCGCGCTCGTAGTAGAGCAGCAGATCATCCCGCACTCGAATCCCCCTTCACCTGATACTCGCCGCTCGAAAGCTGGAGCGTGGTATCGAACGAGATGTGCTCCGGGGTGGGATCCATTTCCAGGAGGGCCTCGATCTGAAATCGCATGACGTGGGGAGATCCGCCGGCGGGGTCCATGGGCACCACCTGAATATTGCGCAGGCGCGGTTCGAAGAGGTGCAGGGCCTGCTGGACGGCGCGCGCGAGGCGGGTGCGGTCGCGCGAAGATTCCCAGTTCAGCGCGTTCAAGTCGGGGAGCCCGTAGTTGTGGAGCGATCTGGCGACTTCGGGGAATTCATCGCCTGCGGCCTCGGGTGTGCGCCGCGTATTGAGCAGCCACTCCAGGTCGCGCCGCACCGAGGCGCGAGCTGGCGCACGGATTGCACGCGCGTGGGCGGAGCTTCGGCGGAGGATTGCGGATCGCGATCGATCAACCGCTCCAGCACGGATTGCGTGACGGTCTGTTCCGGTTCCCAACGCGCCATAAGTTATCTCGAAACGTTGAGCGCCATCAACGGGTCCAGGCGGCAAATCCAGGAGTACAATTTTACCCGCTGGCCGGCGTCGTCGCCGCTCTTGCCGAGACACTGGTACAGCAGCGCCAACGGGCGTGCGACCAGATCGGCGACTCCCAGTCTTCCAGCTTGCGACGTTCGATTTCCGCCGCCAGTTCCTGCAAGATCGGCAGTGCGATATTTTCGTGTCCGGTGCTGACGCAGAGTTGGGAGAGCTGCACCTTGCGATGGAAGCGTCCGCGCCCGCTGTGTTCCTGCGCCAACTCGCGCATCAGCAGCTCGATGCCGTCCTGCGCCCGGCCCGATCGCGCCGCCTGCATCGCGAGCTCGTACGGGTCCGGCGGCTGCGGAACTCCGTGCTGTGCGGGGATTCATCCTGCACGGGGAGGTTCCACGCCGGCTCCGCGGCCTCGGCGGGTGCGGCCGGCGCGGCCGCGACGTACTCCTGAATCCACGCCCGGGTTTCGCTGTTGGCGGTAGGCGTATCCTCCATCGTGGTCAGTTCGGGCAGCTGCGGATAGTCCGCCAGCAGGGCCCGCAATCCGGAAACGATGGAGGTCCGGATGGGTTCGTAATAGCTGCCCAGCTCGTAACAGGCGCGTCCGGCGTAGCGCTGCAGATCGAGCCAGCCGCGGCCGCATTCCATGCCCATCGCGGTTTCGGCGGCATCGAGCACTTCGGTCCAGTTGGATTTGAGCGCCATGCTCTTCAACTTTTGACGGATCTCGGTGGGCGGAGGAGCGAGCAGGGTTTCGTCGATGCTGTCGCCGGCGGCACGCAATTCGCCCCAGCGCAATCCGCGCAGCAGAAGGTAGGGGGCGGGGCTGTCGGGATCTTCCTGCCGCAGAAATTTCGCCGATGCCACGACGCGTGATACCGCGTCGTCACGGTCCACCGGATCGGCCGACAGGGATGCTCCGCGCCGTGCGGGTGCGGCGGCCGCGCGGGAGGCCGCGGCCGGAATCTCGACTTCGACGGGGGCTTCGTCTTCG
>CAWDWK010000062.1:0-90136 GCA_963805775.1 uncultured Solibacteraceae bacterium | reverse complement strand
ACGTCAATCTGAGAGAATACAGGCATATGACTGTTACCGAAGGAGATTGAAGACCGACTGATCTCCGAAGCGCAAGGCTCCGGTGTTCCGTTTCGCGATCTTGTTCGGGACGTTCTGATCGATCATTTTGAAGAGACCGAGGACCGGGAGGTGGCGGAATCCCGGTTAGGGGATCGTCAAGCACCCATCACCGCGCATCAACGGCGAAGGAACCTTGGCCTGGACAATTGAATACGATCCCCGTGTCGAAAGGGATCTACGCGGTCTCGACAAACGCATTCAAAGAGAGATCCTCGATTTTATGGGAAACGAGGATCGCTACTTCCGACGATCCCAAGAGTTTCGGCAAGGCGTTTGCGCCATTCCCAGAAGGACCTTTGGCGATACAGAGTTCGGGATTACAGAATCCTGTGAGATTCAACAAGACCGGGTTGTCATGCTGGTAGTCGCCGTGGGCCATCGCAGCAAAATATACGACTAAGTGCCCTGCTCACGCAAACTCGAACCGGATCGTCTGGTCGAATGGCGTGTACCCCGTAAGATACACGCTCTGGCCGGGAAGCTTCACCTCCGCACCGCGCAACTGCGTGAGTAGATGGCCCGCCGCTCCCGGACCGAACTGCACGGTGTCGCCGCCGACACGATACGTCGCGAAATCCTTATCTAAGATCCACGCGTCCGTGACGTGCAGCGCCGGCCGGCAGCCTTCCAACTTGCCGCCCTCGCGCAAACTGATTTCGACCGCCAGCGGAACTCCCGGAGTCCCGTTCGATTGCAGGCGAAGCTCGAACCCGCTCTTCTGTTCCACCACGGTCGCCGACTGCTCCAGCTTGCACACCTGCGACTGCCGTCGCTGGGACCGCAGCGTTGTCCAATTCTTGTAGTCCACCTTCTGCGCCGGTTCGAGCGGCTGGTAGTACGGCGCGCTCAGGGACTGGCGGAAGATGTACTTCGACCCGTCCTTCACGCAGCCGTCCGGCACGAACTGGCCCCTGCCGAAGAACGACGACGCAAAGCGGACCGCGTTGATGACGGCGCCGCCATTTCGCGCGCTGAAAAAGCGGCTGCTCTCCTTCAACACCATGGTGGCGTCCCAACGTCCGCGCCGTATGCGGGCCAAGCCGACCGCGCCGAACCACTTTTCATAATTTTCGGGCAGCGGCTCCGCCTGCGGCAAAGCAGCGGAGAGTTCCGGGTACTCCAGCAGCGCGGAGAGCCGCGCGTGTTCCGGCCCGAGGCCGTGCGCCAGCGCGGCGAACTGCCGGTCGCCATCGTGAACGGCGAGGTAGGTCAGCGGTAACCAATAACCGCCCATTGTGCCGCGCACGAACTGATCCTGGCGCTTCGAGACTTCCGTCACTACTTCGCCATCGGGATGCAGCAGATACAGCATGGCGCGGAGATTGCGCCTCACCGGATCGAGCAGTTCCGGCCGCTGGAGTTTCGCCGCCAGCACTGTAAACGCCCGGTCGGTCACTGTGTTGTACGTCACGGTGCTGCGCTCGATGAACTGGCCGTCCTCATCGATATCGATTCCCTCGGCCAACCATTGGGAGATGCGCCGCGTGTACGCCGCATCGGGAAACACGTCGTTGATCTGCGCCAGCGCCGAGGACACCACCCATCGATGATTCGGCGTGTGGACGCCGCCCGTGGTCATGCCGGCCGCCGCTTTCACCAGGAATGGCCGCAGCGCGCGCAGCACTTCTTCGGCGCTGTACATTCTCGCGATGGCCGCCGCCGTGGCCACGTTGTGGACCACGAAGCCGGTGTCCGGCGGAGAGTTGAAGTTGGTGGAGAGGAGGTTGATATTGCCCTCGGCGGTCTGCGAGCGCTCCAGAAACTGTGACGCCAGGCGAATCCGCTCCAGGACTTCCGGCACGCCGTGATGCCTGGAGTGCGGCGCGATCCACGAGGCCGCCGCCGTCTCGATCAGGCCGCCCGCCGATCCCGCATGGTACATCCCGTACTCGTCCGGCACACCGCCGAGGCGGGCATTGCGCGAATCTGTGATCTGAGTGCTCAGGAGATTATCCAGCGCCGCATCGTTGCGTGCCACGACGCGCGCGTCTAGTTCGGGCGCCGCGGCCGGTGCGCCAGCGGCCAGCGCGGCGGTGCCCAATCCCCAGATGACCTGCCGGCGCGTGACGCCAGTCCCGTTGTTCATGGAATCGCCCCCAAGGTATCCATTAGAGCACCCGGGCAGGTTGCGATTCGCGGGCGGTACGAGATGCCGGGCGCGAGCACGAGTACCAAGAGTGGCGGGAAGCCCCGGCGGCACCCACTCGAGTGCCCAGACCCGTTAAGATAGGCATTCATCATCCATATGGCCCCATCAACGCAAGCGGCGCCTTCCGACGCCACGCGCTTTCTTCCCCTGCTGCTGGTGCTGTTCGCAGGCAGCGGATGTTCCGCCCTGATCTACGAGACCGTCTGGTATCAACTGCTGCAACTAGCCATCGGCTCTACCGCCGTGTCCCTCGGCTTCCTTCTGGCCACCTTCATGGGCGGGCTCTGCATCGGCTCGGTGTGGTTCCCGCGCTTGCGCCTGGCGGGGCAGCATCCGCTGCGCATTTATGCTTTCCTGGAACTCGGAATCGCCGCAACCGCGGTGCTGGTGCACGTGGTGCTGCCGCTGATCAACATGGCCTATATCGCCGGCGCCGAACATGGCATGCCCGGATTCCTGCTCCGTGGATTTCTCTCCGCCATCTGCCTGCTGCCGCCAACCATTCTGATGGGCGCGTCGCTTCCTGCGATCGTCCGCTGGTTGAAATCCACGCCTAACGGCGTTTCCTGGTATGGCCTGCTCTACGGCGGCAATACCGCGGGCGCAGTTTTCGGATGCCTGCTCGCTGGGTTCTACCTGCTGCGCATCTACAACATGTCCGTCGCCACGTACGCCGCCGCCGCCATCAACATCGCGGTTGCGCTGGCGAGTTTCGCCCTGGCCGCACGCACACCTGCCGAAGCCAGCCTACCGGAAACTGCGCCTACCTCCGTCCGGGCCCCAGCGCCGTCGACAAAGAGTTCCGACGACGGAATCCCGCGCTGGACCATTTATGTCGCCATAGGCCTCTCCGGCGCCACCGCGCTGGGCGCCGAGGTGGTGTGGACCCGGCTCCTCGGGATGCTGCTCGGCCTGACGGTCTACATCTTCTCGATCATTTTGGCGGTCTTCCTGATCGGCCTCGCGCTGGGCAGCGGGCTGGGCGCCATGCTGCTGCGCTCCGTGCGCCCGCGCCTCGCCCTGGCGTGGTCGCAGGTGCTGCTCACGTTGGGCATCGCGTGGACCGCGTGGATCATCTCCACGTCGCTGCCCTACTGGCCCATCAATCCACTGCTCACGCTGAGCCCGTGGCACACGTTCCAACTCGATATGGTCCGCTGCCTTTGGGCCATCCTGCCGCCCACCATTCTCTGGGGCGCAAGCTTTCCGCTGGCCGTCGCGGCGCTTGTCCGCCCCGGTGAGGACGCAGGGCAAACCGTGGGCAGCGTCTACGCCGCCAACACCCTCGGCGCGATTTTCGGCGCGCTCATCGTATCTCTCGTGCTGATTCCGTGGATCGGCACGCAGGATTCGCAGCGCGTCCTCATCTGGACGGCCCTCGCCGGCGGCGTCCTGATCCTGATCCCTTACGTGCGCGCGCAGCGTTCGCCCGGCGTCTCCGCCGCGCTTGCCGCCGGCGTGATGCTTGCCGCCTGGCTCTCCTCCAACCTCGCACCGATTCCGGGCGAACTGATCGCCTACGGACGCCGCATGGCGTTGAACGCGGGCAAGGCCGAAGTCCTGTACACCGTTGAAGGACGGAATTCCTCGGTGGCCATCACGCGCTGGAACGACGGCGCCACCGAGATCGACGTCAATGGCCACGTGGAGGCTACCACCGAACCCTACGACATGAAGTTGCAGCGGATGGTGGGCCATCTGCCCGGCATTTTGCATCCCAATGCGAAATCGGTACTCGGCATCGGCTTCGGGGCCGGAGTCAGCGCCGGCACGTTCACCAGGTATCCGGGCATCGAGCACATCACGATCTGCGAAATCGAGCCAGTGATCCCGCCGACCTCCACGCGTTTCTTCGGCAAACAGAACTACGCGGTTTACAAGAACCCCAAAACCCGAGTGGTGTTCGACGACGCACGACACTACCTGCTCACCACCACCGACAAGTACGACATCATCGCCAGCGACCCGCTCGACGTGTTCGCCAAAGGCACCGCAGCGATCTACTCGAAAGAGTACTTCGATTCGGTCAAGAGTCATCTCAACCCGGGCGGGCTTTTCACGCTATATGTTCCGCTATACGAGAGCGACGAGCGGACGGTGAAGAGCGAGCTCGCCACATTTTTCGAGGCGTTCCCTCACTCCACCGTATGGGCCAACACGGTAAGCGGCCGGGGCTACGACATGGTGTTCATGGGCCACCTGGAAGCGCCCGTCATCAACCTCGACGAGATTCAGCAGCGGCTCAGCCGGCCCGATTACGCGCCGGTGGCCGAGTCGCTTTACGAAATCGGCGTCACGTCGATTGTCGATCTGCTCTCGAATTACGCCGGCCAGAACGCCGACCTGAGCGCCTGGAGCGCCGGCGCCGACATCAATCGCGACATCGATCTCCGGCTGCAATACCTGGGCGGCTGGGGCATTAACTCCTCCCTGGAAGATACCATCTACCGCCAGATCCTGAAATATCGGCAGGTACCACGCGGCCTGTTCCTAGGCTCTCCGGATAAGGTGGGAGCACTCATGCAAGCCATCGCCGCTACTGGAAATTGAACCGCCGGCACCATTTGTGAGATCTCTAACAATTGCTGTCATCAAAAATGGTACCCTCGGTACTTTCCCCTATAATGCCATGTATAATGACTAAGACCTGACGCACCGTGTTGACTTTCTCCTGCTCTTTTCAGGCCATAAAAATCCGTGTTTCCAGAAGTAATTCATAGCGTCGTATAAATTGCTGGGATACGTAACTCGAACAGCCTGAGCGGGTTACTCACGAACGGCTGCTAAGTGCCGGTTGCCGGGATACGACCAGCGGAAGGATCGATCCCAGATGTTATCAGCGAATATCAGGAATAGGACGAGAGCAGCTGAACTTAAGAATTGTTTTCGGTGTGGCAATGATTTCCGCAGTTCTGGCGGAGAAGGACTAAATAGGATATGTCCTTCCTGCCGGAAACCGAGAATACCGCACGAACCGAAAAACCCTGCTAAGTTGCTTGGCCGTCCCCTGACGGTACGGGAAAAGCAAATAGTTGAGTGTGTGTGTGAGGGGAAACTGAACAAAGAAATTGCTCACCAGTTACACCTTGCGGAGGGTACGGTGAAGGCTTTCATGAGCACAATTTTCAGCAAGGTAGGCGTTTCCAACAGGACTGCCCTTGCCATCTGGGCTCTAAGTCAAACCGGGCCGGCAGCAGTCTAGTCGATGAGCCCATTGCGCAGCGCGAAGCGGACCAGTTCGCTGATACTGTGCAGGTTCAACTTCTCCATAATGCGGCCGCGATGCGCGTCCACCGTGTAGACGCTGAGATTCAGCACTACGGCGATTTCCTTGTTGCTCTTTCCTTCGGCCAGCATCTGGAGCACTTCGCGTTCGCGGCTGGTCAGAAGGTCGACCGGGTTGGTGACGTGCTTGCGGTAATCGTCGAGCACCGCATTGGAGACCGCCGGGCTAAGGTAGCTCTCGCCGCCCGCCACCGCGCGGACCGCTTTGACCAGGTCGTCCGCTCCCGAATCCTTGAGCAGATAGCCACGGGCGCCGGCACGCAGGATCTCGCGCACATATGCGGAGTCCTTGTGCATGCTGAGGGCGATCACGCGGATATGCGGATTGGCCGCGATGAGGCGCCGCGTGGCTTCGATGCCGTTCAACTCGGGCATGGCCACGTCCATCACCACGATATCGGGATTCAGCTGGTCGGCCAGGTCGACGGCTTCCCGTCCATTGCCTGCCTCGCCGACAATTTCCATGTCGCTTTGCGCACCGAGAATCATCTTGAACCCCTGCCGGACTACTGCATGGTCGTCAGCCAACAGGATGCGAGTTCGTTTCATGGTGGAGCGGTACCCGAACTTCAATTAAAACACCTTGGCCGGGGCGGGAATGCACAGCGACGTCGCCCCCGGCGCTGCGCGCGCGAGCACGCATTCCAATGAGGCCGAGTCCGCGGCCGGCGGCGGGAGCGGCACTCAGACCGCAGCCGTCATCCTGAATGGAAAGCACAATGTCGCCGCCATTGCCGGCGAGTTTCATCTTCACGTGCTGCGCCCCGGCGTGCCGCGCCACATTGGTCAGTGCCTCTTGCGAGATGCGGAAGAGATGGGTTTCGGTTTCGTCGGGCAGCCGGCCGGAGTAGGTGGAATCCACCGTAACCTCGGTCCCGGTGCGCGCAGCGAAGCCCTCTGCCAGCCAGCGCAGGCCCGCCTCCAGCCCGAAATCATCGAGGATGGTGGGGCGCAGTAGTTGCGACATCTGGCGCACATTGCCGATGGCCTCATCCACCAGGTGGAGGCAGTCGGCCAGTCGCGGGGCCGGATTCGCGGCATCCTCGCCCCTGGCCGCGGCGAGCGCGCTGAGATTCGTCTTGATCGCGGTGAGCGATTGCCCCAGTTCATCGTGCAGCTCGTGCGAGAAACGGCGCGCCGTCGCCTCCTGGTCTTCCAGCATTTGCCAGGAGACGCGACCCAGTTCGGCGGTCTGCCACTCCAACCGGCGAATTAGCTGCGATACCATGCGCACGGTGACGACAGCGAAGATCAGAGCCAGGGTCACGCTGGCCGCGCCGAAGAGCAGGGAGATGTCGCGAAGGTGCGAGGTGCGTTGCTCGATCTGGCCCTGCGCGGCATTCAGCTTGCGGTATTCGGCTTCCAACAGGCGCGCGACCACGCTTGTGAAGGTTCCGTGGAAGCGGAAAAGATCGATGGAGGAAAAGGTCTCGGGCTCCTCGGTGGACAACAGGCGGCGCGCCTCGCGTGAGAAATCCAGCGAAGATGTGTTGAGGCGCTGCCAGAGATCGTGCTCGGCGGTGCGCGACCCTTCATCGGAGATGCGCGCGATATCGCGATCGGCCTCGTCCAACTGGCTCATGATTTTGTAGTAGTCCACCGAATCGGGGTCGCGCGCCAGGACGGAAAAAACTTCGCTGAGTGTGGTCTGCTGGCTGTGCAACTCGTCGATCAGGCGGTTGGTGAGAGATTGCTCGCGCACCAGGTTGTTTGCATTCTCCTGAATCGATTGGATATTGCGAATGCCGACGGTGGCTGCCGCCGCCAGCAGGAGGATCACGAGGGTAAAGCCGGCCAGCAGGACCCTGAAGATATTCTGGTGAGTGATCTGCCGCGGTAGCATCGCGTTATCAGTATCGCGCGGTGCCGGCGCCGGCCACATCCCCTACGCGGGCTATAAATAATCCTAATGAACGTTAATGGCGATACGCCCGATTTCGTAGGCGGGCATAGCGTACCGGGGCTATCGAGTTTCCGGGGCCCGGAGCGCAGTATGGAATTGTGAGCGGGCGACAAGGCCCGCGAGGAGAAAAAAAATGAAAACGACGATTTTGACCTTTGCCTTGGCGCTCGCCGCCGTACCCCTGACCTTTGCCGCACAGACGCCGGCACCCGCCGCGCCCGCCTCGGCCTCCAAGCCGGCAGCCGCCGCGACCACAACCAAAAAGCACAAGAAAGCGGTCAAGAAGACCGTGAAGAATGCTCCCGCCAGCGCCGCTACGCCGGCCCCGGTGAAGAAGTAAGTAGATAAAACGTAAGTAAGTTGCCTTCTCTCCAAAACCCCGCCGGATGCCGGGAACGCTTCCGGCGGGGCTCTTTTTTGTAGCGGCCGCGGCCTACTGTGGCTTCGCCCCGCCTATCGAGGCCGTGCCCAGCATGCCGCCCAAGCCCATGGTTTCCACCGCGGATGAAGGCACAATCACCATCGAGCCCTTTTCCTTGATGGCCTCGTACAGCATGTTCATCGCGCGCAGGTGCAGCGCCACGGGATTGTGCTGGTAGGTCAGCGCCGCAAGACCGAACTTCTCCGCGATCTCCGTCTCGGCCGTGCCCAGAATAATACGCGCCCGCCGTTCGCGTTCCGCCTGCGCCTCGCGCGACATAGCGTCCTGGAGAGCCGGGGGAATCTGCACATCGCGAATCTCCACGCTCTGGACGGTAATCCCCCATCCCGTCGTCTTCTCGTCCAGAATCCGCTGCAGTTCCTTGCCCATCAATTCGCGCTCGGCTACCATCTGATGGAGCTCGTGGCGTCCGATCGATTCGCGCAGCGCCGTTTGCGCGCTGAACTCGATCGCCTGCGTGAAATCCTGGACTTCCAGAATCGATTTCTCCGCGTTCCAGACCATCCAGAAGACGATCGCGTCCACATTCACCGGCACCGTGTCGCGGGTCAAGGTGGATTCCGCCGACACGTTCGCTACGCGCACACGTTGATCCACGTAGCGGCTGAGCGTATCCACCACCGGAATCATATGAAACAGCCCGGGTCCGCGCAGCCCGATGTATTTGCCGAAGCGCAATACCGCTACCTTCTCCCACTGGTCGGCCTTGCGAATTGCAAACAGCAGGTACAACCCGACCAAGCCTAATACCACCAGCGGCGCCGGGTTCTGCAGCAGCGCCGAGAGAACCGCTCCGGCAGCCAGTAAAATGATCAGCAGCGCGGCCCCAACGGAACTGACTTTCAATGCCACTAGATCCGGTCTCATAGGTTCATCTCCTTTTTTTGCCACCATCGATGGAACGATCATATAGTTGCTCCTGCAATTCCTCGATCGTGAAGCCGGCCGCGCCGGCCCGCGAGACAAATTCGCCGACCAGTTGCGTGAGCTGCCGCTGCCGCTCCACTTCGTCGTGCTTCACTTTCTGTTGACTGATGAACGTGCCGGTGCCCTGTTGCGTCTCCAGCACGCCCCGGATTTCCAGTTCCCGGTACGCTCGCACTACCGTATTGGGATTGATGGAAAGGTCTACCGCTACCTGCCGCACCGTCGGAAGTTGATATCCCGCCGTCAACGTTCCGGCCGCGATGCCGCCCAGCACCTGATCGATGATTTGCCGGTATACCGGCACGCCGCTGTGCAGATCGAGCCGGAATTCGAAGATCCGATTTTGCGTCGTGTTGCTCATCTGGAATAATAATGTACTAGTTAACTAATACATGTCAAGAGGTTATTTTTGGCGCCCGGCAGCCCGCGGTATTTGCGATACAGTGTGCTGGTGCCTCAATCGACAAGCGTCTCTCCGGGAATCGCGTTGCGCGCAGGGATTGCGCTGGCGGCGGTTCTGGCGGGCGTTTGTTACGCCCGCCACGTGCTCGGAATCGTTTACCGGCCGTACGACGATGAGGGTTACCTTCTGCTGGCTATCGACCACTATCTGAAAGGCGGTCACCTTTTCACCGACGTCTTCAGCCAGTACGGTCCTTTTTACTTTTATGCGCAAGGCGCACTCCTAGGTTTGCTGCATCTCCCGGTGAATCACGATACGGGCCGTCTGGTCACGCTGATTTGCTGGCAATTGTCCGCGCTGGCGGGAGGGTACTTCGTTCATAAGGTGACCAAGGACGTTGTGCTGGCGTCGGCCGCGGCATTGGCTTGTACTCAACTGGCTTCGGCGCTGGCCAACGAACCGGGTCACCCGCAGCAGATCATTCTGCCGGTCTTGATGTTGTCCTGTTGTGCCTCCCTGCCTCGGGAGCGCCGGCAGCTTTGGTCACTGCTCATGGGCGCGATGGCCACTGCGATGTTTTTTACCAAGATCAATGTCGGTATCTTCTGTTTCGCCGCGCTGGCCTGCGTCCTGATCTGTTCACTTCCCTTCGGCCGCTCTCGGACCATCGGGGTTACACTGCTGCTTGCTTACACCGTTGGATTTCCGTTGCTGCTCGCGCGCCAGGGACTGCAGGGGTGGGGAGGACGTTATTGTCTCATCGCGGAGCTGGGCGGCGTGTCCACGGTTTTGGCCGGATCGCTGATCATGCCTCCTGCCCGGCAACCGGGACGTAACCTATTGTGCGCCGCTGCCGGCGCGTTTTTGGGCTCCGCGCTCATCGTGCTGGGAACCATGCTGCAAGGCATGTCCCTGGCCACGTTGGTCGATGGAGTTATCACGGCTCCCCTTACGCAGCCCAAGTTATTTTTCCGGCCTCTATGGATTTCGAACGGCGAGATACTCAGCGCATTGCTGCTGTCGCTCGGCATCGCGGCACTCTACTGGTTCCGCGACCGATGGCGAACTCGTGCGGACTGGGTAGACGCATTGCGCTGCGCGGTGGGCTTCTGCGCCATCCTTTTGCTGGCGGTGAACCCCCCGGCAATCGTCTGGATCCTGCCCCTGCTGCCTCTCGGTTTGATGCCGGTTCGGGGCGGGAAATGGAGTTCGTCAGACGGCTACCCGCGCCTGTTCGTCACGGCCCTGGCTGCGACGCAGTTCCTGCAGGGATACCCGGTAGCCGGCAGCCAGATCAGCGTGGCCGCCACGCCCTTGCTTCTGTGGGCTGCGATCTGTATCCACGATGGGGCGGGCGGCCTTTTTAGCCTGATGCCTCGGATAGCGAAGGCGGCCGGCGACGGCTTCCCGAAAGACTCTGTGCTCGGCGGGCTCATCGCGTTTGCCTTAATGGCCGGCATGTTCAGCTCGGGTTCTCTGTCGTGGCGATATCCTTATCCCGCTTCGCGGTTGCGCGGTGCGGCGTCACTTCATTTCCCCGCGGAAGAGGAGGACCGGTATCTTTTTCTCGCCGGGAATATCGCGGCGAACTGCGACTTGCTGGTCACGATGCCCGGGATGGGGAGCTTCAATTATTGGTCCGGCGCGCCCACCCCGAACGGATCGAATATGACGGCGTGGATGAGGGTCTTCGACGGGGAGCGGCAGCAGCGGATACTAGGCGTGCTGCGATCGGATCCGCGGGCATGCTCCGTGTACAGTGCCTCTCGGACGCGAATGTGGGGAACCACCGCGGAAGAGCTCGCGGGGTCGCCGCTGGCGAGATACATCATCGATGAGATGCCCAAGGTCGCCGAAATAGACGACTACGAAATACGGGTGAGTCCGCGGCGCAGTCCGGCGTGGACGCCGGTCGTCGCAGGTCGAGGCCACTGAGCGGCAACTACGAAATTGGCTGTCGTGCCCGGTGATATCCTGGTCCTCGGAAACCCGAGGTTCACAGTTATGAAATGGCTCTACGTATCCGCCGCTGCACTGCTCTCAGTCGCGCTAGCCGGCGCTCAAAATCTCACCGGACGGTGGACCGGTAACTTCTCCACCGCCGACAATGGCCTGGAAGTCGTCGTCGCACTCAATCAGGCAGCCAATGGAACCATCACCGGCTACATTCTCAGCCCGCGCTCCACCGACACCATCACGAGCGGCAAGGCAGAGGGCAACAGTGTCACCCTGGAAGCCGAACGCGCGGGACGCGGCGGCGCGATTCAGAAGGTCACGTACACCGCCACTGTGGAAGGCAGCAAAATGAGACTCACCATGCCGGCGCCGCAAGGCCGTGGTCCGGGCCGCGGTGGGCCCGGAGGCACTCCGGGAGCTCCCGGCCCCGGCGGACCTCCGCCGACAGGTGCCGGCGCACCTCCTCCCGGAGGACCCGGCGGCGGTCGTGGCGGCCAGCCCCAGGTCGTCGAAGTTTCCCGCGTGTCCACCGACGTGCCTAAGCCGCTTCCGTCCCGCCCGGCCCCGGTATCCCTGCCCATGCCAACGGCGGCGGTGAAGTACAACGGCAAGGCCAAAACTCCGCCGATGGGCTGGAATAGCTGGAATAAGTTCCGCAACCAGGTCAGCGACAAGATGGTGCGCGAGATGGCCGACGCCATCGTCAGGACCGGCATGCGCGACGCGGGCTATATATACGTCAACATCGACGACACGTGGGAAGCCGGCCGCGATGCCGCCGGCAATATCACCACCAACAACAAGTTCCCCGACATGAAGGCGCTGTCCGCCTACATCCACGGCAAGGGCTTGAAACTCGGCATTTACTCCTCGCCTGGCCCGAGGACTTGCGCGGGTTATGAAGGCAGCTACCAGCACGAAGAGCAGGACGGCAAGACCTACGCCGCCTGGGGCATCGACTATCTGAAATACGACTGGTGCAGCGCGTCGCAGGTTTACGACAATACGCAGGCCACGATGGCCGCCGCTTACTCCAAGATGGGGAATGCGCTGCTGAATTCCGGCCGCACCATCGTCTATAGTCTGTGCCAGTACGGCAACCTGGATGTCGGCGAGTGGGGCGAGAAGGTAGGCGGCAACCTGTGGCGCACTACCGGTGATATCAGCGATCGCTGGGCCTCCATGGAGAACATCGGCTTCAAACTGCAGCCAGGCCGCGAGAAGTTCGCCGGTCCCGGACATTGGAACGATCCCGACATGCTGGAAGTCGGCAACGGCGGAATGACCGACGCCGAATACCAGACCCACATGAGCCTCTGGTGCCTGCTGGCCGCGCCACTGCTTGCCGGCAACGACATACGCGATATGAAGCCGTCCATCGCCGACATCCTCATGAACAAAGAGGTGGTCGCGATTGACCAGGATAAGCTCGGCAAACAAGGCGTTCGCGTTGCCCAGGAAGGCACCGTCGAAGTCTGGGCCAAGCCGCTGGCCGATGGCGGGCACGCCGTCGGCCTCTTCAACCGCGGCGACGCTGCTGCCAAGGTCACTGCCAAATGGAGCGACGTCGGCGTCAAGGGTTCACACAAAGTGCGCGATCTTTGGAAGCACGAGGACCTCGGCAAAGTCGCCGATCAGTACTCCGCCGAAGTTCCCTCGCACGGTGTGGTGATGATCAAGATCGCGAAATAGAGAAACGCGCTTTCTCTTACCCCAGATACCGCTGCAGATCGTCGGTGCGATACCCGTGCGCGTACGCCGTCTCCTGCGTGATTCGCCCGGCCCGCACCAGATCCGCCAGGGATTGTTCCATGGTCGTCATCCCGTCGGCGCGCCCCACTGAAATCTGCGACCGCAGCTGATGGTCGTCGCCTTTGCGAATCAGCGCGCGCACCGCGTCGGTGGCGATCATGATCTCCACCGCCGGCCAGCGATTCACTCCCTCCGCACCGGGCACCAGTTGCTGCGCCACCACCGCCGCCATGGCCAGGGACAGTTGCTGCCGGATCTGCGGCTGATTCCCCGCCGGGAATGAATCCAGAATCCGCGACATGGATTGAATCGCGTCGTTCGTGTGCAGGGTCGAGAACACCAGGTGCCCGGTCTCCGCCGCCGTCAACGCAGTCGCGATCGTTTCCGCGTCGCGCATCTCCCCTACCAGAATCACGTCCGGCGTCTGCCGCATGATGCTGCGCAAGGTCACTGCGAAATCTGGCGTGTCGCGCCCCACTTCGATCTGTTCGATAATCGCGCTGCGGTTGGCGTGTTGGTATTCCACCGGGTCTTCGATGGTCACCACGTGCGCCGCGCGCTTGGTGTTCACGATGTCGATCAGCGCCGCGAGCGTCGAACTCTTGCCGCAGCCCGTTGGACCCGTCACCAGCACGAGTCCCTGCCGCCGCTCCGCCAGCTTGGCCAGCGACAACGGCAGATGCAGCGATTCCAGCGACGGAATCCGCGAAGGCAGTAGGCGTATGCTCGCCGCCAGCGTCCCGCGCTGGTGATGGATGTTCACCCGGAAACGCCCCAGGTTTTCGCGGACAAAACTCAGATCCACGCTCTTGCGCTTCTGCAATTCCTCCAACTGCGCCGGTTCCAGCAGGGGCAGCACCAGGCTTCGCACATCGTCCGCCTCCAGCACCGCTCCCGGCCCCGGCGTCAAATTGCCCGTCACGCGCAGCATCGCCGGCGCTCCCGCAATCAGCAGCACGTCGGACGCGCCACGGCCCGCCGCCGTGTGCAAAAGCTGATCCAGCGATGGTGTCGATTGTCCGGTACGCGCCACCGCGTACTTCTGGCTCGGCGCCGCGCGGTTCAGCTCGGCTACAATCTTCGATAGTTCGTTATCGTATTCGCTCATGCGTACCATGCCCACATCGAAACTACTTATATTCTCCGACATCCACACTGATTGGAGGACGCTCGAACGCATTCTCTCCGTGGAGGCCGATTTCTACATCGCGGCCGGCGACCAGGCCACCTGGGGCCGGGGCCTCGATCGATGCGGCCAAATCCTAAGGACGCGCGGCGAGAGGGTCTGGGTACTCCCCGGCAACCACGAATCCGCATCCCAAATCGCCGCCATGTGCGAGGAGTGCGGCCTCAACAACTTTCACCGGCGCCACTTCACGGTCGGCGGCTGGCATATCGCAGGACTCGGGTACTCGAGCCCCACTCCGTTCGATACGCCCGGTGAATATACCGAACCGCAAATCGCCGAATACCTCGAACCGTTCGCCGAACTTCACCCACTGGTCCTGGTCTGCCACGCCCCGCCATATGGCACTGCACTCGATCAGGTCCACCCCGGTCTGCACGCCGGTTCGACCGCAGTGCACGATTTCATACAACGCATCCAGCCGGCTCATTTTTTTTGCGGCCATATCCACGAAGCCGAAGGCGTCTCGATCGAAATCGGCCAGACCCACGCCCATAACGTCGGCAAAAAAGCCTATTTGTTAGAATTGTAATGAATCCCCATGACCTTAGAAGAACTAGACCGCCAATACCAACCCCTCCGCGACCAGTCCCTGGCCGTGCGGAGGTATCTTTGACGCCCCCGCCCAGAAGAAGAAACTAGCCGAAAGCGAAGAGCAGATCGCCGCCCCCGACTTCTGGAATCAGCCCGAAAAGAGCCAGAAAGTCATGCAGGCCCGCAAACGCCTGGAAGAGGCGATCACCAACGATGATCGCATCCGCGGCATGACCGACGACCTCGACACGCTCTTCGAACTCGCCCGCGAAGGCGAAGCGGTCGTGCCCGGATATCGAGCGCGATCTCAAGCCCTATGCCGAGTACCTAGAGCACCTCGAGACCGCCATGCTCCTTTCGGGTGAAAACGACGCGCGCTCCGCGATCGTCACCATACACCCCGGCGCCGGGGGCACCGAAAGCCAGGATTGGGCCGAGATGCTGCTCCGCATGTACCTGCGATGGGCGGAACGGCAGGGTTTTCCCACTGTCATGACCGACCGCCTGGAGGGCGAAGGCGCCGGCATCAAGAGCGCCACCTTCGAGGTCAACGGCGAGAACGCCTACGGCCTGCTGCAATCCGAAATCGGCGTCCACCGCCTGGTCCGCATCTCCCCCTTCGACGCCAACGCACGCCGCCACACTTCTTTCGCCAGCGTCTTCGTTTTCCCGCAGGTGGACGACGAAATCAAAATCGATATACAGGACAAAGACCTGCGCATCGATACTTTCCGCGCCGGTGGGGCGGGCGGCCAGCACGTCAACATGACGGATTCCGCCGTGCGCATCACCCACTTCCCGAGCGGCATCGTGGTGCAGTGCCAAAACGAACGTTCGCAGCACAAAAATCGCGCCACCGCCATGAAGCAACTGCGCGCCCGCCTGTACGAGTACGAACTCGATAAGAAGCGCGTGGAGGCCCGCGAGACCGAGGATTCCAAGCTTGGGATCAAGTTCGGCAACCAGATTCGCAATTACGTCCTTGCCCCGTATCGCATGGTGAAGGATCTGCGTAGCCGCCTTGCATCGGGCGATCCAGACCGCGTCCTGGAAGGCGATCTGGACGCAATGATTCACGCCTTTCTCGTGTGGCGGAAGACCGGCAAGACCGCCGGCGACGACAAAGACGAGTTGCCGGAGTGAGTCCGGACATAGAGCGCGCCGCCGGGCTGATCCGCGCCGGACGCCTGGTCGCCTTCCCCACCGAGACAGTCTACGGCTTGGGCGCTAACGCGCTGGACCGCGATGCCGTGGAGCGAATCTTTGCCGCCAAGGGACGCCCGCACACCAGTCCCCTGATCGTCCACGTCGATTCCATCGAGATGGCGCGCTCCCTGGCGTCGGAGTGGTCCAATGCGGCCGACATCCTCGCCCGCCGCTACTGGCCCGGGCCGCTGACTCTAGTGGTTCCCAAGCGTGCCGAAGTCCCCGATATCGTCACCGCCGGATTGCCAACCGTCGGCCTGCGCATGCCGGCGCATCCTCTTGCGCTGGAATTGATCCGTGCCGCCGGTGTCCCCATCGCCGCCCCCAGTGCCAATCGCTTTACTGAACTCTCCCCCACGGCCGCCGCGCACATTCCCGAGTCGCTCGCCGACTACACGCTCGATGGCGGACCCGCGCGCGTCGGCATCGAATCCACCGTGCTTTCCCTCGTGGACGCTCCTACGCTTCTCCGTCCCGGCGTGATTTCGATCACCGAACTCGAGTCGTTAATCGGCCCGATTGCACAGGCCGCCGGAGCTGGCGAAGGCGCTCACGCGTCTCCCGGAATGCACCTGCGCCACTATCGCCCCGCGACTCCGCTGTATCTGGATACCACCCTTCGCGAGGGCAGAGGCGTGATCCTTCGCATCGGCCGCGAGATGCCGGCGGACCCGCAGGCTTATGCCGCCGCTCTCTACGAAACGCTCCATCGTCTCGACGCGCAGTCCCTCGATTGGATCGCTATCGAGCCTCCGCCCGACACTCCCGAATGGGCCGGCATCCTGGACCGCCTCCGCCGCGCCGCCGGGTAGGTGTCAATGTACATCCAACACCCAACACTTCGTTGAATGCTATTTTGAGTAACAGAAGGTGTGCCAAACGATGAAGCACTCGGTCAGACCCAAAGCAGTGCGTCGCAGTGTGGCCCTGCCCGTCGAGTTGGTCCGGGAACTCTCCACCCTCGCCCCCGCCGAACTGCGCGGCAATTGGAACCGGCTGGTAACTGTGGCGCTGTGGGAATATGCCGCCCGTCGCCGCGCTCTCGCGTTCGAATCCCAGATGGCTGCCATGGCTGCCGATCCCGCGGTCCAGGTCGAGTGCGCGAACATCGCTAAAGAGTTTTCCGTTGCGGACCTGGACGGCTTAAGACGTTCCTAGTCGCAGTCTGGCCGCCGTCCCGTCCTGGTAGTTTCCAGCAACGCGATCAGCCGCCAACCTCTGGCGATTGCCGTGATCGTCGGTACGGACGCGGCCAACATCCAACGCGATTATCCTACCAATATCCGTGTCACCGCGGCGGAATCCGGCTTGCCCCGGGATACCGTCTTCCTCGCATTCCAGTTGCGCTCCCTGGACCATTCTCGCTTCACCTGCCCGGTGGCCGGTGTCCTCTCGTCCACGCGCATGGAGGAAGTCGCCAACGCCCTCCGCCTGACGCTGGAACTCTAAGCTGTCTTGAAGCCATTCTCTCACTCCGCGTGCTTCACCACCGTCAATGTTACCTTCGACGGGTACTCGCGGGAATGGTGTATCGCATTGTGTGCCACCAATCCCTTCACCTCATCGTAGTTATTCCCACCCGAATTCATATTGCGGTCGAAGCGCGGGAAGTTACTGCTCGATACCTCGATCCGAATACTATGTCCGGCGGCGAAGTAGTTACTCGTATTCATCGGCTGCAGGGTAACTTTGTACACCTTGCCCGCTGTCATCCACACGGGCGGCTTATCATACCCCTCGCGATAGCGCAGGCGCTGGATGGTCTCGTCCAGATTGTAAGCCGTACCGTCCGGGTACACGTCGATCAGCTTCACCGTGATATCCGTATCCTTCGCGTCCGACGACACATAGAGCGTAGCCTCGATGGGCCCGCTCGCCTCCGTGCCTTCCTTCAAGGGCTCGGACGTGTACACCAATATGTCGGCGCGCTCCTCCATCTTGCGCTGATCGAACGCGCCCCCCGTCACCGCGTTGCCCGTGCAACAAACGTTGCCGCCGAACGAAGGCACCGGATTCACGGGGTCGTAAGTGAAGCCGTCGGGATTGTCCGCGCCCGGCGACGCCACTGCCAGCGCGCCGTCGCCTTTCAGGCTGTTTGCCTTCCCGCCGCTTCCGAGATAGAACGTCACCGGGTGCGCTCCCGCCGGCGGCCAAGTTTCGGCCTTCTGCCACTTATTCATCCCCATCGTGTAATACGAGCACCCTGGGAGTCTTTTGTAAGATCTGGTTATCCTCGCCCTTCAGGAAATGGTCGAACCATCCGTAAGTCAGCGCGTCGTAATCCAGCCGCGCGTCTCCCATATCGCGCTCGCCGACCACGGTATGCTCCGTCGCCCGTTTATACCCGCAGTGCAGCGTCGGCGCAATCACCGCGTACTGCTGTTCCGCAATCTCCGGCCGCGCCGTTTTGCGCACGAAGTTATAAGCGGCGAGGTTCGGCCCTACCGAGACGTCGTACCACGACATGAACCAGAAGCCCGGCACGTTGATCTTCATGTCGTCGTGCCACAGCCCGCCGCGATACCACGCCTGGTCGTTCGGCGCGCGCTTGATCATCGCCCCGCCCGTGGAGACTTCCGCGCGGTCCGCAAAAATGCCAACCGGACCGCCCACGCTCTTGATTATGTCCGCCTCGGGCAGATGAGTCAGCGCTTTTGACCAATCCACCGGAGGCATCTGCGGCGCCAGATCGAACATCTTCGACGCCTGGATTAAATCCGCCTGCGATGTGTTCGGCGGGAACATGGGCCGCACCTGGTTCTGTTCGCCGTAGATCCACGCGATGAACAGCATCTGCACCGCGCCCCCGCGATACCAGTTCCCCTGCTCGTAGTACGGCGCCACGCGACCCACGCCCGCGCCGAATCCCTGCGGGATCATGGCCGCGAAGGCCGGATTCCCCTGCGCCGCCACGCCCAGTTGCCATTCCGCCGTCGATGAGCACCCGATCGTCCCCACCTTCCCGTTGGACCACGGCTGCGAAGACATCCAGGTGATCGCATCCGTTCCGTCCGTCAGCGGCGCTCCCAGAATGTCGTAGATTCCCTCGGAGAAAAAGTGCCCGCGCTCGTTCATCTCGACATAGGCGTACCCGCGCTTCACCGCCGCAAGCTCCGCGCTCATATCGCGCGGCGCGCCGTTGCGCACGTCCCAAAAGTTGAAGTTGTACGGCGTGCGGACGAAGATGATGGGGTACTTCTTCGACGTGTCCTTGGGACGGTATACGTCGGTCGCCATGCGCTTGCCGTCGCGCATTGGCACCATCAGTTTACGGTCGATAACGGCGAGCTCCGCAAGTTCCTTTTCCGTCGCGTTGCGTGCCGCCACGAGTTCTTTATTCGGCGCCTGCCGCTGCTGCGCGCGGCTGCCCGGCACCACACTGGCAACGAACCCCGCCGCCACCAAAACGGAGACACTAACCCTGATGAGTTTCATCAGGGCCAGTTTACCGTATGTGACGCAGGCCTCCTGGCCTGACGTTCCAGAGACAGGCCAGGAGGCCTGTCCTACGTTCTTACTGGGCTACCATGGCCCGCCGCGGTTCGAATGTGTAGCCAAACCCGCGGACCGAGTGAATCAGGATCGGCGCCGCCGGATCCTGTTCTACCTTCTGCCGCAAGCGTAGGACGTACACATCTACCGCACGGTCCGTAATCGCGCGGTCCTGTCCCCACACCGCGTTCAGCAGTTGCTCCCGGCTGAATACTACACCCGGCCGGTTCATCAGAAACTCCAGCAGCCGGAATTCAGTGGCCGTCAGCGAAAGCGGAACGCCGTTCAAGCGCACCTGGCAGCTCGTGCGGTCCAACTCCACACCGCCGGACTCCAGAACCCGCGTCGGCGTGGTCTGATTGCGAAACTGGAGTTTGATCCGCGCGATCAACTCGCGCACAAAGAACGGCTTCACTACGTAATCGTTGGCGCCCAGCTCCAGGCCCACAATCCGGTCCGTTTCGCTCGCCCGAGCGGTCAGGAAGATCACCGGGATCGCGGCCAGATCGGGATCTTTCCGGATACCTTTGCAGATATCCAGGCCATCCGAATCGGGAAGCATAATGTCCAGCAGAATCAGGTCCGGCCTCACCTGCCGGCACAGCTCGATGGCGCCCTTGCCGGTGTGTTGCCCGGATAAAGTGAAACCCTCCTTTTCCAGGTTGTACTTCAATAGGGAAAAGAGGTCCGTGTCGTCTTCAATCAATAAGATCTTTTTCATGGCGTCAAGGTAACCATACCTCCGCGCATGTTACGGCACGGTTAAGACGCAGTGAATTCGGGATTAAGGGTATCTTGGTCAAGTGTGGCCTGATTCACCGGAAGTGTGAATGAGAACGTTGACCCCTCACGAACGCGACTTTCCACGCGTGTGGTCCCATTGTGCGCCGCCACCAGGTGCTTCACGATCGAGAGCCCGAGCCCTGTGCCACCGAGTTCCCGCGAGCGCGCCTTATCCACGCGATAGAAACGCTCGAACAGCCGCGGCAGGTCTTCCTCGGGAATTCCGATCCCGGTGTCGCGCACGAAAAACTCCACCATCGCGCCCCGTGCCTGCGCGCCCACCCAAATCCGTCCGGCCTGGGGCGTGTACTTGATGGCGTTCTCCATCAGATTACTGAGAATCTGCGAAACCGCTTCGCTATCGCAGCACACCACGGTATCCTCCGGAGCGCGTTCCTCCCTCAGGTCGATCCGGCTTTTCTCCGCAATCGGCCGCATCATTTCGAAGGCATCGTGAATCAGCGCGTTCGCCGAATGAATTTCGAATTCGAACTTCTGCCGCTTCTGCTCCACCCGCGAAAGCGTCAACAGATCTTCGGTCAGGCGCGCCAGCCGCTCGGCATTGTGGCGAATAATGCCGAGAAAGCGCATATTGTAGTCCGGATCGGCGATCGCCCCGTCGATGAGCGTTTCGGTGTACCCCTGAATAGAGGCCAGGGGCGTACGCAATTCGTGCGACACGTTGATCACAAAATCTTTGCGGATGCGCTCCAGCTTTTCCAGTTCGGCGTGCTCGTACTGCAACTGCGACACGGTCTGCTGTAAGTTCTCCGCGGTTTCATTGAGCGTTTGCGAGAGTTGTCCGAATTCGCTCGAATCGGTCTCATGCAGCCGCGCCCGGAAGTTGCCGCGCGCCAGTTCGTCGGCGTGCGCCATAATCTTCGCCAGGCGCCGCGAGATCATGCGCGCCAGGAGCGCTGCAATCAGGATCGCGGGTAGAAACGCCAGCGCCGTGCTTACCAGAATCTTGCCGCGAATCTCGTTCACCTGCCGGTTGATCTCGGCCAGGGGGAATGCAATCCGTATGGCGCTTCGTCCGCCCGCAACCGGCACAGCGACGTAGAGAAATGACACACCCAACGTGGCACTCTGCCGGATATCGGACCCCGTCTCGTCCCGAAACGCGTGCAGCAGTTCCGGCCGCGTGGGCGTACGGTGATTCTCCATACTGCCGGCGTCAGCCTCCGAATCCACCAGCACCTTGCCGTCGGCGCGCACTATGGTGATCCGCCCGCCGGCAGCCTGCGCCATGCGCCGCACCTGCTCGACACCCAGCGTTGACGGTTCGGCAAAGGTCAATGCCAGCATCCGCCCCTTGTCCGCCAGTTGCCCGGTCTGGTTCTGTATGTAGTTGTCCCTGGCCACATTGGTGGCGACGTAGTCCACTGTCACCAACGCTAACAGCAGCAGGCAGAAAACCCCCGCAATCAGCTTCAGGAAGATCTTGCCGGTCATACGCTTTCTTCGAAACGATACCCGAAACCGCGCACCGTTGTCAGATAGCGTGGGTTGTCGGGCTGCTCTTCGATCTGTTCGCGCAGGCGGCGCACATGCACATCCACCGTGCGCGGCGTGACGTAGCGCGACTCGCCCCATACGGCTTCCAGAAGCTGGTCCCTGCTGTATGCCCGCCCGGGATGCGTCAGAAAATACTCCATTAAATTGAACTCGGTGGAGGTCAGCGAAATCTCGCGCTCTCCCAGGAACATACGGCGCGCGGTGCGATCCAGCCGGAAGGGACCGATCACTGCGTCTGTGGGCTCGGTATCCATCTCCTCGCGGCGCAGATGCGCTTTCACCCGGGCAATCAGCTCGCGCGGGCTGAATGGCTTCGTCATGTAGTCGTCGCCGCCGATTTCCAGTCCCAGCACGCGGTCCACTTCGTCTGACCGCGCCGTCAGGAATAGAACTGGCGTGCGCGCGAGCACCGGCGATTGCCGGATCTGCCGGCACAGCTCAAAGCCGTCCACGTCGGGAAGCATCACATCGAGCAGAATCAGGTCGGGCCTGGATTGCTCCAGGGAGCGCAGAGTACCTGTCGAACCACCCAGGATCTGCGCGTCATAACCATGGCGGCCGAGGTTGTATTCGATCAGCGCGGCCAGTTCGGCTTCATCTTCCACTATGGCGATTCTTTTCGGCATGGAACGTGCTTGGCCTAACAGGAGCAGTACGTCCCATTGTAGCCTTACCCGGGGGGCAGTTTGCTAGACTCGGGGTTACGAGGAGTGAGCTATTTCCCTTAAATTATTGCAGTTAGGTTGTCTTTTGTTAATATTGCGAAGTCCCGGTTTGAGCGCCTGCCGGGATTGCGCCGAATCTAGCTTCGGTGGCCCCGGCGAAAATCGCTTTACAGCCTATGACCCGCTTTGCCGCGGCACAGCCTGCCGCGATACCGGCTTCCCGCAGGCCTTCGTCAACGCTTCCAACCTCACCCTCTTTGTCCGCGTCACCGATCTCGTCTTCGGCGGTCCCGCGCCCGCGCTTACGCTCGAGCACTCGTTCAATATGGACGACACACGCGGCGGTGTGCTGGGGATCGGCTGGGCCTTTAGTTTGGGCGACTCCATCACCACGGATCCCGACGGCTCGCTGGTACTGCGCCGCGGAACGGGACGCACCGATCGTTTCGCCACTGCCGCTGGATCCACCGCGCTCTTTCCCGTCACCAGCACCACCGATACGCTGGCCCGCGCCGCCGACGGCACTTATACCTTGCGAACCGCCGCGTCTTCCACTACGCGCACCTTCAGCGCCGATGGAAGATTGCTTTCCATCCTGGATGGAGCCACAGTGCGGGTCGCCCTGGACTACGATTCCTCGAGCCATGTGACCGCCGCCCACTACCGCGGCAACCTGATTAATTTCGCTACCGACAGCACCGGCCGCATCACCTCTATTAAGGACGCCACCGGCCGCTCGGTGAGCTTTTCCTACACCGCCGATGGCCGCCTCGCGCAGCAGACTAACGCCGATGGGCAGAACATCGCCTGGCAGTACGATGCCAACGGCAACCTGACCTCCTTGACCTGGGCCGGCGGCACGACCGCCATCGCCTACGCGGGCGACCCCGGCTTTCTCGCCGTGGCCAGCGTCACTACGCCGGATGGCGCGGCCCGCCAATACGATACGCCGCGCGCGCCTGAAGAGATACGCGTCACCGATGGCAACGGCGACGCCACCTGGTACACGTCCAGCGCGTTCGGACTTCTGCAAACCATCGTCGATTCGGCCGGCAATACCGTCACTTACACCTACGATGGCTCAGGCAACCGCACCCGCGCGGTCAATGGCGCGGGCGAGGCCGTCTCCTTCACCTACGATTCCAGCAATAACCTCACCGGCATCACCGATGCTGCCAACAACCGCTGGGCGGCCACCTATACCACCGGAACGACGCGGTTCACCGACCCCAATAAGAACGTCTGGACCCTGACCTACGACAATAGCGGCAATCTGGCCGGCGTCACCAACCCCGTCAACTTCACGACGCTTGCCACCCGCAATGCCGCCGGGCAGATTCTCTCGCTCGCCGACCCCAAGGGCAACAAACGGGGCTACCAGTACAACACCGATGGCTTGCTCACCGGCTTTACCGATGCGCTCGGCAACCAGTGGGCCTATGTCTACGATGGCGCCGCGCGCACTTCCGCCCGAACAGATCCCGCGGGCGCAACGATTAAGGCTGCGTACACACCGGCCAATCGCATTTCCCTATTGACCGCGGGCGATACCCAGCAACCGTACGACTACTCCGGCATCCAGCGCGACAGCCTCAACCGCCTCACGCAATACACCGATTCCAACGGCAACCAGTTGACCTACGCCTATGACGCCGCCGGCCAACTGACCGGCATCACGCTACCCGGTGGCAAGGTTATCGCATATCAATACGATCACCAGCACCACCTCAGCAAAGTCTCCGACTGGCAGGGCAATTTCGCGCTGTATCGCTACGATTCCGGCGGCTGGCCCGTCGAGCCTCAGCGTCTCCGGCGGCCCCGTCACCATCTATCAGTACGATGGCGCGCGCAACCTGAAGGCTATTGTCAGCACCGGCCCGGACGGCACGCCCGTCGCGGGCTACCGTTATACCGTGGACCCCAATGGCAACCGCACAGCGGTCAGCGCGCTCGAACCGAGCCCTGCTTCCTACGCTACGCCAGGGCACTCTCACCTACACTTTTGACGCCGCCAACCGCCCCGTCTCGCGCAGCGACGGCGCCACCTACAGCTACGATGCGCTCGGCAATCTTACCGGTATCCAGGGCCCCCTCAACATCAATCTGTCGTACAACATCTTTGGCCCGCTGCAAAGCTTGTCGGGCGACGCCACGGCAAGCTACGGTTACGATTCCACCGGCCTGCGCAGCATTCGGAACGATCGCCGCCTGGTCTACGATCTTTCGGGCGACCGGCCGCGCGTTGTCATGGAAACCGATTCGTCCAACACACCAATCGCCTGGTACGTGTACGGCCTCGGTTTGCTTTGGAAAGTGACTGCCGATGGCACTCCGTACTTCTACCACTTCGATGGCGATGGCAACACCGTCGCGCTTTCCAATCCCACGGCCGGAGTAGTGAACCGCTATCGTTACGATCCGCAAGGCCGCCTGGTATCCTCCACGGAAGGCGTCGACAACGTGTTTCGCGCGCGCGGCGAAACCGGCTGGATGGACGACGGTAACGGCCTGCTCTTCACGGGCAGCCAGTACCAGCTTCCCGAATTACGCCTGGCGCTGCCCGGCACGGCCGATGTCTCGCCGCCGGTTCCCAATCTGCTACCCCAGTTCCCGGGCGCGGGCTCCTGCTTCTTCGAAGGCGTGGCCAATTGCGCTGCCGCAACCGGCATGAGGACACGCTAATGCTAACGATGCTGCGCCGCCTGATGCCAGTCGCTGTCCTGCTCACGCTGGGGATCCCGGGAGTGTATGCCCAGCTCGATTGCGGCCACCCCGTGGATGTGAAACTTACACCGTCGGCGAAAGTGACATTCCAGGGCAGCGCCGGCGAAACTGTCTATATCCGCCTGTTGGTCAACTCCGTGGACTCCGGCTTCACACTGAACGCTCCGGTAGTGGCCGATCCGTTCGGCAATATCATCAATCCCCGGGTACGCAATCTGGTCCCGGGCCAAATCACACCCGGTGCTACCCCGATCGACTTAGCCGGCGGCGTATATTCGGGTGAAAACTTCACGGGTTGGGAATTCGATCTCAACACCGACCCTCCCCTCGGCATGTTCTTCACACTGCAATTGATTGGCACCACCCCTGGAACCACCGCCAACCTCCACGTTGTCCTGACGAGGCTCAACCGTCCTTGCGCCGCCAACACCACATTGACCTGCGGACATTCCCTTGCCGGGTCAATCTCCACCACGGTGCCCGGTCAGGTAGACACCTATCAATACTCGGTACAAAGCGGCGACGTGGTGTCCTTCCGCCTGCTGCGCGTTGCCACCACGGGCCTGCCCAACACCGGCACGGCCTTCTTCTTCGCCATCTACGCCGCCGATCCCACGCAAAACAACCGTCCCTCTGTCGTCAACCAGGACACAACGGGGCGTCTGCCCATCGCGACCATCTCCGGCAGGTATGATTGGACGGCCACCGTTACCGGCACGGTCACCGTAGTGGTTTTCGAGTACACCGGATACAGCGGCGGCAGTTATTACATTTCCGCCACCAAACTCAGCGGCGGCGGATGCGGCGGGGGTACACTCGCCTGCAACTCGATCGTGGACAGCTCGCTGACCAGCCCTCTTACCTTTGGCTTTTACACTATTCTGGCGAACGGCGGCGATGTGTATCAGTTCCGCACCGCGCGGTCCGACACCTCCGGCGGCTTCGCACCCTCGGCCGAAATCTACGATTCCCTGGGCAACCGCGTCGGCGGCCTAGCGGCGGGCAACGCAGCCGGCCATGCCGCGTCTACTACCACCTTCACCTTTCCCAAGTCGGGCACATTTACCATCATCGTCTCCGGCCCTGTAGACGGCAGCCTGGGAGGCTACACGTTGAGCAGCCTTCGACTGAGCCGTCCTTGCGATGGCCTACAGGCGCTGACGTGCTCGTCAGTGGTGGACGGCGCCATCAACGGCCTCATACGCACCCAGATCTATACTCTCTCCGCCAGTGCTAACGATTCGTACCAGATCCGCCTGCTGCGCCCCAACGCCACATCTCTCTTTACGCCGCGGCTGGACATTTACGATCACACCGGTGCCTCCATCCAGTTCGTCAATACCACCGATCTCGCGAACGTCAATTTCGCCGTTCCGGCCGACGGCGTCTATACCATTGTGGTCGCCGACAGTTTCGATAACTCGCAAAGCGGCTCCTATTCGCTTTCCGTATTGCGCCTCAACCGGCCCTGTAATGCCGGAACGCTGAGTTGCGGCGCACCTGCCGCAGGCAGCCTCCCACGCTCGCTATCCAGCAGCGTGTACGCTTACTCCGCGGCCGCCGGCGAATCCTTCAGCGTGCGCATGCTGCTTACCAGCGGCACGCCGCAGCCGGACATCCAGGTCTACGATTCGCTGGGCAACAAGATGGGTCAGCCCCTCTCCGGCAACTTCGCCGGCGTGGACGTGGTCAACCCGGCAGCAGGCAACTACACGGTGCTGGCCATCGATGACAGTAAGACGCCGTCTCCATCCGGTTTCACCTTGGACCTGTTGCGCACGGTTAACGCCTGTGCGGTGCCTGCGGCACAGGGCACCACGGTAAATGGCGTGGTCTCGGCCACGGCCCCGTTCCTGGCGTACAGCATCGCGGCCGCCAGCGGCGACATGCTCTCCCTGCGCAGCAGCTCTTCCACTGCAGGCTTCGCCTCCCAGATGGAACTCTACGACCCCACCGGTGCGCGCCTGGATTCCGGGGTCTTCAGCCTCTCGCGTAAGGCCGCCGCTGCCGGAAACTACACCGTGATTCTCGGCGCCGCCGCCCCGCGCACCGCGGGCGGATACAGTTTCGCCTGGCAGCTCCTGAACAAGCCGACGGGCGCCTCGCCGCTCGCCTGCGGCGGTTCCACGTTGGGAGCGCTCTCACCATCCAATCAGTTTCGCTATTACTCACTTGCCGCCAATGCCGGCGACGTCCTGCGGCTCCTCTTCACGCGCATCAGCAACAGTTTCTCGCCGCAGATGGAACTCTTCGATCCCTCGGGCGCACGCATCGCGGCCAGCTCCGATATCACACAGACGGCTGCCGCTGCGGGCAGCTATCTGGTGGTGGTGAGCCCCTCCACAACAGCTATAGAGACCGGCGCGTATAGCGTGGCGTTCCAGCGTCCCAATAACCCCTGCTCGCCGGTCTCGCTGACCTGCGGCCAGACCACCCTACGCCAGGTGAACACTCCCGGACAGTTGGACGCCTTCTCGTTCAACGCCACGGGCGGCGACCAGACAACCATCCAGTTGACCGCGCGCACCGGCGCGTACTCGCCCTTCGTCGAGATGTACAACCCGGCCGGCGCGCTTCTCACCTCCAGCTCCAACGGCTTGCTGCGCCGCGCGCTTCCTGCCAGCGGCGTCTACACGCTGCTGGTGCGCGATACAAACGGCCTCAATGTGGGCAGCTATCGCGTGAGCCTGCAGGACGACACCAACAACTGCCCGGTGACCGACACTGAGGCGCCCATGATCACACTGATCAAGCCGACCGGCGGCGAAGTTATTCCCGGCGGCACCACTTACCGCATACAGTGGCTGTCGGACGATAACGTCGGCGTGGTCACGCACGACCTCGCGCTCTCCACCGATGCCGGTAAGACCTTCGCAAGCCCGCTCGCCAGCCTCGGCGGAAATCTCCAAACTTACGATTGGATGGTGCCCTCCGACATCGCACCCAGCCGCACCGCGATCCTCCGCATCACCGCCACCGATGCCGCCGGCAACGCGAAATCCGCCTCCAGCGATCTGTTGACCTTGATCGGCTCCGGCTTCACCCCGAACAGTAGCGCCACTTACACCTACGACGCCCTGAATCGCCTTATCCAGGCATCGTTGAGCGACGGCAGGACCATCCAGTACACCTGGGACGCTGCCGGGAACCTGGCCACGATCACCATCACGGGCCAGTGAACGGAAGAATTCTCAGAATACGCGGATGGAAACGAACTTTTTCGGGTTCGCCTTCAGGCCCTTGGCCAGTTCCTGAAACTCATGTGTGGTTCCCGCCAGCGCTTCGTTGAGTTGCGGGTTTACCATTAACTGTCCGATCGTGCCCTGGCCGGCGTTGATCCTGGCCATCATGCCGTTGATCTTTCCCGTCAACTCGTCAAGGCGCGCCTGCAACTGGTCGAGCCTGGCCAGCGACCCTTTGCCGGCCTTGAGCTCGGCTTGGAGCGCGCGGAATTCGGTGGTGGCAAGGTCCAGGCCGTCGGAGAATTCCTTCAGCCGGGCGGACGTAGTGTCGGCACTCGACATGATCGCTTGCAGTTGCTTTAGCGGCGACTGCAACTGGGCGTCGAGCGGGTCTTCATAGAATAGCTTCGTTAGCGTGCCATGTCCGTGCTGCACGTCATCCATCAATCGATTGAGTTCGGCGCTAACGCCGCCACCTGCTTGCAATTGCGGACTCTTCACGATTTTTCCGATGGCTCCCCTGCCGGTGTCCACGCCCGATACCAGCTTGTCGGCGCGTGTGAATATATCCTGCAGGCGGTCCAATTGCTGGCTCATCTGCGCCATCATCCTGGTGATATCCGCCGCCTCGGTGTTACCCAATTCGGCGCCCGGCTCCACGTGCTGCTTACTCCGGCCACGGTGAACCCCGATGTACAACTCTCCCAGCAGGTTGTCGGAAGCCAGACCCACCACCGAATCCACCGGGATATCCTGCAGAAAACGCTCCTTCACTTTCAGATCGAATTCCACTTTCCGATTGGGGTCGCGGGAGTTGGTGAGGTTCTGCGCGTCGAGGTAGCCGATGGGAATGCCATCAAGCCGCACCTGCGTGCCGTCCGTCAGGCCCGAGGCGTCGTCCATGAAGGTTCGGAGCGTCACGTACCCCGGAGAGAGGTCCTTCACACGGAATAGAAATACACCGAACGCAATCGCCAGGATACCCGCGCCCAAAAAGACGATCGCAACTTTACGCTTCGAGGACACGCTTCACGCCTCCGCCCGACGCCGATCGTACCACCTGATTAAGCCTACCAGCACCAGGGCCGTGGCCACGGCAATGCCGGCAATGTTCCAGCCGTTACGCGTCAGGAAGCCGTGGGCATCCTCGCCCAGGCGTATGCCAAGATACGCTTCGCCAAAATAGCGAATCACACGCGCCAACAGGACCACGCCCAGAAAGCGGCTCATCGGTGTATGCATCGCCCCGGCAGAAACCACGAAGACCTTGAGAGGCAGCGGCACAAAGGGCGTCACCGCCGGGATGAAGACGGTAAGCAATCCATAGCGCTGAAACCAGATCCGAAACTTCTGCCGCTTGCCGTCCGGCGTTTCCACGCCCGCGAACCGCCGCACGCCGTAGCGCGCCGTGCGGAAGAGAATCAGGTTGCCGAGTATCGAACCCAAAGTGGCACTGGTAGCCGCAATATATGCCATCTGGGGCGTCTTCACCGCCACGTAGATCAGCAGCACATCCACCCCGCCGACCAGTGGAACACCCAGCGAGTCCAAAAGCGCAATGACAAATAGACCCAGCGGTCCAAATGCGATTAACGCGTTGCCAATATTTTTGAGCAATTCTCTATTTTAATGTATTCCCCAAACCGGCCCGGGTATACCCCAGCGTCGGCGCAATGCGAGGCCGGAACGCTATGCTGGTCTTATGGTGAAGTTCCTGATCGGCCTCGTCACTGGGATAGCGCTGGTATTTCTCTCGGTGATTCTCTTGTTCGTGGTAGCTCTCCGGTTTCGCGAGAGTGCGCCCACACTCGCCGCCAATTCGGTACTGGTGCTGCGGGTGACTGGGGAGTTGCCGGAGAAGCCGCCGATCGAACTGCCATCATTCGTGGGCGACGACCACGCGCCGCTGACCGTCATCGGGCTGTGGTCGGCGCTGGACAAAGCGGCGGCGGACGGACGCATCAAGGCGGTGGTGCTGCAGCCGGAAGGCATCTCGGCGGGATGGGCGAAGCTTCAGGAGTTGCGGCTCGATATCGACAAGTTCAAAAAATCCGGCAAGCCGGTGTTCGCTTATCTTCGCCAGCCGGGCATGCGCGAGTATTACGTGGCCTGCGGCGCCGACCGCATCTACATGGGTCCGTCGGAGCCGGTCATGGTGAAAGGCCTGCGCGCCGAGATGATGTATTTCAAGAAGACCCTGGAGAAAATCGGGGTCAGCGTCGACATTGAACACGCCGGGAAGTACAAGGATTTCGGGGATATGTTTACGCGCTCCGATATGAGTCCGGAGACTCGCGAGGTAATGACAAGCGTGGTGGACGATCTGTACGGCAATCTGGTGTCGGGCATTGCGGCCGGACGCAGGAAGTCGCCGGAGGAAGTGCGCGCCATCATCGATCGGGGACCGTTCACGGCGCCACAGGCGCTGAAGGCGGGGCTAGTGGATAGCCTGCTCTTTGAAGACCAGATGTGGGGCGAAATAAAGGACCGGCTCAAGGCCGAGCCTTCGCGGGTTTCGATGGATAAGTACTCGCGGATTACGGCGGAATCCCTGGGACTGGGAGGCAAGAGCCATATCGCGGTCATCGTAGGAGAAGGCGACATTGTGCGCGGCAATCCGGGCGACGATGGGTCCGACGAAAACAGCCTGACTTCATACGGGTTCGACAAACTACTGCGCAGGGTTGAGAACGATTCCCAAGTGAAGGGTGTAGTGATCCGCATCGATTCCCCTGGCGGCGAAGTTACTGCTTCCGACGAAATCTGGCGCCAGATGAACCTGCTCAGCAAGAAGAAGCCGATGGTAATCTCCATGTCCGACGCCGCCGCATCGGGCGGGTACTTCATGGCGATGACGGGCGACCCCATCGTCGCCTACCCGGCAACCTTCACGGGTTCGATCGGCGTGGTGTTCGGCAAACCCAATTTGCACGGGCTGTACGACAAACTGGGCATCACCAAGGACGCTATTCAGCGAGGCACCAACGCGGGTATCGACTCCGATTACACGGGGCTCTCCCCCGCCGAGCGCGCGAAGTTGCGAGAGGGCATCGATGAGAGTTACCGGGATTTCGTGACCAAGGTCGCAGCCGCGCGCCGCCGCAAATTCGACGAGATCGAACCGCTGGCGCAGGGCCGCGTGTGGCTCGGTTCACAAGCGAAGCCGCGCGACCTGGTAGATGAGATCGGCGGGCTCGACAAAGCCATCGAGATGGTCAAGCAGAGGGCCAAAATCCCGGCAGGCGAACGTGTCAGCCTGATGATTCTCCCGGGCCGGCGCAGCCTGCTCGACCTGATCATGAAGAAGTCACAGGACGACGTGCTGGTGGCCAAAGTCGCGCAGTTCGCCGGCCACGTGCCATTTCACGCGTGGCTGCGCGGCGGCTACCTCCGCCTGGTGCCGTACTGGTTCGACGTCCATTAAGGCTTACGCTGTCAACACCTCGCGGACGGCCCGGCTCAGAGTGGCCCGCGTGAAGGGCTTTTGAATGAACGGCGTGTCGGCGGTCAATATTCCCTGGTCGACCACACCGCTATCGGTGTAGCCCGACATGTACAGGACGCGGACCGCGGGGTGCGTGGACTGCACCCTTCGCGCCAGTTCAGTCCCGTTTATACGCGGCATCACGAGGTCGGTTAACAGCAAGTGCAGAGGGCCGTGTTGCCCGGCGGCAATGCCTAGCGCCTCGTCGGCGGATTCGGCTTCCAGGACGCGATATCCCATTCGGACGAGCATGGTGCGCGTCAGACTGCGGACCTGCGGATCGTCCTCCACCAGGAGGATGGTTTCGGTGGCAAGCCCTTCAGGAGCGGTCTCGCTGGGGCGAACCAGCGCCTCCGCCGCGGCATTCACGGCAGGCAGATAGATTTTGAACGCCGTACCGCGGCCCGGCTCGCTGTAGACCAGGATGTCGCCGCCGTTCTGCTTGACGATGCCGTAGACGATGGAGAGTCCGAGTCCAGTGCCTTTGCCCTTCTCCTTGGTGGTGAAAAACGGTTCGAAGAGGCGCGCCCTGGTAGCCTCGTCCATTCCGTTCCCGGTGTCGCTGACGGCCAGCATGACATATTGGCCGGGCTCGACGCCGATGTGGCGGCCGGCGTAGTCTTTGGTAAGTTCGATGCCGGCAGTCTCGATGGTGAGCTTACCGCCTTCGGGCATGGCGTCGCGCGAATTGACCGCCAGGTTCATGATCACCTGATCGATGTGCGAGGGGTCCACCTTCACGGAGGGGAGTTCCGGCGACAGACTTATTTCCAACTGAACGTCTTCGCCGATGATGCGGCGCAGCATCTTGTCGATACCCAGGACGATTTCATTGAGATCCACCACGCGGGGGACCGCCACCTGGCGGCGGCTGAATGCGAGCAACTGGTTGGTCAGCGACGAGGCTCGTTCGGCGGCGTGAAGGACCTCTTCGGAATACTCCAGTGCCGGACCATCCATGCGAACGCGATCGCGCAGCATTTCGTTGTAGCCGAGAATCACGGTAAGCAGATTATTGAAATCGTGCGCCACGCCGCCGGCGAGACGACCTACCGCCTCCATTTTCTGTGACTGGAGAAGTTGATCTTCCAAGGACACGCGCTCGGCGGTGCGGCGGGCGACGCGCTCTTCGAGGTCTTCATTGATCTTACGCACCTCTTCTTCGACTTTCCGGCGTTCCGCGATTTCGCGCGACAGCAAAAGATTCGTCTGGGCCATTTGCCCGGGGCTTGGGATCGCGATGAGCATAGGCATCATCGGAACCAGCATTGCGAAGGTAGCCACCGACGCTATCGCGGTGATGGCTTTGATCACGGCGTCGAAGCGGTAAATGGGAATCCAGACCGTCAACGCTCCCATAACGTGAGTGGCGCCACAGGCCAGGATGAAGATGCCGAAGGCGATGAAGATGCCTTTAAACGTCACATCGCGGCGTCTCTTGACGAAGTAAAAGAGCAGGAACGGAATGGCGTAGTAGGCGGCGGCGATCAGGCTGTCCGAAATCACACTAAGCCAAAGAACGGCCGGATCCCAGAGGTAGCACATGCCGTGTGGCATGAATTCCCTTGAGAACAGCTTGCGGAAGAATTCGAACACAACAGGCGCCCTCATGTCGGAATTCGCTACACGAATCCGTTTGGAATGATACTCTTTTCGCAGGCATGCCGCAACGGTGAAACACCCCAAGGGGTTTGCAACAACGCGGCGCATCCGTATACACTGACGATGCCGGACAACATATGGCCTCGCCCTCAGAACTTACAGCCTCGTTGAATGCCGCCCGCGCGGACAAAAGCTTCTTCGGCCATCCCCGTGGCCTGGCAACTCTGTTCTTCACAGAGATGTGGGAGCGCTTCAGCTATTACGGCATGCGCGCCATCCTGATCTTCTACCTTACGGCGAGCGTCGCGCATGGCGGCCTCGGGTTCGCCGATTCCAAAGCCGGAGCGATCTACGGACTCTATGCTTCAATGGTTTACCTGATGTGCCTGGCGGGCGGGTGGATCGCCGACCGCGTCATCGGACAGCGGCGCGCGGTGCTGGTGGGCAGCATTTTCATCGCGGTCGGCGAGTTCTGCCTGGTGGTGCCGAAGGTCTCGGCATTTTATCTCGGACTGATCCTGCTGGTATGCGGTACCGGGCTGCTCAAAGGTAATGTCAGTACCATCGTAGGCCAGTTGTACCATCAGGGCGACGCGCGGCGCGATTCGGGTTTTTCGATTTTCTACATGGGGATCAATCTCGGCGCGCTGATTTCACCCCTCATCTGCGGCTACGTTGGGGAGCGAATCAGCTGGCGGCTGGGCTTCGGCGTGGCCGGGCTCGGCATGCTGGCCGGCCTCGTACAATATCTTGCCACGAGCCGGCATTTGGGATCGGCGGGATTGCACCCGGCATCGACCGGGGACCCGGCAAGGGACGAGCGAGAGAAGAAGAGTGCGATTCGCGCGATGGGAATCGGCGCGGCAGTGCTTGCCGTTCTGGCCGCGCTCAGCATGACCGGTGTAGTGGAAATCAGCGCGACCATGCTTTCCGACGGCCAGGGCTGGCTTCTGCTCGGCATCTCGGTGGTGGTGTTTTCGTGGCTGATCTTTTTCGGAAACTGGACTCCGGTGGAACGTAAGCGCAGCGCCGCGATTCTGGTGCTGTTTGTTGCCTCCGCGCTCTTCTGGGCGGCGTTCGAGCAGGCGGGTTCCTCGCTCAGCCTCTTCGCCGAGCGCGGCACAGATTGCAGGATCTTCGGCTTCTCGTTCCCGGCAAGCTGGTTCCAGAGCGTGCAACCGATCTTCGTCATCGCGCTGGCGCCCGTCTTCGCATGGCTCTGGTTGGCGATGGGCCGCAGGGAACCCTCCAGCCCCGCCAAATTCTCGATGGGCCTGTTATCGGGCGGCCTGGCTTTTGCGATCCTGGTGCCCGCCGCTTATATGGTGGTGAGCGGCGCGAAGGTCGGGCCGTGGTGGCTGATTGGCACTTACCTGCTGCAGACGATTGGCGAGTTGAGTCTGAGCCCGGTGGGGTTGAGCGCGATGACGAAGCTCGCGCCCGCACGCGCGGCCGGGTTCATGATGGGCATATGGTTCCTCTCCACCAGCATCGGCAACTGGCTGGCTGGCAAGGCGGCGTCGCTGTACAGTTCGATGCCGCTGCCGACACTGTTCGGTTCGGTCGCCGTGTTCAGCATCGTCGCGGCGCTGGCACTGGCGGTTCTGATCAAGCCGACGGTACGACTGATGCAAGGCGTAAAGTAGGCCGCTGAAGTGGGACAGACGATCGCCTTTTGTCGTCTGTCAACTAATTACTCTTCAGATTCAGCGTGCTTTAGCGAAGCATGACAGGGTCGAAAAACCAGCATGACGCGACAGTTTCCGCACGAAGCAAGCCGACGGGGGCGTCGGCTGCGGACCAGGGGGTCCGCCCCACCATTGCACGTCCCACGTGCAGTTTTTCATGAAGTTTCGCGGGCGGAACGCCCATCCCAACAGACCACGAAAAGCGATGGTCTGTCCCACCGGTGTCCAAGAAATGGCAAAGGTCCAGGTCCTGGCTGCGGGCCGTCCGACACAGCCTTCCATTCCACCCCAGTATAGTTGCCGCCGGAGTGATACAATCCGCGTCAGGAGTTGGGAGGGTTGACCAGAGTAGCGAGCCCTGCGATATCCTGTCGCCGTTGCAATGGCATCGCCGCCCATCAGAGGGATTGCACGATGAACGAGAGGAAGCTCTGTGTCGCTGCCACGTTCGCGTTGGCGGTCTTTGGAATAACTGCGGCGCCTGCCCTCGCGCAGGAAGCTCGCTCTACCTTAAGCGGAACCGTTACGGATTCGTCCGGCTCAGCGCTCGTGGGCGCGGTTGTTCGGATTGCTAACACCGAGACCGGTGTCGCGCTGTCCGCTACCTCCAACGAGCTCGGGCAATACCGTTTGCTCTTCGTGAATCCGGGCGCGTACCGCCTCACCGTGGAGAAGGCCGGCTTCCGTACGTTCGCACGGGAAGGCGTCTTACTCACGATGGGCGAGGCGGCTACGCTGGATGTCCCAATGGAGGTCGGGTCGCAATCGGAGACCGTGACCGTGAAGGGGCAGGCGCCGCTGCTGGACGCCGAGAAGGCCGACCTCGGCATGGTGGTGGATCAGAGGAACTTGAGCAGCCTGCCAATCATCGCGCGGGTGCCAAACCTGCTGGCCACACTGACGCCGGGTGTGGTCTGGACGGCGCCTAACTACAACTCGATCGCGCCCTTTTCCAACAGTGCTCTTTCGAGTTATTCCATCAACGGCAGCATCTCGCCCAGCGCCGAGTTCCTGCTCGATGGCGCGCCGAACGACATGATCTACCAGGCGGCGCACAGTGTCGCGTACGCACCGCCGGTGGACGCCGTGGAAGAGTTCAAGGTGGTGACCGGCGCTTACGACGCGCAGTACGGCCGCAACGGCGGCGGAGTGGTGGCTGTCGCCATGAAGAGCGGCACCAACAAACTGCACGGCTCGGCATATGAGTTCATGAAACGCTCGTTCCTCGATGCCAATACCTTCGCCAACAACTCCGTCGGCGGCGCCAAGAACTACGACAAGCTGGACGAATGGGGCTTCACGGTGGGAGGTCCTGTGTGGATTCCGAAGGTGTACAGCGGCAAGGACAAGACCTTCTTCTTCGTGGCTTATGAGCACTATCACTGGAACACGCTGGCGCGCAACCAGATCTCCTCAGTGCCCACGCCGGCGCAGCGGACCGGCGATTTTTCGCAGACGTTCAACAGCGCGGGGCAGCTCAATACGATCTACGATCCAGCCACCGGCCAGAGCGTCAATGGAACCTGGGTTCGCAGCCCGTTCCCCGGGAATATCGTTCCTGCCGCACGGTTCGATCCGGTGGGCTCCAAAATGGCCAATACGTATCCCCTGCCGAACCTGATTCCGCCGGGGCTGGTGAACTGGCAGAACAACTACTTCTCGCCTCTTTACACCTGGTATGTCTTCCCCAACATAGTGGCGCGCGTGGATCACAACTTCGGCCAGAAGGAGCGCCTATACGGCCGCTACGTCTACAATAACCAACTGCTGAACGACATCAGCAACAACTATCTCAGCGGGCCCGGCGCCGACAACCGGTACGGGAACAAGGTGAACAACGGAGTGGTGTTGGATTCGGTCACCGTATTCAACCCTTCCACCACGCTCGACATCCGCGCGTCGGTGAACCGCTGGACGCAAAACTACGCTCCTTCCGTGTACAACGCTTCTGTGGGGGCCGAATCTCTCGGTCTGCCGGCGTCGCTGGTAAGTCAGTTCGAAGAGCCGGGGCGGTTCCCGTACATCACGGCCGCCAATTACCAATACATGGGCGAGTCGTCGAGTAATATCTGGTACGCGCCCAGCACTAATTGGAGCCTGGCGCCCACGGTGTCGCGGGTCCAGGGGCGGCACTACATCAAGGCCGGCCTCGACATGCGCCTGATGCACCTGGCGAACTACCAATCCGCGTATGCAGGGGGCACGTTCGCGTTCGATCAGACTTTCACCCGCGCCAACTACCTGACGGCCGATTCACTGACCGGCAATGCCATCGCCGCCATGCTGCTCGGCGCAGCCACCTCGGGGGAAGCGGACTACATCGCAAGACCCTACTATAGCTGGCGGTATTGGGCGCCCTGGGCGCAGGACGACATCAAGGTCTCGCGCCGGCTTACGGTGAACGTGGGCGTGCGCTGGGATGTGCTCAGTCCGTTGACCGAACGGTACAACCGGCTGAATTATGGATTCTTCCCCGGCCAGGTGAACCCGATTTCCTCGCAGATCAACCAGACGAAGTTTCCGGGTTATCAGGTATACGGCGGCATCGGATTCACGGGCGCCACCGGACTGCCACGGAGCGCGTTCAACACCGATTGGAACAACGTTCAGCCGCGGCTCGGCGCGGCGTTCCAACTCACGCCGACCACGGTACTGCGCGGCGGCTTTGGTATCTCTTACATCCCGCAGGTTTCCTTCGGCAACAGTTACGGATTCAGCCAGTCCACTCCGTACGTCGCTACCCTGAATTCGAATGAGACTCCCGCCGGCACGGTGTCCAACCCGTTCCCCTCGGGCCTGCTCGCTCCAGTGGGTTCGTCGCAGGGTTTGGGGACTCTGCTGGGACAGTCGCCGAATTTCGCCGACGCCAGCGGACGCATCGGCTACGTCTATAGTTTCTCTTTCGGCGTTCAAAAGCAGCTGAGCAACACGGTAAGGATCGAGGCATCGTATGTGGGATCGCGCACCCACGACGCGCCGGTGACGAAAACGTATAACGCATTGTCGGCCCAGAACCTGGCGCTGGGCGACGTCACCCAGGGAGGCAATCCGAACGTTCTTAACCAGCAGGTTCCGAATCCGTTCCAGGGCCTGCTGCCAGGGACCTCTCTGAACGCGCCCACCGTGGCCCAACAGCAACTGCTGCTGCCCTTCCCGGAATTCACCGGCTTGAGCCAGCAGAATATTCCAGTGGGAAAAGTCTGGTATAACTCGCTGCAGGTGAGTCTGCAGAAGCGGTACTCGAGCGGATTGTCGCTGACGGCATCGTACACGCTGTCGAAAAATATTCAGGCGCTCAGCTACCTGAATGCGCAGGATACGGCGGTGGCGAACACGATCGTGCCCTTTGACCGGACGCACGTGTTCGTGATGGCGCCGATTTACGAACTGCCCTTCGGTCCGGGAAGGCCGCTTCTCAGTGGCGCTCACGGTTTACTCGGGCGAATCGTGGGCGGCTGGCAATTGATGGGCAACTTCACCTGGCAATCCGGCGTGCCGATGACCATGCCGAGCGGCGTGATTGTGGTGGGCAACCCGGTGCTTCCGAATCCGACGCCCGCCCAGATGTTCAACACGGGCCTGATCCAGGCCAACGGCAAGGTAGTGGACCAGGTGGGCAACCTGCCGCCTGCATTCGAAATCCAGCCCACCTTCTCGCTACGCACGGCGTCGTTGTACGTCGGCAACCTCCGCGACCGCTGGGGGCCGCAACTCGACATGACACTGGTGAAGCGCACGCAGATCCGTGAAAGATTGAATCTGGAGTTGCGCGTGGACGCGCTGGACGCGCTCAATCACCCGCTTTGGGGAGGCGATCCAGTGATCAGTCCCACGTCGCCCACTTTCGGCCAACTGCTGCTCAATAGTGGCCAAACGAATGAGCCGCGACAACTACAGCTCTCGGCGCGGATGGTGTTCTGAAAGGTAACCATGATGACCAGACGAAATCTTCTGACGATGGCCGCTGCCGCTCCCCTCTCCGGGGGCCTGAGCCGCGGCCTGGCAGTGGCCGCGGAGGCCAGAAAGCAGATCAAGATCACCGGTCTCGAGACCGACCTGCTGCGCGTTCCCGCAGAGCCGTATAGCGACGCGATCCACGATTTCGGCGGCGATGGCGGCGGCGTTGTCCTCCGCCTCAAAACCGATGCCGGCATTACCGGCTGGGGCTACAGCAGCTTCGGCATGGTCGCCGGTGGGCCGCGCGTGGTGCAGACCATTCTGGAGCACGAAATCAAACCCGTGCTGATGGGCCAGGATCCAGCGTTCCCCAAGAAGATCCGTGCCGACCTTTGGCGTGCGCTTGAATATCAGGGAGTGCAGGGCGTCACTCAGTTTGCCATGTCGGTAGTGGACATCGCGGTCTGGGACATCCTGGGCAAAGCCGCCGGATTGCCGGTCTACAAGATGCTCGGCGCGGTGCGCGACCGCATGCCGGCCTACGCCATGTGCGGCTGGTATCGCGAAAACGACAAGGACCATTCGCAATATAAACGCACCATCACCGAAACGCTGGAAATAGGCTATCGCGCCTTCAAGGTCAAGGTGGGCCGGTTCGATCTGGATGACGACGTGGAGCGCATCGAGGTGGGATTCAAGACGGCCGGCAAGGGCGTTCGGATCATGGTGGACGCGAACCAGGCCTACAACCGCGTGGAGGCGGTGCGCCGGGGACGGGCCTATCAGCAGTTGGGCTGCTTCTGGTACGAAGAGCCGATCGTGCCGTACGACCACGAAGGCTATGCGGAGGTGGCCGCGGCGCTCGACATGCGCATTGCCTGCGGCGAGAACGAGTACAACAAGCACGCGTTCATGGATCTGCTTCTGAAGAAGGGCGCCGACGTAGTGCAGCCCGACAATCGTCGCGCCGGCGGCCCGACGGAGTGGATGGAGATCGCCGCTATCTCGGACGCCTTCGGCGTGGAACTTGCCAGTCACGGAGGCGGTCCCGTGAATATGAATGTGCTGTGCGCGATTCCGAATGCGATTTACATGGAGTCCGGCGGAAAGCAGAAGATGGTGAAGGGCGAGGTACTGGCGCCGGAAGCGCCCGGGATGAGCAGCGAGCCGGCGGCGGACTTTATTGCCAAACACAAGGTGTAGCCGGCGACCAGAGGCGGTTTCGCCGCTAGTCTTCCCGGAGCGCGGCCATGGGGTCCAGGCGCGATGCACGGCGGGCCGGAAGATAACTGGCGGCGGCCGCGGTGGCCAGGGCCAACGCCGAGACAAAGCCGAGAGTTAGCGGGTCGCCGGGTTTCACGCTGAACAACAAGGACGCCAAATAGCGCGTCAAAGCCCAGGCTCCGGCCCAACCCAGCGCGAGGCCCAATGCAGCGGTGCGTAGCCCTTCGGCGAGCACCATGCGGAGCACGTCTCTGTCTTCGGCACCAAGCGCCATGCGCACGCCGATTTCATGCGTTCGCTGGGCTACGCGATAGGACATGACGCCGAAGATTCCCACGGCGGCCAGAACCAAACCGATGGCGGCGAAGATCGCCATCAGCGTGGTGTCGAACCGCTGAGGGGCGATGAAGTCCAGCAGATTCTGTTCGAGAGAGGCGATGGAAACCAGGGGTTGGTCTTTGTCGACGGACGCAACCGCCTGCTGAAGCAGGGGCAACAATTTCTCCGGCTCGCCCGTGGTGCGCACAACCAGCGCGCTGGGCTGGAGATTGGTTGAGCGGAATTGCGCATACGGCACATAGATCTCCACCAGCGTTTCCTTCAAAGGTCCGGTGTGGCGCGTGTCGCGCACTACGCCGACGATGGTCATCCAGGGCAGACTGTTGTCCTTGCTCGCGGCTCGGATGCGTTTCCCGAGGGGATTCTCGCCGGGAAAGAACTGGCGAGCCAACTTCTGGTTGACGAGGGCCACGGGCTGCTCCGGTTCCACGTCGCGCGCAGTAAAGCCGCGCCCGCGTTCCAGGGCCATTCCCAGGGTGGAGAGGTACTGCGAGTCTCCGGGTCGAAACTCGGCATCGAGCCGCTCGCGAGCATCCGCTGGGCGACCGGAGATTTCGAAACTCCCTCCAGCGGAGCCGCGCATCGGGACGCCCAGGGTTGCGGTGGCCGCACGCACTCCGGGCAAAGCGCGAACGCGCTCCAGAACATCGCCGATAAAACGTATGTACTGCTGTGGGTCGGAATAGTGCGACGGGGGTAGCGCGAAGTTCGCCGCCAGAATGTGGTCGGTACGAAAGCCGAGGTCCACGGCGCGGATGGCCTGAAAGCTGCGCATGAGCAGGCCGGCACCCACCAGCAGTACGAACGCGAGCGCAATCTCGGCGACGATCTGCGCGTTCCGCAAGACGCGTCGGCCACCGCGAGGAACGAGAGTTTCGCGCAAGTTCGCCCGGGATAACCCAATAGCGGGCGCCAATCCAAAGAGCAGTCCGGTGGCGATGGCGATTCCCGCGGTGAAGGCCAGCACACGCCAGTCGATACGGGCTTCGTTCAAGCGGGGGAGCGCGTTATGGGCCAGTACAATCAGGGCATCCATGCTCCAGTAAGCAGCGATCAGCCCACATGCGCCGCCGAGGGTTGCGAGCAGCAGGGTTTGTGTCAGCAGGTGTGCCATAAGACGCGAACGGCCCGCGCCCAGAGCGGAGCGAATCGCGATCTCGCGCCGCTGGCCGGCGGCTCGCGCGGTAAGCAGGGTGGCGACATTGATACACGCGATCAGCAACAGAAAACCAACCGCGCCCGCGAGCGCGAACAGAGCCTTGTTTGGATTGCCTACGATTTGTTCCTTCAGGGACACGATGCGAACGCCCCAACCTCGCGCCTCGGGAACCGATTCGGCGAGTTGGCGTACTTCGGCATCCAACCTGCGCTGCGCCTGTTCAAGGGTGACGCCGGGCGCAAGACGCGAAACGACCATGAGAGAATGGTCTGTGCGATTGGCAGCCCGCGCCCCTTCCAGTCTCTGGGGCATCCAGACATCCACACGGTTGTTGGCGGAGAGGGGCGGCAGGAATCCATCGGGCATGACACCAACCACGCGACAGGGCTTACCATCGGCCAGTAGCGGCTTGCCCACTATAGCGGGGTCGGCACCCAGCCAGTTGCGCCACAGATCGCCGCTGAGCAAAATCGGGCAATCCGCGCCGCGTTCCTCTTCGGGGAGAAATGTCCGGCCAAGCGCTGGTTGAACGCCGAGAACGCGAAAGTAGTCCCCCGCGATTCGCTGCGCCGGCACGCGCTCCGCCCACGGTCCGCCGGTGAGGGTTACCACGTCCGCGCCCCACGCTCCGACGGCCGAAAACACCGAAGTGTCCTGGCGCCAGTGGAAGTAGGCGGCGGGCGAGGCAGCGGAGCGTGAGCTTCTGCTTTTCCCCTTTGGGGCGGTCTCCCAAACCATCACGAGGCGCTCGGGCTGAGGATAAGGCAGCGGGCGCAGATACACCGTGTTGATGAAGCTGAAGATGGCGGTGTTCGCGCCAATTCCGAGAGCAAGAGTCAAAACCGCGGCGATGGTGAATCGCGGATTTCGCCGCAGGGTGCGCAGGGCATAAAGCCACTCGTTCGAGTACACGGGAGCATCCTCCGTGGTGTAATTCTACCCGGCGATGGCTGCGACTTCCACTAAAACCCTTCCCACACGAATGCGGAGAAGCGGCGGATGGTCTCGAATCCCACACGTTCGTACAGCGCCACGGCGTCTTCGTTCGCGGCCGTCACGGTGAGGCTCGCCGAGGTGCAGCCCATGTCGCGCAATGTGGTGAGGGATTGGCGAAGCAGCTCGTGCCCGATGCCGGTGCCGCGTACCGATGGGCTGACGCAGATCTGGGTCACGTGGCCGGTCTCGGGGGCCACGAGGCTGGCGAGCGAGATGCCGCACATCCTGCCGCTGACTCCCTCGAATGCGGCGAGCGATGCCGGCCGGTAGAACGCGCCGCAGCCGGGATACTGCACGATGTTGTGGAGAAAGCGCCGCGCTCCCGCGGTGGTGCGGTACTGATCGTTGATGCGGCTATCGACGTGTCCCGCGTAGGCCGCCGCGATCAACTGCGCCGCGGCGTCGTGGTAATGGTCGCTCCACTTTTCCATGTACACGGGCCGGCGCACGTTGCCCCTGCCCAGGGCGGCGCGCTTCAGGTCGATGCGCATGAAGTTGCGCTCGAAGACGCTGAGGCAATCCGCGCGCGGAGTGGGGCGGGCGTGGTTGTAACGCAGCATCATGAGCTGCGATTCGATGCGGGTCACGGCCGGGCAATCCATCACCGCTTCCAGTGCCGAAGCGATCAGCAGATTCTCACGCTCCACCGTGCGCAGTTCGCGGCATACATAGAGATCGCCGATCAGGCCCTTGTCTTCTTCGAGCACGTAGTACATGTAGCCGGCAACCTGCCCGTCTTCCATGAGCGCGCTGCCGTTCAAGGCGCTCATATCGACGAAGCGGCGCACGAGGTCGGCGGATTTCTCGAAGTCCCATTCCAACTCGCTGCGCCAGGCGCGAGACTCTTCCTCCAACAAGGGTTCGAGGTCTCTCGCGGACAGACGCCGCAAGTCGACAAGTTCCGGTGGCTGTTCAAGAGCCGGATGGAGCCGGGCCGCCATAAAAGTGCTCTATTGTACCCCGTACATGGCCGCATATCCCAACTGCTGTTTCACGTAGTCGCGCGGATAGCTGAGGGTAACGGCCGACACCTTGCCCGCCGCGTCGAATTTCGGGCTCAACTCCGAATTGATTCCGCACCAGTAGGTGGGAACGTCCAGCTTCGCATAGCGCGCCACCACCTGGTCGCGCAGCTTGGGGTCGAAGTGCACGCCGTACTTGTCGACCAGCGCCTTGATGGCGTTGTAATCGCCTTCGGCCTTGATGCGCATCAACTCGGAGAGCAGCATCCCGACTCCCTCTTTCATTTTCGCGAAATCTTTGAGTTGCAGGTAGGTATTGCCGCTACGCTCCACCTTCTGGATGGCGCCGGTCTTGTCCATGATGTAATTCACGATCAACTGGCGATTGCGTTGGTGATCCTCCTCGATGGTGTCGCCCTGGGGATTGCGCATCAATTGTGTGAGGACGGTGCGAACGGCGGCGTAATACATCGCCTTCATGACCTCGGGACTGGAGACGAGCCCGAGGTCACGTAGTTTAGGGTCGGAGATGTTCCACAACGCCATGAGATCTGCACGCGCCTCTTCCAAGGTGGAGAAATACTCCTTAAGGTGGGCTTCGCTGCCACCCCGCAGTTTGGGATTGAGCTTGCCGGAGCCGTGGCCGATGATCTCGTGGAGGGCGGTCATCAGGTCGCTGGCCTCTTCGCCGTATTTCTTCGACAAGGCGATTTCCTCCGGCGTGGCTGCGAATTCCTCCAGGGCGCCGAAGCCGGTACCCTGGCGCAGGGTGCGCGAACTGCCGGTGAGGAGGAAGCTCTTGCTGCCGTAATGCTCGCGGATTTCGTTCTCGTTGGGAAGATTGTCGCCCACGGTGCTGACGTGAAAATCGCCGGTCTCAATGAGGGTCTCGCAGGCCTTCGCCATGGGGGCCTTGACGCCCTGCTTCTTGTACTGCTGCGCCCAGGGAGCGCGATCTTCGAAGTACTGCGCGTTGGCCGCCAGTTTGAGCATCAGCTGGTTCATCTTGTCATCGGTGATGGAGACGAAGCTTTGCGAGGTGCCCTTGGCGGCGCGCGCGTCGCGATAGACCTCGATGAAGCCGTTGGCGAAATCCACACGCGCGTTGTTCTGGACCCAGGCGATGCCGAACTGGATCCAGTCGGCCGGGTCTCCGGTCTGGTAATAACGGATCAGGGCGGCGATGGCCTTGGACTGCTGGGGATCTGCCACGGCGCGAGCCTTCTCCAGATATTCATTGGCCTGCTTGAGGTAGCGCGCATAGCGACCGGGAGGAATTTTGCCGTCAGGCGTACCGGCGCGGTAGACCTCTTCCACGAGTTTGCCAGAGGCGTTTTTGACGAGGCGCGAGTTGAGCGGGTACTTCTCCTGGAAGCCCTTGATGTCTGCGAGGTTCAGCCCCAGATAGAAATTATTAGCGCTGGCCTGGAGGATGTCGCGATCGCCTTGCGGACTCTTGGCGGTGATGGTGGGTTCGAAGTTGGGGTCGAAGAGGGAGGGCTTGAGAGTGTTGATTTCACTCTCGAGCTCGACCGGCTTGCGTCCTTGGAATCCGCCGTTGCGCGCCGCTTGCAGGGCCGCGGCCTTCAGTTCCTCGAACGTAAAGGCGGGAAGAAACTTCTGGGCGGTCATCTCATTGTGATTGCCGCGATTGGCCCAGAACAGCTTGGTGAAATCGGTGATCTTGCGCAGCGCCTCCGGGTTCACGCCCTGAAAGTGGCGCAGAATCTCTTCCAGGAGCGCCTTCTGCCGCAAGCCCCAGATCGAATTCTGATCGTAATTGATCGGGTCGATGGCGACCGAGGCCTGTGTCAGCCAGTACGCCAGGGTCTGCTCCGGCAAGCTGAGAGTCTTGAAACTTTCGGCTTCGAGTTGCACGAACCCGGTGGTGCCGACGCGGTCCACGAGCGTCGTATGTTCCGCGGCCAGCGCCGCGCAGGTTAAACCAAGAAAGAGTACGATCCGCAAAAATCACCCCTGCACACTATGGTATCGCCATCGCCCCACCCGAACGTTCTGTCCACGGGGGGCCCAGACTTCGGGGTCAGTGGGACCGAACAGTGCCAGCACGGGCGTGCCGACCGCCGCCGCGAGATGCGTGATGCCGGAATCGTTGCCGATGTAGAGCCGCGCCCTGGCCAGAAAGCAGGCGAGTTCGTAAAGGTCGGCGATGCGAACAGCGCCGGGAAGAGGCGGGTCTTCTTCTCCGGCGCACCACTTCACGGGCATCACGCGCTCCAGCTGCGTGGCGATGGCACGAAATCTTCCAAGCGGCCAGTTTTTGCGGGCGCTGCCGGAAAAGGGATGAATGACGGCGTAATCTTCGCGCTTCACAAAGCATTCGACGCGCGGGATGCCGTCGCTGGCGCAGGGGGCAATGCAGCGCACCTGTTCGAGGTAGAAATCCGAGGCGTGGATGGCGGCACTTTCGGCGGGGAGCGCCTCCAGGAAGGTGAACGGCAGGCCCAGCTCGGCCACGGTATCGCGGAATTCCGGCCGATTCGCGCCGTACCAGGAGACGATGGAATCGAACTCACGCAGGGCTTGAATGAGCACGGGCGGAGGTTCGGTGATGCCGAGGAGGTCGAGCCCGGTGGCGCGAAGGGCGCGCACGCGGGCGGCAAAGCGCACGAGCGGAACGGCGCGCGCCTCGGTCCAAACTTCGAGCGATTCGGCGGCCAGGCAGGCCATCGCGGGGAGAGAGACAATGACGTCTCCGATGCCACCCGGACGTATGACAAGCCTGCGCATTTATGGTTACAGTATCGCAAAATCAAGATGTTGCGCGAGCGTTTTATCCACAATCGATTCTCTGGAAAAGCTCCATAAATTATTAAGAACAAATGGGATAAATACTGAGGAAAAGGTGCCATTCCACACCGAAAAAGCATTGACGAAAATGTACGGCGGGAGCATAGTAAAAAAGGTTCCAAGAGGTTTGAGGAACAGCAAGCCGGCGGAAACGTAGCGGACCTGGAACGATGATCCGCAGCCCAAACTTTAATCAGGACGGGCGGCGGGGAGCGAAAGGAAATCGGGCGGATTCGTCAGGCGGACCGGCAGGCAGCAAACGCGGTTGAACGCTTTGATCCCGAGGGAGGTAAAAGTCCCGGAGGGGAGTGGAGATCGCAGGCGCGGCAGGCCGAACCGAGCGGTGGCAGTGCAAGGGGCCACAGGCAATGAAACCGCCGCAACCGGCGCAATCCGGGACGCGGTAGTGGAGCCGAAGGGCCGAACGGGCATGAAAACCGACTTGGAAGGTTGCGAAGTAGCAGGCTGGGAGCTTTGACCCCGGAATGGAGGTCGCCGAGAGGCGGCAACTGTTGCGGGCGAGCGAAAAGCCGTTACGAGCAACCGGTTCCGGACAGGAGGCAGCAAGCGGCGAGCCAGGAAGCATTGATCCGGCGGCTGGAGAAAACGGCCATCGGGGAGCGGAGAGGCGAATCGTCCGGCGCTCTTGTTTGCGCAGCTCAATGCCGTGCATGCCGGTAGTGAGCCAGGCTGGAAATCCGATCACTTGGAACCACTTTTTTTGTGGGGGGGAGCCTGCCGGGGCCTCCCCCCACCCTTCCATCCGCTTTACTTAGGCTGGGGCACGATGCGCAGGTATGGTTTCGGTGCCTTCCAGCCATCCGGAAATTTTTCTTTCGCATCGGCTTCCGATACCGACGGCAGAATGATGACGTCGTCGCCGGACTTCCAATTCACTGGTGTCGCTACTTTGTGCCTGGCGGTGAGCTGCATGGAATCCAGCACGCGGAGCACTTCGTCGAAATTGCGGCCGGTGCTCATCGGGTAGATCAGCATCAGTTTGACCTTCTTGTCCGGACCGATCATGAAAACATTACGCACAGTGGCGTTATCGGCCGCGGTACGGCCCTCAGACGTGCTCCCACTCTCCGCCGGCAGCATGCCATAGAGCTTGGCAATTTTAAGTTCCGGGTCGCCGATCATGGGATAGTTCACAGCGTGTCCCTGAGTCTCTTCGATATCTCCGGCCCACTTACCGTGGCTGCTCACCGGGTCCACGCTCAGCCCGATAATCTTGCAGTTCCGCTTTTCGAATTCGGGCTGCAGGCCCGCCATGTAGCCGAGTTCGGTGGTGCACACCGGAGTGAAATCCTTCGGGTGCGAAAACAGAACCGCCCAGCCGTCGCCAATCCATTCGTGAAAATGGACCGGGCCCTGTGTGGTTTCGGCAGTGAAATCAGGGGCGGTGTCATTAATCCGTATAGACATTGATTATTGTTCTCCTCCGAACGACAGTATACACGGTCACCGCTGCGGCCCGAGCGAGCCTTCGAGGGCGATTCTAACGAGCTGGCTGCGAGTGCGAACCCCGGTTTTTTGAAACAACTGTTGCAGGGTCGCCTTGACCGCGCCATCGGTCACGCCGAGCTGCGCGCCAATCTCTTTATTGGTAAGACCCTCGAATATGCCGCGGAGCACCTGCTGTTCGCGTTCGGTCAAGAGCGGGTTGATTCTCTCCTCATCGCGCTGGTCGACCCGATCGGCCATGAGCTGGATTACCTTCGGATCGACCCAGATTTCACCGCCCATGATCAGCCGGACGGCTTTAGCCAGCGTGCCGGGAGAATTGTGTTTGAGAAAGATGCCTGAGGCGCCCAGATGGAGCGCGGTTGAAGATTCCTTGGCGCTCATTCCGGCCGTGACCATCAGGACCTTTCCCTGGTAACCCGCTCGACGCGCGGAGGATATGAAGTGGCTGCCGTGATCGTCGCCCAGATCGTAATCGAGGAGCACGACATCGACGGGCTTGGCGCCCACGGTCTCGAGAGCTTCGGCAACGGTGCCGCAACAAGCCACCACTTCCAAATCCGGTTCCAAGGCTAAGAGCCGGCTCAGGCCGTCTCGAAACAGAATGTGGTCATCGATCAACAAGAGCCGTATTCGTTCCATTGCCGCCTATCCGTTCATGTTGTACATCGCCGGAACCGGCAATGGCCAATTCGATGACAAAGGAACACCCTGGCATCGACGGGTCGTGCCGGAGCTCGCCGCGAAACGAACGCACGAATGCACGTGATATATATAATCCCAGACCGGTTGATTCCGCACCTTGCTGGAACGGCTGAAACAGCTGCAGGACGGAACTGATCCCGGGGCCGGTATCGGTAATCCTGACCGATACGACGCCCTTTCCAATGGACGCCGAAATGTCGAGTCGCTTCACATCGGCGTCGCGCAAAGCCCGCTCGCTGTTCTTGGTGAGGTTGAGGAGAACCTGCAACAGACGATGGCGGTCGGCCCAGACCGGCGGCAGTTCCGGGGCGATGTCCCAGTGTATGGAAATGTCCGCTTCGTGGCAGATGGGTTCGAGGACGATGCGAAGATCGTCCAGGGCTTCGGACAGATCGATGATACCGGCCTGAGGCTTGTTGGAGCTCTGCGTGAGTTCCATGGAGGCGATGCGGTTCAGGGTATCGACGAGCGAGCCTAGCGCCTCGAAATCCTGATTACCGCTGAGGACTCCGCTGCGGACCAGGTTCTCGTGCATGATGGTGATGGCGCCGCAAACGTTGCGCACTTCGTGCGAGACGGCACCGACCAAAATACGCGAGCCTGCCAGCAACTGCTCCAGGTTGGACTCTTCGCGGTCCCGCAAGTCCTCCGACGCATCCACTACCAGTGCGGCCAGCCTGGGACCCGCTGCCGTATTGTATGTGGAGAAGAAGACATTGGCGAGGAAGACCTCTCCGTTGCCGCGGACGCCGCGGCACTGCATTTCCGTGCGGAAGTTCTGGCGCGGCTCGGAGGGAGACACGCGTCCCAGGGCTGGGATATAAGTGCGGATCGATTTCCCAAGCAGCGCACCCTGCTCGAGTCCTAACAACCGGTAGGCCGCCAGGTTCGCCCGGAGGATCAGGAAGTCGGCGCCGGTGGTCAGGATGGCGGCGGGGCTGCTTTCAATGAGAAATTCGAGCTGCTCTTCGGCTTCGCGGCGGGCGGTGGCTTCCAGTTCGTAGCGGTGGCGGTCTTCGGCCTCCCGCCGGCTGCGGCGCGTCACTTCGTATGAAAACAGACCACTGCCTGCCAGGGCCGCGAAAACGAGAATGTCCTGCGGGATGGAGGTGCCTAGCGTAAAAGAAAAAGGATTAAAGTAATCGGACAGGAAGGTGCAGAGGAGCGCCGTCAATACGATTTGCCAGCGCGAAAGGACCGTGCCTATGAGGAGAACGGGCAGCAGGTAGAAAAACGCAAAGGCAATGTTCAGGTCCACGCGCCAGTCGATCACGGCGATGGCAACGATCATTGAGCCGGCGACCGCAACGCGCGACGATCCTTCCATGCGACGGAAAACCATTCGACGGCGCCCCTATTCGATTCTAGGGTCAATCGGCGACACGGCCAAGGTCTGTGCCAAAAGATAGCCTGACTTCTGCCAAAAGATAGCCGACCGGCCAGGCTGGAAATCGATAGATTCAGAGGTGAGATGCGGCGTCTGGCGCGATACGTGGGGACTGTGGTTGTGATTGCCGCTATGGCGCCGCGGGGCGCGTTCGCGCAGAAGAGTATGAGCTGGCAACAGGTGAAAGACCAGTTCGAGGCTACAAACCCGACGCTGCAGGCAGGCCGCATCGGTATCGACGAGGCAAGAGCCCAGGAAATCACTGCCTACCTGCGTCCCAACCCGGACCTGACGACCACGATCGATCAGATCGACCCTTTCAGCACCAACCCGTACCGGCCGTTCGGCTTCGCCTTGCCGTTTATTTCAACCAGCTATCTGCACGAGCGTGGAGGCAAGCGGGAGTTGCGGTTGGAGAGCGCGCGGAAGGCGACGGCGGTGGCCGTGTCTCAACTGGCCGACCAGGAGCGAACGCTGTTGTTCGACCTGCGAAATGCGTTCGTGCAGACGCTGCAGCAGAAATCGGTGGTGGCGCTGGCCACCGAAAACCTGGCGTATTACGACAGGGTGCTCGGGGTGAGCGCCGATCGCTTCAAGGCCGGCGATATCGCGCAAGTGGACCTGGACCGCCTGGAATTGCAGCGTGTTCAGTTCGAGACCGATTTGCAGACTGCGCTGGTCAACCTGAGGACCGCGAAGATTCAGTTGCTGGCGATTCTGAACGACCGCACGCCGGTGGAGCGGTTCGACGTGACGGGACCGTTCGAATATACGGAGCAGACGCTGACGCTGAACGAACTGCATCAAGCCGCGCTGGCGAACCGGCCGGACCTGAAGGAGGCACTGCAGACAGTGGATAAAGCCAAGACCGATTACCGGCTGGCTGTGGCCAACGGAACTACGGACCCGACTTTTGGCCTGGATCTGGCGCGCAATCCTCCGATTCCTGTTTACGTCGGCTTCAGCGTCACGATTCCTTTGCGAATTTTCGATCGCAATCAGGGGGAAAAAGCGCGCACGCAACTGGACATCCGGCGGAGCGAGCGGCTCCGGGAAGCTACCGCCGTGCAGGTATTCAGCGATGCGGACTCCGCCGACGCCGCATGGAACAGCAGCCGCGTGCTCTTGCGCAGGTACAAGACCAAGTACCTCGACCAGGCCACCAGGGTTCGGGACACCGTCTCGTTTGCCTATGAGCATGGCGGCGCATCGTTGCTCGACTTTCTGAACGCGCAGAACGATTACCGGAGCGTCCAGCTCAACTACTTGAATCTGGTGGGGGCCTATATGACTGCCGCGAATCAACTGAACATGGCGGTGGGGACGGAGGTCATCAAATGACGAACATTCTGAGAATGGCGAGGGTTGCGGACAAGACGCTCCCTAACGGTCGCGGCTCGGTTGGTGGCGGCTTGGTTTGCGTCGCGATTGCGGTGGCGATTCTGGTGGCGGGGCTGTCGGGTTGCTCGCGGGAAAACGTGAAAGCGGCGCCGAATGACGCACCTGCTCCTACGGTGGAAACTGTGCCGGACCGCAACGTGGTTACCATTTCAAACCCGGAGCGGTTCCCCGTTTCGGAGGCAGCGGCGCGGCACGAATCCGACCAGATTCTAGCGAATGGAACGGTGGCAGCCGATGTCAGCCGCTCTTATGCAGTGAACGCTCTTTCGTCGGGCCGCGTGGTGGACGTGAAAGCGCGCCTGGGCGACGATGTGCAAAAAGGGCAGTTGCTGCTGACCATGACCACGCCGGACATGTCGCAGGCGTTCGCCGACTACCAGAAGTTCCAGGCCGTCGCGGGCCTGGCGAAGACACAACTGGACCGCGCCCAGCTTCTCTATTCGCACGGCGCATCACCACAGAAAGACCTGGAAGTGGCGCAGGATGCGTACAACCGGGCCAGCATCGATACGAAGGCCGCAGAAGAGCGCATACGACTGCTGGGAGGAGATCCGCAGCATCCCTCGGCGCTGATCGAAATCCACGCGCCGGTATCGGGAACCATCATCGAGCAGAACGTCACGTCGGCCGCCGGAGTGAAATCGCTGGACAACTCGCCGAACCTGTTCACTATCGCGGATCTCTCCAATGTCTGGATTCTGTGCGATGTATACGAGAACGATCTGGCGCGGGTTCACATAGGCGACCGGGCCGAGATCGAGCTGAACGCCTACCCAGACAAGCGATTGGCGGGCCGTGTCACGAATATCTCCAAGCTGCTGGACCCGAACACGCGTGCGGCGAAGGTGCGCATCGAACTGCCCAACGAGTCTGGGATCCTTCGGCCGAACATGTTTGCAACCGTGCATTTCGTATCGCAGGGCACGCTGACGCGCACGGTGGTTCCTTCGAGCGCGGTGTTACGGCTGCAGGATCGGGATTGGGTTTTCGTCAAACTGAAGGATCAGAAGTTCCGCAGGACCGAAGTGCAAGCAGGCCCGGTAAACGCCGACAGGTCGCAACAGATACTGAGCGGGCTGCAACCGGGAGACCAGGTGGTGACTAACGCGCTCATGTTTGACCGCGAAGTCCAGAAGAGTACCGAACAGTGATTCAAAAGTCCGTCGCGTTCGCTCTTCAAAATCGTTTTCTGGTGCTTTGCGCCGGAATTCTCATACTCATTTGGGGAGCGATTTCCTTCAAGCAGCTGCCGGTGGAAGCGTACCCCGACGTAGCCAACAACTATGTCCAGGTGATCACGCAATGGCCCGGCCGTGCGGCGGAGGAGGTGGAGCAGCAGGTTACCATTCCGATCGAAGTGCAGATGAACGGGCTGCCGCAACTGGTGTCGCTGCGCTCCTGGTCGCTGGCCGGACTTTCGAGCATCAACCTGACCTTCGACGACGGATCGAACAACGACCTGAACCGGCAGAAGGTGTTGGAAAAGCTTTCGCAGGTGAATCTTCCCAACGGACTGCAGCCTACGTTGGGCGCCGACTACAGTCCGGTCGGACAAATTTACTTCTTCACGCTGAAGAGCACCAACCCGAACTACGACGTGATGGAGCTGAAGACGCTGCAGGACTGGGTGATCATCAAGCAGTTGAAATCGGTGCCGGACGTGGTGGACGTCTCGATCTTCGGCGGAGCGACACGCGAGTACCAGGTGCAGGTGGACCCGAACAAGCTGATCTCTTACGGGCTGAGCATCGGGCAGGTGGAGTCCGCACTATCGAATAACAACATCAACGCGGGGGGCAGCTTCATCGAGCGTGGAACGCAAGCAATCAACGTCAGGGCAGTAGGATTGGTGCAATCCACGGAAGACATCGCGTCCGTCGTGCTGAAGACCCAGAATGGGATTCCGGTACGCGTGCGCGATGTCGGCACGGTCCGTCAGGGGCCCAAAATCCGGCTGGGGCAGATGGGCAAGGCAGACCATTCAGATCTCTCTAAGGTGGTGGACGATCCGGATGTGGTTTCGGGCATCGTGCTGCTGCGGAAAGGCGCCGACGGGGACAACGTGCTGACGGCGCTGCACGAGAAGGTGGACTTCCTCAACAATCATTTCTTGCCGCCGGGCGTGAAGATTATTCCGCACCTGGATCGCAGCGACCTGGTGCATCTGACCACGCATACGGTGCTGCACAACCTGACCGAGGGCATCATTCTGGTCTCCGTAATTCTCTTTATCTTCCTCGGCAACATACGCGGCGCACTGATCGTTACGCTGACGATTCCGTTCTCTTTGCTGTTCGCATCGCTTTGCCTGGATCTGCGGCACATTCCGGCCAACCTGCTTTCGCTCGGTGCGTTGGATTTCGGAATGATTGTGGAGGGCGCAATCGTGATGGTGGAGAACATCGTGCGGCTGCTATCGCATCCCGGCGTGAATCCGGAGGAGACGGTCGCACAGAAAATCAAGCGGGCTGCGCACGAGGTGCAACGGCCGGTATTCTACTCGATCACGATTATCATCACCGCCTACGTGCCGATCTTCACGCTGCAGCGCGTGGAAGGCCGATTGTTCCGGCCGATGGCGTGGACGGTAGCTTTCGCGCTGCTGGGCGCGCTGTTGTACTCCATGTTTCTCGGCCCGGTGCTGGCGAGTATCGTGTTTCCCAGAGGCACGAGGGAATGGCGCAATCCGCTGATGCTGTTCCTGACACGAGTTTACGGTAAGGCGCTGGGCGGGGCGATACGGTTTCGCTGGGTGACGGTAATCGTAGCGCTGCTAACGTTTGCCGGTTCTATTATGCTGGCTCGAACCATCGGGTCGGAATTTCTGCCGCACCTGGACGAAGGCGCGATCTGGGCGCGCGGGACGCTCGCGACGAGTACGGGTCCAACCGAGGGCACGCTGATCATGAACCAGGCGCGCGTGATGTTCGCCAAGTTCCCCGAGGTGACGAAAGTGGTAAGCCAGGTGGGGCGCCCCGACGATGGCACGGACTATACGGGGTTCTTCAACACGGAGTATTTCATCGACCTGCGGCCGAAGGAGGAATGGCGACCCATGTTCCACCAGGACAAGGAGCAGTTGATTGCGGCCTTGGGAGAGCAGGCGGAGAAGATTCCCGGAGTGGTCTGGAATTTTTCGCAACCCATCGCCGACAACATGGAAGAGGCGGTGAGCGGCGTCAAGGGTGAACTGGCGGTAAAGATCTACGGGACCGATCTGAAGACGCTGGAAGATAAGGCCGACGAGATCATGGGCGTGATGAGCAAGATCCGCGGCGTGCAGGATCTCGGCATTTTCAGGGTGATCGGCCAGCCGAATTTGAACCTCACGGTCAACCGTGACAAAGCGGCACGGTTCGGAATCAACATATCCGATGTGCAGGACGCGATCGAAACCGCCACCGGCGGCAAGGCGGTGACTTCGGTCCTGAAAGGCGAGGAGCGGTACGACCTGGTGGTGCGGTATCAACCGCAGTATCGAACCACGGTCGAACAGATCCAGGATATACGGCTGCTGGCTCCTTCGGGCGAGCGGGTATCGATCGGCCAGCTCTGCGATGTGGCCATCCGGGACGGCGCCTCGGAGATCTATCGGGAGGGGAACCAGCGTTACGTGGCCATCAAATATGGCGTTCGCGGGCGCGACCTGGGGAGTACGGTGGAGGAAGCGATCAGCTCCGTCACCAGGTCCGTGAAACTGCCGCCGGGTTACCGGCTCGAGTGGGCCGGGGAATACGAATCGCAAAAGCGCTCGCAGAAGCGGCTGGCGTTGATCATTCCGCTCACGCTGCTGGTGATCTTCCTGATTCTGTACACCATGTTTGCCTCGGTGAAGTGGGCGAGCCTGATTCTGATTACCGTGGCCATGGCGCCGATCGGCGGCATTGGGGCGCTGTACCTGGCCCATACAAATTTCAGTGTCTCGTCGGGGGTCGGATTCCTGGCGCTATTTGGCGTCTCCGTGCAAACCGGCGTGATCATGCTGGAGTACATCAATCAGCTGCGCGCGCGAGGACATTCGATTCTGGATGCCGTGCAGGAGGGCGCGGTATTGCGATTCCGGCCGATCCTGATGACGATGCTAGTGGCATCGCTCGGGCTGGTTCCGGCGGCGACGTCGCACGGCATCGGTTCAGATTCGCAGCGCCCATTTGCGATTGTGATTGTGGGTGGACTGATGGCGGTACTCGTGATGAGCATCTTTTTGTTGCCCGCACTGTATACCTGGTTCGCAAGCCCCAACGATACGTTCCGGGACCCCGACGAGCATTAGACTCATTAGATTAGAGTAGAGTTCATGTTCCAACTTCGGCGAATCCTCTTCCCTATCGATTTCTCGATCCGCTGCCGGGGCGCGGCGGCTTACGTGCAAGCGCTGGCGGGGCGCTTCGAGGCGGAGTTAATCCTGCTGCACGTGGTTGAGGCCACGTACAATAGCACGCTGCGGGATTTGCAGGAATCGCGGCTGGGGAAGTTCGACAGCTTCTTTAACAACGACTGGAAACATCTCCGCGTGCGGAAGCTGGTGGACCATGGCGAGGCAGCGCAGAAGATCATCGAATGCGCTTCCGCCAATCAGGTGGATCTGATCATGATTCCGACCCAGGGGATGGGAATTTACCGGCGGCTGATCTTGGGATCGACCAGCGCCAAGGTTCTTCATGATGCGGATTGCCCGGTCTGGACCGGCGTCCATTTGGAGAATGCGCCTAAGCTGGAAGCGGTTGCGTGCCAGCGGATACTGTGCGCCGTGGACCTCAAATCGTCAAGCGCACGCGTGCTGGATTGGGCCACTCACCTGGCTGAGGAATATCAGGCGGAGCTTACACTGTTGCACGTCACGCCGGGCAGCCAGACGGTGCATGCGCGCACCGAGGCGCGGCATGCGCTGGAGCACTTGCTGAACACGGCCGGTTACCGATCGGGCCTCCGCGTGGAGGCTGGGGACGTGCCGAAGGTGGTGGCCCAGTTGGCCGGAGAGATGAAAGCCGATCTGCTGGTGATCGGCCGCAAGTCGGAGGCGGGCGTACTGGGGCGGCTGGACATGACGTCTTATTCGATCATCCGGCAATCACCGTGCCCCGTAGTTAGCGTTTAGGCGGGCCAGTTACGGCGTTATTCGGTCGAATCTTTCGATTGCCTTTCAGACGAGCGTAGTCCTCCGGTTAATCGTTTGATTAGCGCTGTCCGAGCACACGGATGGGATAATGAGCGGTCAAACCAAATTCATGCTTCGTCTGGAATGGATGTGGGAAGAGCGGAACCGCACCGTGATCCTGCTGATTAGCGCGGCGATCATTCTGGTGATCGCTCTAATCGACTGGTGGACGAAGCCGTACGTGTCGCTTGGTTTTCTCTACTTGTTTCCGATCATGCTGGCTGCTGGATTCCTGCCTCGCTGGGCAGTGGCTTTGCTCGGCCTGCTTTGCGCGGTGCTCAGTGCGCTTTATAGTCTCCTCGAAATGTCGTTCATTCGTTTGGCCTTCGAGACGCTGGCGCTGGCGGGATGCGGACTGTTCGTGGGCGAATTGATACGCAACCGCCGCCTGAGTTTGGAAGCACAAGAGAGATTACGGGTTTTGGTGGAGACGAGTCCCGCGGCGATTGTGACGGTGGACGAGCGCGGCTTTATCGAGTTAGCCAATCGCGCGGCTGCCGAACTCATCGTGCCGCGGGATGGGCGCCTGGTTGGCAGTCCGATCGCGGCTTTCCTACCCGACCTGCACCACGCCCTGCGGTGGGAAGAGGGCCCACAGTTTCGGACCGCGATGCAATGCCGGGGCCATCGCGGCAACGGCGAATCTTTCATGGCGGACATTTGGTTTTCGACTTATAAAGAGCAGACCAAACCGAAGCTGGCTGCAATCATCGCCGACGTGACCGACCACACCGTTGCGTCGACTTCCGGCGGCCCTTCGATGGATCATCACGAGCGAGCCTCACTAAGCGGCCGGGAGACGGAAGTGCTGCGGTTTCTGGTTCAAGGTCTGGCAAATAAGGAGATCGCAGCCCGGATGGATATCTCCGAGAGTTCTGTCAAGAACGCGATTCAACAGCTTTTCGCCAAGGCCGATGTACGCACCCGCGCCCAACTGGTACGCGTGGCGCTGGAAGACTATCGGGATCTGCTGTGATTTTCTGACCGGCGAAATCAAATAATCAAACGATTAACTAACCGATTGGCCATGGGCGGAGACCGTTTCCTGGCTTGGCACCAGTCCCGCGTGTGACAAACAGCCGTTGAGTGCCGCCCGCACCAGTTGAGATCGTGTTCGAACGCCCGCTTTGTCAAACAACTGCTGGAGAGTTGCTTTTATTGCGGATTCGGACACGCCGATCTGGCGGCCAATCTTCTTGTTCGTAAGTCCATCAAGCAAGCCCCTGAGCACTGTCTGCTCCCGTTTGGTCAGGCTTCCCAGGCATTGATCCTCGCGTTGGGGGTAGCGATCGGCTATGAGCTGAATCACTTTCTGATCCACCGAAACTTCCCCGCTCGCGACAAGGCGAATGGCTTGCAGCAGACGACTCGAAGAATTGGATTTCAGGAAAATGCCGGATGCGCCGAGCTTCAGCGCGGCGGCTGAGCGGGCGGGATCGACTCCGCCCGTGACCAGGAGAAATTTCCCCTGGTACCCGGCTTGCCGGGCAGCTGATATAAACTCGTCGCCGTGTTCGTTTCCGATACTGAGTTCCAACAAAACGAGATCTACAGCCGTATTTTGCAGCAGCTCCAAAGCCTCGGCGGAAGTGGAGCACTGGCCTGCGACCTCAAAATCAGTTTCTGACGCCAACAAGTGACCCAGACTTTCCCTAAAGAGCCCGTGATCATCGAGCAGCGCCAGGCGTGTTCGTCGCCGATCTGATGGTTCTTGCAAAATGCCGCCCCTGCTCAAGAATGTTACGGACAATCGCTCGCTCCGACAAGGCCTTAACCCGAAAGACGGGAGGACCTGTCCGGAAGATTATTCGCGGAATCGAGCGATTCCACCATTTCGTCAACTATAATCAAGACGCTTGGAAGGAAGATAGGTGGCTTCATCGTTAGGGGCGAGCTAGAGTCAGAAGCGATGAGGGGTACGCTCCATTCAATTGAAGACGGCGGTGGGGACCGAGGTCATCCAATGAAGTACGCACTTATCTTAACCGTCGCGCTTGCGCTGGCTTTCCTGCTGACCGGCTGCGGAGCGAAAGCGGCAAGCGATCCGGCCGCCGGCGCACCGCCGGCTACACAAGTGGACGAAGAGGGGAATGCCGACCTGGTCAAAGTGACGCACCCGGAGCAATTCCCCATTGTCACCGCAGGCAAACGCGATTCCGCACCTGCTTTGAATGTTACCGGAGTGGTGACGGCCGATGTCTCGCGAAATGTTCCGGTGATCTCGATCGCTTCGGGCCGCGTCTTGGAAGTTAAGGCCCGGCTGGGCGATTCGGTGACGAAGGGGCAGTTGCTACTTCGCGTCCAGAGCGCCGACACCTCCTCGGCATTCTCGGATTACCGGCAGGCCGTGGCGGATGAGACGTTGGCGCGCGCCCAGCTAGCGCGTTCGACACTCCTGTTCGACAAGGGCGCCGTTGCCCAAAAGGATCTGGAAGTCGCCCAGGATGTCGCGGACAAGGCCAGAATCACAGTCGAAACCACTACCGAACGCCTGCGGGTACTAGGAGCGGACAAGGACCATCCGTCGCCGGTGGTAGACATTGTCTCGCCGGCATCCGGTGTGATCACGGACCAGCAGGTTACTGCCGCGTCCGGAACGCAAGGCTTGGCATCGCCGAACGCGTTTACCATTTCCGACCTGTCTCATGTGTGGATTATCTGTGACGTATACGAGAACGATCTGGCCTTCGTTCACCTCGACGAATACGCGGAAATTCGTTTCAACGCTTTTCCGAATGTAGTTCTCAAGGCGCGAATCAGCAACATCGGGCCCACGCTCGACCCGAATCTTCGCACGGCGAAGGTCCGGCTGGAAGTGCAGAACCCCGGCTTCATGCGCCTCGGAATGTTTGTCAAGGCCACGTTCCACGGTCAGAAGAGCGAGGTGCATGCGGTGGTTCCAGCCAGTGCGGTTTTGCACCTCCATGACCTCGACTGGGTGTACGTACCGGCCGACAACGGGCAGTACCGTCGTGTGGCGGTGACCGGCGGAGACATGCTTCCCGGCAATCTGCAAGAGATTCGGACGGGCATTCAACCCGGACAGCGCGTAGTGCAAAACGCCCTCATACTGCAGAACACAGAAGGGCAGTGAGCGGCCAATGATTCGCGGCTTGGTCGATTTCGCGCTGAACAACCGTTTCCTGGTGGTGGTGATCGCGATCCTGTTGTTGGGTTGGGGCATCATCTCGTTCCAGGCGCTTCCCATAGAGGCGTATCCCGACGTAGCCAACAACTACGTTCAGGTGATCACGCAGTGGCCGGGCCGCGCAGCCGAAGAGGTGGAGCAGCAGGTCACGATTCCGATCGAAACCGTGGTCAACGGGTTGCCGCACCTGCAACATCTGCGGAGCGTTTCCATCTTCGGCCTTTCCAGCCTCACGCTGATCTTCGATGACGAATCGGAGAACGATTGGAACCGCCAGAAGGTGCTCGAACGGCTCACACAGGTGACGCTCCCCCCGGGGTTGCAGCCGCAGATCGGCACGGACTGGAGCCCCGTCGGGCAGATCTTCTTTTACACCCTGAAGAGTACCAACCCACAGTACGGTGTGATGGACCTCAAGTCGCTCGAAGACTGGGTTCTGGAGAAACAGTTCAAGTCCGTGCCGAACGTTGTCGATGTTTCGAGCCTGGGTGGCGTGACACGCGAATACCAGGTCCGTGTGGATCCGGACAAGCTGATCTCGTACGGATTGAGCATCGGCCAGGTGGAGCAGCAACTCACCAACAACAATGTGAACGCGGGCGGGAGCTTTATCGAGCAGGGACTTCAGCAGGTCAACGTGCGCGCCATCGGTCTGGTCAGAACCGTGAGCGACATCGAAGATACGGTGATCAAGGCGCAAAATGGAACAGCGCTGCGAGTCAGGGACATCGCCACAGTGGTGCAAGGCCCGAAGATCCGCCTGGGCCGGAATGGGAAGTCGATTCACCGCGAGGATGGACGGATCGTCGATAGCGATGACGTGGTGGAAGGCATCGTGCTTTTGCGGAAAGGCGCCAACGCGGACTCGGCGCTGGAGGGCATACACGACAAGGTGAAGGAACTGAACGAACACCTTCTTCCTCCCGGCGTAAAGGTGGTACCGTTCCTCGATCGCAGCGTCCTGGTTCACTACACCACGCACACCGTTTTGCACAACCTGACAGAGGGAATCATCCTGGTAGCCATCATCCTCTTCGTGTTTCTCGGCAACCTCAGGGGCGCACTCGTCGTGGCGTTGACAATTCCATTCTCGTTGTTGTTCGCATCCATCTGTCTCGGCCTCCGGCATATCCCGGCCAACCTGTTGTCGCTCGGCGCGCTGGATTTCGGGATGGTGGTGGACGGCGCCGTGGTGATGGTGGAGAACATCGTGCGGCACATGGGACGTCAGGATGTATCCAAGCCCGTAATGGTCCGCATTCGCGAAGCTGCCCATGAGGTCCAGCGGCCGGTTTTCTACGCCATCGGGATCATTATCACGGCGTACCTGCCGATTTTCACTCTGGAGAGCGTGGAAGGCCGGCTGTTCAAGCCCATGGCCTGGACCGTCGCTTTTGCATTGCTGGGTGCACTGATTTTTTCGATGGTGATGGCACCGGTGCTTTCGAGCTTCCTCTTCCGCGAGGGGATGCAAGAATGGCGAAACCCGCTAATGACGCTGCTGACGGCGCTCTACAAATCAGCCGTGCGATGGGCCGTCCGCAGCCGCTGGTTTGTTCTGACCGGGGCCGTCGCTTCCCTGGTTGCGGCGGCATACCTGATGACCAGCGGCCGGATCGGTTCCGAGTTCCTGCCGCATCTGGACGAAGGCGCCATCTGGGTACGCGGCACACTGGCGCCCAGCACCGGACCGACCGAAGGCATCCGCCTCGCCAACCAGGCTCGCGTGCTGTTGGCCTCCTTCCCAGAGGTCACCGTGGCCACCAGCCAGGTGGGACGGCCCGACGACGGAACGGATACCACCGGTTTCTTTAACACGGAGTACTTCGTCGATCTCAAACCGAAGGAACAGTGGCGGCCTGTTTTTCACCAGAACAAAGAAGAACTGATCGCCGCCATGAGTTTCCAGTTGGAGAAAATCCCGGGGGTGATCTGGAATTTTTCCCAGCCCATCGCCGACAACATGGAAGAGGCCGTCAGCGGTGTCAAAGGGGAACTTGCCATCAAGGTCTACGGGGACGATCTCAAGGTGCTCGAAGAGAAGGGCGATCAGATCATCAGCGTAATGCAGCGCATTCCGGGGATTCAGGATCTGGGATTGTTTCGCGTGATTGGTCAACCCAATCTGAACCTGGTAGTGGACCGACAGAAGGCCGCGCGTTATCAGATCAACGTGTCCGATGTGCAGGACGCTATTCAGACCGCCGTCGGAGGGGGCGCGGTAAGCCAGGTGCTGCAGGGCGAGCAGCGCTATGACCTGGTGGTCCGTTATGACGCCGAATACCGCGATACGAAAGAGGCCATCGAGAAGATTCGGTTGTTGTCGCCGTCCGGAGAACGCGTATCCCTGGGCCAGCTTTCCACGATTCAAACTATGGATGGGGCGTCGCAGATCTACCGCGAGGGCAATTCGCGTTACGTGGCGATCAAATACAGCGTGCGCGGCCGCGACCTCGGCAGCACCGTGGAGGAGGCGATCCGCAAAGTGACGCAGCAGGTGAAACTGCCCACCGGATACCGGATCGATTGGGCCGGCGAGTACGCCAGTCAAAAGAGATCGCAGAAGCGCCTGATGGTGGTGCTTCCGATCACCATTCTGGTGATCTTCATTATTCTCTACACGATGTTCCATTCGTTCAAGTGGGCGGCACTGATGCTGGCCAACATCGCGATGGCTCCCCTGGGCGGCCTGCTGGCGCTGCTGATCACCGGAACGCATTTCAGCGTATCTTCCGGGGTCGGATTTCTGGCTCTATTTGGTGTATGCGTGCAAACCGGCGTGATCATGCTGGAGTACATCAACCAGCTTCGCGCCCGCGGCCATGTCGTCGCCGACGCCGCAGTGGAAGGTGCGGTCCTGAGACTGCGTCCGATCATGATGACCACTCTGGTCGCGACCCTCGGTCTGTTGCCGGCCGCACTATCGCGCGGGATCGGCTCCGATTCCCAGCGTCCGTTCGCGATCGTCATCGTCGGAGGACTCATGGTCGCAATGCTGATGAATATTTTCCTTCTTCCCACGCTATACGTGTGGATAGCCAGCCCCGACGACGTGCTACCCGAGCCCGAGACGGACTTCGATGAGCAGGACGAAAGGACAGGCGGCTGAAACGAAAATCAGCTCTCATATTCCTGGAGCTATAATCGGGATGGAGAGTGGTCCCATGGGTCCGTTTGACATTCCCGAATTGCTGATTGGAATGAGCCTCCTTGGCATCCTGGCATGGGCGATCTACAATCGGACGCACCCCGACGCGGGCGGGCATAAGTAGGCACGAACTCGCGCCAGCCGACCGTGTGAACTGAAGATTTGCGTCTGCAAGCGTGCCTTGCGCTATCGTGCGGACCGAATTGTGCTACGGTAAATCTTTCACCTGAATCGGAGGCAACATGGAGGCCTTGGGTCTCATCGAAACAAAGGGTTTGATCGGCGCAATCGAGGCGGCCGATGCCATGGTCAAGACCGCTAACGTGGTCCTGATCGGCAAGGAATTTGTGGGTGCGGGCCTGGTAGTGGTTCAGGTTCGAGGCGATGTTGGCGCCGTTAAGGCTGCTACGGACGCGGGTGCGGCCGCGGCTCGTCGCGTCGGTGAACTGGTGGGCGTCCACGTGATTCCCCGCCCCCATGAGGAGGTCGAGAAAATCCTCCCCACGGGCAACAGCAAGAAGTAACGGGCCATGCTCGAAGACAAAGACCTCCTGTCGATTCAGGAGGTCCGCACCAAAGTCGAAAAGGCGTTCGCGGCCTGGCAGAAATACCGCACGTATTCACAGGAGCAGGTTGACGCCATTGTAGAGCGCATGGCCGCCGCCGCGCGCGCCAATGCCAAGCGGCTTGCCGACCTGGCGGTAGAAGAGACCGGCTACGGCAACGCCAAAGACAAGTACATCAAGAATCTGCTGAACTGCGACTGGCTGCCGCGGCGGATGCGCGGCATCAAGACGGTCGGCATCCTGCGCGAACTGCCCGAGGAACGAATTGTCGAGATCGGCGTGCCGTGGGAGTGGTGGCGGCGATTCTGCCGACTACCAACCCGACGTCTACCGCCATGTCGAAGACTCTGGTGTCCCTCAAGGCAGGCAACGCCATCGTGATCAGCCCGCATCCTCGCGCGTTCAAGTGCACCTGCGCCACGGCCGCCATCCTCTATCAGGCGGCGCTCGAAGCCGGCGCTCCCGAAGACATCATTCAATGCGTGGACCGTGCCACTATGGAAGGCATCAACGCCCTGATGCGGCATGAGCGCGTCAGTGTGATCCTGGCCACGGGCGGACACGCCATGGTAAAGGCCGCCTACTCGAGCGGCAAACCGGCATTCGGCGTCGGCCCGGGCAACGTGCCCGTCCTGGTGGACACTTCGGCCGACCTGGAAGACGCCATCGCCAAGGTGGTGGCGGGGAAATCTTTCGATTACGGCACCGTATGCTCCAGCGAGCAGGCCCTGGTCGCCGAGTACACGCTGCGCGACCGCATTCTGGCACTGCTCAAACAACACAAGGCGTACCTGTGCAACGACCAGCAGTCGGACGCGCTGGGTAAGCTACTGATCACGCCCAACTGGACCGTGAATCCGCAATGCGTCGGTCAGGCGCCTACTAAGATTGCGCAGATGGCCGGTTTCGAAGTGCCGTCCGACACCTCCATCCTGTGCTGCGAGATCGCTGGCGTGGGCAAGAAGTTCCCGCTTTCGGCGGAGAAGCTTTCGCCCGTGCTTTCGCTGATTTTCGTGGCCGATTACGCATCGGCGCTCGACACTTGTTTCGCACTGCTGAAGTTCGGCGGCGCCGGACACACTGCCACCATCTACGCCAAGAACGACACACGCATCCGCGAATACGGCATGCGCATGCCTGCCATGCGTGTACTTGTGAACACGCCGGCTCCGCAAGGCTCCACGGGCATCACGACCAACGTATTCCCCTCGATGACGCTGGGCTGCGGCGCCATGGCCGGTAACAGCACCTCCGACAACGTGGGTCCGCTGCACCTGATCAATATCAAGCGACTGGCCTATACCGTTCGTTCACCCGAAGAGGCGTTCGAAATGCCTCTGGATTACGACAAGGCGGAGTATGGCTCAACGCCCGCCATCGCGGGAGGTGGTGCTATCGATCGCGCGGCTGTAGTCTCCGCGGTGGAACGCTACCTGGCTTCACGCGGTATCGCGGTATCGACACCCGCGTCATCGGCAGCCACGGCCCCGTCGTGCGGATGTTCCACGCCGGCACCGCAGCAATCCACCGTCCAGCAGTCCGTGGTGGCAAGCGTCGCCGCCGAAGTGGTGGACCGTTTTTTGGCCCGCCGCGGCACCCAGCCGGCCGGTTCGCAAAGCGGCTCGCAGAAATCCGGCGGTTATAGCTGACTGCCAGACGCCGGCGCAAAAACGCCTCCACCTCCCGCTGCTCCGCCGGCCAAACCGGTGGAATTCGTGTGCGAGGCGGATGTGCGCCTGGCGATCAAAGAGAACCGAAAGATCTACATCGGGCCGAAGACGATTGTTACGCCTTCTGCCCGCGACCTGGCCAATCCCTCTGATATTCTGGTGTTGGCATAAGGTTAAGGAAGCGACGTGGACCTGAATCTCGATACACTCAAGCGCGAAATCCTGGACTATCTGGAATCCCGCGACCTGGCCGTATTCCGCAGTACCCCGGGAACCCTGGAAGACCCCCAGATGGTGCTCTGGGACAGTGAACATTATCCCGACTACCAGATGTTCCTGGACACGGCCATCAAGACCGGCGTGAAGCTGATCCTCTTCGCCACACGCGAATTCGAGGCCGGGGACATCGATGACCTGCTCGAGCAGATCGAAGAGCTCGGCATGGACCGGGACCAGCAGCGCGATTACCAGGCCCGCCTGCGCAAGCTGCGCATCTACGAAGGCGTGACTTGCTCGCTGGAGCTGGCGTTCAACCACAACAACACCCTCTACGTGTACGAACTCCAACCCGACTGGTACGAAGAATTTCTGGTCGCGGAAGACGAGATCGCAAGCGCCCTGGCCGAGGGTGATTCGGACGAAGGCGACTCCCTTGGCGGGTATTACTCCAAGAATTAGTCCGGCGGCGCGCTGGGCGCTGCCCGCGCCGGACGCTGCGCTTGTCTCCGCTTTGTCCGCCGCCCTGCAAGTGGGACCGGCGGCCGCCAAGGTGCTGGTGCACCGCGGATTTTCCGACGCGGCGGAAGCAAGTCGCTTCCTGCACCCGGCATTCGAAGAACTGCACGATCCGCTGACCCTGCGCGACATGCCGGCGGCCATCGAGCGCATTGGGCGCGCGATTAATGAACGCGAGCCCATCCTGATTTACGGCGACTACGACGTGGACGGCACCACCAGCGTCGTACTTCTGACGAAAGCCTTCGAACTGGCCGGCGGCATCGCCACTTGGCATGTACCTCACCGCTTGAAGGATGGGTACGGTATGCGTCCCGAGGTGGTGGAAGCCGCCGCTGAACAGGGAGTCAAGCTCATCGTCAGCGTGGACACCGGCATCCGTGCCGCCGAAGTAGTGCGCCGTGCCAACAAGCTCGGCATCGATGTAATCGTCACGGACCACCACCTGCCGGAAAACGATCTGCCGCCCGCGCTGGCCGTGCTCAATCCCAATCGCCCGGATTGCCCGTACGTAGAAAAAAACCTGTGCGGCGCCGGCGTGGCCTTCAAGTTGATTCAGGCGCTGTTGCCGTCGATGGGTTGGCCGGCGGAGAAGGTGCGGCGCGTTTCAGAATCTTGTCTCAAGCTGGCAGCGATCGCCACCGTGGCGGATGTGGTTCCGCTCACCGGCGAGAATCGGATCATCGTCTCCCACGGTTTGCGCGGGCTGGACAGGGTGCGAAACGTTGGATTGCGCGCCCTGTTAGATGTGGCGGGTTTCAAGGATGGAGCGGCACCCAGCGCTCACCAGGTGGGCTTCCAGATCGGGCCGCGGATCAATGCTGCCGGACGCATGGACACCGCCAGTGCAGTGATCGAACTGTTCCTCACCAACGACCCCGCCCGCGCCCGGGACCTGGCCAAACAACTGGACGATCAGAATTCCGAGCGCCAGCAGGTCCAGGCCGAGATTGTCGCGACCTGCGAGCAGATCGTCGTGGATCCGGCGGAATGCGCGCTGGTCTACTATTGCGGGGAATGGCATCGCGGCGTGCTGGGCATTGTAGCCAGCCGGCTGGCGGAGCGCCTGGGCCGGCCGGTCTTCGTGCTGGGACGGAATCCGGACGATGGGCTGGCGTCGGGATCGGGTCGCAGCATCCCGGCATTCCACCTGCTGGATGCGCTGGAATCGATGTCCGAACTCTTCGTTCGGTTTGGTGGCCACGCGCACGCCGCCGGGCTCACGATGGAAGTCGCGGGAGTGGAAGAATTCCGACGTCGTTTCCATGCATTCGCCGCTTCGCGTTTGTGCGCGGAAGATTTTCTGCGCCGCCTGGAGATCGACGCCGTGCTGGAGCTGCGTGAGATCAACGAGCAGGCGGTCAATGAGATCTTCACCCTTGCCCCGTTCGGTCACGGCAATCCGACGCCGCTGTTCGCGGCACTGGGCGTGGAAGTGGCGGCGCCGCCCACCATCATGAAGGAGAAGCACCTCAGGATTACCGTGCGCCAGAATGGTCGGACCTTGGTGCTGAAGGCGTGGAATCTGGCCCACCGGGCTGCCGAAATGGTGCCCGGAGCCCGGGTGGACGTGGCCTTCAATCTGGAAGAGGACGCGTATTCGGCTGCCAGAGGCTATCCGCCGTGGGCCGCAATGCTGCGGGATTTCCGGCCGGCCTGAGCGCGGAAGGTCCGCCCTCGGGTGTCACTTTGCCGCCAGACAGATCGCCACATCGGCGGCCTGCCGGATCGCGGCAAGGTGCCACCGGTTTTCGCGGTTTCGATTTCCCACTCGCCGTATTTTGTTGCACTTCCGGGCAGTGAATTCCGGCATGTGCCGTGCACGGGAAGTTGCACCCGCGCGGGGCGCGGAACCTGACACGAGCGAGGAAAAATAATGAAGAAATCGATTACGAGAATTGTGTCCGTCGCGGCGTTGACCGCAGTCGCGCTCTTCGCGCAAGGACCGGGTCCGGATAACCACGGTGGAGGAGGAAATAGCAGCGCCAATCCGCCTACGGTGGCCACCATCGTCGCCCACGAAGTGACCTTCCTGACCACGTTCCTGACCCTGACCACCAGCCAGGCAACTCAGGCGACCACCATCTTCACCACTGCCCTGACTTCCATCGACACGATCCAGACGCAAATCACCACGGCGCAGACCGCCCTCGCGGCCGCGGTGAAAACCGACACCACCGCCACTATCAACACTCAGGCGGCGGCAATCGGCACGCTGCAGGGCCAGATTGTCGCCCTCAACGCGAATGCCGACGCCGCGTTCTACGCCCTGCTGACCACCGACCAGAAGACCAAGTTGGACACCCTGGGCAACGACTTCTTCGGCTTGGGCCTGGGCGACATACACATCCCCGGAGGCGGCCACTAAACCGTCTGAACAAATCGCCTGTCGCCTCCGTATCATAATAGTCCGGAGGTGAGACATGTTTTGTGATCGTTGCGGCGCCAACCTGCAAGGTCCCGTGAGCTTCTGTCCTCACTGCGGGAGACAGTTTGGCGCCGCGCAGCCGGCGCCGGCCGATAACCGCGTTGCCCGGCATATACGCAACCTCGCCGTTCTGTGGCTGGTTTATTCCGCTTTGCGACTGCTGCCGGGCCTGTTTCTGAATTCGTTCGCCAATTGGGGGTTTCCGTTCAACGACGATGTGCCGTACTTCGTCCATGGAATTGTGCGGACCGTCGGCGGCATTTTCATCGCCACCGGAGTCATCGGCCTGATCGCGGGCTGGGGACTCTACGAGCGCCGCTCGTGGGCCCGCATTTTGACCATCGTGCTGGCGTTCCTGAGCCTCATACATCCCCCATTCGGCACCGCCATCGGCGCCTATACTCTCTGGGTGCTGCTGCCGGCAGCGTCGGAGGCGGAGTATCAGCGGATGGCGCGGGCGTAAGACAGGCCTCCTGGCCTGTCACACGGAATGCCTGACCGGTTCGCCAGCCAACTCGCGCACGCTTTTGTCCACCGGCTCCAGCGCGGCGATCTCCACCCCCATCGGCGCGGTCTTCAAGTCCGCAAAGCGGCGCGCGCTCACCATGACGCGGCTTTCGAGCGAACCCACCGTGCTGTTGTACGCTTCCACCGCGCGCCCCAGGTTGAGGCCGACCTTGTTAAAGTGGTCGCCCATATCGGAGATGCGCTTGAAAAGTTCCTTGCCGAGCGCGCTGATCTCCGCGGCGTTCTGCGCCAGCTTCTCCTGTCTCCAGCCGTAGGCCACCGCCCGCAGCAGCGCGATCAGCGTGGTCGGCGTGGCCAGGATGATGTTCTGTTCCACGCCGAACTCGATCAGGCTGGGGTCGCTCTCCAGCGCCGCGCTGAAGAAGCATTCGCCCGGCAGGAAGAGGACGGCAAACTCGGGCGCCTGGTCGAACTGGTCCCAGTAGGATTTGCGGCCCAGTTGGGTCATGTGCACGCGCACCTGCCGGGCGTGATCGGCCAGGCGCGCCTTGCGTGTGAGTTCGTCAGGCAGCCTCGATGGCTTGCAGGTATCCGTCGAGCGGCGTCTTTGCGTCCACCACGATGGTCTTGCCGGCGGGCAGTTTCACCAGCAGGTCGGGGCGCAGGCGGCCTTCCTCACCGAAGAGCGTCGTCTGCGAACTGAAGTCGCAATAGTCCAGCATGCCGGCCATTTCCACAACGCGGCGTAACTGGATTTCACCCCAACGTCCGCGCGCGCTAGGCGTGCGCAGTGCGGTCACGAGTTTTCCCGTCTCGCCGCGCAATTGGGACTGGGTTTCGATCAGGCTGCGCACCTGCTCGTTGAGCCCGGCGTAGGCTCCGGCGCGGGCCTTCTCGAGTTCCTGGATCTTGTGGTCCACCTTGTCGAGCGATTCGCGTACCGGGGCGACCATGTCGGCGATCGCCCGCTGGCGCAGCTCCAGATCGCCGCGCGCGGTCTCCTGCGTCTTGGCCAGCGTAGCGCCGGCTAACTCCAGAAAGGACTGGCTGTTGCGGGCGAGGGCGTCCGCGGAGAGCGCCTTGAACGCATCGGAGAGCTTCTGCCGCGTGTCTTCGAGCAGCGCCAGTTTTTCAGCCGCGCTCTTGCGCTCGGTTTCGAGCCGCGCCTGTAGATCGGCCGCGCGCGCGGCACTCCGTCCATGCCAGATCAGCCACGCAAGTGCGAAGCCGGCGATAAAACACAGGACCGGCAAAATGTTCTGCATTCCCTCCATTATCGCGCGCCTTAGGGTGCCAGATCACAGACGTTCGGGGGCTCTACCATAGACCTACGACCGATGGTAGTAGCGGGGCGCGGTGCAGTACGCTTGATGGATCTCGCTATGGTCAAATTTTGGGGTTCCTGCTTACTTTTTGCCTCCGTCGTGTTCGCGCAAACACCCGACACGGCCACCATCCAAGGTCAGGTGACAGATTCGAGCCGCGCCGCCGTCGCGGGCGTGCGCGTCGCCGCCAAAAACCAGCAGAACGGGCTGGAGCGGACCGCCCTGACCGATGCCGCCGGAAATTACTCGCTGCCCGGACTGCCGGTAACGGGCGCGTACCAAATCACGGCCACCAAACAAGGGTTCGCCGACGCGGAGGTCAAAGACGTCACGCTGGCAGGGGGCGCCACCGCCGGCATCAACCTGCAGCTCAACGTGGCGGCGGGACAGACGCTCATTACGGTCACCGGGACGGTGGGTGAGGTCCGCACTGACGCACCGCAAATTGGCACACTGCTTGGAGAACAGCAGATTGAGGAAATGCCGCTGCTCAGCCGGCGCATCAGCAACCTGCCGATGTTGAATGCGGCCAACCGCCCCGCCATCAGCCAGGGCGACGTGTTCATGAACCAGACGCTGTTCACCACCAATGGCGCGGGGCGGCGGCAGGCGCTGTTTGTGACCGACGGCGCCACCAACAACGATAGCTGGGGCCGCCAGACTCTGTTCAGCACCCTCCCCGTCGATGCGGTGGAAGAAATGAACGTCATGGCCAACGCATTCTCCGCCGAATACGGCGCCACCAACGGCGGCGTAATCAACATCGTGACCAAGAGCGGCGGAAATAACTTCCATGGTGATGTGCTCGAACTGTGGCGCCCGGCGGACACGGCCGCGGCGCTTTCCGGCTTCACCGCCGCCAATGCAACCAGCGGCAACCAGTTGACCAGCGATTCCCTAGGTCAATCCGCCGCGTCCTTCGGGGGGCCGCTATCCAGCAAGACGCATTTCTTCGGCACGGGAGAGTTCAGCCGCGAGGATAAGGGCTCGCCGGTGACCTCGCCGGTCGCGCCCGGCATCTTCATCGGACACTATCGCGGCTGGTTGGGCCTGCTCCGCCTGGATCACCAGATCAACGATCGCAACAATCTCTTCTTCCGCAGCAACGTGGACGGCTTCCACGATACCAACCCCAACGGCGCGGTGGGCGGTAACAGCCTGCCCACGGTGGACCGCGTCTTCAGCCGCCGGACTTACTCGGAGGAACTGGGCGAAACGGCCGTGCTGACTCCGTCGGTGCTCAACAACGTGCGCATTCAATTCCAGATCGCCTCGCCGATTACCGAGTTCGACCCGGTGATCAACGGTACACAGTTCCAGGTTCCGATCAGTGGCGTGGGCACGTTCACTACCGGAACTTCGCAATCGGCGCTGCTGATCAACCGCCAGTATCAGGTCAACGACACGCTCTCCACCACAAAGGGACGGCACCAGTTGCGCTTCGGCGTCGATGCCATGCACGCCCACAATGGCGGCAACAGCAAGGAATTCGGCGGACCGATCTATCTCGGCCAGTTCGTCTACAAAGCCTGCACGCAAGCCGTCGCGATCTGCGAGAGCCAGAGCTATCTGGGCAACATCGCCAACGTGGCCAGCTATACGCAGAGCTATGGCAACGCCAACTATACGGTGGGCGACACGCTGTGGTCGGGCTTTGTGCAGGACGATATCCGCCTGCGGCCCGATCTCACGGTCAACGTCGGGGTGCGGTATGAGCGGCAGACCTTTGCGGATTCGAACAAGGATTTCGCACCGCGCGTGGGCTTCAGCTACAACATCAAGGGCGACGGCAAGACGGTGGTGCGCGGCGGCTTCGGCATCTATTACTCGCAGATCGTCGACAACTCCGCGGCCAACTGGGCGCTGACCGGACCGACCGGCGTATTCAACTACACCGCGGCGCCGGGCCAGATCGGGTTCCCCACCAGTATCGCCGCAGCGCCCCTTCCGGCGTTCCCCTCGGGCGCGCCAGTGCCGCTGCGCAGCCTGTATGTCCGTCCGGGCGACGACGCCAATCTCAATCAGTATTTCCCCACGTCCACTCTGATCGGCTACCAGGAAAAGCTGCTCAATCCCTATGCCAAGCAGTGGACCATCGGCATGGAGCGCCGCTTGCCGCGCAACTGGGTGCTGAGCGTGGATTACGTGGGCTCGCACACTAGCCGGATCAATCGTCCGCGCGACGTGGATGCGCCGGCGCCGTTTGTCCGCACCGCGCCGGGGCAGGTGCGCACGGCGCAGGCAGCCAACTGCACGCGCCCCTATTGGATCGCCTGGTACAACCAGCACGGACTGACGTGCAATCCCGCGGCGGCCACCAATCCACAACCGCCTTATTCGGTGATCACGAGTGACGTGAACGACGGCTACGCGAACTACGACGCGCTGGACGTCAACCTGACGCGCCGCTTCAGCGACCGCCTTAGCATGCTGGTCAGCTACACCTGGTCGCATACGCTCGATAATGTGGATCCCGACGTTCCGGGACAAAACCCCAACGACGCGAACTTCACCGGCCGGGTGGAATACGGTAATGCGATCTTCGACCAGCGACACCGGTTCGTATTGAGCGGCGTCTACATTCTGGCATTGGAGATTCACTTCGGCGGCGTGTTCTCACTGAGCTCGGGACTGCCGTACAACATCGTGACCGGTGTGAACAATAGCGGCGATACGGGCGCTACCACTGACCGCCCGGTGATCAACGGCGTCGTGATCGCGCGCAATGCGGGCCGCGGCAATTCCATCTACGACATCGCGCCGTTCCTCGAACGCTCTTTCGCGCTGGGTACTGAGCGCGTGCACCTGGTGGTTCGGGCCGAGGCGTTCAACATTCTGAATCACCCCAACTTTGTCGGCTACAGCGGCACGTTCGGTAACGGAGTAACGGCGGGCGTGGGGTTTGGCTCGCCGCTGACGGGTATTACGAATCAGCTGCCGGCACGGTCGCTGCAGTTCTCGGCGAAGGTGACCTTCTAGTGGCTCGTGGCAAAGCCGTACGAACACCGTTTTATTTGCTCCGCGCTACTTCACTCCGCGCTACTTCACGTGATACAGGTTGAAGCGGCCGGCCTCGCCGATGGGTTCCATGCCCCACGCGGCTGCGTTGCCCATCAACATGTTGCCGAGCGGCGCATTGCCGCCCTTCCCTGTGGGCACGAGCAAATAACGGAAGCCGGCGCGTTTGAGAGCCTGACCGGCCTCCAGGCGGAGATCCTGCGGGGGGCGAGGGATAGCCTCCGGCGTGTTGGAGAGTAGATGCCACCGCCCCTTCATATCCAGGCCGTAGATCTCCAGCGGCACGCGCAACGCCGGGGTGTGCGTCACCAGGACGGCAGCCGTCAGCCGCTGCGGGTTGCCGAGCTCTACATCCAGATACATGCCCTTCCGCACGGTTTCCCAGGTGCGCCAGCGCGTGGCGAGATTGTCGTCGAAGGCCAGAGGGCCCTCCCATCGATTGGGCCAGGCGCTCAATGTCCACTGCGGGCTGTTGAACAGCCGGTTGTCGCCTGAGAAGAGCTGCACCTCGTTGATGTCCCACTCGCCCTGGTAAGCCATCGGCATACGGAATCGCACGTCGTGCAGAATCTGTTCCGGCCAAACGGCCTTCCAATCGAAGATTGGGACGTCGGAGTACAGCGACGCCAGGCGCAATGTGTCCAACAACTGATCGGCCTCAGCAGATTGCCAGGTTACCGCGACGTCGCGGTCCAGGTATGCATTGGCCACGGAGAGCAGCGCGAGAGTGCGGGAGCCGGGAGGGGTGACGTGCTGGATCATGCGTGCGACGTTGTATTCCTCAAAGCGGCGCTTGCAGTATTCGACCTCCGATTCGGCACCGACGGCCGCCGCCAAAGGAAATTCATGGAGTCGGAAGCTGTAGCGCGTCTCCCAGGTATCCTGCACGTGTGGCCAGCACAGAAGGGCCTGAATCGCGATGGCGGCCCACGCCGCCGGACGCGGCAGCACCATTCCGAGTGCGATCGCGGCCAGCACCACGGCGGGCATAAGGAAGCGCGCGCCGGTATTGGTGAGCCAGGGTAGGGCGATCAGGAGCGCCGCCGCCCACAAAAGGCGACCAGCTCTATAGCGCATGGCGAGGAGTCCGACGGGCAGCGCCAGCAGTAGCGGTCCGAAGGTACCGGTCAGGCGGTCGCCGAACGCCAGTTCCCAGGGCACTTGCGCGAGCCGCACATCGCCGAGGGAGCGCAGATTCGCTGCCAAATCCTGCTCGGTAGCGATGTGAAAGTACGGGTTGGGGAACACGCGATTCATCAGCGGCGCCACGGGGTTTCCGGTGAGCGCCACGTCGCGCACAATCCACGGGGCCATCATCAGCGTGGCGCCGGCCGCCACGACCAAGACGGGCTTCCAGCGGCGCTGCGCTGCCACGAAAAGCACCGCGCCGGCCACCACCACGACGCCCGGAAGTTTGATGGCGTAACAGAATCCGGCGAGCACGCCGGCCGGCAGCAGGTATCGGGAATCGGCGAGCAGCAGGAGATAGAAGGCCGCGAGCATGAAGAAGACGCCCGCGGCGTCGTTGTAGGACGACGAGCCCGTGATGCCGGCCACAGGGGCACAGAAATAGAAGACCGCGGCGACGAGGCAGGCAAGATCGGAGGTGCCCAGGCGGCGGCCGATGCGGAAAATCAGGGGAATGCTGGCGATAAAGAAAACGAACTCCACCAGCTTGGCGGCGCCGTGGCGGCCGAAGGCAAACGCCACGGTATACAGCATCTCCATCCCCTGCGGCACCACGTCGTAAAAGGTGATGTGGTCGGGAAAGCCGCCGAGACGTAGATACTCGTTGGGCAGTCCGAGATGGTAGGTGATACCGTCGGCCAGGGTCTCGGGAGCGAGCGCATTAACCAGGTACCAGATGCCGTAAGGGATGAAGATCAACCAAGCGGCGCGCGGAACGCGAACCGGATCGTGCGTGACGGTACCGCGGAAATGCCACGCGGCGGCGATTGCGGCGGCGCCCATGGCTAGGAACGCTCCCCAATGTGCCACACGGCCTACCAGGAGGAAGAAGACGAGCACGCTCTCCGTGGCGGCACCGATGGCGAGCAAAATCTCCGGAGGCGCCGGTCGCCTTCGCATCAGCAGGACGCCGAGTGCATAGGCGGTGGCGAGCGTGAAGGCGGCTCCGAAGAGGGAGGAGAGGAGGGGCATCGTGATGGCTCCCTGCGGCGACCCCTACAACAGGACGGTGTCGATTTGTTGGTCTTCGTGGACAGGCAACGCGGGCGCACTGCTAGGCGCGAGCGGCGCGACGGGGCGCAGGAACTCCAGCAACGCCGTCTCCGAGCCATCGAAGAAGCCATCCACCAATTCCCGAAGGGCGGCGCGGCGCATGGAATCGCGAGAGGCTTCCGGCGAATAGACGAAGGCGCGCCCCACTTTGCGTCGTTTCAACTTACCCTTGCGGACCAGGCGATCCAACACGGTCATGATGGTGGTGTAGGCCAGGGGGCGCGAGAGCGCGACCACTTGTTGCACCGCCCTGACGTTGCCTTCCTGCAGCGACCACAACGCCTTCAGACACGCCAGTTCAAGTGGCGGAGGAACATCGCGCGCGGTCTTCGGCATCAGTTTGCCTTGGGACGGAGCAGCCCGGCCTGCAACAGTTTTTCAGCCATCAGGGAATTGCCGGCCGCGACCGGTGGGCGGGATGGAGGAGAAGGCGGCGGTGGCGCGGGAGGCGGCGCCAAAGGCTTCACGTCGGGCGGGGCGGGACGCATGGGATTCAGGTAACGATCCTTCTTCAACGCGGAGCGCTCGAGAGCCGCACTATAGGTGGTGAAGCAGCCCTCCAACTGGCGGTCGTTTTCGATCAGTGCGCGCATGGCTTCCATCTTCGAATCCAGGTCGTCCAGGTAGTGCAGCAGCAGTGCCTCGGGAAACTGCGGCACCTTGGGCGAGCCGAACTCCAGCTTGCCGTGATGGCTCAGGATCATGTGCTCCACGAGGGCGCGCAGCAGCGGCGGAAAATCGGGCAAACTGCGCAGCTTGTCGCCCACCATTCGCATCGCGATCGAGATGTGGCCGATCAATTGCCCTTCGTTGGAATACGAAAAGCCGCGCTCGTAATTCAGCTCATAGATTTTACCGATATCGTGCAGGATGGCTCCCGTGATCAGCAGGTCGTAGTCGATATTCGGGTAATGATCGGCGGTCGATTTTGCCAGCCCGCACACGCTCAGCACATGCTCAATCAGGCCGCCGAGAAACGCGTGGTGAATGTGTTTGGCGGCCGGCGCCACACGGTACCGGCGGGCGATCTCCTCATCGTTCAGCACCGCCTCGAGGAGTCCCTTGAGGTGCGGATTGCGCATGCCGGCGACGATCGCCCGCAGCTCCAACCACATCTCCCCGGCGTCGCGTTTGGACGAAGGGAAGTAATCGCAGAACTGCACCTCGCTCTCGTCCATGCGGCGCATCTTGTGAATCGTCATCTGCGGCTTGTTGTGAAAGACCTGAATGATGCCCTTCACCTTGACGAAATCGTCGCGCTCGAATTCATTAAGCACGTCGGACACGTTATCCCACATCTTCGCGTCGAGTTCGCCGGTGCGGTCGGCAAGGAACAGCGAGAGATACAACTCGCCCCCCTTCTTTTGCCGGATTTCCTTCGATTGCACCAGGAAGCTGGTTTCCACCAGCTGATTCGGCTTCAGCTCGTTTACAAAAGGCGATTTCATTTTTTCTCGGGAACGGCGGCGAGGTCGGCCGGCTTGTCGGCGGCGGGCGCGGCCGCGGCAGGTGCGGCGGCGGCGGGCGCGGCCGCGGCAGGTGCGGCGGCGGCCGGCGCTGCGGCAGCAGGCGCTGGCTTACTCACGGGAGCGGCTTCCTTCACGGTGCCGGCCGGAATCACCCACAGGAGGTGTCTCTTGCGGCGCGCGGCCACTTCTTCCTTCGTAGTGGTCTGCGGCTTCAACTGGGCGACATCCTTCCAGCGCGTGTCCTTGGCGGGGGCGGCGCCGCTATCCATGTAGCCTTCCTTAATTTCCAGGAACGCTTCCTCGCGCAGCGAGGTCAGAAAGATGCGTACCTTCCCCTCCATTTTGGGCTGGGTCAGGCGGTCTTGCAGCTCGTTCTTAACTTCCTCGAAAGCCGCCTGTCCCGCTTCGTACCGCTCGTCCACTTTCAAGATCAGGAAGGAATTTGGACGCCGGATCGGATCGGTGACAAAGCCCTTCTTCGCGTTGAACACCAGATCTTCAATCGCCTTATCCATCAAGCCCTTGCTCATCGGCCCAATCTGGCCGCCGTTTTTGGCGGTCTCGACGTCATCCGAATTGTCGCGCGCCAGTTCGTTGAACTTCTCGCCCTTCTGGGCGCGCGCCGCCAGATCCTTGGCCTTCTTCTCCGCCACCGCGATCTGATCCGGACTCTTTCCTTCGATGGAGATCACAATCTGGCTGAGGAATACCTGCGATTCCTTGCGCATGAACTCGGATTTATGCTCGTCGTAGTACTTCTGCATTTCGGCTTCCGGTACCACGATGTTGCGCATCACTTCCTGCCCGATCACACGCTGCGTGAGCATCTGGTTCTTCATCTGCAGCTTGAAATCCTCGTAACTCATGCCCGTGTTTTCACGGATGAAGGCCTGGAATTTATCGGGGTCGGAAATCTTCTGCTGCACCTGGATTTCAGCCAGGCGGCGCGTCACGTCCGCATCCACGCTGATGTTGAGGTCTTTGCCCTTTTGCACCAGCAGCAGGGTATCGATCTCATCGCGCAGCGCGTTGGCGGCATATTCTGTAACCGCCTGCTGCAGGCGGGGCCCGCTGAGGCCCTGGCGCTTGGCCTCGGCTTCGATCTCGAGGCGCTTCTTGTCAAGCTCGCCGCGCGTGATGATGTCGCCGTTGACTTTGGCGGCGATCTCTTCGACCACCTTGACGTTGTTGTCTGCCGCGGAGCAAACCGCGATCGTGGACGCGATGAGTACTACAAACCTACGAAACATAGCTGATCCTCATATTTTACCAAAGCATGGGGGCGGGATAACGCCCTAGGCGCGCAGTTGGGAGAGTTTCTCGGCGAGAAAGCGCAAGATATCACCCGCAGCCGTCTGTCCATCCAAAGGTAATAGCAATACGCCTGCCGGAGTGAATTGCGCCCCACGGGTTTTGCTGACGATATTCATGAGCCGCGCCGGATCTACGCGAGTCTCCGCATGGAACTTTATATTCAACAAGTTATGACGGCGGTCCACGGCCTCGACGCCGATCTGTTCCGCCAGCGTCTTGAGCGCCGAGTAAACCACCAGGTTGTGCACCGGCTCCGGTACTGGGCCATATCGATCCTCCAGTTCCTTTTCGGCACGGTCCCGGCCTGCGTCGTCGGTGGCGTTGGCGATCTGCCGGTATGCGCGCAGGCGCTGGTTTTCGTCGGCAATATACTCCGGTGGAATGCGAATATCCAGGCTCAAGTTGAGGGCCGACCGGATCTCCGGCACCACTTCCTCGCCCTTGAGTTCACGCACGGTTTCGTCCAGCAGGCGCACGTAGGTATCGAAGCCGACCGAGTTGATCTGGCCGTGCTGCTCTCCCCCGAGGAGGTTGCCCGCGCCGCGCAGCTCCAGGTCGAGGGCGGCGATCTTAAAGCCGGCGCCTAAATCGCTGAATTCTTTGAGGGCGGCCAGGCGCTTCCGAGCGATTTCAGTGAGTTCAGTATCAGGCTGCACCAGCAGGTAGGCGTATGCCCGCCGGTTCGACCGGCCTACGCGGCCCCGCAACTGATACAGTTCCGAGAGACCGTAACGCTCGGCATTCTCGATGATCATGGTGTTGGCAAGCGGGATATCCAGGCCATTTTCTATGATTGTCGTACACACCAGAATGTCGAACTCGTGCCGCATGAACTGGAGCATAGTCTTCTCCAGTTCAGCCTCGCCCATCTGGCCGTGCCCGACACCGATGCGCGCTCCGGGAGCCAACTCCTGAATAGCGTGGGCGCGCGCCCATATGGAGTCCACCCGATTGTGCAAAAAGTACACCTGTCCGCCACGCCCCAACTCCAGTTCCAGCGCCTGGCGAATCAGTTCGGGCTGAAACGGGGCCACCACGGTGTGAATCGCCAGGCGATCCTTGGGCGGCGTCTCGATCACCGACATATCGCGCAGGCCCAATAACGACATATGTAGTGTACGTGGTATGGGCGTGGCGCTCATACTGATCACGTCCACTGCCTTCTTGAGGTGTTTGAGTCGCTCCTTATGTTTGACCCCGAAGCGCTGCTCCTCATCCACAATCACTAGGCCAAGATCTTTGAACTGAACATCTTCGGAAAACAGGCGGTGAGTGCCGATGGCAACATCGATCTTGCCCTCCGCGAGGTCTACAACCGCAGCCTTCAGCTCCTTGGGAGAGCGGAACCGGCTGAACATCTCCACGCGCACCGGAAAAGGCTGGAAGCGGCGTTTAAAAGTTTCAAAATGTTGAAATACTAATACTGTAGTTGGTGCTAGCACGACCACCTGCTTACCATCCCCGAGCGCCTTAAAGGTGGCACGCATCACGACTTCGGTCTTACCGAACCCCACGTCGCCGCACAGCAGCCGGTCCATCGGCTGCGGACTTTCCATATCCCGCTTGATCTCGGAGATGGCAGTAAGCTGGTCGCGTGTGGGGCTGAATTCGAAGGCATCTTCAAACTCGCGCTGCCAGTTACTATCCGGAGAGTAGATAAAGCCTTCGGTCATCTTGCGCGAGGCGTAGAGCTTGAGGAGCTCGTCCGCCATATCGCGCATTTTGGCTTTGATTCGCGATTTCGTTCGAGTCCACGTGGCGCCGCCCATACGGTCCAGCGCGGGTTTGGATTCCCCCGCGCCACGGAAGCGCTGCACCAGGTCCATGCGGGTGAGCGGCACGTAAAGCTTTGCTCCGCCAGAATACTCCAGGACCATGTAATCGCCTTTGTTTTCACCGCTAGAGATCTCGCGCAGGCCCAGATACTGGGCAACGCCGTGCTCCGAATGAACTACGTAATCGCCCGGTTTAAGGTCAATGATATCGGCCGAAAACGTCTCACGGGCGGTCTTCGAAGACGGCCCGCGCGAGATCAGTTCTGAAGTTTCGAACAGATCTTCCGACCCGAACAGGACCAGCTTGGAATCGTGAAAAGCCGTGCCACTGCGCAGCGCCCCTTTGATCAGGTAGATGTTGGCCGACGTGCCGGACATGTAGGCACGCTGCGCGAGATACGCAGGCGTTGATTCGAACTGCTCCAGGCCTAGTTGGTAAGGAACTCCGTACTCGTTGAAGATGTCCGCAAGCCGCTCTACTTCACCTGTAGCAGAAGCGAAGAAGGCCACCTTGTTGCCGGCTTCCACCAAGGTCCGCGCTTCGGCCATCGCCACTTGGATGTTGCCGTGAAAGCTCATGGCCGGCCGTGTGGCGATGTGGGTGCTCGTCTCGTGCCCCGCAGGGGACCACCCGATATCCAATTGCTGAAAAACGACTTGCGGTCCGCCGAGGGCCTGCCGCTCGAGTTCCTCCCAGCGGAAGAAGACTCGGTCTGGATCGTAAGCCGGCGAGCGCTCGATCTGCTCCAGCCGGGTCCAAAGCCGCTTTACTGCCGACTGCACCTGGTCCGGTTCATCCCAGATCACCACCGGCCGATCCATCAGCGAGAAAACCGAAGCATTGCGCGACCGAAGCATCGGAGCGACCAGTTCCCAGCCGGGGAACGTCTCACCGGGAGGTGGCAAGTCGCGGCCTGGGATGTCCGCGGCGATCATCAGATCATGCAACTCGCTAAGCAGCGGCCGCGACTTCTGATATTCCGTCAACGGTAGTAACAGGCAGTCCTCTACATTCAGAACCGACCGTTGCGAATCCACATCGAAGCGCCGGATAGACTCCACCTGGTCGCCAAAAAGATCGATCCGCACCGGCTTCTGCGATTCCGGCGAAAAGACGTCGAGTATTCCTCCGCGTACAGAGTACTCGCCTACCATCTCGACAGGCTCGCGCCTCTCATATCCGATGCTCTCCAGGTGAGAGACCACTTCCTCCAGCGGCAGCTCTTCCCCGGTACGCAGGCGGAGCGTAAGTTGGCGGTAATAATCGGCGGGTTCGATGCGCAGTAGAGCAGAAGCTACAGGCAAGATCGTGATTGGAGTCCGCTGAGTGGCCAGACTCCACAGGCCGATGGCGCGCTGCTCGCAGATCTCGGCGTGGGGCGAGAGATTCTGCATCGGCAGTACGTCCAGAGCCGGAAGGAGTTGCGGACCATAACGGTCGTCGGCCACCAGCAGACTGAAAAAGCTGTTGATAGCCTCGGAGAGCTCTTCGGCCTGCTTGTTGCCATCTACTACAATTACCAGAGGCCGTCCAGCAGACTGCCAGAGGAGGACTGCGTACACAGCCTTCGCTGTGGTTGTCAGCCCCGACATGGAGGCATTGCCGCCGCCGCTAACGCGGTGCAGCACTTCCTGGAATCCCGGATGGCGTCCCAGGTCGAGGAACAGGTCTCGAACGACAGGATGAATCAAGGTTGATTGATTATTCTTTCGACAATATTAGTAGTAGAGTAGCCGGGTTCCAGGGAAACCGTAAGCACGTGCCCGCCGGCCGCCTCCACTTCTTCGCGCCCCGCGATGAAGTGTGACCAATCCGCGCCTTTCACCAGCACGTCGGGGAGCACCTCGGCGATCAGTTCGCGCGGCGTATCTTCGTCAAAAAGGGTGACGGCATCCACCGCATCGAGGGCCGCCACCATCGCGGCACGATTATTCTCGGAGATCAGCGGCCGCGACGGGCCTTTCATGCGGCACACGCTCGAATCGGAATTCAGCGCCAGGATCAAAGCGTCGCCCAGGCTGCGCGCCTGTTCCAACAGCCGAACATGGCCCGGATGAAGCATGTCGTAACAACCATTAGTGAAGACCACAGTCTTGCCTTGGCGTTTCCACGAGGCACGTTGTTCGACTAATTCCGCACGGCTATAGAATCGTCCCACCAGAAATCCAGTTTAGCAGTCCGGTCAATGGCTCAAGAAAGTAACAACCTGTTGAAAAAAGCAGCTATTCAAACCTGAAAATCGTGTATCATAAAGTCGAGATGCGGGCTGTCTTCAATTCGCTCATGGCGGCGCTGGTAGTTGTAGCGCTGTTCTGGGGAAACTGCTTCTCCTGCCCGGAAGTTCTCCTGGCAGCCCAAAAACACCATTGCTGCCCGCACGGCAAATCCAACGCCAACGAATGTAAGACGCAGGGGCTGCGCAACTTCGTGAAGGCGGACAAGACTACCCCAACCGTGCCCGCCCCGGTGGCGGCCGCCATCATCGCGCTTCCGCCGACGACGCCGCTCCTAAGTGCGAATCTAGTTGTTCCAGTTCCCCCCAAGTACACTCCTCCAGACTTACTTCCCCTGCGCATCTAGTGACATAAGTGTGTCTCCCGTTCGCCAGCGGGCGAGCTGACGCTTGCCTCCACAAGGCGGAGCCTTATGTCACAAACGAAAAACTATCTTTATCTATTTGTCTTGCCAATTGCCCTTGGCGCGCAGCCGCTGCCCACGCTTGTGGACGAAGCCTTACTGCATAACCGCGAGGTGCTCGCGGCGCAGAAAAAGTACGAAGCGGTACGCCAGCGTCCCAGCCAGGAGAGCAGTCTGCCCGACCCGATGGTCTCGCTCGGGTACACGTCGAACGGCGGACCCTATCCGGTGTCTGGGATCGGCCGCGACCTCACCAGCAACGCCGGCATCATGGTCTCCCAGGAACTACCCTTCCCCGGCAAGCGCCAACTGCGCGGCGAGATCGCCGCCAAAGAAGCCTCCGCCGAGTACGACCAATACCTCGCGGTGCGGCTCAACGTCACCGCGCGCCTCAAGCAGGCGTACCACGAACTGCACCACGCCAACGCCGGCATTCTCTTCGTGCACCGCTATCAGGAACTGCTGCAAAACATCTTGCGCATCTCCGAGGTGCGCTATTCCGTAGGACGCGCCGCGCAGCAGGACGTATTCAAGGCGCAAACCCAGTTCGCCATCTTCCAGACACAGCTTCTGCGCTACCAGCAGGAGCGCGACTCCAAGGAAATCGAGATCAACGCGCTGCTCAACCGGCCTCAGGGCGGGCACATCGAAGTGGCCGAAGATATGGCGCCCGGCGAACTCACCGCGACCCTTGACGACATGCTGGCGCACGCCCGCACGCACGCTCCCGCGCTGGCTCGGGAGCAGAAAATGGTGGAGCGCAACGATCTCGCCAGCGCACTCGCGCACCGCAACCTGTATCCCGATTACACCGTCTCCGGCGGATACTACAACCAGGGCTCCATGCCCCCGATGTGGCAGTTCCGGGTGGATGTCAAACTGCCCGCGTACTTCCGCACGAAACAGAATGCCGAGATCGCGGAAAAGGCTTTCTCGGCCATCGAAGCCCGCCACAATTATGAGGCCGCGGAGGTCGCGATCGAATCGCAGATCCGCGAAACCTACACGCTGGCCGCGACCGCGCGCAAACTCACTGATCTCTACCAGAAGTCGGTGATCCCGGGCGCGCAACTCGCGCTCGAATCCTCCATGGCCGGGTATCAGACCGGCACGCTGGATTTCCTGTCGCTCTTTTCCAATTTCATGAATGTAGTGGAGTACGAGCTCATGTACCACGAAGAGGTCATGCAACTCGACGTGGCGCTGGCCCGCCTCGAGGAAATGACGGGGATGCCGTTATGAAAAAACTGCTGGTGGTCGTCTTTATGGCCGCGGCCTGGGCGGGCGGGTACGGTTATGGCCGATGGTACGCCAAGCCGCCCGCGGGCGAACGCAAGCCCCTGTACTGGGTGGATCCGATGCATCCCTGGTACAAGAGCGACGTCCCTGGGATCGCGCCGGATTGCAACATGAAACTGGTGCCCGTCTACCCCGGCGAAGAGGCGCGCTACGATCGCCGCGCCAATAAGCTCCCCGAGGGCAGCGTGCAGATCGCGCCCGAAAAGCAGCAGCTCATCGGCGTGGAATACGGCACCGCGGAGTATGAGACTGTGCGCAGTTCCGTCCGTGCCGCGGCACGCGTGGCGCTGGATGAAACCAAGATCGCCAAAGTGCACAGCAAGCTGGAAGGCTGGATCGACCAGGTCTTCGTCGATTTCACCGGCAAGCAGGTGCACCAAGGCGATCCCGCTGCTCACCATCTACAGTCCGGAAGCGCTGGCCACCCAGCAGGAGTATCTGCTGGCCATCAAAGCGCAGCACATGATGCATGAGAACCCGGTGCACGAAATGCTAGGCAGCACGGAAAACCTGGTGGCCGCCGCCAAAAAGCGCATGGAGTTGTGGGACATCGGCGAAAGCCAGATCGCCGAAATTACGGCATCCGGCGTGCCGCTCAAGAACCTCACGCTGACCTCGCCCATCAGCGGCTTCGTCATGGAACGCAATGCCTTCGCCAAACAGCGCATCATGCCGGAGACCGCACTGTACACGGTCGCCGACCTCTCCAGGGTCTGGGTGATGGCGGACGTATTCGAGTACGAAGCGGGCGCGGTGCGCATCGGCATGCCGGCCACGCTGACGCTTTCCTACCTGCCCGGGCGCACCTTCCGCGGCACGGTGAATAACATCCTGCCGCAGGTGGACGCGGCCACGCGCACGCTCAAAGTGCGCATCGAATTCGCCAATCCAGATTTCGTGCTGAAGCCGGACATGTACGGAGAGGTGGAATTCCAGACCGGCGGCGGTCGCAGGCTGGTGGCGCCGCAAACCGCCGTGCTCAACTCCGGCGACCGGCAGGTGGTCTTTGTGGATCGCGGCAAGGGCTACTTCGAACCGCGCGAGGTGACCACCGGCGCGCGTACTGACGGCCGGGTCGAGATTCTTAGCGGCTTACAACCTGGGGAGCGCATCGTCATCTCCGGCAACTTCCTGATCGATTCGGAAAGTCAATTGAAGACTGCTTTGGGCGGGCCTTCCAAATGATCGACAGGATTATCGAGTTCTCCGGGCGCAATCGCTTTCTCGTTTTCCTGTTCGTGAGCGCCGCGGCGCTGGCGGGATGGTGGTCGATGAATCGCATCCCGCTCGACGCCATCCCCGACCTGAGCGATACGCAGGTGATCGTCTACTCGCGCTGGGACCGCAGTCCCGACATCCTCGAAGACCAGGTGACGTACCCGATCGTGAGCGCCATGCTGGGCGCACCTAAGGTGAAAGATGTCCGCGGGTTTAGTGATTTCGGATTCTCCTACGTGTACATCATCTTCGAAGAAGGCACGGATATTTACTGGGCGCGCTCGCGGACGCTCGAGTATCTCTCCAAGATTCTGCCGCGCCTGCCGAAGGACGTGCAGACGGAACTCGGGCCGGATGCGACCGGTGTCGGCTGGGTATTCCAGTATGCGCTGGTCGGCCAGGGCAGTAACCTCGCCGCGCAGCGCAGCGCTCAGGATTGGTTTCTGCGCTACCACCTGCAATCGGTGCCCGGCGTCGCGGAAGTCGCGCCGCTCGGCGGTTTCGTCCGCCAGTATCAGGTTAACGTCGATCCCAACCGGCTGGCTGCGTACGGTGTTCCGATTTCGAAAGTGGTGGCCGCCGTGCGCACGGGCAACAACGACGTAGGCGGACGCCTGGTGGAATTCACAGGGCGCGAGTACATGGTGCGCGGGCGCGGCTATGCGCGTTCGCCCGAAGACCTGGAATCGCTGTCGCTGGCCGTAAGCGCGTCGGGCGTGCCCATACGCGTGCGCGACGTGGGTAGCGTATCATTGGGCCCCGACATGCGCCGCGGCATCGCCGATCTCGACGGGCAAGGCGAAGTGGTTTCCGGCATCATCGTGATGCGCCAGGGCGAGAACGCGCTGCGTGTCATCGAACGCGTGAAAACCAAGCTCAAGGAGATCGAACCTGGCCTGCCCGCAGGCATGAAGATAGTCACCACCTACGACCGCAGCGAACTGATTCTGGCATCCATCGACAACCTGAAGCACACGCTCACCGAGGAGCTGATCGTGGTGGGCCTCGTGATCCTGGTCTTCCTGTGGCACGTACCCAGCGCCGTCATCCCTATCGTGACCATTCCCATCGCCGTACTGATCTCCTTCGTTCCCATGCACGCCATGGGAATGAGTTCGAACATCATGTCGCTGGGCGGCATCGCCATCGCCGTGGGCGCCATGGTCGATGCCGCTATCGTCGTGGTGGAGCAGACGCACAAGAAATTGGAAGGCGCCGGCAAGGATTGGACCTCGGAGCATTACCACCGCGCCATCATCGATGCGGTAAAGGAAGTCGGCGGCACCAGTTTCTTCGCCTTGCTGGTGATTGCCGTCTCCTTCCTGCCGGTACTGACGCTGGAAGCGCAGGAAGGCCGCCTCTTCAAACCGCTCGCCTACACCAAAAATTTTGCCATGGTGGTGGCCGCATTCCTTGCCATCACTCTCGACCCCGCGCTGCGCCTCTTCTTTTTCCGCAAAGACAACTTCCGCATTCCGGGCTTCGCCGGCAGGGTCATCAACGCCATCCTGGTGGGCAAAATCCACTCAGAAGAGAAGCACCCCATCAGCCGCATTCTGATGCGCCTCTACGAACCAGTGGTGGCGTGGAGCCTGCGTTGGAAGTGGCTCGTGATCGCCGGCGCCCTGGGCATGATCGCCGCCACCATTCCGATCTATCAGAGACTGGGCAGCGAGTTCATGCCGCCGTTGGATGAGGGCGCGCTGGTCTTCATGCCAACCACGCTGCCGGGCATCTCCGTCACCGAGGCCCAACGTCTCATGCAGTCGCAAGATCGCATCCTCATGACCTTCCCGGAAGTGGCCAGCGTGCTTGGCAAATCGGGCCGCGCCGAAACGTCCACCGATCCCGCGCCCTTCTCCATGATGGAGACGGTCATCCAGCTCAGGCCGAAGTCGGTATGGCGCAAGACTGCCACGTGGTACGACCAGTGGCCGCGATGGCTTCGCCCGTACCTTTCTCACATCACGCCGGACCACATCTCGACCGATCAACTCGTCGCCGAAATGGACCAAGCCTTGCAGATTCCGGGAGTGTCCAACGCCTGGACCATGCCCATCAAGAACCGCATCGACATGCTGACCACGGGCGTCCGGACGCCGGTCGGCATTAAGGTATACGGCCCGGACCTCGCCGTGATCGAGCGCATCGGCAAAGAGATTGAAGCCGTGCTGCCGGATGTCCCGGGTACGCGCAGCGTGTTCGCGGAACGTGTCGGCGGCGGATATTTCCTGGATTTCGATTTGAAGCGGGACCAACTCGCGCGATATGGCCTCAGCGTGGATGACGCGCAGATGGTCGTGATGAATGCCATCGGCGGCGATAACGTCGGCACCACCATCGAGGGCCGCGAGCGCTATCCGATCAACGTGCGCTATTACCGCGATTCGCGCAGCGATCTGGACCGCCTGTCGCGCGCGTTGGTTCCCGCCATGGATGGCAAAATGCAAATCCCGCTGGCCGAGATCGCCACCTTGAAGCTGGCCACCGGCCCCTCCATGCTGCGCAACGAAAACGGCATGCTCAACGGCTACGTGTACGTAGATGTCGCTGACCGCGATGTGGGAAGTTACGTGGCCGCGGCCAAACTCGCGGTCAGCAAGGACGTGGCGCTGCCCGCCGGCTACACGCTAACGTGGAGCGGCCAGTACGAAGCCATGGAGCGCGTCCGCGAGCGCCTGAAATTCGTCCTGCCGTTGACCCTTTTCCTGATCTTCCTGCTGCTCTATCTGAACACGCACTCCACCACGAAGACGCGTGATCGTGCTGCTCGCCGTGCCGTTTTCGGCCATCGGAGCGATCTGGCTGCTCTACCTGTTGGGCTACAACATGAGCATCGGCGTCTGGGTGGGGCTGATCGCGCTGATGGGCGTGGATGCCGAGACCGGCGTATTCATGCTGCTTTACCTGGAACTGGCGTTCGAAGAACGGCGCCTCGCCGGCCGCATGAACTCTGTCGCCGACCTGCGGGAAGCTATCGTCCACGGCGCCGTGAAGCGCATACGCCCCAAGGTGATGACGGTGGCCACCATGTTCGTCGGACTGGCTCCAATCATGTGGAGCGCGGGGGCGGGTGCCGACGTGATGAAGCGCATCGCCGCCCCCATGATCGGCGGCATCTTTACTTCGTTTCTCTTGGAACTGGTAGTTTATCCGGCAATTTATGAGGTATGGAAATGGCAATCGGTAAAATCGCAATCGGTCTGATTCTGAGCACGAGCGCCGCATGGGCGCAAGAGTTCCCGGTACGTCACCAGCACTGGAACGGGTTCTGCGAAGGCACGCTCACCGTGAACGAGAACGGCATTCGCTTCAAGGGACCGAAGGACCGCGCCTGGAACTGGGCGTACGCGGACATACAACAATTAACACTGTCCCGGGGAAGTATCCATATACTGTCGTATAAGGACAATAGTTGGATGCTGGGTAATGACGTGTCGTATACTTTCACCGGAAAGTTCCCCACCGAAGCTCTGGAGCGCCAATGGAGCGCGAAACTGGACCAACGCTTCGTCGCCGCCGTGTCCCTGGAGGACGACTCCGGCTCTCCGGATCTCCAGTTCCCGGTGAAGCAACTCGCTCTCACGAAGGGCACGCACGGCATCCTCACGTTCGGGGCAAACGCCGTGGTTTACGATACACGGATCGGCCCCCGCACCTGGCGCTATACCGATATTCAATTCATCAGCAGCGCCGGCCCCTTCCAACTGACCATCACGACTTTGGAAAAGCAGTTCAACTTTCAATTGAAGCAAGCCATTACCGAACCCATTTACAACCAGCTCTGGCTGGAAATCGAGAAGAAAAACGGGAGAATCCAATGAAAAAGCAGATTGCAGTTGTCTTCGCCGCGGCCGCCATGGCCTTCGCCGCAGGTCCGCAGACCTTTACCGGAGTCATCACCGACAATATGTGCGATAACGGCGACCACAAAGACATGAAGATGGGCAACGACGCCAAGTGCGTGGTGGAGTGCGTCAAAGGCATGAATGGCAAGTACGTGCTGTACGACGCCAAAGCCAAAAAGGCCTACGTGCTCAGCGACCAGACTACGCCGGAGAAATTCGCCGCCAAAAAAGTTACCGTTGTGGGCACGCTCGACGATGCCGGCAAGAACCTGAAGGTCGATTCCATCACCGCCGCCAAGTAGCCATTCGGGCGGGGCCGTGCCCCGCCCATCCTCACCTCATGGAACCACCGGAATTCTACTGTCCCACCTGCGCTAAACCGGTCCCCGACCCCTTGGTGTGCGGCGATTGTCACGCCGTCATCTGCCGCACCTGCGGCACCCCGCTGGAACGCATCGACGATCTCGGCATCGGCTGAAGCGCCTCGGCCCTGAGCCAGCTAGAAAATAATCCGCATGGCGAACTGCATGATGCGCGGATCGCGGGCCGAGGTAATATTTCCCGAAGACGCCCGGGTATTTACTCCCGCCGCATTGAACTGAATCGCATTGTCCACGCCGCTGTACTGAGTGTGATTGAACGTGTTATACGCCTCGGCGCGGAACTGGCAATTCAACTTTTCTCTAATCCGGAAGTTCTTGAACACTGACGTATTCCAGTTATTCCGCCCGGGTCCGCGAATCGGATATTGCGGCATGTTGCCGATATTGTCGATGGAGAGCGCCGGGCATCCGCTCGCTGGACACACGCCTTTGCTGTACTGGACCGGTTCGGCGAAGGCCGCGGGGTTAAACCACTGGTAGAATGTACGGCTGCTGCTGGGCAGAGTCGGATTGGCAACCATCAAGGGGCGCGCGCCATCGCCGCCGCCGGTCAGATTGATGGTGGGGTTTTCTGTCATCGTCACCGTCATCGGAGAGCCCGGGATGAAGCTCACGATGTTGGCGATCTGCCAGCCGTCGAACACCGCTTTGACCAACCGGTTGGGCACCACGCGGCTCAAGTTCGGCACGTCATACAGCGAGTTGATGGTCAGTACGTTGGGACGGTCGTACGACATCAAACCGTAATTCCAAATCTTACGATTCAGATACATCGCGACGACGTTCGAACTCCCCGTCGGAGTCCCTGAAGTACTTGTGCTGTCGCCATCGGCGTAACCCATGGCCTTGGAGTGTGTGTAAGCAACGCCAAACTGCACGCTCTTCGCAAAGCGACGGTCCGCGGTGACCTGCAGGGAATGGTAGCTCGAATTGCCCTGGTAGATCTGTTCCGGTATTCCGTTGTAGCCGGGGTAAGG
>CAWDWK010000061.1:0-141649 GCA_963805775.1 uncultured Solibacteraceae bacterium | reverse complement strand
GTCGGTGGCGGAAAGACCGGCAGGAACGCGCACCAGCGCCGCGGCGGGGGCCAGGGCATAGTCGCCGAGCGCACCTTGCAGTGTATAGCCGAAGTTGGTTTGCTTCGGACAGAAGCGCTCGCGTCCGGCGGCGCACCACTCGCAGGTTCCGCAGGTGGTGCCCAGGAAGGTGATGCCTGCGCGGTCGCCGGGCGCCCAGCCGGTCACGCCGGATCCGATGGCCTCCACGCTGCCGATGCCTTCGTGGCCCAGCGTGAGCGGCGCCAGCGGCAGCTTTTCGAGACCGGCGACGAAGAGATCGGAATGACACAAACCGCAGGCTTCCATGCGGAGCAGGACTTCGCCGGCGGCGGGCTCCGCGAAGTGCAGCGATTCGACGGTGACGGGTCCGCGGGCGCGGGCGAGGACGGCGGCTCTGGTGTGGGTACTGCGCATGGGGAGGAGTATAGCGAAATCCTGACGCCGGCAGATGCACCCGCTTTGACTCCTCCCCTTTGTAACGCGCTGGCTGGAGTTACTAAGTGGTTAACTTATGAGCGGCGGCGAAGACGCGGGATGGCGATTAGTGCCAGTCCGGTCAAAACCGCCAAAGTGGTGGCTGGTTCGGGTACTACCGTACCATCCAGGGAAAAGGCGGCGTTGAAGGCCGGCGTCGTCGTACCCCCTACGATGTCCATACCCACGCGAAGCCAATCGGGATCGAGCATTTCATCGCGGGTCCACGCCTGCAGGTCGGTCACGCCGGCGGGAAATGGGGTAGTTCCCGCACCGCTGACGGGCCGGGACGCCGAGAGCCAGTAAAACTGGCCTCCGTTGGTTAGCGCCACTTGCGGCACGAAGAACAAATGGCTGGCCGCCAGGTTAAAAGGCGTGAGGAAGGTTAGAGTAATTTGCACTTCCTGGCCGGTGAGCGCGCCGTTGCCTCCCGTAGTTTGGCCGGGACTCGGGTGAATTCCGCCGGGTTGCACGGTGTTGAGAACCGTAAAGCTGTTGGATATTACGGAACTCGAAAATGTCAATTCGCCTGCCGCGCTGTCTTTGGAAGCGAACGCAACATCAGATGGGGAATTAGCCCTGGTTGGGACGTTAGGGGTCCGCGTGGTATTTGAATCCACCGGAAAGATGTTATACATCTCGGCTACTATGTCCGAGATACTGGGCGCGCCGGCGCCGCCCGGGACGATCAGGCCGACAAAGGTCGCTGAGGTGATCAGGGTTTGTGAACCCAGGAAGAAATCGTCGCCGGCCTCGATTTCAAAGGCGCCACCGATGTCCGGGCGGGTGGCAATGCCCATCAGATTGCTGGGCGTCAGATTGTTGTAAATGGTCGCACCGAATGCCGACGATCCTAGGAAACTTACTACACCCCATACGACCAGACTTGAAGATACACGCTTCATGAGTCTCCTCCTCGAGTGAGGCTAACAGGCGGGTGGAAAACTCAATGCGCTATCTTTCTGCCAGCCGCGCTTTCGACGTAAGATTACTGACTCTTACCCTTTTGGTACGGCAACGGCCCGTTTATGCTAGTTTGATTTGACGAATCAAATTGTCTTTCTTATACTACCTGTCGATGTCCCAGTCCGAAGTAGACACCGTCCTCCGCTGCTATCCGCAAATCTACTTCGCCTGTCACAAGCGCCACGTGCGCGACGAGGAAACGCAGTCCATCCTGAGCGGCCACCAGGCCAGCGTCCTGGACCATCTCGACGACGTACAACCCACCCCGCTCTTCGACCTCGCCCGCCACATGGGCGTCACCGCGTCCACCATGTCGCTCACCATCGACCGGCTGCAGCGCACCGGTTACGTCTTGCGCGAGCGCAGCACGGTGGACCGGCGCCGCGTCGATCTGCTGCTCACCGCGGCCGGCGTGCGGATCAAAAAGCAGCAGAAGGTGCTCGAGCCCAAGCTTGTCGCCGCCGTGCTCGCGCGCCTCGACGAACGCAAGCGCCGGCAGGCGCTCCGCGGGCTCGAACTGCTGGCGGAGGCATCGCGGGAAATGATCGACTCCGGAGAACTCAATCGCTTACTGAAGAGAGGTGCTGCATGAAATGGGTGTATCTTATCGGCGGAGGACTTGTGCTCCTGGTCGCCATCGTCGCCCTGATCGGGGCCATGCTGCCGCGCGATCATCACGCCACGCGGCAGGCGCGCTACCGGCAGAAACCGGAGGCCATCTACTTCACTCTCGCGGGCCCCGTGGACTGGCGCAGCGACATCAAAGCTTCCGGCAATCTGCCCGACCGCGATGGCCGCAAGCTGTGGTGGGAGCAGGACAGCCACGGCCACAGAGTCACCTACGAACTGGTCGAAGACAAAATGCCATCGCGGCGCGTCACGCGCATCGCGGAGAAGAATCTGCCCTTCGGCGGTACGTGGACCATCGAGATTGCGCCCGCACCCGAGGGCAGCGTCGTGCGGGTCACGGAGGATGGCGAGATCTACAACGTGATCTTTCGCTTCGCGGCGCGCTTCTTCTTCGGCTACACGGCGAGCATCGAGGGGCTGCTGCGCGATCTCGGCCACCGCTTCGGCGAGCTCACCACTATCGAGCCGTAAATAAATATGGGGCAGGAACTGCATTGCCGCATGCAGTATCAGGGCCGCACGCTCGCGGGCAAAGCGTACTTCGAAAGCGACCACATCCTATTTCGCGGCGATGAGCGCCTCAAGATCGCCATCAAAGACCTGCAATCCGTGACGGCAGAAGGCGGCATGTTGCACCTGAATTTCACCGGCGGTCCCGCCTCGCTGGAACTCGGCGCCGCTGCCGAAAAGTGGGCGCGGAAAATACTCTACCCTCCATCCCGCGCCGATAAGCTCGGCATCAAGCCTGGACTGACGGTCCGCCTCGCGGGCGAGTTTGATCGCGCGTTCCTTCAGGAATTGCGTGATGTCCGAATCGTCACGGGGAAGACCAAAGTGGATCTGATCTTCTTCGCCGCGCCTGGGCGCGAGGCGCTGGCCCAAGTTCCGAAACTCGCCACCGGCCTCAAGCCCGCCGGCGCGCTTTGGGTAGTTTACCCCAAAGGCGTTCCACCCATACGAGAAATCGAGGTGATCGAGGCCGGCCGCGCTGCTGGCCTCAAGGACACCAAGGTCGCGTCGTACTCTTCCACTCACACCGCGCTACGCTTCGTGATCCCGGTTGCGCACCGGTAGCGGTCCCGACGCTGCGAATCGAGGAAATTTTTCACACCTGAACTTGGGAAATCAGTGCGGACGGGCACAAAGTACGTGCAACACGTTGCTTCTTCGAGGTTGGCATGCCATCTGCACCAGTAAGCCGCGTTGGAGGTCTTGAATCTTATGAAGCACTATCACTGGACTTACATGTGTATGTTCGGCGGCCTGCTTTTGACGAGCGCCGCAACAAGCGCCAACGCCGATGCATGGAATAAGAAAACCTATATAACCACTTCGCAGTCGATCGAAGTGCCCGGCGCGGTGCTGCCGCCCGGGAAATATGTCTTCAAGCTGATGGAATCGCCAGCTGACCGCCATATCGTACAGATCATGAACGCGGAAGAGAATCACGTTTATTCCACCAACCTGGCAATTGCCAAGCAGCGGATGGATCCCGCGGATAAGACGATTCTCAGCTTCTACGAGATGCCTGGCGGCGGTCCGGAGCCGGTTCGCGCATGGTTCTATCCCGGAGACACGATCGGGCAGGAGTTCGCCTATCCCAGAGAGCGCGCGAGAGAGATTTCACAAGCGGTGAAGCAGAACGTGCCTGTGCTGGCCGAGTCGAATACGCCGGCCGCCGCGCCTGCCGCACCGGTCGAGACTCCCGCGCCGGTGACGGAGCCGACTACGGGGAGTGCAGACCGCACGGTCCCTACTGAAAGCGAAGAGGTGGCTGCCGCGCCTGAACCTCCTCCCGCCCCGGTAGCGTCTGAACCGCAGCCCGCGCCGGAACAACAACCGGCCGCCCCCAAAGACATCACTCCTCCGCCGGCCGAGCCTGCAATGCCGCAGACTGCGGGGAACACGGCCGCCCTCGGCCTGCTTGGCTTGGGCTGCCTGGGCATAGCGGCTTCGATTCGGATGGCCACCCTGCGTGCCGGGAGCAAATCCTAACTATGCGCGGATTCGCACATCTGGGCCGTGTGCAATACGCGTTCTGGTTCGCCGGAGCGCTCCTCTGCAGTCTCTGTGCGGGAGCGTATCTGGAGCGATGCTTCTACCAGGCGGCGGAAAACCGTCGCCTGGATGAAGCCCTCCGGTCCAACGGCACGCGCACGGTCCCTGTGCCTGCCCTGCGGCAGAAATCGCACCGGGCGCCGGGCAGTCTCGTCGGCCGCCTGGAAATCCCGCGCTTGCAGTTATCGGCGATTGTGCTGGAGGGCAGCGACAGCCGAACGCTGAGCGGTGGAGTAGGCCGGATCCCGGAAACAGCGGATCCGGGACAGAACGGCAACGTGGTGCTCAGTGCGCACCGCGACACATTTTTCCGTCCGCTGCGCCAGATTCGGGCCGGCGATAACGTCACACTGCAAACTCCAATTGGGCTATACCGTTACGTGGTCGAGTGGACCGCGGTAGTGAATCCGTCGGACACCGCCTCACTAAAAGCTACGACGGACCGGTCTTTGACCCTGGTTACCTGCTACCCGTTCCGTTACGTGGGTGCGGCGCCGCAGCGGTTCATCGTACGAGCGCGCCAAGTGGCGCACGTCTAAGATACATGAGCAAGAAAATCTTCGAGGTAAGTAGGATCGCATGCGATTGACATCACGCCTCAGCGCCTCTCTCATTCTCAGTGTCGCGGCCGTTTCACTGGCTTTCGCGTTCTACCAGATTCGCGCGCAGACACAGAGTATGCGGCGTGATCTGGAGCAGCATGCGCTCATGCAGGGGGACAGCTTGGCGCGGGCGGCCGAGCCGCTGCTCGCGGAGAACTCGTATTTCGAACTGCAACAACTGGTGGAACGGTTTAAAGATCGCGAGACCGTCGCCGGTGCCGCCGCGTACGATGCTGCCGGCAGGCAGTTGGCGGCCAGCACGGGATTGGCGGTCTTGCTCGGGCGCACCCCGCCATCGGTGTTGCAGGCGGTGCGGAAGGGATGGGCCGGCGGGGAGTTTCTCAGCGCGGCGGGCCAGCCGATCCACGTCGCCGCGGTTCCCTTACGTAGCGGGGACACCGTCGCCGGAGCGCTGGCGATCGTACACGATACGCAGTATATCGACACGCGAACCGCCGCCCTGTGGGGGCGCGCACTGCTCGGCGTGGCGGTGCAGACGGTAGTTATTTTCGCCATCACGTTACTCTTCGTGCGATTGAGCGTGCGGCGTCCCATGCACCACATGACGCAATGGCTACGCGATATGCGCTCCGGTAAGAATGCCGGCCCCGTCACGCCTGCCGGCGATTTCGAGCCGCTGGCCCGTGAGGTGACGCAACTCGCCACCAGTCTTACCGCGGCGCGCGCCGCCGCGCAGGAAGAGGCGCGCCTGCGCGATACGGCGGAGGCCACGTGGACCACCGAACGCCTCAAGGTTTTCGTGGAAGGGCGGCTTGGGGGCACGCGGCTCTTCGCGGTTTCCAATCGCGAGCCTTATGAGCATCACCACGGGTCCGGCGGCATCGAGAGCGTGATGCCCGCCAGCGGACTGGTCACCGCGATGGAACCGATTCTGCGCGCCTGCGACGGAACCTGGATCGCGCAGGGCACCGGCGACGCGGACCGGGAGACGGTGGATGCGTTCGACCATGTCCGGGTGCCGCCGGACCATCCGCAATATACGCTGCGGCGCGTCTGGCTCACGCCGGAAGAGGAACGCGGCTTTTATTATGGATTCGCCAACGAAGGCCTCTGGCCGCTCTGCCACATCGCCCACACGCGGCCCTCGTTCCGTGCCGAAGACTGGCGCCACTACCGCGACGTCAACCGGAAATTCGCGATGGCTTTGCTGGAAGAGATCGCGCCGGAGAGCAGCCCCGTCATATTGTTGCAGGACTACCACTTCGCGCTGCTTCCCGCGATGATTAAGGAACAGCGCCCCGACGCGCGCGTCGCCATTTTCTGGCACATCCCCTGGCCAAATCCCGAAGCCTTCGCGATCTGCCCGTGGCAGCACGAACTGTTGGAGGGGCTGCTTGGCGCGGACCTGATTGGCTTTCACATTCAGGCACACTGCAACAACTTTCTGAACACCGTGGACCGTACGCTGGAAACGCGCATCGAGTGGGAGCACTTTGCCGTCAACCGCGCCGGCCACCTCACGCAAGTGCGTCCATTCCCGATCAGCGTAGCCACAGACCGGGTGGACTCCGCCGCGAGCCCGGCCGAACTGCCGCACATCGAACGCGCCGCGCTGTTGGAACGCCTGGGCGTGCGCGCTTCCTACATGGGGGTGGGGGTGGACCGTATCGACTACACCAAGGGCATTCCAGAGCGGTTCCGGGGGATCGAAGCCTTCCTGGAGAATTGTCCATCGTACCGCCGGCAGTTCACGTTCATCCAGATCGCGTCGCCGAGCCGGACCGAAATTGCGCGCTATCACGACCTGATTCGCGAGGTGGAAAGCGAGGCGGAGCGCATCAATCGCCGCTTCCAGACCGGCGACTGGAAGCCCATCGTATTGCTCAAGCGGCAGCACAGCCACAGCGAAATCCTGCCCTACTACCGCACCGCCGACTTCTGCATGGTCACCTCGCTGCACGACGGCATGAACCTGGTGGCCAAGGAATTCGTGGCGGCGCGCGAGGATGACCACGGCGTGCTCATCCTGAGCCGCTTCACAGGTGCGTGCCACGAACTCACCGACGCGCTGATAGTCAATCCGTACGACACCGGCGAACTTGCCGAGTCCATCCGCCGCGCCCTCGAGATGGCGCCGCGCGAGTGCCGGGAGCGCATGCGGCGCATGCGTGCGGTGGTGCGCGAGAGGAATATCTATCGCTGGGCGGCCAACCTGATTGGCGAATTGTGCGCGGTGCGGACGCAAGCGGAGCCGCCGCTGGTGCGCACATTTCCGGAGCCGTTTGAGGGTCCGGGAGTTATCCCTGGAGGAAAGTCCAGGGAGACTGCGCGAGATTACGCGGCGCAACCTGGTCCCGCCTGGGTGGCCAAAGGAGCGTGAGAGGCCATGCGACCCCTCTTCGCGTGCTGGAATGACATTGCGGCGCGGCTAGCCACCAGTCGCATGATCGCCCTCTTTCTGGATTTTGACGGTACGCTGGCGGCCATACAGCCCCGTCCGGAAATGGTCCGCGTGCACCCGGATCTGCGCCGGACATTGAGCGAACTAGCGTCCAATCCGCGGCTCCGCTTGTGGGTGATCAGCGCGCGCCGCCGCGCAGACATTCGCGCCCGGGTGCGTGTGCCCGCGGCGCGGTACCTGGGTCTTTACGGATGGGAGCGGCGCTGCCTGCCGCGTCCGCGGCGGCCAAGCCCCATCGCCAGCGTGAAGGAGGTTCTGGCCGCCACCTTGCCGCCGCTCCCCGCGGTGTGGATCGAAGACAAGCAGTACACCCTCGCGGTGCATTACCGGGGCGCCCCGGAGGAGGTTCGCAGCATGGCTGCGGAGAGCGTTTATCGCGCCCTGGAACCATGGAACGGCGATCTGCGGATTGCCCCGGGCAAGTGCGTCTGGGAAATCGCGCCGCGCGGCGTGTCCAATAAGGGCATGGCGGTTCGCAAGGAACTGGCGCGGCAACCCGAGCGGGTGCTGCCGGTTTACGTCGGCGACGATCTCTCCGATGAAGCCGCGTTCGCCGCCTTGCCCCAGCGCGGAGTGGGAATTCGTGTCGGCGGTTCTGGCCCCACGCGGGCGCATTACCGGTTGGACAATTCACAGCAGGTGCATCGTTTTCTGGAAAAGCTGCGGGCGGAGCTGCGGTGAGGCACTGTTGGCACTCTGAGAGATGCTAGCCTGAATATTCCGGCACCATGGACCGCTATTCAGAGCTGCGTGCGCGCGCCGCGGAGTTCGTGGCCGAGTGGGTGCAGTGGGGTCAGGTGCTGGTGCTGGCGCCGGTGCGCGAGGCCGCCGACGAAGTCGCTCTCGAAGCTTGCGGCGACGCCCTGATCGGCGTGCACCGCCTGGCATTCCGCGAGCTGGTCCTGGAACTTTCCGGCGCCGAGCTCAATCGCCGCGGGCTGGTGCCGGTGGGCCGCATCGTCCGCGAAGCGCTGGCCGCGCGCGTCACGCAAGAGGCGGTCGGCGCCGGCAAATTGAGCTACCTCGACCCCGTCGCTGCCTTCCCGGGATTCCCGCGCGCCCTCGCCGATACTTTCGAAGAGTTGCGCCTCAACGCCGTCCCGCTCCACCAACTCCGCGAGTGCGGCCAATCGGGCGCGGACTTGGCGCTGCTCCTCGGCGCCTATCAGGACGAGCTTGCCGCGCGCGGGTTCGCCGACCACGCCACGCGCGTCGAACTGGCGCGTCTCGGAACCGCCGCGCAGCTTCGCGAAAGGGCCGTGGTCGCGCTCGATCTGGCGCCGCGCACACGCTCGGAACGTGAGCTGCTCACCCTCATTCTGAATACCGCCCGCGCCCATCTCGATCTGCGACTCGCTCCCGGCGAAGCACCGCCGCAAACATCCCTCGAATCGCTGCAGCGATATCTCTTGTCCGGCGACTCCGTCCCGCCGCGCGGCGAAGACGGCAGCGTGGCTATCTTTTCTACGTCCGGCGAAGCCCTGGAGTGCGTGGAGATCGCGCGCCGGATCGGTGCTGCCGTGGATCGTGGCGTGCCCTACGACCAGATCGCCATCCCCGTGCGCTCACCGGAACGCTATCAGCCGCTCGTGGTGGAAGGCTTGCGCCGCGCCGGAATTCCGGTCCACTGCACGCGCGGCTCGCGGCGTCCCGACGTGGCCGGGCGCAGTTTTCTCGCCCTGCTGCACTGCGCCGAAGAGCGCCTCTCCGCCTCGCGTTTCGCCGAGTATCTCTCGCTCGGCCAAATGCCCGAGGACGAGGAACCGCGCACGCCCGCGGCCTGGGAACGCCTCCTGGTGGACGCCGCCGTTATCGGCGGACCCGACCGCTGGGAAACGCGACTTAGCGGTCTGCGCGAAGAGTTGCACCGCCGCTATCGCGAAGAGGAGGACGAAGGCGAGCGAGCGCGCCTGGAGCGCCGGATTGCATCCCTGGAGAATCTGCGCGACTTTGCCCTGCCCGTGATCGGCCGCCTGGCCGCCCTTCTCGAGCGCGCCACATGGGGCGAGTGGATTGCCGCACTGTCCGATTTGGCCGAATTCACGCTGCGCGAACCGGAGCGCGTCACGGCGCTGCTGGAAGAGCTCGAGCCCATGTCCGCCATCGGTCCCGTGGGTCTCGGTCAAGTGCTGCTGGTGATCGGTCCGCGCCTCGGATCGCTGACCGCCGCGCCCAAGGAGTCGCGCTACGGCAAGGTGTGGGTGGGCGGCATCGAAGAGGCGCGCGGCATGGCCTTCCGCTGCGTCTTCGTGCCGGGCGTGAATGAGGGATTGTTCCCGCGGCCGCCGGCCGAAGATCCGCTGCTGCTTCAGGCGCAACGCCAGTCGCTCGGCGTCGAACTGCGGGCGGAAGATACCGAGTTGCTGCGCATCGCCGCCGCCTGCGCCATCGAGCAATTCACGCTCTCTTTCTCGCGGCTCGATCTGTTGACCGGCCGTTTGCGTGTGCCGTCATTCTACGCCTTCGCGGCCCATCGCGCGGCCGGCGGACCGGAAATCGAGGTGCGCGAATTCGAGGCGCGCGCCCGCTCCGCCACTCGCACACGCATCGGCTGGCCTGCGCCGCCCGACCCAGCCGATGCGATCGACGACGCGGAATTCGATCTTGCCACCCTGGCCCCGCTGGTCAAGGGTTCTGGCGAGTATCTGAAAAGTCTACCGGGGCGCGCCGTGCCGTCCCTGCGTGCGCGTTGGGTGCGCTGGCATAAGCCGTGGAAGGCGGCTGACGGCCTATTCATCGAGGAGATCGGCAACGACGCGCTTAAGGAATACCGATTGACGGAGCGCGCGTGGTCGCCCTCGCTGCTGCAGCAGTACGCCCGCTGTCCTTATCGACTCGCGTTGCGCGGCATTTTCGGACTGCGTCCCGCCGAGCGCCCCGCGGGCATACAGCGCATGGACCCGGCGGACCGCGGCAGTCTCTATCATGCGGTGCAGTTCGAACTGCTGCGCGATCTCGCGGCGGCCGGCCTGGTGCCGGTCAACAGCGAAAATCTCGCAGCCGCGCTCGAACGGCTCGACGCCATTTTGCAGGTGGAGGCGGCGCGCGCGGAGGCCGATCTGGCGCCGGCCATTCCACAAATCTGGCGCGCCGAAGTACAGTCGCTGCGCGCCGACCTTCGCGGCTGGCTGCAACAGAAGGCGCTGCTGGAAGCCGATTGGACCCCGGAATTTTACGAGCTCAGCTTCGGCCTGAAGAACCCCGCGGGCCGAGATCCGCGCAGCCGCAGGGAAGCCGTGATGATCAACGGCGGCTTTCAATTGCAGGGCTCCATCGATCTCGTGGAGCGCCGCGCCGGCGGCATGCTGCGCGTGGTGGATCATAAGACCGGCCGCATTCCGGATCCGCGTCCGGAGACCGTGGGCAAGGGCGAAGTGCTCCAGCCTACGCTCTACGCGCTGGCCGCCGAAGCGATGCTGGGCGAGCCCGTGTCCGTCGGCCGTCTCTACTATTCCACCATCGCGCAGAATTACACCGCGATCGATGTTCCTCTGCACGATTGGACGCGCCGTCGCGCACAGCACGTGCTCGAGGTGATCAACGGGGCCATCGTCAACGGCACGCTCCCCGCCGCTCCGCGCGAAGACGGCTGCAAGAACTGCGAGTACTTGCCCGTCTGCGGCCCCTACGAAGAGGAGCGCGTCAAGGAAAAATCGCAAGCCGAGCTGCAAAGCTTGAAAGAACTGCGAGGCTGGAAATGACAACCGTTCCAAAGGTGGGGCGGACCCCCTGGTCCGCAGCCGACGCCCTCGTCGGCTTGCTTCGCATGGGAGGTGACGCCTTCGCCCCCGAACAGCGGGTCCAGGGGGACCCGCGCGGACCGGGGGGTCCGCCCCACCCCACCCCCAAGGGCGCCGTATGACTCCCGTCTCCGACCTCGACCGCAGTTGGGTGGTGGAAGCTTCCGCCGGAACGGGCAAAACCACGGCCCTGGTGAACCGCATCGTCGAGGTCATCGCCGCGGGCACGCCGGTGGAAACCATCGTGGCAGTCACCTTCACGCACGCTGCCGCCGGCAACATGAAACTGCGCGTCCGTCACGAATTGGAACGCCGCCGCGCGCGCGAAGTTGACCCCGCCGTCCAGGAACGTCTCGCCGAAGCTGCGCGCAGCCTGGACCGCGCCTTCATCGGCACCATACACGCCTTCTGCGCGCAACTGCTCCGCCGCCGTCCCGTGGAAGCGCGCATCGACCCGGTCTTCCAGGAACTCGCCCAGCCTGACGCCCTGCGCGTCTTCGCCGGCGTCTTTCGCCGTTGGATCGAGCGCCGCCTCTCGGCATGCTCCCCCGCGCTCTCCCGCGCCCTTGCGCGACTCGCCTGGCGCGCCGACCGCGACGAGGGCGAGCCGCTCGACGAGCTCCGCAAAGCCGCATGGAACTTGGCCGAATGGCGCGATTTCGATGCGCCCTGGGACAAGCGCCCCTTCGCCCGCGACGCCCACATGGCGGCCCTTATCAATTCCGCCGAGGCAACCCTGCGCGTCCCTTCGCGCGGCGGACCATCGCCCGAGGCCTTCCGCCCGTTGCGCGAATTCGTCCTCCGGGTACAGCGCGCCCGCGAGGCCGGACTCGCGGATTCCGACCGCATCGAGAGCGAGTTGCTCCGCCTGCCCACCGAGATGCGCTGGGTCAAAGGCCGCGACGCACTCTGTGCCGCGTGGGAAGAGTTGAAGCTTTCCATCGAAGCCTTCCGCCAGGTCGCCGACGCCGATCTCGCCGCCCACTTGCGTGATGAACTCTGGGAAGTGGTCGGCCTCTATCAGCAGGAAAAAAGCCGCGCCGGCCAGCTAGATTTCATGGACCTTCTGCTCTGCGCCCGCGACCTGCTGCGCCACGATGGCGCGCGCGCAGATCTACAGCGTGTCTATCAGCGCATCTTCGTGGACGAATTCCAGGACACCGATCCGCTGCAGGCCGAAATCCTGCTACTGCTTGCCGCCGGCGACTCCACCGAGCATGACTGGCGCAAGGCGCAGCCCGCGCCCGGCAAGCTCTACGTGGTGGGCGATCCGAAGCAATCCATCTATCGTTTCCGCCGCGCCGACGCCCGCCTGTTCCATCGCATTTGCCAGGGCCTGCGCGGCGATGGTGCCGGCGCGCGCTCTCTCACCAGCAGCACACGGTCCACCAAGGGTATCCAAAGCTTCGTCAACGCCGCGTTCGAAAACAGCATCGACAACTATCTGCCGCTGGAGGGCGGCGTCGAGGGTCCGCCCGATCAGCCCGCTATCGTCGCGCTGCCCATGCCATTCCCTTATGGCACGCGCAATCTCTCCAACGTGAAGATCGACGCCTGCTCGCCCAACGCGGTGGCGGCCTTCATTCAATGGCTCTGCCGGGAGAGCGGCTGGCAGGTGCGCGACCGCGTGGCCGGAACCTGGGTCGGCGTCCGCCCGGAACACATCTGTATCCTCTTCCGCCGCTTCACCAATTACGGCACCGACCTGACGCAGGAATATGTGCGCTGCCTGGAAGCGCGCGGCATCCCTCACCTGCTGGTGGGCTCGAAGAGCTTCCACCGACGCGAGGAAGTTGGCACGCTGCGCACCGCCCTGCGCGCCATCGAGTGGCCCGACGATGAGCTCAGCGTCTTCGCCGTGCTGCGCGGCAGCCTCTTCGCGGTGCTCGACGATACGCTGCTGCACTTTAAGAATGCGTACGGCCGCTTCCATCCGATGATGGAGCTGCCCGAGCAGATCGATATCGAATTCGCTCCCATTCGCCAGGGCCTCGAGCTCCTGCGCGAACTGCATCGCGTGCGCAATTACCGCCCCGTCGCGGACACCATCCACGCGCTGCTGGAAGCCACCCGCGCCCATGCCGGTTTCGCTTTCCGCAAAGGCGGCGAGCGCGTTCTGGCCAATGTCTACCGCCTCACGGACCTGGCGCGCAGCTTCGAAGCCAGCGGCGCCGCCACCTCTTTCCGCGCTTTCGTGGAATATCTGGAAAGCGAGTACGATGGCTCCGACACCAGCGAAGCGCCGGTGCTGGAGCAGGAGGGTGGCGGCGTGCAGTTGATGACCGTCCATAAGGCCAAGGGCCTGGAATTCCCCGTTGTCATTCTGGCCGATCTCACCGCGAAGCTCACCGGACCGCAGGGCGCCGACCGTACCTGCGACCCCGAACGCAGCCTCTGCGCGCAGCGCCTGTTGTGGTGCGCGCCGTGGGAACTGCTGGACGCCGCCGGGAGCGAAGCCAAGGCGGATGAAGAGGAAGCGCTACGCGTCGCTTACGTGGCGGCCACGCGCGCCCGCGATCTCCTCGTGGTCGCGGCCATCGGCGAAGAGGAGCGCGCCGGCGGATGGTTGAGCCCGCTACACGACGCGCTTTATCCGCACAAGGATCGTTGGCGGATTGGCGCGCCGGCGCCAGGATGTCCCAAGTTCGGCGCGACCACCGTCTTGAATCGTCCGCCGGACCAGTCCGAAGAAGTGTCGGTCAAGCCGGGCCTGCACACTCCCAAGGCGGGTGCGCACCAGGTAGTGTGGTTCGACCCCGCCGTGCTCGCCCTCCACGCCGTGCGGAACGATGGTGTGGAACACGAGGACGTCCTTAAGGGTACGCCCGAGCAGGCCGCCGAAGGCTTGCGCCTCCACCAGGAATGGAGCGACCGCCGCGCCGCCCGCATCGAGCGCGGAAGTGTGCCGAGCTTCCGCACCACCATCGCCGAGACGCTGGGACGCGATGCCGGAGCGCCCGTTCCGGTGGAGACGATCACGCTTCCGGTCGCCCCGGGCCGTCCTGGAGGCCGGAAGTTCGGGCGCCTGGTGCACGATATCTTGCAGCATCGTTCCCGAGGAGGATGTGGAATCGCTCGCCACGATCTGGGCCCGCCGCCACGGCGCCACCGAATTCGAGCGCTCCGCTGCGATGGAAGCGGCACGCGCCGCCCTCGCGCACCCGGCGCTGGCAGTGCCGGCCGAAGCCAAGCGCTATCGAGAACTGCCCGTGATGGTGCGCCTCGACGACGGCACGCTGGTGGACGGCCGCATCGATTTTGCCTGGTCCGACGGCGCATGCTGGACGGTGATCGATTACAAAACGGATCGCCGCGAGAAGCGCAACGTCGCCCAAGTGCAGATCTACGCGCTGGCACTACAGCGAGCCACCGGCCTCCCCGTGCGCGGCATCGTCTTGGAGGTGTAGGACAGGCCTCCTGGCCTCCTGGCCTGTCCAATCCGAGGAGTTACCCACGCTGCATATAAACCACGTGAGTCTGCGTGAACTCGTACAGCCCGTGCTTCCCGTCCGCGCCGCCGATACCGCTCTTCCGCACGCCCGCATGGAAACCCTGCATCGCCTCGAAATTCTCGCGATTGATGTAAGTCTCGCCGAAGCGGATCTCCTGGCACGCGCGCAGCGCCGTATTTAAATCGCGCGTGTAGATGCTCGACGTCAGCCCGTAATCGGAATCGTTCGCGAAGTCGATCGCCTGATCCAGATCGTCGAACTTCACCACCGGAATCACCGGACCGAAGATCTCCTTGCGTACGATCTCCATGTCCTGCCGGCAATCCGCCAGCACGGTCGGCCGGTAATAGTAGCCGCCTTCCAACTCGTGCCTCTTGCCGCCCGTAACCAGCGTCGCCCCAGCGGCCACCGCGCCGCGCACCAGCGATTCCACCTTGTTGAAGCCGGCCTGATTGATCAGCGGCCCATATTCCGCCGAATGGTCCACCAGTGGATTGCCGCAGCGCGTGGCCTCCATCGCAATCGTCAGTTTCTCCGTGAACTCATCGGCGATGTTCCGCTCCACGTAGATGCGCTCCGCGCAATTGCACACCTGCCCGCTGTTGATTACGCGCGACGCTGTCACGGCCTTCACCGCCATCGCAATATCGGCGTCCGCCATCACGATCGCCGGCGCCTTTCCGCCCAGTTCCAGATTCAGCTTCGTAATGTTGGGCGCAGCCGCCGCCATGATCGCCGACCCCGTTTCCACGCTGCCCGTGAAGCTGATCATGCCGATCTTCGGCGACGTGCACAGCGTTTTGCCCGCCGCCGCCCCGCGCCCGTGGACCACGTTGATCACCCCCGGCGGCAGGTCCGTCTGCGCCATCAGCTCGCAGAACTTCACCGCGTTGTGGGGCGTCTCTTCGCTCGGCTTAATCACGATCGTGTTCCCCGTGACCAGCGCCGGAGCCGCCTTGCGCGCAATCAGGAAGAAAGGGAAGTTCCACGGCAGAATTCCGCCGATCACGCCGATCGGCTGGCGGAACAACAGAATCGTTTCGCCCGGCCGGTCGCTCTCCAGAATCTCGCCTTCGATGCGGCGCGCCCATTCCGCCATGTAATCCATGTAGTCCGCGGTGAATGCTACTTCCACTCGCGCGAGGCCAAGCGTCTTCCCCTGCTCTTCCGTGATGAGGTGCGCCAGCGGCTCCACGTTCTCGCGAATCTTCGTCGCGATGGCGCGTAGCGCTTCCGCGCGCTTCACCGCCGGCCGCCGCGCCCACAGTTTCTGGGCCGCCGTGGCCGCCGCGATGGCCGCCTCCACGTCCGCCGGAGTGCTCTCCGGAACGGTGCAGATCGCCTCCCCGGTGGACGGATTAGTGCACGTGATCCGCTCGCGTCCCGTGGAGGAAACAAATTTTCCGTTGATGAAATTGTCGTAGTTCCGCATGGCTTTGCATACAGTATGAAACAGCTTGGGCCCGTCCGCGCGGCCACAAATAAATCGTAAGCACCCCCTTGACGTGGTGTCTGCGCGGGACTACGCTTTGATTGGAAAAGACTCTACCGAGTCTGAACATCCGAATTGAGGTCTGCCATGTTAGCAACCGCAACAAAACCATTGAACGCATATGACGTAGCACTGGAGAACTTCGACCTGGCGGCAAACGCGCTCGGGCTCGACGACAGCATCCGGGCAAGAATCAAATATCCGGAGCGCATTCTTTGTGTCAGCGTCCCCGTCCGCATGGACACCGGGAAGGTCATCCGCTTCGAAGGCTACCGCGTGCAGCACAGCACCCAGCGCGGTCCGGCCAAGGGCGGCATACGCTTCCACCCCAACGTGACTATGGATGAAGTCAAAGCTCTCGCCACGTGGATGACGTGGAAGTGCGCGGTCGTCAATATCCCCTACGGCGGCGGCAAGGGCGGCGTCACCTGCAACCCGAAAGAATTGTCGATGGGAGAGCTCGAACGCCTTACCCGGCGTTATGCGACCTCCATTCTGCCCATCATCGGACCCGAGAAGGACATCCCGGCGCCCGACGTCTACACCACCCCGCAGATCATGGCGTGGATCATGGACACCTACAGCATGAACAAGGGGTATCCGGTGCACGGCGTCGTCACCGGCAAGCCGCTTTCCATCGGCGGATCACTGGGGCGCAATGAAGCCACGGCACGCGGCGTCTTCTACACCACGCTCAGCAGTTGCGAGCACCTGGGCATCCCCATGGCGGGTGCGCGTGTTGTGGTGCAAGGCTTCGGCAACGCCGGGGGCATCGCCGCCGAGCTGTTCCACGGAGCGGGCGCCAAAGTGTTGGCGGTCAGCGACACCTCGGGCTGCATCTTCAACGCGAAGGGCCTGGACATTCCCGCGGTAGTCGCCTACAAGACCCGCACCGGACGTCTGGCAGGCTTCCCCGAAGCCACCTCGATTACGCCGGCCGAACTGCTGGCGCTCGAATGCGAAATCCTCGTGCCTGCCGCGCTCGAAAACGCCATCACCGAAGAGAACGCGCACGCCGTGCACGCGCGCATCGTCAGCGAGGCGGCCAACGGCCCCGTCACCCCGGAAGCCGATCGCATCCTCACTCAAAAGGGAGTCTTCCTGATTCCGGACATCCTGTGCAACGCCGGCGGCGTCACCGTCAGCTACTTCGAATGGGTGCAGGACGAAAATCACCTGTTCTGGGACGAGCAGGACGTCAACGCCAAGCTCGAAAAAATCATGAAGCGCTCGTTCGCCGACGTCCTCAAGATCCACCTCGATAAAAAGGTAGATATGCGCCTGGCCGCTAATATGCTCGGCGTCTCGCGTGTCGCCGAAGCCTGCCGCGTCCGCGGTCTCTATCCGTAATGTGTTTGCCGTGGTGGGGCAGGCGGTTTCGCCTGCCTCCCCCGCCTTCCCTCCAAATCACATCTCCCCAATGCCTTCTCTGCGCTTCCTCAGCGTCTCAGCGTCTCTGCGGTGAAGAAGCCTTCCCGGTGATCCCTACCGCATCTCCCGCCCGTACCGTGTTCAAATAGGTAGGAAAGATTTCAAAATGGCATTTCGGGGCGTAGACTATTTTTGCGTCGATTCCCTCTTCAGTGAAGAGGAGTTGATGGTGCGGCACACCGCGCGGCGGTTTGCCGAGGAACGCATTCAGCCGTTGATCCGCGATTGCTTCCGCGACGGGCGCTTCCCCGCCGAGATCGTACCGGAAATGGCCGACCTCGGCTTCCTCGGCGCCAACCTCGAAGGCTATGGCTGCGCCGGTATGAGCAATACCGAGTACGGCCTCGTCATGCAGGAACTCGAGCGCGTCGATTCCGGCGTGCGCAGCTTCGTCTCCGTTCAGGGCGCGCTCGTCATGTACCCCATCCTCACCTACGGCAGCGAGGCGCAGAAGCAGAAGTGGCTCCCCGCCCTGCAGAGCGGCAAAGCCATCGGATGCTTCGGCCTGACCGAGCCCGATTTCGGATCCAATCCCGCCGGCATGCGCACCACCGCCCGCCGCGACGGCGATTGCTGGATCCTCAACGGCGAGAAAACCTGGATCACCAACGGCAGCGTGTCCGATGTGGCCGTCGTCTGGGCGCGCTCCCCCGGAGGGCCTCTTCGGCTTCCTGGTGGAGCGCGGCACGCCCGGCTACGCCACCTCGGACATCCACGGCAAATGGTCCATGCGCGCCTCCGTCACCTCCAGCCTCTCCTTCGCCGATTGCCGCGTCAAAGAAGCTGACCGTCTGCCCGCCGCTAAAGGCCTCAAAGCGCCGCTATCCTGTCTCTCCCAGGCGCGCTACGGTATCGGCTGGGGCGTCCTCGGCGCGGCCATGGATTGCTACGAAACCGCGCGCTCCTACGCCGTCCTGCGCAAGCAGTTCGACGAGCGGCCCATCGCCTCGCACCAGCTCGTGCAGGAGAAACTCGCCGGCATGATCACCGAGATCACCAAGGCGCAGCTCCTCGCCGTCCAGGCCGGTCGCCTGAAGGACGCCGGGAAGCTCGAACCGGCCCACATTTCCATGCTCAAGCGGAACAATGTCGCCATGGCGCTCGACTGTGCCCGCATCAGCCGCGACCTTCTGGGCGCCAACGGAATTACCGACGAATATCCAATCATGCGTCACCTTTGCAATCTCGAGTCCGTCAAGACGTACGAGGGAACGGACCACATCCACGCCCTGGTGATCGGCGAACGAGTCACCGGCGTGGCCGCGTACAAATAAATAAGGTAGGGGAACCGCTCCGGCCGCCCTCGGACCCGGAGCAGAAATTTTCTAATGATTCTTTACGCTTTAACGATTCTGGTAAGCGCCTTCCTGCTCTTCCAGGTGCAGCCGGTAATAGCCAAAATTATCCTGCCCTGGTTTGGCGGGTCCGCCGCCGTTTGGACCACCTGTCTGCTCTTCTTCCAGATGGTGCTCCTCCTCGGTTATCTCTACGCTCACGCGGTCATCCGGTATCTCCAACCGCGCGTACAGATGGTCCTCCATGTGGCCCTCCTGGTCGCAAGCATAGCCGTGCTGCCCATCTACCCCAGCACGTCGTGGAAGCCGGTGGGCGCCTCCGAACCCACTCTGCAGATCCTCGGCCTCCTCGCCGTCAGCATCGGGCTGCCCTACTTCCTGCTCTCCACCACCGGACCGCTATTGCAGGCCTGGTACGCGCGCCGCTTCCACGGCGCCATGCCCTACCGGCTCTACGCGCTCTCCAACGCCGGCTCCATGTTCGCCCTCATCAGCTATCCGGCCCTGTTCGAACCCACCTTCACCACCCACCAGCAATCCGGCATGTGGAGCTGGAGCTTTGGCGGTTTTATCGTCCTGTGCGCCTTTACGGCTATCAAGTCGAACCAGTCCGTGGCCAACATACTGAGGAAGCCGGAGTCCGAACTCGGCGCGGCGGGCCAAGCCGTGGTCCCGCCTACCGGCAAGACCTATCTGATGTGGCTGCTCCTCCCCGCCGTGGCTTCCGTGCTGCTCCTGGCCATCACCAATCACCTTTCGCAGAACGTCGCGGCCATTCCATTCCTCTGGGTGCTGCCGCTGAGCATTTACCTGCTCAGCTTCATCCTCTGCTTCGAAGGCGAGGGCTGGTACCGGCGTAATCCCTACCTCCAACTCCTCGCCGTAGCCCTCGGCAGCATGGCATACGCCGTCAGCGTGGACATGACCAGCAACGTACCCATCAAGGTCATGATCCCCCTCTTCGCCATGGGGCTCTTTACCTGCTGCATGGTCCTCCACGGTGAGTTAGCCCGACTCAAACCTGACCCGAAATACCTCACCCATTTCTATCTGATGATGTCCGCCGGTGGCGCGCTCGGCGGGTTGCTGGTTGCGCTTCTGGCCCCGCATTTTCTTAACGCTCTGTACGAAATGCCCGTCAGCCTGGTCTTCTGTGCGGCTTTGGTCGCCTACGTGCTGCGTCAGGACCTCGAGCTTAAGTGGGTACGCCGGTGGCCCGGCGTTGTCGTCAGCGCCGTTTTGACCCTGGCGCTCGCGGGCTATGTCGGCTGGCAAATCAAACAAATGGTCAGCGGATCTCGCGTCTTAGTGCGCAATTTCTACGGCGGGCTGAAAGTTAAGGATAGCGGCGATCCGGGTTCCCTGGAAGCCACCCGTACGCTGACCCACGGCACCATCAATCACGGCGAAGAGTATCTCAATATCGCGCGCCGCGACCTGCCCACCACCTACTACGGTCCTAATACCGGCGTCGGGCTCGCCATCCGCGAGAAGCAACAGGCCGGCGCGGTTCGCATCGGCGTCATCGGCCTGGGCACCGGCACCACCGCGGCCTACGGGCGCCTCGGCGATTATATAAGATACTACGAGATCAATCCATTGGTCCTGGAACTGGCCAGGAAAGAGTTCTTCTACCTGGCGGACTGCAAAGCTAAATTGGATGTCGCCATGGGCGACGCTCGCCTTTCCCTGGAGCAGGAATTGAAGGATGGCCACCCGCAGAACTTCGACGTCCTGGCCGTGGACGCGTTTTCCAGCGACTCCATCCCGGTCCACCTTCTCACCAAAGAGGCCATGGATCTCTATTTCCGTCACCTCCGGCCGGATGGTATTCTCGCCGTACACATTTCGAATCGTTACTTGAACCTCCAGCCGGTGCTGGAGGGAGAGGTGCATGCCACGCAGAAGATCGCCCGCGTGGTAGATACCGAAGACGACGACACGCAGGATGTTTTTGGCGCCACGTGGGTGCTCATTACATCGCCCGCAACTGGATTTAAGGGGGATTTGCTCACTAACTCCGCACCGCTCGATTCCAAAAGGACCGTGCGTTTGTGGACGGACGATTACAGCAATCTTTTCAAAATTCTTAAATAGGGTTACGATAAGATTCGCCGCGTCCGTATCTCCCTTGTTGTAATGTTGAAGCAGAGCAACGGGTCTGTTATTCAAACAGCCGTTGTTGTATGATCGACTTGCCGAGGACAAATCATGGACGCCGCACACAAACTTCTCAAGAACCTTGCAATTCTCCTTGTACTTTCGTTGCTGATGACAGCGGCCGGATGGTCGCAGACATTGCAGGTCCCCTCCACTGTGACCATTGGGTCTACCGGATCCAACACCGCCTTCGTGACTAGTTCCGCGTCGCCGACGACGGAAATCACCTACACGATCGGTCCCCCCAGCGTATACCGGCTCGGGGATCCCAGCATTGGCTGACGGTGTCGGCGCGGACACCACCGCCACACCCGCGAGCCTTGACGTTCCAGGCCAGCACCGCCGGGTTAAGCGGGGGGCTCGCACTCGGCGACAGTCACCCTGACGCCGTCCGCACCAGCTGCGTGTACGGCCGGTGACGATTACCGTGACTTTTAACGGCACCGGCAGCGGTGGCGGCGGTGGTAGCAACGTCCTGACTGCCTCCGCGAACCCCGTTACCCTGTTCGCGGCCGCCAATAGCACTACCACCGGCGCCGTCAACGTCACAACCTCCAGTGCCACCCCCATCTCTATTACAGTGAGTGTCACCAGCGGCACCTGGCTCAGCGTCCAATCGATCTCCACCAGTTCTATCAGCTCGAGCGGAGGCGCCACCATCACCTTGTTCGCTAACTCGGCCAATTTGACTTCCGGGATTACCTACCAGGGCAGTATTACCGTAACGCCATCCACGGGCACGCCGCTGATCATCAACGTGAACCTCAACGTCGGTACTGGCGGCGGCAATGGAAGCTGGACCGTGAATCCAGCCAGCGTCCAGTGGAGCTATACGTCCGGTAGCGGCACATTCGCGAGTACGTTTATTTCGGTGAGCACCACCAGCGGAACGTCCAGTTATAACGTCAACCTCACCAGCACCGGCAATCAGTGGCTGCTCGGCACTTCGAACGGCGGCGGCGGTGGTACCAATTTTAGCGTCCCGGTGACTTCAGGCGGTTTCACGCTGAGTCTCTCCAGCATAGTCGCATCCTTGACGCAAGGCACGTATACCGGCCAGGCGATCATCAGTGATTTCTCCGGCGCTCAGCAGGGCGCGGTGAACGTGACCCTCACCGTGAATGGCGGTAATTCGGCCGGCCTGACCATCAATCCGAATCCCGTCACTTTCAACGCGGCATTGAACGGCAGCCAACTCAGCCAGACTGTCACAGTGGGCAGCAACGTCGGCGGGAACATCTCCCTCTCCGGCAGCCTCCCCGCCGGGCTGTCCTTCTCGCAGCCGGTCAGTAACGTCGTCTCGCCTGGTGGGTCCGTCAGCTTCACAGTCTTCGCCAATCCGGCCGGACTGGCGGCAAACACCTACAGCGGTACGATTCAGGTCCAGGTTGGCTCGCAGTCCGGCACGGTCAACGTGAGCATGGTCGTTGGCGGAGGTGGCGGCGGCGGGACCGGCACCACCGCTGTCGCGCCCACCACCCTCAGTTTCGCCTACCAGTTCGGCACTAACCCGGCGTTCATCGCCCAGCAAAAACTGGTGATCACGGGACCGGCGGGCGCCTGGACGTCCTCCATTTTCACCGGCGACGGCGGCACCTGGTTGAAACTCACTCCAAACGGCGGCGCTAACCTCCCCAATCCCGCATCTCCCAGCGACACCCCCATCGTCAGCATCGACCCCACCAACCTGGCGGTCGGCAGTTATAACGGCACCATAACCATCAACACGGGTGGCGGTACCCAAACCCAGAAAATCTCCGTTTCACTGAATGTCGTGTCGTCCACCATCCTGCTGCCCACTCCCGGAGCGCTGATCTTTACCGCGCAGACCGGCCAGGCGCAACCCGCCGGCCAGTCGGTGAATTTTCAGCGACTCCGATAGCGGCCTGAATGTCAATACCACGCCCATCAGCGCGGTTGCCAACAGCCCCTGGATCACCATTACAACCGGCGCCAGCTCGTGTCGGTTTCGGTGAATCAAGCCTCATTGAGCACCGGCACGTACAGTGGCTCCATCTCGGTCAGCCAGACCGGCGCCGCCAACAGCCCCACCATCATTCCCGTCGTCCTGGTAGTCAACGGCGGCGGCAGCGGCGGATCCACCGGCAGTTTGACCTTTACGCCGTCCTCCATGTCGTTCACGTCGATCAACGGTTCCAATTCCGGCGCGCAAACCTTGTCGGTCAGCGCCAACACTACCACTTCGTTCGTGGGGACCGTCAGCTATGCCAGCGGCTCGGGGAGTTGGTTGAACGTGAGCCCGCTTTCCGGTGTCACGCCAGCCAATCTCAATGTTTCGATCAGCCCTGCGGGATTAGCCGCAGGCACTTACAGCGCCACGATCTCTTTCAACGCCAACGGCCTGGTTCAGACCGTGCCCGTGACACTGACGGTGAGCACCAGCGGCGGCGGCAATACCGGGAATCTCACGGTAACCCCCACCTCGCTTGCCTTTACCGCGCAGCAGGGATCCAGCCCGGGAGCCCAATCCCTTTCCATCAACAGCGCATCCGGCACTGCCGGAGTCGGCTTCACGGTGCAGGTGACTTCCGGCTCCACTTGGCTTGTCACCAGCGCCAACGCCAACAACACCACTCCGTCTACCTTGACGGTTAGCGTCAATTCCACGTCCCTGGCAGCCGGCACGTACAGCGGCAACATTCAGATTCTGCCCACCGGCGGCAACACGGTCAATATTCCGGTGAGCCTGACCGTCTCGGCGCCGGCCGCCATTTCGGCCACGCCCACCACGCTGACCTTTAACTATCGCGCGGGCGATTCGGCACCCGCATCGCAGCCCGTCGCCGTCGCGGGCTCCGGCCTGGCGTTTACCGCCACGGCTTCCAGTACCGGCAACTGGCTGGTCGCCTCACCCGCCAGCGGTACCGCACCGGCCACGGTGAATGTTTCCATCAACACCACCGGCCTGGCCACCGGCACCTATACCGGCACTGTCCTCGTGGCTGGCTCCGGCGGAGCGTCCGGATCCACCACCGTCACGGTTACCTTGAACGTCACCGCCCCGCTTCCCACCATTACTAAGGTGACCAACGCGGCCAGTTACGCCACGGCAGGCGTCGCACCCGGCGAGATTATCACCCTCTTCGCCAGCGATCCGGCCCACCCGATCGGCCCGGCCACTCCGGTCGGCCTGACGCTCGATTCCAACGGCAATGTCTCCACTTCCATCGGCGGAGTAGGGGTGACGGTCGGCGGGTTTGCCTGCCCCATGATCTACGCCAGCGCATCGCAGGTTTCGGCCGTCGTGCCCTATGAGATCAAGCAGTTCCTTAACGCCAACGTTGTGGTCAAATTCCTCGGCCAGAGCTCCAATGGCGTTGGGGTGAATGTGGTCACCACCGCGCCGGGATTGTTTACCGCCAACGCTTCCGGCACCGGCCCCGGCGCCATCGCCAATTCCGATGGCAGCACCAACTCGCCGTCCAACCCGGCCGCACGGGGTGGCATCGTAGTGGTGTACCTCACCGGTGAAGGGGAAACGTCGCCCGCCGGCGTCACAGGGAAAGTGACCACCGTGGCCGCTCCTCCCCAACCCTTGACCCCCGCGCCGCTGCTGCCCATTTCCATCACGGTCGGCGGCCAGGGAGCCAACTACACCTTCGCCGGCGAAGCTCCCGGCTTCGTCTCCGGCGTCCTGCAACTCAACGTAGTAGTCCCGACCAACATCACGGCCGGCGACCAGCCCATCGTAGTCACCATCGGAGGCAACCCGAGCCAGCAAGGCGTCACCGTCTCCGTGAAGTAACTCCCCCCTACGGGCGCGGCTCCATCCGAGCCGCGCCCGCACGCCAACCAGCCGCCGACGTGTTATCCGTGTTCATCTGTGTTCATCCGTGGCCCATTTGGTTTTCTTGGCCCGCCCCACCACTCAACCTCCACGTTTATCCCGTGGCACGCGTCAAAGCTATGTGAGGTCTTTTAGGCTCCTGATCGGGTTGCTCGGGGTGTCGGCTTTCGCTGGCGACGCCTCGCTCGACGCTCTGCTCAAAGGCGTCGAAACTCGCTACAACAAGGCCAAAACACTCCAAGTCCTTTTCCATGAGGACTATACGCCTCCCGGACGCGCCAAACGCTCGGAAAGCGGCACCCTGCTGCTCCGCAAACCCGGGAAAATGCGCTGGGATTACGATCAGCCCAAAGGCAAACTCTTCGTCAGCGACGGAAAATTCCTCTGGCTCTACACCCCAGATGACAATCGCGCCGAAAGGATGAAACTCAAAGAGAGCGAGGATATGCGTGCCCCCCTCGCCTTCCTTCTCGGTAAACTCGACTTCCAGAAGGAGTTCCGCAATCTTCAGGCCAAGCCCGAAGACTCCGGCACGCGTATCATCGCCGAACCCAAGACGGACAATCTACCCTATTCCGCCGTCGAATTCGTCGTCGCCCCCGGCCAGATCATCAAAGTCGTCAAAGTCACCGGCTACGACCATTCCATCCTCGAATTCCACTTCGACCAGGAGAAGATGGACCCGCCGCTGGACGGTAAGTTGTTCCAGTTTCAAGCACCTAAGGGCGCACAGATAGTGGAGACAGGGCAGTAGTATGGCCGATTTTGTCCTCAAGTACGCCGACGGCCGCGGGCAGATCCACCACCAGGTGACCTCAGCCGCCTCTGAGAAAGAAATCCGCGAGAAATACGCCCAGCAGGGCTTCCTGATTTATTCCATCAAGGCGCGCTCCGGAGTCGGCGGAACCGGCTTCTTCAGCGGTCGCAAAAAGCTCAACCTGGAGAAGTTCCTCATCTTCAACCAGCAATTTGTCACCCTGATCCGCGCCGGCCTGCCCATCCTGAAAGCCCTCGATCTGCTGGCCGAACGCCTCACCGACCCTAAACTCGGACCCTACGTCAAGTCCGTCCGCGACGAGGTCCGCGGCGGCACCCTGCTCAGCGAGGCCTTCCGCCAGCAGGGTATCTTCCCCAAAATCTACGTCACCTCCGTCATGGCCGGCGAGAAAAGCGGCAGCCTCACCGAAGTCATGGACCGCTACGTCAACTACCAGAAGCTCTCCCTGGCAGTCCGCAAGAAGATCATGGTCTCGCTGATGTATCCCTGCGTACTGATCGTCCTTGTGGTCCTGCTCATGGTCTTCCTGGTTACCTACGTGGTGCCCACCTTCGCCAACCTTTACAACAGCATGCAGGCGAAGCTCCCCATCATGACGGTGTACCTGATCGCCATCGGCACTGCGTCACAAAAGTATATTGTCCTCTTCGCGGGCGCGCTCATCGGCGCCATATTCCTCTTCCGCTGGTGGGCGCGCCGCGATTCGGCCAAACAGAAAGTAGACCAGGTGAAACTCCGCCTGCCTCTGGTAGGCGAGATCTGGCTGAAGTATCAAGTGGCCCAACTCGCGCGCATCCTAAGCACCCTGCTGGTCGGCGGCATTCCGCTCGTCCAGGCCATGGAGACCGCTGCCGATTCCCTCGGCACGCCCCTGCTCCAGCGCGCCGTCGAAACCGCCGGCAAGAGCGTCCGCGAAGGCCAGCCGCTTTCCGGCTCGCTCAAACAATCCAAAATCTTCCCTCCGCTGGCCATCGATATGATCGAGGTCGGCGAATCCACCGGCGCCCTCCCCGCCATGCTCAACAGCGTGGCCGAGTTCTTCGAAGAGGATGTCAATACCAAGATGGCGGCCACCCTCTCCCTGATCGAACCTGCCATCATGATCGTGATGGGGGGCTTCGTGGCGTTCGTGCTGATCGCCCTGTATCTGCCCATCTTCTCCCTGGCGGACACCATTCGATAAGGATTAACAAAGATGGCGACCACCGACAGAACGAGACTAGCGGAACCCGGGGCGGAGCAGCAGCAGGCGCAAGCCATCGCCGCGCGCTACCGTTGCGAATACGTCGATCTGCGGGAAGCCGGCATCGATCACGATCTCTTCCGCTCCATCCCCGTCGATCTCATGTTCCGTTACAATTTCGTGCCCCTGCACGCGCAGAACGGAACCCTCGATATCGCCCTCTCCGATCCGCGGAATCTCAACCTGATCGACGAGTTGACGCTGCTGCTCAACAAAAAGCTGCGTGTTAAGGTCGCCACCCTCTCGCAGATTTCCGAACTGCTCAAGAAGACCGAGCAGTCGCAGCGCGTCCTCGAGGAAGTCACCGAAGGCTTCGCCCTCGACGTCATCGTCGAAGACGGCGATTCGGACGAGACCCTCTCCATCGACAAGCTGACGTCTACCGATTCCGATATCGCGCCCGTCATCAAGCTCGTCGATACCACCATCTTCAACGCCCTGGAACGCCGGGCCTCGGATATTCACATCGAATCGCGCGATCAGGAAGTGGCCATCAAGTACCGCATCGATGGGGTCCTGCACTATGCCATGCCGCCCATCTCCAAGGACTGGCAATCCACCATCATTTCGCGCATCAAAGTCATGAGCGAGCTCGATATCGCCGAGAAGCGCGTCCCGCAGGACGGCCGCTTTCGCGTGCGCTACAAGAATCGCCTGATCGATTTCCGCGTCTCCATCATGCCCACCATCCACGGTGAGGACGCCGTCTTGCGCGTGCTCGACAAGGAATCCATGAGCGAGAAGTTCCAGAAGCTCTCGCTCGATGTGGTGGGCTTCAGCGAAAACGATCTCGTCAAATTCCGCCGCTATATCATGGAGCCCTACGGCATGGTTCTGGTCACCGGCCCCACCGGTTCCGGTAAAACCACCACGCTCTACGCGGCCCTCAGCGAAATCAAGAACGACGAAGACAAGATCATCACCATCGAAGACCCGGTCGAATATCAGGTCAAGGGCATCACCCAGATCCCCGTCAACGAGAAGAAGGGGCTCACCTTCGCTCGCGGCCTGCGCTCCATTTTGCGTCACGATCCCGATAAGATCATGGTCGGCGAAATCCGCGATCAGGAAACCGCGCAGATCGCCATCAATTCCGCCCTCACCGGACACCTGGTCTTCACCACCGTCCACGCCAACAACGTGCTGGACGTCCTCGGACGCTTCCTCAACATGGGCGTCGAGCCCTACAATTTCGTGTCCGCGCTCAACTGCATCCTCGCCCAGCGCCTCGTGCGCCAGATCTGCGAGCACTGCAAGCGCGAGGTCAAGTATCCCGATGCGCTGCTCGTCGAAAGCGGGCTCGATCCCGACGAGTGGCGCAGCCTGCCCATGATGGAGGGCGCCGGATGCTTCGAGTGCGGCGGCACCGGCTTCCGCGGCCGCTCCGCCATCCATGAACTGCTCGACCTCACCGACCAGATCCGCGAAATGATCTTGAATCGCCGGCCGACCTCGGAGATCAAGCGCGCCGCCAAGGAAGACGGCATGACCTTCCTGCGCGATTCGGCGGTCGAAAAGATGCGTCTCGGAATTACCACCTTGCGCGAAATCAACAAGGTCACGTTTATTGAGGGCTAGATGCTCGACAAGCTCAAATTGATATTGCAGGAAGCTCCGCCCGCCATGGCCTTCGAAATCTCCGAAGCCGGCATCGCCGCCGCTCGCATCGGCGCCCGCGCGGAGTTGGATTTCCTGGCCCTCAAACCCGGCACGCTCTCGGTCTCTCCGCTCAAGGAAAATGTGCTCGATCCCGATGAGTTCGTCATGGCCGTGCGCAGCCTCGCTGGTACACAGGCAGCCCGCAAACGCCGCGATGTCGCGCTCATCCTGCCCGATTTCAGCGCGCGCATTTCCGTCCTGGATTTCGACGCCTTCCCCAAAGAGCCCAAAGAGCAGGCCTCCCTCATCCGCTTCCGTCTCAAGCGCAGCGTGCCCTTCGACGTGGAATCCGCTGCCCTGAGCTACTGGGCGCAGAACGGCGAGAAGGGCAAGACCGACGTGGTCGTGGTCATGGCTCCGCTCGAGATTGTCTCCCGCTACGAATCGCCCTTCCGCACCGCCGGGATGAACCCCGGTATGGTCACCACCTCCTGCCTCGCCGCCCTCGAACTCGCGCCCGAAGCCGGCCTCAGCGTCCTCGCCAAGCTCACCGGACGCGTGCTCACCGTAGTGGTGCGCGACAAGATCCAACTTAAACTCGTGCGCTGCCTGGAATTGCCTTCCGCGGACCTGGAGGATATCGCCGCCGTCCTCGTGCCCACCTTCGTTTACATCGAAGACAACCTCGGCCGCCGCGCCGAAAAGTTGCTCCTCTGCGGATTCGGCCCCGCTACCTCTGATGCCGAGAGCCGCTTCGCCGAAGAGCTGGGAGTGGAAGTGGAGCCGTTGCGGTCGCCGCTCGGCGCGCCGGGAGAAAATAACGCGGGACTGCTGGGGTATCTGCGGTCCATCGCCAGGAACAATTGATGAAGATCCCCATCAATCTCGCGAGTGAACCTTTCCGCCGGGATCGTGCCATGTTCCTGGCGTCGGCCGCCGTCGCCATATTGTTGATCGGCTCGCTCGGCGCCCTGGTCACGCTCGCCAACGCCGACAACGCGCAGCTCGCCGACCTGCGCAAAGAGGTCGGCCAACTGCGCACCCAGATCACCGCCGCTACTAAACAGCAGGCCGAGTTCGACGCCGTCATCCGTAGGCCCGAAAACGCCCAGGTGCTCGAAACCAGCGTCTTCCTCAACACACTGCTCAGCCGTAAAGGCATCAGTTGGACGCGCATTTTCGCCGACCTCGAAAAGACCATGCCGCCCAACGTGAAGGTGCTCAACATTCAGCCCTACGTCACCGGCCGCAACCAGGTTGTCCTCAGCCTGCAAGTGGGCTCCGACAAGCCTGAGCCTGTGATCCAGTTCTACAAAGCGCTCGAGAGTTCCGATCTGTTCGGCGGCGTCACCCAGAATATTTATCAACCGCCTTCGCAGGCCGAGCCCTTGTACCGCTATCGCTTTACGGTGAATTATGCCCAGAAACTTTAACCTTTCCGAACTCAAGTGGAAAGATCCGCGCGTCGCCATGCGCGCGCTTCTGGGCGTTCTCCTCCTCGCCAACCTGGTGGCCGCCGTCATCGCCTTCAAGCCCTTCGGCGGTGGAGCGGACGATCTGCGGCGCGATCGCAACGCACTCCAACAACAGCTCGCAACCTTAGAGAAGCAGGTGGCCAAGAGTAAGCGCCTCGTGGAGAAGGTGTCTACCGCCCGCAGCCAGGGCGATCAGTTCCTGTCCAAATTCTTCACCGATCGCCGCGTCGTCACCTCCACCATCCAGGGCGAGTTGGAGCAGATCGCCAAGGACGCCGGCATCACTTACCAGCCCACCACCTGGACCCCGGAACCCATCGAAGGCAGCGACACCCTCTCCATGTGGACCATCAATGCCGGATGCCAGGGCACCTACGCCGCCCTCTCCAAGTTCGTCAATCTGGTCGACAAGTCGCCGCGCTTCCTCATCATTGAGAGCATGGTGGCCGCGCCCCAGCAGACCGGACAGATTCTCAACGTCACCATCAAAGTAGATACCTTCGTGAAGGAACAGGGACATGGATGCTTCGCCGGAACCCGACACACAGCAAGTCGCGGCCGCCCAAGGAGCCGGACAATGAAGTTCGGTACCGAGGATAAGAAGAAGGTCTACGCACTCGCGGTGCTCGGCGTGGTGGCGGCTTACTTTATCTACGCCAACCTTCTTTCCGATTCCAACCCTGCGCCTGCGCCCAAATCCGCTGCCCTCACGGAGCGCGAACGCGCCGCCGCCGAAATCGCCGGCGCCCCCGCGCCCATTCCCTCGTCCGCCCCCGTCTCCCAGCCTGCCACCGCCCCTCGGCAGTTGGGCAGTTCCAACCGCTCGCGCGGCGACGAGTTTCATCCCTCGCTCCGCTCCAAACGCAAGGAAGATCAGATCGACCCTCTGACCGTCGATCCCACCCTCCGCCTCGACCTCCTCGCCAAGGTGCAGAACGTCAAGTTGGATGGCGGCCAGCGCAATCTGTTTCAGTTCGGCAAAGCGGAGGCCGTGCCCGAACTCAAAGGAACGGAACCCATAATCGTGCCCAAGCGGGAAGCCATGGGCCCCAGGCGCGCGCCTCCCCCGCCGCCACCGCCTGTTCCGGCGTCGGCCCTCCCGCCCCCGCCCATCACCATGAAGTATTACGGTCTCGCTACCAAACGCATCGATGGCAAGACGACCGCCTTCTTCCTGGATGGCGAAGATATCCTCCTCGCCACTGAGGGCATGACCGTAAAAAAGCGCTACAAAATCGTGCGCATCAACTCCGAATCGGTGGTCATCGAAGACACCGACGTCAAACGCGAACAAACCCTGAAGATCTCGGAGGACGCCGGTGGAACCGAGTAGCCTGTTGTGGCGCACGCACTCCTGCGTGCCGCGTCGGCACTCATGCCCGACGCCCGGTCCGCCATGAGCGAGGCTTCGCCCTTCTCCTTGTCTTCCTGATGGCCGCCCTGGTAGCCATCACTCTATATATGGAGCTTCCCCGCCTCGCCATGCAGGCGCAGCGCGACAAGGAACAAACACTCATCGATCGCGGCGAGCAGTACAAACGCGCCATTCAACTCTTCGTCGCCAAGGCCAAGCGCTACCCCGGCGACATTAAGGAACTCGAGAGCTTTCAGAATCAGCGCTTCCTACGCCATCGCTACGAAGACCCGATGACCGGCAAAGACGAGTGGCGCCTCATCCACATACAGAACGGCATCCTCACCGATTCCAAGCTGACCAAGCCGGCCGGCCCGGGTGGCGATAAGCAGCAGCCCGCCGGGCCCAACGGATTCGTCGGCGAAACAGCCGGTCTCGGTGGTACGCCGAATGCCACGCCCGGCGGCGCCGCCAGCCAGCGCGACCGCCGGCGCGCCAGCGATAGCGCCAATGGCACCATGCCGGGCCCGGCCGTCCCTGGCGCCGACCTGTCGGGTGGGCAAAACCCCGGAACGCCCGGCCTGCCCGGCCAGACGCCGGACAACGGGCAATTGCCTCCCGGTATGCAGACTTCCGCCAACGGCCAACCCGGACAACTACCCGCACCCCAGGGATTCCCGGGACAGCAAGGGCTTCCCGGACAAGGCACGATCCCCGGCCGGCCCGGCATGCCGGGCATCCCCGGCGGTATGATGCCCACCAACCCCGCCAACAACACCACCACAGCCTCGGGCAACAGCTTCGTCGGTGGCGGCGGCGCGTACGTGGGCGGCGGCGGAGCCTATGTCGGCGGCGGATCGGTCACCGGATCCCAGCCCGCCAATCCGGGTCAGACCGGCTATCCCGGCCAGCAACCCGGGATGTATCCCGGCCAGGCGCTCCCCGGACAGCCCGGAGCCCCGGTCAATTCGCAGGGGGGCGGAGTTTCGCCCTATCCCGTACAGGCCGGATCCAACGGCACCCCTGCCGGCTTTCCGCAGCCGGGAACTACAACGGGCCAGCCCAACGCCGCAGCCGACATGATCCGTAACATCCTCACCACGCCGCGCCCCGGTGGCATGCCCCAGACCACTCCCGGAGCCCAGACCATCGGCGGCGGCATCGCGGGTGTGGCGACCACGGCCGAAGGCGAAGGCGTGAAGGTCTACAACGATCACACCTTGTACCAGGAGTGGGAGTTCATCTTCGACCCGGCCAAGCAGAAGCGCCTTCCCAATCCCAACGCCACGGGCGCAGGCGGAACCCCTGCCGGTTCCATGACTCAGGGCACGCAGCCGCAAAACACCACCACCCCCGGCACGTCGCCCTCCCCGTTCGGCTCGCAACCCAGCTCCCCATTGGGACGCCCGCCCGGCCAGTGACACTAACATAAAATAATCTGTAATCCACTGACTCCACAGCACTTGACCCGTTCCTAAGCCCACCAGCCCCCGCCGTTTTTGCTCCCTCATGTGTCATCCTGGAATCGACGGGCAGTCTTCAATCGCGAGATAAATCCCTAAGCGGGACACACATGTCCCGCCCAACTGGATCTAGCTCCTTTCTTATCAATCGCCTCATTCCCCCAAGGCGGGACCAGCATGTCCCGCCCCGAGAAACTCCGCGTAAATCTGCCCCATCGCCCGCGCCGCGATCTCCCGCGTGAAGTGCTCCCGCATCCGACGCTCCGCCCGCGCCGCCAGCATCCGCCGGTACTCCGCTCCATCCACCACCCGCGCCAACCGCTCCGCCAGCGCCGCCGCATCCCCCACCGGAAACAGCAGCCCCGTCTCCCCATCCGCCACCAGTTCCGGATTCCCGCCCGTATCCGACGCCACCGGACAGCACCCGCACCCCATCGCCTCCATCAGCGCATTCGACAGCGCTTCCGACAACGACGGCAGCACGAAAATATCCATCGCCCGCAGCCACGGCGCCACATTCCGTACCGCCGGCTCGAAGTGGCAATCGCCATCGCCGCCCGCCTGCAACTCCGCTAGCATCGGACCGCTTCCCACCACCACCAGCTTCACTCCCCGTCGCCCCGATTTCACGCGCTTGAACGCCTCCATCAGCGTGCCCAAGCCCTTCTCCGGCCGCAGCGCGCACACCGTCCCAATCACCACCGCCGCCTCACTCCACGGCAGCGCCGCCCGCTCCCCCTCCCGCCGGAACACGCTCGTATCCAGCCCGTTGTAAGCCAGCCGCACCATCGAAGTCCGGCACGCCATCCTCCTCCGCCAGTTCCCGCGCCACCGCCCGCGAATTCACCACGATCCCGTCCACCATACGGTCCGTCATCCGCAGCAGATGCCGCGTCAACTCCCGGCGTCAGGCCGCGATGCGCCCGCTGGCTCGACAGCACCACCGGCGTCCGGTAGCACCGCGCCACCGGCACCGCGAACAAGTCCATCGGCACGTCGAAAGCATGCACCAGCTCGATTCCGTGCCGCTCCAGGTACGCTCCCATGCGCCGCGCGCCCGCTACCGCCGACCCCGATATCAGCGACCGCACTCCCAGCTCCAGAATCGGCACGCCGGCCTCGCGCAGTTCCTTGGCGCGGAACCCGCCGTCGGTGAAACAGCCCACGTGAGGCTCGAACCGCTCGCGGTCCAGCGCCAGCGCGATCTCCGCCAGTTGCCGCTCGGACCCGCCCAATCCCAATTCCCGCGCCATCAGCAGAACCTTATGCCTCACAATGTCATAATGAAGCAAACTGACCTATGAACGAGCAAGTTCTTAGTCGTGTTCGCGAAATCGCCTCCGATGTCCTGCAGGCCGACGTCACTCCCGAATCCTCTCCCGGAGACCGTCGAGAGTTGGGATTCCGTGCATCACTTGAACCTCGTCCTCGCCATCGAAGAGGAATACGGCTTTCAGTTTTTGCCCGAGGAAATGGACCAGGCGAAGACCGTGGGCAGTCTCGCCCGCATCGTTTCCGCCAAGCGCGGCGCCTGATGTCCCTCGAGATTCTGCCCTACTCGCAGGACGCCGTTCCCGCCGTCCGCGAGTTCAACCGCAGGATGGCGGCCTCCGGCTTCGCCGCGGACCATGAGCAGTTTCCCGAAACTCCCGACCCCGGCTGGATGCCCGCCCTCGAACTCTTTCTCGCCATCGAAGAGAACATGGTGCGCGGCGGCTACATCCTCCGCCGCCAGAATTTCTCCGTTGGCGGCGGCATGACGACGGCCGCCCACTACCGCCTGCCTCTCTCCGAAGGCGTCCTCGACCGCTCTTACGCCACGCTCGGTCTGCGCCTGGTGCGCGACGCCCTCGCCCGCGAACCCCGCCTCTACGCCATGGGAATGGGCGGCTGGGACAAGCCCCTTCCCCAGATGCTCAAACGCCTGAAATGGGGAATGTGCGCCGTGCCGCTCTACTTCAAAGTGGTCCACCCGGTGCGATTCCTGCGCCACATTCAGCGCGCTCCGTACCAGCCCGGTGCGCCGCGCCGCGCTCGACGCCGCAGCCTTCACCGGCGCCGGCTGGCTGGGCATGAAAGCGTTCGGCCTGACCCGCCCCTTGCCGTCCGAACCCGTCACTCTCGAGCGTGCCTTCGCCCCGTGGGCCGACAAAACCTGGGAGCACTCGCGCCACGCCTACGCGCTGCTCGCCCAGCGCGACGCCGCCACGCTGGACCAACTCTATCCGCCTTCCGACCCGCGCTTCCTCCGCGTCCGCGCCGTCGGCGGATGGGCCGTCGTGCTGGACACGCAGATGCAAAACCACAAGCAGTTCGGCGACATGCGCGTCGGCACCATCGTGGATTGCCTGGCCCCGCCCGAATCCGCCCCGTCCGTCATCCGTGCCGCCGCCGGCCTGCTGGCGCAGCGCGGCGTCGATCTGATCGTCTCCAATCAGTTGCACTCCGCCTGGTCGCGCGCCCTGCTCGAAAGCGGCTTCCGCGAAGGCCCCTCCAATTTTCTGCTGGCCATTTCGCCCGCGTTCGTCGAAGCCTCCGGCGGTGCGAATCACGACCAGTTCCACGTCAATCGCGGTGACGGCGACGGTCCAATTCATCTCTAATAGGAAGAGACACCATGCAGGCGCTTGCCATCATGTACCACGACGTTGTGGAGAACGGCGACTTCGAGTCCAGCGGTTTTCCCGGCGAAGGCGCCCACGTCTACAAATTGCGCCGCGAAGATTTCGAACGCCACCTCGATGCCATCGCCGCCGCCACCACCGCCGTCGGCACTGTGGGCCAACTCGAAGGGCGCCCCGTCCTGCTCACCTTCGACGATGGCGGCGTGAGCTTCCATCACCCTATCGCGGACCTGCTCGAAGCTCGCGGCTGGCGAGGCCATTTCTTCGTCACCACGGACCGCATCGGCACCCCTGGCTTCGTCACCGAAGCGCAGTTGCGCGAACTGCACCGCCGCGGACACATCATCGGCAGCCACTCCCGCTCGCATCCCACGCGCATGGCCGCGTTGACCCGCGCCGAGATGGACCGCGAGTGGCGCCAGAGCATCGCCCGCCTCTCGGAGGTGCTCGGCGATGCCGTGAAAGTCGCCTCCGTTCCCGGCGGCTACTACTCGCGCGAGGTGGGCGAATCGGCGGCCGCCGCGGGAATCGAAGCCTTGTTCACCTCCGAGCCCACCGCCCAGGTTGCCATGCTGAACGGCTGCCGCGTGTTTGGCCGCTACGTGGTCCAGCGCGGTATGCCGCCGCAGTGGTCCGCCGGCTTCGCCACCGGCAGTCCCGCGCAGTGCTGGCGCCAGAGCGCAATGTGGAAGGCCAAACGCGTCGCCAAATCCCTGGGCGGCAATACCTACCTCCAACTCCGCCAGGCCATTCTCGAAAGGAAGGGATGACATGCGCCTGCTCTGCACGCTCGTCTTCGCCGTCGCCGCATTCGCTCAATCGATCCCGCTCAAAGATCGCGTCCTCATCCTGGTGAACGACCGCGTGCCCGACAGCGTCTCCGTCGGCCAGTACTACGCGGCCAAACGAAATATTCCCGCCGCCAACATCCTGCACCTCAAAACCGTGGCCACCGAGCAGATCTCGCAGGATGAATTCAAGGACCAGATCGAAAATCCCCTGCGCAAGTTCCTCGACGCGAACGGAGGCGCCATGCGCCGCAAGATTATCTACATCGTCCCCACCTACGGCGTGCCGGTGAGCATCGGCCAGCAGTTCGCCGTGGATTCCGTGCTCGTCATGATGTATGCCGGGCACGAAGACCAGAAGCCCCCGCTGCGCAACCCCTACTCCGCGCCCACCGGCAGCCGCCCGCCGCATTTCGCCGAGTGGAGCGATGGCTTCGCCGCCGCCAACAACTTCAAGATGTTCGTGGTCACGCGCCTCGATGGACCGAGCGCCGCCATCGCCAAAGGCCTGGTCGACAAGGCCATCCAGGCCGAGACCTCGCTCACTACGAAAAGCGGCATCGCCTACTTCGATTCCCAGGGAACGCGCCACCCGGAAGAATGGCAATACGCCATCGACATGGAGGTCAAAGCCGCGTCTGAATTGAGCCGCAAAATGGGCTTCGAGACCGTGCTGAACGTGCAGGCCGGCGCACTCTGCGGCGCCAACATTCCGGGCCCTACGCAGTATTTCTATGACGGCACAAAGCACGGCATCTTCGTCAACGCGCTCGGCGCCACTGCTGCCGGCGCCTTCTCGTTCCCGCCCATCCCCGAGGGCGATTTCACATTTCAGGTAGCCGAAGGCGCGGTTCAAGCCACCGGCAACAGCATCACTCTCACCTTGGGAAGTTCCTCGGACAAGAGCCGCGTGCGACTCTTCTACCCGTTCGTTCCCTACCGGCAATGGAACGCCAGCGACGAAATCGTGCTCGAAAAAACCGTCGATGGCGTGGTGGCCGCGCGCGTCGCGGTACCCACACAGCGCGACGAAAAGCTGATGAACCAGTTCGGCGCCTTGAAGATTTCGGTGCGCAAGTCGCGCCTCACCGCGTACCGGGACGGAACCGAGATCGCCGCTGTGGAAGACAAAAGCGGCAAGCCCCTCAACCTGGAAAAGGCCTCGCTGAGCGCCAACTGCTGGGCGTTCGGCATCAAGGGCCTGACCGTGACCAATGCTTCCGGCGCGCCCATCTGGGACGACAAATTCTCCACCGACAGCACGGCGCGCTACCAGTGGCAGATGTCGCCTGTTCCAGCAGTCAACGCGTTGTGGGTCTGGGGCTGGTACGGCATGGCGTTCGATTCCTACCGCTTTGTGCCAGGCGCGGTGGGCGCCCAACTGACCTCTTTCACCGCCGCCACCATCCGAACCCCGCGCAACGCCGACCCCAAAATGCACAGCGTCACCGCCGCGCGCTGGGAAGGAAACTGGGTGCCGCGCATGCTGGAAGAAGGCGTCACCGCCACCTGGGGAGCCGTTACCGAACCGTATGCCACGCTCTACGCGCCCGGCGGCAACGTCTTCGACCACCTTTGGGCGGGATACAATTTCGGCGACAGCTTCTACATTGCCGAGAACGCCGCGCGCTGGGTGATGATCGCCGTTGGCGATCCGCTGTACAGCCCGCACCCGTTCGGCGGGCACTGATTATCGTCGCGCCAGCAGGGCGCCCAGCCAGACGGCGACGTAGCCAAAAGCGACGCTGCCCACGACGTTGGCCAGGCCGATCCAGAAGCCCCCTTCGCGCACCGCTGAGTAAGTCTCCCACTCGAAGCTGGAAAACGTGGTGTAGCCGCCGAGGAACCCCACCACCAGCGCGAGCCGCCAGTAGGGATGCGGTTGCCGCTCCGTCAACAGGGTCATGATCAGCCCGATCAGGAAGCAGCCGGTGACGTTGACCACCATGGTTCCGATGGGAAAGCGGGCGCCGAAGCGGCTGCTGATGGCGCTGCCCGCGAAGTATCGCGCCAGCGAACCCACGCCGCCCCCCAGCAGGATCAGGAGGAACTTCATCGCATTACGACGATTCCAGGCACTCCGCGATTTCCTTCTCCGGAATTGCGCCGCCCTTGATGACGCGCCAATAAGGCTCGGTGATATCGATGGTGGTGGCGCCCTCGCCGCTGCAGTGGCCGCCATCCAGCACCAGGTCCACGCGGCCGTCCATCATGCCGAAAACGTCGATTCCGCTGTGACAAGTGGGATGGCCGGAAATGTTGGCGCTGGTGGAAATCAGCGGCTGGTCGAGCAGGGCGATCAGCCTGGTGGCCACTTCGGCGCGCGAATGGCGCAGCGCAAGGCGTCCGGTATTGCCGGTGACTTTGAGTGGGATCTTGGCGGCAGCCGGAACGATGATGGTGAGCGGACCCGGCCAGAAACGTCGAGCCAGGATGAAAAAACGGGCGGTCAGCTCGCTGGCGAGCTCTTCGGCCATCATGTTGTCGCGGATCAGGATGGGCAGCGCGCGGTTGGTTTCGCGCCCCTTGGCCTGATAGACGCTGGTGACGGCCCGCAGGTTGAACGGGTCGGCCACCAGTATGTACAGCGCGTCGGTGGGGATCGCCACCACTTTGCCGCGGCGCACGGCGGCGGCGGCTCGCTCCAGCGCTTCAGGCTGGGGGTCGTGTGGATCGATTTCGACCAGGTCGGTTGCCATCTTGAGCTATTGTCCGTTCCGATATTAGCGGGGTTCGATGGCTTCGGCAACGTCGATCGCCATCTGGTAGCGGCCGAACGGAGCGCTGAGCTGCACGCCCTGCACCATCTTGCTGACCCGGCACACCATCTCGCGCGCGATGGCGACGCCTTCTTCGCGGGCCTTCTCGGCGTTGTCCACGCGGCGCATGCGTTCCATGAAAATCTCCGGCACCGGCACGCGCAGCTCGTTGACCATAAACTCCGCGTTGCGGAAACTGGTGAGCGGCCAGATACCGCAGAGCACCGGGATCTTGACGTGCTCGATGCGTTTCAGAAACGCCTCCAAAAGGTCGAGGTCGAAGACCGGCTGGGTGACGACGTACTCCGCGCCGGCCTCCACTTTCCATTCGAAGCGGCGGATCTCTTCGTCCATGCTGAAGGCGCCCGGGTTGGCGCCCACGCCGATCAGGAGCGCGGTTTGCGAGCCCATCGGGTTGCCCCCGATATCCAGGCCGTGATTGAGATTGCGCACGATGTTGACCAGGCCGATGGCATCCACGTCGAACACCGCGGTGGCGTCGGGATACGAGCCCATGCGCGGCGGATCGCCGGTGATGCAGATCAGGTTGCGCACCCCCAGGCTGTGCGCCCCCAGCAATTCGCTCTGTATGCCGAGAATGTTGCGATCGCGGCAGCAGAAGTGGTTGACGGCCTCGATGCCGGCGAGCTCCTGGATCAACTGGCAGGTGACTTGGGCGCTCATGCGAGCGCTGGCGCGCGGGCCGTCGGGGACGTTGATGGCGTCGATGCCGTGTTCGGCGCACAGTTTCGCGCCGGCGATCTCGCGCGTGGCGTCGACCCCGCGCGGCGGAAGAATCTCCACGAAGGAGACGAACTTTCCCTCCGCCAGTTTGGCGCCGACCTTGGATTTCTCCGCCATCGGGACCGGGGTCATGGCTTGCGCCTTGGCCTTGGGCTCTTCCACCGTAACCGACAGTTTTTTCTGGAGCGGTTGCAGCGAGCGGGTTTCCGAGCGGATCAGTTTGATGTGGTCCGGCGTGGTGCCGCAGCAGCCGCCGATAATCTTGACGCCGGCCCAGAGCATGCGGCGCGCGTATTGTGCCATGTACTCGGGCGAGCACAAGTAAATATTGCGGCCTTCCACGCGCATGGGCAGACCGGCGTTGGGCATCGCGCTGAGCGGCTTGGCGGCGTACTCCATCATGCGCTCGACGGTTTCGAGCGTGGCCTTGGGGCCGACAGAGCAATTGAGGCCGATGGCATCCACCGGCCAGGAATTCATCTCGCGGGTGAAGGTTTCGGTATCGGTGCCGCCGGGCAGGTGGCCGAAATCGTCGATGGTCACCTGGGCGATCATCGGCACGTCGCCGCCGGAAGCTTCGTGGCCGGCCATCACGGCCTCGCGCAGTTCATCGAGGTTGCCGAAGGTCTCGAAGATCAGCAGGTCGACGCCGGCTTCGAGTAGGACATCGATCTGTTCGCGGAAGGCGGCGCGCGCTTCGGCGAAGGAGGTGGGGCCGAGGGGTTCGATGCGTACGTTCAGCGGTCCCACGGCGCCGGCGACGTACGCGCCGTTGGAAGCTTCGCGGGCCAGGCGCACGCCCGCCAGGTTGATGGCCTTCAGCTTTTCGGAGAAGCCGAAAGCGCCCAAACGCTGCCGGGTGGCGCCGAAGGTGTTGGTTTCGAGAATCTCGGCGCCGGCCTTGGCGTACTCCTGATGGATCTGGCGAACCATGTCGGGCGAGGAGAGGTTGAGTTCATCGAAGCAGCGGTTGATGAAGACGCCGCGCGAGTACAGCATGGTACCCATGGCGCCATCGGCCACAATCACACGGCTGGATAACTGGTCACGAAATTCCTGGGCGCGGGTACTCATAGATATAGGCATGAGAGGCGGTCGCAAGCGCGGTTTGAAAAAGCGCAAAATGCGATACCGTTCAGTTTAACGCAGGTGGCAAGGTACCCGCGCGGCCCGCGACCCGCCGACGTTCCAAGTGCTTATTCTTCGCGTAAAGCCGTCATTGGATCCAGATTTGCCGCGCGCCGCGCCGGTAGAAAACCGGCGACGACAGCCGACACGGCGAGAACCACGCAGGCCGTGACCAGAGTTGTGGGATCGTTGGGCTCCAGGCGGTAAAGGAAACTGGCGAGGAAGCGCGTGCCGTAGATCGCGCCCGCCAATCCAAGCGCAAGGCCGAGCACAATGAGAATCGCCACTTCGCCCAGAACCATGCGGAGCACGCGAGCCTGCTCCGCGCCAAGCGCCATGCGAATGCCGATTTCATTGCGCCGCCGGGCGACGTTGTACGACATGACGCCGTAGAGCCCGATGACGGCCAAAGCCAACGCAAGGGCGCCGAAGAATCCGGAGAGCGTTGCCAGAAGCCGTTCCCGGCCCAGCGACTCGTCAACCTGAAGAGCAAGGGTGCGGAATTGCAACGTGATATCGTGATTCACTTCGTCGACGGCCGCTTTGACGCTTGGAATGAGGGAGGCGGCAGGTCCGTTGGCGCGAAGCACGAAATTGGCCCAGCGCATCGGAGGCAACTGCGATAGCGGGTAATACGCAATCGCTTCTCCCTCCGCTCTCAAGCTATTGTACTTCGCGTCTTTGACGACGCCGATGATCTGAATGGGACCGCTGATCTCGTTCCATCCGTTCCGAAACGTCTTGCCGACTGCGCTCAACGAGCTGCCGAAGAACTTGCTGGCCATCGATTCGTTGATCACGGCGACCAGCGGCGCGTGCAGCGTGTCGTGCTCATTGAAATCGCGGCCGGCGATGAACGGCGTCTCCATGCTGGCGAAGAACCCGGGGCTGATCGAATTCGTCCATACGACCATATCCTTCCGCGACTTCGGCACATACCCTTCGACATGGACGATCTGGTTCGAGTCACTTCCGCTGACGGGCGTGATATCGGCGAAGCTCGCGGAGCGGACGCCGGGAATGGCGCCGAGACGTTGCTGTAATTCCTGGTAAAGCGGCAGGCGGCGGTCAGGTGGAACACTCGCGTAGCGAGGGTCGACCCGGATGAGCAGAACCTGGTTCTTGTCGAAGCCTGTATCGACAGTGGCGAGCTTCGCGAACGTTTTGAGCATGAGTCCGGCACCGACCAGAAGGACCAGGGACAGAGCGACTTGCACCGTGACCAGCATCTTCCCGAGGTCGAACCGGGCGTGCGATTCCACCACGCCGCGCGCATTGGCCTTCATCGCGGAGTGCGCGTCGACATGCGCACCCTGCCATGCCGGCGCGAGTCCGAACAGAATACCCGTGGCGACGGCGACCCCCATGGTAAAAGCGAGTACGCGAACGTCAATCGACAGATCGAGAACGACGGTCGAGTTGCTGGTGTCCAGAAACCGCACGAGTATTCGGCTCGCCCACTCTGCGAATAAGACGCCCAGGACGGCGCCCATCGACGAAAGAAGCAGACTTTCGGTAAGCAACTGCCGAATCAGCCGGGCGCGTCCTGCGCCGATTGCCATCCGAATCGCAATTTCCTTCCGCCGCGCTGAAGCGCGGGAGATGAGGAGATTAGCGACGTTGGCACAGGCGATCAGCAGCACCACGCCAACGGCGGTCATCAGCGTGTAAAGGGCGGCCGTGTAATCGCGGCGGATGCTCGAGTATCCAGTGGCGCCAGGGAGCAGGTCGAACCGCCGATTCAGATGGTATTTCTGCGCGTCGGGCGGGTACCCGGAGGGCATTGTCGCGGCAAAGAGCTGCGGGGCAAGCGTATTCATGCGCGCCAACGCCTGTTGCTCGCCGATACCCGGCTTGAGCCGCGCAAAAATCCATAGCCACCAATTCGCGCGCTTATCAAGTGCGGAGTTTTCACGAACGAGAGTCCCTTCCGCGCAAAGAGGCATATAGATCTCAACGGCTTCGCCAACTTGGATGCCGTTGAATCCGGGCGGAGCGACACCGACGATCCGAACCGGATGGCTGCTGAGCGTCAACCGCCGCTCGAAGACATCGGCCGCGCCCCCATATTCCCTCTGCCAAAAGTCGTGACTGAGCACGGCGATCACCGGACAACCGCGCTTATCGTCGGCCGCGGTGAACGTTCGCCCAAGAAGCGGGTGCACCCCGAGCGTGCGGAAAAAATCCCCGCTGACCCAGCTGGTGCTCGCGTTGCGAACCTCGCCGCCCCCAGCCAGATTGAGTCGAATGGGGCTGTAGGCGAAGGCTCCCGAGAAGACATCCTGGCGGTCACGCACCTGCTCCCAAATGGGGTTCGTAAACGACGTGCCGCCTTCGGTCTTCATGACGAGTTGGACGAGCTCTTCGGGATGGCTCACCGGCAGCGTTTTTAGAATGACGGCATTGATCAGACTGAAGATGGCCGTATTGGCGCCAATGCCGAGAGCCAGCGACAGAATCGCGATTGCGGAAAACCCGGGACTGGAGCGCAAAGCACGGAGCGCGTAGCGGACATCCTGAAGGACGTCGTCGAACATGATTATTCCTCCCCAAGGGCATTCATCGAACCGCGACACGCCGGGCAGGCAAATATCCGGCGCAGAATGCCCCTGGAGCTAATACTGCGGAAGGGGCGTGAAAGTTACACCAAATCTTCGGCTAATTTCACGCGATGATCTCTTTCACAATCTCGCCGCGGACTTCGGTCAGCCGTTCTTTACGGCCGAGATACAAATAGCTGAGCGCGTCCTGATCGAGGCCCATCTGGTAGAGCAGCGTAGCGTGCAGATCGCGGAAGTGGACCGGCTTTTCGACCACCTTCAGGCCGATGGCGTCGGTGGCTCCGTACACGGTTCCGCCTTTGAATCCGCCGCCGGCGACGTACATGGAGAATGCCGTATTGTGGTGATCGCGCCCTTTGCTCTTCTCCGATTCCGGCGAGCGGCCGAATTCGCCGCCCCAGAGCACGATGGTGGAATCGAGCATACCGCGGCGTTTCAGATCCTTTATCAGACCGGCGACCGGCTTATCGGTCATGCCGGCCATTTTGATGTGGTTGGATTCGATGTCGCTGTGCGCGTCCCACTCGGTGTCGGCGGCGCCTCCGCCGGAGACCACGCAGACGAAGCGCACACCCTTTTCGACCATGCGCCGCGCGAGCAGGCAGCGCCGTGCATAATCGTCGGTCTTGGGGTCGCCGACGCCGTAGAGATCCAGCGTCTCCTGCGGTTCCTTGGCGATATCGAAAACTTCGGGCGCTTCGGTTTGCATCTTGAAAGCCGTATCGTAGGCCGAGATGCGCGCGGCGAACTCGGGGTCTTCGCCCGGCAGATTGGCCTCGTTCATGGAGCGGATGAGGTCGATGGTTTTCCGGCGCTCCGCCAGCGAGACTCCCTTTGGCAGATCCAGATTGAGCACGGGCTTTGCGCCGGGGCGCAGCATGGTGGGCTGGTAGACCGCCGGCAGGAAACCGTTCTTGTACATCGGCAGGCCGGCCTCCTGCGCGCCGTGCGGATCCGGCATCACGACGTAGGCGGGCAGCGACTCGGCTTCCGAACCGAGACCGTAGACCACCCAACTTCCCATCGCCGGAAATCCCGGTACCACGCGGCCCGTCATCATCTGATACTGCGCGGCGGAGTGCACCACCATATCGCCGTGCATGGAGCGGACCACGCACAGGTCGTCCACGATTTCCGCCTGGTGCGGGAAAAGGTCGGAGACTTCGATTCCGGATTTGCCGTACTTCTGGAAGATCCGTTTGCAGCCCAGGATGCGCGAATCGGAATTGACGTTCTGATACTTCACTTCGCCGAATTCGGCGGGGCGCTTCTGGCCGTTGAGCTGGTTGAGGAGCGGTTTGGGATCCCAGGTCTCGAGGTGCGATGGTCCGCCGGCCATGTAGACGAAGATGAACGCCTTCGCCCTGGCGTGGTCCGGCATGTTCGGCGGTTTGGGCGCCAGCGGATTGTAGCGGGCGGCGCGCGCCTGGGTTTCCGCCAGCATGGAGGCGAAGGCGAGCGAGCCGGCGCCGCAGAAGCAATCGCTCAGAAACTCGCGGCGATTTCGCGCGTAACGGATGTGTTCGGGCATATCAATTCACATACAGAAATGCATTGAGGTTGAAGACGGCCAGGGCGAATTCCTTCACTCGGGCGGGATGATCGGACTCGTCGGCCAGGAATTTGAGGGCGAGCGCGCGTTCGCTCGCGGTGGGCGGGCGGCCCGCGGCCAGGCGGAAGGCGTAGTCGATTCGCTCGGCGGTTGTCTTGCGCTCCATCAGGATCCGGTCGGCGAACTCCGCCGCCAAATCGTTGGAGGTCTGCCCGTTCAATAATTCCAGCGCCTGGGGAGCATGAGTGGATTGTTCGCGGCGGGCGCAGGAGAGCAGTGTATCGGGCGCGTCGAAGACTTCTTCGAATGGCAGGCGCAGATTGCGTTTGTAGATCATGTAGAGCGTGCGGCGATTGTACTCCGACTTGTCGCGCGTGGGCACCCAGTATTGCGGGCGCTTCAAGCTGAGCACCAGGGCCGGGTCGATTGGCGGCATGAAACTGGGGCCGCCGGCTTTGAGATTGAGGCGCCCGGACACGGCCAGCATGGCGTCGCGGAGCTCTTCGGCTTCCAGGCGCCGGTGAGAGAATTTCCAGAGCAGCGCGTTCTCCGAATCCTTCTCCATCGCCACTTTCTCGATGGGCGAAATGCTCGACTGCCGGTAGGCGTTGGAGAGCAGGATAAGCCGATGGAGCGGCTTGATGTGCCATCCGTTTTCCACGAAACGGCTGGCCAGCCAATCGAGCAGCTCGGGGTTGGAGGGGCGCGTGCCCATGCGTCCGAAATCGTTGGGCGTGGAGACCAGGCCGGCGCCGAAATGATATTCCCAGACGCGGTTCACCATGACGCGCGCGGTCAGCGGGTTGGCGGGGTCGACGATCCACTCCGCCAGCTTGATGCGCGGCGTGGCGTCGTCGATGGGAGCTTCCGGCGTGGCTTCGGGCAGCAGGATGCCCAGCGGCCGCATGCCGACTTTGGCGACCGGGTTCAGGTAGTCGCCATGGAAGAGGACCTGAATCGGCGAGGCCTTGGCCGGAACATCAGTCACGGTGTAGATGGCGGCGAGAGGCGCGGGCATCTTATCGTCCAAGGCATCGAGTTGGAGTTCCAACTGGGCCTTCTCGCCATCGGGAGCGCGGCGCAATTGCATTTGAAGGCGGCGCTTCTCCTGCTCCACGGGCGCGGCCTTGGTTTTCCAGTCAGCCTGCTCCTGCTGGCTGGCAAGCACGAGGTCGTTGGGCTGGACTTGGGCGAAATGTGCCTGGAGGCGGTAGTAATCGGACTGGCGGAAGGGATCGAACTTATGATCGTGGCAGCGCGCGCAGCCCACCGTGACGCCGAGGAACGCGGCGCCGACGATGTTGGTCATCTCGGTGAGGACTTCGTTGTGCGAGCTGGCGACGTCCTGATTGCCGGCGTTCTTGCGCAGCGGACCCAGGCGATTGAAGCCGCTGGCGACGAGGAGCGTCGGGTTCTTCGAATCCATCTCGTCGCCGGCGAGTTGCTCTTTGACGAATTCGTTGTAGGGCTGGTCGCTGTTGAAACTCTGAACGACGTAATCGCGATAGCGCCAGGCGTCGGGGCGGTGCATGTCGTACTCGTAGCCATCGCTCTCGGCGAAGCGGACGACGTCGAGCCAGTGGCGGCCCCACTGTTCGCCGTAGTGCGGCGAGGCCAGCAGGCGGTCGACGACTTTTTCCCAGGCGTTGGGCGATTTGTCGGCGAGGAAGGCGTCGATCTCTTCGGGAGTCGGCGGCAGGCCGGTGAGGTCGAAGGTGACGCGGCGAATGAGCGTGGCGCGGCCGGCGGGCGGCGCGGGTTTCAGCCCGGCTTTTTTGAGTCCGGCCAGCAGGAAGGCGTCGATGGGCGACTTCGCCCAGGCTTTGTCGAGCGGGGCGGTGAAGGTTGGGGGAGCGGGATCTTTTCTCGGTTGGAAGGCCCAGTGGCGGCGCTCCGCGGCAGTGTACACCCCGAGAGGCGCAATTGGAACCTCGGCGGCGGCCAATATCAGTGCCGCGCTGAAAATCGCTACGAAGCGCTTCATCCGTGAGTCCCTCTGTTGGGTAAAAAGTATCACATGTGGGTGTCAATGTCACCCCCTTGGGGTAGCGGTAAATACACACGAGGACGGCGCGTTCAGCGCAGAGATGCCGAATAAGAACCGGCAGGGTGTGGGAGGGTGACGGGGCGCAATCCCCGTCACTCGACCCGATCCTGCCCCACCACGGATGGGAGCACTTAGTGAGCCAGATGTTAGACTTTCTGTTGAATGCCTAAAGCGACCCATCTGGAATGCAGTCTCTGCGGCGCGAAGTATGATGCGGCGGCGGTGGCTAACCTCTGCACGTGCGGAGGACCGCTGCTGGTACGGTACGATCTCGCTGTCATCCGGCACCGCTGGCCACGTCGCGAGGTGGCCAATGGTAAGGCGAACATGTGGCGGTACGCGCCGGTGCTGCCGGCGGCGGAAGCGTCGATCGTGACGCTGGGCGAGGGCTGGACGCCGCTGGTGCGGACCAAACGGCTGGGCGCGCGCATCGGCGCGGAGCAGCTTTGGGTGAAGGACGAAGGGCTCAACCCCACGGCATCGTTCAAGGCGCGCGGCCTTTCGTGCGCGGTCTCCATGTGCGTGGAATTGGGCATCAAGAAGGTGGCGATTCCGTCGGCGGGCAACGCGGCGAGCGCCATGGCGGCTTATGCGGCGGCGGCAGGGATCGAGGCGCACATTTTCATGCCGCGCGACGTTCCGCAATCCAACTACCTGGAGTGCAAGGCGTACGGCGCGCACGTCACCTTGGTGGACGGATTGATCAGTGATTGCGGCCGGATGGTGGCCGAGCAGGGTCCGAAAGAAGGCTGGTTCGACGTCAGCACGCTCAAAGAGCCATACCGCATCGAAGGCAAAAAGACGATGGGGTACGAAGTGGCGGAGCAGATGGATTGGGAATTGCCGGACGCGATTTTTTATCCCACCGGTGGCGGCGTGGGCATGATCGGCATGTGGAAGGCGTTCGACGAGATGGAAAAGCTGGGCTGGATTGGGAGCCGGCGGCCCAAGATGATCGCGGTGCAGGCGGATGGCTGCCAGCCGGTGGTGCGCGCGTTTCTGGAGAACGAGCCGCGCAGCCGCTTCTTCGACGGCGCGCACACGGTGGCCAGCGGCCTGCGCGTGCCCAAACCGCTGGGCGATTTCCTGGTGCTGAACGCGGTGCGCGAGAGCGGCGGCACGGCGATCGCGGTGAGCGACGAGGACATGCTGGAGGCCGGCGTGCAGATGGCCAGCGACGAAGGAATCTTCGCGGCGCCCGAGGGTGCGGCCTGCGTGGACGCGGCGGCGCGGCTGCTGCGGTCGCGCTTCCTGAAGAGCACGGACCGCATTGTGATCTACAACACCGGGTCGGGCCTGAAGTACCCGGAAGCCTATTCGACCCGCTTTCCGCGCACCGCTGCCGGCGAGGCGGACAAGCTCGGCGGACTAATCACGCCGCGATGAAAGACCTGGCCCTACGTGCGCTGGATGCCGTGGCGCGGCGCGGTGTGACCTACGCCGATGTCCGCGCGGTGGAGTCGCGCGAGCGGGAGATCTCCACGAAGAACGGCAAGACGGGTCACGTTTCCAGCACCGAATCGCAGGGCATCGGCATCCGCGTGCTGGCGCACGGCTGCTGGGGCTTCGCGGCTACCGACGACCTGACGGCGAACGGCATCGACGCCGCGGCGGCGCTGGCACTCGAGATCGCGCGGGCGGGTACGGCGGCGCGCACCCACGAAGTGGCGCTGGCGCCCGAGGAAAAGTACGAGGCGGTGTGGGTGTCGCCCATCCGGATCGATCCGTTCTCCGTGTCCATCGATCGCCAGCTTGCCACGCTTCTGACGGCCGATTCTGTCCTCCGCTTCACGCCTGGCGTTAACCTTGCTGAAACCCAGATGCATTTCACCCGTACGCGCCAGGTCTTCGTGTCCACCATCGGCAGTGTCATCGATCAGACCCGCTACCTCTCCGGTGCGGGCCTCTCCGCGCTCAGCTACAAGAACGGCGAAATCCAGAAGCGCTCCTACCCGAATTCCTTCGGCGGCCAGTATCAGCTCAAAGGCTACGAGCTGATCGACGAGCTCAAGCTCATCGAGAACGCGAGCGTCATTGGCGAGGAAGCCGTAGCGTTGCATTCGGCGCCACAATGTCCCGAGGGCGAATTCGATCTCATCCTGGACAGCTCGCAACTGGGATTGCAGATTCACGAATCGATCGGCCACCCGATCGAGCTGGATCGCGTGCTGGGCAGCGAGGCCAATTACGCCGGGATGAGCTTCCTCACGCTGGATCAGTTGAATCATCTGCGCTACGGATCGGAAATCGTCAACGTGGTGTGCGACGCGCGCGAGGAGCACGGCCCCGGCCTCGGGACGTTCGCGTTCGACGATGAGGGCGTGCCGGCGCAGGGCAACGACATCATCCGCGACGGGCAGTTCGTTGGCTATATGACGTCGCGTGAGACGGCGGCGACGGTGGGCGCGGCGCGGTCCAACGGCTGCATGCGGGCGGATGGATGGGCTCGGCTGCCGTTGATCCGCATGACGAATGTGAGCCTTCAGCCTGGGGAGCAGACGCTGGAAGAGGTCTTCGACGTGGACCATGGAATCTACATGGAGACGAATCGGAGCTGGTCGATCGACGACAAGCGGTACAACTTTCAGTTCGGCTGCGAGATCGGTTGGGAGATCCGCAATGGCAAGCGCGGGCGGATGTTGAAGAACCCGAGCTACAGCGGCATTTCCACCGAGTTCTGGAATGCGTGCACGGCCATCGCGGGGCGCGAGCACTGGACGCTGTGGGGCGTTCCCAATTGCGGCAAAGGGCAGCCCGAGCAGGTGATGGGCACGGGCCACGGGGCGAGTCCGGCGCGCTTCCGCAAGGTTAAGGTGGGGAGCGCATATGCGGGATAGGAGGGAGGCATGCCTTTCAACGCAGAGACGCGGAGAACGCAGAGATAAGCGCAGAGAAGACATTTTGAGGGCGCGTGATGCCGGATGATCTGTTCCAGCAGGTGGTGGACGCGGCCCGCGCGCTGGGAGTGAGCGAGATCGAGGCGATCGTCTCTGAAGAGACGCAGGCGCTCACGCGATTTGCGAACAACGCGATCCATCAGAATGTGGCAGAACGGAGCACGCACCTCTCCGTGCGGCCGGTGATCGAGGGGCGGACGGCGCGCGCGACTACCAACCGGCTGGATCGCGCGGGCATACGCGATGTGGTGGCGGAAGCCATCGCCATCACGCGGTTGAACGAGAGCGACGCGGATCTGCTGCCGCTGGCGGAGCCGGTGGAAATCGACGGCGTGCAGCGCTATTTCGAGACCACCGCAGAGGCGACGCCGGAAGATCGCGCACAGGGCGTGGCGGAGGCGATCCGCGTGGTGTGGGGCGAAGGGCAGACGGCCGCCGGTATTTATTCCACGGACGCGACGCGGTTCTCTTTGTATAATTCGCGCGGCGTGGCTGCGAGTTATCGCGAAACGATGGCACGATTCTCCATTACCGCGATGGCGGGGGATAGTTCGGGGTGGGCCAAGGCCAGCGCGTGCGACCGGGGCGCGTTGGATCCGCTAGAGCTGGCGCGTTCGGCGGCACGCAAAGCGGCGGTATCGCACGATCCGCGGGAACTGCCGCCTGGGCGTTACACGGTGATTCTGGAACCGGCGGCGGTGCTGGATCTCGCCGGGCAGATGTTCACGGATTTCAGCGGCACGGCGATCCGCGACGGGCGCAGCTTCCTCAACGACCGTATCGGGCGGAAGCTGTTCGGCGAGAACATTACGGTGTATGACGATGCGCGGCATCCGCTGCAGGCCGGAGCGGCGTTCGATGCCGAAGGCGTGCCGCGGCGGCGCTTGACTCTTGTGGATGCGGGCGTGGTGCGCGAGGTTGCGTATTGCCGTCAGGCGGCGATGCTCGCGGGCGCGGCGCCCACGGGGCACGGCTTCCCTCTGCCCAACGAGACGGGCGAAGCGCCGATGAATATCGTGATTGCGGGCGGCGAAACGAGCGTGGATGAGATGGTTGCCGCGACGGAGCGCGGGGTCCTGGTGACGCGCCTGTGGTACATCCGCGAGGTGGACCCTTACGAGAAGATCTTCACCGGGATGACGCGCGACGGCACGTTCCTGGTGGAAGGCGGCAAAGTGGTCGCGGGTATACGGAATTTCAGATTCAATGTCGGACTGATGGAGATGCTGTCGAACGTGGAAGCGCTATCGCCCTCGGTGAGGGCGTCGGGCGAGGAGACGTTCGATATGGTGGTCCCGGCGATGAAGGTGCGCGGGTTTAATTTTACGGAAGTGACGCGGTTCTAGGGCAACTGCTTCAGGACAAGCACCGAGATCTCAGACAAATTCGCCAGCCCTGCGTCACTTGTCAGGAACCAAGAGGCGCCGGAGCGGATGGCGGTCGCGAGTTGAATGGCGTCTGGCGTTCGGAGGTTATGGCGTGCGCGTAATCCGGCAGCTTCCTCGGCGATGCCCTCGTCCAAAGGGATCGCGGTCAGAGCAGGTGTCTGGAGGAGGATACTGCGATATTCCTGGGCCAGCTCGGGCCGGCCTTCGCGAAGCGGATGGACCAGAACTTCAATCAGCGTGACGAACGAAGTGACGATGCGGAATTCGTTGCGCTCCGCAGCCTCGAAGAACGGCTTGATTTTGGCAAGAAATGTGGCATTTTCCTCGATGTAGTAAATCAGGGGGCCTGTGTCCAGACCGACGGTCGAGCCTCGAAGCCTTTCTATCCATTCCACGACGAGCGTTCCCGGCGCAGGTATTGATCGACATCGAGGCCTTGCCAGACGCCCTTGCCTAAGCCTTGAAGCTCAAGCAGGCTTCGGCGCGGCTGGCGGTCCAGTTCGCCACTCAGTCGCCCGACGAGTTCGGCAATCAGTCGCAACTGATCCGCGGGACCGAGAGCTTGCACGGATCTCTTTGCCTGATCGTAGCGAGGGTTCGGCATGTCGCTCATCCCCATGACCACACGATACCGCTCTTCGTACCCGGACCGCCACCCACGCAGTTACCGCAAATCCGGGATCTGGACCCAGGCGCGCTTTTGCCAGGACTCGACGCCTTTTTCGGCGAGTTGTACGCCTTTTGCGCCTTCCAGCAGGCCCCAGCGGAAAGGCTCGCCTTTGACCACGTGGCGCAGGAAGAGCTCCCACTGGACTTTGAACGCGTTGTCGAAAGTGTCCTGTTCCGGAACCTTCTGCCAGCCTTCGAAATAGTTGAGCGGGCTTTCCACGTCGGGGTTCCAGACGGGGCGCGGCGTGTTGCCGTAATGCTGCGTCCAGCAGTGGCGCAGGCCGGCGAGGGCCGTGCCTTTGGTGCCGTCGACCTGGATGGTGAGCAGGTCGTCGCGGCGCACGCGGACGGCCCAGGACGAATTGAAATGGGCCACGATGGCGCCGTCTTTGCCTGCGATGTCGAAGGTGGCGTAGGCCGAATCGTCGGCCGTGCAATCGTAGGGCTTGCCGGCTTCGTCCCAGCGGGTGGGGATGTGGGTGGCGCCGAGGCAGGAGACGGCTTTCACCGGCCCGAACAGATTGTCGAGCACGTAGCGCCAGTGGCAGAGCATATCGATGATGATGCCGCCGCCCTCTTCCTTACGATAGTTCCACGAAGGGCGCTGTATGGGGACGGTGTCGCCTTCGAAGACCCAATAGCCGAATTCGCCGCGCACGCTGAAGATGCGGCCGAAAAAGCCGAGCTCCATCAGAGTCTTCAGCTTCAGCATGCCGGGCAGCCAGAGCTTGTCTTGCACGACGCCGTGCTTGATGCCTGCCTTCTCGGCGAGACAGAGGAGCTCGAGCGCGACTTCGAGGCTGTCGGAGACCGGCTTCTCGCAGTAGATGTTCTTGCCGGCGGCGATGGCTTTCTTGACGTCGGTAGCGCGGCGGTCGGTGGTCTGCGAGTCGAAGTAGATGGAGTTCCCGGGATCGGCGAGCTCCTTATCGAGATTGGTGCTCCAGGGGATGCCGCCGCATTCGGCGCTGATGGCCTCAAGCTTGGCGGCATTTCGGCCCACCAGGATCGGCTTGGGCATGATAGTTTCGCTGGGCCCGAGCCTGACGCCGCCCTGCTGCATGATGGCGTAGATGGAACGGCGCAGGTGCTGGTTCAACCCCATGCGACCGGTGACGCCGTTCATGATGATGCCTACGGAGTGAATGGTTTGTTGGCTCATGTAAGTTCGGTCAGGCTTTCGGTTTTTCGGTGCACTGGGGGCGGGCTCCGGCGGGAAGGGTGGGGACATCGACGCCGGCCTTGGGCAGCGTGCCGTCGAGTTCCTGGCGCCAGTGGGCCACGTCGCCGGCGGGGCCGTAGCAGTAAAGCATGCGCAGCGGAGTGTTGCCGATATTGGTCAACTGGTGGAAGACCTTGTGCGGGATGTAGACGGCCTGCCCGCTTTGCAGCGTGATGCGCTCTTCGCCGAGGCACATTTCGCCGGTGCCTTCGATGATGAAATAGACTTCTTCCTGCTCCTGGTTGTGCCACGGCACCTGGCCCCCGTTGGGCTCCAGGGTGACGTTGCCAATGGAGAAATTGGTCGCCTGGATGGGACTCACGCCCCCGACCAGGTTCTGCGTGCGGCGCCGCGCGGGATAAGTGCGTCCTGCTATCTGGGCAAGATCGGCGATGGTCATGTTGATTGGCTCCGAAAGATTAGGATACTAAACGGCTCGGGGCTCGAGACTAAGAGGCGAAGACAGGCCAGGAGGCCTGTCTTACAGCAAGCGGCGGGCGTTGGCGGCGTAATGATCGGCGTTAGCGCCCACGGTCTCGATCATTTTGGGGATGCTGCCGATCTGGTGAGGGTAATCGCTGCCCGCGACGATGTGGTCGATGCCGGCGAAATCGATGGCGAGTTGAATGGCCTTTGGGTTGAAGTTGACGGTGTCGTAGTAGAACTGCTTGAGGTAAGTGCTGGGCGGGCGCGGGATATGCGCGCGGCACTCGCTGAAGGCTTCAAATCCGCGGTCAAGACGCTCGGCGAGATAAGGGATCGCGCCGCCGAGGTGGCAGAGCGCCCATCGAATGCGCGGAAAGCGTTCCGGGATGCCGCTGAAGACGAGTTTGGCGGCGGCGAGGGTGGTGTCCATCAGGAAACCCACCAGCGGCATGAGCCAAAAATCGGTCATGGCTTCCACACCGAGGGGGTGCGTCGGGTGGATGTAGAGCGTGGCGCCGAGATCGTTGGCAAGCTCGTAGATGGGCCAGAATTGGGGTTCGTTGAGTCCCGCGCCGTTGACGTTGCTGAAGAGCATGGCGCCGGGGAAGTGAAGCTGGCGGCAGGCGCGGTCGAGCTCGCGGACACTGGCGGCCGGATCATTCAGCGGGAGAGTGGCGAGGGCGGTGAAGCGGCCGCGTTTGGAGTCGCGGATCCCGGCGAAGGCATCGTTGACCAGGGCGGCGAAGCGGGCGGCGGTGGGGAGCGATTCGACGTGGGTACCGGGCGTGGTCAGGGTGAGCACCTGGGTATCGACGCCGTGCGCGATCAGCACCTGCTCGCGGTAATCGATGTCGCGGTGGCCGGGGACAGCGATGTTGTAATCGCCGGGGTAGTAGATGCGCGGATTGCCGTCCTCGTCGATGGTTACTTCGACGGCGCTGGATCCGGAACGCAGCGCGTCCAGGTAGGCCGGCGGATAGAAGTGATTGTGGAAATCAATGATGGACATGCCAGTAGTGATAGACAGGCAATCCTAACACGACGATGAGGAGTCCGGTGGCGGCCTGGAAGGGATCGGCGGCAATCTGGATGACGGCGACAATGACGGCGGCGATGGCGAAGGTGACGGGGACGAATGCGAGGCGTCCGCGCAGGCGCATGAGACCGATCGCCATCAGCGCAAAGAAGAGCCACTCGGTGTAGATGACGCGGGTGAAGAGCGCGCGGTAGGTTCCGGTAGCGACCAGGATGCAACTCCAGGCGGCCTGCAGCACGATGGCGTGACGCAGCGAACCCAGCCAGCGGAACGCCAGGCCCTCCTTAGCCATGGCGTAGTAAGTGCGGGGTCCGGCCAGGATCACGCCGTTCAGGACGCCGGTGGCGGAGAGGATGACGAGAGCGGAGATGAGGGATGCGCCGCGGGGTCCGGCGACGGCCTGCGCGGCGTCGGCGGCGACACGCGGGGAGGCGATCACGCGGGCGATGGGGAGCAGGTAAAGATACGCGGCATTCAGCAGGACGTAGAGGGCGGTGACGGTGAGGGTACCGATGAGGAGGGCGCGTGGGATGGTGTGGACGGGGTCGCGGGTTTCGCCAGCGGTGTAAGTGACCATGTGCCATCCGCCGAAAGCGAAGAGGGCGGCGGAAACGGCGAGGACGAATTCGCTGAAGGGCGCCGCCGCGGGAGGCGGCGAAGCAGCGGAAGGGCGCGCGGCGGGCGATCCCAGGAAGACGACCATGCCGAGCAGAAGGAGGATGGCGGCCACCTTCGAGATGGTGACCACGGTCTGGAGCATGCTGCCCTGGCGCACGCCCAGGTAGTTGACGAACGAGAGCACGAGAATGGCGCCGATCGCGACAGCGCGAATGCCCACGTCGCCGAGCGGGATGAAGTACGCGACGTAGCGCGCCAGGACGACGCTGGAAGCGGCGATGATGCCGGAGTGGGCGCTCCAGAACATGGCCCATCCCCAGAGGAAGCCGAAGGCCGGGGAGAGCGTCTCCTTGAGGAATACGTAGACGCCGCCGGTGCGCGGGAAGGCGGCGGAGAGTTGCGCGCAGACCAGGGCGCCGAAGAGTGTGAGGATGCCGGCGGCGACCCAGACGGAAAGGACGCCGGGGACGGTGGGGACGTGGCGGTTGATCTCCGAGGGCTGCACGAAGATGGAAGCGCCGATGATGATGCCGACCACCATGGCGGTGGCGTGGAGCAAGCCGATGGGGCGGTCGGGCGCGGTCGCCAAGATGGGTCCGAGTGTATCATGCATCGACAAGAGGGCCGATCTGAATTTGCAGTAGGGGTGTTGGTACAATTCCCTCGTGCCCCGTGTCCTGATGGTTTCCTCCGAAGTGGCGCCGTTTGCCAAGACCGGCGGCTTGGCCGATGTGGTGGGTTCGCTCCCGGCGGTCCTTCGATCTTGCGGCGAGGAAGTCGCGGTGGTGCTCCCGCGCTACGGGTCCATCGATCTCAAGACGGCGCGCCGCGTGTGGGACCACCTTCCGATGTATTTCGGCCCGGATTCCTACCCGGTTTCCATCTACCAGGCGCAGGCCGAGTTTCCGGTATACCTGGTGGATTGCCCTCCGCTCTACGACCGGAAAGGCCTCTACGGCGAATCGGGACTGGATTATCCGGACAACCACATTCGCTTTGCCGTATTCTGCCGCGCCGCGCTGGGCGTGGCCCGCAACCTGTTTCGCACCGACATCTTCCATTGCCACGACTGGCAGACCGGGCTGGTGCCGGCCTACCTGCGCACCATGCTCGCCACCGACCCCACCTTTCTGGGCTGTCGCACGCTCTTCACGATTCACAACCTCGGCTACCAGGGACTATTTCCGAAAACGGCGCTGGCGGAGGTCGCGCTGGACCCCTCCGTCTATCGTCCGGACGGGATGGAGTTCTACGGCCGGGTCAGCTACATCAAGGCCGGGATCGAGTTCGCCGACGCCGTGAGCACGGTGAGTCCCACGTATGCGCGTGAGATCCAGACGCCGGAATTGGGCTTCGGCCTGGACGCCCGCCTGCGCGAGCGGGCGAATGTACTGACCGGAATCCTCAACGGCGTGGATTACACGGAGTGGAGCCCGCAAACGGACCCGATCATCCCGGCGCACTATTCCACGGAAGACCTGGCCGGCAAGGCAATTTGTAAGCGCAAGCTCCTGGAGGAATTCGGCTTGCCGGCGGAAGCCATGAATCGCCCTCTTCTGGGCATCGTTTCACGCTTCACGCCGCAGAAAGGGACCGACATTCTGGCGGAAATCGCGGCGCAGATTGTCGCCGAAGATGTTTACCTGGTGGCATTGGGGACGGGCGATCCGGAATACGAGGAGTTCTTCATCCGCATGCAGGCCGAGCATCCCGGGCGAATCGCCGCTCATATCGGTTTCGACGAAGGGATGGCGCACCGCATCGAGGCCGGGGCGGACATCTTCCTGATGCCGAGCCGCTACGAGCCCTGCGGATTGAACCAGATCTACAGTCTGCATTACGGCACGGTACCGGTTGTCCGCGCCACCGGCGGCCTGGATGATACCATCGAGGAAGGCACGGGATTCAAGTTCGCCGACTACTCCGGCCAGGCGTTTCTGGAGGCGATTCGGGCCGCCGTGCGGGCCTTCGCGGACCGCGAGGGATGGCAGGAGATGATGCGGCGCGGCATGCGCAAGGATTTTTCTTGGAAAACGTCGGCGGCGGCTTATTCGGCGCTGTACCGGCGGCTGCTGGGGCGTTGAATCTTTTAGCGCCTTTGGGATTCTAATAGTTAGATTCAAGTCAGGAGACGAAATGGCAGGAGTTAACACGTTAAACTTTTCCGATGCGACGTTTGATCAGGACGTTTTGCGCGCGGAAGTTCCAGTTTTAGTAGACTTTTGGGCCGAATGGTGCGGACCGTGCCGACAGATGGCGCCCACTATCGATGTAGTGGCCGGTGAGTACGCCGGTAAGGCGAAGGTCGGCAAGCTCGATGTAGACGCTAACGGAAGCACCGCCATGCGGTACAACGTCCGCGGCATCCCCACGCTGTTGCTCTTCAAGGGCGGCCAAGTGGTAGAGCAGCGCGTCGGCGCGATCGGCAAGAGTGAAGTCCAGAAGATGCTGGACGCCCATGTCTAAGGCCGCGTAAGTCTGAAATCCGGCAGGGCGGAACTACGTTGTTCCGCCCGCCTATCCTTTTCCTACCGGTGTCCGGTAAGCCTCCAATTCCAATCCAACGATATCCTGGCAGGTGACGCAGTAGCGCGCCCAGGGAAGGGCACGGAGCCGCTTTTCGGCGATCGGCGCTTCGCACGCCTGGCAGGTGCCGTAATCGCCGGCGTCCAGGCGGTCCAGGGCTTCCTCCACGAGGCGCAGTTGGCCATAATCGAGTCCGTTCATCCGCAAAGAGACGAATTCGTCGTGCGAGATCTGCGCCTGATCGTCCTCGGCGACGCGCCCCAGATGCGCCATGGTGTCGAACCTGGTGCCCAATCCGGAGAGGACGCTGGCACGTTTCTCGAGAAGTTGTGCGCGATGGCCTTCGAGATCATTGTCCAGCTTCGCCATTTTCCTCATTCATACTCCTAAGAGGCCGGTGCATTCCAGGGCCATTTTCAGATACGGACACCTGATTGGTTACAGCAAACTACCAAAATTCTCTGGATAATTCAATAGAATTCTTGCCGGAGGGTGAAGATTTCTGGACAACCGGGGACAGACATGGCCGTGCACCCGGTGACAGACGGGGCTGGCAGCGGGTTCCGCAAAGACGGCGGAACTCATGCCAGTCTCGTCTGTCACCGGGCCCCCGCTTGCAGCATCACTCGTGCTTATGCCCGGCCATTCCTGCGTATTCGCGTACTCGTTGGGGCACACCGGCAAATAAGGATGTCAAACCCTCATTCATGGTCGGGTGAGTAAACGGAGTATCTCTCAACAAGGTGTAAGGTTGCCCTGCCAGCATTGCGACCTGAATGGTAGCGATCACCTCTCCTGCCTCAGGTCCAAATGCGGTGAAGCCGAGAATGCGATCGCTGTTCGCATCGATTATCGCTTTCATGAACCCACGAGTCTCGGAGAGTGTCCGCGCCCTCAAGACGCCTTCCATAGGCAAGTGCGCCACTCGAAAGGCGATGTTGTCTGCCTTGGCCTGTGATTCATTGAGGCCAACCCTGCCAAGCGGCGGGTCAATGAAGACGCAGTAAGGCACCAGGCGGTCACGCGTGCTTCGGTTGCCTCCATTCAGGTTTGCGTGGACAATGCGGGAATCGTCCTCGGATATGTGCGTGAAATAAGGGCTACCCGCGCACTCTCCCATGGCCCATACACTCGGCGCTGTTGTTTCCAGGCGGTCGTTCACCTGGATGTGACCGTTGCCGTCGACCTTGATTCCCGCTTTTTCGAGGCCGATTCCCTGGGTGTTTGGCGTACGGCCGAGCGCAACGAGGATGTCGGTTCCCTCTATGGTTCGCGAGCCGCGTTCGTTTTGCGTTTGTAGGTTGACGCTCTCTCCCGAAACGCCTTTGATATTCAGAACTTCCGTGCGCAGTAAAACGTCGATTCCTTCGTCCCGGAAGAGTTCCAGAATGGCTTGTGCGACGTCAGGATCTTCGCGTGATGCAAGCTGCGGGCCGCGGGCGATCAAGGTCACGCGGCTGCCGAATCTGCGCAGTGCCTGCGCCATTTCGAGCCCGACATAGCCGCCTCCCAGAATGATCACGTGTTCCGGAAGACGCTGCAAATCGAGCGCCTCGATGTGAGTCATTGGCCTCGCAGCGCGCAACCCTGGCATGTCCGGCACAGCCGCACGCGTTCCAACGTTCACGAATACGCGGTCGGCGGTCAGTGTCCGTTCGCCGCCGTCGCGCAAAGCGACCTTAAGAGTGCGCTGTTCGATGAACTGTCCATCACCGAGAATCAGTTCCGCTCCGGATGCGTGGTACAGATCGAGATGGAGCTTAATAAGACCCTCGACCATTTTACGCTTACGTGCGTACACTCCAGCCATGTCGACAGTTACCGCTCCGGTATGTATCCCGAACTCTTGTTGTCGCCTGAACAGCGAAGCGACCTCGGCTGAGTGGATGATATTCTTGCTGGGCAGGCAGGCCACATTCGGACAGGCGCCGCCAATGAACTTCCGTTCGACGACAGCCGTTCGTTTGCCCTCTTTTGCCGTCGCCCACGCTAACACTTTGCCGGCTGCGCCGCTGCCAAGCACGAGGATGTCATACCTGTCTGCTTCGTTCACGCCGATGGTCTCCTTTCCGCGGTGACGCCCCGGCCGGGCCGCGGAACTTGTGACATCCGCTTCAATCATGCCTGGGAGGATTGGCGTCCTGGACCGTTGTCCCCGCCAGTAGCCGAAGTCTCTCCCGGCGTTCTCGCCGCCGGGCCTTGATTCTTGCAGCGGGTTCCGCCAGGCGCAGCACAGCCTCTAAAATTGCCCAACTGCCGACTGTGGCCGCGCCGAACGAAACCAGTACCCCAGTAGCCAACGCCATAATCTCCAACACGGGGCACAACTCCGCTGTAGCCGGTCTGGCGCACTGGTATCGCGCCAGACCGGCCGCACCGCGGGTTAAGGGATGGCCCTACTTCGGACACCCCAGGCTGCTAACCGGCAGGGAAGTGGCGGCTTGATTGTTCGTCACTGAAGCCGGTATCTGTCCCCCGGTGGGAACAAACCACACCACGACACGCCGCTCGTCCGTGGCGCTGGATGAGCCTCCGCCCACGGAAGCCTGGCAGAAACCAGGTTCGAAGGGGACGCCATTCTGATCCGCGCCCGGTGCGCTCACCTGCACCTGCGATTGAGGTATCGAGAGGCAAACTCCGGTGCCGGCAGTGATGACGGCCGCCGCATTCAGCGCGCGTTCCTCCGACAGTTTTGAGTTGGCTTCGTCGCTCGATTGATGCCCAACCAGAACCACCGTACCCGTGGAGTCCCTCTGGTAATAAGCCTTCAGTTGCTCCAACAGGATGCGCTTGCCGCAGTTGTTGACACGCGCGCTATTCTTCGGGAAGAGGACATCGGGCAGGCGGATCGGCGCAACTACCGCGCCCTTGACTACCTCGACGGTGGTGGTAGCCGTCCCAACGCTCTTATTGTCCGCGGCTTTGGCGGTAATCGTCACGGTCTTCCGCTGTTCCGCGTTATTGGAGGCGTCCCATACCAGGCTCGTCGAGTCGAACTGGTCTCCATTCACAGTGCCTTCGGATGCGGTGAACGTGGGTGCTTGAATGGTACCGCCGCACTGACCGTGGAAGCTCGCCGAGAGGGCGGACGTTTCTCCGGCATGGATCTGACTCGGATTGGCCATCGCCGTTCCCGTGGGAGGCTGATACTCGAGAACCGTTATGCTGGTCTCGGCGGATGCCGGGTTGAAGGAATTGCCGGTAGCTGCCACCTTAACCTTATAAGCACCAGGATCGCGGCCCGCGGTGCCGAATTGGAAAGTCGGGCCTTGGGCGGTGGGTTGTCCGTTGACTGACCATGTGTAACTCAAGTGGTTGGCGGCTCCGCCCCCAACGGAAGCAGTTACATTTGTTGTATCTCCCTGACACACTTCGGTCGCCCCCGCGCTGATCGCGAGCGAAATGTTCATTTTGGGGCATGACGCATTCACGCTGACGACGGTGCCATCCGGGCAAGTCTTGGTGGCGGGCGGTGGCGGCTGCTTCGGCGCAGGCTTCTCTCCCCCTACCAGGAACATGAAGCCGGCTGAGGCACGAATATTGTCCTGCCTGTTGTCGCCGAACGCTTGCAGATTTCGCAGCTTAGTCATGTAGTAGTCCACTGCGAGCGGTCTGAAAACGACGTGCTTGCTGATATTCACCTCGATACCCCCACCCGCGGTCAGGGCGAAGCCCGTAGTTGAGCGGACGAACCGGACGCTGACGGGCAGGTTGGTGGGTAGTACAGGAAGTGCGGCCAGGATCGGCGTTGATGGATCCACAAATCCGTTAGTCGGAATGCTGGATGTCCCAGTAACCCCTCCGAACAACGCCTGGAAGTAAGGCGTGACATGCTTAATCCTGCGAATCGAGAAGCGCGGCCCAGCCACGTAATTGATGAACGTACTTTCCGCTTGAAAATCACCATACCGGCCGTTGTGCACGGCTCCCGCATCGAACACGCCGCTCAGCCAGTGGTTGATGTTGTAGAGGAACTGGCCGCCGCCGCCATGCCCATTGAAAGACGGTATAGAGTTTTGGCAAGGGCGACTGTATATCGCCTTGCGAATTGAACCGAACATACTCATAACCCAGGAAGACTCCGACCTTGGGAACGTCCTCCGCGGCCGCAGTCCAAACCGATAGGGCTGCAGCGCCGATGATCAAGATACACTTATTCATACGAGACTTAACTCCTCTTTTTTTTAAATACAGCCCTCACGTCTCCGGAGCGCCGGCTCGATTCAGCCTCGCTCTTGACGGCAAGAGCACAAAGTTTAACCCCTAATGGCGTGATCCAGCGAAAGGCCCCTCGCTCCAATTTTTTTTCAGAAGCACCCGGACGTGTCCGGCGCCAGAGCAATTCGTAAACCACACTTGCGGTGCCGGCATCCATTCCCGTAGGGGCAAACTCTATGCGATTAAGCGGGCTTCGAATCGTGGCCATGCAAGGCGTGGCTTTCGCCTGTACAGCCATGCTGTGCGGGGAGACAGGCGCTGAACTCCCCGGTCCTGTAACTCTGGTTCAGGTGGATCCGCACCACCAACGCACTTTGCTGGTGGGAACGGCCACCGCTCAACTGTTCCGGTCGCGTGATGACGGTGATACGTGGAGTCCGGTACCCTTCCCCGGGTCTCTACGATCGACCTTGCATGCGATGCTGATCGATCCCACGACTGCCAACGTATATTTTGTTGGCGGTCTCCAGCGAGACGCCTCGATACGCGGGCGTGTTCCGCACCGTGGACGAAGGCGCCACATGGCAGCCGCTGCGAGGCATGGAACAAAAACAGGTTTGGGCGCTGGCGTTCTGGAAGGCGGATGCGCGCGTGGTCGCGGCAGGCGCCCAGGATGGTGTGTTTCTCACAAGGGATAGCGGGGACACCTGGAAGCGCCTGGCCTCGCCCGGGGCCAGCTGGCCGCAACCCGTAGTATCCCTGGCGTTCGATCCGGTTGACCGAAACACCCTCTACGCCGGCACGCCGCACCTGGCGTGGAAGACGGCGGACGGCGGCACTACGTGGGGAAGCATTCCCAGAGGTATGAAGGAAGACTCGGACATATTTACGATCGATGTGGACCCGGGCCATCGGAAGCGCTTATTCGCTGGAGCCTGCAGCGGTATTTACAGCAGCTTGAACGGCGGCGGTACGTGGTCGAGCCTGGAGCGGGCTGTGGGCGCGGCCGATCGAACTTATATAATTGCGCGGGCGCCGGACCGCCACAATTTGATGTTTGCCGGTACTAGCGGCGGCCTGATGCAATCGCCCGATGGAGGCGCGACGTGGCGCCGGCTCTCGGCCGAGACGGTACGGTCGATCGCCTTCGATCCGGACGATCCACGCCGCATTTTCGTCGCGACCGACCAGGGATTTCTGCGCAGTGAGGATGGCGGAATCCATTTCCGCGGGATAGGCGACCGGCTCGTCAAGCGCTGAGGGTGGGACAGACCATCGCTTGCGTGGTCTGTCATGCTTCGCAAAAGCAAAATAGCGTAAAAGCAAAATAGTTGACAGACGACACAAAGCGATCGTCTGTCCCACTTACCGCCCGGGGAGCGGGTAGTTTTGCGAGATGTCGGTCAGCATCTGCACTTCGGCCGGAGAGAAGCGGTTTTGAACGCTTCGCTGTTCAGCAGAGCATTCCGCTTGTCCTCCGGCATGAGCCGCAGGCGCTGAAGTACAGGCTTGAGCTCTTCGCGACGGGCTTCGGGCAGGTTGTTGAATGCTTGCATCTGCCGGGTGACGATGGCTTGCTTTTCAGGCGGCAGGCTGTTGAACGTACTCCACATCTGATTCAGCCGGGCGCGTTCGGCCGCGGGAGTTTGTCGAAGCGGTCCAGGCGCTGGCGGAGGTTGGCCTGCTGTTGCGGAGGTAGTTTTTCGAGAATCTGCTCGCGCTTCTCGGGCGGCATCGCCATCAGGCGCTCCACCGGATTTCCCGGGTTGGCCAATCGTTGCGCTCCCGCGCCCTTGGGCGCCTGGGGATTCTTGGTGCCCGGGGATTTGGCCGCGGCGCCAGGCTGCGCTTCGGTGCGCGGCGGAGGCGGCGGTTTGGGTGGTTTGGGGTTGTTGTTTTTCTGCGCGCACACCGCCGCCGCTGTCATCAGCAGCAAAACTGCAACGGCCTGGCAGTGGCGTTTCATGGTCTAGAGTTTCGAATTCGGGCTATCCGTTCGCACGTGTTGACTGAACTCGCTCAGCATCTCCATGGCGTCCAGGGTGCGCTCCACTTGTTCCGGCTGCACGGAATCCGCCTGCGCCTGGGCCACGTCCTTGGGCGGCGGCACGGGCGAAATCGCAGGACGCTCCAGGACGATGCCGGCCACCACCAGCAGGCAAGCCATCGCCGCAGCGTGCAGGCTCCGGCGCAATGTGACGGTGTTGAACGGCGGACGGAAAGGACGGAGAAGCAGGCTCCACCAGGGCACCTGGGCTTCGATGCGATGGTACAGCCGCCGGTCGAAATCCAGCGAAACCGGCGCGGCCTCCCAGGCATCCAGGGCCTGCCAAACGGCACGCTGGCCGCGGGCGAATTCCCGGCAGGCGTCACAGATGGCGATATGGCGTTCCAGCACCGCCACCGACTCCGGCTGGAGTTTGCGGGTGCAATAATCGAGCAGCAACTGGGCGTTTTCCCGAGTCTCCAAAGGGCAATTCATAACAAGCCTTACTTTCACGCCATATGCGCCAGGCGCGCGCGCAAGGTTTCATAGGCTCGAAAGAGCAGCGATTTCACCGCCGACTCCGAACAGCTCAAAACCTTCGCGATTTGCGAATACTCCATCTCTTCGTACTTGTGCATCAGGACCGCGGCTCTCTGTTTTTCCGGCAGCGATGTAATGGCTCGCCGGATTTCATCCAGCTTGGCCTGGTACACCATCGACTGCTCAACTGACGGCCGGCGATCAGAAACCTGCCGCACCGGCAGTTCGCTGGTATCGTCATCCAATCTCTCCTGCACACGCTCGTTCTTCCCGTCGCGGAGCGCATTTAATGCCAAATGGGTCGCGATGCGGAACAGCCAGGTTGTGAACTTGGCCGTCGGCTCATAAGTACCTCGCGAACGATAGACGCGCAGGAACACCTCCTGCGCCAACTCCTCGGCTACTGCATGATTCTGCACCATCCGGAAGAGAAAGTGAACAACGGACGAGCGATGTTTCTCAAGTAAAGTGCCAAAGCTCGCACCGTCCCCGTCTTTCACCCGGAGCATCAGTTCCGTATCGAAATCCAGAGCTGCCGCAGCCACGCCTATATTGGTCCTAACCCGTTCGGCCATTCGAGGTTGCTATGTGTGCCGAAATATTTGCATCCCGGACACTTCTTCCACTTTTGGGGGATTTATTCCCCTTTGAGCGACCGCTCCATCAAGCACCGGATTGCTTCCTGCGGAGAGGTCCCGGCATGTAACATCTGGAACATCTGGCCGGCGATGGGCATGTCGACAGCGTAGCGCGCCGCCAGGTCGACCGCCGCGTTTGTCGTTTTTATTCCTTCGGCCACCATTTTCATGGAGCTGACGATCTCGTCGAGTTTGCGGCCGCGGGCGAGTTCAATACCCACAGTCCGATTCCGGCTGAGATCGCCTGTGCACGTCAGCACCAGGTCGCCCAAACCCGCGAGTCCGGCAAGGGTTTGCGCCTTGCCGCCCATGGCGACTGCCAGCCGGGTCATTTCGGCCAGCCCGCGGGTAATCAGTGCCGCCATAGCGTTATGTCCCAGTCCCATTCCATGTAACACGCCTGCACCGATGGCGACTACATTTTTAATGGAACCGCCAATTTCTACACCGATAGGATCAGAACTGGTGTACACCCGGAATGTAGGTCCGGAGAAAGCGCGCCTGGAGGGTTTCCGCCAAGCCCGGCTCGGTAGAGGCTGCGACCACCGCAGTCGGTTCAAAACGCGCCACTTCGCGGGCAAACGACGGGCCGGAAATGACCGCCACGCGAGAGGTGCCGACCACTTCCCGAATGACCTCGGTGACGCGCATCAGAGAGTGGTTTTCGAGCCCTTTCGTGGCACTGACGAACACCATGCGTTCATTAAGGTTCGGCAGCATCCGCTGGTACAAGGCCGCGAGCCAGGTGCGAAGGCATGACGCTGAGCACGATTTCCGCGCCGTCCAGGGCTCCGGAAAGATCGGAAGTTATATCTACATTTGTAGGTATTGGGCAATCGGGCAAGTAGATGTCATTGATCCGCGCGGCCGCCATGCGTGCCGCCAGATCGGCTTCGTAAACCCAGAGCTTTACCCGGGCAAAGCGCGGAGCGAGTACGACGGCGAGGGCGGTGCCCCAGCTACCACCGCCGATAATTGACAGATTCTTCAAAACTTAAACACGTTCTCCGTCCCCAGCCGAAGCCGCTGGATATTACTACTATGCCTGTAGATTACAAATGCGCCCGCCACGGCGGAGGCTGCCACCGCAGGCCAGGGAGCCTTCATTACCAGCCAGACCGCCAGCGGCAGCGTGGCGGCTCCGACTATCGAACCCATCGAAATATGCCGCGTTTTTATTACTACAACTACAAATATAATAGTTTCTACTGCGAGTGCCCACGGAGTCAGGCACAGAAAAGCGCCGACGAAGCTCGCCACGGCTTTCCCACCTTTAAAACCCAGGAATATGGGGTAGGCGTGGCCGGCCATCACTGCCAAGGCCGCAAGGCTCATCCAAAGCACATCCTGTCCGGTCAACTGCCCGGCGATCCACACCGCAGCATAGCCCTTGGCGATATCCAGCAGCAGGGTCACGACGCCAGCCGCCCGGCCGGTGGTGCGCATCACGTTGGTGGCGCCGATATTGCCACTGCCCGCCGTGCGCACATCGGCGCCGGTTTTCCATTTGACCAGAAGGTATCCGAACGGAATCGCGCCGAGCAGTGTACGCGATCAGCAGAACCGCGAGCGGAATCATGATTTGGTGAGCGGGAACTCCGCAAGCTTAGTGTACACGGAACCGGTAGGCCGGAGTGTGCTCTGGTACAGATAGAAGCTGGCTGCCTCAAAGCTGCCGAACTCCAGCGACGGCCAGGGCGGCAATCGCCTCCCGCAGCGGCTGCAGCTCCACCCGCTCTTTGATGCGAGCCAGCGTGAGATGCGGCGAAAAGGGCCGGTCTTCGCGGCGGACGCCCAACGCCGCCGTCGCTGAATCAGTGTCCGCTGCCAGTTCCGGCAGCCCCGGCGCCTCGATTCCGCACCAGAAAATGCGCGGGGAGTGCGGATTCGGGAAGAAGCCTACCCGCCGGATCCGCACAGGAATTGCGTCCCGCCCGGGCAAGTCCCCAAGGGCCGTCTTCAGTTCCCCCAGGCGGGCCTCCGGCCATTCGCCGATGAACTTGGTGGTCACGTGAAGATTCGCCGGAGGGCTCCAATGAATCCGCGCGGTGGGCTTCAGGCGGCGTAACAGCTCTTCGAGGTTGGCGACGAGATCGCCCGGCAGGTCCAGTCCCGTGAACAGTCGCATTTCGCGTTTAACATTGTACAGTGCTCTTCGGCCGCATTCTTCCACGACGCTTCTACGCCCGCTCCACGGTGGAGGTGGCGCGCGACCTGCTCGGCAAGGTGGTGGTGCACGGCCCCACCGCCGGCATCATCGTGGAAACGGAGGCCTACCTGGGCGGCGAAGATCTGGCGGCGCACTCCGCCCGGGGATTGACGAACCGCACGCGCGTCATCTTCGGACCGCCGGGCCACGCCTATGTCTACCTGATCTATGGAATGTACGAGTGCCTCAATCTGGTGGCCGAGCGGGCGGGACACCCGGGCTGCGTGCTGATTCGCGCGCTCGAGCCGGTCGCCGGCGTCGATCTCATGCGGGAGCGGCGCGGGCCCGGCGGCAAGCTGGAGCAACTCGCCAACGGTCCGGGGAAACTCACCGTCGCGCTGGGGATCACGCGCGCTCACAATGGGGCGGACGTCACGCGCGGCCCGCTGGTGGTGCGCGAGCAGGCATGCCGGCGTGAGGTTGAGATCCACGTGACGCCGCGCATCGGGATCACGCAGTCCGCCGACCTGCCCTTGCGCTTCGTGGCGGCGGGTAACGGTTTCGTGAGTAAGCAAGGCGTTACCCGCCATCTGAAGCCTCGTGCTTAGGAGCTGTTCGGAAACGCTCCCTTACGGTCGCGGCTCTGATTGGGTGGGCGGCTTCTTAGCCCACGGGTTGCGCGGCGGGCTGGCCGATCTCCTGGAACCACAGCGAGAGGACGAGCAGCGACCACAGCCAGTGGCTGTTATCACGGCGGCCGCTATCGTGTTCGTCCAGCAGGCCGCGCAGGAACTCGGGTGAGACGATGCCACGGTCGAGGAACTGCGCAGCGGTCACGTGATCCCGGAGAAACTCGCGCAACGAACCGCGAAACCAATCGGCAAGCGGTACGCCGAAACCCCACTTCGGGCGGTTGAGCAGCGCCGCGGGAAGGCGGTCGCCGAGGGCGTCCAGCAGAATGCGCTTGCCTTGGCCACCGGAGATTTTCCAGGCGTGCGGAATGGTAGCGGCAAGTTCGGCCAGCTCGTGGTCCAACATCGGGGACCGCACTTCGAGTGAATTCGCCATCGACATGCGATCCACCTTCACCAGCATGTCGCCGGTCAGGTTGGCGGTGGCCTCCCAGTACATTACCTGGGAAAGCGTGCCGGCGTCCTCGGGCAGGATGCAGTGGGGCAGAACTCGCGCCAGAAAGCCGGACTCGGCGGGCATCATCCAATCGGGCCGCAGCAGGCGCGAACGCAGATGGTAAGGGGCGTAGTTGAAGGCGAAGTAGCGGTCCAGGCCGTTGCGCCGCCCCATCATGTGCAGGAAATTCTTGCCATAGGCGGAATACGGCAGCCTGGCGGAGATCCAGGAAATCAGCAGGCGCAGCGGTTGCGGGACGAGGTCCATCGGTTCGGTAGCGCTGCACCTGCTGGAAACTGGTATAGCCGCCGAACAGCTCGTCGCCGCCATCGCCGCTGAGCGCCACCTTGACGGATCGCGCGGCGAATTCGCTGACGATGAACGTGGGGATGGCGGAAGAGTCGGCAAAGGGCTCGCCGAAGTGTTTGATGAATTTCTGGATGATGCCGATGGAATCTGGCCGCACTACGATTTCGTGATGCTCGGTAGCATATTTATCGGCCACCATCCGGGCATAGGGCAGTTCGTTGAAGCGGCTCTCTTCGAAGCCGATGGAGAACGTCTTGATGGGCTCCGGCGACTGCAGCGCCATGGACGCCACCACGGAACTGGAATCGATGCCGCCGCTCAGGAAGGCGCCCAGCGGCACGTCGGCGATCATGCGGATGCGCACGGCTTCGTCGAACTTTTCGCGGACACGGATCACCGCGTCGGCATGCGTGAAGCCGGCCGCGGGTTCGGCGACTGGCGCCGGCATCTGCCAGTAGCGGCCCTGCCGGACCGCGCCGCGTTCGTAGGTGAGCCAGCCTCCGGCGGGAACGCGGCGGATGGCGCGATAGGCGGTCAGCGGATCCGGAATGTAATTGAACTGGAAGTAGAGGCGCAGCGCCTCCGGGTCGGTCTCCAGCGGAACACCGGCCTGGCGCAGGCAGGAGATTTCACTGCCGAACCAGATGCCGTTGGGGAGCACGGCGTAGTACAGCGGCTTCTTGCCGAAGCGGTCGCGGGCCAGCAGCAGGCGGCTCTGGCGGGCATCCCAGATGGCAAAGGCGAACATGCCCCGAAGCCGCTTGAGGCCCTCCACGCCCTCCTGTTCGTACAGGTGAACCAGCGTCTCGGTATCGCTGGCGGTGCGGAACTGATGCCCGCGCGCCATGAGATCGGCGCGCAATTCCTGGTAGCTGTAAATCTCGCCGTTGAAGACGATCCACACCGAACCGTCCTCATTGGAGATCGGCTGATGGCCGGTGGAGAGATCGATGATGCTGAGGCGGCGCATGCCGATCCCGCACCCGCGATCCACGTGAACGCCTTCGTCGTCCGGACCGCGATGGCGAATCTCGTCGCACATCGCCTGTACCAGCGAAGGCTGAGCGGGTTGATCGAGACGCACAAAACCGGCGATTCCGCACATAGGAGGCCCGGACGCGAAGTACTCCTTCGAATTTAGCATCGGTGGCGGAGCAGGCGGTAGTCAGGAGCCGCCCCGCGGAGGTTGACAGGACAGACGCGCCTGAGCCTTAATGAGTCATGCCCGCCAGTTTCCCCCAGTTGTATAAAGCCGACGTCCTAAGCGCGATCGAAACCATCGAGTTGGAGAAGGTTGGCCAGGCCATCGACATCCTGACCCAGGCACGCGAGGAAGATCGCCGTATTTTCGTGTGCGGCAACGGCGGCAGCGCATCCACAGCGTCGCACTTCGTCTGCGATATGGTCAAGGGCGCCAGTTTCCGCCGCGACAAGCGCTTCCGCATCATGGCGCTCACCGACTCCCTGCCCACGATTACGGCATACGCCAACGATGTCAGCTACGACTGCGTCTTCGTCGAGCAGTTGAAGAACTTCGCCGAACCGGGCGACGTGGTGATAGCGATCAGCGGCTCCGGCAATTCCCCCAACGTCCTGGAGGCGGTGGAATACGCCAACTCCATCGGCTGCCGTACCATCGCGCTTTCCGGCCGCAATGGCGGCAAACTCGGCCCCATGGCGCAGCTCAATCTGCAGGCATCCAATCCCCACATGGGCCGCATTGAGGACGTGCATATGATCGTCATGCACATGATCTGCTACTACTTCATGGACGCGGAGAAACCGGCCGGCGCCGGAGCATGAAGCCGTCCCCAAGCATAAGTGAAACGTCAGGGCAGAGCCGGAGGCACGTCTGGTACGGCCTCCTGTCCATCGCGCTGGCGGCGGTATTGCTCTACTACGCATTGCGCGGGGTGGAATGGGCGCGGGTCTGGACCACCATTACGCACGCCCGGTGGCAGTTCCTGCTGGCAGCTTGCCTGACCACCTGCTGTTCCTTCTTCATGCGCTCGTATCGCTGGCGCATCCTGCTCAACACCGACGCGCACTTCGATGTGTCCACGGTATTTGTGGCGACCATGGCAGGCTATTTGGGCAACAGCTTTCTTCCGGCGCGGGCCGGCGAGTTCGTGCGGACCTACATCATCAGCAGCCGCTCGTCCCTGAGCAAGACTTACGTGCTGACTACGGCCCTGAGCGAGCGGATGATGGATGCCATCGTATTGGTTTTCGCCAGTTCGGTGGTGCTGCTGGGCGTGAATCCGAAACCCGCGTGGCTGGGCGATGTCAGCCGCACCACGGCGGCCATCGCCGGCGCTGGTCTGTTGACCATCGTGATTGTGCCGCACACCGGTGACCTGGTAGAGAGGTTGCTGCGCCGCATCCCCATGCCCGCCGGGCTGCGCCATCGCCTGCTGGAACTGGCCTCCCAGATTCTGCTCGGCCTGAAGACGTTTCACAGCACCAGACGGCTGGCGGGCTTTGGTTTCTGGACCGCGATGGTCTGGTCCATGGATTGTGTGACGGTAATACTGGGCGCCCACGCACTCGGGATGGACCTGTCGTTTCAGGTGGCGCTGCTGCTGATCGCCGGCCTGGGGTTGGGGAGCGCGCTGCCCTCGACCCCGGGCTACGTGGGTATCTACCAGTTTGTTACGGTCAGCATCCTGACGCCGTTCGGCTTCAGCCATGACAACGCACTGGCCTATAGCTTTGTCTCGCAAGCCATGGGCTACGTGGTTGTGCTGGCGTTGGGTCTGCCATGTTTGTACCGCGTCAAGGATTGGCGGCAGGCTATCAAAACAGTCGCTCCCGCAGCGGCAGGGTAAAAGCAGCCGTAACCGATAAAGGTGTGGGGACGGCAATTTCTGTCAGTACTAGTAGTACTGACAGAGAAAGCGTCGACGCAAAACCCAAGAAATGCGCCATGATAAAAGGCAGAATTATGCGAGAACAGCATTATGCGTGAAAATAGTGGGACCGGCAAATTGAAATTTATTTGTACATTCCTGTTAATTGGCTCATTTCAAGCCGTAATCGCAGGGAATATCGGCGATCCGACTGTCGTTCGAGAAGTAACGGATACGTTTTCGGGGTACCTTTTCGCCTACGACGGAAGCTTTGGAGGCCCTGGCATTGTGGATTCCTGGTCCATTTACGCTGGCTCGAATGACCCTAGTCTGCCGGTCGCGGGCCATCAGATCACGCCCGTGCTCATGGACCTCAATGGGTGGGTCATCACAGGAATCGGTGCAACCCAGACCGTTTCGGGCCCGGGTTTGTACAATTTCAATTTCGACTTGGTCTCCGGATCCGCCGCCGTTAACTCGAACATCACATTTGGCTGGTTCGACGGCTCTTCCACCAGTTCGAACCAAGGTACTATCTCGTTCGATCGAGCTACAACCGATGTGGGTGTACGTGACTTTACGCAACCCATATTTCCCACCGTCGGCACCGTTTACACGACGAAAAACGACTTCTCCGGCGCAAACGAGCCTAATGGCTGGTCTGGCGGCCGCATTTATTCCGTACAATTCGACCCGCCCGAGGATATTCCGGAGCCGACCTCATTGGCAATGTTACTGGGAGGGTTTAGCCTGATCGCGTGCCTCCGCCGTCGATAAACGGTCCGTATGCAGGTTCGGAAGCACACCGTTTTGGATTACGAGCTCTCCAAAACTGGCTGGGCGCTTTCTTCGTCACCATATGACAGAAGTCGAAGAACCACCCGAGAATCTTCCAGCCGCAAAGGGAAACCTGAATCCGCTTCGACTACTTGCGGAACACCCGGTCCATCTCATCCCGCCCTTTCAGGGGCAAGCTAGAAGCTTTGCGTGCGAGCAACGTTCCGGTATGGTTGTGTCGTCGGGTTATGATCAGGTAAGTTTCCAGGCCACTTGAAGTAACATGAGTACCCCCGATTCCACGGACGTTTTTCAAGGCAAACCCATCGCGCAAGTCCACGAATATTGGAACGCGCGCCCGTGCAACATCCGACACTCCACCAAACCGATCGGCACCAGGGAATACTACGACGAGGTCGAAGCGCGCAAGTACTTTGTGGAATCCCATATTCCCGGTTTCGCGGATTTCAAGCAGTGGAAAGGTAAGAAGGTGCTGGAGATCGGATGCGGTCTCGGCACGGACACCATCAACTTCGTGCGCTACGGAGCGCTGGTCACGGCGGTGGATTTGACGGAAAAATCGCTCGAATTGGCACGCCGGCGGGCCAAGGTGTTTGGATTGGAGGACCGGATACGGTTTATACAGGCCAATGCGGAGGAACTTTCTTCCTTGGTTCCGGTGGAACCCTACGACCTGGTTTACGCGTTTGGCGTGATTCACCACACGCCGAACCCGGGGAAGGTGCTGGACGAAATCCGCAAATATGTGACGCCGCACAGCACGGTGAAGATTATGGTGTACAACCTGTGGTCGTGGAAAGTACTGTGGATCTTATTCGTCTACGGCAAATGTCAATTCTGGAAGCTGAACGGCCTGATCGCGGAGTACTCCGAAGCGCAGACGGGGTGTCCCGTTACGTATACCTATTCCCGGACCGGCGGTAGGCGTTGGTTGGCAGAGCATGGGTTCCAGACGACGAGCGTGATGGTCGACCACATATTTCCATATTTCATCCCAGAATACATGCAGTATCGCTACAAGGTTGTTTGGTATTTCCGCTGGATGCCCAAGGTGCTGTTTCGCGGTCTCGAGCGGGCTTTCGGTTGGCACCTGTGCCTTACGGCGAAGGTTGACTAGTGACGGGCTGGCGTCAGAGAAGGCTCCGCCGCATTTTCTAAACTGTGATAAAAGTATGTTTACCTGTGTTCGCAGATGAAGATTGCTTTTCTAAATCCATGGGCTAATGCGGCTGAAAATCAGGCTTTCCGATCGCTGCAAATCGCCGCCGCACGAATCGGACACGAGTTGGTTCATTGCGCTAATAGCTCTGAAGTCGACGAACACGGGCCGGATTTTGTGTTGGCATCAGCGTCGACCCAGCCGAAACTGAACGACATACCTCACTACGGCGTGATCCACGAACCGCGCGACAGATTTCTCACGAATAGGGCCTACTTCCATAACTTCCTGTCGTATGACGGGTATTTGACCATTTCGGACTCGCTTTCAGGCTTTATCCGGAACCTTACGTTTGGCGCGGGACGCCCAGACACCCCGGGCTTTTACTACAACACCTGCCAGCGATCTGAAATCGTTGCGGACGTAGCCGGACTGATCGCCCGCGGAAAATTAAAGATCACCTATTTTGGTACCAATTGGGACAAACGCCGGGAGAAATTGATCAACCTGTTGAGCCGGTATGACGGCGTGCAGATATTCGGCCCAAAGCATTCGTGGCCGAACGTCGAGCCGAAATCCTACGGTGGCGCTTTGCCATTCGATGGCAACTCGGTACAAGCCAAGTACGCCGAAAACGGCATCGGCCTGTGCCTGCTCTCGGATTTACACCTCAAAGACGATGTGATTTCAAACCGAGTCTTTGAGGTAGCGTCCGTTGGCGCAATCGCCATTTGCTCCGATATTCCATGGTTACATCGCCACTTTGGAGATAGCGTTTATTACATCGATCAGCGCTTGCCTCGCAACTACCTGGTGCAACAAATCCTGCGCACACGCGAGGAAATTTACGCCAATCCGGTAGCGGCCGCAGAGAAGGGCCGGCGGGCGAGGGACATTTTCGACGGGCAGTTCGCGGCTGAGGTATTGCTAGGTAGCGCGGTGGCCTATCACGAGCAAAAGTCGGCCAAACGGAAGACGATTGTGGAAATGGCACAGACCGAATATCGTCCATTGATTTCGGTGATCATTCGCTGCGGATCACGGTCCGTAGAAACAATACAGAGAGCCGTCGAGTCGATTTCCCGCCAGACCTATGGCCGTTTCGAGATCATCTTTGTACGCTACATGGAAATTGATTTGGGCGTCATCACCGCCCAACGCTTTCCCAACATCGAAGCAATGCGCACGGTTGATAGCATTGGCGGAAAACGGAGCACGACTCTTTGGGCGGGTCTGTCGTCCGTAGGCGGCCAATACTTTTCAGTTCTGGATGATGATGATTGGCTGTTCTCTAACCACTTCGAAATGTTGTTCCAGCCGTTGAGCAATGCTGCCCGCAGGCATTTTTTCGCTTACAGCGGATGTATCGCGGCTTCATTGGATCGCGGACCCATCGAAGGGGGCGGAACGGAGAACCTGCGGCTCACTCACTTCGGCATCACCGATGCGAAGGATTTCCTCACGCTCGGTGGCGCGTTTGCCTCAAATTGCTTCGTCGCGTCATCGGATCTGCTGACCGACCTACTTCTGCAAGATCCGGGAATGGCCACCGCCGAGGACACGTATCTCATCCTGGCGCTCTTGTCCCAGGCGGAGCCGCACTTCTCGTTCGCTGCGACCGCCCTGTACGAACGCGGTCGCACCGACCAGTCCGATTTCGCCCGTCATCCGACCCGCTACGAGGATGAGTTGACGCTGCACCTCAGGTTGCACGGTCGCTGTCGCCCGAAGTCCAGTTTCGCCGACACCTATGTGATGCTATCGGATTACTGGACAAGACGTCCGGACAGCAACGGTACCTATTCAGCAATCGAGGACATTGACCAGATTGTGCATCGGGTGGGCGAATCCGCCCTGTCGACGCTGCCCGAAGACTTGCTGGATCGAATTTCCGCCGGCCTCGACGTTGGAAAAAGCAATCTTCATGGGACAGGTGAGATGATCGATAGCCAAGTTGGCTCGTGCATCGTTCAGACCCCACCAGCGCCCTGGTCGTATGGTGCGGAGCTTGCGTTGAACATACAAACGACCCGTAGGGATCCAGCGTTAATCAGGATACGGGTTGTGGTGGAAATCGGTGTCGCCGGCGTCGGGCTGCTGGACCGTTCCGAGCGGAATTTTCTCTACCGCGTGCCCCTGACCCAAACCGAAAAGGTCCAAGAGATCCACATTCCCGTGACTAATATACGCGATATCGGCCGCGTGGTGGTTCAGAATTGGGACGTGGAAGGCGGGCGCAAGGTTCGCGTACTGTCGCTCGATGTCTTTACGGGCCCGGCCACTGAGGCGGCGGCAAACAAGTCTCAAGACCTGGTGAGGGGCCAAAATGGAAACCCCGGTCTCATAGCCCGAACTTCAGCCACTTTACAGAAGATGATCTCGGTCGTGAAGAGATGATGATGGATCTGTGATCTCTTCCGGTGGTCCCGGGGAACCAAAATGCCGGCGATGCTCCTCTTCGAACTCTCGCGGAATGGCGACGAGATTGAGATCCTCCGGGCCCGGTTCCGCTGTCGGCAGGCCGGTATCCGGATCGAAGCCGTAGATGCGGTAATCGTGGCTGCGGACCGCAGCCATGAGGCCATCCAGACTTCCGCCCTGTTGGCGCAAGGAGTAGTCCTGTGCCTCGAACAGGAGGGTGGGCCGGAATTCCCGCAGAACGCGGCTGCCGCCTTCTATGATCCTCATTTCGGCGCCTTCGGCATCGATTTTCAGGACGTCCAGCCGCTTGAGAAACCTTTCGGCTGCAATGCTGTCCAGGCTTCGGAGTGGGACCGCTTCTGACCGGTACACGCTCACATCTTGACCCACTTCGCCCAATGTGTTGTGGCCTGACCGGACATCACAAGCGATCTTCAACTCACCATCGCTGTCCGCTTCAGCGATTGCGACCGGGAGGACGGAAACATTGCTCAGACGATTGAGTTTGACGTTGCGAGCCAGGGTCGCTTGCTCCCTTGAACTTGGCTCGCAGGACCAAACCTGTCCGTCAGGCCCCACACACCGCGCGGCAAACAGGGTGTATAGTCCCTCGTGGGCCCCGATATCCATGAAGTACATTCCTGGCTGAAGGACCGTCTCGAGAAAAGCGAACTCGTTCGCATCATAGCAGCCGTCCACGAAGAGCGCCCTGCTAAGTTCATTTCCGAGGTTCAGGTGCAACCCTAGTCCACGATGCCACGGAATCTCGAATGGCACTTCACAGTTCCGATCATAAAAAAACTTCCAGATAGCTTCCCGAACATAGGACGCTACGGAGCGGTGCATCCAGTCGTATTCCTGCGTCCGCTTTGGGTAGGGAGCTAACGGCCGCGTGAAAAGCAGTCCGTGGGCCAGTTGCAGGACCTGTGCCTCGGTCTTATCGTTATTGAATCGCCGGCTAGTATGACCCAGTGCCAACCCGCATTATACTCTCGCAAAGTCGTTTGACCGCGCCGCCGGTATCAAGCGTTCTCGAGAGCAGCAGCGGGAATCACTCCCTTGCCAACGGTTTGCTGGAGCGAACTGACGCAGCTACTGGTTTGTTAACGTGCGCAACTACACGTTCGAAAACGGTGCTGCTGAACTACGCAGCATGCGACAATGACGAATCGTATGGCGGACGATCCGATCACGGGTGCGCAGGAGGCAGTGAAACGGGTCCAAGCTACAGCAGGGCAGGCGCCCGAAGCCATTGCACCTTTGTTGGCGGAGGCCCTCGGGCAGATCGCCGCCGGCCTGGACAGACTCGCGGAAGCACAACGCAATCTGGCTACGCAGCAGGCCCTTTTGGACGATCGCCTGTCTCGGGTGGAACACAACAGGGCGTTCACCGTGTTCAACCGCATAGCAGGAGCCGGCGCGAGCCTCTTGATGCGCGCCAAGAACGCCTTGCCGGCACGACTTAGAAATTCAACACAGAGCTCTGACGCGTATGCGAAGTGGGTGGGCCATGAGTTAGCCGGTCAGTCTTCCGTGGAAGCGGCGCGTGCGGCTTCGAATACCTGGACTTACAGGCCCAGGATCAGTGTAATCCTGGCAGCCCGGGATGGCGAAGCCGTGCGGGAATGTCTGGACGCGCTGCGGGAACAGGCCTATGCAAACTGGGAACTCTGCGTGGCCGTCGATCCGGCCTGCGAATCGCGGGTTTCCGGTTTGTGCGGACCGTTTCGCTACGTCGCGAGAGACGCTCTCGATGAGGCCCAGGCGTTGAATGCGGCGGCAAATCTGGCTACCGGCGAGTATCTTTCCGTCATGCAAACGACGGGAACGCTTTCGCCCCTGGCACTCTACTACGTGGCAGAGGCGCTGCAGCAGGGGGCGTTGGACGTGCTTTACTCCGACGAAGATTTTCTCGATACGGAGCGGCAACGCGTGCGGCCCATATTCAAGCCGGATTGGTCCCCCGATCTGCTCACATCGTGCATGTATTTCGGCCATCTCCTCACGATCCGGCGGGAGTGCTTCCTACAATCCGGAGGCTTATCCAGCGACTACGGCGATGCGCAGCTGCTCGACCTGGTGTTGCGCCTTGCCGATCACCCGTTACGCGTCTGTCACATTCCCAGGGTGTTGTACCACGGCTGTTCGCCGACGCCCTCCGCGCCGGCGCCGGATGCCGCGGCGCGAGCAATTAGGGACGCGGTGATGAGGAGAGAGCAGACCGCATCCACCGCGGTGCCCGGTCCCTGCGCCGGTACGTTCATTGTCCGGCGGAAGCGGTCCACGGAAGAAATGACCGCCATCATCTGCTCGAAATCGCCGGATCTGCTGGAGACCTGCCTGTCATCTCTGCGCGCGACGGCGGGCCAGGTGGTGCGACAGATCGTTGTCGTGGCCCACGAAGAGGGCAGGCCGAATCCAGCGTTGCACTCGGTGATCCAACGAGCGGGAGGTACCGCCGTGACATTCCGCGGAGCCTTCCACTTCGCCGCCATGAGCAATCTCGGCGCTGGTATTGCGGAATCACCCAACCTGCTGTTCTTGAACGACGACGTTCGCGCCACCGAACCGGAATGGGCCGAACTGTTGACCGAACAGGTGTCGCGTAAAGAGGTGGGAGTAGCGGGGGCGGTCATGTGGTATCCCTCCGGCGTGCTTCAGCACGCAGGCATTGTGGCTGGAATTGGGGATGGGATCGGCCATGCCGGGCGTTACATGCAATCGAGCGAACTCTGGCCCTGGCTGCTGGCCACGCGCAATGTCTCGGCGGTGACCGGCGCGTGTCTGGCGATGCGGAAGGATCTATTCGGCCGGCTGGGCGGGTTCGACGCTTTGTTTCCGAATAATTACAACGACGTGGATCTCTGCTTCCGGGCACGTTCGTACGGATACCGGGTAATCTGTGTTCCGGTACGCGGCCTCATTCACGCCGAATGCCAGAGCCGTCAGGGAATCGTCGGCTTTGAAGAACGCTTCAGATTCTACGAGCGCTGGGCGGATTTGCTGAGCAGCCCCGATCCTTATTACTCACCGGCGCTGGCCCCCACCGAGAAGATTGCGCTGAATCTGCGCGATGATCGCTGGTATCGGCCTCTGCTTGCGCCTGGGGTCTAAAGCTCAGCGGGAAAATGCCGATAGTTTGGGTATGCCAGGAATTCATCGGTGCGCCTTGGGGCGAACGGCCCCCGTCATGCTTTCGATCGCCGTGCAGTTGTTCTTCCAGCGTGCCGCGGTGAGCGCGCCCTCTTTACTGTTCGCCTCGACCTTGGGGGGCAGCCAATCGGACACGATCCGCGCAATCGCGACGGATGCCGCGCAGAACATCTACGTTGTGGGGGAGACCTATTCACCGGATTTCCCAGGCGCGGGCACGTCGAGCGCGGCGCGGCGGGCGGGCGATGCCTTTGTGGTGAAGTTGAACTCGTCGGGCACCCAGATCCTCTACAGCGTGGTTCTGAGCGGCGCGGGCTATGACTCCGCCCGCGCGGTGGCGGTTGATCCGATCGGCAACGCCTATATAACGGGGGTCACGACGTCGGCGGATTTTCCGGTGACAGTTGGGGCTTTCCAGCGATCTTTGGCTAGCCCGGGGCTGGAAGACGCGTTTGTCGCCAAGTTGAGCCCCGCGGGCGTCGTGACGTATGCGACCTTTCTAGGGGGCAACTCGAGCGATCTTGGCTACGCGATTGCGATCGACCAGAGCGGAGCAGCGTACGTGGCGGGCAGCACCAATTCTGTGAACTTTCCAGTGACGGGCAGCGCCGCGCAGAGAAGCTTCAAGGGGTCGTCCGACTGCTTCGTGGCGAAGCTCGATCCGGTTGGAGCGGCGCTATTGTATTCCAGTTATCTAGGCGGGGAGAATATCGACGTATGTAAAGGCATTGCGGTGGATGCGAGCGGAGCAGCGTTCGTCACGGGCACCACGATCTCCACTGGTTTTCCCGTGGCGAGCGCGCTAAGGAGCTCCCTGAGCGGAGGATCCGATGCATTTCTGACCAAGCTGAGTCCCGCGGGCGATCGCTTTCTCTTTTCCACATACCTGGGCGGTGAAGGCGCGGACGACGGCAACGTAGTGCGGTTGGATTCGACTGGTACCGTCTACGTTGCTGGAGACACGACTTCGATCGGATTTCCCGTAACCTCAGGTGCCCTACAGGGCCAATACAAGGGAGGGTATGACGGGTTTGTCTGCGCCGTGGCGAATGACGGAAGCCGGATTGTGTTTGCGACTTATCTGGGCGGAGGCGGAGCGGATTCGATCAACGACCTTTTCATCGGTAATGACGGCCGAATCGTGGTCGCCGGGTACACCGCGTCAGTGGATTTTCCGGTCGTGCAAGCGTTCCAGGGCTCATTCGGCGGATCGTTCGACGGGTTCGTGGCGGTATTGGGTTCGAGCGGGAGGTCGCTTGATTTTACAAGCTACCTGGGCGGTGGTGGCGACGATCGTGCGTTTGCCGTGGCACCTCTGGGAAACGGCCAACTGGTGGTTGGCGGGCAGGTTCTGGCAGGAACGGTGTCATACATTCAAAGTCGATTTTCGTCTGTCTCGCCCGGACAATACGACGGGTTTCTTGCGGCGGTTTCCTATCCCCAGCCATTACGGTTCGTTCCCGTTACGCCCTGCCGCGTTGCGGACACCCGCAATCCGACTGGTCCTTTCGGTAGTCCGGCTATCGCGGGCGGTAGCAGTCGGGACTTTGTCATCCCGGCGAGCGCCTGCGGGGTACCTTACACGGCACAGGCGTATTCGTTAAATGTGACGGTCGTACCTTCCGGCGGGCTGGGTTACCTGGCAATGTTTCCGAGCGGACAAGCAGGTCCGCCTACGTATTCTCTGCTCAACTCCGATGGCCGGATCAAGGCGAATGCAGCGCTCGTGCCTGCCGGTACTGGTGGAGCTGTCAGCGTCTATGCTAGCGACAAAACCGATGTAGTGATCGATATTAACGGCTACTTTGTCTCCGCCACCGACCCTTCGGCACTTGCCTTTTACCCGCTCGCACCCTGCCGGATCGCAGATACGCGCACAGCGATTGGGCCGCTGGGAGGGCCGGCGCTGTTGGAGAGTATCAGTCGCACATTTCCGATACTGTCGGCCACGGGATGCGGAATCCCCGCAACCGCGAAGGCGTATTCCTTAAACTTCACTGCGGTACCCAAAGGTCCGCTCTGGTATTTGAGCACATGGCCGGCCGGACAGCAGATGCCCGTTGTAGGTTCAACACTAAACAATCCCAAGGGTACCGTGGTGGCCACTGCGGCCATCGTCCCCGCCGGGAGCGGAGGTGGCATTGATGTGTTTGCCACCAACGCCACAGATCTGGTGATCGATATCAACGGTTACTTTGCACCCGCTGGTGGAAGCGGGCTGTCACTCTACAACGTCATGCCTTGCCGGGTCCAAGACAGTCGCTTGTCCGCGGGTGCGACCGGCGTCACCGGCTTGACTAACGTGAACGTCACCGCCAGCGCCTGCAGTATCCCATCCTCGGCGCGGGCTTTCGTCTTGAACGTTACCGTGGTTCCTATAGGTGGCTTGAGCTTTCTGACCCTCTGGCCTCAAGGCCAGCCGTGGCCGCTAGCCTCAATCCTGAACGCGCCAGATGGGGCGATCACCTCGAATATGGCGATCGTTCCGACAACCAACGGATCGATTAGCATGCTCCCCACGGACCCGACCCACGTAATTCTCGATGTCTCCGGCTATTTCGCCCAGTAAATCAGTGTGGTTCAGCCTCAAAGGCCCCTTTTGCAAGTCGCAGTCTTGGTCTCGAAATGTTATCATCGGTATCACTCCGAACTCGAGAATCGAAAACAGCGGCGAAAGATCGCCGGACTAAAACCTTTCTATTATCCTGCATTGCGCAAGCTATCAATGGGAGTTTCATGATGACGCCCAAAAAGGTGGAGTTGGGTTGCGGGTCGCGAAAAAGAGCAGGCTTTTACGGAATCGACAACGCCATGGGAGGCGAGGTCGACCTCCTCTTGGATATTGAGCGAAGTCCTTTACCCTTTCCCAACGACTCTGTCAGCCACATCTATAGCAGCCATACGTTCGAGCATCTGGAAGCTCCTGGTTCGCCAATCCAGACGTTGCGGGAGATCATGCGCGTCTGTGAACACGGCGCAATGGTCGAAATTTGGACCCCCTATGGAAAGAGCAACGACGCGCTCCTCTTCGGACATCGCGTCTTCTACACCGAGACCCATTGGAAACACATCTGCTTCGAATATGACGATTTCTACCTCGGGCACGATTCCCCGGGACGCTTCAACTGGATCCGGACGCAGTATGTGTTACGTCACGGGATCCTAGAGACGTTGCCGGCGATCAACTTGCCGATCGAATTCGCCTTGGAACATATGATGAACATAGCACTCGAGTTCGGAGTATTTCTCGAAGTAGACAAGACTCTTCACAAAGCTAAAGCCCCTCAGTTTCCGGCTCGCGAACTGTGTTACGAGCGCGGCAAGATTCTGCGGAAGTTGTAAGCAATGACGAAAGTGCTCACAAAGGAGCCACCAGTCTCAGGCCCCGGTGTAAGGATGGGCTCAGCCGAGCCGAGCCTGACCTCCTTCCAATACCCCCAGTCCGCGGTGGAAGTTAGGCCTGGATTCGTCTCGAAGATTAGTCGACTGCGATCAGATGGGTGGATTACCATCTCAACTTTCTGGCTTCCGCGGTCAGACCTGACGTGTACCGGGTCCAAGTACCGAGACGATATCACCGCTTGCGGCGAACGCCGGAATTCTAAAAGGCTTTAGGATAGTCGCATGCCCAACCCGTTCGACGCTGCGGCTCAGGCGACGCACGGCTACCTTACTTTCGTCCAATCACCAGAAACTGCTTCCCCCACACGCGCCAAAACAATGGCACCTTGAGGTAAAATGAGACCGCCCACATTGGAACCGGCCTCCGGTTGTGCATCGTGTACGGGAGAAATCGGGGAATGGAAGACTCGATCCGAAAGCCCTGCACACGAAGTGCCTCTGATAGCGCTCCGTCGGTCAGTGGCAGGTGATGATCCCAAAAGTCCCAATAAGCTCCGCCAACGAATCGAACATTGGGACCCACGGCAATGATGATGCCCTCCTTTTTCAAACAGCGCCGGGCCTGGGCCAGGGTGTCGGCAAGAGCGGTCTTTGTGGGAAGGTGTTCAAAAAAGTTACTGGTAAAGACGACATCGAGAGAGTTGTCCGGCAGAGGCCATTCTGCCGAGCAGTCCTGCTGAAGGACAGTGACGTTCGGCGAGAGCATTTGTACGGAACGAGGGTTCATGTCCATCGCGAGCTTCTTGGCGCATTCAATATTATTTATGAATTCGCCATATCCGCAGCCCAAATCCAGAACAGATGCATCCGGTGGGATCAGTTTAGAAAAAAACTTAGAAGTCAGTACCGTCCAGACCTTGTTCCGATAAAGAATGTGTTCATCAAAACGATCGCTGTAGATTTTTTCGAGTTCTTTCCAGTCGTGAGGCGGTGTCGTCATACAAAAGTAGATTCCCTCGTGTTTTACCAGGCACGTTTATCGGTTAATGCTGGAGACTTTTTCGGGGGCGGCGACCACCGTATTTCGGTGGTAGTCTCCACGCGCGAGATGTTTCTCGAGCCATAGGTACAACACGATGAACAGGTACCGGCTCCCCATCTCCTTGAGTTTCAGCTTGGAAATACCCGCGGCGCGGTTGGTCCACGTAATCGGTACCACAGCGTAAGAGTAGCCGCGTACCAACGCCTTCAAGGGCATTTCTACAGTCAGATTGAAGTGCGGCGCAATCAACGGCTGAATTCCGGCAATCACTTCCCGACGATAACACTTGAAGGCATTGGTGATGTCGTTGAACTTCAACCCGAAGAGGATCCGGACGAACGCATTCGCCATGCGATTCAGCAGTAACTTATGTCGGGGATACCCCACTACCGAGCCGCCGTCAATGAACCGAGAGCCGAATACGCAATCGTACCCTTCCTCCAACTTTCGGTAGTATTTAAGCAAGTCTTCAGGACTATCCGAACCATCTGCCATCACGATCGCCACAGCGTCGCCGGTAACGTGAGCCAATCCATAGCGGACTGCCATACCAAAGCCATGGCGTCCGGTATTTGTGACTGCAACCACTTCGGGATGACGTGCGCTGAACGCGAGCAGGCGGTCCTGAGTGGCATCCGTACTGCCGTCGTCCACCACAACGATTTCAAAGTTTTCGACATTCGCTGAAAGGACGTCGGTAAACCGTTGCAGCGTAAGGAGAATACATCCCTCTTCGTTGCGCGCCGGCATGACTAGCGAAAATTTCACTACGGGAAGGACCTCGATAGCAATATTAGCAGGCCCGCTGCGGGCCCGACAAGAATCACCGGCCCGAAGTCACCTGAGTTTGAAGGAGGGGAGGTGGCTCAGGCCGTGCGAAGCCCGGGCTTTGGCACGCTCTAAAGGCCATACGGGGAATTGCCGATACTTCTGGCATGGCAAGACTTTATCGGCGGAGCCTCAAGGCGGCTGTGTCGGGTCACCGTCCCCAATGCTCGAGTCTTCTCCGGCTCCGGCGGTTGGCTAGCTGGCTATAAGCCCGATCTTCGGCGTGCCGGCTCATGGCTATCGAAATGTTGGGCGCTTGTGAACCTACCCCATTTCTCGTGGTCCACGAAAAAAGTGGCTGCAGTACCTGATTTTTCTCCGGAGTAGCTGCTCTGAGTGATTATTTCAGCCTGGTTGTTACGTCCATTTAAATTAGTGCGTTGGCCAAAATCCTGGCGAAACACCCCACTCTCAAAACTGACCCGGATCGCCCCCAAGCTGGATAAATCCACACTGAAAGGCCTGATGGCTCATGATCTCCGAACACGGATACCTCAGCGTGCCGCGCGAGACCTTCAGCCAAGCGGGTCGCCAGCAGTTCATCGCCCTGCTCCGGGAAGGTCTCCGTCCCGAATTCAAAGTCCTCGAATTCGGTTGCGGGTGTCTGCGCATCGCTTACTGGCTCGTGCGCTTTCTGGACGCCGGCGGATATCACGGCTTTAGGGATGCGGGTGCTTCGGTTGCTGCCGCAGGTGCCACAGGTGTTTTTCAGGATGTCCTCCAGGGATCGGGGAGCACGCACAGCCCCATCTGCTTGTCGAGGATCGCCGCCAAGGTCAGGGCCTCTGAAGCACTGATGCTCCTCCCAAAAAGACTCCACTGACCACCGCATTTCCCGTCAAGGTGGTGATACGAAAGGTGACGTGTCCCGTCAGATTCCACACCAGATATTGCCCATTGGTGAAGCTAGAAATGATCTGACTGTCCAATATCGTGCCGCTGCTCGCGTCTAGAACTTCAATGAGTTGGCTGCGGTTAATGTGGTCCCAGTCCAGGCAGTAGAGGGCCACCTGGTGGGACCTGCTGTCCGTCAGATTCACGTCGATGGTGAAGCTCGACCAGGAAGCCCAGGTGGAAGCGATGCGATCGGAGGCAGCGGACTTCTGCAGAGCGCGAAGGTCTGCGGTAGATGCAGCCCAGGTGGCGGGATAATGGCCATTGATATTGACTTGGGCATAGCTGGGATAGTTGGCCGAGTCATCGGCAACGGCATAACCGTTCGCCCCGTAGGTCCCTTTCCACGTCCCTAGCGATGTGGTATCCGTCTTGAGAAAGGTGGCGGCGGCTGAAGCTCTCGATACTCCTCCCAAAACGCCATTGACCGCCGCACTGCCCTCTTCGAATCCACTGGAGAGACGGTCGTTAGGCCCAGGCAATCGAGGCAGTACAATAGACCAAGGCGGAAGATTGATCGGTATTGTCACGCTTGCTGAGGACCGGCCCAACTTCAGGTCCTGTCGCCAAGCATCGATCCTCGGCGCGTAACTCTGCCAGCGAAAGTCCCGGCCGCCTTCGCTTCGAAAATTTCCATAGATCCCGCTGGCAAAAGTAATGGCCAGGATCAACACCATCGTACCTTCTCTTACCGAGTTTCTCCGGATTTTCCAAACCCCGTACCGACCGAATTCGGCAACAGAGCGCTCGATTGCCAAAGCAACCAGGACCGCAAATGCGCAGCTCGATATAAAATAATACCGCGGACCTCCATACTCGACTGTTACCGCTATCTGCTGAAAGTGCGGTACGAATCCCTTTCCCACGACAGACAGAAACACACCCGCTGTTAGCACGTAAATGCAAAGGGCAGTTTTATAGCGTAGAAATCGATCACCCCGGAAGAGAAGAAAGAAGACGATGCTCTGCAGGAACGCCAGGCTGAGCAGTGGGATCCAGACGATGCCCTTGCCACTTGCTTGCATCGCGTTGATGAAACCTAGCATGGAAGACATGACCACCCGGTGTGCGGTAGCTACCAGCAAGGCAGTGGCGACCGCGTCGAGCGGCAACTCGTTGTGCTCAGGGCGGAACGCGCCTACCCGGTACGAAACGACTTGTACGATCATTGCCAGTAGGAGTCCGGCTGGGAATTGCCAGCGGTTCACACTCCGCTTTGAATATACTTGCCACAGGGCGAGCGGAACTGCCAACGCGACAAGCGGGGTCATTAGTCCTAACAAAGCCCCGCCCGTTAAAAACGTCAAGTGGATCCAGCGTTTGGCTCCTTGTGGTACAGCCGGCGGGAGCACGGTCATTAATATGATTGGGATCCCTAAAAGCCAGAAACAGTTGGATGAGGTGGCCAGCATCTCGGTCGAATCGAGAGCAGCGGCAAAGAGGACACACAAAGCAGTGCGTAGTGCATCGGACCTAATGATGCACCGGAATCTTGTAGCACAAAAGGCTCCCGCAGCGGCGGCCCCGACCGCCAAGCCTGTAAGGTTGACCAGGTAAGGCGCGATCCGCGCAGGCATAAGACAGGCCAAGAGCGACACAACGCGAGGTACAAGCAGGTAATACCCTCCATGGTAGGGCTTGAAAACGGTTGTGATCGAATCAGACAGGAGCTGATCATGGTAGAATATGGTGCCATCCTCGAAATACAGTGTCGGGTAAAGGAGTGCGGCCGGCCTGCGCAGAAAGAAAAGGAGGAAAAGGGCAGCGCAAACCACGGGATAAGTCCAGCCCGCGTCGAACCGGAGCCCTTTCGATACGACAGGAGTTGAAGCGACCTTGGCGGTTGCGGAAGCGCGGTCCTTCTTCACCTTCACAATACCGGAGGACATTATCGGATTCTACCATGACGATACCGGCCAAGACCGCTTTCTCCCCCGCGTAGCGAGCAGTTTTTCTCAGACTTCTAAAAAGGGCCGTAGGGGATTTGTATCTCTATCAGCAGGGCTTTTCGCTCGGCCTGGGAGAGCCGGCCGCGGCACGCGCCGGCCAGGCAGATCGCCTGCAGAAGCAGGGCCGAGAGCGAGGGCTCCTGCACTTGTTCTTAGCCAAAGGATCCGGCCCGCTGGCCGGTCCCTCGCCGGTCTCCGGCGCCGTCTGGCGCGCGCTGAAGTCGTCCCAAGTGATCTGGTCACGCTGCATAACCGCTTTACCCCTTCCCGCTCCTTGCGTTCGTAAGCTCGCTCACTTTGACGTCGTGTCAAGGTCGGTGAGGAAAGCCCGCAAATTCCGGCCAGTTTTTATCCCGACCACCTTCGACCGATCGGTCGGCATAATTGACGCGTGCACGGGAGGAACTGGAAATGGTTGATGACCAGGGCGATCTCGGGAACATCGTCCCTCAAGGAACGTCCGATGACACTGCGCGGATCCTCTGGCACAGCAGATAGATTACCGCATAGATTTCGCTAGCGGTTGAAAGTGCACACGGTACGCCGGATTGCGCTATCGTGAAGTGTACATGAGCCGAGCACTATATCTGGTCTTCTGTGCGTGTATAATCGGAGCCGCGCTTTTTGCTTTCTGCGTCATCCAATACTCTGCGATTACTGTACCATTTTGGGATCACTGTGAGTTGGGAAGGCTACTTATTCGCATTCATGACGGCGGATTCCAGCCGGCGTCGTTGTGGGCACCGCATAACCAGCACAGAATCCTCACATATAGGGCAATACTGTTATCCAACGCATTCCTGACGGGCTGGGACATTCGATCCGAATATATCTATCTGGTAGGCGCCATGTACGGGGCTTTCCTGCTCCAGGCTTTCGCACTGTGGCGAGTGGGAGGCCGGCAGAACGATGCTTGGTGTTTGGGCGCGCTAGCAATCCTCGCGATCTTCTCATTTTCTCCTGTCGGGCATAACAACCATTGGTGGTCGATGATGATCCCGCTGCATTTTGGCCATTTCTTCATCGTAGCCGCACTTCTTTCGATCGCTGTCCGCCCAAGGGCCTGGCATTACAATGTACTGTCCTGCTTATTCTGCTGGCTTGCCGCATATTCGATTAGCAATGGCTTGATTACGTTCCCCGTCACTGCGGCCCTGGCTCAGTACGCTACGCGCGAACCGCTGCGTCTGACGAAGCGTACACTTTTCTGGATGGCGAACATAGTTGCGGTGTTAGTTCTCTATCTCCCGGGCGTCCCTCGCGATGGGGGTGCGTTACATCCTGGCCCGGTCACGATAATCTGGTTCGTGTTCGTGTATCTCGGATTCCCGCTGGTGAGCCTCGTGCGCTATCCGTTTACCGGACAGTTTGAAGTGCCAAGCGGAATGATTACGTCGGTAAACGGGTTAGCAGGCATTCTCTTATGCATAGCAGCCGCATGGCTGGCATGGTACTTCCGCGACGAGATCCGCCAGAAGACTTCGGCAGCCCTCTGCTTTATCGGATTTGGTTTGTGCGCGCTCGGTTCGGCGGTCCTCACAGCTTGGGGACGTGCTGCCTTCGATAGCCTCGGCGTTGCTAATGCCAACAGCAGCCGATATGTCTTATTTTCCTCTTACATGGTCTACGCCATCCTGTATCTACTCATGTCGAATCGCGTCCGTAATGCTCTCGAGCCTCATCATATGAAGCTCGCAGGTGCCGCACTCGTGTGTTTCATCGCACTGGCCGCCAACGCTTACGCACGATCGGTGAACGTTTATCGCCAGGTTCATGAATTCAACAGAACACTGATCGTTGCGTATGCCGAAAGGCACAGCCCCAACGATGCTTCCATCTATCCCAACCCCAAAGTCGTCGCCGAATTGAAAGACGGTTTGCGGAGATTGGCCATAGGGCCGTATTACGGCTCGGCCCCGGAAATGTCTGATGCCTTGCAGGAATTGGCCCGTCATCCCATGGAGGACACATTTCATATCAACGGGATGCGTCAAGATCCGGTCCTGGGTGCAATTCTCTTTGCTCATCCGCAGTCGCGTTTTCTTCTGCCGATCTCCAGTCATGCGAAAACGATAACCTTCAGTTGCGGGATTTCGGGCGGAGCCCTCCTGGTTACACCTAAGACCGATGGAGTTGTTTTTCGGGTCCTGCTTCAGCAACGAGGTTTAGAGCCGGTGTCGCTCTGGTCGCGGTATTTGGACCCGGTCCACGTGACGGTAGATCGCGATCGGGTGAATGTCACTTTGAAGCTACAAGCGCCCGATGGTAGCAATTTGATTTTTGAGACCGCACCCGGACATACTTACGATGCTGATTGGGCATACTGGGCGGACGTCGTTCTTCGGAACGAATGAAGCGGCGAAGGCATTCATTCACCCGGTTGTTCCAGGTCGGGATTGCACATGAAGCTGTAAACCTTCTCCATCTCCGGAGTCCAATCATGATACTGTTCCCGGACGAGCTGCAGTGCATGCCGTGTAATCCTCTCGCGGGTCGCTTCATCGGTGAGGCCGCGCTCGATGGTGTCCGCCAGGGAGGTAGCCGCAGCGTGACTGAGTAAGCACGTCCGTTCGTGTTCCAGTAGCCACTCAGTCCAATGATTCCGGTTCGTGACTACCAGACAACCGCTCGCCATCAACTCCATCGGAATATAAGAAGGATGACGCGTGAGCATCAGCACGACACCCACGTCGCTTTCCCGGTATAGACGCGCCGTATCGCGATATGGCAATACACCGAGATTCTCAACGACGCCCTGCAAGTCATGATCGGCGGTATTCCAATCTTCTCCGGCAGTCACGATCCGGACCCTCTCGCCTAAGCGGGACTTGAGTTGCCGGAGAGCCGCTGAAAGCAACTCGAATGCATTGCGTCCAGTTGAGGGCCGCGCATAACAGCAGACCTGCCATGGCCGGTCTGCCGGTGCGGAACGCTTGCCGTCGAGCGGTTGAAACAGCGTCTGATCGACGCAGGGGGTGAAGTGAACGGCCTTGCCGCCATATTCGTTCTCGTAAGATTTCCGCAGGCTTACGGTGTTGGTAATGCCGTAAAATCCGAGGCGATACGTGCTGTCAACCAAGCCGCTGATGGAACCGGCCTGGAAGAAGGCGGGTTCGTAATCCTGGATAAAGTAGAACCTTCTGGCGACCTTGCGATATCGCAGCGCAAAATAGGCGGTAAGCCAGAGCGTGGAAATGGCCGCGTCCGCTGCCGGCAGGTCCTTTATGTCCTTGATGCTGGAGAGGACGTAGAGGTCGGATTTCGTGCACTGTGGGAGGACGCCCTTGATCCTGCCCAACATTACGGCGGGGTCGGCGAAACCGCACACCGCAAAGAGGTTATGCACTCCCTTGGTGCGGCCCCAGTATTCGGCAAAGCGCAGGATTGTAAAGATACCGCCATAGAATGCGTTGACAAAGGGCGGTATGAACCAGACCACCGTTTCGACCTTCCGAGATCCGATCGCGGCAGAAGCCTGCTGCTTCAGAAGCCGTACCTCTTCTTCGCTAAAATCGAACCAGCTCACCATCAGCTGCTCTTCCGACGGTGGCCGCTTGGGCGCGAGGAGCTTTACTGGCGTTGAGGCAGGGCCCATGTCAGGAGCGGAAGAAATCAACCCTCCCAGGTGCGGCTGAACGAATTGCAGGCTGGACTGCTCCTCCTGGTAGCGGAACCCCAGCCTTTTGTTCCAAAGGGATAGATTCGGATTCCAGTACGGGTCGCCACGCTCCAGGTACTTGAGGTAGTGCTTATACGAGAGAACAAAGTCCTCCGGCGGGATGTCGGTCTTTCGTGTCTGGCGCTCATGGTGGATTAACTCGGCGAACGGATTATAGACGACCCGATAGCCATGGTTCCAAGCACGCAGACACATCTCCACGTCGCTGCCACACAGCGTGAAAGACTCATCGAATCCTCCGATGGTATCAAACACTTCACGCCGCAGCATCATGCAAGCACCGGTGACCGCCAGGTAATCTCGATACCATCCTGTGCTGCCGTAAATCCCGTACGCGAGCGGTGAAAGGCCGGCAAATGGATGGTCCGCGAAGCCGCCGAGTCCGACCACTACGCCGGCATGCTGAATGGTTCCATTGGCTCGGAGGAGCTTCCCTCCTACAACTCCAATCGGCGAGTAGGCGGCCCATCCGGCGAGTTCGCGCATCCATTGGGGCCCGGTGATCTCAGTGTCGTTGTTCAAGAAAAGCAGGAGATCCCCGCGGGCGTGGCGGGCACCCCAATTATTTACGGCGCTGTAATTGAACTGGGCAGGCGGGTAATTGAGCACGCGAACCTTTTCCCCGAGAGTGTCCAGCGTCGAATAATAGTCCAGCGTTGCCTGCTCGGAACTGCCCGTATCGATGATGAGGACCTCGTAGGAGGGATAATCGGTCTTATCGAGGATGGTCGAAACGCACTTGCAAAGCAAATCGACCTTGTCCCGGGTGGGGATGACGATCGATACCAAGGGTTGGGGGCCCGGGTTCCATCGCACGTGCAGCAGGCCGTCCGCGGTCCTTTCCGGAGATGCCGGCATACCCGTCCGGTTCATGTGCCTGGAGATGGCCGCAAGTTGTGCGTCCTCTGCATAGCTTTTGGCGTGGCTGTTGAGGGCGGTTGAATCGGGATGAACTCGCCAGTGATACAGCACCTTCGGAATATGTTCGATGTGGCGAGTCTTCTCCACAACCCGGAAAAACAGGTCCCAATCCTGTGCGCCGTCTGTACCGGCGTCGAAACCGCCGGAATCTTGTAGCAGTTGTTTCTGAATTACCGTCAGGTGAGTGATGTAATTGGCCGAGAACATGATCTCTGGAGACCAATCCGGCTTGAACAGGGGCTGGAACCGAACCGAATCATTTTCCTGAATGTAATCATGATCAGAATAGACGATAGCTGTGTGGGGTTTTTGGTTGATCCGAGTTGCCACCTCATAGAGTGCGCTCGGAGCCAGCGCATCATCGTGATCGACAAAAACGACGTACTCTCCGGTTGCCATATCAATGGCGGCATTAGTATTGCCGGAGATTCCCAAATTGTTCTCCATCATCTTCACCCGGATGCGTGGATCACGGGAGGCAAACTCTGAGACCGTCCTTCGGTTCGCGTCGTCCTCCGGGTAACTATAAGTGATACACAGCTCCCAGTGGTTATAGCTTTGGTCGATCACGGACTGGATGCACTCGTTGAGGGCATGCGCGGACACGCGGTAGACGGGAAGAGCAATGCTGAAGAACGGGCGATAACTCCAGAGTGCGGAGTCTTCGCGCTGTTTGCGAAGTTCGCCGCGGCGTGGCTCGTTTTCATCAATCCAACGCTGGTAAGCGGATTCCTTGGCAATGGAAAACGATCCTGGGATGTCTGTCTTATCCTGGGTGAAGGAAGTAGTGGTCAATGGTGTTCGGGGGGGTTCCACGGCAGCCAACTGCCGGCCCTCGGCCGTCTGTGGCGTCGAGCCGCCACCGCGCAGCAATCTCGCCGCGATTGCTTCATAGGTTCTGAAGAACCGGGGCCTGGCTGTCCGCTGATGCCACAGCCACGTCCTGTAGCTTTCGATCAGTTTCCAGCCCGGGCTCTGTGCGACATCGTGAAGATCCTGCTGCAACCGGTTGCGTTCCTGCAGTAGCATCGTCTTCTCATGCTGGAGTCGTGCGTTCTCCTCTCGCAGTTCAGTAGCGCGCTCCGAAACGGTGCGAACTTCGGCGCATTGCTGGCAACGGTCCTCGACCTCGGAAAGCTTCGCTTCTATCTCGGCCCGGGCGGCGGTAGCGGCGGCGAGTTGCTCACGCAAGTCCCGCTCCGATTCATCGCTCTGTTGGACTTGATCGGCCAATTTGTCGACTTGCTGCACCAACACTGCCTTCTGCTCGGTAAGGTTTTTTATTTCGTTTACCTGGCCCGCATGCGCTGCCCTGTAACGCAGCAACTCGGAAAAGAGCGCCAAGGTATCCCTCTCCGATGGGCGTGTACCTTTGCGCAGCAGCATGGCATGCGGCGTCACGAAACCCGCGTCGAAAAGCACACATGGCCAGAAATCGAATCGTGAAAACAACTGTAGCCAATACATCGTCGGCCGAACGTTGCAGTGGGTAGGCTCGACCAGATCGCTGGGAGTCGAAGAGAAGAGAATGGTATCGGTCGCCTGACAAAGATTTTCTGCGGCAACTTCCGCCGGCGAAGCGGGAATGTGCTCCAGCACCTCGATGCACGTAATCAGGTCGAACCGTTCACCGATCGGATTCGTAAGGGAACCAACACGGCAGTAGCGCTGCATGTCTCGACGTACCTGAGAGATTGCATAAGGAGAGAGATCAATTCCGTAACATTCGACGCCGCGATCCCAAAACGCCTCCACGAGAAATCCCATGGCACATCCCGCATCGAGCACCCGTTTTGGCTGCACGCAACGGATCACCTGATCGGCAATGAGAGCGAAGGCGTTCGTCCAGTGAGCGCTTCTTTCGTACGGCAAGGGGCCGCAACCGTAATGCGCGTAATAATCTTTGTCATAAAGCTTTTGCAGGTCGTTGACCGAAGTTTCCGATCCGATAGTCTCGTTCATACGCAATGATTCCGCCCGGCACAGACTACGCAGAAATTCAGGGTACCACGGGGTCTCAGATCAGTGGTCCTGCGTTCTCGGCCAACAAGATGAGCATCTAGAATCAGGCCGTTGGCTAAAAACCCCCGAAGCTCTAGAACCGCTACGCACAGCACCGATACCAGGTCCAATGGGCTCCGCGTACTCCGCGATTTCAGGCAGGTCTTCATCATAACTAAACGCTCGGTTTTGTCAGCCCATGCCAACCGGAACCGCATCAATGTAGCTAATCAAACTCGGACGAAGGAGGGGATCGGTCCGCCAAGAAAAATACGTTGCCGCCATCTGGTACACTAAACTATTCAGAAATCCCATGCAGGCGGCGCACTCCCAAATGACATTTCCCCAACGGCGCTTGATTATCGCATGGCGCGGAGATCTGCCGTTCCTCTTGGAAAGCCTGATTCTGAAGGACTTCCGAATCCGCTACCGCAACATGTCTCTGGGGCTGATGTGGTCGCTTTTAAACCCTTTGATCATGATGGGGGTGCTGACTTTCATTTTTACGAAGATCTTCCCCAATCCCAATAAGCAGTTTCCGGCTTTCGTGCTTTGCGGGATCGTACCGTTCAATTTCTTTACGATTGCGTGGGGCAGCGGCACCAGCTCGATCGTCGATAACGCCAGCCTGGTGAAACGGATCCCTATACCGCGCGAGATCGTGCCCGTTGCGGCTGTGCTCTCCAACTGCATCCATCTGGTAATTCAGATTGGGCTGCTACTGGTTTGCGCGTTGATGTTCGGTGGCACTCTCAATATCCAATGGCTGTGGCTACCGTTGCTCTGGTTTCTGGAAATCGTATTTGTCTGTGGGCTCTCCCTCATGACGGCCTCGATTAACGTGTACATTCGCGATACGCGCTATGTCGTCGAATCCATTAACACAGTGATGTTCTGGCTGGTTCCCATCTTCTATGGCTTCGAAGTGATTCCTCGACAATTTGTCGAGTTTTACCAGTTCAACCCGGTTGCGGCGTTAGTCCTCTGCTTGCGGCACATTCTCCTCCACGCCACAGCGCCGCCCGTGGCGACCATAATAAAGTTGGGTGTTGTCGCATTCGCGACTTTGGCCTTTGGAACCTTCGTATTTCGAAGAGGCAAGGATGCCTTTTACGAGCATATTTAGATCATGTCAGTTGTAGCTTTTGAGGGCGTCTCGAAACATTTCCACCGGCACGGCGGCCAGATGTTGATCCGTGATCGTCTCCGGCACCTGCTGCGGCCCGAGCCTCGCGAACTTTTCTACGCGCTTCGGGATGTCTCGTTCGCCGTCGGGCGCGGCGAGGGCTTGGCGATTATCGGCCAAAACGGCGCAGGTAAGAGCACGCTGCTGAATATAGCAACGCAACTCTGTTCGCCAAGCGAAGGCACTGTACGGATCCACGGCCGCGTGGCTGCTCTGCTCGAATTGGGCGCGGGGTTTCATGGAGACCTGACGGGCACCGAAAACGTGCGGATCAACGCAGCGCTTCTCGGGCTTACGCGGCAAGAAGTAAACCAGCAGTTCGACAGCATCGTGGAGTTTTCCGGCATCAGCGAGTTCATCGATGAGCCGCTGCGCACCTACTCTTCGGGCATGCGCATGCGGTTGGCCTTTGCCGTCGCAGTCAATGTCGATCCTGACATCCTGATCATCGACGAGATTCTCGGCGTCGGAGACCAGGAGTTTTTCGGCAAGTGCTTCGAGAGGATCATGGAGTTCCGGCGGGCCGGCAAGACACTGCTTTGCGTCTCCCATGCGCTCGAGTCCATGGAGCTCCTCTGCGACCGCGCGTTGTGGCTGGACCACGGCCGTGTGGCACGGACCGGCACCGTGAAAGAGGTCGTCCAGGCTTACCTCGAGATGTCGCCATCGATGCTGCGAGCGAATTCGGCAGTGTGAGAGGTGATCCGGCTAATTTCCGCGCGCCGTCTTAACATGAGGCACTCTACCAAACCGCTGCGCTCGAATGTAGCGCTTGGCCGGTGTCTAACCGTAAAGGCGAACTAGTGTCCGAACCTTACCTTTCGCTGGTCGTCACCGCCCGCAACGACGACCACGGTGGCGACTTTCTGCGCCGCATGCAGATCTTCGTAACAGGTTGGATCGCTCAGGCACGGCGCTACCGGATCCCCTCGGAGCTCATCATCGTCGAATGGAATCCGCCCCCCGGCCGCCCTCCCTTGAACGACGTGCTTCAGTGGCCTCCTGATTTCGGACCGTGCGAAGTCCGTTTTATCGAGGTGCCGCCCGAGTTGCACGCACGATATCCGCATGCCGGCGCCCTTTCCCTCTATCAGATGATCGGCAAGAATGTGGGCATCCGGCGCGCCCGCGGGCAGTTCGTTCTTGCCACCAATATCGACATCCTGTTTTCAGACGAACTGGCGGAGTATCTGTCGGCGCAACGTCTGGAACCCGGCCGCATGTATCGGATTGACCGGCACGATGCAATGAGCGACGTTCCGGTGGATGCCCCGGTGGAAGAGCAACTGGCCTGGTGTGGCACACATCTGATCCGCGTGAACCGGCGCGAGGGATCGTTTAACGTGAAACCGGATGGGAGTCCCGCATTGGACGCCTGCGATGTAGCTCCGCTCCACTCGGGAATCGTATTCGGCCACGGGTGGTTTGCCCTCGAGAGGTCCCCCTCGTCGGAAGTTTTCCGTTGGGCCGGTGAGTCCGCGGAGTTGCTCCTCGAAGTTCCTCCCGGGCCTGCCATGGCCCTCGTGTTGGACATCGAACCAGGTCCGTCAACCGGAGGCCTGCCGCTACAACTCGAGATCGAAGTAGCAGACCAACCACCAGTGCATCAGATTCTCGATCGCAGAACTCGGGTGAAACTTCGATTCACCTCTCCCTACCCGAAGCGACTGCACCTCCGAACCAGAGATGGCGGCGTCCGCGCGTGCGACGATCCACGGCCGCTGAATTTTCGATTGTTGCAAGCCGGTTGGGAGCGCGGCCCATCCGCGGCAGCCAGCGTCCAGTCCCTTCAGGCGACGCTCCATCCGCCCGCATGGACAGGCCGGGCGCCGAGGGTCGGGCACGCCCTGATGCATCTGATCCGGAGGCTCGCTGAGGGCGGTCCCCGGGTTCGTATGACCGTGCCGGTTTCGCCCCGATTACATCGCCTGTTGAGGGCAACGTTCCGCGCCTCGCGCGCTGCACCGCTGAGCCCACCGGATCCCGGCCGGCACGCACCTGATTTTCTCCACACGAACGCTTGTGGAGATTTCACCTTGATCGCCCGCGAGCATTGGTTCGACCTGCGGGGATACGCGGAAATGGATCTCTACTCGATGAACCTGGATTCGCTCTTCTGCTTCGCCGCTCACCGTGGGGGCGCCCGCGAAGAAATCCTGCCGGAGCCGATGCGTATTTACCATATCGAGCACGGCAGCGGGTGGACGCCGGAAGGCCAGACGAGGCTATTCGAGCAGCTTGCCGCCAAGGGAATCTCGTTCATAGCCAATGAAGAGGTCCTGGCCATGGCGGCACAGATGCGGCGCTGGGAAGCACCCATGATTTTCAATCGCGACGACTGGGGTTTGGCGCGCTTCACCCTGAAAGAAACCATAGCTCAGCCCGCGCGTTGAGTCCGCCTACGCGCCGCTGTCCGCCCTTCGTGCCCCCAGAGCCACCTTAGACTCAATGCCCTGGGCGCGGCAGTCGGCCTCCACCATAAGGTGGACCAACTCCGCGAAACTGGTCCGCGAAGACCAACCGAGCTCTGCTTTTGCCTTGGCCGCATTACCAATCAGCAGATCCACTTCGGCCGGCCGGAACAGTTCCGAATCAGCCACCACGTGGTCGCGGTAATCCAGCCCGACACTCGAAAAAGCCAGCTCGCAAAAATCTCGTACCGAATGTGTCTCACCCGTCGCGATCACGTAGTCATCGGGAGCTTCCTGCTGCAGCATTAGCCACATGGCCTCCACGTAATCCGGAGCGTGGCCCCAATCGCGCCGCGCCTCCAGATTGCCCAGGCGCAGTTCGCTCGCTTTGCCGGCGGCGATGGCCGCGGCCCCCGAACTGATCTTGCGGGTGACGAATTCGTGGCCCCGGCGCGCGGACTCGTGGTTGAAAAGCATGCCGGCACAGGCAAACAGACCGTAAGCCTCCCGATAGTTCCGCGTCAGGTCGAAACCCGCCACCTTGCTGATGCCGTATGCCGAGCGAGGGTGGAAGCGCGTACTTTCCACTTGGGGGATCTCCGCCACTTTGCCGAACATCTCGCTCGATCCCGCGAAATAGAAGCGGCACTGTGGCGCAATATCCTTGATAGCCGCCAGCATGAAATGCGTACCGTTGATGTTAGTGTTCAACGTCGAGAACTCGTCGTCGAATGAGTAACTGACAAAGCTCTGCGCGGCCAGGTGATAACACTCATCAGGCTGTACCCGCCGCACTATCTGATGCAGGCTGGGAAAGCTCTCCAGCGAACCCGCGTGCAATACGATCCTGTCGCGTGTAGCGTCCAGGCGCTTCAGGCGGTTTGCAGGATCCTCCAGTGCGACACGGCGCACCAGACCGTGAACCTCGTAATCCTTGGCAAGCAGCAGTTCCGCCAGGTAAGATCCGTCCTGGCCCGTAATCCCCGTGATCAGCGCTTTTCGGCGGCTCATAGAATCAGTGGTTCCTCCCATCCCGTAGCATCCTCCGCATCATCGCTTTCACGGGAAATCGCACTCCTTCCAGCATGATCTTGCGGTTGAATTTCGACTTTCCCGACTCCCGTTCGGTAAAGATGATTGGGAGCTCGTGAAAGGTCGCGCCGCGGCGGTTTAAATTGAACTTCATTTCCATTAGAAATGCGTAACCCTCGGAACGGATCTGCGAAAGGTCGATCTTGCGCAGAATCGCTGCCTGGTAGCCGACGAATCCGGCCGTCATATCATGCACCGGCACACCCGTCAGCAGGCGCGCGTACAGATTCGCTCCCAAACTCAAACACCTTCTTCGGAAGTCCCAATTCTGGCTGCCGCCGCCCGCAATGTAGCGGGAGCCGATCACCACCGGCCACGTCCGCAGCGCCTCGATCATCCCCGGGAGTAGTTCGGGAGGATGGGAAAGGTCGGCATCGGACTGGATCACGTACGGTGCCAGATTCTCCCGCAGAATTTTCTCCATGGCATCGCGGCAGGCTGATCCGTATCCACCCTTGCCGGGCCGAACCATGAGGTGGATGTCGGGGTCGCTCTGCTGAATACTCCGGATCGCGGCCGCCGTCCCGTCCGGGGAGTTATCGTCTACGAAGAAGATCGGCTCTCGAGGCACGGCCTTGCGAATCCGCGAAACTAAAGTATTCACATTGCCGCGTTCGTTGTAAGTAGGAATAATCAGCATAACGGGCGCGGGAGAGTTGCAAATCCCACTTCAACTTCGTCGCGTAGCCTTCAACTTCGTCGCGTAGCGATCTGAAACTGGACAAACCTTTGAGTCTACCGCCTTTACATACTGTCGGCAATCAGCCGGTATTGTCAAATTTCCACTGTCCGGTAGAGTACCGGGGCATTCGCGTTAAAATGGGGCATCGATGGCCCCCAGAGTCCTGATCTTCGTCGTGGCGTACAATGCGGAACGCACCATCCAGAGCGTGATCCAACGCATCCCGGAATCGCTCTCCCAATACCATACCGAGATCCTCATCATCGACGATTCTTCCAAGGACCACACCTTCCAACAGGCTCGCGAAATGGAAAGCAGCCGCTTTCCCTTGACGGTTCTCTTCAACCCCGTCAACCAGGGCTATGGCGGCAACCAGAAAATCGGCTTCCACTACGCCATCGAAAAAGGCTTTGACGTCGTAGCCCTCGTGCACGGAGATGGACAATACGCACCTGAGCGTCTTCCCGATTTGCTCCAACCGCTGCTCTCCGGTGAAGCCGACGCCGTCTTCGGCTCCCGCATGACCGCGGGCGGGGACGCCCTGCGCGGCGGCATGCCGTTGTACAAATACGTGGGGAACAAAATCCTCACCAAAATACAGAACCGCCTCCTCCACTCCCACCTCTCCGAATTTCATTCCGGATACCGGCTCTATTCCGTGGAAGCCCTGAAGAAGGTGCCGTTCGGCAGCAACACCAACGATTTCCATTTCGATACGGAAATCATCATCCAACTGTTCCGCGCCCGAATGCGCATCAAAGAATTGCCCATTCCCACCTATTACGGCGACGAGATTTGTCACGTCAACGGTCTCAAATATGCCTGGGATGTCGTTAGGAGTACGCTCGTGTCGAAGGCCCAGGATCTGGGCGTCTTCTACCAGCGGAATTTCGATGTCTCCGCCGGCGGCATGAACCTTCTCTATCAGTCCAAGTGGGGCTACGAAAGCCCGCACACCCTCGCTCTCGAACGCGTCAAACCAGGGTCGAAAGTTATCGACGTCGGGTGCGCCTCCGGATACATGGCGCGCGCCCTAAAGGACCGTAACTGCCAGGTGACCGGCATCGACCAGTTCCCTCCGCCCGACGAAACCGGCTTGCAGCAATTCGTCCACGCCGATCTCGACACCAGCGGCTTTCCCCTGGACGCCGGAGCGTATCAATACATTCTGCTGCTCGATGTCATCGAGCACCTGCGTTCGCCCGAGGCCTTCGCCGATGCCCTGCGCGCCTCGCGGCGGCAGAACGAAGATACCCGCGTGATTGTCAGTACCGGAAATGTCGCCTTCCTGGTTACCCGCCTCATGCTGCTGCTCGGATTTTTCAATTACGGATCGCGCGGGATTCTCGATCTCACGCACACCCGGTTGTTCACCTTCGCCACGCTCCGCAACCTGTTCGAACAGTCCAGCTATCGTATCGAGGAGATTCGCGGCATACCTGCACCCATCCCCCTGGCGCTAGGAAATACAGCTCTCGCGAGGTTCCTCGTTCGAATCAACAGTGCGCTGATCCGAATCTCCAGATCGCTGTTCGCCTACCAGATCTTCATGGTCGTGCGCCCGCTGCCCTCGCTGGAATTCCTCCTCGAAAAGGCCGTCGAAACCAGCAATAACCTAGCCCGCCAGGCCCCATCGTAGAGCCTGGGATTTCCTCGAGTCCTCAGGGCCCCCTACAACCCCGGCGCAACCCCCACAGCGACCCACTCCTCGCCCCGACCCGGCGTCAGGTACTGTTCGATGGCGCCAGCCACGTTCGCCGGCAGCACGCGCCAGCAATCCAGCACCGTGACCGATCCGCGCCTGCGCTGAAACGCCGCCGGCGGCAGATCCTGAAATTCCGCCCACGGCGTCGTAATCGCCAGAACATCCGCCTCTTGCACGCATTCGGACGCACTCTCCGCGAAAACTGCGTCCCCGGTCAACACCCGCTTCGCGCCTGCCATCGCGGCCGGATCGTATACTACCACCCGCACCCCCGCGTCCAGCAACGCCTGCGCGATGGCGACCCCCTGGGACTCCTCGATCACTTCGGTGTTCGGCTTATACGAAAGCCCCAGCACGCCCGCCGTCCCGCCTGCCTCCAGCCGCGCCAGGATCGACTTCACCAGACGCGGTACCTGCCGCCGGTTCAACGCATCTGTCGCTTCCGCCAACAGTGCCGGAACGCCATTGTCCCGCGCCAGCGCCGAAAAGGCCGCATTATCGCGCGGAAAACATGGACCGCCGTATCCCAGCGCGCCCTGCAAATACTTCGGTCCGATCCGTGTGTCGCAGCCCAGCGCCGCCGTCACCACGTCTGAGTCCGCCCCCGGAATAGTCTCGCAAATCTCCGCCAGCATATTCGCGTAGGAGATTTTCGTCGTGACGAACGTATTCACCGAGAGCTTAGTCAGTTCCGCGTTCACGTAATTCATCCGCTGGATCCGCGGATTGCCTTCGCAGACGCCCTTGTACAACTCCTCCAGAATCCCGCCCGACCGCGCATCCGATTCGCCGATCAGGATCATGTCCGGCCTCAACATATCGCAGACCACGCTGCCCAGCGCGATAAACTCCGGGTTGTAGCAGATGCCGAAATCCTCCGGGCACCGTTTGCCCGAGTACCGCCGCAGCACTGGGAGCAGTTCCCCGCTCACCGACCCCGGCATCACTGTGCTCGATAGCACGACCAGGTGCCACGACCGTTTCTTGCGCAGCGCAGCGCCAATCTCTGCAGCGGCCTCGAGCACGCAATCCATCGAGAAGCGGCCATCACAATCCGAGGGAGTCGGCACGATGATGAAGGTCACATCAGTCGCCAGAATCGCGTCCTCGTAACTCTCCGTTGCCGTCAACCGCTCCCGGCTCCCTGCAATCATCTCCGCCAGTTGCGGCTCATTCACCGGAGCTCGGCCTTCCTGAATCGCTTTCACGTGGAACGGATTAACATCTACCCCCACCACGGTGTGTCCCTTGTGGGCCATCACAGCCGCCATTGGAGCGCCTAGTTTCCCCAGGCCGATAATCGATAGCCTCATTGCGCGTCTATTCCTGTCGTACGATCGGCATGCGCCACCCGGTCCCGAAGGCCCGCGATGTCACCTTCAAAACCGGAGCAGCCTGCTTCCTCTTGAACTCCGCGATCCGCACCAGCCGCAGCACCCGTCGCACCGTGTCCGCATCGTAACCTTCCGCGATGATTTCCTCCGCGCTCCGGCACTGCTCCACGTGCAATTCCAGAATCTCGTCCAGTAGGCCGTAAGGCGGCAGGCTGTCCTGGTCGGTCTGGTCCGGCCGCAGCTCCGCCGACGGCGCTTTCGTGATGGTGGATTCCGGAATCGCCGCGCCGCGCTGATTGCGCCAGCGCGCCACCCGGTACACCATCATCTTCGGCAGGTCCGCGATCACCGCCAAGCCCCCGTTCATGTCGCCGTACAGCGTGCAGTACCCTACCGACATCTCGCTCTTATTTCCCGTAGTCAACAGCAACGACCCGAACTTGTTGGAGAGCGCCATCAGCAGATTGCCCCGTATCCGCGACTGTATATTTTCCTCGGTCACGTCCGGATTCATTCCCGCGAACGCATCCGCCAGCACGCCGTCATACGTCTTCACGATGTCCGCGATGGGCAGCAGCATGGTCTCTATGCCCAGGTTCCGCGCCAGCTCCACCGAATCGTCGACGCTTCCCACGCTAGAATAGCGCGACGGCATCATTACGCCTAGTACGTTTTCCGGACCCATGGCATCCGCCGCAATTGCCGCCGTCAGCGCCGAATCGATTCCGCCCGAGAGTCCCAGCAGCACCTTCCGGAAGCGAGTCTTGCGCGCGTAGTCGCGCACCCCCAGCACCAGCGCGTTCCAGATCTCGGCCTCGGGCAAAAAATCGTCGGCCGCAATCTCCCCGACCCCGGCCAGCAGATCCACTGTCAGTACGTCTTCTTCAAAGCCTTTGGCGCGCGCAAACAACTTTCCTTGCGCATCGAAAACGGCGCTCCGGCCGTCGAAAATCAGGTCGTCGTTGGCCCCCACCTGATTTGCAATCGCCACCGGCAACCCATACTTCCGCGCCATGTGCCCCAGCATCTCCTCGCGCAAGATCTGCTTACCCACCGTGAACGGCGAGGCCGAGAGATTCACAATCGCCTGCGCCCCGGCATTGGTCAGCGCCTCGATGGGATCCTCGTGATACCGCCGCCGCTTCCAGAAATCCCGGTCGTTCCAGACGTCTTCACAGATGCTGATACCCAGGCGAACTCCGTTTAATTCTAGAATCTGCGTTCCCTTGTACGGCTCGAAATACCGGTCCTCGTCGAACACGTCGTAGGTCGGTAAGAGCGATTTGTGAAAAGCCTGCCCCACCTGGCCGCGCCGTAGCAGCACCGCGCTGTTGTACAAGGGTCGCCCCACATCCGACGGATTAGGCGTCGCAAGGCCTACCAGCAGCGGCGGAGCATCCTTCAGTTCTTCGGCGATGTGCTGCAGTTTCTCGCACCCTCGCCGTATGAAACCCTGGTTCATCAGCAGGTCGCGTGGAAGATAACCCATCAGCGCCAGTTCGGGCGTGACCATGAGGTCTGCGCCTTGAGCTTGTGCGCTCTTGGCAGTGCGGATGATTAGCGCGGAATTCCCCTCGAGGTCCCCTGCCGTTGGGTTAATCTGAAGAAGCGCTAGACGCAAACCATTTCCCCTGCCCATAAAGTATAATTCAGTACCGAATTTTACTCAAAATTATCAAAAATTTGGGCTGTTGACTAAGTGTAACAAGAAGCCCCTGGCCGATTTGCTGTTGTTATATTGGAGGGTAGCTGTGGATTTTTCCTCCTTTCCCCTGGTTTCCGTCGTGACGCCTTCCTTCAACATGGCGCGATACCTCCCGGAAACTCTCGACAGCATCCTCGCCCAGGACTATCCAAACATCGAAATCATTGTGGTCGATGGCGGATCTACCGACCAAACTTCCCGCATTCTGGCCGAATACGGAAGCCGCCTCCGCTGCTTCGCTGGTAAAGATAAGGGGCCGTCCGATGGCGCGTACCGCGGTTTTCTACAGGCGGGCGGCGAAATCTTCGTCTGGCTCAATGCCGACGACACGTTCCTTCCCGGCGCCGTGCGTACCGCGGTCGCCCACTTGACTGCCCACCCGGAGACCGATGTGGTGTACGGCCAAGGATGGTGGATCGACGAGAACACCCGCCCCATCGGCCCCTACCCCACCCTGCCATGGAATCCCAAGTTGCTGGAACGCGACTGCTTCATCTGTCAGCCGGCCGCCTTCATGCGCGCTTCGTCCTACCGCCGCTGCCCCCTCGATCCGGATGTCAGGCGGTCCTTCGACTACGACCTCTGGATTCGCATGGCCAAGCAGGGCTTTCGTTTCGACGCCATCCGGGACTTTCTGGCCAACTCCCGCATGCACTCCGGCGCCAAAACCATTTCCGAGCGCGAGGCCGTCTTCGACGCTTCCATCGACCTCCTCAAACGCCACTACGGCTACGTCCCGCTCTCCTGGGTCTTCGGCTATGCCACCTGGCGCCACGACGGCCGCGACCAGTTCTTCCAACCCCTCCGCCCCACCCTCCGAAACTACCTCGTCTCTCTCCCCCAGGGTCTGCGCCTCAATTCGTCCGCCCGCTTCCGCTTCATGTCCGAGTGGCTCACCGTCCCCTTCCGCAAATTCCTCTCGTAGGACAGGCCTCCCGGCCTGTTCCTTCTCCCGTTACCCATACAACTTAGGATGCTCCGCCCGCATCTCTTCCGCCTGCGCCCGTGCGCTCTTAATCTGAATCAACGGACCCTTCCCGATTCCCGGACAATATCGCGCCGTCTTCGCCCATGCCCGCGGGTGATCCACCAATTCCGGCCAGAAGGGAAAGATCCGGCACTGCGTAGGCTTCGCCGGATGGATTCTGCAACCGCCCTTCTCCAGGAAGTAGCAATGCGTCCGGCGCGGCACGCGCAGCCGCATTCGATTGCGCGTACGATACACGTATTTCCGTTCGAATGCCGCGGCGCTCAGCCCTACAAACTTCGCCGCGCGTACCAGGTCCGCCTCCGACAGGTAAACAAAGCCCTGCTGCCGGCAGCATTCCGTGCAGCCGGGTTGGCATTCAAACCGGATTCTTTGTGCCACCCTGTCGCCCTCCGTTTCATTATCATGTGTAACCCGGCTTTCATTTGTGATATATTTCTGCTGTCTGTCGGGGAGGGGTGCATATGTCCTGTGTTAGCGACATCGTGCGTCAACGTGAGCTTTTCAGCGTCGAAGAGCATCAGTCCGTAGCCGAAGTAGCCCGTAAAATGGCGGATCTCCACGTGGGTGCCATTCTTGTCTTGAATGGCGACCAGTTGCGCGGCGTTTTCAGCGAGCGCGACCTCATGAAGCGCGTCGTCCTCGAGCGCTGCGATCCGGACCGCACACCGGTCGGCCGCGTCATGAGTACCGAGGTAGCCACCATCGACGAAGCGGCCAGCCTCGAAGAAGCCATGGAAGCCATGCAGTCCCACAGCTGCCGCCACCTGCCGGTCACTCGCGAGGGGATGGTGGTAGCATTCCTTTCCATGCGCGACCTCATGAACTTCGAATTGGCCCAGAAAACCGAAGAGATCCACCACATGCGCGCCTACATCAGTAACGCGTGAATACTGGAATCATTGTCTTCGCCCACGGCTCCCGCATCGAACCGGCCAACCAGGCGGTCCGCTCCGTAGCCGCCGACCTCGCACGCGCCGGCGACTTCCCCATCGTCCAGGCCGCCTTCCTCGAACTCGGCCAGCCCAGCCTCGAAGAGGCAGCCGATCTTTTGGTCGCTCAAGGCGTGGCTCGGATCGTCGTCATCCCCTACTTCCTTACCCCCGGCACCCACCTGGAGCGAGACCTGCCCGCCCTCATTTCTCGTATCTCAAACAAACACAAAGACATACAGATCCTCTCGACGGACTCCCTGGACGGCCACCCCGGGCTTGTGCAAATTCTAACGGATCGGGCCCGCAATGCCCTCAGTTGAGCCCCACACACTCAATCTTTCCTTGACAACAACTCACTAAAATTTGATAATGGGTTTGTACTAAGCCGCCTCGGTTGGCGGCAATCGCCATCGTAAGAAAGACTTAACTACTGAAGATCGAGGGAGGCATACAAGCAAAATGGGAAAGATTATTGGTATCGATTTAGGCACGACCAACTCGTGCGTCGCCGTGATGGAAGCCGGCCAGCCGACGGTGATTGCAAATCAGGAAGGCCAACGCACCACTCCGTCCGTTGTGGCGTTTACCAAGAGTGGAGAGCGCCTGGTTGGACAGGTCGCCAAGCGGCAGGCCATCACCAACCCTGAAAACACCGTTTTCTCCATCAAACGGTTCATGGGCCGTCGTTTCGACGAAGTCAACGAAGAGATGAAGATGGTCCCGTACAAGGCCGTCCGCGGCGAGAACGGCGACGCTCGCGTGGACATCATGGGCAAGAAGTATTCCCCGCCCGAAATCTCGGCGATGATCCTCACCAAGTTGAAGGAGGCCGCCGAGTCCTATCTGGGCGAAAAAGTGACCCAGGCTGTGATCACCGTTCCGGCCTATTTCAACGACGCGCAGCGCCAGGCCACCAAGGACGCCGGCAAGATCGCCGGTCTCGAAGTCAGCCGCATCATCAATGAGCCCACCGCGGCCGCGCTGGCTTACGGCCTCGATAAGATCAAGAACGAAACCATCGCCGTCTATGATTTCGGCGGCGGCACTTTCGATATCTCCATCCTCGAAGTCGGCGAAGGCGTAGTCGAAGTCAAATCTACCAACGGCGACACCCACCTGGGCGGCGACAACATTGACCAGCGTGTCATCGATTGGATCGTGGCCGAGTTCAAGCGCGAGAACGGCATCGATCTTTCGAAGGACCAGATGGCCCTCCAGCGCCTCAAGGAAGCCGCCGAAAAGGCCAAGATGGATCTTTCCACGCTTGCTCGAAACCGACATCAATCTGCCGTTTATCACGGCCGACGCCACCGGTCCCAAGCACCTGCAGATGAAGTTGACCCGCGCACGGTTTGAGCAGATGGTGGAAGACATTCTGCAGCGCTCCATCGGCCCCTGCAAGCAGGCCATGAACGATGCCGGCGTCACTCCCTCGCAGATTCATGAAGTCGTCATGGTGGGCGGCCAGACCCGTATGCCGCGCATACAGGCCCTGGTCCGCGAGCTCTTCAACCGCGAGCCCCACAAGGGCGTGAACCCCGACGAAGTCGTCGCGGTGGGCGCTGCCGTTCAGGGCGGCGTGCTCGGCGGCGAAGTCAAGGACGTCCTCCTGCTCGATGTCACCCCGCTCTCCCTCGGTATCGAAACCATGGGCGGCGTCTTCACCAAGCTGATCGAGCGCAACACCACCATCCCCACCCGCAAGAGCGAGGTCTTCTCCACGGCCAGCGATAACCAGCCGTCGGTAGAGATCAAGGTCCACCAGGGTGAACGCGCCATGGCCCACGACAACCGTCTGCTGGGCGTCTTCCAGCTCGGCAACATTCCGCCGGCCCCGCGCGGTGTACCGCAAATCGAAGTCACCTTCGATATCGATGCCAACGGCATCCTGAACGTGACCGCCAAAGATCGCGGCACCAACAACGAACAGAAGATCACCATCACCAGCTCCAGCGGCCTCGCCAAGGATGAGGTCGAGAAGATGGCCCGCGACGCCGAATCGCACGCCGCCGAAGACCGCAAGCTCAAGGACACCATCGACGCCCGCAATCGCGCCGATGCCATGGTCTACAACGTCGAAAAGACTCTCAAGGAGCATCGCGCCAAAGTCGGCGAGGCTGAAGCCAAAGAGATCGAAGACGCCCTCGCGGAGACCAAGAAGACCCTCGCCGAAAACGACGCCGACAAGATCAACGCCGCCGTCGATCGCCTGACCACCGCCAGCCACAAACTGGCCGAAGCCATGTACAAGAGCAGCAGCCAGCCCGGCGCGCAGCAGGGGCCGACCGACGGCCAGCCTAAGCCAGATGACAAAGGCGACAAAGGTAAAGATAACGTCGTCGATGCGGAATTCGTCGATGTCGACGACAAGAAGTAAGTAAGCTGGGGCCCTGCCCCACCGTGACCCTTGCGCCCCCACATCCGGGGCGCAAGGGAAACCTGGAAACCCTATGGCGACTCCCAAGCACGACTATTACGAAACGCTGGGCGTACCGCGCAAAGCCGACACGGAAGAGATCCGCAAAGCCTACCGCAAGCTCGCCCGCAAATACCACCCCGACCTTAACCCGGGTGACAAGTCCTCCGAGGAGCGCTTCAAGAACGTCCAGGAAGCCTACGACGTACTGAGCGACGCCAAGAAGCGTCCCATGTACGACCAGTTCGGTTTCTACTCCGATAACGGCTACACCGGCGCCGGCGGACCCTCCACCCCGGGAGGCGGCGGCCAGCGCGGTTCCCAGTTCGATTTCAGCGGCTTCGACTTCTCCGATTTCGCGTCCGGTCCGGGCGCGGCAGGAACCGGCGGGCGCCGTCCCGAGGGCGCGGGCGCCGGCGGTTTCCGCGACATCTTTTCACAGTTCTTCGGCGGACGCAGCGAAGCAGCCCAGCCTGAGGCCGAAAAGGGCGGCGACCTCGAGTACGTCATGAATATCGATTTCTGGCAGGCAATCAAAGGCACCCAGGCGCGCGTCAACATTACCCGCTACGACGTCTGCGACACCTGCCACGGCTCCGGTTCCAGCGGCGCCGGCGAAGTCACCTGCCCGCAGTGCAAAGGTTCGGGACACGTCAGCCAGATGGCCGGCGCCATGAAGTTCAACCTGACCTGCCCGCGATGCGGCGGTTCCGGCAAGCTGCGCAATGCCTGCCCCACTTGCGGGGGCGACGGGCGAGTCGCCCACACCGAATCAGTGGAGATTCGCATCCCGCCGGGCGCGCGCGATGGTTCCCGCCTGCGTGTCCCCGGCAAGGGTAACGCCGGCACTATGGGCGCCGCTCCGGGCGATCTCTACATCACAACCAAAGTGGAACCGCACCCGTTCTTCCATCGCGAAAGCGACAATATCGAAATCACAGTCCCGGTCGCCGTCTGGGAGGCGGCGCTGGGCGCGAAAATCGAAGTCCCGACCATTGACGGGCGTACCCTGCTGAAGATCCCGCAGGGCACCACCAATGGCCAGAGATTCCGTTTGCGCGAGAAGGGCGTGCTCAACTCGCGCACCAACCAGCGCGGCGACCAGATCGTGGAAGTCGCCATCGCCGCACCCGACCCGCGCGACGAACGCACCCGCGAATTGTTGCGCGAGATGGCCAAGCTTCACCCGGAGGACCCGCGGGCCGAAATGTGGGCCAAGGTCTGATATGGCAAAATCGAAAGCCAAAGCCGCATACATGATCTCCATCGTGGCGGAGCAGTATGAGATCCATCCTCAAACGCTCCGCCTCTATGAGCGCGAGGGTCTGCTCAAGCCTTCGCGCAGCGAAGGCAACACTCGCCTCTACACTCCGGAAGATCTCGAACGTCTCGAGGTGATCCTGCACCTCACCCGTGATCTCGGCGTCAACCTCGCCGGTGTGGAAATCATCCTGAACATGCGCGAAAAAATGAGTGAAATGCAGCTCCAGATCCAGGAGTTCGTCGCCACCCTGAACCGCGAACTGGCCGCCCACAATGGTCGCCCTACCGCTTCCGATCCGGGCAACAGCCTCATCCCCGTCATCAACGCCCGTCCGCCCGCCCGTCGCAAATAACATTTATCCCGCCGGGCAGTGGGTTACCATATCCCCTGTCGCATATGCAGCAATCCATCGAATTCCGCCGGCGTGCCACTGCCGGATACATTGCGCCGTTTCTTGCGTTCGTCGGCATCATGGCCCTTGAGCGCGTTGTTCCCCTGCCGCCGCAGTGGCTTTACCTGGCGCGTTTTCTCATTGTTGCGACGCTCATCGCTACCCTTTCCTGGCCCTACCTCTCGTTCCGTCCGAGTTATCCCCTTGCCAGCATCGTTGTCGGAGTGGCTGTCTTCGTCATCTGGGTGGCGCCTGATGTCCTGTTCGGATACCGCCATTTCTGGCTCTTTGAAAACTCCCTCACCGGCGCCGCTGCCACTACGCTCCCTCCGGGTTTGAAGTCCAACATCGGCTTCATAGTGCTGCGCACCATTTCCTCCGCCATGCTGGTCCCTATCCTGGAGGAGCTCTTCTGGCGCGGCTGGATGATGCGCTGGCTGATCGATAACAACTTTCTGAGCGTCCCGCTCGGCAAGTATGGGCCTTCCGCATTTTGGATTGTGGCTATACTCTTTGCCTCCGAGCACGGTCCGTATTGGGAAGTCGGTCTGGCGGCTGGTATCGCTTACAACTGGTGGATAATTAGAACCCGCAACCTCGCAGATTGCATCTTAGCCCACGGCGTCACCAATGCGGTGCTCGCCGCGTACGTGCTTGTAACCGGTCAATGGCAATACTGGCTATAACCGGATTTATGCCGCGCACGTCCCAGTATTAAGGCAGGTAACAGAAGACTCATTTCCTTCTCCTGTCTTCGGCTCCGGACGCGGAAATGTCGGGTCCGCGTTCCGGGGCCTTCGCTCGCTACAATAGCTATTAACCCGATGATCCAACTCACGGGGGCCGGAAAACGTTATGGCCCCAGAATCCTTTTTGAAAATACCGACTGGCTGGTGACGCCCAACGAACGCGCCGGCATTGTGGGCGCGAACGGCACCGGCAAATCTTCCCTGTTGAAAGTGTTGGCCGGCATCGAGGGACTCGATTCGGGCGTCCTGACCACGCAGAAGGGCGTGACCCTGGGCTACCTGCCGCAGGAAGGGCTTTCGCTTTCCGGACGCTCTGTCTTCGCCGAGTGCATGACCGTGTTCGCCCACCTGCGGGAACTGGAACAGGAGCAGGAGGACCTGGCCCGCCGCCTGGCAGAGCTTGACCCCTCCAGCGCCGAATACGGCCAGGTGGCCGACCGCTTTCACCAGGCGGAGGGTGAATTCCGCGCGCGCGACGGTTACACCATCGAATCCCAAGTGGGAGCTGTGCTCAGCGGCCTGGGATTTTCGCAGCGCGATTGGAAACGCCGCACCGAAGAGTTTTCCGGCGGCTGGCAGATGCGCATCGCGCTCGCCAAGCTGCTTCTCGAAAAGCCCAACCTGCTGCTGCTGGACGAGCCGACTAACCACCTCGACCTGGAAGCCCGAAACTGGCTGGAAGAGTATCTGGCCGCCTACCCTTATGCCTACGTGCTGGTTTCGCACGACCGCTACTTCCTCGACGTGACGGTGCGCAAGATCGTCGAGCTATGGAACAAGAACCTACACTTTTATACCGGGGGTTACTCGCGTTATGAGGTGCTGAAGGAGGAGCGGCGCGCCCAACTGAACGCCGCTTACGCCAACCAGCAGGATCGCGTCCAGCAACTGGAAGCCTTTATCAACCGCTTCCGCGCCCAAGCTACCAAGGCCAAACAGGTGCAGAGCCGGATTAAGGAACTGGAAAAGATCGAACGGATCGAAATTCCGCCCGACGAAAAGAGCATCCACTTCAGCTTCCCGCAGCCCAAACCGAGCGGCCGCATCGTAGCCGAATTCAAGAAGGTCTCCAAAGCCTACGGCGATCACGTGGTCTTTTCCGATGGCGACCTGATTATCGAGCGCGGCGACCGGCTGTCCCTGGTGGGCGTCAACGGCGCGGGCAAATCCACCATGATCAAGATTCTGGCCGGCGCCGAGGCGGTGACTTCGGGAGAGTACATCCTCGGGCACAACGCCCAGCCCGATTATTTCGCGCAGGACCAGTACAAGGAACTGGATCAGAACGCGCGCATGATCGACGACCTGGCGACGGTGGCTCCGCGCGCCACCAACACTGAGCTGCGCAGCATCCTGGGCTGTTTTCTGTTTTCCGAAGACGATGTCTTCAAGCCGATCGGCGTGCTTTCGGGCGGCGAACGCAATCGCTATGCGCTGGCCCGCATGCTGATGGTGCCTTCGAACTTCATGCTGCTCGACGAGCCTACGAACCACCTGGACATGCGCGCCAAGGACGTCCTGCTGACCGCGCTACAGGAGTACAACGGCACCGTCGTCTTCGTTTCGCACGATCGCTATTTCATCGACAAGCTGGCGACCCGCGTGGTGGAAGTGGAGAACGGCAGGATTCACGTATACCCCGGCAACTACGAGGACTATATGTGGCGCAAGCAGGGCGGCGGATCCGGCGCCCCTGCCGCGGAGGAAGATACGCCGGCGATCACGCTCTCCATCCCGGTCGAAGCGGCGCCAGCGGCCGAACCTGCGGCTAAGGCCGCGGCCACCCGCCTCAACCCGATCAAGCTACGGCAGATGAAAGAGCGCAGCCACGCCATTGAAGACGAAATCACGCGTCTCGAAGTGGAAATCGCCGACTACGAAACTGCCTTGGGCAACTTTGTCAATGTGGACGAAACCAAGAGGCTTACCGAGCTGCTCGAAGCCCGCCGCGCCGATCTGGAAGCACTCATGACTGAGTGGGAAGACGTGGCGCTCTTAATTGAGGCGAACTCGTAGACCCCTATTCCTGCATCGGCAGTTGCTGTTCGATCTCGCGCCAAGCGCTGATCTTCAGCCGGCGGCACACCCAGCATAGCGGCTCCCCAGCCGCCACGACCGTTGTTTCCGCGCCGCAGACCGAGCACTTCTCCGCCTTTTTGAGGCGGTCCGGCGAAACAGACTTCTTCGCCTGTTCCAGCAGGTCGGCAGGAACTACGGGCTCGGGTTTTGTCAGGATCTTACGTTTCATCAGGCCCCAATTTCTATCTTCACTATGACAGAAAGCAACCCGGCGGACAACCTATCCTTAGGAGGCAGCGCTACGCCGCTTCCGGGATATGTATGACCACTGCGACTTCCAGGGAAGATCCGCAGCGGGGGCACTTCTGTCCCGCCGCAACGCGGGCGTGCTTCCCCTTCAGATCGATCTGCGCCGGCACGGTGTGAGTGCACATCGGGCAATGCGCCAAGCCATGAGTGTGATTTTCTGGCAAAGTTTTCATTTCTCCACTCCTCCTCAAAACATCCGACGCAAGCGAGTGACCACAAGTTGTTGAATATTTCGTAAAGATTTCTAAACGGTGCTTGATCATCCGCCGCCAGATCCGAGTGATACGCTGAAAGTATGACGCAGCAGCCCTCGCCCAAGATTCAACTGATCAACTCCCCCGAGTACCGGGAGAACTATGCCAACAGCGTTCAGATCCGAGTGAATCTGTGGGACTTCTTTCTGATGTTCGGCCGGGTGAACCAGACGGCGCCGGACAACGTGGCGATCCACAATTTCCAGGGCATCTACGTCAGTCCTCAGCAGGCCAAGGCGCTGCTCAACATCCTGCAACAGAACGTGACGCAGTACGAAACCGCTTTCGGGGAGATTAAGCTGGAACCCCATGCCGAGGGCGGCATTGTCCAGTAGCCTCCGCCACGGTGCACAGGTATTCGAGCAATAGGATCATCTTGAGTTCCTGGTCGGTGGAACGCACCGGGACGCAGCCTGCCCGCGCCTGTTGAAAGCGCGCGATGCGTTCGGCGAGCTCGGCGCGATTGTGCGCGCACTGCACCGGCGCATCGAGAATACAGGAGCCCAGGAACTCAGCAATGAATTGAAGTTCGTCGGAAGACAGGCCGGCCAGGAAGCGCCGGGCCTTCGATTTCAGCGGCTGATCGGCACACTCAACAAGGGCGGCTACCAGAGACGTTCGCACGGCAGATCTCCTGTCGGTGGAGAAACATACTAACCTAGTGCAACTGGCCGTATTATTGCGAATCCCGCAACCGCGTGCAAGGGGTGGGGGAGTGCAATAGTGGTCACGGAGGCGCCATGACATCGCCCGATCTGACTCGCCGCCGGTTTGCCCGTGTCTGCGCAGCAGGAGCAGTCGCGGCCGGCGCAGCGTTCCCCGGCCCGCAGACACAACCCGGAGTGCGGGAAGCGATGGAATCGATGATCGCGGCCATTGGGAAGGCCGAGTCCGATCCCAACCGTCCGATCTACCATTTCCATCCGCCGGCCAACTGGAATAACGATCCCAACGGCACCATCTTTTACAAGGGGTGGCACCACCTCTTCTACCAGCTCAACCCCTACGGAGCCACGTGGGGCCACATGCACTGGGGGCATGCGCGCAGCCGCGACCTGGTGAACTGGGAGCACTTGCCGGTGGCGCTCGGGCCCTCGCTGGAAAAAGGCGAGGAGCACGTGTTCTCTGGCGGAGCGATCACCGGACCCGACGGCAGGCCGCGACTCTTCTATACGAGCATCGGCAAACGGGATCCGGAACAGTGGATGGCCCTGCCGGTTGACGACGAACTGATCGTCTGGGAGAAGTACGCAGGCAATCCGGTGGTCACGCTGAAGAATCATGGGGCTTTGAAGGTGGACGAATGGCGAGATCCCTTCCTGTTCCGCGAGGCTGGGAGCACCTACATGGTCTGCGGCGGCAACACCAACTCGAAGCGGGGCGGAGGCGGCAGCGTGCAGTTGTACGAAGCCGCCAACCCGAACCTGACCGAGTGGCGGCATCGCGGCGTGGTATTCGAATACCGCGACCGCGCCGTGTGGAACATCGAATGCCCGAACCTGTTCAAGCTCGGGTCGCGGTGGGTGCTGCTGATTTCACCGCAGAGCCCTTGCGAGTATTTCGTTGGCAGCCTGGACCTGGTGCGCGGCAAGTTCACGCCGGATACGCACGGCGTCCTGGACCCTGGCCGGTCGTATGCCAGCAACATCTCCTACGACGATCGGGGACGGACGCTCTTGTGGCTGTGGGGCAACACCGATTCCGATCCGGCCCGGGGCTGGCAGTGCTGCATGACGATGCCGCGGGTGTTGTCGATCGACGAGGATGGGTTCCTGCGCCAGACCCCGGCCCCGGAGTTCGAAACGCTGCGCGGTGATGTGCGCAACATGCCTGCCGCACGGCTGGAAGCGAGGACGCTGCCGCTGGGCGACTCCTTTGCGGGCGATTGCATGGAGATTGAGGCGGTCTTCAGCATGGAAAAGGCCACGGCGGCAGGCATCCGAGTGCGCTGCGGCGGCGGTAAGGCGGCGGAGATCGCCTACACGCCCGGGAACGGCTTGTTTTCGGTGGGCACGGCTAAAGCTCCCATCGGTCGGCAGAAGCAGGTGCGCATGCGGGTGTTCCTCGATAAGGGCGTGATGGAGGCATTTGCGAACGAGGGGGCGGCAGCGATTTTCGCCCCGCTTCACGCGGGTCCGGCGGAGCTGGGTGTGGAAGTGTTTGCTCGAGGCGGCGAAGCGCATCTCGACTCATTGCGGGCTTGGCCCTTGAAGCCGGCGCGCATGAGCCTAGAACGTTTTCACGTCTAAGAAGCGCACTACCAGCTATCATATGTACGGAATTGCTCATGCCCGACATCATCAACGAATATCAGAAGTGGAAGCAGCAGGGTGAAGACCTGCGCGTTCAGGCGAAACATGCGATGGAGAATCGCTTTCGCGATCTGCTTACGGAAGCTGTGCACATCGCCGATGAGTACCGCGCGGATTTCGGCGCTGTTCTGAAGCCACCACCCGCCGTCACGGCATTTCGATATAAAGCTTCCGCCAAGCCGAAGGTCAAGAAACCGGCGGGAAAGGTGAAGCCTACGGTTGCCGCGCCGGCGACGCCTAAAGCGGAGCCTGCGGCCCTCAAGCCCAATCCCAAAGTGACCGGACTTCAGAAGCGTTTGGCGACGGCTAAGAAGAAACTGGAAGATGCCAAGGCTGGGGGCGCTACGACGCGTCCCTACGAAGATAAGGTCTACGAGATCGAAGACGAGTTGCGGCTGGCTCTGCAGGGGTAGAAGACATGGCTGGAGCCTTTACGTGGTGACAAAGCCTGGGACAGACACCGAGTTTCCGGCAAAAGGCGCCGGAAACTCATGTCAGTCCCGGGTTTGCCCAGGCGGTGTCGAAATGCTCGCGGGTGACGAAGGATTTTTGCGTTCCCGGGCCCAGGGTGGAGAGCGCGGCGTAGAGGTTGGCGCGGGCGATGGCTTCCATTTCCGGGAGGCCTTCGGCCAGGAAACAGGCAAGGCTGCCGATGAAGGCGTCGCCGGCTCCGGTGGTGTCCACGGGCTGCACGGGAAATGCGGGAATATGCGTAATCCCGTCGGGACCCGCGCACAGCGCTCCGTTCGCACCCAGGGTTACGATCACGCGGCGCACTCCGCCGTCGAGGAGGGTTTGCGCGCAGACGCGGGCATCCTCGAGATTGTGCACTGGCATGCCGGCGAGCGCTTCGGCTTCGGTTTCATTGGGAATTACGTAGTCGGCGTGGGCCACCTGCGCGAGATCGAGCGCCTGCCCGGGCGCGGGATTGAGGATGGAGCGAATTCCGTGTAGGCGGGCGAAGCGGAGGGCGTAGTAGACCGTCTCGATGGGCACTTCCAACTGCATGATGAGGAAGTCGGCGTCTTGGAGGGTGGCGGATGCTGCATCGACATCGGCGGGAGAGAGGCGATCGTTGGCGCCTTTCACCACCCAGATGCGATTCTGGCCCGAACTCTCGACGAAGATGGGGGCGACTCCGCTGGAGACGCCGGGGGTGCATAGGACGTGGCTGGTATCGATGCCGCGGGAAGTGAAATTCCCGATGGTGGCGGGGCCGAAGAGATCGTCGCCGACGCGCGCCACCATTGCTACTTCGGCGCCGCAAAGGCGCGCGGCCACGGCCTGGTTGGCACCCTTGCCGCCGAATCCCAGGCTGAACTCACGCCCGAAGATGGTCTCGCCGGGACGCGGAAAGTGGTCGGTGTAGGTGACCAGGTCGATATTGGCGCTGCCGATGACCGCGATCCGCGGCTGATGTTTCATAGCATCCGCCAGCTTAACACCACGCTACAGCCTGGAGCGGCGGGCTAGATTTAGCCCGCCTCGTGGACTCGGTTTGTTGATAATGAATGAGTTAGAGATCGAAAAAATCAAAAAGCGGGCTAAATTTGCGCGGTTCCGCTGATGGCGAGGAGGCCAAGTAATCCGGATAAGGTGCTGAGGAAGAACACGTTAGGGCCGCGGAAAATTATTTTATGTTTGCGTCACCGATGGCTTTGAGCAAGCGCTGGGCTTTGGCGTAATCCGTATCGACCGGGGGAATGGTGAGGAGGACTTCGCGCGCTTTCGCCACCTGTCCCTGCTGCACGTATGCCGCCGCCAGCAAGTATCGCGCGGGGACTTCGGGATCGATGCGCAGGCTGCCCTCCAGGGCGGTCAACGCGCGCGCCGGATCGCCCGTGAGCAGGTAGAAGCGTCCCGCTCCCATCTGCTGTGCGGCATCGTCCGAGTTGAACTCGGCCCGCGCGCGGTAGAGGGCCTTGGCCTGCTCGAAGCGCTCGCCGTCCGTTCCCGGAAGTTGCTTCACTCCCAGGCTGACAAGCGACACGGCTGCGCCCAACCGGACGGTGGTCACGGTGTCGCCGAGACATTCCGCGAGGGATTGCACGGCTTCGGCCTTGTGCGCTGGACCTGGGGCGATGCGAAGGGCGGCCACGGCGCGCACGAGCGGTTGTTCGTCATGGAGGGCGTTTTGCATCGCCGGGAACACGCGCGGATCGGCAGGGAAGCGTGCCAGGTGTCCGAGGGCGTTGGCGCGGGCGAGGGGTCCTTCGGCCGGCAGGCTTAGAATTGCGATGAGTTGCGGGATGGCCGCCGGGTTGCCCCTGCCCTGCGGCGGCGAACGCATCGGCGCGGCGGATCCACTTCTGGCGCGACGCGCTTCCATACCAGCCATTCATTTTTTCCAGGGACCAACGGGCGTCCTGGTCTTTGTGGCAGAGATTGCAGGCGTTGGGAATGCCATGGCGGATGGTGTTCTCGGGCACGGGTACGGACATGGAATGATCGCGGATTTCGGCTTTGATGCTCTGCACGGTGCGGGGCATGTGGCACTCCACGCAGGAACTGCCGCTGCTGGTCTCGGCGTGGTGAGTGTGGGCGGTGAGGGAAGCGGTGAGCGCCTGGTGGCAGCGCGTGCATAGGACGTTGGCGTCGGGGCGCAACTGCGGATTTCGCTCGATCTCGGTTTCGTGGGCCGCAGTGTGGCAGGCGGTACAGGCGAGGTTGCCCTTCAGGTAACACTCGCTCTGCCACAGGCCGAAGGCGTCGTTGGAGAACCGGCGGGTGCGGCCGTCGGGCCAGTAGGCGGGGTCCTTATCGACGGGCTGGGTGGATTCGAGAATCGGCAGGAAGTAGTCGTAGTAGTTGTCGCCGGCGGCGTAGCCGAGGGCGTAGATGTCGCGGAAGGAGTGGCATTGGGCGCAGACCATGGAGTTGCGCGTTCCGTCGAGCCGGGTTTGGAGGACGATGTCGCGGACGGGACCCTTAGGCGGCACGGGGGCGCCGTAGTGGGCTATGTGGTCGCTGCCGGGGCCGTGACAGCGCTCGCAGTTGGTGCCGAAATCCTGCCACTCAGTCTGGTATTGGTTTTTTGTGGCGTCGTAGCCTTTCTGCTGGCGGCTGACGTGGCAGGAGAAACAGTTCTTGTTCCAGACTTGGACAAGCACCTCGCTGGTCTCGTCGGGGTCGGCGATGTCGAAGTTGTGGAACCACTGCTTGCGGAGGACGTCCCAACTTGGCGCGAGGACGATCACGCGGCCGCTGGGGAGGGTGGTCAGGTAGTGTTGGATGCGGCGGTTGCCGAGCGTGTAATCGACGCGGTGCTCCTGGGGTTTTCCGTTGAGAGTGGATTCGGTGATGTAGTAGACTCCGTCGCGCTCGCGCAGGGCGTAGGACGCTCCGCGGAGTTGGAGTTTGCCGAGGGTGAAATCGCCTTTGACGGAGGACTTGGTGGCAGGCTGCACCATCTTGCTGTGGCGCGACTGGGACCATTTGGCGTGGATCTCGGCGTGACATTTGGCGCAGGCGGCGGCGCCGGTGTAGACGGCGGCTTGCACCGGCAGGAATGCGGCCAAGATCAGGAACACCCCTCGCACGGACATCTTGGAGAAGGATATCACGGGGGGTTGGGGAGTCGGCTGCGATGGGGTGTGTCCCGTGGGCAAGTCAGCTTCGATAGGGTGTCTCCGTGGAGCAAACCTCGGGGACAGACAGCGAATTTCCGGCAAGTGCGGCCGGAAATTCATGTCAGTCCCCGGGTTTGCGGGGTTACCTTTGGGGGGCGGATTGCGCCTTTGTTGAATTAAGCCGATTTGTGTTTAGGAGAAATGATGTTTCGAATTATTAGATTTGGCCTATTGTGTGTATTCGGGGCGGCGCTGCTTTGCTCGCAGGACGAGCCTCCGGTGCAGGTTCCGGCGGGCGGTGGTGGCGGGCGGGGCGGGTTGGGTGTAGGCGCTGCCGCGGTGCCGGATCCGCAGCCGTATGAGCGCGTGATCACTAAGGATGCTAAGACCACTAAGGGACTGTTCACCGTCCACCAGATCAAAGAGCGCTACTACTACGAGATTCCGAAGAGCGAGCTTGGCAAGGACCTGCTGTGGAACTCGCAGATCGCCAAGACGACGGCGGGCGCGGGCTATGGCGGCGGGCAACTGGTGGATAAGGTGATCCGGTGGGAACTGAAGGGCAATCGCGTGCTGATGCTCGGCATCGATTACAGCCTGACGGCGGACCCCAACGAGCCTATTGCGATGGCGGTGAAGAACGCCAATAACGACTCGATCATCCAGGCGTTCAATGTTGCCGCGTTCGCGAAGGACGGCGCTCCGGTGATCGAAGTGACGCGGCTGTTCACGGGCGACCTGCAGGAATTCAGCGCACGCCAGCGGCTGGGCGCTACCGGCGTGGATGCGACGCGCACTTTCATCGAGCACATCAACCCGTTCCCGGATAACGTGGAGACCGAAGTCACGGTGACTTACACTCGCACGGCCGGCGGTGCTACGGCGACCGGCGGCGGACGCGGCGCCGGGTTGGGCGGCGGGCAAATGCGCGGTAACAGCGCCACCGTGGTGCTGCATCACAGCATGGTGCGACTGCCGGAGAAACCGATGATGCCGCGGCTGTTCGACGAGCGCGTGGGTTACTTCACCACGAGCACGATGGACTATTCGCGGAGCGAGTACAAGGCCGAGCGCACGCGGTACATCGCGCGCTGGCGCCTGGAAAAGAAGGACCCCGCGGCGGCGGTCTCCGAACCGGTAAAGCCGATTGTCTATTACATCGATGCGGCGACTCCGCGCAAATGGGTACCGTGGCTGAAGAAGGGAATTGAGGACTGGAACGAGGCATTCGCCGCGGCCGGGTTCAAGAACGCGATCATCGGCAAGGAAGCTCCGACGGCGGCGCAGGACCCGACGTGGAGCCCCGAAGACGTGCGCCATTCGGTGATCCGGTGGCTGCCCTCGACGACGGAAAACGCCAGCGGCCCGCACATCAGCGATCCGCGCACGGGCGAGATTCTCAACGCGGACATTCAGTTCTATCACAACGTGATGAACCTGGCACGCGACTGGTACTTCGTGCAGGTGGGCCCGCTGGATCCGCGCGCGCAAAAGTTGCCGCTGCCGGATGAGCTGATGGGACGCCTGCTGGAGTATGTGGTGGCTCACGAAGTGGGGCACACGCTGGGATTCCAGCACAACATGAAGGCGAGCTCGATGTACGCGTTCGAGAAGATTCGCGACAAGGAGTGGGTGCACAAGATGGGCCACACGCCGTCGATCATGGATTATTCGCGCTTCAACTACGTGGCGCAGCCGGAGGATGGGATCGCGGTGGAAGACCTGATTCCGCGCATCGGCCCGTACGACACGTGGGCGACAATGTGGGGCTATACGCCGATTCCCGGCGCCAAGACTCCGGACGAGGAGAAAGCCACGCTCGGCAAGTGGGCTAAGGAGCAGGACGACAAGCCGTGGCTGCGCTTCTCCACCGCTAATTCGAATGGCGCGGATCCCGGTGAGGAGACGGAAGCGGTGGGCGACGCCGATGCGGTGAAGGCGACGGCTCTGGGCGTGAAGAATTTGCAGCGCGTGACGAAGATGTTGATGTCCGCGACGGCGTACAAGGAAGGCGAAACTTACGAACAACTCGCAGAGTTATACGGACGCGTGCTGAGCCAGTGGAGCACGGAGATGACTCACGTGGCCGGCATCATCGGCGGATTCAATAGCCAGGAAAAAGTGGTGGGGCAGGAAGGGCGCGTGTTCAGCCTGATTCCTAAGGAGAAGCAGAGGGAAGCAGTCAAGTTCCTCACGGAGAACGCGTTTACTACGCCCGCATGGATGATTGACGAGGAGATTTTGCGACGCATCGAACCGGTGGGCGTGATCGACCGGATCCACACGGCGCAGAATCGCGTGCTGACTCAGTTGTTGAATTCTGCGCGCTTCGCGCGGCTGCTGGAAGAGGAAACGCTGGACGGCAACCTGGCTTACTCTCCGGTGGAATTCCTGGCCAGTGTGCGCAAGGGGATCTGGAAGGAACTGGATTCTCCGACGGTGAAGGTGGACTCGTACCGGCGCGAATTACAGCGGTCTTATTTGAAGGCGGTGGACACGAAGATCAACCCGATTGAGCGGGCTGCGACGCCTACACCCGCGCAACTGCCGGAGGGTTTCGTGATACCGCGCGTGATTACGAGCGGTGATGAGAAGCCTATGTACCGGGCGGAATTGCGTGCGCTGGCGGTTTCGATCGGCGCGGCGATAGCTAAAACGACAGATCATGAAACGCGGGCGCATCTGGAAGCGAGCCGCGACGAGATCGCCAAGATTCTGGATCCGAAGTTCGCTCCGCCGTCGGCTCCGGCGGGTACGGCGGGATTTGGTGGACGCGGCGGGGCACGATAGGTTAGTTGAGACATTATGGGCCGCCGATGAACGCAGATAAGACTAAGAATCATTAGCTGGGTTCTGCGGCCGTTAGGGCGGTCAGGAGCCTGGCGAAGATGGGGGGATCGAGAGCTAGCGCTTTGAAGATGGTGCGGCGCAGGGCGGGAAAGCGGTCCAGCGAAAGCAGGGTGCGGGCGACGAAGGCCGGGCGACGGGCGAGACGCGAGTGTTCCGACTGATAGGATGCGAGTCGGCCGTGACATAGCGCGTCGGAGAGGGCGACGGCCTGGTGAAAGGACAGGCTTAGGCCTTCTCCAGTAATGGCATCCACTGAGCCCGACGCATCCCCGATTAAGATAGTGCGGTCGCGAAATACGCGGCACAAGCGGCGCGAAACCGTCATCGCGCCGCGTTCGGCACTGGACGGGAGAGCGCTATGGAGTCTTCTTTGTAACTCCGGAAACTCCTTCATTGCGGTATCGAGTCGAAGGTGGGAATCCCGGGACAGGAGGGCGATGCCGACCTCGTCGTCGCTCACCGGAGTTACGTAGAGCTGACAGCGCGCGCCCCAGTATACTTCGACGAAATCGGTCCACGGCGAAATGCGGTAGTGTTGGCGGAAGCCGAAGCGGAACGATTCGGCTTTGGCGGCCTCGAGTCCGGCTGCGCGGCGCACGCAGGAATTTTGTCCGTCGGCGCCTACCAGCCAGCGGCACGGCGGGAGGCTTGAGTTGTCACTCACAGGCGTGCCCCAAAGCAGGCGAACACCGACTTCTTCCGCACGGTTGACGAGAAGGTGGTGCAGGCGTGTGCGGCGGAGGGCGAGTCCGGGGCCGAAGGGAAAGCTTGCCTCGACAGAAGTGCCGTTGTCCAGGAAACGGACGCCGCGCAAAGGGAACGCTTCGCCTGAAAGACGGAGCCCGAGGCGCTGCAAGATTTCGACTCCGGCGGGCGGAATTCCCTCACCGCACGCCTTGTCGATGGGAGCGTGCGCGGCATCGACAACGGTAACATCGAAGCCTTTCAAACGGATTGCAATCGCTGCCGACAAGCCCGCTGGTCCACCGCCAATTATCAGAGCATCGGTCCGGACTTGAGTAGCTTTTGCCATGCTATGCGTTTTTGGCACCCGCGTACGAGATATCCATTACCTGCCGGGCGTGCAAGGGTGCGACTGACAGGTGGAAGCTACCGCCGGTGCCGGCAAGCGCGGAGGCAGTTATTGTCCTTAGCTCGACAGAGGTGAACGATCGACGGATGGAACGCTGTCCATCAACGGCGTCGATGGGGCACACTAAGGGCGCGACAAAGAGGCGGAAGAGCGCCAGCGGCAGAGGGTGGCGAACCAGGTCGAGGAGGATGAAGCGTCGGCAGAATCGTCCCACGTTGCGAATCAGGTGGGCGAGATCGTGTTCGCGAAGGTGATGGCCGAGGTGCATGGAAAAGGCTACGTCGGCAACAGGGAGCGGGTCGCGGCGCGCGTCGGCTTGAAGGATGGGAACGGGCGCGGCGATACAGGGGTGCGGATTAATGTCTACGCCTATGACATCGACCCCGAGCCTGCGCTGGACTTCGTGCAGAACGAGGCCTGTGGCACACCCCACATCCAGGACGCGGCGCACGGGGAGAGGATCCTGACTGATGGCGCGGACAATCGAGTTAGTGTCACCGAGCCAGCGGTGGATTCTGGCGAGGTCCCGATAGGCGCGTGCAACCAATTCATCCGGAACACCATTGCGATCGAGTATTTCAGGCTGATTCTTTCGTATCATCCGTATCATCCCAATCGAATTATAGACATCGTGCACGCCACATACCGGAGCAATATTTGTAAAAGTGTTGTGGGGCGGCGGCGGTTGTACGGCAGCTACCCAAGGAAATCGACCGAAGTATGGCAAGAATAGATCAGGCACTCACGCGGAGGGCTAAGTGAAGTCAAGAGTACAAATCGTATTGGCGGGCTGGATTGCGAGTCTGGCATGGACGACAGGCGCGATCGCACAACCACGGGCGATCGATGCTGGGAAATCCGTGATGACGGTGCGTGTGTACAAGGCCGGCCTGTTGTCCGCAATGGGACACAATCATGAAATTGCAGCGCCGGTTGCGGCCGGCACGGTGGATGTTAGCGCCCGGCAGGTTGAGTTACATGTGCACACGCGCGCGCTGGAAGTGCGCGACCCGGGAGTTTCCGACAAAGACCGGGCGGAGATACAGAGCAACATGTTGGGCAAGCAAGTGCTTGACGCCGAGGGCAACCCGGAAATTGTATTTCGCTCGACGGGGGCAGAAGCGGCAGGCGCGGGGTCGTGGAAGGTAACGGGCAACCTGACACTGCGCGGTCAAACGCATGCAGTGGTGGTAGAAGTGCGGGAAGACGGCGAGCACTACGTGGGCACCGCACAGTTCAAGCAGACTGAGTTTGGAATCCAGCCGATCAAAGTTGCGGGAGGCGCGGTACGCGTGAAGGACGAGATACGCATCGAATTCAACATCCAGTTAGCGCACTGATAAGTTAAGAGCGCGCATTAGGAGATACTGTCATGCTTCGATTAGTTGTGTGTGTAATTGGAGTTACGAGTGTGCTTAGTGTAGGGGCGATAGCGCAGGGCGGCGGGGCCGTTCCGGGTGTAACACCGTTCGGAAATAATTACCATCTGGGCTTCGATCGCCCGGAGGCATGGGGACTCAAATACTTCGCATCGACCATGCTTTTGAGCGGCCTGGCGCCGCCGGAACCGATCGAAGGGCACCGGGTGGGGTCGATCGCAGTGGGACTCGAACTCGGCTGGCTGCCCGCGCTGGACGCTGGACAACAGCGAATCGGGTTTAACGGCAAGGCCCCACAGGATCTCAACCAGGCGCCCGTACTGATGCGGCCCGTAGTGCGGGTGGGCCTGCCGTGGAAGTTGACGGCGATTATCGCGGCGCCACCGCCGTTCGAGGTGTTCGGCGTGAGGCCGCATCTGTTGGCGCTCGGCCTGGAGCGACCGATTGTGGAGAAGGGGCAGTGGACGGTCACCTGGCGGGGATACGGCCAGGTTGGGTCAGTGAAGGGCGCATTCAGTTGTCCCAGTAGCGTGCTGGCGTTTGCGCCGGGGTCGGCAGGCAACCCTACATCGTGCGTCGGCGAATCGGCGGATGTGGCGTCGCTGCGGTATGCCGGGAGCGAATTTCAGGTTGCTTATCGAATTCCGGGTGTGCCGAAGTTAGTGCCTCACGCGGCGGTTGGAGGTAATTTCATCGATGGCGCGATTCAGCTTAGGGCGCCGGTTGTGAAGGGGCTGGATGAAACGAGGGAATGGACGCGGGGCGGTACGTTTTCCACGACGTGGGGAGCGAGTTACTTAGTTACGCGGCAGATGTCGTTTACGGTGGATGCGTTCTACTCTCCGCTGTGGGTTACGCGAAACGCTACTGCGCCGAGGACGAATGACGGGTTGTTCAATGTGCGGGCGATGGTGAGTTATACGTTCCGGTGAGGAAATTATCCCCTGGCACGCGGCAAGCCGACGAGGGCGTCGGCTGCGGACCAGGGGGTCCGCCCCACCATCAACCCAAGGGGGTGTTTTGGTTGCCTTGGTTGTCGAAGTTGGATGGGTCGAGCCATTGCTCGAAGGCGCGCTTGCGGGCGGGCCACTCGGTGTCGAGCATGGAGTACCAAGCGGTGTCGCGATTCTTTCCCTTCACGATCATGTGTTGGCGGAAGATTCCCTCGAAGGTGAAGCCAAGGCGCAGCGCCGCCCTTCGCGAGGGGAGGTTTAAAGCATCGCATTTCCACTCGTAGCGGCGGTATTCGAGGTCTTCGAAGATATAGCGGGCGAGCAGATACATGGCCTCCGTGGCACCCACGGTGCGCTGCAAGCTGGGTAGGTATAAGATGTTGCCGACCTCGATTACGCGATGCGCGGGCTCGATCCGCATCAGGGAACAATATCCCTTGGGCGCGGCCGACGCGACGTCCAGGATGGTGAAGAAGAGGGGGTCGTCAGACTTCTCGCGATCCTCCAGCCAGGCGCGAAAATCTGACTCGTTTGCATAGGGACCGTTGAAGAGATAGCGCCAGAGTTCGACGTCCGTGGAGCCCGCGTACAAGGCCGCGGCTTGGGCCGGCGTGTCGAGCGGCGCGATCTTTACGTGGCGGCCCTGCAAGACGACACGTTCGGGGCGCTTCAGTTGCATAGATGCCATCGTAGCGCGGGGCGTCCGAGCTGCGCTCGAATGGCCGATTGCCAATCGGCCGCAGCTTACCAAGCTGCCCCACAACAGGGCAAATAACTATTGGCGGGGTTAGTTTGCGTTGACGGCCAGTTTGGTGTTGAGCTTGGCCAGCTCTTTGCGGAAGAGGCGGTTTTCGGGGTAGTCGCGGGCTAACTCGGTCAACCACTGCTGGGTTTCCTGGGGACGTTTTTCGCGCAGGCCGATGATGCTCAGCATGATCTTGGCGAAGGGCTTGAAGTAGTGGCCTTCGCGGGCCACCAGTTTCAGGCGATCGACGCCACGGTCTTTGCTGCCATCCACGTTGTCGAAATGGACGAACCAGCGCACGAAAAATGGCAGGCTGCCGAGCATGTATTCGGAGATGCCGGCGGTCAGGTAGGCATCGTAGAATTTCGGATCGACCCTGAGGAGATGTTGCGCGTAGCCGTTAGAACGCTTGGCGATGGAAAGGCTGGAAAACTGCTTCTTTTCGACGAATGCCATGTAGTCCGTGGACACGCCTTGGGCTATGCACATGGCAAACAGGGCTTGGGGGTCATCGGGGTTGGCCTTGAGGATCGCGTCGGCGCGGGTTTCGACGTCATGAACGGCGTGGACGAACTTCTCGCGGACCACCGGATCGGGGTCCACCTTCTTCTTCTTCTCGGCGATTTGTTTGTCGTCGGTGAGGAATTCGCTCTCGAGGACGCCGAGACGGTCGAGTTCGTAGAACAGGTATGCGGAAGCACGGAACGCGTAGGGAAGGGGATCCTGCGGACGGGTGGCAATATAGCTATCCAGCGCCTGGTGAGCACCCACGTAGTCCTGGTTGTACATGTGGTGAAGCGCGGTATCGATGCCGTTTGGCTCGGCGGCACGGAGGGCGGAAACGCACAGAAGTAATGCAATTGCTTGAATTCGCAAAATGAACGCCTTTTTACATTTTACAGCTAATTTTACAGTTTATCTGCGGCGCTGCGCCACAATTGTGATCTGTATATCGCGTGCCTGGCGAACGACCTGCTGCACAATGGTCTCCCCGAACCTTTTCCACCAGGGACGGGCTCCGCTTCGTCCCATAAAGATCTGCGTGACGCGATGGGCACGGGCAAATTCCGCGATGGTGCGCGGCACGTCATCACCTTCTACTACGTGTGTCTGGATTCGGAGGTTACGCGCAAAGCTCATGTGGCGCTCGACGGTTTCACCGGCAGGCTGGGCGGGCGCAACGTGAACGGCCAGACAATCGGCGCGAAGGTAGTCTGCCATTCGCTTGCCGCGGCGAATGAGGTAGGCGGACGAGGGACAGCCAGTGAGGCAGATGAGGATGCGCTCGTCGGGGCGCGGGGTGGTCAGTTTCTCTTCGACCTCGTGCGCGGTGTGACGGATGGCGAGTTCACGGAGCGCGGTGAGGTTGCCCTCGGCGAAGAAGTTGTCGAGCGCGAGGCGGGCCTTCTCGGCGGCGTAGACGACGCCGCGTTCGATGCGGTTGCGCAAGGCGCGCGGCGTGAGATCGACGAGCACGACTTCGTCGGCTTCGTCCACGACCCAATCCGGCACAGTTTCGCGGACGCGGACGCCGGTGACGTGCCACACCTGGTCATTGAGACTTTCGAGGTGCTGCACGTTCATGTTGGTGAGGACGTCGATTCCGGCGTCGAGCAATTCGTGGACATCCTGCCAGCGCTTGGCGTTTTTGCTGCCGGGGACGTTGCTGTGGGCGAACTCGTCCACCACAGCGACGGCGGGCTTGCGACGCAGGACGGCTTCGGTATCCATCTCCTCGAACTGAGAGCCGGCATAAGTGAGAAGGCGGCGGGGTATGAACTCGAGGCCCTCGGACCTGGCGATGGTTTCCTTGCGGCGGTGGGTTTCGAAGTAGGCGACGACGACGTCCACGCCCTGGGCGCGGAGGGTTTGCGCTTCGTCGAGCATGCGGTAGGTTTTACCGACGCCAGCGGCATATCCCAGATAGATCTTGAGATGGCCAGGGCGTTTCATGGGGCCTCCGTATGGGGAAAGAGGCGGACGTCAAAATCTTCGGCGGCGTCGATCAACTTTTCGATGGGACTGCGTTCGCGCTGGGAGTGTCCGATGAAGAGCTGCGTGATGCGCTGTTCATGGGCGAATTCGAGCAAAGTGTCGGCGAAGTCGCCGCCTTTGAGGCAGTGCACTTCCGCGCCGACTTCGCGCGCCAGAGCGAGGTAGTCATCCAGGCGGGCGCGATCGGCGGGGTCCAGATTGGGTTGTTCGACGTAGGCGGCGAGCAGAGCTCCATGGAAGCGGCGGGCGTTGCGTTGGCCGCTTTCGAGCATGGCTCTGGCGTTGCTGCGCGGGGTCAGGCAGACGAGGATGCGCTCCTGGGTGCCCCAACTTACCGAAACGCCGTGCGAATCGAGGTATTGCTGCAACTGGCGGTCCACGACGTCGGCGGCGAGCAGCAGAGTCAGTTCGCGCAACTCGGCGAGGGTGCGCCCGTCGCCCATCGTGACGTCGGGCGGCGCGTCGACGACCTCGATTTCATCGGCTTCGTGGAGGAACTTTTCGGGGACGCTGGAAGTGGCGCGCTTTCCGATCAATCGCTCGACGGCGGCCTGCTGCTCGCGGATGTATTGCAGGTTGACGGCAGTGATGACGGCGATGCCCTGGTTGAGGATCTCTTCGACATCCTGCCAGCGTTCGGGGTTTCGACTGCCCGGCGGGTTGTTGAATGAGAGTTGATCGATGAGGCAGACTTCGGGGTGGCGCCGGAAAACAGCGGGCAGGTCGATAGCGCCATCGACGGAGGGGACGATCTCGAGCGAGCAGACGATCTCGTGGACGGAGCCAGTGACGTCCACCTGCGCGGCAGCGACGACGACGTCCTGGCCGCGCTCTTTGCGACGGCGGCCTTCGTCGAACATGCGAAGGGATTTGCCAACGCGGGGCGCGTAGCCCAGGAAAATTTTGAGACGGCCGCGTCGCGCACGCCGCTCTTCCAGCTGCACGCGGCGCAGCAATTCGTCGGGATCGAGCCTGCGATCGGATCGGCCGGTCACTGTATTTAGGTTAGTCCTCCAAGCGGATGGTGAGAAAAACGCTCCCTAACGGTCGCGGCTCGGACGGGAGTCGCGCTCGCAAGCGGGCGGGGCAACAGGTCACGGCCGGGCTCGGGCGGCGGCGTCGAGGGCGATGTTGAGTTTGAGGATATTGACGCGGGGCTCACCCAGGACGCCTACCTGGCGGTCCTCGGTATTGGCGGCTACGAGTTGGCGTAGAGAGTCGACGTTCATTCCGCGGGCAGCGGCGACGCGGGCCACCTGGGCATCGACGGCTTCGGGGCTGAGATGCGGATCGAGGCCGCTTCCCGAGGCGGTCACCGCGTCGCCGGGGACCGCGCCGGAGAAGGTGGGGTTCTCGGCGCGGAACTTCTTCACGTCGTCCGATACACGGTCGGCGAGTTTCTGACTGGTGGGGCCGAGGTTGCTACCGCCGGAAGACAGACCATCGTAGCCATCATTGCCGGCGGCAGAGGGGCGGCCGTGGAAGTACTCGGGTTTGGTGAAGCGCTGGCCGATGAGCTCGGAGCCTACGATGCGGCCATTCGAGCGGATCAGGCTGCCGTCCGCCTGGCGGGGGAAGAGGGCTTTGGAGAGACCGGTGACCAGCAGCGGATAGATCAGCCCGGTGAGCAGCGTCAGGAGCAAAGTGGCTTTCAGCGCGATGGAAAATTGTTTCATATACGGACTCCCTTATGCGAGGTGCAGCAGGCCCAGCAGACGATCGATCAGCCAGATTCCCGGGAAGGGTGCGATGACGCCGCCGACGCCATAGACCAGGAGATTGCGGCGGAGCAGGGCGGCCGCGCTCATGGGCCGGTACTTGACGCCGCGCAGCGCGAGCGGGATCAGCACGATGATGATCAGGGCGTTGAAGATGACGCTGGCGAGGACTGCGCTCTGTGCGCTGTGCAGGCCCATGATGTTGAGCCGGGCGAGCGCGGGATAGGTGGCCATGAACATGGCGGGCAGAATTGCGAAGTATTTGGCGATGTCGTTGGCGATGGAGAAGGTGGTGAGCGCGCCACGGGTCATAAGGAGCTGTTTGCCGATGGCGACGACTTCGATGAGCTTGGTGGGATTGCTGTCGAGGTCCACCATATTGCCGGCTTCCTTAGCGGCCATGGTGCCGGTGTTCATGGCGAGGCCTACGTCGGCCTGGGCGAGCGCGGGTGCGTCGTTGGTGCCGTCGCCGGTCATGGCGACGAGGCGGCCGCCGGCCTGCTCTTTCTTGATCAGGTCCATCTTGTCTTTGGGCGTGGCCTGGGCCAGGAAATCGTCGACACCGGCTTCGGCGGCGATGGCGGCGGCGGTCAGCGGGTTATCGCCGGTGATCATGATGGTGCGGATGCCCATGTCGCGGAGCTGCTGGAAGCGCTCGCGCATGCCGCCTTTGACGACATCTTTCAGGTGCACGACGCCGAGGGCGCTGTCGCGATCTGCCACCACGAGCGGGGTGCCGCCGAAGCGCGAGATGCGGTCGGTGATTTCGATCAACTCGTCGGGGACCTTGCCGCCGTGTTCGCGGACGAACTCGGTGACGCTCTCGGTGGCTCCCTTGCGAACGCGGCGTCCGTCGAGATCCACGCCGCTCATGCGGGTCTGCGCGGTGAAGGGGATGAAGTGGGCTTCGTGCTCCGCGACCTCGCGGCCGCGGATGTTGTACTTCTGTTTGGCCAGGACGACGATAGAGCGACCCTCGGGGGTTTCGTCGGCGAGGCTGGAAAGCTGCGCGGCGTCGGCCAACTCCTCTTCGGTTACGCCGGCCACGGGGAGGAACTCGACGGCCTGGCGGTTGCCGAGGGTGATGGTGCCGGTTTTGTCGAGCAGGAGGCTATTTACGTCGCCCGCGGCTTCGACGGCTTTGCCGCTCATGGCGAGGACGTTGTGCTGCATGACGCGGTCCATGCCGGCGATGCCGATGGCCGAAAGCAGACCGCCGATAGTGGTGGGAATCAGGCAGACGAGGAGAGAAATCAGAACGGTGACAGTGGGCGCCGAACCGGTGCCGCTGGTGGCCACGCTATAGATGGCGAACGGCTGGAGGGTGACGACGGCGAGCAGGAAGACGAGGGTCAGCCCGGCGATCACGATATTGAGGGCGATTTCGTTGGGCGTTTTCTGGCGCTGCGCGCCTTCGACGAGAGCGATCATGCGGTCGAGGAAGGTTTCGCCAGGGTTGGAGGTGATGCGCACCTTGATCCAATCGCTGAGGACTTTGGTGCCGCCGGTGACGGCGCTACGGTCGCCGCCGGATTCGCGGATTACGGGGGCGCTTTCTCCGGTGATGGCGGATTCATCGACGCTGGCGATGCCCTCGATGACGTCGCCGTCGCCGGGAATGGTTTCGCCCGCCTCCACGATGACGGTATCGCCGCTACGCAACAGGGTGGCGGCGACCATCTCGGTACGGCCGCCGTTGACGCGGCGCGCGGTGGTTTCGGTCTTGGTTTTCCGCAGGGTGTCGGCCTGCGCTTTGCCGCGGCCCTCGGCCATGGCTTCGGCGAAGTTCGCGAACAGGACGGTGAACCAGAGCCAAAGGGTGATCTGGAAGGTGAAACCGGCGACGGCGGCGCCGACGGCCAGATCGCGCACGGTGAGGATGGTGGTGAGGACAGCCCCGACTTCGACCACGAACATGACAGGGTTCTTCATCATGTGGCGCGGGTTGAGTTTCACCAGCGCGTCGGTGAGGGCGCGTTTGACGATGGGCGGATCGAGTAGGGGGCGCGAACGCGAACCCTTCCTGGGAATGATCGACGCGATATCTTCGGACGGCGGTACGGTGCTGATGACCGGCATACTAGCTCCAAAGCCTCCCCTGATGCATCAGGAAATGTTCCACGATCGGGCCCAGCGAGAGCGCCGGGAAAAATGTCAGCGCGCCCACGATTACGACGACCCCCACCAGCAGGACGACGAAAATAGGGCCGTGGGTGGGGAAGGTCCCGGCGGAGACCGGCACTACCTTCTTTTGCGCCAGGCTGCCCGCGGCGGCGAGCAGGGGAATCAGCATGAGGAAGCGCCCGCAGAGCATGGCGAACCCGAGGGTCGTATTCAGGTACATGGTATTGGCGTTGAGTCCGGCGAAGGCGCTGCCGTTGTTGCCGACGCCGCTGCTATAGCCATACAACAGCTCGGTCAATCCGTGCGGCCCGTGATTGGTCATGCTGCCCTGCACGGTGGCCAGGCCGATGCCCACGGCGGAGAAACTAAGGATGCACACCGCCAGCACGAGCACGGCGAGCATCACCATTTTGACTTCCTTCTGCTCGATCTTTTTTCCCAGATATTCGGGCGTGCGGCCCACCATCAGTCCGGCGATGAATACGGCGAGTATGGCGAACAACAGCATGCCGTAGAGGCCGGATCCGACGCCGCCGAAGACGACTTCGCCTAACTCGATATTGACGAGGGGGACGAGGCCGCCGAGCGGGGTGAGGCTATCGTGGACGTTGTTGACAGCGCCGCAGCTTGCGTCGGTGGTGACGACGGTGAAGAGGGCCGAGTTGGCGATGCCGAAGCGGACCTCTTTGCCTTCCATGTTGCCGCCGGCCACGCCGAGGCGCGTGAGCACCGGATTACCGGCCTGTTCCATCGGGTAGACGACGAAGACGCCGGCGAGGAAGAGGATGGTCATCGCGGCAAGAATCGCCCAGCCCTGGCGGGTGTCGCGCACCATTTTGCCGAAGGTGTAAGTGAGTCCGGCAGGGATGACGAAGATCAGCACCATCTGGAGGAAGTTAGCGAGCGGCGTGGGGTTCTCGTAGGGGTGGGCGGAATTGGCGTTGAAGAAGCCGCCGCCGTTGGTGCCGAGCATCTTGATGGCTTCCTGCGAGGCCACCGGTCCCTGCGGGAATGGTTTGCACCGTGCCTTCGAGGGTAGTGACTTTGGCGTAGGGACTGAGGTTCTGGATCACGCCCTGGGAGCAGAGCAGGAGCGCGGCGAGAATGGAAAGCGGCAGCAGGATGTAGAGAGTGCAGCGCGTGAAATCCACCCAGAAGTTGCCGAGGGTTCTGACGGAGTGGCGGGCGAAGCCGCGGACGACGGCGATGGCGACGGCGATTCCGAGGGCGGCGGAGAAAAAGTTGTGGGTGGCCAGAGCGATCATCTGGGTGAGATAGCTCATGGTGGTCTCGGGCGTGTATGCCTGCCAGTTGGTGTTGGTGGTGAAACTGACAGCGGTGTTCCAGCCGAGGTCGGCGGCCACATTGCCCAAGCCCTGAGGATTCAGCGGGAGCCACTGTTGGACGCGCAGGATCAGATACGTGAACAGGAGGCTGACGACGCTGAAGACGAGGGCGGATCCGGCGTAGCGCGTCCAGGTTTGTTCGGCCGTCTCATCGATACCGCAGAGTTTGTAGACGGCGGTTTCGACGGGGCGCAGGATACGGTGCAGCCATGTGCGTTCTCCGGCGAAGACCTTGGCCATAAAGGCGCCCATGGGCTTGGCCAGCGCGATGATGACTGCCGTGTAGAGGAGAATCTGGAAAATCCCATTTGGAGTCATTAGAATCGCTCCGGGCGAAGCAGTGCGTAGACGAGATAAGCGGCGAGCGCCACTGCTACCACCAGTGAAATCACATATTCGGGTGTCATAGCTTTTCGCAACCTTTGACGAAGGCCCAACTGACGGCGAAAAACGCCACTGTCATCAAAACAAACAACACGTCAAGCATCGGTTTATTCCTTTTCGATGTGGAGCAAAGCCAATCGATTTATTCCTTTTCGATGTGCAGCAGAGCCACCTTGTGACCGTCGGTGAGCAGTGTGCGCGCCAGGCGCTCTTCGGTGGTGCGCCAGAAATGGCGGCGGGTGCCCACGAGTACCGTCGATTCGGGGCGCAGGGCATAGCGGAAGCCCTCCTCGCGGCTGCGCGCCAAAACGACCTGGGGGCTGACGGGCAGGGGGCAGCTGGCGGCGAGTTCGGTGAGTTGGTTCACCAGGAACGCGTGGGTGGAAGTGGGGCAGCGGAAATCCGCCGGGAACGGCACCGAGTGGACGGCGACAAGGGCGATGTGCGCCTGGAGGCCGGCGGTGAGCGCCACGGCTTTGTGCAAAAGGGCACGCGCCAGATCGGGATCCGTGTAGGGGACCACGAGTTCGAGGTCGCCACTGAAGGCGTCTGTGCCGAGTTGGCCGGGGTCAATCCGAAGTTCTCCACGCGTCTGCATCTTTCCTCACCTGACTTAGGGTAGGGGCGGGGGCGTAAAGAAGTCGTAAAGAAACGATCAGGATTGAATAAGCGGGGGGGGCAAAGCACGACAGACCACGAAAAGCGATGGTCTGTCCCACCAAGGTAAGAGCTTAGCCGGCGAAGCGGTAGCCTACCCAGGGCTCGGTGAGGATGTATTTGGGCTTGCCGGGATTGGCCTCGATTTTCTTGCGGAGCTGGTTGATGAAGACGCGGAGGTATTCGGGCTCGTCGCCGTAGTCGGGACCCCAGACGGCCTGGAGGAGCTCGCGATGGGTGACGGGACGGCCGGTGTGCGCCACCAGGTAGCGTAAGGTGTCGAATTCCTTGGGGGTGAGGCGGACGTCTTTGCCGTTGGCGCGCACTTTGCGGGTGTCGAAATCGATGTCCAGGTCGGGGGCGGTGTACCCGTGCGGGCCGCCTTCGGAGGAGGAGGGGGAGCGGCGCAGGGCGGCGCGGATGCGGGCCAGGAGTTCTTCGATGCCGAAGGGTTTGGTGACGTAATCGTCGGCGCCGGCATCGAGCGCGGCCACTTTGTCCTTCTCGGTGTTGCGCACGGAGAGGATGATGACCGGGATGTCCGAGCCGGAGCGGATGGAGCGGCAGGTTTCGAGGCCCCCCATGCCGGGCATGTTCATATCTAGCAGCACGAGGGCGGGCATTTCCTGGGGGAACTTCTCGAGCGCGTCCTCACCGGTTCGGGCTTCGATCACCTCGTAGCCGTGCCCCACGAGCGTGGCCTTCATGACGCGGCGGATTTGCGGATCGTCGTCTACTACCAGGATCTTGCCTGCGCTCAATGCTGTCCTCCACGTATGGCGGGAAGTGAAAAATAAAATGCCGAGCCCTGGCCGGACTCGCTCTCGACCCAAATTTTTTCACCGTGCGCTTCCACAATCCCTTTTGCGATGGCCAGTCCCATACCGGTGCCCTTGGTTTCGAAGCGATGGCGTCGGCCGCGGAAGAACTTGTCGAAGATGTGCGCGCGCTCATCTTCGTCGATGCCGGCGCCGCTATCGGCGACACCGATCACGATCTTCTCACCTTTCGGCTGGGCGGAAATTGTCAGGGACGCGCCTTCGGGCGAATACTTCAGCGCGTTCTCCACTAGTTGCTTGATCACCTGCTCGACCAGTTCGGGGTCGCACTCGGCCCGGGGAGATCGGGCGCCACGTGGATGGCCACCGGACGCGTCCTGTCGCATGCCGGCGAGATCGGCGAGCGCGGCCTCGATGAGTTCGGCGGCGGTCACGGGGAATTTTTCGAGGTGCAGTTTGCCGGCTTCCACGCGAGCCATGGCGATGACCTCGGCGGCCAACTGATTTAGGCGATCGGCCTCTTCGTTGATGATGGTGAGCAGTTCGTGGTCGGCTCCGGGCGCAGTGCCCAGCAGGCTGGTTACCGCGGCTTTAATGGACGTGAGCGGGGTTTTGATATCGTGGGCGAGGGAATCGAGGAGGGCCGATTTGAGGACTTCGCTCTGGCGCGCGGCTTCGGCGTGGCTGGCGTCTTCGATGGCACGGGCCTTCTGGATGGTGATGGCGATCAGGTTGACGATGGCGCGCAGGGTTTGATCGGAGGGCAGCGGCCCGAGCAGCGCCATCGCGCCCAACGGATGGCCTCCTAAGCGGACCGGCGCGGTGGCGCGGAGGCGAGCCGGGTCCACGGAGAGCTCGTCGATTTCGGCCGCGGCGAGGAGGTCGTGGTCGGTAACGGGGTCGCTCTCCGGGCCGGAGCGAAAGAATTCTTCGCCGGGACCATAGTAGAAGGCCGCGGCTTCACACTCGAACACCTGGACTACGCGGTGTACGAACTCGCGGATGGTACGGCGGGCGTTGCCGCTGAGCATCATGGCCTGGACGAGGGCGTAGAGACGCTCGATTTCGAGGCGGCGCTCTTCGGCCTCCGCGGCGCGGCGGCGAACTCGCTCCGAGAGCTGGCTGGCGGTCACGGCGGTCACTAGGAAGGCTACCAAGGCGACCCAGTTTTGGGGGTCCTGGATGGTGAAGGTGCCCACCGGTTCCAGGAAGTAGTAATTGAGGCCGAGGACGGCGACGATGGATGCCACGGTGGCCTCGGCAAGGCCCCAGCCGGCGGAGACGGCGAGAATTACGAGGAGGAGGGAGAGGGCTACGGTGGTGTTGTTGACAGGGAGCACCAGGCGGTAGAGGGCAAGGGTCGCCGCCACGGCAAGGACGGAGGCCAAGAAGCGGGAGAGTTTTATGCGGGGCATGGTGAGACCCGAACGACACGAGAGAAAGCGCGGAGGGGAGAAGAGGCGTCCGAGCTACGCTCGGATTGGCAGGCTAAAGCCTGCCCCACCACGGACGGGGGCATTAGTCGCCTCCGAAGAGGCGCTGGAAGAAGTCTCGCGTACGGTGGCGGATTTCGGTGAGCGTGATGTCCAGAGGGTGTTCGTGGAGGTGGGCTGGCGTCCAGCGCTTGACTAGATCGGTGAGCACCTCGAGCTGGGCCTGTGAGGTGGGGAGGCTGCCTTCGGAGTGTCCGGTGGAGAGGCGCTGTCCATGATCGAGGGCGCGATAGAAGGTGGAGGCGTCGCGGAGGAAGTTGGCGTCTTCGGGCGAGAGGTGTCCCATCTTCTCGATAACTTCGATGCGTTCGGGGGTATTGAGTACCTTGTAGAATATGCCGGCCCCGCGCAGGCGGAGATACATCAGGGCGAAATCGATGTCATAGTAGCCGCCCACGCCGGCCTTCAGGGGGTTGCGGGCGCCCTGTTCGCGCTCCAGGCGGGCGCGCATTTCGCCGAGTTCGTGGCGGGAGCGCATGCTCTGGCCGTAGCGGCGCCAGTCTACGTCCTGAAGGACGTGCAGAAAGAAAGTGGCGCGGTCGAGGTTGCCAGCGAGGGCGCGCGCTTTCATGTAGGCGATGCCTTCCCAGGCCTCCGCTTTTTCGGCGAAGTAGGTTTTGTAGGCGCCCTCGGTCTGGACGAGATCGCCTTCGCGGCCGTTGGGTTTAAGGCGGGTGTCGATGGCGAACATGACGCCTTCGCCGGTGTAGGAACTGAGGGTCTGGATGATGCGCTCGGCCACGCCGGTCCAGTAGACGAGTTCGGCGGCATCGTCATCGGGGATGACGAAGTTGACGTCGGCGTCGCTGCCGAGATCGAATTCGCGCATGCCGAGGCGGCCGAGGGAGACGACCATCATCTGATCGTTGGCAAGATAACCGGGGCTCGCGGGCGGCGGTGCTTCGTTGAGCGCGATGCGGTAGGCCGCGGCGATGACGCTATCGGCCAGTACGCTGGTCTTGCCGAGCGTCTCGAAGATGGGCGCGTGCCCGAGCATGCTTTCGCACTGGATGCGCAGCATCTGGCGGCGGTAGAAACGGCGCAGCGCGGCACCGTCCTGCAGAGGGCCGCCTTCGAGCTGGAACGGCTCGCCGATTTCCCCCAGCAATTCCGGGTAGCGTAGAAGCTGGTCGGCGAAGTGTGCGCTGTGTTCGAAGATGTCCAACACGTTGTCGGGCGACTCTTCCAGCCGCGCCAGCAGTTCCGGCGAGGCCACGGCCTCTTCCAGAAAACTCTCGAAGCGGGCCCGACCGCGGCGTAGGTGGGCGGCGCCGAGCGCGTTGGCGAGGCGCGGTGCGCGCTCACCGAGGACGCGTTCCAGATTGGTGTCCGCGGGCGGCGCCTCCAACTCTTCGGGCAGGGCGGCGCGCTGCTCAACGGGCGCGTATGCCGGCTGGCGGTAGGCGTGCACCACGCGATGGTAAATCTCGCGCACGGCGGACAGGTGTTCCTGGAGACGCTGTTTGAGGTCCGCGCCATCGAGGGTGAGGCCGGTGGCATCGGGCGGCATCTTGCGTGCCAGCAGGTTGAGACGCGCGGGACTGTTGGGCAGTGTGTGGGTCTGCCGGTCCTCTTCCATTTGCAGGCGATGTTCGAGATAGCGCAGGAAAGAATACGCGGCGGAGAGGCGGGCGTATTCACCGTCGGATAGAAAGCCTTTGTCGCGCAGGCGGAAGAGGGCGAAGACAGTGCCGCCGTGACGTACCCACTGCTCGCGGCCGCCGTGGAGGCGCTGCAGACACTGCACCAGAAACTCGATATCGCGAATGCCGCCGGGGGTCAGCTTGACGTCGAGCCCGCTGTGCGCGCCGCGTTTGGCTGCGAGCTTCTCGCTGATCCGCTGGCGGGTTTCACTGACGGCTTCGACGGCTCGGAAATCCAACGAGCTTTGGTAGATCAGGGGTTCGACGAACTCGAGGAGGGTGGCGCCGGGCTCGCTCTCTCCGGCGGAGATGCGGGCCTTGATCAACATCTGCTTCTCCCAGTCGCGGGCGCGCTCGCTGTAGTAAATGCGGGCGCCCTCTTCGGAGACAGCGATCTCTCCGAGGGTTCCGTCGGGGCGAAGGCGGAGGTCGACGCGATAGCACTGGCCCTCGGCGGTGTAGCTGGAGAGCAGGGCGGTGTACTGATTGGCCACCTTCTTGTAGAATTCCTTGTTGGTCAGCACGGCGGGGCCGTCGGTTTCGCCATTGCCGCCGTAGACGAACATGAGGTCGATATCGGAGCTGTAGTTCAGCTCTTTGCCGCCCAGCTTGCCTAGCGAGATGACGCTGAAGCCGCACAGAGAGCCGTCTTCGAGGCGGGGCTCACCGTGGCGCGCCACTAATTCCGCGCGGATGCGGCGGTAGGCCACGTCGAGGATAGCGTCGGCGAGGTTGGACAATTCCTCAGTCACGTTGGACAGGGTCGCGGCGCCTGTTACATCGCGCAGCAGGATGCGCAGTAACTGTTGACGCCGGAAGCGCGCAAAGTCGACCGCGGACGGGACTCCGGCGCCCAGGAAACTGTAGAGGCGCTCGCGGTAGTTTTCCAGCGTGAGGAGGCTGTTGAAGCTGTGCGACACGGCAATCTGAAGGAGACGCTCCGGGTCGTGCAAGACCGATTCGGAGAGAAAGCGGCTGTAGGAGAAGAGGCTCACGGCGCAGCGCAGGGCGGCGGGGGTGGCGAGGATGCGATGGTAGGCGGAGGGGAAATCCTGCCGCAGGCGTCCCATGAATTGGCGGGCGGTTTCCGGGTCGGGCGCGGCCGCAAGGGATTCAGGGACGATCATGATCACGCCAGCGCGGAGACCAGCGACACGTCGTCTCCCGCGCGGACGGGTCCGGGTGTTACGACGCTCGCGTAGAAGCCGCTCATGCCCCAGCGGGCCGAGGTGTGATCGCGCTGCTTCACCTTGTGGTCGTAGACTTCAAGCTTGAGCGATTCACCGTAGACATCGAGGGCGGAGCACGGTCCGCGAGGCTGGGTGATCTCGAGCAGGGCGCCGCCGGCGCGAATCTGGTCGCCGATGCGGATCTGGCGGATATCGATGCCTCGGGTGGTCAAGTTCTCGCCCATGGCGCCGTAGAAGAGGGGATATCCGCGAGCGATGAGGGCGTCCACCGTTTCCGAAGCAATGAGAAGGATGGCCTTCAGCGGACCTCCGTGGATGTTGGGGTGGGCGTGCAGGTCGCTCTCGATGCCGAGCGGCGAGATCCAGCCTTCAGCGATGGCACGCTTGGGCAGCCCGCCGGGTGAGATGTTGACCTGCACGATGACACCTTGCATAGGGGGACTCGTCAATGACCGGGCAGATGCGGGACGAGGGCGTCCCGCGCGGACCAGGGGGTCCGCCCCACCAGGGCTTTGCGAAAAACGAGGGACATTGGCTTCATTTGCTAAATGTCGTAGTACAGGGCGAACTCGTAGGGGTGCGGGCGCAGGCGGACCGCTTCGGCTTCGTTCTTGCGTTTGTAATCGATGAAGGTTTCGATCAGTTCTTCGGTAAATACGTCGCCGCGCATCAGGAAGCCGTGGTCGTCTTCGAGGCAGCTCAGGGCTTCGTCGAGCGAGCCGGGCATGGAGGGCACGCTCTTCATTTCTTCGGGCGAGAGATCGTAGATATCCTTGTCGAGCGGTTCGCCAGGGTTGATGCGGTTGAGCACGCCGTCGAGGCCGGCCATCAGCATGGCGGCGAAGGCGAGATACGGGTTGGCCGAGGGATCGGGCGGACGGAACTCCACGCGCTTGGCCTTGGGGCTGGCCGAGTACATGGGGATGCGGACGGCGGCGCTGCGGTTGCGCCGCGAGTACGCCAGGTTCACGGGCGCTTCGTACCCGGGCACGAGGCGTTTGTAACTGTTGGTGGTGGGCGCGATGATGGCGGACAGCGCGCGCGCATGCTTGAGGAGGCCGCCGATGTAGTGCAGCGCCATCTGGCTGAGGCCCGCGTAGCTATCGCCGGCGAAGAGCGGCTTGCCGGCATTCCACAAACTCTGGTGGCAGTGCATGCCGCTGCCGTTGTCGCCGAAGAGCGGCTTGGGCATGAAGGTCACGGTTTTGCCGTACTGGTTGGCCACATTGCGGATGACGTACTTGTACAACATCATGTTGTCGGCGCTCTTGACCAGGGTGTCGAACCGCTGATCGATCTCGCACTGGCCGCCGGTGGCGACCTCGTGGTGGTGGCACTCGATGTCGAGGCCGCATTCGATCATGGTCTGCACCATTTCGCTGCGCAGGTCCTGGTAGTGATCCGTGGGCGGCACGGGGAAGTAGCCTTCCTTGTAGCGCGGCCGGTAACCCAGATTATTTTCGCGGCGGCCCGAGTTCCAGCGGCCTTCTTCGGCATCGATGAAGTAATAGCCGGAGTGCTGGTTCTGGTCGAAGCTGATGTTGTCGAAGATGAAGAACTCGGCCTCGGCGCCGAAGTACGAGGTGTCCGCCACGCCGCTGTTCTTGAGGTACAGCTCGGCCTTCTGGGCGATCCATCGCGGGTCGCGCTCGTAGCGCTGCTTGGTGATGGGGTCCTTGACGTCGCCGTACATGACGAGGGTACGGACTTCGGCGAAGGGGTCCATGAACGCGGTGGTGGAGTCGGGAATGAGCAGCATGTCGCTTTCATGGATGGCGGCCCAGCCGCGGATGCTGGAGCCGTCCATGCCGAAGCCTTCTTCGAAGCTGGTCTCATCCAACTGATTAATGGGGTAAGACACGTGATGTTGCAGGCTGGGAATGTCCGTGAACCTGAGGTCCAGTTGTTTAGCGTCGTTCGTCTTTGCGTATTCGAGTACTTCCTGCGGTGTCATCGATCCTCCTCAAATGCCGTGCGAAGCCACTGCTTCACCTCATCGTCGATCTCCGCGAGAGAGGAAATCGGAATGCGGTGGGTAATGCGATCTTTCTTGGCGAACCCGCCGGTATCGATCAGCCTGCCCTCAGCGGGGCGGGCTCCCAGGGCGAAACCCAGGTCGATGCGGGTCTGCGTGGTGGGCTTAATTTGTGCGAAGACGTGGTTGCGATAGAGTGGCACGATGGTCTGGCAGGGGCACGCCTTGACGTCTTTGCCGAGGCCCAGGCCGAGTTTCAGGAGCGCGTTGTGGATGGGGCGCAGGGCGGCCTTGGGGCCGGCGTACATTTCGTCCACGTACTTTTCCGCGGCGCGAAGATAGGCTTCGGGACTGCTGAAATCGTCGTCTTTGCCATTTGCGCGTTCGGCGATCCATCCGGCGTAGTTCATGCCGAGGCCGTGCTCGGTTTTGAGCCACGCGCGGCGCTCTTTTTCGGTGGGCGGTGCGGATTTCTTGACCAGTTTCAGCCATTCTTCGAGAGAACGGCCGGTCTTCTCTTTCAGGGACGCGACGCCTTTCTGGGCCATCGCCACGCTGGGGTGAACGCTGTAGAGAGACTTCGCAGTAGGCACGACACTACAGTATATAGC
>CAWDWK010000060.1:0-104465 GCA_963805775.1 uncultured Solibacteraceae bacterium | reverse complement strand
TGCCCCATGGTGTGAAACTCAATTGCTCACTCGCGTTTTGACGACTTCGCGCGACCCTTGGAACTCCGTCCGGAGGGTTGTCCTTCAACCGCCTGTGCCTTTGGCTCAGACCCCGCGACGTCAGATGTATTGCGACTTGGAGCAAGGAGGAGAAACGGAATCGGAGGTGCCGGTAAATTCATCCGGACCGCTGTCGACTGGACGAATTCCCGGAAAAACGGCCAGCAGTTCACGATCGCATTTCCCTCTCGAAAGGCCTGAACCTCGCCAGGACTCGGTTTGTATCCGTTATTCAATTCGTAGCTCGCTTCGAATTCGCAACTGATCTTCATTGCTTCGGCGGCCGGACTCGATGAATCAACTGCCGTGAATGCGAACTCGGTCTTGAAGCTCGCGAGGTTTTCCGTCAAATGTACAGAGGCCGGCTCAAAATGCACGTCTGTGCGCAACGGTTGCTGCAATGCAGCCCAATCCCTCACCCGCTTGGCTGCCGAACTGACAAGAGCGATCTGCTGTAGGTCGGCTCGCGAGAAAAACGCCCAGGCCGCCTTGTTCTGGTCTTGGTTCCGCTCGATGAAAATACTCATGACGCCTCTCGAATGCCAGCCACAGGGTCAACGTAACGACCTTTAGGTCCTTGCCCTTTCGAAGCGACTATATATGGCCCGCCAGCACGCTGTCCGCCAGCATTCCACGTAATGCCGCCCGAGACGTCCTCAGCAGATACCTTGTACACTTCTGTTGAAATCGACGTGGGGATGTCGTCAAGACTAACGGTTAATCGTTTGCCCAACATGCGAAGCAATTCGTCGATCCTAGTTAACTTCGATCCATGATGTGGGTCCAGCAATCTCCGCACTTCCTTTTCGTCAATACCTAGAGTGACAGCGAGTTCCACTTTGCTCGCGTTGAGCTCACGAATTGCGCAGTAGAACGCAGCCTTGGCTGCGGTTGGAGCGGGTAGGGAGATGACGGACTGCCCCGCCTTGGGTGAACTGGGCCGCGGTAGATCCACGCCCCTAACGATTCGATTCGCGACAGCTTCCTCCAGGCAGTCCTCGGCCTCACGAAGAGCGTCCGCAACATTCTCGCCTTGAGTGATTGCCTCTGGGTAATCTTCGAAGGTGACGACAAATCCGCCGTCATTCTCATCGGGCACCAGCGTGGCCGGATATTCAAATCCAAACATAGAGCTACTCATTGGATATCATTCAGTTTTAAGCCGAGTTGTTTGAGCATGCCGTGAAGAGTACCTGTCTTCAATTCGTCCCTAGGGTTCCGAACGATGGTCAGCGCTTCACCAAAGTACAACGTTCCGTGGCTACCTTTGCCGCGTGTTGCGACGAACTCGACTGTTTTATTCTGTTTCTTGCCAAGCTTTTCGACCGCACGGATGAACTCGGAACCTTTCACGAGTCGATCCTAGTGTCGGACAATTTTGTCCGACAGTCAAGAGCGATTCTCAATAATTCAAGAGCAGCACAGGCATGGTTCTATGGATCGCCAGAAAGCCGTTTAGATTCAGCGGATAGTACCAGCGCGTATACTAGCGGTGTCTGGAAATGTGGGACCTTGGACATCTGCATCTGTATCATTCAATACCAAGCTTCGAGTCCCGTGTCTATCCCCACTCCGACTGGTGTCGGCTACCAAACGGTGCTCAAGCAAGCTATCCGAGAAGGTCTGAAGCGGGCCGGCTGACCTCGAAATTTCGATATCGAGCCCCATCAGCGGGTCCAGGGGGACCCGCGCGGACCTGGGTATAGGCGTTAAAATAAGGATTGCTATTTCCGGGACACCGGGGTAGTTTGAATGCATGCAGGCATTGCCTCTTCACGAGGAGGACTGGGCGTATGTGCAAACACTGCTGCCGTCCGACCTGGAAGAATCCGCTCGCGCCACAAAGGCTCTTCTGCGTTGCCGAAACGTTCCCGACGCCGCCGCGCTAATTCGCATGGCGTTGGCTTACGCTGTGTCGGATCTGTCGTTGAAAGACGTGGCGGCATGGGCCAGCGCCTTGAATGTGGCCCAGATCACGGGGCCCGGCTTATTTTATCGTTTGCGAGAGGCTGAGAGTTGGCTGGAGCACGTGTAGGACGAGTGCTCGCGGACCAGGTGCCGCAAGCCGCGGGTGGATGGCCTGTGCGCGCGGTGGACGCGACGGTTATCAATGGGCCTGGGAAAAAGGCGGTACAGTGGCGTGCTCACGTTCAGATTGATCCGGCAACAGGCGGGTTCCGCGCTGTAGAGTTGACGGACGATTCCGGTGGTGAGAAGTTAAGCCGCCACCATTTCCGGACAGGAGAGGTCATTTTGGGAGACCGAGCTTATCCACCGCGCGAGGAGTCCATGCCGTCAGGCAGGCCGAGGCTCATGTGATCGTCCGCTTCAATCCTGGCAACCTACGTACCTGTGATGGACAGCGTAAGCGCCTCTATTTGGCTGAGAAGGAGGCGGAAATCCCCGCCGTGGGGGCTGTTGAATATAATATCGTCATACCAGTCCCCCCAAACCCAACCAAAAGCCATAAAATCTGGAGTTCGGCCAAAGCCATTGCTTGGATTCCCGCACGCGCTATCGCCGCGCGCACCCGTGCCGCGGAGGTGATCTGGATACTGACCACCCTCGATGCTGCTCAAATGCCGAGTGTTGCGGTCATGGGTCTATACCGGCTGCGTTGGCAGATCGAACTGCTTTTCAAGAGACTCAAATCGTTGCTCCATCTGGACACCCTGCCGTCCCGAAGGACCGACTGCCAAGAGTTGGATGTTGGCGCGATTGATTGCTGCAGGCTTGGCGCAACGCCTTGTGCAGCCTTCTGGCCCACTTTCCCCCTGGGGCTACGAATTGCGATCCAATTTCCGAACAGAATCCTCGCACGCATAGTCCTTGGTCTCGCTTCCGCATGACCCTGTGGGCGATGCGGGTGCGGTCCTCGGAAGAGCCCATGGCTGTTAATACAAAACGAGGACAAGCTGGAGCGCTTATGCAACTCACCACGTAAGCGGCGACTCGTCTCCCATGATCTGCACGATCAATTGGCCCCTATCTAAGCACGTCCTTATTTTAACGCCTATACGCGGACCTGGGGTCCGCCCTACTTGCCGCTCCAGCAGGGGGCTCGCTTGCCGAGGAATGCTCCGATGCCTTCCTGCGCGTCGGCGGCAAGGGCGTTCATCGACATGACCTCCTTGGCGTAGGCGTAGGCTTTCGGCTGATCGAGATCGATCTGCGTATAGAAGGCCTGCTTGCCGATGGCGACCACCAGCGAACTCGCGGCGGCGATCTTTTTCGCCAGGGCGCGGGTGGCGGATTGCAGTCCGGCAGCGGGCACGGCCTGGTTGATCAGGCCCCATTCGGCGGCCATAGGGGCGGGCACCAACTCGCCGGTCAGCAGCATTTCCATGGCGCGCTTGCGGCCGATGGCGCGCGTCAGGGCAACCATCGGCGTGGTGCAGAAGAGTCCGATCTTTACACCCGGCGTGGCGAAGGCGGCTTCCTCGGCGGCGATCGCGAGGTCGCAGGTGGCCACCAGTTGGCATCCCGCGGCGGTGGCGATGCCTTGCACTTCGGCGATCACGGGCTGCGGGATAGATTGCACTTTCTGCATGAGTTCGCTGCAGACGTCGAAGATGCGGCGATACGCATTGATGTCGCGTCCGGTCATTTGCGCGAGATCGTGGCCGGAGCAGAAGACCTTGCCGGCGGCGGCCAGAATCACGGCACGGATCTCGGGGTTGCGGCCGATCTCGTCGAGGGCCGCGATAAGATCCAGCATCAGTTCGAGCGAGAGCGCGTTGCGCCGCTCGGGACGGTTCAGGGTGACGACGGCGATGTTATCTTCATGGGCGGTTTGGAGATTCATGAGGCTTCCTTTGCCTTGGCGCGCAATTGATTCTTGCGGATCTTCCCGGTGGCGGTGCGCGGCAGCGGGCCGAACTCGATTTGCCGGGGACACTTGAAGTGGGCCAGGCGGTCGCGGCACCAGGCGATCAACTCTTCGGCCGTGGCGGCGTGATCGGGCTTGAGGCCGACGTACGCTTTCGGCACTTCTCCCCATTTCTGGTCGGGAATGGCGACGATGGCGACCTCGGCAACGGCGGGGTGGTCGGCCAGTGCCTTCTCCACTTCGATGGAGGATATGTTCTCGCCGCCGGAAATCACGATATCTTTCATGCGGTCGCGCAGTTCGATGTAGCCATCGGGGTGGACCACGGCGAGGTCGCCGGAGTGGAACCAGCCGCCCTGAAAGGCATCCGCGGTGGCTTTGGGATTTTCGTAGTAGCCCAGCATGACGTTGTTGCCGCGCATGAGAACTTCACCCATCGTCTGGCCATCGGCAGGGACGTCGTTCATGTAGTGGTCGGCCACCCGCAGGTCCATGCCGGCCACCAGGTAGGGCACGCCCTGGCGGGCTTTAAGGAGGGCGCGTTCGGGCGCGGGCAGATTATTCCAGGAGGGCTTCCAGGCGCAGACGGTGTGCGGGCCGTAGGTCTCGGTGAGTCCGTAGGCGTGTGTGAGCTCCACGCCGGTCTCCTCGGCGGCACGGATGACGGCGGGCGGCGGGGGCGCTCCGGCGGTCACGATGCGCAGGGGGCGGCGAAATCTCACGGCGTTGGCGGCGCAATACTGGGCCAGCGAACTGACCACCACTGGCGCGCCGCAGAGGTGAGTGACGCCTTCGGATTCGATGAGGCGCACGGCTTCGCCCGCGTCGGGTTGGCGCAGGCAGACGTGACGGCCCCCGGCAGCGGTGACGGCCCAGGCGAAGCACCAGCCGTTGCAGTGGAACATGGGTAGCGTCCAAAGATAGACACTGTGCTGTGTGAGCTGGTGCTCGGTGATTTCGCCGATGGCGTTGGTCCAGGCGCCGCGGTGGGTGTACATGACGCCTTTGGGGAAGCCGGTGGTGCCGGAAGTGTAGTTGATGGCGATGCAGGCGTTCTCGTCGGTGACTGGAGTGGGCGCAGGGAGTTGGCGGGTGGAAGCGCCTGCCCCGCTCAGAAAGGCTTCGTAATCGTCGATGATGTGGGACACGGCCGCATTGGCGACCAAGGGCTTGAGCTGGGCGTCCACCAGCAGGACTTTGGCGCCGCAGTGGTGCAGGATCCACTGCAGTTCGGCGGGGGCGAGGCGGGTGTTCAGCATCACCAGGACGGCGCCAATCCGCATGGGGGCAAAGTGGGCCTCCAGCGCCATGGCGCTGTTGGGGGCGAGGACCGCCACGCGATCGCCCGGTTGCACGCCGAGTTCGAGGAGGGCGGCGGACTGACGTTCCACGCGAGCGCCGAACTCCGTGTAGCTGAAACGGCGGTCGCCCTCGACGACGGCGGTAAGGTCACGCCAGGCGTGAACGCTGCGAGCCAGAAAGTCGAGCGGAGTAAGCGCCGAGATCATGCCGCAATCGTATACTACCAGGGGATTATGCGTAAACCTAACTCAGGTGTTCCACACGCTGTGCCGGTACGACAGGCCCTGTTCAGCCGTGGTGCCGCAACCTACAATCAGCGTGGATGAGACTGCGGTTGGGGCTCTATCTCGCGATGGTGACGGTGTCCGTGATGGACGCCAGCAGCATCGACGTGTCAAGCCAGGCAAGCGCGGTAGTGCACACGGGTGACACGCTGGTTTTCCAGTTGTTGAGCTGGAACTTCGCCGCGGACGCCACTATTTTCGGCATGCCCGCGAACCCCACGGGGGTGAACTTCGCCCTGGTATCGACGCCGCTGGGCGGGGCGGGAGAGTTCGCCGCCACGCTGGAATCGGCGGACCGGTCGGTTTCCGTGGCGTTCGGCGACCTGACCTTCGGCACGGGATATTTTCAGGGGAGCGGATATGCGGGAGAAGTTTCGACGCTGCAAGGCTATCTGTCCCTGTCCCCGACGCTATCGGAAGATATATTTAACGGGTCGTCGGCGTTTATCGTCTTGCGCAACGAAGGGCCGGATGTCACGCTAGGTCTAGCGCACTACGTTTTGCGGCAGGATTTATACGCCAGCCTGTCGGAAGGGCCGTTGTCCGTGGGGGCGCTGCCGGGTTTGGTGGAGCTGGAAAACCGGGCAAATTCGGCCCATTTGCTGAATTTGGGGGGAACGGCGGGTCCCGCGGCCGGTTCCCAGGTGCCGGAACCATGCTCCGGGGGCTTACTGTTAGGGGGCGGCGCACTGTTGTGCGTGCTCTCGGCGCTATTGGCGCGTCTTTCCAGGGGTAGGCCGCTACCGCGCGAAAAATCAACTGTTTGCATCCTTTAATCCACTCTGATACTATCTATATGGCAGATCGGAATCCTCCCCTTGAAGTGCCGCAAATCCACAACGGAGTAACAAAATCAACTGAATGAGCTTCACCGTATTTCTTGGTAATCTCCCTACCTGGGTCACAGCCGATGATATAAAGCAATGGCTGGCCGCCGAAGATCTCGTGGCCGATGCCGTAAAAGTGATCCGAAACCACGAAACGCAAGAATCCAAGGGCTTCGCATTCGTCGAAGCGCCCACGAACGACGAGATGCAATCGATCATTCGTCGTTTTGACCGTGCACCCCTGGAAGACCGGTTGTTGCGCGCCAATCCCGCCCAGCCGCCGAAAGGCAAGGATGCTCCACGTGGAGCGGCTCCTATGCAGCAACAGGCCGCAGCACCTAACGCCATCCGAACCGAACAACGTCCCGACCGCAAAAAGCGCGGTGGACGGAATCGTGAGCAGTCGCCCCGCAGCGCGTTTGCTACCGAGCTGGCGAAGGTCCTGTAAGTTAGGCCTCGCCTGCCCGGGCGGCGCATGCCACCCCTGGCAGGTGTTGCTTTGCTGGGTGTTCCACACCTGTGAACTCGAGTCACAACCCGCCCTATTTTATCCCCCCTATTTTCAACCCGTTATAATTGGCCTCAGGCGTGCTTTTGGGCACACCATGAAATACTCCTGGCTGGGTTGTCTATTGGTGGGCAGCCTGCTCTTCGCCGGAACGCAAGACTCCGATCTGAATGTAAACAGGCGCTACACGGTGGACACTGTGATCGTGGCCGGAAAGGGCTGGCAGACCAACGTCGCCGATCAGCAGAGCGACCGGCTCAGCTCCGGGCTGCGCAAAGACCTGGTGGCGCTGATCGGGCAGAAGTTGAACCCGGGCACTCTGGACGGCTTGTCGATGCGCCTCAAAAAAGAGCTTTCCGCGCGGGAGGTCAATCACCACGTACTGCGCGGCGAGACGCCCGAGCATGTTCGCGTGGAATTCGAAGTAATGCCGGCACGCACCGCCATCGATGCCACCGTGACCAAGTTTCTCTACGATTCCCAGCAGGGGTGGAGCGGAGCCGGGGCAGTGGGTTTCACGACGCATCAAAATACCTTCCTTTTCGGCTTGGCCAGCGACGGCGACACGCTCAACGAGCGCTTTGCCGGAGTCTCCGCGCGCTATGAAGACAAACACCTGGGGACCGATCGCGTGGGCCTGCGGTTCCAGTTCGAGAGCTATCACGAACAATGGAACCAGAGTACGCTGAACGCTTTGGCGGCGCAGCCCAACCAGACTTCCGACGCCTATCGCACGCGGCAAAATTTCCAACCGACCGCCACCATCAGCCTGGCGAAGCCCCTGACGCTCGAAGTCGGAGTGGGCTTCGAAAACTTTCAGAATCAATATCCGGCCGCTCACACCGAGTCCGCCAACGCGCTGATTTCAACTCTGCGCTATCACCAGCGACTGGCGGAATCGGAATACCAGCAAGATGTGGATGCAGGCTACACCCTGCGGGCGGCCACCAGGTTTCTGGGCACCGATTTCGTGTACACGTCGCACCTGGTAGGACTGCACTACCGCGTGGCGCATGGCAAACACCAGTTGATGGAGCAGGCAACGGTGGGGGCGATCGGCGGGCGGGCACCCCTGTCGGACCGCTTCGTGGCAGGCAACAGCTACTATCTTCGTGGCTGGAACAAGTACGATATTGACCCAATTGGGGGAAACCGGCTGGTTCACAACTCCGTCGAATACAGGTATGGGCCCTTCCAGGCATTTTACGATGTCGGGGCAGTCTGGGACAGCGGCCAGCCGGTGACGCCTCGGCATTCGGTCGGAGTGGGCTTTAAGGAATCGATTTTTTCGCTCGCCCTCGCGTTCCCGATGAAGTCCGGCCATGTCGAACCAGTCGTCATGATAGGCATGATTTATTGATGGAAATTGATTGATGGCAACCCGTTCGCGGGAGACAGCGATCAGCCGCAGGAGCTGGCTTCTGGCCGGCCTTACGGTTCCTCTGTTCTCCGCGCGGGCGGCCGATTCCCTGAAGGTGATTTACGATGGCGACAACCTGCGCGTCGCCGCCCCCACGCTGCACTTCCTCACCGGTAAACCGTTGGAACGCTTGAAGTACGGCGACGTAGTGGCCTACGTGTTACAGCTCGAATTGCTCAACGAATCGCGCACGGCGGTGGTGCGGCCGCAGAAGGGCCGCTTCGTGGTTAGCTATGCTCTTTGGGAGGAGAAGTTCTCCGTGACGCAGTTAGGGAGCTCACCGGGAATCGGCCCGCGCACCGTCGAGGGCCTCTCGGCCACGGCCGCCGAAACCTGGTGCTTCGACAACCTGACTATGAGCACGCTGGGTCTGGAGCCCAACCTGTACTATTGGCTTCGCCTGGGACTGCGCACCGGCACCGCGCGTGATTTTGCCGACGAGACCAAAATCGGCATCAGCATTCACGACCTGATCGAGTTTCTCGGCCGGAAGAATACCGAAGTCACGCAATGGGGACCGCTGGAGACACGCGTGCGTCTGGTCGATCTGCCGCGTCAGGCAGGCCGCGGGTCGCGAAACGGGTGAACCGCCTTCGCAACAGGCTGATCGGGATCTTTCTGGCGGCAACCCTGGCGCCGCTTGCCGCCACCATCTGGGTCACCACCTCGCTGTTGGAGCAAAGCGTCGACACTTCTTCCACCAGCAAGCTGGACACGCTTTCGAAATCGCTGAAAGGAACCGCCCGTGAGCTTTACGAACGCGCCAGCGATGACGTAAAGCATAAAGCGCAAGCGGGAGAGATTCAGCCGAAAAAATATGGACCGCTGGATCGCGCGTCGTGGCCGGATCCGGTCAAGTTGTTCTCCGGCGGACTGGAAGGCGAGCGCGTGGTGCGCGCCGGCCAGGAGGGCAATCGCCTGGAATACCTGGTGCGCCACGGCAACGAGATCTGGGTGTACTCGGAGAACCTGGGCGAGGTAGCCATGGATCGCCTGACGCGCGAGATCCGGGAAGCGCGGCGCGCGGTGGAAGACGCCAATGCGCGCGATTTGCGGCTCGGCATCAAGCGCACCTACGTACTGCTGGCAGCGGGCATCTGGCTCGTGTCGCTGGCGCTACTGGTGTACCTGGCGCACCGCATCAGCCGGCCCATCCAGGAATTGACCACGGGACTGGGCAAACTGGCAGCGGGCGACCTCAACGCGCGCGTGCAGGCGCGGCGCGACGACGAAATCGGACGCGCAATCGGGGCCTTCAACAACATGGCGGGCAGGCTTCAGGAAAGCACGGAGCGGCTGGTCTATCTGCGCCAACTGGCGAGCTGGCAGACGCTGGCCCGCAAGATGGCGCACGAGGTGAAGAACTCGCTGACGCCGATCCGCCTGACCGTGGAAGAGATGCTGGTGCGTTACGACGATGCTGACCGCGGCTTCATGGAGCAGGCCACGCAGATTGTAGTGGACGAGATCGAGACGCTGGAGCGGCGCATACGGGCTTTCTCGCAATTCGCCGCGGAGCCGCCAGTGCAGCCCGGCGAGGTAGATGTCAACGGACTGCTGCAGGAACGCATTGCATTCCTCAAGACGGCGCATCCCGAGGTGGCTTACGATTGCCGCCTGGCCGAGAGCGCGCCGCCGGTGGTGGCGGACCAGGATCTGCTGAAGGGCATCCTGACGAACCTGCTGGAGAACGCAGCCGAGGCGGCGGGCGAAGGCGGCCGGATCCTTGGGGTGACGGCGGCGGACGGCGGGCGTGTCTCCATCGAGGTGCACGATTCCGGACCGGGGCTGAGCGAACAGGCGCGCTCCAGCCTGTTTCAACCCACCATCTCGTTCAAGAAACGGGGCATGGGGCTGGGCCTTTCGATCGCTCGCAAGAGCGCGCTGCTCAACGGCGGAGACATTGTTGTGGTGAAAGGAGAACTGGGCGGCGCAGGTTTCAAAGTGCTGCTGCCCGTGGCGACTCATGGCATCCAAACGCATCCTGATCGTGGATGACGAAGAGAATATCGGGCGCTCATTGCGCATGATTCTGGAGCGCGAGGGATACCAGGTGAACTTCTGCCGCAGCGTGGCGGAGTTTACCAAGCACCCCGACGCGGGGCGCGCCGACGCCTACCTGCTGGATATGAAGCTGCCCGACGGCAGCGGGATCGACTTGTTGAAGGCGGTGAAGCAGAACGGCACGACGGCTCCGGCCATCATGATCTCGGGCCACGGGACGATTGCCGATGCGGTGGAAGCCACGCGCGCCGGCGCCTTCGACTTCCTGGAGAAGCCGTTGAGCCGCGACCGCGTGCTGCTGGCGGTGAAGCACGCCATGGAAGCCTCCACTCTGCGGCAGGAGAACGAGCGGCTGCGCGAACTGGTGGGCACGTCCGCCAAGATGATCGGCAACACGCCGGCGTGGATGCGCGCGGTGGAACAGGCGTCTATGGCGGCGCGCAGCGATGCGCGGGTCCTGTTGATCGGCGAATCGGGCACGGGGAAAGAGTTGCTGGCGGCGCACATTCACAATGCCAGCCCGTTCGCGGCCGGCCCCTTCGTGAAGGTGAACTGCGCGGCGATTCCGACCGAGCTGCTGGAGACGGAACTCTTCGGACATGAGAAGGGCTCGTTCACCGGCGCCACATCGCTGCGCCGCGGCAAATTTGAACTGGCCGATGGCGGCACGATCTTTCTGGATGAAGTCGGCGACCTGCACGGGGCATCGCAGGCGAAACTGCTGCGCGTGCTGCAGGAGGGCGAATTCCATCGCGTGGGCGGGGAGCAGATCATCCGCGTCAGCGTACGGGTGGTGTCGGCGACGAATCGCGATCTGGCGGCCATGGTGGCGGCGGAAAAATTCCGCGAAGATCTGTTCTACCGGTTGAGCGTGGTGCCCATACGGGTACCCGCGCTGCGCGAGCGGCCGCACGATATTCGCCTCATGGCGGAATATTTCCTGGAGGAATTCTGCGCGCGCAATAACTTCAAGCGCAAGGTGCTGGATCCGGAGGTGTTCCCGATGCTGGAGAGTTACGGCTGGCCGGGCAACGCGCGCGAGCTGCGCAACGTGATCGAGCGCATGGCGATTCTGACGCAGGGCGAGCGGCTGACGCGCGACTCCATTCCGGTGGAAGTGCGGGTGCAGCGCGAGGCGGGTCCGAAATCGACCATACAGGAGGCGCGGGAATCGGCGGAGCGCGAGCACATTCTGCGGGCGCTGGATGAATCGAACTGGAACGTGTCGGGTGCGGCGCGCGCGCTCGGGATGGAGCGGACGAATCTGCATAAGCGAATACGCGCGCTGGGACTGACGAGGGGGCAGTAGCGCTATGGACACCGTCGGCCTGATCGGTGTCGGCCTGCTCGGGTCGGCGATTGCGGCCCGTCTCACAGCGGCGGCCTATGGGGTCCTGGGCTACGATCTGCTGCCCGAACGCCGACTGGGCGCGGGCTCGGCGCAGGAGGTTGCGGACAAGTGCCGCACCATTATTCTATGCCTCCCGACTTCTGATGTGGCTGCCGAGGTGATCGGGGCGCTCAAGCTGACGGCGGGGACGACGATCATCGATTGCACCACCGGCGAACCGGTGGCCATGGCAGCGATGGGCGTGAAGCTGGCGAAGGTCAACGTGGATTATCTGGACGCTACGGTGCTCGGCTCCAGCCGCGTGGTTCGCAACGGCGCGGCGGTGGTGATGGCCGGGGGCCGGCGTTCGGTGTTTGATGCCGCGGCTCCGCTGTTCCGCACTTTCTCGAGCCGCGCATTTTATCTGGGAAGCTACGGCGCGGGCGCGCGGATGAAGTTGGTGACCAATCTGGCGCTGGGCTTGCATCGCGCCGTGCTGGCCGAGACGCTAGCGTTCGCCCATGCGTGCGAGGTGTCGCCGGTGGACGCGCTCGAAGTGCTGAAGGCGGGGGCCGCGTATTCTCGGGTGATGGACGACAAAGGTCAGAAGATGCTCGACCACGATTTCAGCGTGGAGGCCAGGCTCTCGCAACACTTGAAGGATGTGCGCTTGATTCTGGCATCGGCCGGTGCGAGGCATGCCAAGACTCCTCTGTCGCAGGTCCACCGGCAGCTACTGGAAGGCTTGGAGGCGGAGGGGTACGGCGAGATGGACAACAGCGCGATTATTATGGCGTACGAGAAGTAGGAAGTCGTCCGAGCTGCGCTCGGATTGGCAGGCTGAAGCCCGCCCCACCAAAGCACTGCAAGTCACAAATGGCGGATTACCGCTTCGGTGAATTCGCAGGTCGAAGAGTTGCCGCCGACATCTCCCGTGAGGTGATCGCGTTCGGCGTAGGTTCGATAAATGGCGTTTTGCAGGCGGGCCGAGGCGTCGCGCTCGCCGATGTGCGCGAGCATCAGGACGGCGGATTGCATCAGCGCGGTCGGGTTGGCGAGGCCCTTGCCGGCGATATCGGGCGCGGTGCCGTGGACGGCTTCGAAGATGGCGTGGTTATCGCCGATATTGGCGCCTGGCACGATGCCGAGTCCACCCACCAGGCCGGCGGCAAGATCGCTGATGATGTCGCCGTAAAGGTTGGGCAGCACCAGCACGTCGAAGGTCTCGGGACGCATGACCAGTTGCATGCAGGCATTGTCCACGATGAGCTCGGTGTACTGAATCTCCGGGAAGTGCGAGGCTACTTCGCGGCAGCACTTGAGGAACAGGCCGTCGCTCAATTTCATGATGTTGGCCTTGTGGATGGCCACCACCTTCTTGCGGCTCTCGCGGCGCGACCATTCGAAGGCCGAGCGGGCGATCTTGGTGGAAGCCTTCTGCGTGATGATCTTCAGGCTCTCCACTACGCCGGGCACGACTTCGTGCTCGAGGCCGGAATAGAGGTCCTCGGTATTTTCGCGGAAGATGGCGAGGTCGAGCGCCAGATCGTAGAAGCGCGTTTTGAGCCCGGGCAGCATGCGCACGGGACGGAAGTTGGTGTAGAGACCGAGCTTCTTGCGGAGCGCTACATTGATACTCTGGTGTCCGCCGCCGATGGGGGTGGCGGTAGGTCCTTTGAGTCCGACGCGCGTCATTTCGAGCGAAGCGAAGACTTCGTCGGGAATCAACTGGCCCTGTTCGGCGAGGGCTCGCATACCTGCTTCAGTGCGCTCCCATTCGAGAGAGACGCCCGTGGCATCTACAGCGCGTACGGTAGCTTCGGCAACTTCGGGACCAATTCCGTCGCCGGGGATGAGTGTGATCTGGTGGGCCATCAGTAGTTATTATAAAGTTGGGGGTGGATGTGGTCCCCGATTGGTTTTCAGAACGCCGGCGCATGGTGGACTTACAGCTTCGGCGGCGGGGTGTACGCGACGAGCGGGTTCTGGCCGCCATGCTGGAAATTCCGCGCGAGGAATTCGTTCCGCTGGAGTCGCGCCTGGTGGCGTATCAGGATTCACCTATTCACATTGGCGAAGGGCAGACTATTTCGCAGCCTTACATGACCGCGTTGATGGCCGAATCGCTGGAACTGTGCGGGACGGAACACGTGCTTGAAGTGGGCGCCGGATGCGGTTACGCGGCGGCCGTGCTGGGCGCGCTGGCGGCCAGCGTGATCACGGTGGAGATTCTTCCACGGCTGGCCAAACAGGCCAGGGAGAATCTGCGGCGCGCGGGCCGCGATTCCAACGTGAAAGTGGTGACAGGCGACGGTTCGGCCGGCTATCGGGAAGGTGCGCCCTACGATGCAATCTCGGTGGCGGCGGGCGCGCCGGAGATCCCCGCGGCCCTGGTGGAGCAGTTGAACGATCCTGGAATCCTGGTGATTCCGGTGGGAGCCATGGAAGATCAGGAACTGCGCGTGCTGAGCTTGCGCGGGGGACAGGTGGATTACCGCGTGTCCACGTTGTGCCGTTTTGTACCGCTGCGCGGCGGCGAGGGCTGGCAATAGATGCGCTTGCGCACGGCCAAGGACCGGCTGAAGATCGAGCACAGCATCATTGACGGCGTACGCGACATTCTGGAGGAACTGCTGAAGGCGACTCCGGCGATCCGCTCCGTGATTCCGGGGGTGATTCGTCCGGTGCGCGACGCGCGCGGCAAGGTGAAGGTGCGTGTGACGGTGCCGACGCAGAACGGATGGAAGGCGATCGCGTTGAGCTCCGGCGCGCGGCAGGAACTGTTCATCAGCACGGATCTCAAGAAGGAAGAAGTGGAAGCGGCGCTGGCGAAGGCCGGGGCGGTGGTGATTAGCGAAGTTCCCTGATCTGGCCGGCGTGGCCTACGTGTAATGCCACAATCCCGCCGGTGAGGTACTCGAAGCTCACGTCTGCAAAGCCCGCGTCCGTCATCATGACGGCCAGGCGCGGGGCAGTGGGGAATTTCCGAACCGACTCCGGCAGGTAGGTGTAGGCATCGCGCGAACCGGAGATCAGGCCGCCGATCCACGGGAGGATGCGGCGGCTGTAGAAGTTGTAGAGCGCGCCGAACAGCGCATTTGGCGGCTGGCTGAATTCCAGGATGGCAGCCATGCCGCCGGGACGTAGCACGCGGCGCATTTCGACCAGGCCGGCCTCGTAGTTCGCGAGGTTGCGAAACCCGAAGGCTACGGTGATCAGGTCGAGCGACGCATCGCGCAGCGGGAGCGTCAAGGCGTCGGATTCGAAAAGCACGGCGGGCGCGCGCCGCGCGACGACTTTGTCACGAGCGGCGACCAACATGGGGTGGCAGAAATCGCTGCCGAGCACTGGGCGCCCTGTTTTGGCGAGGGCCAGTACGAGATCGCCCGTGCCGCAGCAGATATCGAGCACGCGCGCCTCGGGACGGCGGAGAATTTCCAGTGTGTGGCGCACAGTGTGGGCGCGCCAGTAGCGGTCAATGTTGAAAGAGAGCAGGTGATTGGCTAAGTCGTAGCGGTGAGCCACGCGGCCGAACATGCCGCGGACCCATTGCGCCGCCTCCCGTTCGTTGCGCGCGGCGTCCCGATCGCGACCCACACCCTGCGGCGTGGTACCGCTCATATGAGCGCGAACCGTATGGCGTCCAGGACGAGTTTGTCCTCGAATCCCGAGACGACGGTAACCTCTCCGATACGCACCGGCAGCACATAGTGCACTTTGCCCTGCACGGTTTTCTTATCGTGCACCAGGCGCGCGAACAGGTTCTGCGGGGTAATGCCCGTGAGCGGCGGAATGGGTCCGTAGGAAGCGATCATCTCCAGGATTTCGACGCTGTCCTCGGCGGAGAGGTGGCCTGTGGATTCGGCAAGGTAGACGGCGGCGCGCATGCCCCATGCCACGGCTTCGCCGTGGAGGAAGCGCTGGTAGGCGGTTTCGGCCTCGAGCGCATGCCCGAAGGTGTGTCCGAAATTCAGGATGCGGCGCATGTCGCCTTCGCGTTCGTCGCTGGAAACCACTTCCGCCTTCATGCGCACGCTTTCGGCGATGATATGATCGACCGCGTCGGGCTTGCGGGCCTTCACCTCGTCGCTGGATTCGGCGAGGTAGGTGAAAAGCTCGGGTTCGCGGATAATGCCCGCCTTAATGATTTCGTAGAGTCCCGCGCGGTATTCGCGCTCGGGCAGGGTATCGAGAATAGCGGGGTCTGTGAGCACCGCGAGCGGCTGGTGGAAACTGCCGATCAGGTTCTTGCCGCTGACCAGATTGACGGCGGTCTTGCCGCCGATGGCGGCATCCACCTGCGCCAGGAGCGTGGTGGGAATTTGCAGGACGGGGATGCCGCGCATGAAGATGGCGGCCAGGAATCCGCCCATGTCGTTGACGATGCCGCCGCCGTAGGCGATCACCATGCTGGAGCGATCGGCGCCACGCTGCACCATCTGCTCGGCGAGATGCTCGACGTGGGTGAGGCGCTTTTGTTCTTCGCCGCCCGGCAGATGGAGTACGTCGTAAGAAATTCCCGCCAGGGCCGCGGCAAGCTGCGGGCCTGCGTGACGCCAGACGTCCTCGGTGGTGACGACGAATATTTTCCCGGTCTTGGGCGGAATGTGTTGCGCGGCCCGCCCAATCTCACCACGTTCCACGATGGCGGCATAGCATCGCTGCGGCGTTACGACCTGGTAAGTTGGCATACCCCTTTTTACCACGCAATATCAGGCATCGAGCTCCTCGGCAAGGTCTCCGGTTGCTCTGAGAATCCCCCTGGGGTGGACGGCATTGTGGGCGTTACGACGGGTGTCAGTTAGCAAGCAACGCTTAGGTCGCTCGTATGATTCCGAGATTGCGAGGGTCGCCACGAAAGGCCTCGGTGACGCAAATCGGCTTTAGCACCTCAAAGGCAACATCGAGACCATACTTCGTTTTGCTCGGGATTGGGCATTCCATCCGCAGCAAGGCATATGCACAGAAATCGACCAACTGTACGAAGCGGCAATCCTTCGATTGCTTGAACACTAAATCTTCGATGATTTGTTCGGTAGGGATGTTCTTCTTGGAGCTGCCATCGGACCACTGCCCATACCTGCTCGGGATGTAATTAATCTTTCCAAGCTGTCGGGCTAGCCGTCGGTAGACGTGCTCTTTGCCCTCATCGCACATGACAATAGCATTCCCCTGAGCTTTCCGCGCGCACGTACTTATGCGATTAAGTAGCCTTTCAAATAACAGCATCTCTTTGCCAGTGCTGTCACAAGCATTTAGCAGGCGAGCCCCAGGCAAGGCAGCGGCAATACCTAGTGCATCACGGAATATGTTCGAGCGATCCCACTTGTGGATGTGGCGGATCGAGCCACCACGCCCTCCCAAAAATGCGGTCGCGTGAAACTCCAAGCCGAATGGGATACGACGATCCTGCCTTAATCGGGTTCTGAACTCCCCAATTTGACGAAAGGCCTGCTTCCATTGGGCCATCGGGATTCCGAGAGCGGAATAAGCCGTCTTTCCCTGATCGCGGGAATCGTCTACATAAAAGACGTACATGAGCGACTGAAGAACGTACATTGTCGCACAAAAACACTTGACTAGCCAAATGATTTCGACGTACCATTGATTTGCAAGACGGAAAGCTCCTCGGGTTTGTGCCCGTTGGAGTGAGTAACTCTGCTTACGGATTGATGGCCCCAGCGTTGACACAAACTTCGCTGGGGCCGTACTTTTTGAGCAGGTACGCAATTTCCGGCCCACGAATCGCTCGTGTCAAGAAAGCTCTGCGGCGGTAATTAGTCCGTCGGCAGTTGCGCCGTACCTGACTGCCAAGATCCATCGCAGTCGTGGCCCCCCGCATCTTGAAATATTTGGCAGCAACTACTTGAGCTCCGCGGCGATCTCGGGATGGCAGTACTGGCGGGCAATGGCGGCAGGCGTTCGGCCATCGTGTGACGGGTGGGTTGGGTGGGCGCCGGCATGCAGGAGCAGGGCAACGATTTCACGATTCCCGCTCCCTGCGGCGGTGTGCAGTGGCGTCATGCCGTTGGCCTCCTCGAGATTGGGGTCCGCGCCGCGTTCCAGCAGCAGGGCGGCCAGCGCCCCGTGTCCGGCTGAGACGGCGGAATGCAGCGGGGAGACGCGTAGGGCGTTGCGCGAGGCGCGTTTCGGATCGGCGCCCCCATTGAGCAGCAGCAGTGCGACGTCGCGGTGCCCGAAGTAACTGGCGAGACCGAGAGCGGTGAAGCCGTCGGCGGAGTATTGCTCGACCAGTTGGCGATCAGCGGACAGGAGTTTGGCGACGCGGGCGGTATCGCCGAGCGCGCAGGCCTCGAAGAAGTCCGGCAGGCGGTTGCCGAGCAGCAGCGGCGCGAGTTCGGGATGGCGCGTGTAGACGGCCCAGAGTATCGGGCTCGCGCCCTCGGGTGTTCGTGACGCGGCGAGGGCGGGGTCGGCGGCGAGCAAGGCGCGGACCTGATCCGCGTCGCCCTGACGGATGGCATCAAAGATCATGCCTCAGTATGGGGCGGAAAGGGTGGGCATGTCTTATCGAATCTTGCGAAAATTGCAACCGCGTAAGCGCGCTGGTGGTCAATCTCTCCAGGACGGCGGGCATGGGGGGGTCTTCTCCCATGTGAAAGAGGGAGATCTGCAGATAGTAGTCGGAGCCAAAAACGCACAAGACGGCGCCTGCCCGGCGCACGTTGTACAAGAAAGATCGATCCCCGATTCCGGGCACCTCACGATAAGTGCCGAGGTGAACGCCCCGCCTCATCCGTGCGACCTGTTCAGCCGCCCAATCGCCGGCCGGAGCGCGACGAACCAGGATGGCGACCTGGCCGCCGCGTTCTACGGCGAACGAGCAACTCGTGACATCCCGGTCCGCAATTCGCGGTACGCCTTCTCCGATAGGCGTACCAACGGCTGCCACAACGTCCGGCCTCGACAGGAGAGCGCAGGCTGTGGGACCTTGACCGGAAGAAATTGCGGCTGCAAGGAGCGCGGCCCCGACTGCCGAACCAATGGCTCTCATGTTGGTTCCCCTTCGTCTGGCGATTACTTGGAGGCGGCCGGGCAAAGCTGTCCTGAATAGCGCAGGACCACATGGCCTACGTTGAAATCCACGGTGCCCATGAACTTCACGGTTCCCGTGACGTTCGCAAACCGGCCGGTGCCGCCGGTAATGGTCCCTACATAATTGTAGTAAGTGAGGGCTACGACGTTGTCTTTACTGGTGGTATCGGCAGTCGCGACAGCCGGCTTGAACAGGATGATCTCGCCCTTATCAGTGACCCAGTAGTGCTGAGCGGTGAATTGGATCTGCTGTCTTCCCTGGGCCGGGAAGCCGACCGTCACAGGTCCGTCAATGATCGCGGCGGCGACGGTTCCCGCGAGGTCGCCATAGGCCACGCCGACGTTGATGCGGTTCTCAATGGCGGCGATGTTGGTGAAGAGAATACCGCCCAGCGGCGTGCAGTTCTGGCCGGACGTTTGAGCGGATGCGAGCACGGCGGCTCCCATCAGCAGTAGAGCTAGTGACACGGGTTTCATGGATGTCTCCTTTGGGATAGAATTGCTTTGAGCTATCCAGACCTGAAATAGTTAGTTAGCTCTGGAAGCCAGTTCGGAAATAGTATTGCCGGCGGGCGCTGAGTAAGTCTTAAGGAAGGTTCAGGGATTTCTCAGGGAAATTTCACTGCCATGACGCCGAATCGAGCGGGGACCATCGCTGCGGTTCCGGGCCAGGAACGTCCCAAGTCCGGAGAGGTGCAGGCATATGGATTCGGCCCGTTCCGGCTGTTGCCGGGCGAGCGGATCTTGCGCCGCGGCGACCAGGCATTGCCGCTTCCCCCGAAGGCCTTCGATACGCTGCTGCTGCTGGTGTGCCACCCCGGCCATCTGATGTCGAAGGGCGAATTGATGAAGGCGCTGTGGCCCGACAGCTTTGTCGAAGAAGTGAATCTGGCCAACAATATCTCGCTTCTACGAAAAGTCTTAAGGGACAAAGCGGGCGCCTGCAGTTTCAGCCAGACCGTCCCGAAACTCGGATACCGGTTTCTCCCCGCCGTGACTAGCATCTGGAAGCGCAGCTCTCCGGCGGAAAGTTCCACCGCGGCCGAGACCGCGCTGGCGGAACGGGCGATACGCTTCATTGCGCTTCCCTTTCGCCTGGTGCGTGGCGACGAACGGATCGACTTCCTGGGACGCAGCCTTCCGGAGGCGATTTCGGCATCTTTAGCCGGATTGCGGTCGATGACGGTGCGTTCCAGCATGATGGCGGCGCGGTTTGCCGAAGGCCAGCCGGACCCGAGACTCATCGCGCAGGAAGCGGAGGTGGATCTGCTGCTCGCAGGGACGATCGTGTGCGGCGACAACGAACTGCGAATCAATGCCGAACTGGTGCAGGCGCCCACGGGCACGCTGCTGGCGTCCTATGTATGCCAGACCAGGCGGGACAACATCTTCGAAGTCCAGGACAACCTGGTGCGCCGGATCGTGTAAGTGTTAATGCTGCGCCTGACGGAGCGCGAACGCCGGACCCTCAGTCATGATGTGCCGGCATCCGCGCGGGCATACGAATTCAATCTGCGCGCGAATCATGTGCAGCGCGAGCGGACAATGGAAAACATCGTCATGGCGCGTGACCTGTATCGCGAATGCGTGGAGGAAGACCCGAACTACGCCGCCGCATGGGCGCGACTGGGAAGGTGCTACCGCTTCCTAGAAAAGTTCGGCGAAGAGGGGCCGGAAAACCTCGAGCTGGCACAAGGGGCTTTTCATCGCGCCTTTGCGCTCAATCCGGACCTCGCCATCGCCCACAACCTGTACACACAAATCGAAGCTGATTTCGGCAATGCCGAGGCCGCTATGGTGCGACTCCTGGAGCGCGCACAGACGCATCCCAACGATCCCGAGTTATTCGCCGGCCTCGTGCAGGCCTGCCGTTTCTGCGGATTCGTGGATGAATCGATCGCGGCGCACCACCGCGCGCGCCGGCTGGATTCGAAGGCCGTGACCAGTGTGGCCCACACCTTCTTCCTAAAGGGAGACTACGAGCGGGCGCTCGAATCGTACGGGGCGACGTCGGCCGGCTATTACCTGGATGCGGCGATCCTGGCGCTGACCTGCCGCGAGGCGGACGCCGCCGAACTGCTGTTGCGGCGCCATTCCTCCGGTGTGCGCGCCGGCTGGATGCGGACGCTGATGGACTCGCTCCGCGCGCTGCTGGAGGGAGAGCAGGCGAAGAGTGCGCAACTTGTGAGGCGGGCGCTGACGGAGCCGGCAAGGGATCCGGAGTGCAAGTTTTATCTGGCGCGGCATCTGAGTCGCAGCGGAATGCATCGGGAGGCGTTAGACACGATACGCGATCTCATGACGGAAGGGTTTTTCTGCTCGACAGCCTTCGTGTGCGATCCCTGGTTGCAGCCGCTTGCCGAGCTGCCGGATTACCGGGACGTCCGCGACGCCGTTCTTCAACGGGAGACTGACGCCAGAGCGGTATACACCGCTGCCAATGGAGATCGCGTCCTCTCGTAAGACTTAAGTCCCGGGCGCCGTTCGACGTTGGCGCAGCGCGGAGGGCGGGATGCCGAGGGTGCGGCGGAAGAGCGCGCTGAAGGAGGCGGGGCTTTCAAACCCGACCGCACCCGCGACTTCGGTAACGGTCAACGGGGTAGTCTCAAGCAGGCGGCGGGCGCGGGCCACGCGCAGGGTTGTCAGGTATTGGTGCGGGGTCTGGCCGAAGACCTGCAAGAAGGTTCGATGGAAATGGTACGGCGAGAGACAGGCTTGGTGCGCGATCGCGGCGAGGTCGATATCGGTCGCCGCGAATGCGTGCAGGAATTCCTGTCCGCGGCGCACCCTGCGAAGAGTTCTTCGCGCGTGGCGGCGCGGCGGGCGGGCATGAGGCGCACGCGGAACGCGACCTCGGACTGGAGCATCGCGAGATCGGCGGCCAGCGCGAGGAACTGCTGGTCGAGCCAGAGGCGGTCGGCGAGTGGCGTGTTCGCGATGGTCTGCATGCGCGGCAGAATGCGCGCATCGGCCATGCGCAGGCGCTGCAGGAAGGCGGCGGGCGCGGTCGCGGATTCCAGATCGGACTGAGCGAGCGAGCCGCAGACCGATTCCACGAAGCCGGGCTCGAAGAATACGCAGAGCGTGGTGACAGGTTGGCGCGAGTCGATGTGCATGGAGTAGGGCTCGCCGTGGTTCAGCACCAGGAAGGAATCGCGGTCCAGCAGCATTTCGCGGCTGCCGGTCTTCCACGCCACCGTGCCAGAACTGACACTCTTGATGGAAAGCGGGCCGGGAAAATTCTCCACCACGTGCCAGCGGCCCCTCGCCCACAGGATTGCGTTACGCACGCCCAGGGGCGCCGATGGCCGGTTGAGCGTCAGCGCCATGGATATGAGTGTACCTGGAGGTCCCCCTGCTATGCTGGCAGTAACGGATGAATCCGGATTTTCTTGTCATTGGAGCCGGAGTGGCCGGGTTGCGGGCGGCAATCGAACTCGCTGAAGCGGGTACGGTGCTGGTGGTCGCCAAGGACAGCCTCCGGGAATCCTCTTCAGAATACGCGCAAGGTGGCATCGCGGTCGCGCTCAGCGACGACGACGAGGTCGAGTTGCACGAGCAGGACACGCTGTATGCCGGCGACGGCCTGTGCGACCGGCTTGCGGTGCGCACGCTGGTGGAAGAGGGTCCGGCGGCGATTCAGGAATTGATCGAGTGGGGCGCCGCGTTCGACCGGGAGGGCAACAAGCTGGCGTTCACGCGCGAGGGCGCGCATAGCCGCAACCGCATCCTGCACGCGCACGGCGATTCCACGGGGCGCGAGATCGCGCGGACGCTTTACCAGAAGGCCTGCTCGCTGCCCAATGTGACGTTTCGCAGCTATGCCGCCACCACGGAACTGCTGGTGGAAGACGGCGTCACGGGCGCGATGATATGGGACGCCAAGGCGGAGAGCGAGTTTCCGATTCACGCGCGCGCGGTTCTGCTGGCTACGGGCGGGCTGGGGCGCGTGTTTCTGAATACGACCAATCCTGATGTTGCCACTGGCGACGGCGTGGCCATGGCGTACCGGGCCGGCGCCGAGATCAGCGATATCGAGTTCGTGCAGTTTCACCCGACGGCGCTGGCGGTGGAAGGGGCTCCGCGCTTCCTGCTGTCGGAGGCGCTGCGCGGCGAAGGCGGTTTGTTGCGCAACGCGCGCGGCGAGCGATTCATGGAGCGCTACCATCCGCTGAAGGAGCTGGCGCCGCGCGACGTGGTGGCGCGGGCAATTGTGAGCGAGATGATGAGTACCGGCGCGCCGCACGTTTTTCTGGACGTGTCGCATCGCGGCGAGGGCTTCATCCGCGAGCGATTCCCCCGGATCTACGAAACGTGTTTGCGCTACGGCGTGAATATCGGGACCGGCGCGGCCCCGGTGGCGCCGGCGGCGCACTACGCGATGGGCGGCGTGCGGACGGATCTCGACGGGCGCACCAATATCGCGCGTTTGTTCGCGGCGGGAGAGGCGGCATGCACGGGAGTCCACGGTGCCAATCGCCTGGCCAGCAATTCGCTGCTGGAGGGCGTGGTATTCGGGATCCGTGCGGGCCGGGCGATGCGGGAGGCGGCTGGTGATCGACCCGTCTCTCCACACGGCGGCAAAGAGCGGCGCCTCGGGACAGGCGGATGTGCCGCCGGCGAGATCCAGCGCATCGCGTGGGAGAAATGCGGAATCGTACGCTCGGCGGAGGGCTTGCAAGAGGGCGTGATGCAGTTGGAAGCGCTGACGCCGGAATTGCCCGAGGACTGCAACGCGCGGCAGGTGGCGCTACTGATCGCGCGCTGCGCGCTGGCGCGCGAAGAGAGTCGCGGGGCGCATTTCCGGACCGACTATCCGGAAACGCGCGACGACTTCGCGCGGCATTCGGTGGTCACTCAAGGGGCGGATGTTACGTTTCGATAAGTATTTACAGCCGGTGCGTTAAAATAGCGGTTACCACACACACAATGCGAGAGAAAATTCGATCGACGACGGTGATCTGCGTCCGCCGCGACAACAAGGTAGTGATGGCGGGCGACGGACAGGTGACCCTCGGAGGCGAGGTGCTGAAGAGTTCGGCGCGTAAATTGCGCCGCTTATACAACGACAAGATTCTGGCGGGTTTCGCCGGATCCACGGCGGACGCTTTCGCCCTCTTTTCGCGCTTTGAAACCAAGCTGGAACAGTTCAACGGCAACCTTCCGCGTTCCGTGGTGGAACTCGCCAAGGACTGGCGAACGGACCGCGCGCTGCGGCATCTGGAAGCCCTGCTGCTGGTGGCGGACAACAAGAATACCTATCTGGTGAGCGGGAACGGCGACGTGATCGAACCCGACGAAGGCGTAGTGGCCATCGGCTCCGGCGGTCCTTTCGCCACGGCGGCGGCAACCGCGCTGATGCGCAATACCAAACTGTCGGCGCGGCGAATCGTGGAAGAGTCCATGAAGATCGCCGGCGAAATCTGTATCTACACGAATCAAAGTGTGACCTACGAGGAGCTCGAATAGCATGGTGATCTATCTTCCCGGACAGAATGTGGACGAGGAGCCGTTGCTGGACGAGTTGACTCCACGCGAGATCGTTCGCGAGTTGGACAAGCACGTGGTGGGGCAGGCCGAGGCCAAGCGCGCGGTGGCGATCGCGCTGCGCAATCGCATACGCCGGCAGAAGCTGGCGCCCGAAATGGCCGAAGAAGTGATGCCCAAGAACATCCTCATGATCGGCCCCACGGGCGTGGGCAAGACCGAACTGGCGCGCCGCCTGGCCCGCCTGGCCAACTCGCCGTTTCTCAAGGTGGAAGCCAGCAAGTTCACCGAAGTGGGATATGTGGGCCGCGACGTGGAATCGATGATTCGCGACCTGGTGGACATTTCGATCGATATGGTGCGCGAAGAACGGCTGGACGAAGTAGCGGACCGCGCCGAAGTCAACGCCGAGGAGCGCCTGCTCGACCTGTTGATGCCGCCAACCACGGAACCCAGCGAAAGCGTGGAGCGCACGCGCGAGAAGCTGCGCGAGCGGCTGCGCGAGGGCAAGCTCGACGAGCGCATGGTGGAGACTCGAGGTGAAGGATCGCGCACCGTCGTTCGAAATCACCACCAACACGGGCATCGAAGAGATGGGCATCAACCTGAAGGACATGCTGCCCAATCTTTTCGGCCAGAAGACGCGGCGGCGCAAGATGCGCGTGGCCGAAGCGCTGGACTACCTGGTGCAGGAAGAGGAGAGCAAGCTCATCGATATGGACCAGGTGACGCGCGCGGCGCTGGAGCGCGTGGAATCGAGCGGCATCATTTTCCTGGACGAGATCGATAAGATCGCGGGGCGGGAAAGCGGGCATGGTCCCGACGTCAGCAGGGAAGGCGTGCAGCGCGACATCCTGCCGATTGTCGAGGGCACTACGGTCAACACGCGCTATGGGTTCGTGCGCACGGACCACATTCTGTTTATCGCGGCGGGCGCGTTCCACGTGTCCAAGCCGAGCGATATGATTCCGGAATTGCAGGGGCGGTTTCCGATCCGGGTGGAGTTGAAATCGCTCACGGTGGAAGATTTCATTCGCATCCTGAAGGAGCCCAAGAACGCTCTGGCCAAGCAGTACACGGCGCTGCTGGAGACCGAGGGAATCAAACTGATTCTGGCCGATGATGCGCTGGAAGAAGTGGCGAAGTTCGCCGCGCAGGTGAACGAATCGAGCGAGAATATCGGCGCGCGGCGGTTGCACACCATCATGGAGAAGCTGTTGGAAGAGGTTTCGTTCGCCGGTCCGGATCTCAAGAAGAAGACGGTGAAGGTGGACGCGGCTTATGTGCGCAAGCAGCTTGCGGACATTGTCAAAGACCAGGATTTGAGCCGGTATATTCTGTAGGACAGGCCTCCTGGCCTGTCCAGACAGGCCGGGAGGCCTGTCTTACCTCATTCCGGCCTGGCCGCGGATGGATTCCAGGAGCTTTGCGGGATCGTAGGCGGCGCCCTCTTTGAACACCAGCTTCACGTTGTGGATGTCCGCGATGCGCGCAGCGGGGTTGCCCGAAATCACGACGAGGTCGGCCTGTTTGCCCGCTGTGACGGTGCCGATGCGGTCGAGCTCACCAAGGTACTTCGCGCCATTGGCGGTGGCGATCCGGATGGCCTCGATCGGCGTGAAGCCGCCTTCCACGAGGAGTTCGATATTGCGCTGATCGGCGAAGCCGGCGAGCGCGCCTCCGTTGCCGGTGGGGTCGGCGCCCGCGATCAGGAGTCCGCCGGCCTTCACGAACGCGTATTCAAACTCCAGTTCCTTTTGCAAAGCTGCTTCGGCGCCTCCGCGGGCACGCGCTCGCGAGCTGAGATAGTTGATCGCGGCCTCTGGGGACACTGCGTCCAGGAAGCGCTGTTCCAGCGGAGGACGACTGCCGTCCATCGACGCTTCGAAGACGGCCAGGGTGGACGTGATGGCGACGTTGTGTTTCACGAGGTCGGCGATCATCTCGCGGGCCGGCGCCGAAGTCAGGTCCAGCTTCGTCACTTCGAGGATGGTGTTGGGCGGGCAGACGTCGGGCTGCTTGCCGGGATGGAACTCGGTATCCACGAGCAGTCCGTGCTCCAGGTTATCGATTCCGATGGCGGCCGCCTCGCGGAAGCCGATGGAGCAAAGATGGCCGGTAACCTTGATGCCGCGCCGGTGCGCCGCATCCACCGCGGCTTTCAATTCGGCGCGTGTGATGTTCACGTAGGCTTTAAAAGAAGTGGCGCCTTCATCGGCCCAATAATCGACGGTCTTGGCGGCATCGGCGGGGTCGGAGAGTTCGTGCATCTGCGGCGTGAAGGCGCCCTTGCCCTCCAGGTACGGACCGGTGATGTAGAGCTTGGGGCCGGGCATGCGCGCGCTATCGATCAGGCTCTTGAGATTGAGGTCGGTGTACGGCTCGATGCTGCCGGCGGTGCGCGCCGTGGTCACGCCGCTGGCCAGGTAGAGGCGGGGAAAGGTGTAGGCCATCTCGGGATACATCGGGACACCGCCGCCGCCGGGATAGAAGAGATGCTCGTGCATGCCGACCAGGCCGGGGATCACGGTGTGGCCGGCGAGGTCCATGACCTGGGCTCCGGCCGGCGCCGGCGTGCTGGCGGCGGGTCCGACGGCGGCGATTTTACCGTGGTCCACGATGACAGTCTGGTCTTCGCGCGCGGGGGCGCCGGTGCCATCGATCACGCGCACGTGGGTCAGCGCGACGACCGGAGCTTCAGTGGCGAGGAAAGGCTTCACGCCGGGCTGGAAGCGGCCCTGCGAAAATGCAGCGACAGAGAGCAGAAAGCAGAGGGGAATTCTCACTGCTGCGCACCGGCGGTCTCGGCCGATTTCGGCGGTGCTTCCTTCTGCTCTACCGGCGCGGGACGTTCGTTCTTCGCATAGCGCTCGAAGAACTCGATGATGCGCAGCATATGGTCCATGCGCTGCAGAGGCGGTCCGGAGCGCGTCAACTCATGCCCGATGGCGGGGTAGCGGACATATTCAACAGGGCGGTTCAACTGCTTGAGCGAGCGGAAGAGCATCTCGCTCTGGGCGAAGCCGGTACGGAAATCCTGGCTGCCGTGGATGATCAGGAACGGCGTGTGGATGTTGGCCACGTAGGTGATGGGGCTCTCTTCATCGAGCACCTTGCGGGTTGCGGGATCCCAGGGATAACCGCCGAACTCCTCCGGCACCAGCGACCACGCGTTGGCCTCCCCGTAGAATGTGGAAAGGTCGTAGACGCCGCGCTGCGCGGACGCCGCTTTGAAGCGCTGGTCGTGACCCACCATCCAGGCGGTGAGATAGCCCGCGTAGGAACCGCCGGTGAGGAACAGGCGGTCCTTATCGACCATGGGCTCGGCCTTTTCGGTGTCTTCCAGCGCGGCCAGCACGTCGTCCATCGGACCCTTGCCCCAGTTGCGGTAATTGGCCTTCTGGAATTCATAACCGTAGCCGCCGGAGCCGCGCGGATTGGCGTACGTCACGCCGTAGCCCCAGGAGCAGAAGAGTTGGAACTCCCACCACATGCTGAATTCGCCGGGACCCCACATGGCGCTCGGGCCGCCGTGCATTTCGAGCACCCAGGGATAGCGCTGGCCGGGCTGCGCGTGGGTGGGATTCATGACCCAGTACTGCACCTTTAAGCCGTCGGGACGAGTGATCCAGTGCTCCTGGGGAATCGACAGCTCCTTGTCTTTGACCCAGGAGTTGAGCTCCGTCAACTGGCGCACACTGGCCGTCCTTTTCGCGGACGTAGAGTTCGTTGGGGTCGGGCACGGTGATGAGCGCATAGACGATCCGGCCGCCGCCCTCGTCGAAGGCGCCGACTCCTGTGGGCCCTTCCACCAACTGGGCGATTTCGCCATCCTTGATGCCGACGCGGAGGAGCGGCTCGCCGCCGTGCCAGGGCGTCGCGATCAGAACACTGCTGTCGCTGCTCACTTTGCCGGCGCGCGCCGAGGAGTCCCACTTTTCGGTGAGCCAGGTGAGCTTGTTGTCCTTGAGGTCGAAGCGTGCAAGGTGCGCCTGCCGGTAGGCGGGTTCGTCGGTCTGGCTGCCGGAGACCACCAGCGAAGCGCCATCGGGCGTGTAGCGCGGGCTGAAGAAGGAGTACTCTTTGCGGTCGAGGACGGTATGGGGGTTCGAGCCATCGGCGTCCATCATCCAGATGGCGGTGCGGCGGACGCGGTCGGGGTGGTCCTGCCCGGGCGGCGTGCTCATGTAGACGATGCTGCGGCCATCGGGCGCGTATTGCGCGGACACGTGGTTGTAGAAATCCTTGGCGATGCGGGTGGGATGGTTGTCGTGGTCGAGGTCGATGGCCACCAACTCGGTGATTTCCATCTCGTGCTGCAGGTCCTGCTCGGCGAGGAAGTTGATGCGGTCGATGACGGTGGGGTTGTCCTTGGATGCATTGCGCGCCAGCCAGTTGCGCAGCGCGCGGCGGTCGCCGTCGGGGCGCGCGTCGGGCTCGGTTTTGGCGCCGGGGGCGGGACGGTCCCAATCGAACCAGTCGCGCGCGGGACTCTCCAGGTCGAAGTGGGGTTTGCCGTCGAGTTTGGAGATGGGGATGGGCGTGGTGACGAGCAGCGTCTTGCCGTCGGGCCGCCAGACCGGCGCTGCAGCGCCGTTTTCCAGTTTCGTGACAGCCTGTGCCTCGCCCGGACCGCTGAGCGGCAGGAGCCAGACCTGGGGCCGGGGCCGCGTGCCGGCGGCGTCCACACGGACGAAGGCCAGAGTGCGATTGTCGGGACTGATGGCGGGCGAGGAATCGTTGCGGTCCCCGAAGGTCAGCTGCTCGGGCTTCGCGTTGGGATTGTTGAGGTCGATGCGCCACAGGTGGGTGCGGTATTTGTAGGCGGGCTCGCCTTTGCCGTCGGCGGGCTGGTCGGTCTGGATAATCTGCACTCCGTAGACCGCGAACGATCCGTCGGACGCGACGGCGACGCTGGCGATGTTGCGAATCTTGAGGACGTCGGCGCCGGTAATCGGCTGCTTGCCCGCGGCGCTTGCCAGGAGGGGCAGACATAGGACAGCAAGAAATCTCCGCATGAACGTGATTAAACCACAGGCGAGTGGAGGGCGGGAACGCGGGGAGCAAACTGGGGACTGACATGCATTTCCGGCGCAGTTTGCCGAAAATGCGCTGTCTATCCCCAGTTTGCACGGAGCGACACCCTTCCTATGTCTTATTGAACGGGAATCTTTACCGCGCTGCCAATCACCCACGCAGAACTGACTTGCACCGACGCCAGCCCGGATGCGGCGTCACTTGGCATGCGAAAGTTGACCTGATAGTTGTCCACACTGCCTGGAAATCCGCCGGCATAGAGCACCTCGCCGGTTCTTCCGTTTACCAGCACATCAATGGGTGAGCTTACAACCTGAGCGGGGCTGGCAGCGAACGGCTGTCCTGGATCGACCCCCGGCTGCGTTGGACCAAGGCCGGAGGCAATGAGAGTCAATACTTCGCCGGCCTTTGCCGGCTTGTCTGCGGTAACCGGCGAGAAGTCGTTTGCGTGAACGATCGCCGGACCAAGTGCCGTCAGCACGACCTCGGGCGTCCGCAGGGGGATTAGCTCGATCACCATCTTCCAGAGCCCTGACGGAAAACTGCGACGGTAGATAGGGTTTTCAAAGGTCGAAGTCGCCCTGAAGGTGTTCATGATCGTGGCTGCCTGACCGCGCGCTCCCATGAATGCACCAGTGCCCCCGATCACGGCAAAATTGCCGGTTGGTCCTGCTTTTGGTGCGCCCGGAGGGGCCGCGCCGCCCGTGGCTCCAGTTAATAAGAGGGTGCCTATCGCGGTTCCATCCGCCTGCTGAATCTCAAGCAGAATTTCCATGGCCTGGAATCGATTGACGTCTGCGATGGCCTGACTGCCCGTGGCATTGGCATTCAAGCTGACAAAGAGATTCCTGGCCAAGGTAGTTCCCTTGGACTTTCTGCCATTGATCGCCGCAATGTCCCCTATGAAATAACCGGGAGAAAAGGTGGATGGGCCAGGGATCGGCGCCTCCATCACCAGTGAGGTTCCGTTTTTCGATAGATTCGCGTAGTTTTCCTGATATTGGACTACATTTTCCATCTCAACAGTGAGAATTGTCGGTTGCGGGTTTTGGCCCGAGGCATCGAACCCGAACAGCACCGTGAATGCAAGGTATCCCAAGACCTGCGTCAGACACCGGCGTGCCTTCTTCGCGGCGTGAGCGTGGCGTATTGCATAGGTTGTGGGAGTGATGACCGTTTGGGTCGGGACTGTGCTCTTTTTGGCTGAGATCATGAGTGTCGTTTCCTTCTTCCAGACTCGGTATGGCAGTTTCGCCGGGCCGGATGGTCTACACTACCGGAAGACAGTAATTTCAGTCGTTAAGGCGCCCTGAGAAAGCCCTGAATCCGTTCTGAATGAGTTGTGATGGACGATTCGAAGCCGAAAATCTACCGATTTGGGCCCTTCGAAGTCGACGTCGAACAACGCCGGCTCTCCCGGGCCGGGAACTCGGTTCCGCTCACGCCGAAGGCCTTCGACACGCTTCTGGTGCTGGTCGAACGGCCTGGCAGAGTCATTGAAAAAGCGGAGCTGCTCAGACTCGTCTGGCCGAACATTTTCGTGGAGGAGAACAACCTCACTCAGAACATTTCGGCTCTGCGGAAAGTCTTCGGGGATGGAGACTATATCGAGACCGTTCCGCGGCGTGGGTACCGCTTTCGCATGCAGGTGGAGGATGTCTCGCAGTCCGAAGCCGCAGCCGTCAACCCACAGCCGGGAGCGGTTAGCCATTCAGGTCGCCGGCGCCGCTCCGTGCGGCTCTGGACCGGCCTTGCCCTTGCAGCCACCGTAGTCGCCTTTTACGCCGTGAACGGAATTCGCAGCGCCGGGCGACCCGCCTATCGCGTCGAGTCGCTTGTAGTCCTGCCGTTTGTCAACCTGACCGGCAACGCAGAGGATGAGTATTTCTGCGATGGCCTCACCGAGGAACTGACGAACTACGTCGCCCAACTCGACGGTCTGCGGGTTGTGGCGCGAACCACCGCATTTCAGTTCAAGGGGAAAGCGCGGGATATACGGTCGATTGCGCAGCAACTGAAGGTCAGTAGCGTCGTCGAAGGCAGCGTGCGGCGACAGGGAGACACGTTGCGTGTGACGGTGCAGTTGAATGATGCGGAGAGCGGCTATCACATCTGGTCGCAAGACTACGATCGTGACGTGGGCGACATTTTCGCCATGCAGGAAGATATCTCCAGGCAGGTTGTCCGCAACATCCGGCCGGATGGCGGCGTCCGGCCAGCTACCGCCATCAGGGATCGCGAAGCGTATCGCTTGTACCTGCTGGGACGGTTTCATAGACGAAAGCCTGATCATGCGTCGGTGCGAACAGCAATGGCGTTGTTTGAACAGGCGATTCAGTTGGATTCCGGGTATGCTGCGGCGTATGCCGGTCTGGCGGAGTGCTATGTGAAGCTGGCCCAGCAGAAGGCGGTGCCGCCAGTGGAGGCTCTGGCGACAGCCCGGAAATTCGTCGATAAAGCCCTGGCCCTGGACGACAACCTTGCCGAGGCACATACGACCCGCGCGATCGTGGAGTTGATGGACCTGAACTGGCAGGGCGCTGAGCGGCAATTCCGGCGCGCCATTGCGCTCAACGCAAATGACGCCGCCGCTCACCATTGGTTCTCTCATTACTTCCTTGCCATGGGCCGGCCGGCCGAATCTCTCGCGTCCAGTCGCAGGGCTTTGGATCTGGATCCGCTGGATCTACAGATCAGCGCCCATCTGATTTTTCATTACGTGCGGGCGCGGGAGTTTCCCAGCGCAATCAAGGCAGGATTGCAGACGCTGGAGCTTGACCCAAACAGCCAGCTCGCTTACCTTTTCTTGACGTGGGCTTACGAAGATACAGCAGAGTGGGACAAAGCGATCGACGCGTCACAACGCTCCGGTGCCAGCAAACTCGACTCCGAGACGTCCACTTTACAAGCGGCCGTGCGAGCCGGAGGTGCCCGGGGATATTGGAAAGCGAACCAGGCGTTTCTGGAGAAACAAAAGAACCCCGAGCACTACCGGGTAGCCGTCTCTTTTGCGAGACTTGGCGAAGCGGACAACGCTCTGGCGCATCTGGAGTCGGCATTCCATGAGCGCGAGCCGGAGTTGATCTACGTGAAATGTGAACCCGCGTTCGACTGGATGCAAGGTAACCCCCGCTTAACCGCGTTGACCAAGGCGATGAACCTCCCTTAGTGCATGGTTTCAGAAGTACGGTCGCGTATTCCGCGGCAACCGCTCCCTCACGGTCGCGGCTCCGATCCGAGCCGCGCGCGTCAGCAAGCGGTGCTTCAATACTTAGCGAACTTCTTTTCGAAGATCCAGAGGGCAAAATCCACCGAAGAAACACAGCCGCAAAGTTTTGAACAGCGCTGCTAATTAAGGCACCGGACGGAACGAATCCAGATCATTGACACACTTGCCCCACATTGTGTGCTGTAATAGTGTACTAGCACACAGCACATGACCTTTTTTCGTCTGAATGCCTCGTCCGGCGTCCCGCTCTACGTTCAATTAATGGAGCAAGTCAAGCATGCAGTCGAAATAGGTGCCCTGCGTCCCGGCGATCAGCTTCCGACGATCCGCGCTCTGGCACAGGAACTGGTCATGAATTCGAATACTGTCGTACGGGCCTACCGTGAACTTGAGCACGAAGGCATCGTGGAACTGCGACATGGTTTGGGTGCTTTTATCAGTTCGTCGGTTTCGGCGAAGGGCAAGGTGATGCGACAGGCACAGAACATCGTGGAATTGGCTATCGAGCGCCTCCGCTCTCTGGGTGTCACGGAGCAGGAGATGCGAAGACTATTTGAGAGCGAACTTTCCTCAACACAGATGCACAATCTGACCGGGAGGAAGCAATGAACGATTTCATCATCCAGACGGTAAGCCTGCGCAGAGAGTTCGGCAGCCACGCCGCCGTTGATGGCTTAGACCTCAAGGTGCCCCAAGGGAGCATTTTTGGCTTCCTCGGCCGGAACGGTGCCGGCAAGACCACCACGATTCGGCTGCTGCTTGGGTTTCTGAAGTCCGGCGGCGGTGAGGTCCGAGTGTTCAATGAGGTGGTTACCGGACCTGAGGGTAATCCCGACCTGCGACGGCGCATTGGCTATGTTTCCGAAAACAAGCACCTATATCCATACATGACCGTGCAGCAAATCATCCGCTTCACGCGCCCGTTCTTTCCCAAGTGGCGCAGTGATCTAGAGCGCCGCTACATGGACATGTTCAATCTGCCACCCAACCGCAAGGTCTCAGCTCTCTCTAAAGGCATGCGGACAAGCCTGATGCTCCTGCTGGCAATGTCCCATCGAGCTGAACTTCTGATTCTGGACGAGCCCATTGAGGGGTTGGACCCGGCGGCGATCGAGACGTTGTTAAAGGAACTAGTTGCTCTTCCTGCGACTGAGGGCACCACAGTCTTCTTTTCTTCACATCAACTCGCGGAAGTCGAACAGATCGCCGACCACGTTGCCATCATCGATCGTGGGCGTGGAGTAGTGCAGGGTGCTTTGGACGATTTGAAAGTGCAATACCAACGGCTGCGCGTCGTTTTTGAAAGAGAGCCCGCCGCGATTTCCTGGCTGGCGGGAGCGGACCACGTGCGCCAGGAGGGGAGAACAGTTTCGATCCTGGCGAGCCGCAATGTAGAGGCAATCGTGGAACAGGCTCGTTCGCTTCCAGGTGCCTCCGTGGAACGGTTCCCCGTGAGCCTCAAAGAGATCTTCCTTGAACACGTGCGGAGTAATTGAAGTGCTGCTGATGAAAGCGTGGATGGAAACGCGATGGCGCATACTGGGTCTGGCAGTCTACCTGCTGATCGCCTTGGCGCTGAAGTACCGGAACCCGGCGGGCACCGGCGTCCTCACGACGGCGTGGTTCATGCTGACCTTCCTTGCGATCTTACTCGGCGGTTCGGGCGTGAACTTCCAAGCGCCGCTAGGCCTCTCGGAGGGCATTGCGGGATCGACCCAATTCACGATTTCGCTCCCTGTGACGAGGCTTCGGCTTTTAGCCATCAGGACCGCAGTCGGGCTGGTGGAGACGGCGGCGGTGACGGTCCTCACGGCGCTCATCGTCTGGGCCCTGTTTCCTGCAACGCGTGAAGCCGCAACGCCTGCCGATTTCACCAGGCTTGTCCTGACCACAGCCCTCTTTCTGATTGCACCTTATTGCGCGCATGTCTTCTTCTCCACATGGTCAGAGGAACCGTTCTCGCTTGCATACGCCGGCGGCAGCCTGATCGTGCTGCTTCTGCTTTGCCATCATCTCTCTCCCAGCGTGGATATCATCCGCGCGTTTGGCGAGGCGTCGCCTTTAGAGACTCACCAACTGCCCTGGTCTCAACTGACCCCATCCGTAGTTGCGGCCGTGATTCTACTGCTCGCGGCCGGTTTGGTTGTGCGAAGGAGTGAGTATTAATGCTCGTGGATTCACGATGAAGATCGCGGTTCCGGATAACGGTTGGCGAGTGGCTGAAGTGCTCGCGATGAAGGGCTGGCTGGAAACGCGCTGGCGCCTGATAGGCCTGATCGGCATGCCGGCGATCCTCCTAGCCTGGAAGTACAGCGCCTGAGACGAGCCTCGGACGGCCACTACCGTGCTCTTGTTGATGTGGATCAGTCTCTCTTCCGCGATGGTGATGATGGCGGGCTCGGGGGTAAAGTCGCAAGCGCCAACACACATCAACTTTCCGGAAGGCCCCGCAGGATCCACTCAGTTCACCATCTCCCTACCGGTCAGCCGAAAGCTGCTTGTTTTCGTGCGAGCAGGCATCGGATTGTTCGAGGCCTTCGTCGCCACCGTAATGATCGCTGTCGCGGCATCGGAATTGTTTCCCTCAATCTCAAGGAGCATAGCGCCAACGGATTTTGTGAGACTGGTTTTGACCACGCTCCTCTGGCTGCCTGTACCATACTGCGCGGCTCTGCTCTTTCAGGCGTTCCTGGTTGAGCCGTTGAACTTCTTTCCTGCAAGCTACGGCCTGACGTTCCTTTTGTGGCTTCTCCACAAGATCTCCCCCGCCGTTGATGTCGTCCGCGCCTTCGGCGCGGAATCTCCCCTGCTAACCCACCGTCTGCCTCTGGCCCAGTTGGCAACAGCCGATCTTCTGGCTGCGACTCTGTTACTTGTTACGGTATGGGCCGTGCGGAGGCGGGAGTACTGACCGCAGCCGATCTCAACGGACGGTCCAACGAGCGCGCTTCACTCATGGGGCAGCAACTTGTTATTTGGCGCAGAATGTCGTCGCCGTCACCGGTCGGTAAGAATGGCTTTCGTGGTACATGGCCGCAAAACGCCATTCCGCCGAATCGGACGCCCAAACTCCCTCAAGTCCTCTGAGAAATTGCCGCCCGAACCAAAAGCTCGATCGCCCAGCCGCCCTACAGCGAATTCAAATAAGCGATCACGTCTTCCATTTCCTGAGCTGTAAACCTCGGCCAGGCGAGCTTCCTGGCAGTCATGGAATCCAGCATCTGCGGACCGTGATCCCAAAGCGCGGCCACCATGGTGATATCCGAATACGCGTCTTTGCCCTTGCCGAGTTTGGGTGCGCCGCTAGTGGCATCGTTATGACACGTGGCGCAATTCTTGGCGGCAAAGACGCTCTTGCCGCGCGCTGCGCTCCCGCTGCCGCGGAAATATTGCTTCGCCCAGATGTACTGGATCATCTGCTGCATCTCTTCCGCCGTGAAAGTCGGCGGCGGATTCTTCATGCTGGGCTGGTGATTCCACATGTCCACGGCGATCTCCGTTAGGGTCTGATTCTTCAGCAGCACTTCGAGCGCGCGCTTCCCTACGTGGCACTCCGTGCAACCCTTGGAAGCGAACAGCTTCTCACCGGAATCCGACGGCGGGAACGAAAATGTCTTGGGCAGATTGCGCGTCTCCGGCAGATTCTGCAGGTAGACCAGCATATCGGTTAATTCCTGCCCCGTGAGCTTGCCCCAGGCCAACTTCTTTTTGGCGAACTCGGCGCGCATCTTCGGACCGTGATTCCACATTTGCTGCGCCAGCACCACCGGATCCGCCAGGGATTCCCACTTGACCACGGGTGGCGCGGACGCCACTGGCGAGCTGGTAATGCCGTGGCAATCGGCGCAGTGCCGGTCGGCGAAGGCCTGTTTCCCACGCGCCGCGTCGCCCGGCTTTTCGAAGTAGCGCGCGGAGACGAAGTACGCGAAAAGGTCGGCGGCCTTTTCGGGAGTCATATCCCCCTTTTTGACACCCTGCTGCTTCATCGCCGCCCACATCTGCGGAGCGTGATTCCACATCAGGCTGGCCATCACCGAGGGAGTGTAATCGCGATCTACGCGACGCGCCAGGTCGGGCGCCACCGTGCCGCCGCGACCGTTGACACTATGGCATTGGATGCACTGTTCCGACTGGAACAATTGCTCCCCCCGATGAGCATCGCCCGGGATGATGCTGGCTGCAAGCACGCTGCAAAGGGCGAGCGAGCCCACAGCAATCACTCGAACCGTGAACATGGCTGGTCTCCTATCTGGTCACCCTGAGCCCGGTCGTGAACGTATTCGTCCGGAACCCCTCAAACAGATAAAACGCTTCGCTGAACCCGTAGTACCGCCACTCGGTGTTCCAGTATACGTGTTTCACGACGGGAATCGAAATCCGTGCCAGGGGCTCGTAGAAGTTGGTCGGCCTGCTTCCGGTCAGGTGCACGAACGAACCTCCGGCAGTGACCTTCCCGCCGCTTAATCGGGGCAGCGCAACGTCCACAACCGCTGTTCCCGTGTGTGCGTTCTCGGTATACGAGGACGTCGAGGGCGTGAAGAACGGCAGATTCAGGTAGAGGATGTCCGAATTGACCCAGGCCCGGTCGTATTCGGCAGATACGGTGATGCGTTTAGCGCTGTCGGGCGTCCAGTACACGCCGGCGGTGGCGTGCAGGGACAGAAAGTCGAATCGGATATCCTGAGAGGGGTTCTGGTTGTTGAGAATCTGGAAGTTCATCTGGAGCGTGAGCGAGTTGTTTGCCTGGTAACGCGCTCTCACCCGCCCGCGGCTGTAATTGTTCAGGCTGTTGCGGAAATAGATCTGATCGCTGCTCCCGCCCTCATATTCGGCGTTGAGCGTCAGTTTCTGCATCGCCCGGTATGTCGCTCCCGCCAGAGCGATGTTGCGCCTTAGATTGCCGGACTCGAAAGGCCCGATCTGGCTAAGGGTGGAAGCTGGTACTTCGGCGTTCCCCGTAGCGTAGCGATAGCCGCCACGCACCGTAAGCTTCGAAGAAACGTCGTAGAAGAGATTCGTTTCGACAGTGGTGAGGTTCACCACCTGCAGCGTATTCTGAGCGACGCTGTTCGAGCTGATCAACCCGAGGTTCGATGAGAGGTTCTGAAACAACGCCTGGTTGAAAAGACCGAAGCCGGAATCGTGCTGGCGGTCGGTACTGACCGACTCGGTGATGCGTAAGCGGTTCGTGGCGTGGACTTCGACTCCGGCATTGCCGGAGATGTGGGGTTGGATGGCGAAGCCGGTCGCGGTGCCGAACTGCCCACCGAAAAGCAGAAGCGCGGGAACATTGGCGAAGGCGCCGCCTGCCAGTTCGGTGTACGTAACGTCGGTGGTCGGCTGGCTGTAAAGGAATTGTCCGTAGAAGCTCACGCGCGACGTAAGATTAGCGGTCAGCAGACCCCTGGTGTAGATGCTATTGCCGCGGATGCCGTACGCCTGCTGCAGGCTGTTGAGCACCTGCTGCTGGCCCAGCGCGGGCGTGGTGCGGTTTCCAAAGTTCTGGCCCGTAAAGTTGGTCTGGTCGTCTTCTTTGAACGTGGTGCCACCTACTTCGACGGTCGCGTGGTATTTATTCGCTTCGAAGCGGACGCCGGCACGGTAGCTATTGGTGGCATCGTGCAGCGAGACCGGTACGGGATAGCTATTGTTCGCGCCCTGGACGAAATCGTCGATTCCGGTGCCGTACCCGTAGTTGCGGTAGAAGGCAACATAGGGCTGGATCCGCCGTCCGGGAAACAGATCGAGAAGGACGGTGGTGTTGCGCCGGTGGGTGTCGAAAGACTGCTGATCGAAACCGCTCGGCGAAAACGGATTCGCGAACGACGGCACAGCGTTGAAATACGCGATGTTCTGGTAATCGAAGCTGAAGTCGTAAATCTGGCGCTTGATCGCATTGATATGAGCAGTGTTGTAGGGATCGCCACCCCAGTTATATGCGCGGGCATCAAGCCGGTCGAACAAGCGCTTCTTGGGATCCAGCACGGTAAAATCGAGCCCGAACAATTTGGGGCCTTCACCCAGGTTGACGACGCTCCGGTATTCCGGAACGCTGCCACCAATGCCGGTCACCCAGCGATATCCGAAATCGATGCTGCCGGTAAGCCACTGGTCGGCGGAAGGTGCGGCAGCCGCAGCGGCGGCGGCCGGGGTCTGGATCGCCGTAATCGGTGTTGGGACCAGGTTCTCGGCCGGCTTCGCGCCTGCCTTTGCACCCGCCTGAGCCGCGCTATCGTCGGGCTTGGGACTAGTTTCCGGCTGTTGCGCGAAGCCCGGAACCATGAGGATCAGAGCCAGTAGGAATCTCATTTGAAGAAGTCCCGGTCCACATACGATCCATGGACCTTCTGATGACAGGTCGTGCAGTTTTGGAAGCGAGGGCTGCGCAGATCATGCAGTGCCGGCGGCACGGTGCCAATGGTTCCATTCGCCGGAGGCTTCGGCCCCGGCAGATTGGCATGGCACTCCAGGCAGACGAACTGTACCTGTGCACGGGTCAGCATCCGCGGATTTACAGATCCGTGCGGCTGGTGACAGGCGCCGCAGCCTTCCAACCTCACTGGAGGGTGTTCGAAAACAAAGGGGCCTCTAAGGTTGCCATGGCATTTCATGCAGCCCGGTTCATTGGCATTCACAAAACGCATGTTGCCCGGGAGGTAGCTACCGTGCGGGTTGTGGCAATCCACGCACGACATGGCGCCTTCCGGCAAGCGGTGCCGGTAAGGCCGCTGGAAGCTGGCCCAGACATCCGTGTGGCATTTCGCGCAGAGCTCATTCACAGCAACTACTTTCTTTGCTACCAGCCCATATGGGCCATTCTTATGGATCGAGTGGCAGGCCGTACAACTCACCTGATTTTTGGCATGACTGCTATTGATGCGTCCTACATTTGTAGGTTGGTTCAAATGGCAGGCGAGGCAAATACGATCGGTTTCGGCTGGCTTTAATTTGGCAGGTTGTTTGATGTCCGCTGCGGACGCCGAGTCGGCGTGCTTGCCGCCCGGCCCGTGGCAGCTCTCGCAGGCTTTGGTTTCCCAGTGGCGTTTCTTATCGGTTTCCACCACTTCGTGAGGGTTTTTCTGGAATGCATTGAAGATGTCTTCGTGACACATCTGGCAGGTAGTGGAGCCAACGTATGTCGCCGGTTTGTTATCCGGCGGCGGAGAAGCGGGAGCGCCCGCTTTATCCTGAGCGCTCCCAAAGGTAGCTAACAGCATGGCCGCGCCCACCAGGCACGCCGAGCGCGTCCACGAGGGACGCACACGGCGAGTCTGGCGGCGGGTTGTAAGTACGGGCAGCCCGAACATTGCGTTCTGTCCTTTGTTGTTACTGACCAGCGTGCATCTTTGTTACGTCGAAATCGGCGCCTGCGCCGTGGCAGACATCGCAGCTTTCACCAAACTTCGGATCGGTCTGCGATACCGCGTGAGAGAGCGCCGAGAGAGACATGTGGCACGCCGTGCAGGCCGATGTTGTGGCCGCCACGGGGCTGATCCGTCCCTGCGTATCCAGCACGTTGTTCTTACCGATGGGGAAGTTGGCTTCCGTACCAGTAATATGGCACATGTAGCACTTGGCCGTATCGGGCACTCCACCGGTGGGCGTCATCGCGGGATAACGCACGTCGCTGAAGTCGTTATGGCTGCCGCCGAACCCGACGATGGTGTAAGTCTGGTTGAAGCTCTGCATGGTCTCGCCGGTATGGATCTTGTGGACCATCAGGGCGAAGTTGACGGATTGCGGAGGCAGATTTTTGTCGGACGGAGTAGTGGCGGTACTGCGGACCGAACTGTCGTTCTCGCTCGGGTTGTGGCAGAGCACGCACATTTCGATCTGGTTGCGATTTTCGCCGTGTAGCGAAAGATAGCTGTGGCATCCGTTGCACTTGTTGACGTCCACTACCTGGCGGCGCGGGGTCACTTTGGAGCCGTCCACCGAGAAGTAGCTCACCTTATTAATGGCGCCGTATTCGCTGGTCTGCTGCTGTGCCGTACCCGCCAGTAGCGTACTCCCCCGGCGCCCTTCGATGCCGATGGCAAACGTGCCGGTGGCCTTGGCCGGAAGCGCGTGGGTAAACGTGTAGGTGCAGGTACCGTCGTTGCCGCACTTGGCCGTCGGCACCGGGTTCTCGGAGACGTAGCCCGGAGTGGTGACGTCGGAACCGAAACTGGTGTAGCCGTAGTCCGTGGTGGGGCCGGCCATTACCAGGGCCAGGCGGTTGCTGCCCCCAGTCAACGTAGCCATCGTAACCGGGTTACCAGCGTAGTCTTTCGACGTAAAGGTCACCGTCGGAGCCTTGCCGGCGACGCCGTTGTCTACCCTCACGATCGTGAGAACGAGGCCGGGGTTGGTGAGCGATTGGGTCGGAACCGTGTGCGCGCCTATGATGGACGCGTCGAACTCCAGCTCGCCCTGCGGAATGTGGCACTGCGTGCACTGGCTATCGGAAACCTGCGGCAGGTTGACGTGGTTCTGGCCGGTGGCGAAGTTCACATCGTCGTGGCAGGAACCGCAAGCCGCGCGGCTCGGATTCGTCAGCCAGTTGTTGGACTGCGTGGCGCCCGTCACCTTGACATCTTCGTGGCAGAACGTGCAGCGCCGCGGATCTGACGGAAGGTTGACTGTCGACCAGTCGGATACCGCCTGATTGAAACCGATGACCTGGTAGGGCTTGCCGGCAATTACACTGGGGAGCTGGCTGCCCATGTGGATCTTGTGAACGAACACCTTCATGTCCACAGTGTTCCCGGTATCGGGATCGATCGTCTGCGGCTGGTGGCACATAATGCAGAGATCCAGGCCGATGCGCGATCCGCCATGGAAGGACAGGGAATCGTGGCACTTGTTGCAGCTCGCCGTGCGGACCACGTCGCGGTTGTTGGTGGGCGTTCCGCCGGCCGGAATGAAGGTCAGCGTGTTGGATGCGTAATTCGTGCCCAAATCGAACTCGGTCAGGTTGCGCGAGCCATAAATGCCGACCCGGTGGGTTGCCGTCGGGTCGTACGCGGTGCTGTTGGCGCCCACGGCCTTGGTTTTGAACGTGTAAACGAACTCGCCGTCGGCCACCTGCTTAGTGGTCCCGCCCGAATCCGCGCCGGCCTGTATGGCCGTTACGTTCGTGATCGGGCTGGTCTGTGCGCGTGTAGCGTAGGAGTAAAACTGCGTTTGCCCTTTCGGAATGTACGCACAGACGAAACTCACCGAGACAGCGCCCGGTGTGGTGATACCTGCCGGATCCAGGGGCAGTCCATTAGGATCGGTAATTTTGTAGTCGACGCTGATCGTGCCGTCCTGAGCGATAGTGGAGGAAACGACTTTCAACGTCAGACCGGGACGAACGAAATTCACGGTCGCGTCAGAGGCGTAGTAGGCCTTGTCGTGAGGCGTGAAGCCAGTCTTTTTAGGCGCGCTCATTAGAACCACGGAACCCGTGATCAAAACTAGCGCCAATGCGTATCGACCAACCGCGAACACCGAAGAGGGAATCCGCATACTTATCTCCATTAAAAAACTTATAGTTGCTCTGCCCACCGGTTTGGCCGAGGTTTTCCCCGGACGCAAAAACGGTAAACCAGACTGAAGCTACCGAGCGAAAGTATCAAAGCACTCGCCGCGCCAAACAACTCCGCCTGAGAACTGGTACTAAAGCCTTTTATTATGTGCGTGATGGAAAATCCGGCGTTACGATGTGGGATTTCGCGGCCGGCGGAAATGGGTGAAAACACGGGCCTGCTGCGTCAAATTCCGCTGCTGCAAGTCCCCCCATTCTGAATGTTCAGGAGTTTCGGCTCGGGAATGTACCTGGCACCGTCCCTCGCCTAAAATTGTCACAGAATATTTATGAAGAGAATTAGGTCTTAAATTCTACTTACCTATTGATTTCGTATGTTTTCGTGTCGTATTCTGACGAAGCGAGTCAGGAAATTCTGTAACGTTAGGACAACTCTGAGATGGAGCTTTTGACAGCTACCCAAGTTCAACCCCGCGATTACCGCCACACCCTGCGGCCACCTGCCGGCGACCGCCGGCGCGCCCTCGCGCGCCTGTATGAGCGCAAATCCGCCGTGGACAAGTTGATTGCCGCCCTGGAACGATATCAACAGGAGCAGCGCCAGGCACGGGCGAATCGCACCGCGCCTACCGCTGTTGAGATGTCGTCGTAAGATTCCGCTCGATGGCGAACTTCACCAGCCCTACGAGATCGTGAACGTTCAGTTTGCGCATCAGGCTGGCACGGTAGGTGTCCACCGTTTTGGGGCTGATCTCCAGCAGATCCGCGATGTCCTTGGCGCGGAGTCCGTTCACCAGATAAGAGAAGACCTCCATCTCCCGCGGACTGAGCGCCGCCAGCGGGTCCTCGGGACGGCTCTTCTCGGACTTGGCGAAAAGCCCGACACCGCGCAACATGGGCGAAACATACACACCCCCGTCGCGCACAAAGCTGATCGCATCCAGCAAATGCCGCGACGGACCGTCCTTCAGCAGGTACGCATCGGCTCCCGCCCGCAGCGCTTCCATGACCGTGTTTTCTTCGCGGCTGATCGAAAGAATCAGCAGCTTAACCGCGCAGCCCGCCACACGTAATTTGCGAATCGCTTCCAGCCCGGTCATCCCCGGCATGTGGAGATCTAGAATGGCGAAGTCCGGGTTCAGCTCGGCGATCATATCGATCGCCGCGCCGCCGTCGGCCACCTGGCCGAGAACGCGCATGCCATGGGAACTGCACAGGGCCGCGATGCCCTCCCTCACAATGGCGTGATCGTCCGCCAATACTACCGTCGTTCCTGCCAGTTCCATGCTTCTCCTTCAGTTCCGCGCCGGCCGGCAGACCTTCCTGGCGAATGTGGGGTTACAGCCACTAATGGTGCCAGGATGTTACGATTCTACCGGGAACGGCGCGACGGAAACTACCAGTTTAGTGCCAGCCGGGCCGCTTTCCACTTCCAATCTCCCGCCTAGTTCCTGTGCGGCTTCGCGAATCGAGCGCAAACCGATCCCGGAAGCCACGCTGGCCGGAGCGGAAACCATCGCCGCCGCATCGAATCCCACTCCATTATCCTGAACGCTGAGGACCAGTTGGCCGTCACGCACTTCCAACGCCACCGCGATGCGGGTGGCCTCCGAATGCCGCACCAGGTTGGAGAGCGCCTCCTGCAACCCCCGGTAGATCAGAATCTTGACTTCGAGCTGCGGCTCCCAGGGCAATGGATCGATCCGCAGGGACGCCTCGAAACGCTGCGGGACGCCGCTGATTTCCCACAACTGGCTGATCGCAGATTCCAATGTCAGCCGTTGCCACTCCGGTGGATGCAGCCGCCTGGCGATGCTGCGGACCTGTTCCATGGTGTCGGCCGCCAGGGTGGAAATGTTGGCTAGCGCCTGCCGGATGCCGGCCGGGGGCGACGGCAACTCCGCCGCGATCACTTCGAGCTGCAGGCGGATCGCGGCCAGTCCCTGCCCCACTCCGGTGTGCAACTCGCGCCCCAGCCGCTGGCGCTCCATCTCAACCTGGCGTACCGCTCTGCGCCCGCCGCGCCCGCGCCGTACCTGCGCATGGGCAAACAGGAGCCTCTCCAACCCCATCAGACGGAAGAAATGAAAGGTGAGCCGGTGCTGAACCTGCAACAGGTCCTTGGTCTCCCTGGGTTCCCCTTCCACCACCTGGACCGCGATCAGCACGCTTTCGCGCGACTCCCAGACCGTCCAGAAGCGTAGGGGTGAAATCTCGATCTCCGGGCTCGAGCCCGCAGGCGGATTGCCGCGAACGATCGCTTCAGACAAGTGCGCCGGATTGCGCAAGGCCAGGCGGGTTCGGTTACTCATCCAGATCACGCGCCCGAGGAAATTGCATTCCAATAGCAACGGACATTCGACCGGCCCCTTGCGCATGGGCCCGGATTCCGCGCAGCGATTCAACCAGAGGTCTCCTGTACTTCCGGATCTTTCCTAGACAGCATGCCAGCATACGAGAACGCCCGCAATCGCCGTACGTACCCAGTACCTCCCTTACCAACGGTAGGTCTTGCATTCATATCAGCGTCGTATTATAAGTGAATCACCGATGTCACGAGTCCTTAACTATGTACCACGGGTCGCGATTTTTCTGGCTGGGGTCGCAATTGCTGCGATCACCAGGCCGCGGCGCGAACCTGGCGGCATGGATTCCACCACAGTTGAAGAGTTGAAGGCCTCGCTCGCCGGTCTAGAGGCCCGTCTGCAAGCCCGTGAAACTGCGGACACGGCGCGCTTCGTCCAAATCGAGACTCGCCTGGAAGAACACACCGCCAGGTTGGGCGACGTCCCCTCGACCGGTCAGATCGTCGCGGCCATGGAAGAATTGCTTACCAAGACCATGGCGTCCCTGGATGACCGCCTGATTACGCAAGCGCATTCCATCGAAGTTCTGAAGACTACTGTGTCGCAGACCGACAGCTTGTTGGAGCGGGTGCTCGAGTCGCTGGACTCGCTCCAGACGTTCGCTGATCCGGCAGATTGCACCGAGGATTCGGTCCTCAGCCAATCCAGAGCATAAGGCGTCCGGTGGTCGACGCAAGAGGCTTTTCCGACCACGAACCAGGAAACCCCGATTTGCTTCTGTCGTAAAACATACTATCCTTCAGCATGCGGTGGTGATGGACCTCTCCAAAGTATTAGAACAACTTCGTAAGGAATTGCTGCACCTGGACGCTGCCATTCTCAGCCTCGAACGACTTCAGGCCAAGGTCGCGCGCCGGGGACGCCCCCCAAAGGTGCTGGAGCAACTCCGCAAGGCCCAAGCCACACCGCCGGCCGCGCGACGCCAGAGGCGCCGCAGCCGGTCCAGTGAATAGCTGCTACTAAAACGGAACGTCGTCGTCGGTGATGCCTTGATTGAAATCCTCGGGCGGCTGCGAAGTCGCTGCAGCTTGCGGGCGCTGCGCGGAACGGGGCATGGACACCGGCCGGTCGTAATCGCCCGCGCCCTCCGCGGCACCCTCGCGACCGGCGCCGCCGCCCAGCAAGACCACGTCCTGGGCGTTGCAGATCACTTCGGTGAAGTACTTCTTCTGACCTTCCTTGTCTTCGTAACTGCGCGTTTCGAGACGGCCTTCCAGGTAGATCTGCTTGCCTTTGAGCAGGAAATTAGCCACGTGCTCCGTACGCCACACGACGATATTGTGCCAGTCCGTGAGCTCTTTCCATTCGCCGGACTGCTGATCTTTCGAGGAGCGATTCGTCGCCAGGGTGAACTTGGAAATCGAAATTCCGCTCGGCGTGAACTTAGTCTCGGCATCTTTGCCAAGACGCCCGATCATAATCACTTTATTGACGCTTTTAGATGCCATCTTACCCTGCACTGTAGCACACCACGCGCAGGCAGGCGTCCGCTCTATGCCGCTTTATGCAGCGCCGCAGGCGGAGGCCAGGGAGCGCGCTTCGTCCTGCGGGAAAAAGGGCGAAACGGCAGGCAGCGCCTGGTTCAAGGACTGGCGTGCCGAGCCGCAGGATCCGCCCGCTACCGCCGCCAGATGCCGCCATGCGCGGGCGTCGGGACGCAGCGCGCCCGTCATTTCGAAATTCAGCGCGCTGGCGAATTCGTCTTCCGCACGCGCGTAATCCTTGCGGCGGAACAGGACGATGCCGCGATAGAGATGGGCCTCGCCGCTCGCCAAGTCCTGCGCCGCAGCAAACGCCGTGCGGCTGGCCAGATTGTAGTCCGCCAGCGCCTCGTCCTTGCGGCCTGCGAGTTCCTTGGCGCGTGCCCGCAGGTAGAGCGCGTGCGCATTGGCGGGGTCGGCCCGAATCGCAGCATCCAGCGTGACGATGGCGCCGGAAAAATCTCCGGCCAGCAGGCGCGCACCGCCCCAATCGGCGAGCGCCGAATTGAACTGGGGCCGAGGCCCGAGCGCCTGCGGGAGGGTGGGTCCCTCGCCCTGCCAGATCAGCGTCCACAGATGAGTGGCTTGGGCATACTGCGCCGCCGCGGCGCCGTACCGGGCATCTCCGAAGTCGCGCCGGCCCTGCACCCAGGCAGCCCAACCGGAGTCGGGCGCGGCGGAGAAATGACTCGCCGCCTGCTCCAATTGATTGTCGCGCAGGGCAATCCAACCCAGCCATTGGGCGCCGGCGCCCAGCACCTGACCGCAGAACGTGGCCGACATCAGGTTGGATTTACACGACGGCGACTCCATCGCCTCGGCGATTTCCTGTCGCGCGCTATCGATCCCGGCGACTTCCGCGACGGCGTGCAGGCGTACGATGCCGGCGAAAATGCGCAGCGCCGGCGGCACTGGTTCTGCCACCGCGTGCTTAGCGTTTTTGGGCATCCGCGCCGGCCAGGCTTCCATAGCCTTATCCAATTCGGCGACAGCGGCCTGAAACTGGCGTGTGTCCTGCGTTGCCACGGCGCCGGCAAAGGCGCAGTAGCCTTTCCGGAAGTGCAACAGCGACCGTTCTTCCGGCAGACTCACAGCCAAGGCGGCTGCCTGGGACTGGATGCAGGCCTCGGCATCCGCGATGCGCGGCCGGGCCACTAGTTCCACGCGATCGAAATCCGACTGCGCCTTCAGTGCAACCGCCAGCTGGCGGTCGTCGTAAGCGAACAGGAGAGACGTGGCGAGAAGTGCGAGCGCGCAGGCCTTCATACCGAGTAATTTAGCACTTGGTATGCCGATGTGCTGTGAATCACGACAATAATTTGTTTTACTTGGTAAATATCGTAGCGTCCACGTTCATGCCGGGCCGCAACACGAGGCCGTTGGTTTGATCGATCAGGATCTTAACCGGAATGCGCTGAACGACTTTGACGAAGTTACCCGTGGCGTTCTCCGGCGGGAGCAGGCTTAATCGGCTGCCCGTAGCCCCAGCGATTGAATCCACATGTCCGACCACGGAGCGCCCGTACATGTCCACTTTGATTTCAGCGCGCTGTCCAGGATGTACAGTCGCCAGTTGAGTCTCCTTGAAGTTCGCGGTGACCCAGACGTCCTGCAGCGGAATGATGGTCATGAGACTTTGGCCGGGCTGAACGATCTGGCCGGGTTCCACAGATTTACGGGTGACCACTCCGGCGACCGGGGCCACCAGCGTGGTGTAGCTGAGTTGCAATTCGGCGTTGGCGAGGTTGGCGCGCGCGGCCTCAACGCCGGCGGCCGCGGTGCCGCTTTCGGCGCGGCGCACGTCCACCTGCTTGCGATTGGCCAACGACGCTTCCACCTGGGCCTGGGCCACGTTGACGCGCGATTGCGCGGCGGCAATCGCCGCCTTCTTAATGCCCGCGTTCTGCTGTACCGAAGCCAGCTCCTCCTGCGCAGTGCGCAGTTCGCTCTCGGCAACCCGTGCGGAAGCCTGGTAGGCGTCGTATTGCAGGCGGGAGATCTCGGCCTTATCGAGCAGCGGTTTCATGCGTGCGAGATCGGCTTGGGCTCGCTCGTTGTTGGCCTGCCGGGTGCGCACTTTAGCCTCAGATACGGCGATATCCGAGCTGTTCGCCTGTTCGTAGGCCAGGCGGGCACGGTCCAGTTCGGCCATGGCATCGGAGAGCTGCGCCGTGGCGCCCGAAGCGCCGGATTGGGTGGTGTCGTTGGTCAGGGGCACGACCGTCTGCGCGGTATGCAACTGGCTCTGCGCCTGCAGAAGCGCGGAGCGGGCGATATCCACGCGCGCCTGGTAATCGCGTGGATCGATGCGCACCAGGACGTCGCCGGCCTTCACCGGCTGGTTATCCAGCACCAGCACTTCGACTACGTTGCCGGGAATCTTGGGAGCCACCGCCGTGATGTGCGCGTCGACCTGCGCGTCGTCGCTCGAGACACGGTCGCGGAAATGGAACCAGGCCCAGCCGCCAGCCGCCACCGCCAGCACCAGCATGCCAAATGCGATGAACTTGACGGGCGAGCGCCGGGGCTCCACCGCCGGGGATTCGGCCGAAAAAGAACTCTGCGTGTTTTGACACTGGGTCCATCACATCAGGCATATTAATTATTACCTTTCCTCGATTGGATGTGGCAAGCCGGGTGCCAGATACATCCGGCTTTCCAAACCGCTCATCCGACTGGGTTTCTCCATACCAACGGCGGCGCGCCGCCAGCCGCGTCTGCCAGTATTTTGGCACTTCATTTCGAAGGGCACCCTCATTCCACCATCATTGGTCCGCGTACCGGCGGAGTTTTACGGATCAGGAACATGAGTGGGATGATCACCAGAAACAAGACGCCCATCACCCAGAACGCGTCGGCAAAGGCCAGCATGCTGGATTGTTTCAGTAGCGTCCCGTACATCAAACCCTGCGCCTGCGCGGCGGCGTCGGTGGGAGACGAACCGTGGGCCTGCAGCGCCACCGTAGTCTTGCCCAGAAACTCCCGATACGCCGGATCGTAGGGCGTCAGGTGTGAAACCAGCACCGACTGATGGAACTGTGCGCGGCGCGCCAGCATGGTGGTAGTGGCGGCGATTCCCGAACTGCCGCCGATATTGCGGGCCAGGTTGTAGAGACCGGTGGCGTAGTTCATACGTTCGCGGGGAATCCGCATGAACGCCACCGTGCTGATGGGAACGAACAGAAACGCCAGGCCGAAGCTCTGCACGATGCGTCCGCGAACGGCGGTGACGAAATCCAACTGCAACGTGAAGCGCGCCATGGCCATCAACCCCAGCGCGGAGACAGCGACGCCGAAGATGACCAGCCAGCGGGCCTGGTATTTGCGCAGCAGCAGTCCCACCACGGGCATAGCCACGCAGATGACAACCCCACCGGGCGAGAGCACCAGCCCGCTGAGCATCGCCGTATACCCGAGCAGCGTCTGCAGGAACAGCGGCAACAGCGCGGTGCTGCCATAGAGCACGAAGCCAAGCACCAGCATGGAAAGCGTGGCGAGGGCAAAATTACGCTCTTTCAGCACGTGGAAATCGATCACGGGCTGCTTCTGGCGCAGCTCCCAGAGCACCACGCCGATGAGACATACCGCCGTCAGGATGGCGAACGTCACGATGTAGTTCGAGGAGAACCAGTCATTACGCTGGCCTTCATCCAGCACGATTTCGAGCGAGCCCAACCCCAGGGCAAGCAGGCCGAAGCCCATGTAGTCCACTTTGAAGCCGTTGCCGAAACTCTTGCGCACCAGGTAGGGCGGATCGTGAACCAGCGAAGAGGTCAGCACCAGCGAAAGTATGCCCACCGGGAGGTTGATGAAGAAGATCCAACCCCAGCTAAAGTTGTCGGTGATCCAGCCGCCGAGGGTGGGACCGATGACCGGAGCTACCACCACGCCCATTCCGTAAACCGCCATCGCCATGCCCTGCTTCTCGCGCGGAAAGCTTTCCACCAGGATGGCCTGCGAGATGGGCTGCAGCGCTCCACCGCCGAGCCCCTGCAGGACACGGAACAAAACCAGGAGTCCCAGGGTCGGGGCCATGCCGCACAGCAGGCTGCTGACCGTGAACAGCCCGACGCAGATCATGTAAAAGCGTTTGCGCCCGAGCAGCATGGAGAACCAGGCGCCCATGGGGAGAATAATGGCATTCGCCACAAGGTAAGAGGTGAGCACCCAGGTGGCTTCTTCCGGAGTGGCGGACAGGCTGCCGGCTATATGTGGCAGCGCCACGTTGGCCACACTGGTATCCAGCACTTCCATGAAGGTGGCCAGCATCACCGTCATGGCGATGATCCACGGATTAATCAATGGCCGGGCTGGAGTGACTGCCGGGATGACTGCACTATTTGGCGTAGAGCGCCTCCATTTGGCCGACACTATGCGCCAGGTCCGCCCGCGCCTGGTTGTAACGGTACAAGGCGGCGATCTGGTTGTCGCTTGCGCGCGCCAGACCGTCCTGCGCCTGAATCACTTCCACGTTGTTGGTCACGCCCGCCTGAAAGCGATCGCGGGACTGCTCCACTTCCTGGCGCGCCAGTTCGATGCCCAGCCTGGCCACCTCCACTTCACTGCGCGCGCTGGCCACGTGGGCGATGGCGGTTTGCACGTCGAGGACGATCCGGTTGCGCACTTCCTGCTCTTGCTGCTTCAACTGCCGTATGGCAAGATCCGCCTTGGCGCGCTCCGCTTGTATGCGCCCGCCGGTGAAGAGCGGCACGTCCAGGTTGGCCTGATAGCTGTAGACCGGGATCTCGTTGCTGGAGTTGAGCCCCTGCTGGGCCCAAAAGCCCGTAACCGAAACGCGCGGCATCCGGGCATCCGTAGCGGCGCGCAGTTCTAATTGGGCGTGCTGCTCCTGGGCGAGAATCTCGCGCAATTCGGGACGAGCCTGGTAGGCGCGCTCCAGGGTCTGATTGACGTTGACTTCCGGTGTATCGAAGAAACTCACCGCATCGGCCAGTTCGACACGTTGCTTGGGATCGACATTAAGCAGGCGCGCCAGGGCGTAGAGCGAGGTCTCCAGTTGGGTGCGCGCGACAATCAAACGCTGCTTCTCATTCTGGAGTTGTACGTTGGAACGCAGGGTATCGATGCCCGTGCCGACGCCGTTCTTCTGCAGGTCGGCCGCCTGATCGTAAAGCGCCTGCGCCAATTCGACGCGCGAACGGGCGGCCTCGATATCGGCGGCGGCGCGCTGGCTGCCGAGGTATTGTGACACTACCAGCAGCACACTCTCCTCGCGAACGGAGGTTTCCTGGGCACGCGAGGAATCGATGCCGGACTGGCTGGCGTGATACCGGTGCCAAAGCGTGAGATCGAACACGGTGGAACTGAAGCCGACGCCGAACTGCTCATAACGGTAAGGTCCGATGTGTTGGGCGAAGCCAGGGATGCGGAGTCCGAAGGCCGCTTCCAGGTTGGCGCGATTCACGTTCTCGCTGGCGTGGGCGCTAGCCTCGGGCAGCAGGGCGGAGCGCGCTATTTTGCGATCCTGCTCGCTCTGCGCGACGCCCAGATTGGCCAGAATCACCTGTGGATTCTGCTTGAGCGCGATTTCGACCGCGTACCGCAAGGTTAGGTTGAGAGGGGCGGGTTCCTCCTGGGCAAAAGCGCCGGCGGCACACGCCAATAGTATCGGGATCCTCAACTTCATGATCGCTGGAAATGCACACGGAGTGCCAAAGGTGAAGCGGCAAGTGATTGTTCTCACAAGGATTACGAGGAGTCGAGTCAGAAGCGCTGCCCATATTTTGGCACTCGCCAATATACTGGCCCGGCGGGCGGGCTTGGGTTCTTTGGGTTCGTCGGGTTCTTCTGAACGGCGCGTTTTGCTGAAAATGAAAGACTTCTTGGGTTCGAAGGCAAAAACGCGTGTACACGTACGGGAACCCAAGGACCGGGCAGCGGCGACAACCGGAATGGACAGAATTGATTCGCGGGGGAACTCATGTGACCTGTATACAGGATACACAGGAGTTTAGGGCCGTAAAACTTAACTGCTTTGTTATCAATCGAAAATAGTCGAGATTTCGTGTCACTCAGGAGCGGCAACGCTCCCTGACGGTCGCGGCTCTGATGGACATCTTAACGTTCGCGGCCGGCTGGCGACCCACTTACTGCGTCTGCCGCAACCCAATGAGGCTGGCCAGGCGCCGTCCGATCGATGCCGGAACGGGGTCCGTGTTTCGAGGAGTGACGTTTGCCGGCGCCCACCCCGAATTGGCCCAAGGCACGGGGTAGGTACGGCGACAGGTGCGGCAACAGTAGCGGTCCCGGAGCGGCCACATGGTATTGCTGTGGAATAGATAACACCACCCCTCGGCCCAGCGCTGAAAAAGCCCCTCATTCCGCTGAGGCATGGCCATCACCCTCCACTACATTCGATGCACCAGCGTGCGCTAGCGTGCCAGTGATGTAATTGGCCGGGGGCTACCGCATTGGGCCGGCGCAGGATGGCCCTAGCTTTTGGTCGACTTGGTTTGCCGCTTCAGGAATTTGCGTGCTTTCGCGCTGGTTGCCGGACGGCGATTGCCTAACTGCCGCGCCGCAAACAGGCGTACCGTACGACGGTCGGGCAGCAGGTCGACGAGCTGTTCGAGGGCCTTCAAGGCGTGCCCGATGGCCACGTTGCGGCACTCGGGCGTAGCGTAGTCCGCGCGCTCCACACGCATAATCCGGGTGACGATGGGCTTCACCAGATGCGGCTGGGCCACGCCGATGATGGCAGCGCCGCGCATGGCATTTGCCGCGGAGATCAGGTTGGGCCCGGAGATCAGGTCCAGATAGCGGTCCAGGATGCCCTCGATCTTACCTTCGCGATCCACGCGCGCCAGATTGGCGAGAGTGAGGGTGGCGTTCCATTGCAGGATATGGTTGTCCTGGCTTAGCAGGGCTGCAAAGAAGTCGAAGTGGGGATAGATCAGCTCGGGCACCCGCTCGCTCAGGATTCGCAATGCTTTGCTGGCGCCGAATCGTACGCCGGCCCGTTGGGCGCCGACCCCCGCGAGCACTTCCGCGATCAATTCATGGTTGCGTTCCGCAGCGTCCGCTAGTGGCGCCACCTGTGTGCTGCGCTTCGACCGTTCCGGAAGAGCGCGCCCCGCTGATCTACGCGGCATAGCCCTGCACGATATCTACACCTACGAATCACCGTTTGCAAGCCTTTTCGCAGGGTTCCGCCTTGTGATGCTTGTCACATGCCGTGTTCCAAAGCCATCCGCGCCGAAGGTGTACAGCTTTATCCTCAACGAGGGAATCGGTCCAAGAATTGCGGGCTTGACATCACTCGCCGGCAGGAGCATATTGTGATTGGCAGACCCGAATATGCGGGTCTGGATCCTCCAATCGGGAGGATGAAAATACTATAAGGAGGAAGTTGATAGAACCAGTTCATCAAATGGGCGGCTCCCGGCTTCCTACCGGACACGCTGCGAATCCTGACGCGCTGAATTACTGTTGTTGGCAATTAGCGCCGCGGTCTTTGCACCGCTAGTCCATCCGATTCGCAATCTCGCAGTCCCAGGTGTCGGCGGCCGCCCTCTTCTTTTTTCCGCTCAGTCTCGCCCGAAATCTGTCAGGCCCGATTTGCGGCGTACCGCCCGCGTTACACTAGTCTTTCGATTTCCCAACCGTGAACGCCGTTGAATTCCAGGGTGTTTCGAAAAGCTACGCGATCTACGACGCGCCGGGCGACCGCCTCAAGGAGCTGCTATCGCTGAATCGTCTGAAGCGGCACCAGGATTTCTGGGCGCTCCACGACGTCAGCTTCGAGGTGAAGCGGGGCGAGACTTTCTGCATTGTCGGGGAGAACGGATCGGGCAAGAGCACGCTGTTGCAGATGGTTGCCGGAATTCTGCATCCTACGTCCGGCAGGGTCGATATCGACGGACGGGTTTCCGCCCTGCTCGAACTAGGCGCCGGATTTAACCCGGAGTTCAGCGGTCGCGATAATGTTTATCTCAACGGTTCGATTCTCGGGCTCACGACGCGCCAGATCGACCAGCGATACCAGGACATCGCCGCCTTCGCGGAGATCGGCGACTTCATCAATCAGCCCGTGAAGACTTACTCGAGCGGCATGGTGGTGCGCCTGGCGTTCGCCGTCGCCATCAATGTGGATCCTGAAATTCTCCTGGTGGATGAAGCCCTTGCAGTGGGGGACATTTATTTCCGCCAGCGGTGCATGCGCAAGGTTCACGAACTCCGGCAGCGCGGCATCACGATCCTTTTCGTCTCGCACGCGGTGAGCGATGTGAAGGCGATCGGCGACCGCGTTTTGTGGCTGGATCACGGCCGGATGGTCGATATCGGCGAACCGGATCGCGTGGTCTCCAAATACCTGGCGGCGATGACGGAGAAAGATTCGACGTATCTACTACTCAAGTCCGCGGCCGATCCGCAGGTGCGCCGCGGCGGACCTACAGAGGCACCGGAGATCGTCGAAACCATACCGAATATCGATCACCGTTTCGGCGACGGCCGCGCGCAGATTATCGGGATCGCCGTGCTGGATGAACAGGGCCGCACGGTTTCCATTTTGGAACCAAGCTCGCGTATTCTGGTGCGCATTAGCGTGCGGGCGAAGGCCGATGTGGCGCTGCCTATTGTCGGTTTCATGCTGCGCAATCAGCTCGGGATGGATTTTTCCGGTACCAATACGTCGCGCGAAGGTTACGAACTGGTGCCGCTGCAGGCCGGCGATGTGACTACGGTGGATTTCTATCTCGACCTGCCCGAACTCTATCCGGCGTCCTTCTCTTTCTCGCCGGCGATTGCCGATGGGACGCTCATGGGCTATCAGATGTGCGATTGGATCGACAACGCCATCACGCTGCAAATGGGCCGGTCCGAGGCCCAGGTCTATGGCTACCTGCACCTGCCCTGCCGGGTGGAGGTCAACGCGCGGATCCGCACGGAGCGTCAATTGGAGAGTCATCTTGGCTGAGTTCACGGGCGAGCGGCTGATTCCCGGCGAGGTCGATATCGACCTGCTCAACGAGCACATGGCGCGGTATCACTTCGCAGTGCGGCTGGCGCGCGGCAAGCGCGTCCTGGATGCGGGGTGCGGCGCCGGCTACGGGTCGGCGGAGTTGGCTGATGTGGCCGAAAGCGTGACGGGAATCGATATCGCGGCCGAGGCCGTGGAATACGCGCGGGCGCACTATCCACTACACAATGTCGCGTTCGAACAGGCATCTTGCACACAACTGCCCTACGGTGACGGAACGTTCGACCTTGTAGTCGCATTCGAAGTGATCGAGCACCTGGAGAACTGGCGGGACTTTCTGCAGGAAGTGCGGCGCGTGCTGGCTCCGGCCGGGCAGTTGATTGTCTCGACGCCCAACCGTCTGTATTACACCGAATCCCGCGGTGCGCAAGGCGCCAACCCGTTCCACGTTCACGAATTCGATTTCGAGGAATTCACTCGGGAGCTCAGGCAATTTTTTCCGCACGTCTCGATGTTTCTGGAAAACCATATCGAGGGTGTCACGTTCCAGCCACACGAGTCGGGACATACGGTGGAGACGCGAGTGGATGCGGCCGAGCCGGTCCCCGATGAGAGCCACTTCTTCGTCGCGGTTTGCGCGCACCGCCCGCAGATCGGCAATCCGACGTTTCTTTACGTGCCGCGCGTGGCCAACGTACTGAGGGAGCGCGAGCGCCATATCGCGAAGCTCGAAGGTGAGCTTGCCACCAAGGACCAATGGCTCGATAAAGCGCAGGCGGACCTGGGTGAGTTCGATCGCGAACACCAGAAGCTGCTAGTCATGTTCCGCGAACAGAAGGAGGAACTGGAGCGGAGCAACCAGTGGGCGGAAGAGTTGAACGGCGCTGTCAGTGAACGGGGCGCGCGCATCGATGCGCTGCAGAAGGAGCTGGCACGCGATCAGGAAAATGCTCGTGCCGTGGTTGCCGGATACAACGCGAAGATCGCCGCCCTGGAGCAGGAGGGCCGCGACAAGACCCAATGGGCACTCGACATTGAGGCCCGCCTCACCGCCCAAATCCGTAAAGTCTCCGAAGATCTGACAGCCGCCTTGGAGCACACCGAAAAGGAGCTGCAAGAGCGCACAGCCTGGGCGCTCCGCCTGGATAAGGAGAAGCGCCAACTCGAAGATCAGCTCAACCTGGTGCGTGCATCACGATGGATCAGGCTGGGACGCAAAGTAGGCCTCGGCCCCACGCTCTGACATGGCCTTTTGGAAACGCTTTATCCGCGCGCTGCCGTTGTTGTTGCTCTCGCCATTTTTCATGGCGATCAGCTTCGTAGCGCTGCTGGTGGCCGACCTGGCCGCTAAAGTGATGGGAAGAGGGAGCGCGACCAGGGGGTCGCGCGCGGACGAGGGCGTCCGCCCCACCAATGCGGATGCGGCGACTGTCGTGATCCCCAACTGGAACGGGAGGGACCTGCTGGAAAAATACATTCCGAGCATTCGCACGGCGCTGGCCGGCAACCCGGCGAACGAGATCCTGGTGGTGGATAACGGCTCTACGGATGGCAGCGCCGATTTCCTGCGCGCTGCGTTCCCCGACGTCACTGTACTCGCTCTGGCGCAAAACCTGGGCTTCGGCGGCGGATCCAATGCCGGTTTCCGCGCGGCTAAGAACGACATCGTGGTGCTGTTGAACAGCGACATGCGGGTGGCTCCCGATTTCCTGGCGCCGCTGCTGGAAGGCTTCCGCGATCCGGAAGTTTTTGCGGTATCCTGCCAGATCTACTTCACGGATCCGGCTAAAGTCCGCGAGGAAACCGGTCTCACGCAGGGCTGGTGGCAGGACGGCAGCCTGCGGGTCCGGCACCGCATCGACGACGCGGTCGGCGACCTGTTTCCCTGCTTCTACGGCGGCGGCGGAAGTTGCGCGTTCGACCGCTCCAAGTTCCTCGAACTCGGCGGATTCGACCGGCTGCTGGAACCCTTTTACCTGGAAGACACCGATCTCGGCTACATGGCGTGGAAGCGCGGCTGGAAGGTGCTGTACCAGCCGCGCAGCGTGGTATTCCACGAGCACCGGGGCACGATCGGCAAGAAGTTCACGCAGGAGCAGATCCAGGCGGTCCTCAAGAAAAATTACGTGCTGTTCTGCTGGAAGAATGTTCACGAGTGGCCGCGCCTGGTGTCGCACTTCTTTTTCGCCTGGGCCGGTGCGGTTCTGGCCGTCATGTTCGGCGACATTCCGCTGCGGCCGAACTTCGATGCGCTCTGGTGGGCGTTCCGGGAGCTTCCGCAGGCTTTGCGGTCGCGCCGACGCGCGCTGGCACTGGCGGCGATCAGCGACACGGAGGCGTTCAAGCGTCCGCTGGGCGGATACTTCCGCGACCGTTTCGCCGGCATGGAGCGCGCACCGGAGCGGCTGCGCGTGCTTTTTGTGTCGCCCTACCCGATCTGCCCGCCGGTCCACGGCGGCGGCGTCTTCATGTACCAGACGCTGCGCGAGATGGTGAAGCTGGCGGAGGTCCACATCGTAGAACTACTGGACTGGCCCTCGCAGGAAGCGGATAACGAGGAATTGCGCACCTTCTGCGCCTCGGCCGAGTGGCTGGTGCGGCCCAGCGGGCGGCCCAAGGGCATGGGCTCGCTGGAACCGCATGCGGTTCGCGAGTTCGCCAATGACGATCTCGAATGGCTGATCCACCGGCAGATATATTGCAAGCAGATCGATGTGCTGCAGCTCGAGTACACGCCGATGGCGCAGTATCGCGGCGAGTTCCGGCGGATTGCCACGGCGCTGTTCGAGCACGATGTCTACTTTCAATCCATCGGACGCGGTCTGGGCCACATGATCGGCCTTTTCGGCGAGATGAAGGCACGCGTCGAATACCTGCGCGCGCTGCGCTACGAACTTGGTGTACTGCCTGGGTTCGACCAGGTGCAGGTCTGCACGCCGGCGAACCGCGATTACCTGCTCAGCTTCCGTCCCGAACTGGCTGGGCGCATGCGTGCGGGTTTGCGCGCGGGCATCGACACCAGCCGGTATGCGTTTCGTCCACGCGGAAGAGAGCCGCTGACCATGCTGTTCCTCGGCAGCTGGCGTCATGACCCCAACCGCATCGCCGTGGACTGGTTTGTGCGGCACGTGCTGCCCCTCATCCTGGCGCAGGAGCCGGACGCGAAGCTCGTGATTGCGGGCAGCGATCCGCCGCCGGAACATACTTATGCGGATCACGCCGCGCACATGGAAATGCTGGGATACGTGGAGGATGTTCGCGACGCATTGGCGCGCTACGCGATCTTCGTGTGTCCGATTCTCAGCGGATCGGGCGTGCGCGTGAAATTATTGGAGGCGTTCGCCGCGGGCATCCCGGTAGTGTCGACGAAAGTGGGCGCTGAAGGCCTGGCGGTGAAGGATGGCGAATTTTGTTCACTGGCCGATGATCCGGCGGGATTCGCCGAACGTGTGGTCGCTCTGCTGCGCGACCCCGAGCGCGCCGCGGCCATGGCGGAGCGCGCGCGCGTGGAGGTGGTAGCGCAATGGGACATGTCGGCGATCACGCGGCGGCTGGTGGAGAGCTATTGGGAGTTGGTTAAGGAGAAACGGTCGTGAGGCATGGGCGTTCTTGCGAAGAAATTGGTTGGCAGGCGAAAGCGCCTGCCCCACAAGGGGATCTGCGCTACTTGCCTTTCAGTTGGTGCTTGAGGCGGTTTACAATGTCGGAGGCTGTGCGATCCATATCTCTCGGAGCCCCACTTTTTGTTGGCTCGAACACCGACCAGATCACTCGCCGCGACTTGGCATCTACCAGAAAGACGGTGCCCCGGGCGCGTCCGAACGACGACGCCGATGCCGGATTCGAGAGCTTGTTCACGGTATCGCCGAGAAACGGGTTCGTCTCCCCCTCTTTATCATCTTTCGGTGGCGGCGCCGGCTTGGCCGTATCGGGGGAAGGAAACAGATCTTCGAGTTTCGCCTCGAAACCTTCGCCTATCTGGTCCGTAAACACGGCATCGGCCTGTTTCGGATCGGTCACGACCTGGAAGATGTGGTCTTCGGTGAGGCGGCTTGCGAGGAACTGGTCCATCCCGCGATTCATCTTAAGCAGGTACACGGTGTGCACTTTGGCCAAGTCCGTCGCGCACACGAGTGCCGCCGAGCAGGAGAAAAGGAGCGCAAGGCGCTTCATAGAACCCATGATAACCAGACGCGCGCCGTCGGGAAAAAGACGGACCCATGTATAAGTCTCTTAGCATCACCGTAATTATTCCGTGTCTGAATGAGGAGCAGGGCATTGAAAAGGTGCTCCGTGCAATGCCGGAGTTCGTGGATGAGGTGATCGTTGTCGACAACAACTCCACCGACCGCACCAGCGAAGTCGCCGACTCGCTGGGCGCCAAGGTGGTGCGCGAACAGGTCCGCGGGTATGGCCGGAGCTACAAACGCGGATTCGCCGAGGCCACCAGCGACCTCATCATCACGCTTGACGGCGACCACAGCTATCCGGTGGACGCGATCTCGTACCTGATCGAGGCCTTCCTTCACCTGGGAGTCGATTTTCTTAACGCTTCGCGGTTTCCCGTTCGCGACCGGCAAGGCATGAGCCTGATCAACGAGGTCGGGAACCTGGGTCTCTCCCTGGCGATGTCGATTCTCTTTTTCCGCTGGGTGCGCGACTCGCAATCGGGCATGTGGGTTTTCCGCCGTTCCATCCTCAAGCACATGAAGCTGGAATCCGACGGCATGGGCTTTAGCGAGGAGATCAAGATTGAGGCGGTACGCGATTCGCGGATTCGCTTCGGCGAGATTTCGATTATGTACACGTCGCGTGTGGGCGAGACGAAACTCAATCTGTGGCGCGACGGTGTGCAGAATCTTTTGCTGCTGTTCAAGAAGCGCTTCTTCCGATGAAGATCAGCGCCATCGTGCCGGTGTGGAATGGCCGGGAACTGCTGGCGCACCTGCTGGCCACGCTCGAAGCGCAGAGCCTTCCCGCGGCCGAACTGCTGATCATCGACAACGGCTCGACCGACGGTGCTCCCGACGTGGCACGCGCCCACGGTGCACGCGTGATCCCGATGGGGCGCAACGCGGGATTCGCGGCGGCAGTGAATCGCGGCATATCTGAGGCGGTCCACCCGCTGGTTGCGATCTTCAACTCCGACGTCGAACTCGCTCCCGATTACCTGGAAAAGCTCGCCGCGGTGAACGCCCCTTTCGCCACCGGTAAGATTCTCAGTCCGGCGGGACTGCTGGATGGAACCTTCGACCTGACCTGTCGCGGCGCCACGACTTTGCGCTGCGGCACGGGCCGCCCAGACGCTCCGCCGTTCGACGAACCGCGCGAGATTGCCTCGCCGCCCTGGACGGCTGTCTTATACCGCGCCGAAGTTTTTCGCCAGGTGGGCGGGCTGGAGGAATCTTTCGAATCTTATCTCGAAGATGCGGATTTCGGGTTGCGCTGCGCCGCCCAACGCATCACGGGCCGCTATGTTCCCGACGCCCGGGCGGTGCACGTGGGGAGTGCCGCGCTGGGGCGATGGCACGCGGAAACGGTGCGCCGCATGGCGCGCAATCAATTGCTTCTGGCGGCGCGCCATTACTCCGTGCAGCACTTATGGCCGGTCCTAATAGCGCAGCTCCTATGGGGCGCCGTCGCCATTCGACATGGGCGGGGACTGGCTTGGGCGCGCGGCAAGATGCAGGGCCTTCGCCATTTCTCTGCCGCCGGTGTGCAAAAGCTGCAAAAGGACCCGGAGCTCCTGGAGAAAATTCTGCGATCCAATGAGCAAATTATTCAGAGTGTAAGTCAGGACACATATTGGAAGCTGTATTTTCTGCTCACCGGTGGGGCATTGTGACACATGAGTGATATCGGCATTATCATAGTTACTTATAACTCTGCGGCCGAGATCGGTGCGTGCCTAGATGCAGCGCTCGTTTCGGGCGCCGAAACAGTTGTGGTGGATAATGCTTCGGTGGACGGTACCATCGATGAAGTCGGCCGCCGCGGTGTGCGTTTGATCGCCAATACAGCGAATCGAGGCTTTGCGGGGGCTGTGAACCAAGGTTTTGAAGAAATAAAGAACCCTTATGTTTTGCTGTTGAATCCCGATGCCGTGATTCTGACTAGCCTGGAACCGCTCCGGCAGGCCTGCGATCTGCCTAATTCGGCTGGCGCGGGCGGCCAACTAGTGGATGTCGATGGTCAGCCGCAGGTCGGATTCATGGTGCGCGGGCTGCCAACACCGGCGGCGCTGGTTTTGGAAGCTCTCTTGCTGAACAGGTGCTGGCCTGGGAATCCGGTGAACCGGCGCTATCGATGCCTCGACTTTGACAGTTCGTCACGTTCGATGGTGGAGCAACCAGCGGGGGCTTTCTTCATGGTGCGTCGTGCAGTGTGGCAAGAGCTCGGAGGATTGGATGAAGGCTTTTTCCCGCTGTGGTTCGACGATGTGGATTTCTGCGGCAGAATTCGAGACCGGGGTTTTAGTTTGTACTACGTCCCGGAAGCTGTCGCGAAACACACAGGTGGGCACTCGCTTCCGCGGTTAGCACTAGAGATGCGGCTGATTTATTGGTATCGTAGTCTACTAAGGTATTCAGCCAAGCACTTCCATCCGTTCGCATTCCGAGCGGTGTGCCTGGCCGTCGTAATGGGATCCTTTCTACGCGGCATAGCGTTATCTGCCGCGCATCGTAGCTTCAAGCCCATGGGAGCATATGGGCAAGTTGCAAGTCTCGCGGGTCGTAGTCTGTTTTGCGGGCAGTAAGGTACATTTCACACAATCGGGTTCTCAAGTTCTTGGTTCTTGTTCATGGCGCATAACGACGTCGTATCCGTCACAATAGTGACTTACAATAGCGGCCGGTTCATCAAGCGATGCCTTGAATCGGTTCTCGCACAGCGTTATCCGCTGAAAGAGATCGTCGTCGTGGACAACGCTTCCGGGGACGGCACCATCGACATCCTGGAACAGTTCGAAGATCGCTGCCAGGTTTACTACAACGACGAGAATGTTGGATTCGCCGCGGCGCAGAACCAGGCAATCCGGCTCTCGAGCGGGGAGTGGGTGCTCACGCTGAATCCGGACGTGCTCCTGCTGCCGAACTTCATCCAGGCGCTGGTGGATGCCGGACAGTTCGATTCGAAGATCGGCGCGGTTTGCGGCAAGCTGCTCACCATGACGAACCACTTCGAGATACCCGAGAAGCCCGTTGTGGATTCCACCGGCATCTATTTCAACCCGATGCTTCGGCACCTGGACCGCGGCAGCCAGGAAGTAGACAACGGACACTACCTGCAATACGAATATGTTTTCGGCGCCACCGCGGCCGCCGCGCTCTACCGGCGCAGCATGATCGACGATATCGCACTCGACGGCGAATTCTTCGATACTGATTTTTTCGTCTACCGCGAAGACGCCGATGTTGCGTGGCGCGCGCAGTTGATGGGGTGGAAGTGCCTCTACGCGCCTTACGCGCGCGGCTATCATGTGCGGAAAGTGCTGCCCGGCAACCGCCGCGCGCTGCCGCCCGAGATCAACATGCACTCGGTGAAGAACCGGTTCCTGATGCGCATCAAAAACATCTCGCCGGACCTCTATTGGCGCAACTGGCTTTCCATCACGACGCGCGATCTTATGGTGGTGATGTGCTGCCTGCTTTGGGAGCACACGTCGCTCAAGGCCTTCTGGTTCCTGGGCAAGAACTTGCCCGGCGTGCTGGCCAAACGGCGACGGATTCAGGGCGCGCGCCGCGTGGACGACCAATACATGGCGAGCTGGTTCCAGTACGCGCCGGTAAGCAAGCAGGCGCCTAAGAAGATGGCCCGCATGCGTTCCGAAGCTGCTAAGACGTAAGTGCACATCGCTCTACTCGGCATCCGCGGCATACCCGCCAGGTACGGCGGATTCGAAACCTTCGCGGAAGAGCTTTCCACACGGCTGGTGGAACGCGGACATGAGGTGACCGTCTACTGCCGTGAGCCGCATCCGGAGCTGCTGTTCCGCGGCGTGCGACTGCAATATCTCCCCACCATCCGGCATAAGTATTTCGACACGATCGCGCACACTGCTGTCTCCACGTGTCACTTACTTCGACACCGTCCCGATGTCGCCCTCTACTGTAATGGAGCCAATACCATCTTCACGGTGTGGCCGCGCTTAGTGGGCGTTCCGGTGGCGCTCAATGTGGACGGTATCGAACGCAAGCGCAAGAAATGGAACCGGGCGGCGCGCGCGTGGTACCTGGTTTCAGAGCTGCTGAGCAAGTTCTGCCCGACGGTGGTGGTGACCGATGCGCTGACCATTCAGGAATATTACCGGCGGCGCTACCACAAGGAGAGTGTCTTCATTCCGTACGGCGCGGAACTGGGGAAAGAGGAGAGCGTGGAGGCGCTTGCGGTGCTGGGGCTGGAGGCAGGCGGCTATTTCCTCTACGTCAGCCGGCTGGAACCGGAAAATCACCCGCTTGAAGTACGCATCGCTTTCGAACAGGTGGTCACGCCGATGAAGCTCGCGCTGATCGGCGACGCGCCTTACGCACAAGAGTACATTCGCAGAGTGCGCGACACCAAAGACCCGCGTATCGTGATGCCGGGCGCGATTTACGGCGTAGGGTATCGCGAGCTCGGTTCACACTGCTTCGCGTATATACATGCCACTGAGGTGGGGGGCACACATCCCGCGCTAATCGAGGCGATGGGCCGCGGCGCGCTGGTGATCTACCGCAATACGCCCGAAAACGCCGAAGTCGCCGGCGATGCGGGCATCCCGTTCGAGGGGGGAGAACTGGTCGGAGCGCTGCGGCGGGTGCTCGCGATGACGGAGGCGGACCGCGAACGGCTACGCCAGGCGGCGATCGCGCGCGTGCGAGCGCACTACTCCTGGGATGCGGTCACGGACGCGTACGAAGGGCTGCTGCAGGGGTTGGTGGGGGAAGAGTCGTGAGCACGCTGAACTGCTGGATGACCGAAGTGAGCGAGAACGCCACCTCATCGCAGAGACGCCGAGACCGCAGAGACAAGCGCAGAGAAGACAAGAAGTCCGAGCTTTGCTCGGATTGACAGGCTGAAGCCTGCCCCACCAAAGCAATCAGCGGATCGGTGAATAGGGCATCGCCTTGTAGAGCGAGATGTTCATTACGGAACTGATCTGGCCGCCACGGTCAATTGATTCTTTGCGCACGCGCACCCATTCTTCGTCCGCCGAGAATGCCGCCCAGGCTTTTTCGCGCGCGGCCAGCGTGTCGAAGGGAATCAGGTAGGTGAGGTTGGGGCGGTTGGCGCCGAAGACGGTGGTGGTGTAGAGAATCGGATTGACTCCGACACGGTGGAAGATTTTGATCTCGGCGCTGGAAAATCGCTGGTGGAGGGCTTTATTCTGACGCGCCGTGGGCGAGTGATAGACGCGCAATTCGAAGACGCGCGGTGCGGCCGGCGGCTTCCCGGGTGCGACGATCTCGGGCGAGTAGTCGGTGGCCTCGAGCAGGGAAGCGCTCGTCGAAACGTACGGGGCTTCGCCAGCTTCCCATTGGTCGAAGGCGCGGCTGAAATCTTTGTCCGCAAACAGCGCCTTCGAAATCGACCAGACCTGCTCGGGCGATTCCACGCCGAAAATCGCGGCTACCTGCGGCATGTGCGGCGCCATCACGGCTTCGAGGAAGATCTTGGGGCCTTTGTGGATCCGGTCCACGGCCGGCAGCAGGGCTTTGGAAAAGAAGTCGTGGATGCGCGTGGGTTGGGTGCCCTGCTCAAGGAAATACTGTTCGAACACGTAGAAACGAGTGCGGGGGGCTTCTTCGGCGCTGGCAACGAGTCCGGCCGGCATTAGTGCCGGTAAGGCCCCCATGAACTGACGGCGGTCGCAGATCATGCGCACATTATAAGTGCCTGCACGACGGAGGGTGCGGATTACCCGGCCTTGAGCATTTCGCGCGCGCAATTGAAGCCGGGGGCGCCCATCACGCCGCCGCCGGGGTGGGCGCCGGAGCCGCATAGATACAGGCCGGCGACGGGGGTGCGATAACGCGCCCAGCCGGCCACGGGACGCATGACGAACATCTGGTCCAGGCTCATCTCGCCGTGGAAAATATTGCCGCCAGTGATGCCGAATCGCCGCTCCAGATCGAGAGGGCTGAGCACCTGGCGGTGTTCGATGATCTGGCGAATGTTCGGCGCGTACTCCTCGATCAGCGAGATCACGCGGTCACCGAAGGGCTCGCGCAGTTCGTCCCACGTGCCTTCGCGCAGTGTGTAGGGCGCGTATTGCAGGAAGATGCCCATGATGTGCTTGCCGGGGGGCGCAAGGGAAGCGTCGTACATGGTGGGAATGGTCAACTCGAGGAGCGGCCGGTCGCTGGCGCGGCCGTACTTGGCGTCGTCCCAGGCACGTTCCACGTATTCGATGCTCGGACAGATGTGCATGGTGGCTTTGTGGTGCGGGCCGGGCGCTCCCGGATACGCGGTGAACTCCGGCAGGCCGTTGAGCGCCAGGTTGATTTTGCAACTGGTGCCTTCGATGCGGAAATTGCGGATGGCGCGGACGAATTCCGGGTCGAGATCCTTGGGGTCGAGAAGGCGCAGGAACGTGAGCTTGGGATCGAGGTTCGATGCCACGGTGGCGGAGTTGATCTCTTCGCCGCTTTCGAGCACCACGCCGCGCGCGCGACCGTCGCGCACCAGCACTTTGGCGACCGGCGCATTTACGCGGATCTCCACTCCCTTAGCGCGCGCCGATGCCGCGATAGCCTCCGACACCGAGCCCATGCCGCCGCGCACGAAGCCCCACAGGCCGCGGTGTCCGGCCACGCCACCCATGCAGTGGTGCAGCAGGATGTAGGCGGTGCCCGGGGAGCGTGGGCCGCCGTTGGCGCCGATTACTCCGTCGGTGGCCAGCGTGACCTTGACTTCCTCGGATTGGAACCACTCGTCCAGGAACTCGGCGGCGCTCTGGGTGAAGATTTTGACCAGCGCTACGATATCGCGCGCGCCCAAGCCGCGCATCTTTCCGGCGAGCTTCAGGTAATCGACGAGATCGAGGGCGCGGGGGGGGAACTGCGGCGGCGTGGTGAGCAGGAGGCCTTCGACCACTTGCGAAAGGCGCTCCAGCTGATCTTCGTAGGCTGGGTAGACCTCGGCATCATGCGTCGAGAACTTGGCGATTTCGGCCAGCGTTTTGGCGCGGTCCTGCCACATGAAGAAGTGGCGCCCGTCGGGGAAGGCGGAGAAGAAGGCGGGATCCTTGGCGTCCACCTGGTAGCCGAAGCGCGGAAGCTCCAGATCCCGCACGATACGTTCCTGAAGGAGGCTGGTGAGGTAGGCGGCGGTGGAGACGCGATAGCCCGGCCAGATTTCTTCGGTGACGGCGCACCCGCCCAGCAGCTCGCGCCGCTCCAACACCAGGACCTTGCGGCCGCCGCGCGCCAGGTAGGCGGCGGTGACCAGGCCATTGTGGCCTCCGCCGACGATGATGGAATCGTATTTGGGCACGCACCTTCCTCAAAAAAACAGAGTCGGCCGCCGATGAAGGCAGATGAACGCCGATAGGAATCTGCTGCATATCGGCGTTGATCGGTGTTTATCGGCGGCCATTTATAGCTTCTTGAAAGCCACCACTGCCAGCGGCGGCAGAGTGACGGCGAGGGAGTGGGGGCGATTGTGCTTCGGCACGGGGTTCGACGATACGCAGCCGCCGTTGCCCATGTTGGTGCCCCCGAACAACTCCGAATCCGTATTCAGAATCTCCTGGTAGAAGCCTTCTTCGGGTACGCCGAACTCGTAACTTTGACGGGGCACCGGAGTGAAGTTGCAGCACACTAGGATGAAATCCCTGGGGTCGTGGCCGCGGCGCAGGAAGGCGATTATGGAATTCTGGCCATCGTGAAAATCCACCCACTCGAAGCCGGAATAATGGAAGTCCACCTCATAGAGCGCGGGGCTCGTGCGATACAGGCGATTCAGTTCGCGCACCATGGCCTGGAGCTGGCGATGGGGTTCGAATTCGAGCAGTTCCCAGCGAATGCCCTCGTTGTGATTCCACTCTTCACGCTGCCCGATCTCCTGCCCCATGAAGAGCAGTTTCTTCCCGGGATGCGCCCACATGTAGGCCAGGAACGCCCGCGCGTTGGCATACTGCCGCCATTCGTCACCGGGCATTCGATTGAGCAGCGACCTCTTGCCGTGGACCACCTCGTCGTGCGAAATGGGCAGCACGAAATTCTCGGTGAAGGCATACAGCAGGCTGAAGGTGATGCTGTTGTGCAGATACTTGCGGTAAATGGGGTCGTTGCTGAAGTAGTCCAGCATGTCGTGCATCCACCCCATGTTCCACTTCATGGTGAAGCCCAGCCCGTTGAGGTAGACCGGCTTGGACACGCCCGGGAAGGCGGTAGATTCCTCGGCCACGGTGAAAGCGCCCGGGACGCTGTGCGCCAGCTCGTTGAAGCGGCGCAGGAAGTCGATAGCCTCCAGGTTCTCATTGCCGCCGTACTGATTCGGGATCCACTCGCCGGCTTTCCGCGAGTAGTCCAGGTAGAGCATGGAAGCCACGGCATCCACGCGCAGGCCGTCGATGTGAAACTCCTTGAGCAGGAAGAGGGCGTTCGAGATCAGGAACGAGCGCACTTCATTGCGCCCGTAATTGAACACCAGCGTTCCCCATTCCTTCTGCTCGCCTTTGCGCGGGTCGGCGTGCTCGTAGAGATTCGTGCCATCGAAGAAAACCAGCCCGTGTGCGTCCTTGGGGAAGTGCGCGGGCACCCAATCGAGGATGACGCCGATTCCCGCCTGGTGGCAGGCATCGATGAAGAACTTGAAATCGTCCGGGGTACCGAAGCGGGAGGTAGGCGCGAAATACCCGATCACCTGGTAGCCCCACGACCCGGAGAACGGATACTCCATGACGGGCAAAAGTTCGATGTGGGTGTAGCCCATCTGCTTCACGTACTCCACCAGCTTGACCGCCAGTTCGCGGTACGTGAGCATCTGGCCCATGGGTCCGCGCATCCAGCTTTCGAGGTGGACTTCGTACACCGACACGGGCGATTTCAGGATGTCGTGCGTGGCGCGGGTGTTCATCCACTGCGCGTCCTGCCATTGGTATCGCGAGTGGTCCCACACGCGCGACGCTGATTTTGGCGGCAATTCGCAATAGAACGCGTAGGGGTCGGCCTTCAGTTGCTGATATCCCGCAAAGCGCGAGCGCACGTTGTACTTATACGAAGTGCCCTCGACGATGCCGGGGACGAAGATCTCCCAGACGCCGCCATTGCGGCGCCGCATGGGGTGGCGGCGGGTGTCCCAATCGTTGAATTCGCCGGTCAGAGAGACGGTCTCGGCATTTGGCGCCCACACCGCGAAGCGCACGCCGTTCACGCCGTCGCTGACGACGAAGTGCGCGCCCAGGGTCAGCCAGCCTTCGTGGAGCGTGCCTTCGGAGTGCAGGTAAAGGTCGGATTCGGAAAGCTGAGGACCGAAGCGATAGGGGTCGTCGATCTGCACCTCGCGCCCATCCCAGAGACGGGCATGCAATTCATAGGGGGCGGGGTCTCCGTCGAGGGCGGCCACGAAGAAGCCCTGCGGGTGTTTCTTCACCATCTCGCAACGAGCGCCGCCCACTACGACCGCCGCCGTGTCGGCGTGGGGGAGAAACGCGCGGACTTCCCAGCGCGGCTGCCCGCCTTTCTTGCGGACCGAATGCGGCCCCAGGATGCCGAACGCATCCCCGTGATATCCATTGACTATCGCTTCTATTTCTTCGCCGGTCATGAGAACCTTGTGAATTCAAGTATGGACGATTTCCTGCGCGATTTGCCCAAAGCCGAACTGCATCTCCATCTGGAAGGTTCGGTGGAACCGGAGACGCTGTACGAACTCGACCCCTCGACTTCCGTCGAGGAATATCGCGCTCTTTATCATTACACCGATTTTGACGCCTTTCTGCGCGCCTTCGGCGTGATTGGCAAGCGGCTGCGTACGCCTGAGGACTATGCCCTGATTACGCGGCGACTGCTGGAGCGGTTGGCGGCGCAGAACGTGCGCTATGCCGAGATCATTGTGGCGGCGGGCGTGGTGCTCTGGAAGAATCAGGATTTCGCGCCGATTTTCGATGGAATCCGCGCGGCCGCCGGGGAGTCCAGCGTGCAGGTTCGCTGGATTCTGGACGCGGTCCGGCAGTTCGGCGTGGAACCGGCGATGCGGGTGGCCGAACTTGCGGCCGAGCGTGTGGACCAGGGCGTGGCGGCAGTGGGTATCGGCGGCAGCGAGGAGCGCGGTCCCGCCAACTGGTTCACGGACGTTTTTGGGTTCGCCAGGAATGCGGGATTGCATCTTCACGCGCACGCCGGCGAGAGCATGGGGCCGGAATCCATCTGGGATGCTCTTGAATTGGGCGCGGAACGCATCGGCCACGGGATCGCCGCGGTGCGCGACGAGGATTTGATGCGTCAACTGGGCGAGCGCGATATTCCGTTGGAAATCTGCCTCACGAGCAATCTGGTCACAGGCGTGGTGCAGCGCATCGAGGACCATCCGGTACGCCGATTGTTCGAAGCGGGAGTGCCGATCGTGTTGAACTCGGACGATCCGGCGATGTTCCGCTGCTCGCTGACAGGGGAGTATCGACTGGCGGCGGAGCAGTTCGGGTTTACGGAAGCCGAACTCCGGAGGATTGCGGAGAACGGCTTCCGTTATGCGTTCAAGTAAGAAGGTGCGGTTAGCAAGCACGACAGACCACGCCAGGCGATGGTCTGTCCCACCTCAATTCGACCTCACAATCCGCACCGGGCCGAGCAGGCCGGAGGGCAGCAGGGGCGAGTCGGCGCGGTAGAACTGCTGCGTGGTGTAGGTGTACTTTTTCGCTGCGTCCGGCTGCTGGTCGCCGATCAAGCGGTTGACCCACAGATTCGTCACTTTGACCCGGACCGTGTTGGCGCCCGGCTTCAGGGCGCCGGTCACATCCACCTGGAACGGGGTTTTCCAGAGCACGCCGAGAGGCTTGCCGTTGACGGTTACCTCCGCCAGGTTCTTCGTGTCACCCAAGTCGATCCACAAGCGCGTGCCGGTTTTGAACCACTCGGCCGGCGCCTGGATAGTTTTGGTGTAAGTTCCGGCGCCGGAAAAATATTTTACTCCCGCGTCGGGGTTTTCGTGCCACGAAGTTAGGCGATCGAGTGTGATTTTGGCGGGAGCGCCGCGGTCCGCCTGGAAGCTGACTTCCCACGGACCTTCGATGGTGGCGAGCGCGGTCTCTACCGGCGCCGGCACTGTGCGCGAGGGCGCAGCGGCCGCCTTGCGGAAGACCACGAACACCGCATCGGCCGGTTCAAGGTGCAGCGCGACGGTAGTTCGCCCGCCCGCAATCTTATAGGATGCCGGCTCGATCCTGCCGGTCTCCGGATGCCAGATCTCAGCGGACTTCCCGGTTACGCGGAAGGTGGCGTCGAGGTTCTCCTTGCGAGGGGTGCGGTTGTTCACCCAGTAGACTTCGCCGTCCGGCAGTTTGCGGTGCACGAAGAGCAGGCTGGTGTCGGCCTGTGGCTTGGAATAGTCGAAGTCGGGCGCCACCTGCGCGAGAGATAGTGCCTGGGCCACTGTCTGGTTGGCGTAGACTTTGCCCTTGCCGGCAGCGCGCTCACCCGTGCCCGGACCCCAGAGTTCGTCGGCGATGATGGAGAATTCCGATTGGTCGTCGCTCAGGCTGGGACTCTCCTGAGGTTTGGGACCAGCGACCGCCGCCCCGGCGTTCACCAGGTCGCGAATCTTACGCAATACCGACAAGGACATATGCTGGCTGTTCGGGTCGAGAGCCAGCAGGCGGTAGCTCATGCCGGTCGTGGTAACGACCCGGCCGCCGGCCACCGAAAGTCTGTTCACCAGGGCATCGGCGTTGACGAAGTCATAGTTGTAGCCGGCCGGCACGTCCGGCAACTTGGCGGCGAACAACGCGGTGATGTTGGAGTCTTCGCCGTAGAAGTAGACAACGTCGGCGGCGAACTTGCCTTGCTGCAGCATGTAGGAACTGCGCGCCAGATACGTGGTCCACGGTTTGGCGATCTCCGCCCATGTTTCGAGGCGCGTGAACCACTGACCGAACGGTCCCAGGCCGAGGCCCGGCGCCTTCCCGGTCAACGGCTGGTGCACCGAAGTATGAATCACGAAGCGGTTCAGCCCATTGGCCAGTTCCTTATCGGCGGTCGGCTTCAGTGTTTCCGGCGACCAGCTCCAGGCGCCGCCGCTGGCGGTCAGGGACTCGGCAGCCACCAGGTTCTGGCCGTAGATGTGGGCCACGGAGGCAGACTCGCGGATGTCGGCGCTGTAGCCGATCTGTTCGTCGTTGGGCGCGCGGGGCGTCCACATGGCGCTCATGGGGATGTCGGCGTTGCGTTTGACTTCCATGCCGTCCCCGATGAACGCGCGGCCCGACTCGTGCGACTCGCTGTAGCGGCCCATGCCGCGCTCGTGCAGCGACGCGGTGATCTGGTCGTAGTGATTCTCGGTAGTCAGATCGCCGATGGTTTTGCGGAAATCCCAGAGGAAGCGGTCGCTCGCCTCCGAGCATTCCACGACGCGTCCGGCGAGTACCGGCAGCCACGGGTGCATGTCGTAGCCGCGGCGTTTGGCGAACTCGGCGAACATGTCGTCGGTCCAGTTCTGCACCCCGGCTTCCCAACTGTCGGTAATCACGTAGCGCAGGCCGTGCTTGCCCATCAGGTCGCCGACGGTATCCTTGTACTGGCCCAGATAGTTGTCGAAATACGCCTTGACGAAGCCTTTGTTGAGCTTGTCCACTTCAAGGCCCGTGGCCTCGGGCGACGCCGGGGAGTTGCGCGCGCCGGTCAGGGAGTAGCCAAAGCGCAGCACGACCCAGCGGCCGGCGGGCGGGGTCCAATCGAGCGTGCCGTCGGCGCGCATCTTCGAGGTCAGGTCAATGACGTCCGCCTTGCGCACGCTGCGCTGGGCCGGCATGGCGGGCGTCGCGGACGCATAGAGGTTGGTGGCGGCGGAGAAGCCCGCCTTGTCTTCGAAGCGATTCACGCGCGGTCCGGTGTGCAGAACCAGTTCTCCAATCTGGATTCCGGCGGGAGGTGCGGCGGCGCCGCGGCCCGCCTGCGGCGGCGGTGTCTTGAAAGTGACGCGGAAGAACTTCGCTGTGACCGCCGGAAAAGCGATGGTGCGCGCACCGGGCGGAATCGCGATAACGGTGCGAAATTGCGCGCCGTCGCTGCTCGATTCCAGCTCGGTTCCGCTGGCCCCGCCGCCTCCACGTCCGCCTCTTCCGCCGCCCGCCGTCACCAGGGTGAGCGCGCGAACCGCTTGCGGGACGGTGAATTCAAACTGGATCCACGACTTCTGGTCCACGGGTGCTGCTGGCAAGAGGGTGGACTTGGCGAGGTCGCCATCGGTCAATGCGGCGAGCTCAAACTGGCCGCCGCTGGAGGTCACTTTCGGCTGCAACTCGGCCATCGACAGATCGCCGTCCGGAGCACGGTAGGCGATCACCGCGCTGTCGGCATAAAACTCGGGAAGGGGCGGAGGCGGGGTGCCGCCACCGAACCCGCCGCGAGGCACGGCGGCGATGTTCTGAAACGGTCCCGTGGTGGAAGGTGGCTTGGCCAGCGCTCCAGTGAAAGGCTGTCCACCCTGCACGCGCGTTTCGGTCCAAACGAATTTCTTCATGGCCTGAGCTGGCGGCACCCACGGACCGCCGCTCTCGCTCCACCCAGGCGAACCCGCGATGGCCATCTCGAGCCCCAGTTGGTCGGCCAGCGTGGCGGCGTATTTGAAGGCGTCCTTCCACTCCGGTGTCATGTAGACCAGCCGTTTCTCCACCACCTGCGGAGTGTTGAGCGCGGCGTCGAAGTTCTGGAAACCGCCGATGCCGACGCGCTTCATCCACTCCAAGTCGGCTTTGATGCCGTCCTTGGTGATGTTGCCGTTCATCCAGTGCCACCAGACACGTGGTTTGGCGCTATCGGGCGGGTTTTGGAATCCTCGCTCGAGCGCGTCGCCCGAGTTCTGCGCGGAGACAATCCATGCCCCCGCGAGCGCGGTCAGAAGAACCGCCCAGGCGGCCTGCCGTGTTCGCTTAAGGAGTTTCATAACTGTTGGTCCTTTGTGGCTCCAGTGTAATCCCAATCGTGGGAGGCGGCGCGCTGAGTTTGTCGCGACGCGCGGAGGCTGCTAAGATATCTACAGGAGATATCCATGCGGTCTATCGCCCTCAAGCTACCCGAAGAGCTCATGCAAGAGAGCGGACGCTTGGCCGATACACTCCGCGTCTCCCGCGCCGAGTACATCCGGATTGCAATTCGCCGGATGAATCGTAAGATGGCGGCTCACCTTCGTGCGGAACGCCTGGCGGAAGTTTCGAAACGCGTGCGCGAGGAAAGCATGAGGGTCAACGCCGCGTTCGCGGCGGTCGAGCGAGACCCGGATGCTTAGGCGCGGAGAGATCTGGCTTGCCGACCTGAACCCGCCGAAGGGTACGGAACCTGGTAAAACTCGTCCTGTCCTGATCATGCAGTCGCAGGCATTGTTGAATGCGGGGCATCCCTCCACTCTGATCGTTCCCCTCACCACGAAACTGGTCGAGGATGCGGAGCCGCTGCGAATCCGGATTCCCGCGGCGGGGCGCCTTCGCAAGCCATCGGATCTGCTGATGGATCAGATGCGAGCTATCGACAACGGCCGTCTGGTGAAAGGGCCGCTCCTCCGTCTTTCGAACGTGCAGATGAAACAGATCGGCAACGCCTTTCTGGAAATAATTGGTATTGATACATAAGCTCATGCAACAACGCATCTCTCCCGCTTCGGCGATTACTGCCGCCATTACCCTGCCCGGTGACAAATCCATCTCGCATCGCTATGCCATGATCTCCGCCATCGCCGATGGGGAATCGCGCATACACAACTACTCTACGGGCGCCGATTGCCACTCCACACTGGGTTGCGTGCGCGCCCTCGGCATCGAAGTGGAAGTTACGGGCACGGAAGTGTTGATTAAGGGGCGGGGTCTCGATGGACTGCACGCGCCCGGCGGCGATCTCGATGCGGGCAATTCGGGATCGACCATCCGTATGCTGAGCGGCATTCTGGCCGCCCAGCCTTTTGTCAGCCGCATCTTCGGGGACGAGTCTCTCTCGCGCCGGCCGATGCAGCGGATCATGCGGCCGCTGGCCGAAATGGGCGCACAGATCCGGGCGCGCGAAGACAAGTTCCCCCCGCTCGAGATTCACGGCGCCCAGCTCCGGCCCATCGATTACACGCTGCCCGTGCCCAGCGCGCAGGTGAAGACGTGCGTGCTGTTCGGCGGACTCTTCGCCGAGGGGCAGACTTCGGTCAGCGAACCGGTGGCGTCGCGCGATCACACCGAAATCGCTCTTCGCGAATTCGGCGCGGATCTCACAGTGGGTCAGGTCGACGGCCAGCGCAGGATTACGCTCGCCGGGCGTCCCCATCTCACGGGCCGTGAACTGATGGTGCCGAGCGACCTCTCGTCGGCCGCGTTTTTCATTGTGGCCGCGTTGCTGGTTCCCGGGTCGCAGCTTACGATCCGGGGCGTGGGGCTGAATCCGACGCGTTCCGCCCTACTCGATCTTCTCAGCGGCATGGGGGCCAGGATTCTGATTCCCACGCTCGAAAGCCTGAATGGGGAGTTGATCGGCGACATCGTGGTGCAGCACTCGGAACTGCAGGGCGGCACGATCGCGGGCGCGCTGACGGCGGCGCTGATCGACGAGATTCCGGTGCTGGCCGTGCTCGGTGCGGCTACCGAAGAAGGGCTGACGGTGCGCGATGCGGGCGAACTCCGGGTGAAGGAGACAGACCGGATTCGCACGGTGGTGGAGAATCTGCGGCGCCTCGGCGTGGAGGCGGAAGAGCTTCCTGACGGCCTAGTGATTCCGGGACGGCAGAAGTTTCGCGCGGGTACATTCGACAGCTTCGGCGATCACCGCATCGCGATGGCGTTCGCGGTGGCGGCGCTGCGTGCGGATGGAGAGAGCGTGATCGAAGGCGCGGAGGCGGCGTCGGTGAGCTTCCCCGAGTTCTGGAGCACGCTGGCGCGCATCGCGGGTTGAACGCCTCGCGAAGCATGACAGACGACAAAAAGCGATCGTCTGTCCCACCTCTGAACAAGCACATGCAGAGCTTCATGCCGCGTCGCGAAGTTCGAGGATCAGGGCGTCCAGCGCGATCGTCTTCTGAATGTTGCGCCGGATGAGCATGGCGATTTCATCGACGTGGGTTACGGCCTTGCGGATCCATGCGAAGCGCACCTTGGACGCCAGCGCTTCCAGTTCCCGGCGGATGTCCTGATTGCGGATCTCGCCGGTGCCTTCGTGCAACAGCAGGATGTCGCGCAGCAATTCGTACAGGACTTTCAAATACAGCTCGAGCTTCTCGCTCTTGCTGCGGCCGATGGCCTCGCCAACCGGCACCCAGGTGGCGAAGGGCGCGACACCCGCCGCCACCTTGAGGAGCGCCAGCATGGCGGCGCGGCGTTTATCGTAGGCTTCGAGATCGAGCGACATGGCGATGCCCGGGCTGCCGGCCGCGAGCGCAATCCGCCGCTCGGGTTGATCCAGGCCGCGTGCCCGCACGAAGGCGCGCATCTCCTCGGGCTCGAGTGGCGCAAAGTAAAACGGCACGGCGCGCGAGCGGATGGTGGGCAGGAGATCGTATGCGTTTTCGGCTGTCATGATGAGGATCAAATGGTCGGGCGGCTCTTCCAGGGTTTTGAGGAGGGAGTTGGCGGCCTGCTCGTTGGCGCGGTCCACGTGGTCGATCAGGAAGACACGCCGGGGACCTTTGTGGGGCAGATATTGCGCGGCTTCCTTCAGCAGGCGGGTCTGCGGAATCGAGATCTGGCGTAATGGCCCGTCGGGTGCGAAGGTGACGAAATCCGGATGGGTGGAGAACTGCAGCGGATCCTCATTGCGCTTCTCCGCGGTCCACTTTTCGCGCGCCGCAACGGTGTCCAGGTTATCGGGCAGTGCGAGGTCGTCCTTCTCAATCAGTTCCGGATGCCCCAGGAGGCGCGCCGCCATGCGCCGTGCCAGGGTTGCCTTGCCGACGCCTTCGCGCCCGGAAAACAAGAGTGTTTGCGAGAGACGCTGCCCTGCGAGCATCTGCTCCAGCGATTCGGTGACTGCCTGATTGCCCCAGAAATTCTCAAACATGCGCGCTCACAATACTCCAGACGTCCTGCTCGATCTCATCCATGTCCGCACTGCCGTCGACTACTTTCACGCGGTCGGGTTCGGCCGCGGCCAGAGCATGATACGCCTGGTACACCTTGCGGTGAAACTCGATCGCCTGATCGTCCATACGCGTTTCGCAGTGCGGTTGGGCCTCGTTGCGCGCCCACGCCCGCGCCAGGCTCGCCTCGGCGTCCACGTCCACGAGGATGGTCAGATCGGGCTTCAGGCCGCGGCATGCGATGCGGTCCAGGTCGCTCACGGTGTGGATGCCCAAGCCGCGTCCCACGCCCTGGTACACCAGGGAGGAATCGGTGAAACGGTCCGAGAGTACGATCTCACCGCGCGCCAGCGCCGGCAGGATCCACTCGTCCACGTTTTGCGCGCGCGAGGCGAAATAGAGCAGGACCTCGGTGGTCGGGCTGAGTTCCCGGTTGGCGGAATCGAGGAGAATCCGGCGGATTTTCTGCGCGATCGGCGGACCACCGGGCTCCACGGTTTCCATAACGGTTCGTCCCAGGGAACGCAGCCGTTCCGCCAACCGGTGCATCTGAGTGGTCTTGCCAGACCCGTCCATGCCCTCGAAAGTGATGAAGATCCCGCGTGTTTTCACAGTGAGTTCTTATTGTAACGTCGCGCCTGAGAGGCAACCTGCGCACCTCGCCGGCGGTGCCCTGCGCCAAATCCCCCAGTAAAAGACAAACGGGACCCAAACTGTCGGATTTCTCATGTATTTTCAGCGCGTTTTGCGTGGCAGCGTAATTGCAATCCATTTTCATCTAGAACGGAGAAACGCCATGAACTTCGATCAATCCCCGATGCTGGTGATCTGGGAAGCCACGCAAGCCTGCGACCTCGCCTGTGTTCACTGCCGCGCATCCGCGCAGCCGGAGCGCAGTTCCACGGAGTTGACCACGGAGCAAGGCTACCGTCTGCTCGACGAGATCCGCTCTTTTGGCGAGCCCCTCATGGTGTTCACCGGCGGTGACCCGCTCAAGCGGCCCGACTTGTTCGACCTGATCCGCCACTCCGTCAAGATCGGCCTGCGCACCAACGTCACGCCGAGCGCCACCCCGCTGCTTACGGCGGAAGCCATCGACAGGTTCAAGGAGGCCGGCGTGTCCCGCATGGCGATCAGCGTGGACGGCCACGATGCGGCTTCGCACGACGATTTCCGCGGCATCCCAGGCACCTTCGATCGCGCCATGTTCGCCCTCGCGCACGCCCGCGATATCGGACTGGACACGCAGTTTCAGACCACGGTGACGCGGCGCAATATGGGACACCTGCCCGCCATCGCGGATATCGTCGCCGAGATGCGCTCCAAGATGTGGAGCTTGTTTTTCCTGATTGTGACCGGCCGCGCGCTGGCCAGCGAAGACCTGCTCGCCAGCGAGTATGAAGACGTCTTTGAGTACATGTATCAGCTTTCGAAGACGGCTCCGTTCGGGATTAAGACCACCGAGGCCATGCACTATCGCCGATACGTCGCGCAACGCATCCGCGCCGAGCACGGCGCCACGGAGAACGAGGCGGCAAAGGGTGTCGCGTTCCGTACGGCAGGTGTTAGCGACGGCAAGGGATTCGTCTTTGTATCGCACCAGGGCGAGATTTTCCCCAGCGGTTTCCTCCCGGTCAGCGGCGGCAACGTGTTGAACGAGTCGCTTACGGATGTGTATCGCAATAGTGAGTTGTTCAAGACTCTGCGCGACACCACGCAGCGCGAAGGTAAGTGCGGCATCTGCGAATACCAGAAGATCTGCGGCGGCTCGCGTGCACGCGCTTTCGCCCTGACCGGCGATTACCTGGCGGAAGACCCGCGCTGCACGTATCAGCCGCACCTGGCCGACGCTATCGCAGGCTAGGCGGCGGGCGCCGTGAAGTCCACTTTCTCGTACAGATCTGCGAGGGCGAGGTGTGCTCCCACGGATTGCAGGTCGAGCGAGTCTTCCATGCGGCTGACGGTGGTGAGAAGCCAGCGGCCGTCGGCTTGACGGGTGTACAACTCGGCGCTCACGCGCTCCGATGAGACGAGCAGGTACTCGCTGACCGACTCGACGGAGCGGTAATGCTCGAATTTGCGCACGCGATCGTAAAGCTCCGTGGATGGCGAGAGGACTTCGACGATCAAGCTGGGATTGAGCAGCGTATCGCGTTGATCGTCTAGGAATTGCGGCTCGCCGCAGACGACAACGGCGTCCGGATAGGTGTACAGCCCGGTGGCGCTCACGCGGACGCGCATGTCGTTCACGTATGCCCGGCAAGGGCGCTTGCGGAGTTGTTGGCGAAGTTCAGCGCCAGATTCAAGACGATCAGGTTGTGGCCTTCCCTCGCTCCACCCATCAGCGAACATCTCGCCCTGGAAGTACTCGCTCTTGAACTCAGCCTTGCGCTCGATTTCGAGGTATTGCTCCGGTGTGAGGAATGTTTTCGGATGCGTGGCCATTCGGGCCTCTCAAGTCTAACCTAACATGGCTGGAAGCCAGAAATCGCTGACCGGCAAAACGCAACTCTATTTGGGCCGCGGGGTTTGCAGCATATTAAGATACAGGGTACGCGTGCGTGTAAACCGGACTACTTCGCCATTTCTCCGCCTGCTGCTGTTGCCACTCGCGGCTGGCGCCCTTCAGGGTCAGGTTCTGGTGACCCTCAGCAGCACCAGCCTGACGCTGACCGGGGGAGGGTCGGCAACGCTGACCGCCGTGTGCACGGCTCCCAGCGGCAACACCGGCATCACCTGGAGCTACAGCCCGCAGGTGGGAACGCTCGGGGTTGGCAACAATACCGCGGGCACCAGCGTCACCACCACGAATAACTACGCAGCGCCCGTGACGGTGACCAGTCGACAGAATGTCGTAATCACGGCTACGTCCCAACAAGACCACACGCAGTCGGCCTCGGTCACGATTCAGCTCATTCCGTCGTCAATCACGGTGACGCCGGCCACGGTCAGCCTGGCGGCGGGCGGGTCCACGCAATTCTCCGCGAGCGGGGGAAGCGCGGGATACATCTGGAGCATCAGCCCCCAGACCGGCACAATCGACCAAACTGGACTCTACACCGCGCCGAGTTCAGTCGCCAGCAACCAGACCGTAACCGTGACTGCTACCAGTTCCGCCGACTCCACCATTTCCGGCACCGCCAAAATCAGCCTCACCGCCACCCCCACCTCCTCCGTCTCCGTCAGTATCAGCCCGACCACGGCGTCGCTTACTCCGGGCCAGACGCAGCAATTCAGCGCGACTGTGAGTAATGCCAGTATCAACACCGTCACCTGGAGCATCACGCCCGTCACCGGCAGCATCGATCAGACCGGACTCTATACGGCCCCGGCGGTGATCAGCGTCAGCGCCAAGGTGACCGTGACGGCCACCTCTGCTGCCGACGCTTCGAAATCCGCCACAGCCGCGATTACGTTGAGTCCCGTGCTTGATGTGGGCACCGGCGCGCCGACCGCGTCCCTGCAGAATCAGTTCGTGAACTCCTTTTTCCGCAACGGATTCAATAATCTGGTGTCGCTGCCGCCGATCGCCAACGTCAAGACCCTGGGTACCGGAGGATACGTCCAGGAGTTTAACGACGCAGCCAGGAGCGGAGCCAAGCTCGCCCTGGCGACGGCCAGCCCGACCGCTCCCAGCAGCCAGGACGGCACCATCGCCGTGGTTCAATTGCTGGCCGATCTCTACGCTTACTACACGACTGTGGGCGCCGGGACTGCGGGATTGCCGCTCTTCGACACACTATCCTGTCCCCCCATCGATCAGACCAATTCCTGCACCTACGACTTCTTCGACAAGAGTTATGCGCTGTTCGCCTACCACTCGCCGCTTCTTACGGGACAGAACTTCACCATACGCAATCTCTCCGGCAGCACCAGCATCCTGTTCTACACCGCATGGACGGCGAGCGGCGGCATCTCCGGCCTGGGACGCCCCGTGGACGTGGAGACCGCCATCACGGCGGCTGTCGTTCCCCCGGCCACTGCCGGCACTACGGCCACCTACCAGCCATACCTGAACGGCGCAATCTACTCGATCACGTCCGGGCTTAATAAGAACGTCCTCTTCACCGTAATGCAGCCGATTTACGGCCTGTACGTGAGCAACAACGGTCCCACGGGCAGTCTCGGCCTGCCTACGACGCAAGAGATCGTCCTCTCTAATGGCGATCACCGCCAGACCTTTGAAGGCGGTGTCCTGCAATACACGCCTGGCGGCGGCCCGCCCGTGATCCGGCCCCCGGTTTCCAGCGTGCTGCTCGGCGGCGTTCCAACTAGGCAGCACGCTGACCCTCAATCTGGGCCAGAGCGTCACGCTGACCGCCACCCCGACCAGTTACGCCGGTGCTGCCCTCACCGACCGGCCCGTATCCTGGAGCACCACGAACAGCCGCGTGATCACCATCACCTCGACCACCAATGGCACGGCGGTGGTAAAAGCAGTAGGCGGTGGTGCGGCGAGCCTGACCGCGGCCAGCGAAGGCGTGGCCAGCCAGAAGCTGAACGTGATTGTGATATCGCCTTGCTGCCAGGTGGGCGATGGCGCGCCCCCTGCCGTGCAGCAATCGTTTCAAGATGCCCTGACCCGGAACAAGATCTCCGTGCAGATCCCGATTCCCAGTCCGGCGGAGCGTGTCGGCAGCGGGTATGTACAGATGGTGCAGTCCAGCGACGCCTCGGCCGCCATGTACATCGTGGCGGAATCGGATAAGGTCGGCACGGCTTACGTAGTGGGGGGCGCGGTGCTCACCGCCTGGCTATCGATGGGTGGAGCGGGCGGCTCGTTGGGCTATCCGATCGGCGATGTGAGCGCGGGCGGCACGCAACGCTTTGAGAGCGGCGCGGCACTGGCCGGCAATCCGGTGCGGTTGGTCAGCGGCGGAATCCTTACCAAGTGGGGACTTCTGGGGTATGAAACTGGAGCGGCGGGCGTGCCGATTGCGGACCCCACCGCATTCTCCACCTTCGGCGCGAATTCCGGCATGGCGCAGGCGTTCGCCGGCGGCACCATCTATAATGCCACGGCCGGACCGCGCAGTTCGCAGACGTACTTCGTCACCGGCCTGATTCTGACGCGCTATAACGCGCTGGGTGGACCGGGAGGCGATTACGGGATGCCCATCAGCGACGAGTTCGTCACCGCCGGCGTTCACCAGCAGAACTTCGAAGGCGGCAACATCACCTGGTCCGCGGGCGACACCGCCGCGAAGGAACATCCGTCGGCCAAGACGCCAGGGCTGATCGTTTCGCCAGCCACGCTGCCGGCGGGCAGCACCGCGCGCTTCGCAATCGTGGGCTTCCCCAGCAACAGCACGATTCTCGTCTCTGTGACGGGGTTGCCGAATTTCACGGTCACCACGGCCAACGGCGCTTACACGTGGGACATGTTCATCCCACTCTCCACCAAGAGCGGCACGATGGCGGTGAAGGCGGCCACTGCGAACGGAGCAGCCACGGCGAACGGTACCCTCACGATTCGCGGTTATAACGATAACCGCGTGCCTATCGTCAAAGTGCAGGGAGACAACCAGACCGGGCCTCCCGGGGCGGTGCTGCCGTTGACCCTCCGGATTGCGTTGCGCGATAGCGCCGGCGACCCGGTGGTGGGCGCCGCGGTGACCTTCCAGGCCTCCAGCGGGGCGCAGCTTTCCGCCGCTGCGGCGGTCACCGATGCCAATGGCCAGGCCGAGACCTCGGTTCGACTGCAGAACGCCCAAGGCGTCACACTGGTGCTGGCCGATGCGCCCGGGGTGGCATCCGGTCCAGTGACTTTCGGACTCCTCTCGTCCGCCTCCTCGCTTGCCAATTTTCCGGCGTTCCAACAAAGCGGCGATACCAAACTCGGTAACGGACCGGCGACTATCGCGCAAAAAGGAGCGTTATTGACGGCCGTGGCGGCGATTCTCCGGTATCACCAGAACCGCGGCGAGTTACCTGCGCCCAACGGTTCCGCCGACCCGGCCGGCCTCGATCAGTTCCTTACGTCCTATTGCCCCACCGATGCCAAGGGGGTCCAGACCTGTGACGGCTTCCTTTCTCTATCGGCCGGGGCGGAGCAGGTGGTGAATCTCTGGCGTGCCACCGAATTCACCGGTGGCGCGGATGTGGACGTGGTCGCGGCAACTCCGCAGGCCATTGCCGATTTTCTGGCGCAAGGCTCTCCAGCGCTGCTTTCGCTCGCCATGTCCCTGAACGGCGCGCCCGCGGGCGGCCACTTCGTGGTGGCTACCGGGATTGCCGCCGATGGCTCCGATCGTGATTCAGGACCCGAGCCCGCTCTTCGCGCGCACCAGCATGACGGATTATCTGAACGGCTTCAACGCGGCTGGAGGCGCCTGGAAGGCTACGCTGCGCGGTGTCGCACGCTTCGCCCTGCGCAGTCCGCTCTCCACGCGGTTCCTGGTGGCGGCCCTCTCACAACCCGCCGCGCTGCTCCAATCCCTGGCCACTGACATTAGTTCCGCGGCCGGACCCTGCGGGCAGCCCTTCGAAGCCTTCGATTCGGTGGATTCCTCGGGCAACCCCGCCGCTGGCGCGCTTGCTCTCCCGTCTTACGGTGTGCGATGGCGCGCAGCCGGCCTACCAGATCCAGATCGGGACGGGGCAACCCTTCCACGCGCAACTTACCGACCTCGCACCCGGCGGGTCGTTCAGCGATCTCTCGGGCAGCGCCCCCGTGACTTACCAGGCGACCCGCCCGCAGTTCTACCTCTCCCTGGCACCGCAGAGTGTCAGCTTCACGGCGGCCTCCGTCGTCAATGGTGCCACCTTCGCTCCCGGAATTGCCCCTGGCGGAGTGGTATCCATATTTGGCACCGGCCTCTCGGGGATGGGGAAAGCTACTACGTTAGATATGGATGGAACCACGATGCGCCTGCTGTTCGCGACGCCGTTTCAGATCAATGCCGAGGTGCCGCTAACAATGGCACCAGGCGTGCATACTATACGCGTTCAGTCGGTGTACGGATCGGCACAGCAGGCTGTGACGGTTTCGGCGGTGGCTCCAGGGATCTTCTTAATAGGAAACCCGCCGGTTGGGGCGATTACGAATCAGAATTTCAATCTCGTCGGACCTTCCAACCCCCTGCCAAGGGGACAGTCACTGGTTATTTTCGCCACAGGGCTGGGCGCGGTGACACAGAGCGGGCAGCTATTCAACACGAGTGCCCCAGTAACCGTGCTGTTGAATGGGACGGAGCTCACGACATCGTTATGCAGGACTGGCGCCGGGCTTTATCGGCCTATATCAGGTGAACGTGACGGTGCCGGTTAGTACTCCTCCCGGATCAAGTATTCCCCTTACCCTCAAAGTTGGGGGTCAGCAGAGCAATTCGGTAGTAGTAGCGTTACAGTAGTAATGAGAAAAAAAGAGATGATCTGGTGTGAAACTGTTGACTGTGAACCCAGTAACATGATTAAATCGGGCGAGCATCGTTTTGCACCGGGACTCCACTGGCTGCCACGCCGTTTCGCGTTGAAGGGGAAGGATTTCTCTTGACATGCCGCGGGCAATCAGCTATCAATATCTTTACCGCGTCTGGTTTCAATGGCAATTTTGTATTTGTACTTGTCGAGCACAGAAGACAGAAGAACTAACGATCATGTGCCGCAGGTAAGGTTTTTCAGTTAGGCCCGATCGCTGTAATGGCTTTCGGAAAACGACTCTCCGCCCGACACGGAGAAGTTCCCTAGGTTGGCTGAAGAGATTTTGAGACTTCAAATTTTGAGGCTCAGGTTGAAAGAGAACTTCGACCGATTCAATTCAAAATTCACGAAATTCACAAGGAGAAGGAAATGGTAGATTTTCGCAGATGCATTATCGCGTTCGCCGTGTTAGCCCTGTTTGCAGGGCTTGCTGGCGCGCAGGGCACTCCGTTGGCCTGCACCAGTAACGTGACCGTCACGCCGGCACTGCGCGGTGAAGGTTTCACTGAACAGACTGGTGATATCGCCATCAGTTGCACGGGTGGTACAGCGCCCGCGCAGCGGGACTACCCGTTGACCAATGGTCAACATTACGGTGTTTTACAACACCACGGTGACCAGCCGCCTGCTGCCGATCACTGCATCGGGGTACAGAACTCAACAACACGTCGGAAGCCTTGTTGCTCATCGATGAGCCGGGCTCCGGCCATCGGAACCTATGCGACCGCCTGCCGCAGACGCTTTGCACCACCCCGCTGACGGGTTGCACGGCGACGGTCGCCACCGGCTCGGGTCGGGCCGGCAGATCCAGGCGGTTCGCCGGGACTGGCACGTTCGCTCCCGAACGTGTATCAGGGCGTAGTTAATGCCAACTCGGTGACGTTCTTCGGTGTTCCCGTTCTGCCGCCGACGCACGACGGCTTCGCTCGTCTTCCGCATCACCAACGTTCGCGTAAACGCTCAGCCCCTGGCTGGCGGTTCCGCATCAGGCGCTTCGCCGGTTCAGGCATCCATCGTGATCAGCGGCGCCACTTCGCTGCCGATCGTGAATCCGGCTCCGATCGTCGGGTTTGTCAGCCCCGGTCTCACGGCCACTGCCGGAACCAGCCAAAGCAATTCGAACAACCTCAACCAGTGCAGCACCACCACCAAGGCTGCCGTGGCCATTCTAACGTTCACGGAGAACTTTGGTACGGCGTTTAAGACTAGGGTCCTCGCCCAGTCCAACACGTCGTTATGCTGGCCAGGCTATCCCCGGCTACGGGCAGTGCAATAACCCGCCCCAGAACATTCCGGGCGCTATCTACAACTCCGAATCCAACTTCGTGTTCCCCGATCAGCTCGGCGGCCAGACCGCTGGTCTTGGCCGATTACGGAACCCGCCTGAAGGCCACCTTCAATAACGTTCCGGCCGGCGTGCGCATCTTCGTGTCGACTTCGAACGTGAACAACGCCGCTTCCTTCGTCCCGGCTCCGGCCGTCGTCGGCGGCAGCGCGGCCAATGCCAACAACCCGCAGCCGGCTATATTGGTTATGCCCAGCTCGTCAACGGTGAAACCACTGAGCGACGGCAACGCCGGCACTTCTGGCTTCTTCCCGTCCGTGCCCGCTACGGACAACGGTCCCAGCGGCGGCAACGTACCGATCGCCGAAGTCTCCATCGCCAACGGAACTGGCACTGCGGTATGGGAAGCGGTGAACACCAACCCGAACACGATTGAAAGCTTCAAGTTCGCGGTCTACACCACCTACATCGCCAACGTCGCCCAGAACACCCCGCTGCCGGGATCGGCCACAGTCAACCTGAGCTTCGCCCCGACCGCAACGTCCGGCGTGGCTTCCAGCACCTTGACGATCCCGCGCTTCGCTGGTGATTCCCTCGCAGCCAGGGCTCTGTTCACGATCAACATATGCCGTACGATCTTGCTGTATCCGTATATCACCAATCAGGCCGGCTTCGACACCGGTTTGACGGTTGCGAATACCTCGCAAGATTCGTTTACCACTGGCAGCAACGCCACTGGCGCACAGTCCGGCTCTTGCGTCTTGACGTGGTACGGCGGCACCACCTCCGCTCCGACCACTGCTCCGGCGCCTTTCAACACCGGAACCATTGCGGCCGGCGCAACGTTCGCCAACACTGTGTCCACCATGGCTCCTGGCTTCCAGGGCTACATGTTCGCAGTTTGCAACTTCCAGTTTGCTCACGGCTTTGCGTTCATCAGCGATGTTGGTGCACGTAACCTCGCCATGGGCTACCTGGCGGTAGTCATCAACGATCCGGGTACCGGCACCACGTCTGAACGTCAATACGACGACGTCCGAAAACGGCGCCCACTAGAAACGAAAGCAGTCGATTCAACTCGGGGGGAGGGCTTCGGCTCTCCCCCTTTTTTTGTGGACACTGGGATCGCGGAAAGTGCTAGACTGAAATTCTCCCGCGTCCATCCGAATCCAACCATGTTCCTACGGGAACGAGGAGGCAGTCTTGGACAGACTCAAAGCAACGTTAGTCACGGCATTTTTAATTTCGATTCTTCTTACGCCCACGGCGTTCGCGCAGGCAACCGCGCAAAGCGTGCAGATCATCTCCGGCAACGGCCAGTTGATTTGCCCGACTTGCGCATTTAAGATAAACACGTTCTTTTACCCCATGGTCGTGAAGGTGACCGACGCTTCCGGTAACCCGATCGCCGGCAAGACCGTCAACTGGCAACAGGTGAGTTTCAACGGCGGACAGCCCGTTTTCAACGCCACGACCACTACTGACGTTAATGGACTCTCGCTCAACCTGCTCTCGCAGGGATTTCAGTTCGGCTCCATCGGGATGCCGCTTTCTGCAAAGCGTGATCACCGCCACGGCCGATACCGCCAGCGCCACCTTTACGGAGACCCAGGCGCTCACTGACCCCTCTTTCAACGCGCAGCTCGCCTTTTCGCAGCTCATTGCTCCGCGTTGGAGCGCCGCTGACGGACCTGCCGGCAGCACCGGCACCAGTCCTGTCGTGGTTCACATCGATGCCCGCGGAACGCCGATCCCTAACGTCTCCCTGCGCCTCCTCAGCCCCGATCCCAAGAATCTGCCTTCCGCCAGTTGCGCTACCGGTGCAGGGGCCGACCCTGGCAGCGTCCTTACCGATGCCAGCGGCAATGCCACCTGCTACCCGGTCTTCGGTCCGGTCGCCGGTAATGGCCCGGTCAGCGCACTGCTCGGTGGTCTGGACCCCGCCCAGTTCGATCAGACCATCAGTCCCCAACCTCTAGCCGCCTCCCATCGCGTACGACGAGTACACCGGCATTCAAGTCGCTGTGACCGCTGTCAACCCCGGACTCATCAGTATCGTCAGCGGCAATAGCCAGAGCATCAACCCCGGCCAGACTTCCGCTCCGCTGGTGGTGAAAGTCACCGACTCCACCGGCGCTGTGACCATCGCGAATACGAGCGTGGCCTGGACGGTCTCTCCCGCCGGCGCGGCGACTTTGAGCCAGTCCTCGACCACGACCAATTCACAGGGCCAGACGCAAACCACCGTCACGTTCTCGCCCTCCGCAGTTGGACAAGTCACTGTCAAGGCGGCTCTCACCGGCTCCAACAGTAGTATCTCCACCACCTTTACCCTGTCCGCCAACGTCCAGATCTCCTCGATCACGAAGGTGTCCGGCGACATGCAGAGCGCTCAGGCGGGACAGAGCTTCGGTGCGCCGCTGGTCGTACAGGTGATGGGCACCAATGGCCAGCCTGTGGTAGGCCAGCCGGTAAGCTTCTCTATCACCGGGGGAGCGACTCTTTCGGCGACTTCCGCGCTCACCGATGCCACGGGCAAAGCGCAAGTCACCGTGAAGGCGGGGGCCACGGCCGGCGCCGTGACCGTGAGCGCCTTCATCGGCAGCATCTCCCAGAGCTTCAGCCTGACCATCATTCCCCCGGGTCCGGTTCTGTCCACCAGCAGCTTCTATAACGCCGGTGGGCTGAACAGGCTTGCCGCGCTCTCGCCGTGCAGCCTGGTCACCGTACTCAGCTCCGGCCTGGCCCCCAATATTCAGGGACTGGTGCTCAATACCAACGCCTTCGGTCCCTGGGGCACCACGCTGGCCAACGACACGGTCACCGTGAATAATGTGGCCGCACCTATTTATAGTGTGGGCAACGTCAGCGGCGTGGAGCAGCTTACCTTCGAGGTTCCCTGCGAAACGGCGGTGGCCGCCAGCGTACCCATCGTCGATCAGTGTCGGCGGCGGCTCGGCCACGGTCAATATGCCCGTGCAGAGCGCCACCCCCGGCATCTTCCAAACCGTCATGAGCGACGGCGTTGCCCGCGCGGTCGTGATCCGGCCCGACGGCAGCTTCGTCACCCTGCAGAACCCGGCGCGCCGCGGTGAAACGGTCCGGGTCTTTGTCACTGGTTTGGGTCCGGCAGCCCCGCCCATCGCTACCGGCGCGGTGCCTGTCCCCGGTACCGACTCGTTGATTCTCGGCCAGGTGATCGTCGGCGTCGCCAACGGCGGCACTCCCGTATTCACCTCGCGAGTCTCGCCCAATCTGATCGGTGTCAACGAAGTCTCGTTCCAGGTCCCGGCGAATGCCACGACGGGGAACGACGTTGTGCTAAGCGTCGCCGTCAATGTACCTAACGACAGCCAGACGCGATTCAGCAACGCCAGCAAACTTCCCATTCAGTAGTTCGATCTAAAGGGGCGAGCCCGGCTCGCCCCTTTTCCTTCTCTCCTCTCTTCGCCTTCTCTTCACTCAAAATCAATAGGTAGTGTGCCGCGCAATCCGTGTAGCTCTGGTTGTGTAAGCTTAACCCCTTTTCCTATCAGCGATATCTGCAAAAAACTGCTTGCAATACGTGAAGGGTTCACTATACTATGGGTTGTGGCCAAAAGTGGATAGATTGGTGATGAAAAGTGGACGAAAAACCCAATCAGGCGCCTGAAATCGAGCCTCCGCGTGGAATGTACCCCGCCAGGATGGACGACAGGGGTCGAATTAAGGTCCCGGCCGCGTTCAAAGAGTACCTGGAGAAGTTCGAGGACAAGCGGCTTTTTGTGACGAGTCTTGACCGTCGCATAGCGCAAGTGTATCCGATTGTCTTCTGGAAGCAAACGGAAAAGTTCCTGGAGACCTTTTCCGAGGACCCGGAAGCGGCGGAAAATCTGGCTTTCAATGCGGCCGATTTGGGCGCGGAGACTGAGATGGACGCGCAGGGCCGGGTCTTGTTCTCCACGGAGTTGCGCAGGGAGCTTGGGCTGGAAGATCAGCCGGTTCACCTGTACGCCTTTGGCGGACATATCGAAGTTTTGAGCGAGACGATTTACGAAGAGCGCAAGCGTGCGGCGACGGTCAAGCCGGTGGCGGACCGGGCAAAGTTGCGGCAGGCGGGAATGAAGTGATGCCGTATGCACGTCCCGGTAATGCCCGTGGAAGCCATCGAACTGTTGTCGGTTCGACCCGACGGCATCTATCTGGATGCCACGGCGGGACTCGGCGGGCACACGGGTTTGATCGCCCGTCAGTTGACCACGGGCGCCGTGATTGCGAACGATCACGATACGCGATCGCTGGAAATGGCGCGTGCCAACACTGCCCCCTGGGCCGATCGGATCTGCTTTCATTACGGCGGATTCGGCTCACTGGCGGACGCGGTGGAGCAGGCGGGGTTTGAGAAGGTGGATGGGCTGCTGGCGGACCTGGGTGTCAGCCGGTATCAGCTCACGGCGCCGGACAGAGGTTTTTCGTTCATGTCAGATGGGCCGCTCGATATGCGAATGGATCAAACCATTAGCACTACGGCAGCCGATCTTGTCAATCACACCGACGAAAAGACACTCGCCGATCTGATTTTTCAGTTGGGCGAGGAAAGGAGGGCGCGGAAGATAGCCAGAGCAATCGTCCGAGCACGGCCCTTACGGAGCACACTGCATCTGGCCGATGTAGTGGAGCGGGCCGTGCCCAGGACGGGCCGTTTGCACCCCGCCACCAAGACATTCATGGCGCTGCGAATGGCGGTAAACGATGAGCCGAAGGAATTAGACCGGTTGCTCGAAATCGGTCCGGAGTTGCTGAGGAGCGGCGGGCGTATGGTGGTGATCAGTTTCATGTCCAGCGACGACAGGGCGGTAAAGGAAAAGTTCAAAGCGCTGGGATACTCTGAGCGATTCAGAATCCTCACCAAACATCCGTTGCAGCCGACCGACGAAGAGAGTGCGTCCAACCCGGCGTCACGCAGCGCCAAGCTGCGGGCGCTGGAAATGATTTGAGCCCCACGCGGGCACGGAGGTAACCAGTAGACCATGGCGACGCTACCAGCGTTTTTCAAAAAGAACGAGGCCCCGGCGGAAGCCCCGCACGGCCCGGAAGCCGCGACCAGGAGCAATCGGTTGCGCCCGGTACGCGACCCTTTCCAGTTGCGTGCATTGCCGCATGAGCACCTCTTCCTCTACAACAAACGTATCGACAATTCACGCTTAGTTCGCGAGGCTGATCCGAAATCGCGTGGAGCCTGCTGGAGCGCCATTGGCGCCGCCTGTGTGCTCGCCGTCCTGCTGACCAGCGCCTTTGCGCCGTCCGTCGCCACCACCATCGCCGGCTATAAACTGGAAGCCCTTCGGATTGAAGAGCGGCGCCTGCTGGAAGAGCACCGCAGCCTGGATCTACAGGAAGCCGAGCTGCTCAGCCCCGCGCGATTGGATCAACTGGCGCGCGAAAACAATCTGGTAGCTCCGTCCTCGGGCCAGGTCTTCCACCTGGAAGGCAAGCCCCAGGGTGCGGTTGCAATGGCGAAGTAAGGAGACTGGAGGCGTGGATTCTTCACGCTGTGCATCATGGTCGAGCGCCGTCTTACATGTCTCGCCGTCATAATCCTGCTGTGGGGCGGGGCAATTCTCAAAAATCTCATCTCGCTGCAAGTGGTCCATCACCGGGAGTACGCGGCCGCGGCCCGTTCCATCCAGGAAGTGGTGGTCGAAATACCCGCGCCGCGCGGCACGATCTTCGACCGCGACGGACGGCCGCTCGCCATGAGCCTGGCGTCGCGCTCCGTCTTCATCAATCCCATGAAGGTGGACATCGGCGTGGCGAGCGATCTTCTCGGCTACCTTCTGCACATGGACCGCGCCGACCTCTACCTGAAGATCAAACAGGCCGCCGATGCGCACCGCGGCTTCCTCACCATCAAGCGCAAACTCACTCCCGAAGAGTACGACAACCTGCTCAACCTGAAATCGCGCATCGATTGGGTGAGCCTGTCCATTGAAAGCCAGCGTCACTATCCGAACGGCACGCTCGCGGCACACGTGCTGGGCTCCGTCGATTTCGAAGAGAAGGGCAATGCCGGCATCGAGCAGGGGCTCGACAAGGAACTCCGCGGCACGCCCGGCCGCACCCGCCTGCTGACCGACGTTCACCGCCGCGGCATCGCGCCGCAGACTACGATTCCCGCCAAGCCCGGCACCTCCCTCACGCTGACCATCGATGAGCGCCTGCAGTTTGTGGCCGAGCGCGAAATCGCCGCCGCCGTGGCTGCGCACAATGCCAACTCGGGCAGCGTCGTGGTGATGAAGCCGGACACCGGCGACATCCTGGCGATGGCGAGCTATCCCACTTTTGATCCCAATATTCCCGTGGAGCGTGGAGAGAGCACCAAGCCGCGGATGAACCACGCCTTCAGCGTCCCCTTCGAGCCCGGTTCGGTGTTCAAAGTCATTACGCTCTCGGCGGCCCTGGAAACCACCAGCCTGCGTCCCGAAAGCCCCATCAACTGCAATGGCGGCAAGCTCACCTTGTTCAGCCGCACGATTCACGATTCTCATGCCGGCATGTGGGTAGTCCCCATGGCCACCGTGCTCGCCAAATCCAGCAACATCGGCGCGATCCAGGTGGGGCTAAAAGTGGGCCAGGTCAACATGCACGACTACATGACGCGCTTCGGCTTCGGGCAGAAGACAGGATTGCCGCTGCCCGGCGAATCGCCCGGCAAGGTGTACCGGTTGGAGCGCTGGGGCAAGACGTCCCTGGCCTCGGTATCCATGGGCCAGGAAGTGAGCGTCACCACGCTGCAACTCGCCCAGGCCGCGTCCGTCATTGCGAGCGGCGGGTTGCTGGTCAAGCCGCGCCTGGTGTTGAAGCGCGGCGATCGTGTCGAGCCCGTGCCGGCCCCCGTCCGCGTGCTCAAGCCGGAGAACGCCATCACCATGCGCCAGATGATGGAAGGCGTGGTGCTGGTGGGCACCGGCAGCCGCGCCCGGCTGGCCGGCTATTCCAGCGGCGGCAAGACCGGCTCCGCGCAAATTTACGATTACGCGTCCAGGCACTACACCCACACTTACAACGGTTCCTACATGGGTTTCGCGCCGATGACCAATCCCCAGGTCGTGGTGGTCGTCACGCTGAACGGCACTCACGGCGAAGCCGGATTCGGCGGCCAGGCGGCGGCGCCGGTTTTCAAAGTCGTCGCCGGAGAGGCCCTGCGCGTCTTCGATGTTCCGAAGGACCTGCCGGAGAACGTTACGCCGACGCTGGTCGCCAAGAACCCGGAAGATCTCAACGATCTGGCCATCGCAGATCTCGCTCCGCCGCCGGCCGACATGCTGGAAGAGCCGAGGAGGCGGAAACCCAAGCCAACCCCTCCCTTACGGTCGCGGCTCGGATCGGAGCCCCGACCGTGAGGGAGGGGTTGCCCTCGACAGCACTGCCTGTCTACGGACCGCCTCAAGCCGCGCCTCCAGCGCCACCCAAACCGCAAGGGCCGCGCGTCCCCAATTTCCGCGGCATGACGATGCGTGCCGTGCTCGCCGAAGCCGCCGCCAAAGGTCTGTCCATCCTTCCCGACGGGAGCGGTATCGCCCGCGTGCAATCGCCGCCGCCGGGCGCGCCTCTACATCAGGGGGAACGCATCCGCGTACAATTTGCTCAATGAATCTAGGCGAAATACTTTCGGGTGTAGCGCTGCTCCAGCCGCTGGCGCCCGAACTCGCCCAATCCCAGGTCGCCGCCATCGAGTTCGATTCGCGCCGCGTCTCCCCGCAATCCCTCTTCTTCGCCTTCCCCGGCAGTAAGGCCGATGGCCGCCAGTTCGCCGCCGATGCGCTGGCCCATGGCGCCCTGGCCGTGATCAGCGAATCGGCCGCGCCGCCCGATCTCGCCGGCCGCTGGATCCAGGTGGCGCACGGCCGTCAGGCGCTCTCGCTCGCATCCCGCAACTTCTTTGGACGGCCCGACGAACGCCTCTTTCTGACCGGCATCACCGGGACCAACGGCAAGACTACCACTGCGTACCTGGTCGATTCCGTGCTGCGCGCCGCCGGCAAGACCACCGCCATGATCGGCACCATCGAGTATCACCTGGCGGGCCGCGTCCTCAAAGCCGTCAACACCACGCCGGAATCGCTCGATCTTCTGCGTCTGTTCGCCGAGCTCGAAAGCGTGGGCGGCACGCACGTCACGATGGAGGTTTCGTCCCACGCCCTGGCGCTCGGCCGGGTCTACGGCCTCAACTTCCACACCGCCATCTTCACCAACCTGACGCGCGACCACCTGGATTTTCACGGCGACATGCCGGCCTATTTCGCCGCCAAGCAGTTGCTCTTCGCAGGCGCCGGGGGAGCGCCGCCGCGCTATGCCGTTCTCAATCGCGACGATGAGTGGGCGCGCGACATTAAAGTTCATCCCAAAACCGAAGTCCTCTGGTACGGACTGGGTCCGGAAGCCGGCCTGCGGCCGCGCCACATCGCTTCCAGCTTCGGCGGGCTGCGCTTCGACCTGCAGTTCGGAAAACTACGCTTCCCGGTCGAATCCCCGCTGATTGGCAAGATCAACGTCTATAACATCCTTGCCGCTTGTGCCGCCGGTCTCTCCTACGGTCTTGCCCCGGAAGTGATCTCGCGCGGAATTGCTGGCCTGAAAGCAGTCCCCGGGCGTTTCGAACGCGTCGACGAAGGCCAGCCCTTCGTCGTTGTAGTGGACTACGCGCACACCGACGACGCGCTGCGCAACGTGATCGCAGTGGCTCGCGGGCTCAACCCGAAGCGCGTCATCACCCTCTTCGGCTGCGGCGGCGACCGCGACCGCGCCAAGCGTCCCCTGATGGGCCTGGCTGCCGCCGAAGGCAGCGACTTCGTTGTCCTCACCAGCGACAACCCGCGCTCCGAAGATCCGCTGGCGATCATGAACGATGCCCTGGTCGGCGTCCGCCGCGTGGACGTTCCGCACATCGTCGAACCCGACCGGCAGGCCGCCATCCGCAAGGCCCTAAAGGAAGCGCGCGAGGGCGATATCGTCATACTGGCGGGCAAAGGCCACGAAACCTATCAGGTGCTGAAAGACAAAACCATCGACTTCGACGACCGCGCCGTGGCGAGAGAAGTGCTGAAAGGTTATGGGTATCACAAGACCCAGTGAACCATGACCCTGAATCTTCAAGAAGTTGCGCTTGCCGTTGGCGCCGATACCCACCCGCCGCCGCTGGCAGTCGCCGGTTGGAGTGTGGATACACGGACACAGAATCCGGGTGACGTATATTTTGCGCTACGCGGCCCCAACCACGACGGGCATAATTTTCTCGAAGCCGCCATCGACAAAGGCGCATCGGCGGTAGTGGTAGATCGCGCGACGGGCCTGCCCAGCGAACTCGTCGTGCCGGATACGGAGCGCGCCCTCCAGGACCTGGGCGCATGGGCGCGCCAAAAGTGGGGAGGAAAGGTGATCGGCGTGACGGGCAGTGCGGGCAAGACCACTACCAAGGACGCCATCGCGCATCTGCTGGAAACCGATCTGCCCGTCGGCAAGACCACCGGCAATTTCAACAATCACGTCGGCGTGCCGCTCTCGCTGCTACGCCTCCCCGATGGATGCCGCGCCGGTGTCATCGAGATGGGCATGAACCATGCGGGAGAAATCCGCCGGCTCGCCGCCATCGCGAAGCCCGACATCGGGGTAGTCACCAACGTCGGCTACGCGCACGTGGAGTTCTTCGATTCCATCGAAGGCATTGCCGCAGCCAAGCGTGAATTGATCGAAGGACTGCCGCCCGACGGCGTCGCCGTGCTCAATGCCGACGACCTGCGCGTCTCCCGCTTCCGCGAATTCCATCCCGGGCGCTCCGTCACCTTCGGCTTCTCCGAGGGGTCGGATGTGCGCGCTGAAAATGTAGAATACGGCGCCGCGGGGTCGAGGTTTCGCGCTCTCGGCGTGGATTTTGAAAGCTCGATGTCCGGCCGTCACGCCGTAATGAATCTGTTAGCTGCTATCGCGGTGGCTCACGTCTTTCAGATCGCGCCGGAGCGTCTGCGTCCGGCCGTCGCCGGCTTCAACGTGGGGAATATGCGCGGCGAGCGCACCCTACATCACGGCATCGTCATCTGGAACGATTGCTATAACTCGAATCCGGAGGCCGCGCAATCGATGCTGGACGTGTTGCGCGAGACGCCCGCGGCTCGCCGCATCGCCGTACTCGGTGAGATGCTGGAGCTTGGATCCGCCGCCGAAGAATTGCACCGTCAGGTAGGCCGCTACGCCGCCGGGCGAGGCGTGGACCTGCTGATTGGCGTCCACGGGGCGGCGCGCGCCATGGTCGAAGCCGCTGCCCAGGCTGGGGTCGAAGCGCAGTTCTTCGAAGACCCGGCCGAGGCCGGCGATCGCGTCCGCCAGGTAGCGCGATCGGGCGATGCCATATTGTTTAAGGGGTCGCGCGGCGTCAAAGTAGAAAAGGCGCTGGAAAGGTTCACGGCGTAGCTCCCATGCTTTACTTCTTACTCTACGAACAGCTCTACCGGCGGATCAGCCCGCTTCGCGTTTTCGGCTACACCACCTCACGTACGGCTTTCGCCAGCCTTACCGCGCTCTTCCTTTGTGTCGCGCTCGGCCCCTGGCTGATCAACAAGCTCCGCTATTTTCAGATCGGCCAATACATCCGTGAGGAAGGCCCGCGGTCGCACCAGAAAAAGGCCGGGACGCCTACGATGGGCGGCGTCCTGATCATCATTTCCATCGTGGTCCCCACGCTCCTCTGGGCAGACCTCAGCAATCCCTACGTGTGGATCGCCACCATCACGCTGCTCGCCTTCGGCTGGATCGGCTTTCTGGACGACTACGCCAAGATCACTAAGCAGCGCAATCTTGGCATCAGCGGCAAACGCAAGCTCTTCTATCAGTTCATCGTGGGCTTTTTCTTCGCGGCCTCGCTGCTCTTCATGCGCACCTGGGGCGATTTCAATACCGCGATGAACTTCCCGTTCTTCAAGACGTTCAAGCCGTCGTTGCTGATGCCGAACCTGATGGCTAACCCGTGGACCTACGTGATCGGTGTCGCGCCCTTCTGTATCTTCGTGGCCCTGGTCGTTGTTTTCTCGTCGAACGCCGTCAACCTCACCGACGGTCTCGATGGCCTGGCCATCGGCCTAATGGTGATCGCAGCGGGCGCTCTCACCATCCTCACCTACGCCGGCGGTCACAAGGATCTTGCCCAGTATCTGCAACTCGCGCGCAATCCGCGCACCAGCGAGCTCACCATCTTCTGCGGCTCCATGACCGGGGCCAGCCTCGGCTTCCTCTGGTACAACGCGCATCCCGCCGATATCTTCATGGGCGACGTCGGTTCGCTCGGCCTGGGCGGCGCCATGGCTGTGGTCGCCGTGCTCATCAAGCAGGAAGTCCTGCTGCTCTTCATCGGCGGCATTTTCATTGTGGAAGCTGTCTCCGTCATCCTGCAGGTGGGCAGCTACAAGTTACGCCACGGGAAGCGCATTTTCAAAATGGCACCCCTACACCATCACTTCGAGGCGCTGGGCTGGACAGAATCGAAAATCATCGCGCGCTTCTGGATCGCCGGCCTGGTGCTGGCGCTGTTCGCGCTCACAACGCTGAAACTCCGATGAACCTCAAGGGCATACACGCGCTAGTAGTCGGCATGAAGAAGTCCGGGCTAGCCTCTGCGGCGCTGCTCGTCCGCGAGGGTGCCGTGGTGCGTGCCACAGACCTCAAGCCGCTCGACGAGCTCCCCGGCGTCCGCGAACTCAATATCCCGTTCGCCCAACAAACTCCCGAGGTCTTTCAATCCGCCGAGCTCATCGTGCTCTCTCCCGACGTACCGGCCGATCTCGCGCCGCTCCAGGAGGCGCGCCGGCGCGGCGTGCCCGTCATCGGTGAAGTTGAACTCGCCGCACCGTTCCTTAAGGGTCGCACCATCGGCATCACCGGTTCTAACGGCAAGACCACCACCACCAGCCTGGTCGGGCACATCCTGCGCGAGTCTGGCGTCACCGTTCAAGTGGGCGGCAACATCGGCGTTCCGGTCACCGCCATGATCGATACGTCCTCCGACGACGGGTGGAACGTGCTGGAACTCTCCAGCTTCCAGTTGGAGACCATCTCCGAATTTCGCGCGCACATCGCCCTGGCGCTTAACGTCACGCAGAATCACCTGGACCGTCATCACACTTTCGAGAATTACGCCGCCGCCAAGGGCCGCCTCTTCGAGACCCAGCACCCCGGCGATTACGCCGTGCTTAATGCCGACGACGCCGTCTGCGTGGCCTATGCCGCACGCACCGCGGCCACGCCGCAGTGGTTCAGCAGCCGCAGAAAAGTGGAGCCCGGCGCCATGCTCTGCGGCGACAAACTCATCCTCGACGGCAAGCTCCTGATGCAGGCTGGCGAGATCCCCATCCGCGGCCGCCACAATATCGAAAACGTGCTTGCGGCATCCATCGCGGCCGCCCGCGCCGGTGTCTCTCGCGAGGCGATCGCTGCCGCCGTCCGCACCTTCCACGCCGTCGAGCACCGCCTGGAATTCGTGCGCGCCCTCAGCGGCGTGGAGTTCTATAACGATTCAAAAGCGACCAGCGTGGATGCCACCCTCAAAGCCGTGGACGCGTTTCCCGGCGGCCTCTGGGTGATTCTCGGCGGCAAGGACAAGGGCCTGGAATACACGGCTCTCCGCGAACCGCTCGCCGCCAAGGCGCACGCCGCCCTCCTGATTGGAGCCGCCGCCCCAAAGATCGCCGATCAGCTTCAGGGCGCTGTTCCGCTGGTCCAGGCGAATACCATCGAAGGGGCCATCGCCCATGCCTACGCGCATGCCGTGCCCGGCGACACCGTGCTGCTTGCCCCCGCCTGCGCCAGCTTCGACCAGTTCCAGAGCTACGAGCACCGCGGCCAGTTCTTCAAACAGATTGTGAACCAGTTGCAAGCGAAAGATTGATATGGCCCAAAGACTCAAAACCGATTGGATCCTCTTCTTCACCGTGCTGGCCATGGTTTTTTCCGGCGTGCTGATTGTCTATAGCGCATCGGCGATCATGGCCCAGATGGGCCCCAACCATTCTGCCTGGTACTACGTGCAACGCCAGGCCGCCTGGGCCGTGATCGCCCTGACCATCATGATGGCCCTCAAGAGCACGCACTACCGCAAACTGCAAAACCCCGCCGTCGCCCTCAGCGCCATCAGCGTGTCTCTCTTCCTCCTGGTCGTGGTCTACTTCGCCGACGCGGGCAACCATCGTTGGCTCCGCCTCGGCGGACCGGTGGGCGTGCAACCCTCGGAACTTGCCAAGCCGGCACTGGTCATTTTCCTCGCGTTCTTCGTCACGTGGCGCGCGCGCGCCATCAACAATCCGCGTTACACCCTGGTGCCCGCCGCGATGGCCGTCGGCCTGGTCATCCTCGCGGTAGTGGTGGCCGATCTAGGCACCGCGATTGTGCTTGGTGCCGCCGCTGCGCTGGTCTTCTTTGTCGCCGGGTTGGAGAAACGCTACTGCGCCATCGTCGGCGCGCTCGCCATGATCGGACTGGTATTCTTCGTTTTCTCCAAGACTTACCGCCTGGCCCGCGTAGTGATGTTCTTCGACCCGCAGTTCAAAATTATCGAGAAGTTCGACCGGCAGGGGACCATCAAGACGCGTCTGCAAGAGTCGCTGGTCACCCGCGACACCAACTACCAGTTGGAGCAATCCAAGATCGCCGTCGGCGCCGGTGGCCCCGTGGGTCTCGGCTTCATGGCCGGCCGGCAGAAGCTTCTCTATCTTCCCGAAGCGCACAAGGACTTCATCTACGCCGTGGCCGGCGAAGAGCTGGGCATGATCGGTTCCGTCGGACTGCTGCTCGGTTTTTCCATCATTTTCTGGCGCGGCATCCGCGCCACCCTGCGGATCAACGACGATTTCGGACGTTTTCTCGCCCTCGGACTGACGATGGTCGTCGTGGTCCAGGGCTTCATGCATATGAGCGTAGTGTTGGGGATGATGCCGACGAAGGGCATTCCGCTCCCCATGATCAGTTATGGAGGCAGCAGTCTGGTGAGCACCCTGGCCAGTCTCGGCATGCTGATGAACGTCAGCGAGCACGCGGGATGAGTATGCGGGTAACGGCACACTCTGCATTGTTGGTGGGGCGGACCCCCTGGTCCGCGGCCGACGCCCCCGTCGGCCTGTGCCGCATGCATGACGTGAGCAGTGAGCGGGTCCTGGGGGACCCGCGCCGACCAGGGGGTCCGCCCCACCAAAAATGAAGGAGCGTAATTTTCTGATGGCAGGCGGAGGCACTGGCGGCCACGTGATCCCTGGGCTCGCGGTAGCGCGCGAATTGTGCACCCGCGGCCACCACGTCTCGTTCGTCGGTACCGAGCACGGCATAGAAGGTAAACTCGTCCCCGCCGCGGGATTCGAGCTAAAGAAAATCCAAATCGGCGGACTCAACCGCGTCGGCTTGCGCCAGACTTTCAGCACGCTGGGCCGCCTGCCCATCGCCACCGTCAGTAGCGATCGTTCCGTCCGCGACGCGTCCGCCATCTTCAGCATGGGCGGCTACGTTGCCGGACCGCCCGTCCTCGCCGCGATCCTGCGTCGCGTTCCGGTAGTCGTGATGGAGCCCAACGCCGTGCCGGGATTCACCAACCGCTCCATCTCTCGCCTGGTCGCGCGGGCGCTCGTCTCCTTTCCCGAAACTGCCGCGTTCTTTCCCCAGGGCCGCACCGAAGTCACCGGACTTCCCGTGCGCGAAGAGTTCTTCCACATCCAGCCCAAGCCGCGCGGAGCCGTACTCCATCTGCTGATCAGCGGAGGCAGCCAGGGTTCACGTACCTTGAACCACGCCGCTCTGCAGAGTTGGCCGCTGTTCCTCAAGGCTGGCTTTCCCATACGCATCCTGCACCAGACCGGCGCCGCGGGCTTCGACGAAATCCGCGACGCATTCGCAAAGTCCGGCATCGAGGGCGAAGTGGTGCCCTTCATCGCCGACATGCCCGCCGCCTTCGCCGACGCGGACCTCGTGATCTGCCGTTCGGGCGCCGGCGCCGTCTCCGAACTCGCCGCTGCCGGCAAGCCGTCGATTCTCGTCCCGTTCCCGTATGCCGCCGACAATCACCAGACCCGCAACGCCCAGGCCATGGAGCGCGGCGGCGCATCGCGCCTGGTGCGCGATGCGGATCTGACCGGGGAAAAGTTGTTCGAAACTGTCAGTCGAATTATCGCGGAACTGGACTTGATGGGCGACGCTGCCCGGCAATTTGCCAAACCCGGCGCCGCCGCGCGCGCCGCGGACGTTTTAGAGGAGGTCGCACGGGCCTAACTGCTACATTTTCAATTGACAGTTGCTCGATAAGCCGAAACAATACGATAAGGAAATGTTCTTTAGACCCCAGCACCTTCATTTCACCGGAATTGGAGGCATCGGCATGAGCGGCATCGCGGAAGTGCTGCTCAATTTGGGCTACCAGATCTCGGGCAGCGACGTGAAACTGTCGCCCATCACAGAGCGCCTGGCCGCCATGGGCGCGCGTGTCTTCGAAGGCCACTCCGCGTCCAATATCGCCGGCGCGCGCGCGCTAGTCGTGAGCTCCGCTGTCGATGAACAGAACCCGGAAGTGCAGGAAGCCCGCCGCCTCGCCATCCCCGTCATCCCTCGCGGCGAATTGCTCGCCGAGTTGATGCGCCTCAAGTACGGCATCGCCGTGGCCGGCAGTCACGGCAAGACCACCACCACTTCCCTAACCGCGACCATCCTCAATTTCGCCGGCCTCGACCCCACCGTAGTAGTGGGCGGACGCGTCGGAACCATGGGCGGCTCCAACGCCCGCGTGGGGCGCAGCGATTTCCTGGTAGTGGAAGCCGACGAGAGCGACGGCTCCTTCCTCAAACTTGCGCCCATCGTCGCCGTGGTCACCAACGTGGATCGCGAACATCTGGATCATTACCCTTCGCTCGATTCAATCCGCGCCGCCTTCATCGAGTTCGTCAACAAGGTGCCCTTCTACGGCGCCGTGATCGTCTGCCTGGACGACCCCAACGTGCAGGGCCTGCTCTCCGAAATCCGCCGACGCACCATTACGTATGGCACCACTGCGCAGGCGGACGTCGAGGCCACTGAGATTGTCTGCGGTCCGTTTGTCAGTGAGTTCAACATCCGCTATCGCACCGCCAGTCTCGGCCGCTTCACGCTGCGCATTCCCGGCCGTCACAACGTACTCAATGCCATGGCCGCCATCGCCGTCGCCATGGAACTCGAGGTCAAGCCCGACGTAATCCGCGAGGGCCTGGCAACGTTCAGCGGCGTCGATCGCCGCTTCCAGAAGCGCGGAGAAGTGCGCGGCATCACCGTAGTGGATGATTACGGACATCATCCCACGGAAATTCGCGCTACTCTCGATGGAGCCCGCCTGTGCGGGTTTCGGCGCATTCACGTGTTGTTCCAACCGCATCGCTATTCACGCACGTTTCACCTGATGGACGAGTTCGCGCGCTCTTTCCTGCAGGCGGACAGCGTCTTCGTCATGGACATCTACGCAGCCTCCGAGAAGCCCATCGAAGGCGTCAATGCCGAATCGCTGGCGGATCGCATCCGCCAGTTCGGGCACCGCGGCGTCGCGTATGTCGGCACGCTCGATCGCGGTGTGGACGCGCTGCTGGCCGCCGCCGCCGAGGGCGATCTCGTCCTCACGCTGGGCGCGGGCAACGTCTGGCAAGCTGGTGAGAAAGTCCTGGAACGCTTGCGGGCAGGGGTGCCGAACTGATGGCGCGCGAACCTAAAAAACAGCCCGGCCGCATCAACTGGCGCCTGACGTTCGGCATCCTGGCTTTCAGCGTCGTGGGCGTTTCCACCGCTGTCGCCGGGTACAAAGCCAGCCTTTACGTCGCGTCCGACCCGCAGTTCATCCTCTCGCACGACCGCAAGGACGCCATCACGATTCTGGGCCTGACCTATGCCTCGCGCTTCAAAGTACAGCGCGTCTTCGCGGGGGATTTCGATCGCAGCATTTTTTCCGTGCCGCTCTCCGAGCGCCGACGCCGCCTGCTCGCCATCGACTGGGTGGAAGACGCGTCCGTCTCCCGCGTCTGGCCGGACCGCCTGGTGATCCGCATTCGCGAGCGCAAGCCCGTGGCCTTCGTCTCCTTCCGGTCCGGCCCGCTGCTCATCGATGCGCAGGGCGTTCTCCTGGAACAGCCCGCCCAGGCGCAGTTTACCTTCCCGGTGCTCTCCGGCGTGCGTGAAGGCGAGAGCGATGCCGAGCGGCGCGGCGGCGTGCGCGCCTTCCTTCAGGTGGAGGAAGAGCTCGGGTACCTCGCCAAGGAAGTTTCGGAGGTCGATGTCTCCGACCCCGAGAACATCCGCTTGGTGGCCCAGGTGGACCGTCGCGTAGTGACTCTCCTGCTGGGAGAAGGGAACTACGCGCAGCGCTTTCAAAATTTTCTCAATCACTATTCGGAGATCCGCAAAGGCTCGCCCCAGGCGAAAATATTCGACTTGCGGTTGGATGGCCGCATTACTGGTAAGGAATAAAAGGGTCAATGGCAGTAAAACCGATTTACGCAGCAGGACTCGACGCCGGCAGCCGTCAGACGCGGCTGGTGGTTTGCGTCCTGGAAAACAGCCGCATCCGCTTCGTCGGCGCGAGCGCCGTCGAGTCGCAGGGATGGGCCAAGGGGCGCATCGCCGATCAGCAGGCGGTTGCTGAATCCGTGACCGCCGCGCTGCGCGACGTCGATAGCTGCGCCTCGGGCGCGCTCCAGTCTGTAGTTGTGGGCATGGGCGGGCCCACCGTGCGCGGCGCCAATGGCCGTGGGGTGCTCGAACTCGGCTACGTGCAGGAGATCCAGCAGACCGACGTGCGGCGCGTCATCGAGCGCGCCTCCCGCGTTCAGTTGATGGAAGACCGCATGGTGCTCCAGCTCTTCCCGCAGGATTTCGTGGTGGACGACCATCCCGGGCACCGCGACCCGCGCCGTATGCTCGCCTCGCGCCTGGAAATCAACGTTCACCTGGTCACCTCGTCCATCCAGGAGCACAACGCCATCATCGGCGCCGTCAACGCCGCGCACCTCGCCGTGGAGGAGTCGGTCTACGAAGCGCTGGCCGCCTGCTATGCCGCCGTTCTGCCCGAGAATCGCCGCGAAGGCATCGCCGTGGTCGATATCGGCGCGCAATCTACCGAGCTCGTGGTCTACTACGGCGACGCCATGCACCTCGCCTCCACCGTCCGCATCTGCGGCGATCACTTCACGCGCGATCTCGCCCAGGGCCTGTGCCTCAGCTTCGAAGACGCCGAACTGGTCAAAATGGAATTCGGCTGCGCCCTCTCCCAAAGCTCTCCCGAGAATGTTCTGGTGGAGTTGCCCACCGCCGAAGATCGCCAGCCGCGGGAAGTGTCGCGCCACCTCATCAATCGCATTCTGGGAGCCCGCGCGGAAGAGCTGTTCCGCTTCGTGCGCGGCGAGTTCGCGCGCGTGGGAATGGAACGCGCGCTCATCGGCGGTGTCTTCCTTACCGGCGCCGGTGCCAAGTTGTCCGGCTTGTGCGATGTCGCCGAGGAAATCCTGCAATGCCAGACTCGTTTTGGTCTCACCGAAGGCATTCAGGATTGGCCGCTCGACATGAACGACCCCGTGTGGTGTACCGCCGCGGGTCTCGCGATGTATTCCGCAAAATTGAAGCAACACGCCCGGCTGCGAAAGGAAAACGCAACCTGGATCGAGAAAATGTTGAAGTAAGGAGGTGACCATGGGGATCATCGACGGCGATATGGATATGGACGATCTGAAGTACGAAATGGAAGAAGAAGCGCGCACCGGCACTCGCATCAAAGTGATCGGCGTGGGCGGCGGCGGATGCAATGCCGTGGCCCGCATGGTGGCGGAAGGCCTGGAAGGCGTCGAGTTCTACGCGATGAACACCGACGTCCAGGCGCTCTCTGCTTGCCAGGTGCCTAACAAACTGCAACTCGGCGCCAAAATCACCAAGGGTCTCGGCGCCGGCTCCAACGCCGAGATCGGCCGTCAGGCCGCGCTCGAAAACACCGATGCCATCGTCGAATTCCTGCAGGGTGCGGATATGGTTTTCGTCACCGCGGGCCTCGGCGGTGGCACCGGCACCGGCGCCGCGCCGGTCATCGCCGCCCTCGCCAAGGAACTCGACGCGCTCACCGTTGCCGTCGTCACCAAGCCATTCGGATTCGAAGGCCCGCGCCGCATGCGCATGGCCGAAGAGGGCCTCGGCCGTCTCGCGGGCACCGTCGATACGGTCATCGCCATCCCCAATGACCGCCTGCTGAAACTCGTCCCCAAAGGCACCAGCTTCTTCGAGTCCTTCAAGGTGGCGGACGATCTGCTTCGCCAGGCCGTGCAGGGCATCAGCGACATCATCATCACGCCCGGCCTGATCAATCGCGATTTCTCCGATATCAAGGCCACTATGATCGGCATGGGCTACGCCATGATGGGCACGGCCACCGGCCACGGCGAAAATGCTGCCGTCGAAGCCGCTCGCCAGGCCATCAGCTGCCCCTTGTTGGAAGACAGCCGCATCGCCGGTTCGCGCGGCATACTCATCAACATCACCGGCTCCAGCAGCCTCGGGCTGCACGAAGTCAACGAAGCCTGCACCATCATTCGCGAGGCCGCCGGCTGCGACGATGTGCAGATCAACTTCGGCGTGATCTTCAACGAGTCCCTTGCCGACGCAGTCAAGATCACCGTCATCGCCACCGGCTTCCAGCCCGAGAACGCGCCTATCCCCGAGCGCCGCGGGTCGGTAATCCCCGTGATCAAAGTGCAGCAGCGGCCGCCGGACCCCGCACCCTTGCCGGACCTCTCCTATACGGCTGCGCCGCCGGAGCCGGAACCCGTGCACATACCTGTCGCCGAGCCCGAGCCAGTCCTCGACCTCGACGATCTCGACACGCCTGCATACTTACGGCAAGGCA